>NZ_JBIVUX010000004.1:720896-996769 GCF_044757385.1 Streptomyces sp. NPDC091282
GGGGGGGTCCCGGGGGGGGGCCCCCCCCGGGGCCCCGGGGGGGGGGCCCGGCGGGGGGGGGGGGGGGGGCCCGCCCCGCGGCCCCCCCCCCCCCCCCCGGGGGGGCCCCCGGGGGGGCCGGGGCCGGGGGCCGCTGCTCGGCACGGCGTCAGGCCAGGGTGAGGACGACACCGTAGTCCGGTCCGTGCCGTTCGGCCTCGGCCAGCTGCCAGCCGGTGCCTTCGGCCAGCGCTTCGAGCTCCGGCAGCGAGGCGAACAGGTAGTCGAACCAGTCCGTCACCAGCAGCCGGTGCCGCAGCCGCAGCCGCATCTGGCCGCTCATCCGGCCCTGGAGCCGGTTCGCCGCGAGGTACTCGGCGTGCTGCGCCCCGTCGAGCAGATAGGGGTCCATCCCGGTCCCGACGATCCGGGCCCCGGGCCGCGCCAGCCGGGCCAGCGCGCTGAGCAGCCGCGGGGCGCGCTCACGGCTCTCCAGCAGGCCGAGGTTGCGGCCCAGCAGCAGGAAGGTGTCGAAGCGGGCGCTCTCCGGCAGGTCGTCGACGGTGCCGAGGAACGTCTCCGTGAGCCCGCGGCGCCGGCACACGTCGAGCGCGTCGGCCGACACGTCGAGGCCCACGATCTCGCCGCCGCGGTCCTGGAAGGGGACCGCGAACCGCCCGGCCCCGACCCCGATGTCCAGGACCCGGCCGCGGAACCGCGAGAAGGCCCAGCGGTCCAGCGCCGGCCAGGCGTCGGGGCCCGTGAAGAAGCCCACGGCGTCGTAGCCGCTGATGTATCCGTCGTCGCGTTCACAGATCTCGAAATAGGCGTCCCGCGGCAGCCCCGCGGTGTGGCAGTCGAGCAGGAGCTGTCCCCACGCGTCGGCCGTGCGGGGCGTGAGCGGCTGGGCCGTGGTCATCCGCGAAGTCCTCTCCGGGCGTGTGCCCTGTCCTGGTGGTCGGGTGCGGGACGGGGGTGGCGGCGGGCCCCGGGGCCCCCGGCCCCCCCCCCCCCCGGCGGGGGGGCGGGGGGGGGGCGCGGGCCCGCGGGGGGCCGGGCGGGCCCGGGGGCGCGCGGGTGGGGGGGGGGCCCAACCTCGGGCCGGCGGGGGGGGGGGGCGGGGGGGGGGGGGGGGGGGGGGGGGGGGGGGGGCCGGGGCCCGGGGGCCCCCCCCCACCCCCGTCCCGCGGTCAGGCGGCCGAGGCGGAGCGCAGGCTCAGCGGGCGCATGTCGGTCCAGGTGCGCTCGATGTGGTCGAGGCAGTCCTCCTTCGGACCGCTGACGCCGACCGCGCGCCAGCCCTGCGGGATGCCCCGGTCGGCGGCCCAGACCGAGTACTGCTCCTCGTCGTTGACGACGACGAGCCACTGCTGGGAGTTCTGCTGCATGACGGTTCTCCGATCGTGTGGTGGAGCTGTTTCAAGGAAGGGTTCGAACGGGTGGAGCGGTGGTGCGGGTGGTTGCCGTGGTGCGGATGAGGCGTGGCAGTGGTCAAGGGGGAAAGAAGGCCGTCGCCGGACGGCGGCCGGTGTCGTGGCAGGGGTCAGACGGCGGCGGTCCGGGGCAGCAGGAGCTGCTGGAAGACCTCCAGGGCGCGGTCGACGTCGGCGTCGTCCACCCCCGCGTGGGTGACGGCCCGGATCCGGCCGCGACCCAGCTCGGCGAGGCGCACGCCCTCCTCCCAGGCCCGCTCCATGAACCGGGCCTGGGTCAGACCGGGGGCGTCGACCCGGAAGAAGACCATGTTGGTCTCGACCGGCTCCACCACCACCCCGGGCAGCGCGGCCAGCCCCTCGGCCAGCCGGCGCGCCGTGGCGTGGTCGTCGCCGAGCCGCAGCGTCATCTCCCGCAGCGCGACCAGCCCGGCCGCGGCCAGCACTCCGGCCTGCCGCATGCCGCCGCCGAGCATCTTGCGGATCCGCCGCACCGACCGGATGAACTCGGCACTGCCCGCGACCATCGAGCCGACCGGCGCGGACAGCCCCTTCGACAGACAGAACTGCACCGAGTCCGCGTAACCGGCGATGACGCGCACCGGCACGCCGAGGACGAGCGCGGCGTTGAAGAGGCGGGCCCCGTCCAGGTGGACCGCCACCCCGCGGGAGCGGGCCAGCGCCCGGACCTCCGCCAGGTACTCCAGCGGCAGCACCCGCCCGCCGCAGCGGTTCTGCGGGTTCTCCACGCACAGCAGGGCGGGCAGCGCGAACTGCGGGTCCTCGGGGTCCTCCGGGAAGGCGGCCTCGATGTCGGCGAGCGCCATGGTGCCGTCGGCCCGGTTGGCCACCGGCTCGACGATCACCCCGCCGCAGTAGGAGGCGCCGCCGGCCTCGTAGACGTAGATGTCGGACTCGGCGCCCGCGAGGGCCTTGGTGCCGCGCGGGCAATGGGCCAGCAGGGCCGCCAGGTTGCCCATGGTGCCGCTGGGCATGAAGCAGGCGTCCTCCATGCCCAGCAGCCCGGCGGCCAGCTCCTCCAGCTCACGGGCGGTGGGGTCCTCGCCGTAGACGTCGTCGCCGAGCGGCGCCCTGGTCATCTCCGCCAGCATGCGGGGGGTGGGCAGGGTGAAGGTGTCGCTGCGCAGTTCGACGACGTGCGCCGGGGCGGCGCCGCGGTCAGTGCTCGTCATGGGTGTCCTCCTCGGAATCGGGGCGGGCGGCCGCGGCGGTGTCCCGCGTCCTGCCGTGCACCAGGGCCACGGCGTCCCGCAGGCGCTCGTCGGCGTCGCGCCAGCGGGCGGTCTCCTTGGCCAGCCGGGCGCGGTGGTCCTCCCAGCTCTGGGCGAGCGGTTCGTGGCAGCGGCGGAACGAGGCCGGGCCGGGGCCGCCGCCGAACTCCGCCGCCCACCACACGCTCTCCGGCCGCAGGTCGGCGGAGTCGCCGGCCGGCAGGTGCCCGTTCGCCTCCAGGGCCGCGCCGAGCGAGCCGGCCCGTCCCTCCGCGACGGCGAGCGCGGCCTCCCCGACCTGGTGGTGGGCCCGCCGGAACGGCACCCCCCGGCGTACCAGCCACTCCGCGGTCGCGGTCGCGTGGGTCAGCCCCGCCGTCGCCCGGTCCGCCATGGCCCGGGGCACCGGCCGGGCCCCGTCGTAGGCCATCCGCAGGATCTTCACCGCGTCGATCGTCGCGTCCAGCGCCGGCATCACATGGGTCATCGCCTCGGTGCCGACCGCGATGGAATTGGTGAACGGAGTACCCCGCATCGAGCTCACCGCGGCCGTCAGCCCGCCGAGGGCGGCGGCCGACTTGCCCTGCACGTGCTCCAGGACGAACGCGTTGCGCTTCTGCGGCATCATCGAACTCGACCCGACCAGCCCGTCGGGGATCGTCACCAGCCCGAATTCCGCGCTCGACCACATCAGCAGGTCGAGGGCGGCCCGGTCGAGGGTGACGCCGAGGACCACGGCCGCCGACAGCAGCCGCAGCGCGGTGTCCCGGGTGGCGATGGCGTCCACCGAGTTGCGCACCGCCTCGCCGAAACCGAGGAGTTCGGCCGTGCGCCCCGGGTTGATCGGCACGGTCGTCCCGCCGATCGACCCGGCGCCCAGCGGGCACCGCTCCAGCAGTTCGCCGGCCTGGGCCAGGGCGCGGGCGTCCCGCTCGAAGGCCTGCGCCAGCCCGAGCAGGTAGTGGCCGTAGGTGACCGGCACCGCCGCCTGGAAGTGGGTGTAGGCGGGCATCAGCACCTCGCGGTGCTCGTGGGCGCGTTCCAGCAGCACCCGGCCCAGCTCGGCCAGTTCCTCCGACAGCCGCCGGTACGGTTCGCGCAGGGCCAGCTGGAGGCAGGTGACGCCGAGGTCGTTGCGGGAGCGGCCGGTCTGCAGGACGCCGCCCGTCTCGTCGCCGAGGGTCTCGATCAGGTGGGACTCGTAGGCCAGGTAGAGGCCGCGCGGGGCGGGCACGGTCTCCAGGGCCCGGTAGTCCTGCTCGCGCAGTCTCGTGATGGCCGCGAGCAGGGTGGAGGCGGTCTCGGCGCCGACGATCCGGCGCTCGGCGAGCATCACGACGTGGGCGAGGTCGACGTGGGTGATCCGGTCGAGCTCGGTCTTCCAGGAGGGCCGCGGCGGGTCCCGCCGCTCCAGGAGCATGCGGCGGATCTCGGGCGACGCGGCGCTGCGCAGGCGTCCGGAGTCTGTCATGCCCGTACCTCCTGACGGACCGCCAGGGAAACGGTGACGCGGCCCACGCCCTCCTCGGCGGCCGCGGCCGCCTCGGCGGCGGTCGCGCCCCGGGCCAGCACGTGCCCGATCCGGTCGCGGAAGTCGCCGCCCACGGTGATCTCCGCGCCCGGCTCCCGGTAGGTCTCCACGTCGACCACGCCAGGAACGGCGCAGGCCCGTGCCACCCCGTCGATGCCGCGCAGCCGGCCGCTCTCGGCCGGGACCACGAACCGGATCGCCGCGCCCCCTGCCGCGGTCACGGCCACCGGGGACGGAAGTCCGGCGAACGCGGCGACCGTGCCCAGGATCAGGTCGGCGCCGGTCGCCTCCCGTACCAGCCGGGGGATCCAGCCGCCCGCCAGCCGCGGGTTGACCTCGATCAGGACCGGACCGGCCGGGCCGAGACGCAGCTCCACGTGGGCCGGGCCGAAGGCGATGCCCAGCGCCCGTACGGCCGCCTCGGCCGCCTCGGTGATCGCCTCCCGTGCGGCCGGGGCCAGGGCGGCGGGGAAGTCGTGCCCGGTCTCGACGAACAGGGGAGGTGCGCCGAGGTGCTTGGCGGTGATCCCGGCCACGGTTCCGTCGAGGACCTCGGCCGAGTACTCCGGGCCGCTCACGAACTCCTCGACCGTGACCCGGCGCGGCACCGGCCTGCCGCGCTCGTCGGACTCGCGGGAGAGCAGGGCGCGGGCGTGCCCCGCCGCCTGCTCCGGGTCCGCGCACAGCCGCACGCCGAGGCTGCCGCTGCCGGTGACCGGCTTGACGACCACCGGGTAGCCGGTGCGCGCCGCCGCGGCCAGGACCTCCTCGACCGTGCCGGCCACCGTGAACCGCGGCACCCGCACCCCGGCCGCGGCGAGCCGGGCCCGCTGCGTGCCCTTGTCGCGGACCGCGGCCAGATCGGCGGGTGAGTTGGCCGGCAGGCCGAGCGCGACGGCCGCCGCCGCGGCGGTCTCCACGTAGTAGTCGGAGCTGGTGGCGACCCCCACGACGCGCCGACCGACGGCCGGCCGGCGGCAGGCGTCGATCACCGCGGGCACGCTGTCGGTGTCGGTGCGGACCACCTCGGCCCCGCCGACCGACGCGTACCGGGACGGGTCCGCGGCCAGCAGCACCGGGTGCAGGCCGAGCGCGCGGGCCGCCGCGGGGAACAGCCGTCCGGTACCGGTGGTGTTGCTCTCGACGAGGACGAACACGTCCCGGGTCATACGACCGCTCCTTCCGCGAGAGCGACGACCTCGTCGCGGGTGCGCCGCTGCCAGGCGTACCGGGACCAGCTGCCGGCGGCCTGGACGGGGTGGTCCAGGGTGCTCGGTCCCGAGGGCGGCGGGGTCAGGAAGCCGTTGCGGCGCAGCCACACGTCGTTGTGCACGGTGTTGGTGTAGCGGTGGCCCTCGTCCGGGAAGAGCGCCATCACCCGCAGTTCAGGGTGCTGTTCGGCGTACCAGCTCGCCACGTGGTGCGCGGCGCCGCTGGTCGGCCCCATGTACAGGGCGTGCTCCGCGTGCAGCCGCCGGGTCGCGGTGAACGCGGTCCCCGCGTCCAGCCAGTGGATCTCGTCGAACAGCGTGTGCTCCAGGACCGGCGGCACCAGGCCGTTGCCGAGACCGCGCAGCTGCCGGGGCCCGGCGGGGGCGCCGAACAGCACGCTGCCGGGGGTGTCCACGCCGATCAGCTTCAGCTGCGGGTTCAGCGCCCGCAGGAACGAGCCGATCCCGGACGACGAACCGCCCGAACCGACCGGGCAGACCAGCGCGTCGAACGTGCCCATGCTCTCCAGCAGGAGTTCGGCGACCGCGCCGTACGACACCGGGTTCAGCGGATTGTCGTACTGGCCGGGGGTGTAGTAGGAGCCGAGCCGGGCCTGGATGCGGGCCACCCGGTCCAGGCGGGCCTGCTGCACCCCGCGGGTGCGCAGTTCGGGACCGGACACGATGCTCACCCGGGCGCCGAGCGCCTCCAGCCGGCGGCGCAGCGGCGGTTCGATCGCCGGGTCCCCGACGAGGACCAGCGGAATGCCCTTGAGCCGGCACACCATCGCCAGCCCGAGCCCGAAGGTGCCGGACGTGGTCTCCACGACCGTGGTGCCCTCGGCGAGCTCGCCGGTCTCGATGGCACTGGTGAGGATGAACTGGGCGGGCAGCAGCTTCATCAGATGGAAGGCGGCCCCGTACACGTTGGGCCCGACCTGGATGACCTTGGGCAGGACGTGGCCGTCGACCACGCTCGTGAAGGCCCTACGACTGGTGTGCGTACGGGACATGAGTCTCGCTCCCGGCTGTATAGCGCCAATGGTCGGTGATGCGCAGTTCCGCGAGCCGGCGGGCGGCCAGCGCGGTGCGCTGCTCCAGCCCCGGCCGCTGCGGCGCGAAGAGAAGGGCGGCGACCGAACCGCTGTGGGCCACCTGCACGCCCAGCGCCTCGGTCTCCTCGGCGATCTCCAGCAACCGGTCGAAGCGCGGCACCGGCAGGAACCGCTGGTTGATCCGCGCGCTCGCGGTGGAGATCCGGCCGATCTCCCGGTGGTCACCCCGGGCCACGGCCCGGCGCATGAGGCCGCGCAGCGCGCGGAAGCACTCGATCTCCCAGGCGTTGTACCGCGCCCGCGGCAGCGCCAGGGTGTCCACCTCCTGCTGCGTCGAGGAGAAACCGACCACCGCGAGCGGTGGCACCGGCCGGTGGAAGTCCTCGATGACCGCGCCCTCGCGGTGCGCGAACAGCAGCATCCGGTCGAAGTAGATCAGGGGGTCGGTGGCCGCCTCGGCGGCGACCGCGATCCTGGCGATCCGCTCCGGCGCGAGGTTGCGACCGACCGCGGCCAGCACCGCCAGGATCGCCGAGGTCACGTCACTGGTCGACGAGCCGAGGCCGCGGCCGACCGCGACGTCGCCCCGCAACTCCAGCTCCCCGCCGTAGGCACCCATGCCGAGCACCTCAAGGGTGGTGCGGGCGGCGGCGAGCGCCTTCGTCTTCCACGACGGGGTGACCGTCAGCTCCGGCTCCCAACGGCTCAGCCGCACCGTCGCGTTGCTGGCGAACAGCGGGCAGGGCAGCGTCACCAGACCGCGGCGGAGCCTGCCGTCGTCCTCGAACACCCCCTGGAGCAGTTCACCGTGGTGGCTGGGGGCGGTTCCGGTGCCCATGAGCACGCCGTGCTCCAGGTGCGGGGGCTCCGGCTCCCTCTCTGCCTGGCCGTGCGTGTCCTGTGCGGACAGCACGTCCTGGCTCTGCACGCCGATCTTCACCTACGCCTCCTCGGACGTTCGGGTAATGGAGGTCACGCGTTGTGCCGCGCGGGCGGCGGGGGCCGGGGGAGCGGGGCCGATCGGGCCCCGCGTCCGCCCGGCTTCGTTCCTTGTCGGGCGTCCGTTCCGGGTCAGGCGTCCGGGGGACCGGCGGGGCGGCCGGCGGTCTGGTGCGGGCCGACGATCTCCGCGATCCGCGCGGCCAGTTCGGCGACGTGCGGAGGGTGCACCATGTCGTGGTGGTTGCCCGGCACCGGGACGGTGCGGACCCGGCCGCGGGTCAGCGCCTGCCAGGCGTCCGGGTCGACGTCGGGGCTCTTGAGGGTCGGGTGGGACTCGGAGACGGTGAGCAGGTGGACGTCCGCGTGGACGACCGCACCGGGCCGGTAGCGGCCTGCGGCCTCCCCGTTGGCGCGGGCGACCTCGACCATGCGGCGCACGGCCGTCGACTCGATCCGGTCGGGCAGCCGGCCGTCCTGGTGGGACTGGCGGACCAGGGCGGCGATGAGCGCGTTGTCGTCGAGGTCGTCCATCTCGTCGGACGACAGCCCGGCGTCGGCCCCGAACCGGGACAGCACGTCCTCGTCGCCGACGAGGTCCGCCGAGCCCGGCACCGGCGAGTCCAGCAGCACCAGCGCGCCGACCTCGCGGCCCGCCCGCTCCAGCCGCACCGCCATCTCGAAGGCCACCACCCCGCCGAACGACCAGCCGCCCAGCAGCACCGGACCCTCGGGGGCCTGCTCCGCCATCTCGGCGAGATAGCGCTCGGCGATCTCCTCGACGGTGCGCAGCGGCGCCGCGTCCGTGTTGTAGCCGACCGCCTCGACGCCGTACAGGTCGACAGCGCCCTCCAGCTCCCGCGCCAGGCCCATGTAGGAGCTGACGCCGCCGCCGTGCGGATGGACCAGGAACAGCGGCGAGCGGGTCGCGGGCGAGGCCGCCGACAGCGGGACCAGCAGCCGCTCGGAGACCGCGGACAGCCCGGGGAGCGCGCCGCACAGCGCCTCGATGGTGGGCGACCGGAAGAAGGTGCTGAGCGGCACGCTCACACCGAGCTCCCGCCGTACCGCCTCGACCAGTTCGAAGGCGCTGAGCGAGTTGCCGCCTGCGGCGAAGAAGTCGTCCCGTACCCCCACCGGGGACCGGCCGAGGACCCGCTCGCAGATCGAGGTCACCCGCAGCTCCAGCGAGTCGCGGGGCGCGACCGGCTCGGCACCCGCCTCGGCGGCCGCCTCGGGCAGCTGCTTGCGGTCCACCTTGCCGTTCGGCGTCAGCGGCATCCGCTCCAGGCCGACCAGCACGGCCGGGACCATGTACTGCGGCAGGTGCTCCCGCAGGTGGGCGCGGAGTCCGGGCTCGTCGGGCTCGTCCCGCCAGGAGACGTAGCCGACGATCCGCCGGGCCATGTCCTCGCCCGCCGTGATCACCGCGGCCCGGTCCACCGAGGGGTACCGCTGGAGGACCGACTCGATCTCGCCGAGTTCGATGCGGTGGCCGCGGATCTTGACCTGGGTGTCCTCCCGGCCGATGAACTCCAGCGTGCCGTCGGGCCGCCTGCGGGCCAGGTCACCGGTGCGGTAGAGGCGGCCGCCGGCCCCGAACGGGTCCGGCACGAACCGCTCCGCCGTCAGGGCGGGCCGCCCGGCGTAGCCGCGGGTGACGCCCGCGCCGCCGATGACCAGTTCGCCGACGGCGCCGATCGGCACCAGCCGCATCCGGTCGTCCACCACGTGCACCGTGGTGTTGGCGATCGGCAGACCGA
This sequence comes from Streptomyces sp. NPDC091282, assembly GCF_044757385.1. Classification (NCBI taxonomy): domain Bacteria; kingdom Bacillati; phylum Actinomycetota; class Actinomycetes; order Kitasatosporales; family Streptomycetaceae; genus Streptomyces; species Streptomyces sp. NPDC091282. Next base: position 730,040 of record NZ_JBIVUX010000004.1, read on the forward strand.
TCGACACCGGCTCCCCGGGAGCCGGGGGCGCGATCAGCTGCACGGTCGAGTAGACGCTGGTCTCGGTGGGCCCGTACACGTTCCACAGCCGGGACACCCGCGGCGCCAGCTCCTGGGCGAGCTGCGCGGAGAGCGCCTCGCCGCCGGAGACCGCCTGGAGGTCGCCGCCCTGCCAGCCGCTGAGCAGCAGCAGATGCCAGGTGGCCGGCGTCGCCGCCATGACCGTCGTCCCCGACTCCGCCACGATCCGGGCCAGGGCCGCGCCGTCCGCGGACGTCTCCCGGTCCACCAGCACCACCCGGGTGCCGTGGGCGAGCGGCACGAACAGCTCCAGCACCGACGCGTCGAACGCCACGGTGGTCACCGCGCACAGCACGTCGTCACCGGACAGACCGAGGGTGGCGCCGATGTCCGCGACGAAGTTCACCAGACCGCGGTGCGGGACCATCACGCCCTTGGGGCGGCCGGTCGAACCCGAGGTGTAGATCACGTACGCCAGGTCGTCCGGGCCCACCGGCGCCGCAGGCCCGCTCTCCACGGACACCCGCGGGGGCCGCCCCACGTCGATGACCCGCACGTCCGGGGCCGGGTCCAGCCGGGCCACCAGCTCCGGGCGGCCGAGCAGCAGCCGGGCCCCGCTGTCGGCCAGCACGTACGCCAGCCGCTCCGGCGGATAGTCGGACTCCAGGGGCAGATAGGCCGCGCCGGACTTGAGCACGGCCAACAGCGCCACCAGCAGGTCCGGGGACCGCTCGACCATCACGCCCACCGGGGCGTCCTGGCCGGCCCCCTCCGCGCGCAGCACCGCGGCCAGCGCCGAGGCCCGCCGCACCAGTTCGGCGTAGGTGAGCCGCTCGCCGTCGAGTCCCTCCACGGCGACCGCGTCCGGGGTGCGGGCCGCCTGCCGGTCCACCAGGTCCGGCACGAGCAGCGGCGACTCGGGGCCGGCCGTGTCGTTCCAGTCCGAGAGCAGCAGCCGCTCCTCCTCGGGCGCCAGCAGATCGAGGTCGCCGATCCGGGTCTCGGGCCGCCGCACCGCGTCCGCCAGGATCCGCCGGTAGTGCTCGGCGAACCGGGCGACGGTGCCGGCCTCGAACAGCTCGGTCGCGTAGGAGATCAGCACCTCCATGCGCCGGCCCCGGGTCACCACGGTGACGTCCAGGTCGAAGCGGGCGGTGTCCGCCTCGACCGGCAGCGACCTGGCCGACACGCGGGGCAGCCGCAGCTGCGAGGCCTGCTCCTCGACCAGGTTGAACAGCAGCTGGAACAGCGGGTTGCGGCTCAGGTCGCGCTCCGGCCGCAACTCGTCCACCAGCACGTCGAACGGCACGCCCTGGTGCTCGTACGCCTCCAGGGTGGTGCCCCGGACCCGGGACAGCAGCTCGGCGAAGGTCGGGTTGCCGTCCAGGTCGGTGCGGAGCAGCACCGTGTTGACGAAGAACCCGATCAGGCCCTCGGTCTCCTGGAGCGTACGGCCGGACATCGGCACGCCCACGGTCACGTCCCGGCTGCCGGAGTGCCGCGACACCAGCGCGGCGAACGCCGCGAACAGCACCATGAACGGCGACACGTGGTACTTCTGGGCGAGTTCCCGCACCCCGTCGGCGACGGCCGGGTCGATCACGTGCGAGACCCGGGCGCCCGCGCCGCCGCGCACCGCGGGCCGGGGCCGGTCGCCGCGCAGCTCCGTCGGGGTCGCCCCGGCCATGGTCCGCTTCCAGAACTCGACCTCGGCGGCCGCCTCGGGGCTCTCCAGCTGCCGGGCCGCCAGCTCCGCGTAGTCCTCGTACTGGATCGGCAGCTCGGGCAGCTCGGGACGGCCGCCCGCGGTGAACGCCGCGTAGGCCTTGGAGAGTTCCTGCCAGAGGATCTGCATGGACGCCGCGTCCACGGCGATGTGGTGCACGACCACCGTGAACAGGTAGCGCTGCTCGGGGAGTTCGGTCAGCCGGGCGCGCAGCCAGGGACCGGTGGCGAGGTCGAACCGGCCGCTGATGTCCGCGTCCCGCAGCCGGTACGCCTCCTCGTACGCCGGTCCGACCGCCAGATAGCGCAGGTCGGTGCGCTGCAGCCGTACCGCCGACGCCGGTCCCACCCGCAGCCGCGGTCCGCCGGCGGCGTCCTGCACCACCCGGGAGCGCAGGATGGTGTGCCGCTCCACGACCAGCCGCAGGGCGGCGGCCAGGGCGTCCACGTCGAGCAGCCCGGCCAGTTCGAAGACCTGCGCCATGTTGTACTCGACGAGTTCGGGACGGAGGTGCTCCAGGAGCCACACCCGTCGTTGCGCCGCCGACAGCGGCGCGTCCACGGCGGGACCGGAGCCGGTCCCGCGCCGCGCGGTCTCCACCGCGCGTTCCACGATCGGACTTGTCGTCATCGGGACGTCCTCCCGTCGGCCGGACCGGACGCGGGCAGCAGGTGTCCGACCGCTTCCGCCATGGTGCGGATGGTGGGGTTGTCGAAGATCAGCGCGAGCGGGATGTCGGGGGAGAGGGCGGTCCGCAGCCGGGAGACGATCCGGGTGGCGAGCAGCGAATGCCCGCCCAGGGCGAAGAAGTTGGCGTGCACGTCCAGCTCCGGCCGGCCCAGCACCTCCGACCAGATCCCCGCGACCAGTTCCTCGGCCGCCCCGCTCGCCCGGGTGGCCGTCTCCTCGGCGGCGGCCTTCGGTTCGGGCAGCGCCCGGTGGTCGGTCTTGCCGTTGGCGTTGACGGGGATGCGGTCCAGCACGGTGATGCTGGAGGGGATCATGTAGAGGGGCAGCCGGTCACCGAGATGGGCGGTGAGGTCGGCGACGAGGTCGTCGTCGCCCAGGGCCGCGGGCTGCCGGACGGTGATGTAGGCGGCGAGGCGCTGGTCGCCGGGGACGGGTTCCCACTTGGTGACGACGGCGTCGTTGACGCCGGGGTGGCGGCGCAGGGTGTGCTCGATCTCGGCGGGTTCGATGCGGATGCCGCGGATCTTGACCTGGCTGTCCGCGCGCCCCAGGAAGACCAGGGAGCCGTCGGCGCGCCGGATGCCCCGGTCGCCCGTGCGGTACAGCCGGGTGCCGGGCACCTCGGGGTGCGGCAGGAAGGCCGCGGCGGTCTTGCGGGCGTCGCCGAGATAGCCGCGGGCCAGGCCCACGCCGGCCAGGTACAGCTCCCCGGGGATGCCGTCCGGGACGGGGTTGAGGTGCTCGTCCAGCAGCAGCACCTCGTTGTTGGCGATGGCACGGCCCAGCGGGACGTCCGCGTCGTGGTCGTCGGTGGTGCAGGTGTGGCTGGTGGAGTCGATGGAGACTTCGGTGGCGCCCCATTGGTTGTGGAGGTGGGCGGGGGTGTGGGCGAGTCGGTCGTGGAATGTGGCGACGAGGTCGGGGCGGAGGGCTTCGCCGCTGGAGATGACGTGGCGGAGGTGGGTGAGGGGTTGTCGGGTGGGGGTGATCTCGTCGAGGAAGAGGGTGAGCATGGAGGGGACGAAGTGGAGGGCGGCGATGTGGTGGTCGCTGCTCCAGTCGGCGATGGCGCGGGGGTCGCGGTGGAGGCCGGGGGGGAGCATGACGACGGTGGCGCCGGCGATGAGGGGCCAGAAGATCTCGACGGCGGAGTCGTCGAAGCTGAGGACGGTTTTGTGCAGGACGGTGTCGCCGGGGTGGAGGGGGTATTGGGCCTGCATCCATTGCATGCGGTTGGTCCAGCCGGCGTGGGTGGAGGCGACGCCCTTCGGGGTGCCGGTCGACCCGGAGGTGTAGTACACCGAGATCAGGTTCTCCCCGGTGACACCGCTGCCGGGGGCGGCCGGGGACGACGCGGTGAGCGTTCCGGGACCGCAGTCCAGCACCGCGCATCCGGCACCGGCGCCGTCGTGGGCCCCGGCGAGCAGGGCCGCCCGCTCGGCGTCCGCGCAGACCACCGGGGCGCCCGCGTCGGTGAGCACCTGGACGGCGCGACCGAGGGGCAGGTCCGGGTCGAGCGGGACGAAGGCCCCGCCCGCCTTGAGGACGGCCAGGAGGGTGACGGCCATCTCGGCGGAGCGGTCCATCCAGAGGCCGACGGGGGTGTCGGCGACGACTCCGGCCTCGCGGAGCCGGGCGGCCAAGTGGTTGGCACGGCCGGTGAGTTCGGCGTAGGAGAGGGTGGTCTCGGAGTCGGTGACCGCCGGGGCGTGCGGGGTCGCCGCCGCCACCGCGTCCACCAGATCCGTCAGCAGACCCTCCGGGAACACCGTGGCCTCGCCCAGCCCCGTGGCGAGCAGCCGCTCGCGCTCGGCCGTGTCGACCATGCCGACACCGGAGACGGGACGGCCCGGCTCGGCCAGCGCGTTGCGCAGGAACGTCACGAAGTGCCGCATCAGCCGGCTGATCGTGGCCGGCTCGAACAGATCCGCTTCGTAGTAGGCGATCCCGGAGAACGTGTCGCCGGAGCGGGTGAGGGCCACGCTCAGGTCGAACCGCGACTTGCCGTCGACCAGCTCCACCCGCTCGGTCGCCAGACCGGGCAGGACCAGGTCGTCGGTCTCCTCGTCGCCCAGCGCGAACAGCACCTGGAACAGCGGGTTGCGGCTCGGGTCCCGCTCCGGCTGGAGCTCCTCCAGCACGGCCTCGAAGGGGAGTTCCTGATGCTCGTAGGAGGACAGGGTGGTCGCCCGGGTGCGGGCCAGCAGCTCTTCGAACGACGGGTCGTCGGCCAGCTCGGTGCGGATCAGCAGGGTGTTGACGAAGTAGCCGATCATTTCGTCGAGTTCGGGACGCACCCGGCCGGCGATCGGCGTGCCCAGGGTGACGTCCCGGGTCGCCGAGTGCCGGGCGAGGACCACGCTGAACGCGGCCGTCAGCGTCATGAACGCGGTCGCGTTGTGCTCCCGTGAGAAGCGGTTGACCGCCGCCCCCAGCTCGCCGTCCACGGTGAACGAGAACTGGGCGCCGTTCCCGGAGCGCACGGCCGGCCGGGGCTGGTCCGTCGGCAGTTCGTCGGTGCTCGCGCCGGCCAGCCGCTGCCGCCAGTGCTCCAGCTGGTGCCCCAGCCGCTCCGGCGTCTGGTGCTCCCGGCTCCACGCCGCGTAGTCCCCGTACTGGACGGGCAGCGGCGGCAGTTCCGGGTCGCGGCCGGCCGCCAGGGCCGTGTAGACCCGGGACAGCTCCGACCACAGCACCCGCATCGACGTGCCGTCGATCGCGATGTGGTGGACCACCAGCACCAGCAGCGCGTCGTCCTCGGCCAGCCGCACCACCGCGACCCGGAAGACGGGCCCGGCCGCCAGCGAGAACGGCTCGCGCATCAGCGTACGGGCCAACTCCACGCCCGCCGCGTACCGTTCACCGGCGCTGTCCCCGACGACGTCGTGGACCGGCACCGGGACCGGCGCGGCCGGCAGCACCCGGGGGACGGGAGCGCCGTCCCGCTCGTCGAAGACCGTCCGCAGCACCTCGTGCCGGCCGGCCACCACCGTGAAGCTCCGGGCCAGCACCTCGGCGTCGAGCGCGCCCCGGACCCGGATCACGGTGGACGTGTTGTAGCCCGGCATCATCTGCTCCAGGAGCCACATCCGCTCCTGCGAGTACGACGCCACCCGGGCGTCCGGCCCGGCCACCGGGATGGCCGTCGCCGCCGCGTCGGCCCGCCGGGCGGTACGGGCGCCCTGGAGCAGCGACCTGACCTGCGCGCGCCGCGCCTCCTGCGGGTCCGCCTGGGGTGTCCTGCTCGTGGTCATGAGCGGGTCCTCTCGGCGGTCGTGTCCTCGGCCCGGTCCGTCTCCGGGTCGCCGACCGCGTCCAGCAGCAGGTTCTCCAGGGCGGTGGCCATGGTGTGGATCGTCGGGTTGTCGAAGATCAGCGCCAGCGGGACGTCCACGGAAAGCGCCGAACGCAGCCGCGAGACGATCCGGGTGGCGAGCAGCGAATGCCCGCCCAGGGCGAAGAAGTTGGCGTGGATGTCCAGGTCGCTGCGGTCCAGCACCTCCGACCAGATGCCGTCGATGAGCTGCTCGGCCTCGGTGGCCGGCCGCACCGCGACCGCGTCCGCCTCGAAGCGCGGCCGGGGCAGCGCCCGGTAGTCCGTCTTGCCGTTGGCGTTGACCGGGATGCGGTCCAGCACGGTGATGCTGGAAGGGATCATGTAGAGGGGCAGCAGATCGCTGAGGTGCGTGGTGAGCCCGGCCGGCAGCTCGCCCTCGGGACCGTTCTGCTCGGCGGTGATGTACGCGGCGAGGCGCTGGTCGCCGGGGACGGGTTCCCACTTGGTGACGACGGCGTCGTTGACGCCGGGGTGGCGGCGCAGGGTGTGCTCGATCTCGGCGGGTTCGATGCGGATGCCGCGGATCTTGACCTGGCTGTCCGCGCGCCCGAGGAACGACAGCCTGCCGTCCGGGCGCCGCACGCCCCGGTCGCCGGTACGGTACAGCCGCTCGCCGTCCGCGTACGGGTGCGGGACGAAGGCCGCGGCGGTCTTGCGGGCGTCACCCAGGTAGCCGCGGGCCAGGCCCACGCCGCCCAGGTACAGCTCCCCGGGGACACCGTCGGGCACCGGGTTGAGGTGCTGGTCCAGGATCACGACCTGGTTGTTGGCGATCGCCTCGCCGAGGGACACGTCACCGGCCCACTCGTCCTCCGGGACACAGGTGTGGCTGGTGGAGTCGATGGAGACTTCGGTGGCGCCCCATTGGTTGTGGAGGTGGGCGGGGGTGTGGGCGAGTCGGTCGTGGAATTTGGCGACGAGGTCGGGGCGGAGGGCTTCGCCGCTGGAGATGACGTGGCGGAGGTGGGTGAGGGGTTGTCGGGTGGGGGTGATCTCGTCGAGGAAGAGGGTGAGCATGGAGGGGACGAAGTGGAGGGCGGCGATGTGGTGGTCGCTGCTCCAGTCGGCGATGGCGCGGGGGTCGCGGTGGAGGCCGGGGGGGAGCATGACGACGGTGGCGCCGGCGATGAGGGGCCAGAAGATCTCGACGGCGGAGTCGTCGAAGCTGAGGACGGTTTTGTGCAGGACGGTGTCGCCGGGGTGGAGGGGGTACTGGGCCTGCATCCATTGCATGCGGTTGGTCCAGCCGGCGTGGGTGGAGGCGACACCCTTCGGGGTGCCGGTGGACCCGGAGGTGTAGTACACCGAGATCAGGTTCTCCCCGGTGACACCGTTGTCCACGGCCGTGGGCGACGACCCGGTCAGCGTGCCCGGCCCGCAGTCCAGGACCGTGAGCGACCCGGCCGCACCGGCCGCCAGCGACTCGGCGCGCTGCCCGTCCACACAGATCAGCGGGGCGCCCGCGTCCGTCAGCAGGGTCACCACCCGGCCCACCGGCAGGTCCGGGTCGAGCGGCAGGAACGCGCCGCCCGCCTTCACGATGGCCAGCAGGGTGACGGCCATCTCGGCGGAGCGGTCCATCCAGAGGCCGACGGGGGTGTCGGCGACGACCCCGGCCTCGCGGAGCCGGGCGGCCAAGTGGTTGGCGCGGCCGATGAGTTCGGCGTAGGAGAGGGTGGTCTCGGAGTCGGTGACCGCCGGGGCGTGCGGGGTCGCCGCCGCCACCGCGTCCACCAGATCCGTCAGCAGACCGCCCGGGTACTCGACGCGCTCGCCCAGCCCGCCGCCGAGCGGCGGCAGTTCGCGCTCCGCGGTGCCGGACTCCAGCCCGATGCGGTCCATCGGCCGCTCCGGGTCGGCGACCGCCGACCGCAGCAGCGTGATGTAGTGGTCCACCATCCGCCGGATGGTGTCCTCGTCGAACAGCGACGAGGCGTACTCCCAGATCAGGGTGATCCGGTCGCGGTCCGGGTGGTCCTCACGGCCGGCCCGCTGCTGGGCCCGCGGCACCACCACGATGTTCATGTCCATCTTGGACGAGCCGTTGTGCCGCTCCAGGACGGTGCCCCGCACACCCCCGAACTCCAGGTCCGGGACGATGGCGTTGTGGAAGCTGAACATCACCTGGAACAGCGGGTTGATGGACGGCACCCGCGGCGGGGCCACGGCCTCCACCAGCCGGTCCAGCGGCACGTCCTGCCAGTCCGAGGTCTCCACCAGCACGTCGTTGACCCGGCGCCGCAGGTTCTCGAAGCCCGGGGAGCCCGAGGTGTCCAGCCGCAGCGGCAGGGTGTTCACCACCATGCCCAGCATGCGCTCGGTCTCCGCGAGCCTGCGGTTGGCGGCACCCGTGCCGACCACCAGGTCGCTCTGGCCCGAGTAGCGGCTCAGCAGGGCCGCGAAGCCGGACAGCATCGAGGCGAACAGCGTCACCCCGGAGCGCTCGCTTGACTCCCGCAGCGCGCGGCTGAGTTCGGCCGGCAGCTCGATCCGCAGGGCCGAGCCGTGGAAGGACGGGACACGGGGCCGCGGCCGGTCGGTGGGCAGGTCCAGGACGAGCGGGGCGTCCGCCAAGTGCCCCTTCCAGTAGTCCAGGTGACGGTCCAGCACCTCGTCACGCATCCAGGCGCGCTGCCAGGCGGCGAAGTCGGCGTACTGGATGGGCGGTTCGGGCAGCGGCGACGGGCGGCCGGCCGCCAGCTCGGGGTAGATCGCCCGGATCTCGTCGAGGAGCACGCCGAACGACCAGCCGTCGTGCACGAAGTGGTGCTCCACCTGGACGAGGGTGTGGTCGTCGGCCGCGTGCCGGATCAGCAGCCAGCGGGCCAGCGGCGGGTCGGTGAGCTCGAAGGGACGGCGGATGGTGTCCCGTACGACCTCCTCGGTACGGCTCTCCCGGTCCGCCTCCGGCACGTCCTGGAGGTCGACCACGGGCAGCCGGACCGCCATCGGCGGACGGACCTCCTGCATCGGCGCGCCGTCGACCGTGGAGAAGGCCGTACGGAAGATCTCGTGGCGGCGGACCACCTCGGTGATCGTCGCGCCCAGCGCCTCGGCGTCGAGCGGGCCGCGCAGCCGGATGGTGGCCTGGGCGTTGTAGGCGAGGTTGCCGGGGGAGAGCTGCTCCAGGAACCAGATCCGCTCCTGGGGGAAGGACAGCGGCAGCGGGCGGTCCCGGGGCACCCGGACCACCGGCGGCAGCGGCGGCGCGCTGCGGCCCAGCCGGTCCAGCTCGGCGGCCATCCGGGCCACCGTGCGCTCCTCGTAGATGCTCGATATCGGCAGCTCGGTGCCGAACTCCGAACGGACCCGCGCCGCGAGGCGCCCGGCGAGCAGCGAGTGGCCGCCCAGCAGGAAGAAGTCGTCGTCGACACCGACCCCGTCGATGCCGAGGAACTCGGCGGCGATCTCCGCCAGTCGGCGCTCGGTCTCGGTGCGGGCCTCGGCCCCGCCGCCGCCCAGCCCCAGCGACGCGCGGTCCAGGGCGGGCAGGGCGGACCGGTCCAGCTTGCCGTTGGGCAGCAGCGGCAGCCGGTCGATCAGCGCGACCGACGGCACCATGAAGTGCGGCAGCCGGCCGGCGGCGAACTCGCGAAGCTCCAGCGGCTCGGCCGACGGCGCCACGGCGTAGGCCACCAGCCGGTCCTCGTCGCCGACCCGGCCGACGACCACCGCGACATCCTGGACGGCGGGGTGTTCGCGCAGCACGCCGGCGATCTCGTCGGGCTCGATCCGGAAGCCGTTCAGCTTGACCTGCTGGTCGATGCGGCCGAGGAAGTCCAGCTCGCCGTCGGGCGTCATCCGGACCAGGTCGCCGGTGCGGTAGGCCCGCTCGCCGGGTGCGTCCGGGTCCGGCACGAAACGGTCGGTGGTCAGGGCCGACCGGCCGATGTAGCCGCGGGCCACGCCCTCGCCGCCGACGACCAGTTCACCGGGCTCGCCGGGCGCCACCGGGTGCAGCGACTCGTCCAGGACGTAGAGGCGCACGCCGTCGATGGCCCGGCCGATGACCGGCTTGCCGCCGCCCGGCACGGTCCGGGACACCGAGGCCCACACGGTGGTCTCGGTCGGACCGTACGCGTTGAACATGGCCCGGCCCGGCGCCCACCGGTCGACCAGCTGCTGGGAGAGCGCCTCACCGGCGCACACGATCGTCTCCAGGTGCGGCAGTTCGCGCTCCGGCACCATCGCGAGCACGCTCGGCGGCAGGGTGATGTGGGTGATCCGCGCGTCGGCGAGGAAGTCGCCGAGGCCGGGCCCGTACAGGACGTCGCGGCGCGGCGGCAGGACCAGGGTGGCGCCCGAGCACAGCGCCATGGCCAGCTCGAAGACGGACGCGTCGAAGCTCGGCGAGGCGAACTGCAGCACCCGGTGGCCCGGTTCGACGGTGAACGTGGAGCGCTGGGCGTCGGCCAGGTTGGCGAGCCCGCGCTGGGTGAGCACCACGCCCTTGGGGCGGCCGGTGGAACCGGAGGTGTAGATGACGTAGGCCGCGGACTCCGGGCGCAGCCGGGGCAGCGGAAGGGGCTCGGCCGGCGCGGTGCCGTCGGCGGGGTCCGCGAGCGGCACGTCGAGGGAGCGCAGCCACTCGGGCGCGTCGGCGTCGGCGATCACCAGCGCGGCGCCCGAGTCGCCGATCATGTACGACAGCCGGTCGGCCGGGTACGAGGGGTCCAGCGGCAGCCAGGCGGCGCCGGCGTGGGCGACGGCGAGGACCGAGGCCACGAGGTCGAGGGACGGCTCCAGGAACACGCCGACCGTCGCGCCCTGGCCCACGCCGAGGGAGCGCAGCCGGGCGGCCAGGGTGCGGGCGCGGGCGTCGAGTTCGGCGTACGTCAGGTGCCGGTCGCCGAGCTCTGCCGCGGGGCGGTCGGGGGTTGCTGCTGCTTGCCGGAGGAACTTGTCGAGGAAGTGTCCGGAATCTGCTGGTGTCACGGAAGTCTCCATGAGGGGCGGTGACGGACGGGCGAGGACCGGGGGACAGGGGGCGTTCCGTGGCCGGCCCGGGGGCCGGCCGCGGAACGCCCCCCGTCCCGGTCGCCCTGCTTCGGCGGTTGCGGGCAGACGCGGGCGGACGTCCGGGAAGGGAAGGGAAAAGAAGGGAAGGGGGGGTGCGTGCGAGCTGCGTGCGCTGTGCTGCGACGGCGATCATCGATCGGTACAAGAACGCTAACCGCGCCACGACGGCCGGAACGGCACTGTCACAGGCAGTCTGGGCGGCACTTCCGGCTGCCGGTTGTGCCGCTCAGGTCTCCTGGACGGCCTCGGGCGGGGTCCTGCGGGACAGCGGCGAGGGCAGGATCCACAGGCAGGCGGTGAGGGCCCCGGCCGCGGCGATCCACAGCGTCGTCCGCAGCCCCAGCGGTCCGGCGACGGCACCCGCGAGCAGCGCGGCGAGCGGCCGCATGCCGAGGTTCACCCCCTGGTAGGCGCCGAACACGCTGGACCGCATGGCGTCCGGGACCTGCGAGGTCAGCAGGGTCGCGGCGGTGATGTCGATCCAGATGACGCCCATCGCCGAGCCGAACTGGGCGCCGACCAGCATCGGCAGGACCGCGCCCCCGGACCCGTGGGCCGCGGGGATCAGCAGCAGCGGGACGGGGGTCGCCAGGCAGCCGAGCAGGAAGGTCCGCCCCACCCCCAGCCGCCGGGTGAGCGGGGTCGCGGAGACGGCGCCCAGCACCGCACCGACGGCTCCGGCGCCCAGCACCGTGCCCAGCAGGCCCGCGCCGAGGCCGAGCGTGGTGGTGGCGTACAGCACGAAGAGGGTGGTGGTCACGAAGCAGAAGAAGTTGACGGTGGCGGTGGCGGCCAGCGCCGCCCGGATGGTCCGGGAGCGGAGGATGAACCGGCCGGCCGCCCGCAGCCGGGCCCGCTCCTTTGACGGCGGTGCCTCCTGGGGCGCGATCCGCGCCAGCTGCACGGCCGAGACGAGGTAGGACACCGCGTCCACCAACAGCGCGACGGGCGCGGAGAACAGCTGCACCAGGAAGCCGCCGGCACTGGGACCGACGACCTTCGCCATGGCCCGGCTCCCGCTGCTCAGCGAGTTCCCGGCGACGTAGTCCTCGGGCGGCACCAGCGCCTTGAACAGCGGGGGGTTGCACACCTCGAACAGGACCGACAGCAGCCCGACGCCGAACGCCACCGTGAACAGGACGGTGAACGTCAGCGTGCCGAAGGCGTACACGACAGGCAGGGCGAGCAGCAGCGCGAAGCGCCCCAGGTCGGCGGCGATCATGACACGGCGGCGGTGCCTGCGGCGGTCCGCCCACAGTCCGGCGTACGGCCCGAACAGCAGGTGCGGCAGCCAGACGGCGGCGCCGAGGTAGCCCATCTGGGCCGCGCCCGCGTGCACCACGGTGACGGCGATGAGGGGGATGGCGAGGGCGGACACCTGGTCGCCGAGGTAGGACACGGTCTGCGCGGTCCAGTAGCGGCGGAACGCGGTGTCGCGCAGCAGGCCGGGGATCAAGGACAGGGCACGGGAGAGACCGGCCGGCGGGGTCGTGGGGGCGGCGGTCTCCTCGGGGGCGGACACGTGCACGGGAGGGCCTTCCTCTGGTCGTCGGGCATGACGTGCGGCGGGATGCCCGTGGACGCACGTCATGCCGAAACCTGGGAGGACCGCCCGCGCGGGGCGCGGGCGTGTCGGGGGCACGGCATGGCACACGGCCACGACCGTTCGACGACCCGGCCGCCCGGGAGCGCGTGACCCGGCCGGGGTGAGGTGTGGATCGCCCGTCCCACCCTGCGCACCCACCGGCCGAACCCCCACGATAGCGCGCCACCCCCCGCGCCGACCTCCCCCCGGCCCCCTGAACCTCCGCCGCCCGCAAGGGATTTCGGCGGACGGCCCGGTCCCGCCGGGCGGCGCTCCGCCGGACCGTCCGGACCGTCAGACCGGTACGACGAACGACTCGACGTGGTCGAGCATGGCGTCCAGCGTGACCTCCAGCGCCCAGGTGTCCCGGCGGATCTGGGTGAGCAGCAGGCCGCCCTGCAACGCGGTCAGCAGCGCCAGTCCCAGACGCTTCGGGTCGGCGTCGGACCGCAGTTCGCCCCGGTCCCGCATGGCCTGCAGCCCGTCTACGACGGACTTCTCCCACAGGGCGAACCCGGCCGCCACGTCCTTGCGGGCGTCCGGATCCGTCTCCGCCAACTGGCTGCCCAGCGTGCCGATCGGGCAGCCTCCGGCGTAGTCGAGCGACCTCTCCAGGGTCACGGCGAAGTCCCGCCAGGCCCGCAGCGCCTCCATGCTGTCGAGGCGGCCGAACTGGGGCTGGACGGCTCCGAAGGCGCCCACCACCTGTGCCGTCTGCACGCCGATCACCGCCTTGACCAGTGACCTCTTGTCCTTGAAGTAGTGGTAGATCTGCGACGGACTCACCTCGGCGGCGGCCTGCACGTCCTCCAGGCTGGTTCCGGCCACGCCGCGCTCGAACATCAGGGCCGCGGCGGCGGACGTGATCCGGTCGCGTGTCGCCTGGCCCTTGCGGGTCAGGCGCGGGGCGGAGGTATCGGCCTTCTCGGTCGGCATGCCGGAAAGAGTAGGCGTTCTGGAGTAAACATTACAAACGTCGCCCAGGGTCTTCCGCGACTCAGTTTTAGAGTGCGCACTCCAAAAACTTGTGTACGGTTGGAGCATGCACTCCAGAAGTGAAGGGACCCTCACCATGTCTACCCCCTCTACCCCCTCTACCCCCTCTGCCCCCTCTGCCCCCTCCACCCCCGACATGACCGGCACCACGGCACTCGTCACCGGCGGCACCAGCGGGATCGGGCGCGCCGTCGCCGTAGGCCTGGCCCGCAGCGGTGCCCGCGTCCTGCTGACCGGCCGCGACAGTGAGCGAGGCGAGGCGGCCGTCCGGAGCATCCGGGAAGCCGGCGGCAAGGCGGACTTCCTCCCGGCCGACCTGCGGGACGAGCCCTCGGCGCGGAACCTGGCCCGGGAGGCCGTCGCCCTGGCCGGGCCGATCGACGTCCTGGTCAACGCGGCCGGCATCTTCCCGTTCGGCCCGACCGAGTCCCACGGCGAGGGCGACTTCGACGCCGTCTATGCCGTCAACGTGAAGGCGCCGTTCTTCCTGGTGGCCGAGCTGGCCCCGGCCATGGCGGAGCGCGGCAGGGGTGCGATCGTCAACGTGGGGACGATGGTCGCCGAGTTCGGGGCCGCGGGGATGGCCCTCTACGGCTCCAGCAAGGCCGCGGTCAATCTGCTGACCAAGGCCTGGGCCGCCGAGTACGGACCGCGCGGTGTCCGGGTCAACGCGGTCAACCCCGGTCCCACCCGTACCGAGGGCACGGCCGTCATGGGCGAGCAGCTCGACCGGCTCGCTTCGCTCGCGCCCGCCGGACGGCCCGCCTCGGCCGAGGAGATCGCCTCGGCCGTGATCTATCTGGCCGGCGACGGCGCCTCCTTCGTCCACGGAGCCGTGCTCCCGGTCGACGGCGGCCGCACCGCCGCCTGAACCCTGCCCGGCACGCCGACGTTTGGAGCATCCGCTCCACAAGGGCCGCGGCGCGACCAGAGAATGGAGTGTTCACTCCATTCGTCGATCTCCCCGCGCACCGACTTCTCGCACTCCCCGAGCACCTCCCGACACGAAAGGTCCTCTCCGTGACCACCTCCCGGACGATCGCCGAGCAAGTAGAGACGCTCAACGAGACCATGGCCTCCCGGGCGCCCGCCGAGATCCTGGGCCGCTTCGCCGAGGAGCAGGCGGATCTGGACGCGGCCGGCGTCCCCGCCGGCATCGCCCGGCCCGGAGCCGCGATGCCCGACGGCGACCTGCTCGACGCCCTGGGCGCCCCGACCGGCCTCGCCAGGACCCGGAACGGCAAGCCCGCCGTGGTGGTCTTCTACCGCGGCGCCTGGTGCCCGTACTGCAACATCGCGCTGCGCTCCTACCAGGAACAGATCGTCCCCGCACTGGCCGAGCGCGGCGTCGAGCTGGTCGCGGTCAGCCCGCAGAAGCCGGACGGCTCCCTGTCCGTCAAGGAGGCCCACGAGCTGACCTTCGCCGTGCTGTCCGACCCGGGCAACCAGCTCGCCGGTGCCCTGGGCATCCTCACCCGCCCCACCGACGGCGCCCGGGAGGCCCAGGCGGCGCTCGGTGTCGACGTGGCTGAGGGCAACGGCGACGGCACCGCCGACGTCCCCATGCCCACGACGGTTCTCGTCGACGCCGACGGCACGATCCGCTGGATCGACGTCCACCCCAACTACACCACCCGCACCGAACCGCAGCAGATCCTCGACGCCGTCGACGCGCTGCTCGGCTGACGGTTCCTTGTGCGCGGGGACCGGGACGGCCGGGTTCACCCGGCGGCCGGTCCCCGCACTGCCGCGGGCCCCGGGTCCCGGCGCTCGATGTGCGCCGTGGGTGGAATGCGGCTTTTCCGGCAGCTCTTGACGATCGGGTCGTGGTTCCTAAAATGAAATGAACCATCATGATATTTTGCGGCTCGATGCCGGGGCCGGTGGTCCTCGGCAGCTTCGAAAGCGATACGTGTGGTGTGGCAGCAGTCTTTTTTCCGAAGTCGGCGGGGGCGGCGAGGCCGTGGGGGACACCTGGTCGCGGCGCGGCTGCTCACCGCGGGTCCGCCGGCGGCGTTCATGCTCGTGGACGTCGTGGTGGCGCTGGTGACGCCGGGACTGCGCTGGGTGTCCATGCTGGCCGTCGCGCCCGCGCTCACGGCCGCACGGTTCGGCCCCCGCGGGGTCCTGGTCTGCGGTGCGGTCGCCACTGCCGCCTGCGTTCTGCTGGGACTGCGCCCCGGATCGCCGGGCGGTGACGACGCGGCTGCCGTGATCGCCGAACTCGTGGCCGTCACGGCGGCGAGTGCCGTCCTGAGCCGGTTGCGTCTGCACCACGAACGACGGCTCATCGCGGTGCGGTCTGTCGCCGAGGCCGCCCAGCGTGCCGTCCTGGCACCGGTGCCCGAGAGGGTCGGCACCCTGCGCACCGCGGCGCACTACAACGCCGCGGCGGCCGAGGCCAGCGTCGGCGGCGACGTCTACGGAGCCGTCGCGACCCGCTTCGGCACCCGCGCCCTGATGGCCGACGTACGCGGCAAGGGTCTGGCCGCCGTAGGTGCCGCCGCCCTCACGCTCGCGGTGTTCCGGGAGGCCGCCCACGAGGAGGCCTGCCTGCTGGACGTGGCCGGCCGGCTGGAGCGCAGCATCCGCCGGGACCTTTTCGACGACGACGACTTCGTCACGGCCGTCCTGATCGGCTTCCCCGAGCCCGGCCGCCTCCAGCTCGCCAACTGCGGCCATGAACCGCCGCTGCTCGTGCGGGACGACGCGGTGACCCGGCTGTCGCCCGTCGTGACCGTGCCGCCGCTGGGACTGCTCGGCTTCAGCGGCAGCGCACCCGTCCTGCAGACGGTCCCCTTCCACCCCGGCGACCTGCTGTTCCTCTACACGGACGGCATCAGCGAAGCCAGGAACGGCGCCGGCGACTTCTTCCCGCTCGTCCCCCAGCTCGCGGAGAGCCTGCGGCCGACTCCGGCCGCCACGCTCGACTGCCTGCAACAGCGGCTGCTGCGCCATGTCGGAGGCGAGCTGCGCGACGACGCCGCGCTGCTTCTCCTCCAGGAGACGACGGAGGCGTGAGGGCCCGGCATCCGGCGGTCACGCGCGCTGGGTTGCGGGCAGACGTTCCCGAACCGGTCCTGCTTGCCAAACAAGAGGATCTTCTCTACTTTTTCGACATGCCCCGCGTGACCGATGCCTACCTCGCAGCCCGCCGCAACCAGGTCCTCGACGCGGTACGCGCGTGCGTGGACCGGGACGGCCTCCAAGGCGCCACGATGGAGGGCATCATCGGGCTGAGCGGCCTGTCCACCGGCACCGTCTACAAGTACATCCGGAGCAAGGAGGAAGGCGTCGAAGCGGCGATGGCCGGTGCTCTCGACGGCCTGACCGCGGAGCTGTTCCCGTTGCTGACCGCCGATCCGCTGCCCGCCCCTGCGGTCGTCGTGGGCCAGTTGACCGCCATCGTGGAGAAGTTCGCACGGCACGAGAAGTACTCCCTCCTCCGGGTGGCCATGCACGGCTGGAGCGCGGCCCTCAGCAGCCCCGCGCTGCTCGACCGCACGGCTCCGCCGTACCGGTCCTTCCGTGACCTGCTGCGCGACGCGGCCGCCACCTGGCAGGCCGGCGGAGAGCTGCGCCCCGACGCCGACCCCGACGACGTGGCCGCCTCCCTGCTGTCACTGCTCATGGGGTTCGCCGCCCAGCAGGCGATCCTCGGCGACACCTCGGCCGCCCAGCAGAGCCGGGGATTCGCCGCGCTCCTGGCCGGGGGCTCGGCCGCCGGGGCTGTCTGACTTCAGGGCGGACGGCCCCTTCGGGCCCGCCCGGAGGGCCGTGCCCCCGGCGTCGGTCAGGCCGCGGGTTCCGTCCTGCGGCGGACGGCCTCGATGAGCAGGTCGAGGCCGAAGCGCAGCTCGGCCTCGTGGTCGCAGACCGACAGTTCGGCGGCCGCGGCCGCGACCGCCGGGTAACCACTGGTGGCGAGATCGGCCGCGCGGGACGTGACCACTTCCGGGATCACCGCCGCGTACGACGGCGCCGTGCCCACCTCCCGTGACAGGGTGCCGATCAGGAAGGCGATGAAGCTCCGCAGGACGTGCACTGCGGCCGGCGGCTCCGGTCCGGCCCGCCGGAGCACCCTCAACGCCGCCTCGAACAGCGGGAGTCCGGCGGGAGCGTTCCAGAGCCCGCAGGGCGATCTCCTGCCTGCTCAGCGGACCGCGCCGGGTCGGTCTCTGCGCCATGGGTGTCCTCGGCCCTCTCGCCGGACGCCCCCCGCGAACGTACATCGTCGGCGGGTGTCCGGCGCGTGCGGCCCTGGCGGAGGGAGCGCGGTCCTGACGGAGGGAGCGCGATCCTGGCGGAGGGAGCGCGGTCCTGACGGAAGGACCGCGGGGCCTCGGGGAAGAGGGGCGGTGGCGGAGCGGGGGAGCGGGGGTGCGGTCAGCCGTGCACGGTCACGAAGCGCCGTGACGGCAGCCGGAGCGCGGAGCCGGCCAGCCGCGAGCCCCCGGTCCGCGCCCGCAACCAGCCCCAGCTGCCGACCAGGAGGGGACGGAAGCGCTCCGTGGCGCAGTGGGTCGCGTCGCGCACGATCCACACCGTGGCGTGTTTCCTGGCGGCCAGCGCGGTGGTGTCACCGAGCGGCACGTACTGGTCGTGGTCCCCGTTGGCGGCGAGCAGGGGTGCGCCGCCGTCGGCCGCCAGCAGACCCTGGCGGCGCAGTGAGAAGCCGTCCAGCAGGTCCGAGGCCTCCTGAGTGCTGGGCAGGGCGTCCAGCCCCATGGCGTTCCCGACGATGCCGGCCATGCCGTACGGCATGGCGAGCGGGTCGGTGCGCGCGTTGGCGGCGCCGGTGGGGCCCCCGATGTCCACGGCCGCGTCCACCGCGCCCTGCAGCGCCAGTTTGACCGCCCAGTGGCCGCCGAAGCTGAGACCGAAGTAGAGCACCGGTTCCCCGGGATGCTCCTCTCTCACGTGCGCGATGAGCGCGTGGAGCTGGCGATCGCTGTGCGGGGTGAGCGGCAGCGGGTTCTCGCCCGTTCCCGCCATGTCGACGGCGATCACCTTCAGGCCCGTCGCCCTCGCCGTCGTCATCGCCATCCGGTGGATCTCGATCTTCCAGGTGTCCACCCCGCCCGACATCACGAGCACACCCGGGCGCCGCCGTCCGCGCCGGGTGAACTCGTGGACCGGCAGCTCGTGTTCTCCTTCCGGGGTGCGCAACGGGATGGTGCGGCGCCGGAATCCGGCCGGGAAGCCCGGCCACGCCCGCAGGTAGCAGCGCAGTTGCTCGTGCTGGGCGGCCACGCGTTCCGGGGCGGCGAGCGAGGGGAAACGGGTCGCGCCCCAGAGCTGCGCCGCCCGCAGGAAGTCGCCGTCCGCCTCGGCCTCCCGTGCGAGGAGACCCCACTCGTCGACCCAGGTACCGGGGCCGGTGCCCCACATGACCCGGATCCTGCTCCGGGCCCGCTCCACGAGGGCGGGAGGGATGCCCCAGGCGGTGAACTGGCGGCTGCGCTCCTCGAAGAGAGCGTCGGTGCTCACATTAAAAATGAACATACATTATAGTTTGGCGGGAGTGAGGGATTCTGGCAACCGTTCCGCGGGGGCCGGGCGCCGGTGATCGCGGGCGCTTCCCGCTCCTGCGTCGCGGCGCCGGCCGCGGTCTCCGAGGACGTCCGCGAACTCCGGCACGGCCGGATCGAGGACGGCGTGCTCCGATTCGGGAACCCCGCCGAGCGCACCGCCACGACCGTGCCCATGTCCTCCGCCGATCCCACGGGGCCGACGGAGCCCTGAACGGCGCCGCCGTCCCCGCGCGCCCACGGGTGGGCGCGGCCTCGTCGAGGAGTGCCGGTCCGGCCGGAGCCGGACCGGCACTCCGGGATCAGGCGCCCAGCAGCCGCCCGGAGACCCGCAGGGCGATCCGTCGGGACGCCAGCCGGGCGGCGGCCACCGGAAGGGCGTTGGCCAGGCCGGTGATCACACTGGGCGGGGTGGTGCGCCGGTCCAGGGCGGCGAGGGCGGTGTGCACCACCTGTTCGGGCCGGCTCATCAGGCCGACCGCGGGTCGGTCGGTGCCCAGGGCGTCGAAGAACTCCGTCTTCGTCGGACCGGGCGAGAGGGCCAGCACCCGCAGCCCGTTCGCCCGGGTCTCGTAGGCCAGCGCCTCCGTGAAGCTGAGGACGAAGGCCTTGCTCGCCCCGTAGACCGCCATGGACGGCGTGGGCTGGTACGCCGCCGTGCTCGCCACGTTGACCAGTGCGCCCCGGCCGGACGCGAGCATCTGGGGGAGCAGCGCGCGGGTCAGTTCGACCAGCGCGGTCACGTTCAGCTGGAGTTCCCTGCCGATGGCCGCCGCGTCCTCGGTGGCGAACCCGCCGTGCGTGGCTACTCCGGCGCAGTTGACGAGGGTGTCCACGGGGATGCCCCGGGCCCTCAGCTCGGCCGCCAGCTGGCGTGCGGCGTCGTGGCCGGCCAGGTCGAAGCCCAGGACGTGCGTGGTCACGCCGTACCGTTCGCGCAGCCGGTCCGCCAGGGCCGCGAGCCGCTCGGCGCGCCGTGCCACCAGGACGACGCCGGCGCCCCGCCGGGCGAGCTGCCGGGCGAACTCGGCGCCGAGACCGGAGCTGGCGCCGGTGACGACCGCGGTGGTCCCGCCGTGGTCCATCGCCGCTCACCGTCCCGAGGCGGCGTGCGGACGAGGCGCACGGGCGGCGCCGACGGCCCGGTTCCGCGGCTTGAAGCGCTTCGCCGGGTGGACACCGTGGGCCGAGCCGCCGTCGCCGTCGAGGAGGTCCAGATACTCGAAGGGGTTGTGGGCCGCGAAGATCTCGATCTCCGGGTGTTCCGCGTGCAGCGCGCGCAGCCGGTCCTGGTTGAGCCGCCGGTCCTTGAACTCCGTCGTGACCACCATCTGGAACAGAGCGGGACCCGGCGCGCACGCGCGCCGCGGCAGCTTGATCTCGCGGGCGTCGAAGTAGGCGTCTCCGGCCGCGAGCAGCCACTGACCGCCGCTGTTCACCGCCACCCCGCAGTGTCCGTGCGTATGTCCGAACAGGGGAACCAGGAGGATGTCCTCGGGCAGGCCCTCCAGCCCGCGCACCGCCTCGAAGCCGAACCACTGCTGCCCGCCGTGCCGGTACGTCCGCCAGTCAGGGTTGTGCTCCCACATGCGCGGCCGGTACCTGCGCCGTGCCTTGAGGGACGGGCGGCGCATGGCCATCTCCAGCTCGGTCGCGTGCACATGGACGGCGGCCTGCGGGAAGTCGGAGAGCCCGCCGACGTGGTCGAGGTCGAGGTGGGTCTGCACGATGTGCCGGACGTCCTTCGGGTCGAAGCCGAGGGCGCGGATCTGGTGCACGGCGGCGAGGGAGCCGTCGATCCTCGGCCGGGCATAGCCGCGGACGAACTCCGCGCCCAGCCGCGAGGTCGGGTCGGCGTAGTCGGCGGTCCCCAGGCCGGTGTCGACCAGGACCAGGCCCGAGTCCGCGGTCTCCAGCAGGAGCACGTGGCAGATGAGGTGCTGACCCAGGATCGACAGCCCCTGGATAGACGCACAGTTCAGATGGTGGACACGGGTGACGCTCATCGGATGGCCTCTCTATAACGAAGTTTCATTTTTATTTGTACAGCCTCGGAAGGAAGGCGGCAACGGTCGAGTGGGGGTGCATTACGGGCAAGACGGGCAAAAGCCGCCCGCGCCGGGGACGGTCACCGCCGTAAAAGAGCTGGTCAGCATGGCTGCGGCCGGGTGGTGCCGATATAGAACGCTTGCGTTTCTCCCGGGCTGGTCGCTAACTTTGGTACGGAACGGTTCCGTACTAAAGAGGTGTCGCATGACCGCCAGTGAACGTCCGGACGTCGTCCGCCGCCCCCGAATGACGGCCGGCCGGGAGGCCGACCTCCTCGAAGCGGCGCGCGACGTCCTCAGACTCACCGGCTACGAGGCGCTCACGATGGACGCCGTCGCCGCCCGCGGCCATTGCAGCAAGGCGACCCTCTACCGGCAGTTCGGCACCAAGCCGAAGATGATCGCGAAGGCCATGCGCGGAGCGCGGCCGACGCACCACGACCCGATCGACACCGGCTCGCTCCGCGACGACCTGGTGGCCCTCGTACACCGGATCGCCGACGACGTCGCCGAGGTCACCCCGTTGGTGACGGCGGTCTCGCACGCGGCACTGCGCGATCCGGAACTCGCCGCCGCCGTACGGGAGTCGGTGATCGCTCCGGACGCCGCGCAGGTCGAGGAGTTCCTGGCCAGGGCCGTCGAACGCGGAGAACTGCCCCGCAGGCCCGCCGCCGCTGACCATCTCGTGCGGCTGGCCTTCAGCGTCACCACCGCCGGCGGACTCTTCGACGCCACGGCGGTCGACGCCGCCTACCTGACCAGGCTGATCGACGACCTCGTCATGCCGGCGCTGCTGCACGGCTGAACCACCCGACCGTCCGACCAGACGACCTCCATGGAGTCACCCATGTCCCGCACCACCGAGGAGAGCGGCGTCGAGACCCGGCCCGACTCCTCCGGTCCCCGCAACCGCTGGTGGACCCTCGCCGTCGTCGGCACCGCGCAGCTGATGGTCGTTCTCGACGCCACCATCGTCAACATCGCGCTGCCGTCCGCACAGCACGACCTCGGCTTCTCCAACGGCAACCGGCAGTGGATCGTCACCGCCTACTCCCTGGCCTTCGGCAGCCTGCTGCTGCTCGGCGGCCGCATCGCAGACCTGGCCGGCCGCAAGAGCGTGTTCCTGGTGGGCCTCGCCGGGTTCGCGGCGGCCTCCGCGGTCGGCGGCGCCGCCGGCACCTTCGCCATGCTGGTGACCGCCCGCGCCGCTCAGGGCCTGTTCGGCGCGCTGCTGGCCCCCGCCGCGCTCTCCCTGCTGACCACGGCCTTCACCGAACCCAGGGAACGCGCCAAGGCGTTCGGCATCTTCGGCGCCATCGCCGGGACCGGCGGCGCGGTGGGCCTGCTGCTCGGCGGCATCCTCACCGAATATCTGGGCTGGCGCTGGTGCCTCTACGTCAACGTGGCCTTCGCGGCCCTGGCCCTGCTCGGGGGAGCCAGGTTCCTCGGCGGCGGACGCCCCGCCCGGCGCCCGCAACTCGACCTGCCCGGCGCCCTGCTGGCCTCCTCGGGGCTCTTCTGCATCGTCTACGGCTTCTCCAACGCCGAGTCCCACGCCTGGGGTTCGCCGATGACCTGGGGCTTCCTGGCCGCCGGCGGCATCGTGCTGGCCCTGTTCGTCCTGTGGCAGTCCAGGTCGGCCCACCCGCTGCTGCCGTTGCGGATCGTCCTGGACGGGAACCGCGCGGGCGCGTACACCGGCATGCTCGTGGCCGGAGCCGGCATGTTCGGAGTGTTCCTTTTCCTGACCTACTACCTCCAGGAGATCCTCGGCTACAGCCCCGTCACCACCGGATGCGCGTTCCTTCCCATGGTCGCCGTGATGGTGGTGACGTCCGTGGTCACCAGCAACCGGCTCATACCGCGGCTCGGCGGCAAGCCCGTCGTGCCCGTCGGCATGGCGCTGGCCGGTGCGGCGATGCTGTGGATGACCACCCTGGACACCGGCAGCGGCTACGCCGCCCAGGTGCTGCCCATGCTGCTCGTCAGCGGCCTGGGCCTCGGCATGGTGATCTCGCCCTCGATGAACTTCGCGGCGTACGGAGTCGGCGCCGACGACGCCGGTGTCGCCTCGGCCATGGTCAACACCAGCCAGCAGATCGGCGGTTCGGTCGGCACGTCACTGCTGAACACGCTGGCCACCACCGCGGCCGCCCACTACCTCACCGACCGCAGGCCCACCCCGCAGGTGCTGGCCGAGGCGCAGATCCACAGCTTCTCGACCGCCTACCGGTGGTCCGCGCTCTTCTTCGCCGTGGGACTCGTCCTCACCGCTCTCCTCTACCGGCGCGGCGCTCCCGGACAGCGCGACGAGCACGGCCCCGTGGCCCTCTGACCGAGCGCACACACGTCGGCCGGGTCCCCCGCGAGAGGGGGCCCGGCCGGCGTGCGTCCGGCGGCAGATGCGGCCCGTGGCCGCGGACCCGTGCCCGGCAGGGGCGGCCGCTCGGTCAACGCCGTCGACGGCGCGCGGCGGGAAAAGCGGGCAGGCGCCGGAGCCCCCCTCGACAGGGCCGAGGCCGCCCGTCTCACGCGCCGTCGGCCGCGGCGGGTGGCCGCCAGCCATGGGTGAGGATGTCGAAGACCTCCTCGACGGCGGCCCTGTGGTCCCGCTGGCGCTGGGCCAGGGTGGGGACCTCCAGGACGAAGCGGGCCAGGGCGGCGCAGGCGAGGTGGTCGTGGGCCACGCCGTACTCGTCGGCGATGGCCGCGGCGAGCGTGTCGGTGTGCCGCGTCCACATGCGTTCGGCGTAGGCGCGCAGCGCCGGGGTGGTGTTGACCAGGCGGGTGAACTCCACCCGCTGGGGATGCCCGGCGATCGGCAGCCAGGTGGCGAGCACGTGCTCGCGCAGCGCGTCGAGGACGCTCACGCCCGCGGGCCGCTCCCGCACCGCCGCGGCCAGGTGCGCGTCCGTGCTCTCCTCCTGGTCGAAGACGAGCGCCTCCTTGCCGGTGAAGTGCTTGAACACCGTGGCGGTCGACACGTCCGCGGTCTCGGCGATCTCCTTGATGCTCACGTGGTCGTAGCCGCGCTCCAGGAAGAGTCGGAGTGCGGCGTCGGCGATCGCCTGCCGGGTGGCGGCCTTCTTGCGTTCCCGGCGGCTGACAACGGGCTCGGTCATGCCGTGAGCCTATCCGAAGGTGCCACCCGAATAAGAGTTGTCACATTCTACTTTTCTGCGTACTCTACTTTTAGAAGCTGGCGGGCAGATGCCGTCCGCGGCCCCCGTTGGCCGTACGGATGTGACACCGCGGCCCGACCCCGGCGACGCCCTTCCGGCCGCCGCGCCCCCACCCCACCCACCGCGAGGAGACACCCATGACCTCACCGCACCCCACTCACGCCCGGATCAGCATCGTCGGAGCCGGCCCCGGCGGACTGACCTGCGCCCGCATCCTCCAGAAGCACGGCATCGAGGTCACCGTCCACGACCGCGACGAGGGCCCCGACGCCCGCGACCAGGGCGGCACCCTGGACCTGCACGCCGACAACGGCCAGATCGCCCTGCGCGAGGCGGGCCTGCTCGCCGAGTTCTTCGCACTGGCCCGTCCCGAGGGCCAGGAGATGCGCCGGCTGAACCCAGCGGGCCTGATCACCTCCCACCGGATCCCCGGACCCGACGACATGTTCAAGCCGGAGATCGACCGAGGCCGCCTGCGCGACCTGCTGCTCGACTCCCTGCGACCCGGCACGGTGCGCTGGGGCCGACGCCTCGACCACGTCGGCGGACCCGCCCGCGGCCCGCGCCTGCTGCACTTCACCGACGGCACCACCGTCGAGGCCGACCTGGTCATCGGCGCCGACGGCGCCTTCTCCCGCGTACGCCCGGCCGTCTCGCCCGCCGTCCCGCGGTACAGCGGGGTCAGCTTCCTGGAGGCGTGGTTCTCCGACGTCGAGGCCCGGCACCCCGAGATCGCCGGACTCGTCGGCCAGGGCGGCGCGCACGCCGCCGACGGCGAGCGCGCCGTCTTCGCCCAGCGCAACGGCGGCGACCACATCCGCGTCTACCTGATCCAGCGCGTACCCTCCGACTGGATCACCGCGAGCGGCCTGGCGGCCGGGGACACCGACGCCGTCCGCGCCCGGCTCCTGGAGAGCTACGCCCACTGGTCGCCCCGCCTGCGCCGGCTGATCACCGACAACGACGGACCTTACGTGGACCGCCCGATCTTCGCCCTGCCCGTGCCGCACACCTGGGAGCCCGACCCGACCGTGACCCTGCTCGGCGACGCGGCCCACCTCATGCCGCCGCTGGGCGTCGGCGTCAACCTCGCCATGCTCGACGCGAGCGACCTCGCCCTCTCCCTGGCGAACGCGGCGACCGTCGAGGACGCCGTCCGCGCCTACGAGAAGATCATGCTGCCCCGCTCCACCGAGACCGCCCGGACCCTCGAAGGCGGCGCCGAGCACCTGTTGACGACCGACACCCCCGACTTCGGCGACGACACACCCGGCCCCGCCGCCGACGCCGATGAGTTCCCCGCGGACGTACGGTCCTAGAGCCGTACCCCGTGCCGACCACGAGAGGCCGAGTCCGATGAGCCAGCTGACCGCGCTGTTGGAGAAGTACGTCGCCGAGGGTGCCTTCCCCGGGGCGGTGGCCGTGGTGGACCGCGCCGGAGGCGTGGAGACCGTGGCCGTGGGATCGGCCGGGCCCGCGGACCCTGCGCCGTTGCGGGCCGACGCCCTGTTCCGGCTCTCCTCGGTCACCAAGCCGGTGACCGCCGCGGCCGTGCTGGCGCTGGTCGACGACGGCGTCCTCACCCTGGACGCGCCGATCGCGCGCTGGCTGCCCGAGCTGGCGTCCCCGGTCGTCGTCCGTACGCCCGCGAGCGGACTGGACGACCTGGTGCCGGCCGCCCGTCCCGTCACCGTGGAGGACGTCCTGTCGTCGCGTTCGGGCTGGGGCTTCGGCGCGGACTTCGCGGCGTCGGCCGTGCAGCCGCTGTTCGCGGACGTGGCCGTGTACAACGGCGGCCCGAGGCCCACGGCGACGCCGGACGAGTGGGCCGCAGGACTGGCCGGCATCCCGATGCTGCGCCAGCCCGGCGAGGCGTTCCTCTACAACGCCAGTTCCGACCTGCAAGGCGTCCTCGTCGCACGGGCGGCGCGGCGTTCGCTGCCGGAGTTCCTGACCGAGCGGATCTTCGAGCCGCTCGGGATGGCCGACACCGGGTTCGCCGTACCGGCAGCGGACCTGCACCGTCTCACCCCTTATTACCGGGCGGACGCCGACGGCACCCTGACCGTCGCCGACGCCCCGGACGGCGCATGGTCCACCGAGCCCGTATTCCCCTCGGGCGCGGGCGGTCTGGTGTCCACCGCTGCCGACTGGCTGGCCTTCGGCCGCATGCTGCTGGCCGGCGGCGGCACCGTGCTCTCCCCGGAGTCCGTCCGCCTCATGACGACGAATCACCTCAACCCGGCCCAGCGCGAGGAGGGGTCCGTCTTCCTGCAGGGCGAGGGCTGGGGCTACGGCGGCGCGGTCGACGTCACGGCCACGGAACCCTGGAACATCCCCGGCCGGTACGGGTGGGTGGGCGGCACCGGCACGGCCGCCCACATCGTCCCGGACACCAACACGGTGACCGTTCTCCTCACCGCCCGCGGCCTGTCCGGACCTGCCTTCCCCTCCTGGATGCGCGACTTCTGGAGCTACGCCGCGACCGCCTGAGCCTCCCGCGCCGCGGCCCACGTCCGCCGGTCGGCACGAGGACGCCGGGCGAACACACCGAGGCGCAGCACCAGATAGCGGCCGATCCCGACGAGCGCGGTCGCCGACAGATACACCATCTGCTGTACGACGATCCCCGAACCCGGGCGCAGCGCGGCGAGCGCGCCGACCGCGGCGGACGTGACCAGCCAGCCCACGGCGGTGGTGGCCGCGCTCTTCAGATGGCCGGTGAGACCGGGCCGTCCGTGACCGAACGCGACACGGGCGTGCAGCTCGGTCGCGACGACCGTGGAGACCACGGTGGTCAGCGCGTTCGCCGCCGGCCACGGCATCCACCGGGACAGCAGCACCAGGGCCGCCGAGGCCCCGAGGGTGACCGCGGTGCCCAGCCCGGCGAAGCGCCCGAAGGCCGCCGCGTGTCGGCGCATCCGTCCCAGGCCGTCCATGGTGATCCCCCTCCCGTGCGACCGGCCCCGACCGGGCCGGCGTCGTCGTCCCGTGGAGCGTGGCGGGTCCCGCGCTCAGCGCGACTTCAGGGCGCTTTCAGAGCGGGCGACGCCGGTGAAACCTGCCCGCGCGGCCTGCGGCGGCTCGCCCTCTCCTGGCGGCCGTACGGGACAACGGCGGGTGAGTGGTCCTGCCGGTCATGCGTGGTGCCGTGCGGGGCCCGGGTCCGGGGTGAAGCGTCCGGTGTCGCCGCCGGACCAGACGGTCACGGCCGCACCGGCTGTGCCGCGGTCCGGTACGGGCCGGTCCTCGCCGTACGAGTACGAGTAGGTGTGCGGGACCGGGGCGGCCCGGTCCTCGTCGGACGCGTGGGGGACCGGGGCGGGCTGGGGCGGGGTGGGTGCCGGAGTGGTCTGCCCGGAGGTGCGCAGGGCCAGCAGGATCGCGGAGCCCGCGGCCCACAGGACGAGTGTGGCGAGCGGGGCGAGGACGTGGGAGCCCTGGAAGTAGGAGATGTCGCCGATGGCGCGGACGGCGGCACCCGGCGGCATCAGCTCCGACAGGATCCGCGCACCGCGCGGCAGCAGGTCGGTGCCGATGGTGGCGCCGCTCGTGGAGTTCCCGACGGTCAGCAGGAGCAGGGTGGCCACGGGGATGCCGAGCGGGCCGAAGTAGGTGGCCAGCATCTTCGTCGTGAAGGCCGCGGCGGCGGCCAGCAGCGCCAGGACGAACGCGAGCGGAAGGTAGGGCGCGGGCACGGCGCCGAGCACGGGCCCGGCGATGGCCGCGGCGACCAGTCCCGACGCGGCGGCGAACGCGGCCATCAGGGTGAAGCGGTGCCTCAGGTGCAGCAGGTTGGCGAGCCCCACCACGCTCTGCGCGAGCGCGAAACCGGAGAGCGTCACTCCGAAGGACAGGTAGAACCCGGCCAGGCCCCTCGCGTCGTACCGGTCGAGCGGGACGGTGTCGGAGACCGTCAGGTGGCGGCCCGCACTGTGGGCGTATCCGGTGACGAGACGGGTGACCGCCGCGGTCGTGGACAGACCGTTCGCGCCGGCCGTGTCGAGCGCCAGGCCCTCGGCGTGCGGGCCGGTGCGGAGCACGGCCACGACGTCGCGGTGGAGCAGCGCGTCGTGCGCCGCGCTCGCGGACGCGGCGCGGTGGACGTCGACCGAGTCTCCGAGAGCTTCCTGGACCTGGCCGGCCAGCCGGGCGCCGGTGACCGCCACCGGGATCCGGTGGGGCTGGGGGTCGCGCATCAGGCCGATGTAGCAGCTGACGAACGCCGAGACGACGATCAGGCCGATCACGAACGGTTGCAGCCAGACACGGACCGGAGGGCGGCGCAGGCGGTGAGGTGGGTGGGACGGGGCATGCACTCCGGGTCTCCATGGCTGAGAGGGGGGATCGACATAAGCGTAATGCGATTACTTATGTCGCTATTCCTGAACCGCTCTCGAATCCTGAACCGCTCTCGAAGACGTCCGGAGTGCCGGGCGGCCCCGTCAGGCCCGGTCGGCGCCGGCCCGCTTGCGCGCCCGGTAGGAGCGCAGGTTGGCCGCGTTGCCGCAGACGTGGACGTCGTGCCAGACGCCGCTGCTGTTGCGGGAGCGGTCGTAGAAGGCGACCTGGCACCGGGTGTTCCTGCACTCCTTGAGGCGGCGCAGGGTGTCGGCGCCCTGTGCGTCGTACGCCTCGATCAGCGCGAGCGACGCCGCCCGCCGCCAGCCGGTGCCGCGCGGCTCGACGCGGACGACCCCGTGGTCGTCGAGCCGCAGCGCGGTGGGGAGGGTCAGCAGTGACGCAGCGGTGCCGGGCTCCGCGGCCGGGTCGCCGTGCCGGGCGCGCAGACTGCGCTGGAGGTCGTGACGGAAGTCGCGCAGGCTCCGCGCGTCCTCGGCCGTCAGGTCGACGGCGGGCGCCGGCCGCCCGGTCGCGGCGCTCCAGCTCGCGAGAGCCTGGTCGAGCCAGGACTGCGCGTCCTCGAAGGTCTCCAGGAGATCGGGTGTGCGCGGTTTGCCCGCGGGCCGGGTGTTGAGCAAGTCGTGCACGAAGGCCAGCCCGCCCGGGGCCGGCTCCAGGCCGTAACGGGTCGTCGCGGTCCAGGGCATGGGGAACTCCCTCGATGACACCGTCATGGCAACATGACCGTTGACGATTCACTTATTACAGCTGTGAGTCTAACGCCCCGGCGTGCCGGTCACAGGGCCCGGACCTCGGACGGCGTGACCGGCTCACCGGCCTCCACCCCGTGCAGGACCCGCGCCAGGATCTCCGCGCCCCGCACCACCCGGGGTCCCGGCCGGTTGAAGTACGACGGCCCGTCCAGGACCCGCACCCGCCCGGCGCGCACGGCCGGCAGTTCCGCCCAGCCCGGCAGGCCGGTCAGCGACGCGGCCTCCCGCAGAGTCCGTTCGGGGGAGAACCCGCACGGCAGGACCAGCACCGCGTCCGGCCGCGCGGCCCGGACCGCCTCCCAGGTCATCGGCTTCGTGTGCTCGCCGGGCGCCGCCAGCAGCGGGATGCCGCCGGCCGCCGTGATCTGCTCGGGCACCCAGTGCCCGGCCGGCCACAACGGGTCGAGCCATTCGATCGCGACCACCCGGGGCCGGTCCCGTCCGGCCACCGCGGCGCGGACGCGGTCGAGCCGGGCCCGCAGCTCGGCCCGGCGCCGCTCCGCCCGCTCCCGCACGCCGAGCAGCTCACCCACCGTGACCAGGCAGTCGAGGACATCGTCCAGGGTCCGCGGTTCCAGGCTCAGCACCCGGGTGTCCGCGTCGAGCAGCCGTACCGTCTCGCTGACCCTCCGGTACGACACCGCGCACACGTCGCACAGGTCCTGGGTCAGCACCACGTCCGGGCGCAGCGCCGCCAGTGCCTCGCCGTCGAGGGTGTAGAGGGAGGAGCCGGAGTGCGCCGAGCCGCCCACCGCGTCCGAGATCTCCCGGCTGGTCAGCCGGTCCTGGTCGAGATCGGCGCCGGTCACCACGGGAACCCGGGCCACCTCGCGCGGCGGCCAGTCGCATTCGTGCGTACGGCCGACCAGCCGCGCGGACAGCCCGAGTTCGGCGACGATGTCGGTCGCGGCGGGCAGCAGGGAGACGATGCGCACACCACGACCCTACGACGGGCTGCCGCAGGCTACGCGCCCCAGCGCACGGTGATCGTGTCCCCGACCCCCACGGCGGTGGCTCTGGCTGCGGCGTCACCGCCGGCCCGGTGCCGGAGCCCGGTCGGCCGTGGCTAGCGCGGACGCCCAGGTAGTGGATCTCCCGCCATCCGGAGCCCTTCGGCTCATCCTTGGGGCCCCGATAGTTGCGGGCAGATCAGGGCCTGAGGCATTCTCCCTGCGGATCGAAGCAGACGAGCCCGCTTGCCGGTCGTCGAGTGGACGGTAGCCGTCCCGCACCGCAAGGTCGTCACTCACCAGCACGTGAGGGAGCTCCTGGTCCGGTTCGTGGTCACCGCTCTCCGTGGCGCCCCGTCACTTGCCGGAGTAGGGGAGGAGGGCCATTTCGCGGGCGGTCTTGACGGCCGCGGCGAGTTGGCGCTGCTGCTGGGCGGTGACGTGGGTGACGCGCCGGCTGCGGATCTTCCCGCGGTCGGAGATGAACCTGCGCAGCAGGTCCGTGTCCTTGTAGTCGATGTAGGTGATGCCGGCCGTGACCAGCGGATTGGACCGGGGCTTCAGGGGCGTGCGGGTGTTGACGCGTCGGGGCATGCGGATTCCTTTTCCGTGAGGTTTCCCGGGAGGGCGTGAGCTTTCCCGGGAGGGGACGGTGACGGGCGATGGGCCGACAGGGCGGTGCTGGGTCATGCGGCGTCGAGCAGGGGGTCGAAGGCTGCCGGCAGGCGCCGCCACCCTTCGGGCCCGGTCGCGTACTCGGCGTCGGTGAGCAGGCAGGAGTCGAGGAGCCGCTCGATGCCTGAGCGGTCGAGTCCGGGTGAGGTGAAGACGAGGTGCTGGCAGCGGTCGCCGTGGTCCGGGTGCCAGTCCAGCGCGGCGGCCGCCCGCCGTACCGGGGGGACCAGTTCCCACGCCGCGTCGGGCAGGGAGGCGAGCCACGGTCCCGCGCCTTCGACGCACAGTGCGCCGCCCGCCGCCTCCCAGGAGAGCAGGGTGTCGGGCCGGTCGGCGAGCCAGAAGCGGCCCCTGCTGCGGGCGGCAGCGCAGCACAGGTCCTCAAGGGCCTGGTAGAGACGCTCGGGATGGAAGGGGCGGGTGCGGTGCCAGACGAGTGTGGTGACGCCCGCTTCGTCGGCCTCCTGGGGCAGCAGTGCGCAGGCCGGGTGCTGGGCCGCGGCCGCCGCCTCCACGTCGAAACCGGCGAAGGCCAGTTGGGCGAGTTCTCCCGAGTCCGCGTCCACCCGGCGGGCGGTGGGGTGAAGTTGGCTCAGCAGCGCATGGTCGTCCCGGTCCGCGTCAGGGCTGTTCACGAGGGCGAGGACGGGGGCGTACTCCAGTTGCCGGGCCCAGGTGTCGCCGACGGTGCGCTGGTCCTTCGTGGCCGCCGCGAGTCCCGCCTCGGCCAGGTCGTCGCCGTTGGAGAGGTAGGGCAGGGCCAGGGCCGGGTCCACCGCGGTGATCACGTTGCCCAGGGTGAGGAGATCTCCGCTGTGCGCCGCGACGACCTCCGCCATCGTCTTGGGCTCGACCGAGTCCCACAGTTCGACGACGGCCAGCCGGGTCGGACCGTGGCTCGCCAGGAGCTCCAGCTCCGGTACGAGGTCCTCGCGCAGTGCGCAGCATGCGCAGTCGTTGACCAGCGGCGTCTGACCCGAGCCGAGCACGCCGGACGCGTCGCGCACCAGCCGTCGTACGGTTCCCTCGCCGGCGGTGGCGAGGTCGTGATGCAGGGCGATGCTGCCCGGTACCGCCCGCAGGAGACGGTCGACCACGTGGCGGCGGGCGTCGGCGTGCAGACCGGCGACGATGACCACCGGGAGCCGGCCGTCCTCGCGCATCACCGGTCCCCGGCACGGCCGTAGCGGCGTTCGAAGCGCTCGACGCGGCCTGCGGTGTCGAGGACGCGGGCGGTGCCGGTGTAGAAGGGGTGGCTCGCCGAGGAGATCTCGACGTCCACGACCGGGTAGGTGTTGCCGTCCTCCCACTGGACGGTCTTGTCGCTGGTGAGCGTCGAACGGGTCAGGAAGGCGAAGTCGGCGGCCTTGTCGCGGAAGACGACGGGGGCGTAGGCGGGGTGGATACCGGGTTTCATGGCGGGCTCCCTTGAGTGTGTGTGGGCGGTCGGGTCAGCGCTCTTCGCGGAAGTCGACGTGCCTGCCGGCGCCAGGGTCGTACTTGCGCAGGACCAGGCGGTCCGGGTCGTTGCGGCGGTTCTTGCGGGTCACGTAGGTGTAGCCGGTGCCGGCGGTGGAGCGGAGCTTGATGACCGGGCGTAGTTCGTTGCGAGCCATGGGCGCTACTATATGGGAACGATTTCCATTATCAATACTCTGTCCTTCGACACTCTGTCCTTCGACGAGAGGCAGGTCATCCTGTGTCCGCCCACTGCCAACTGACCGGCGCCCGGCCGGGATTCGGCAACCGCATCTCCCACTCGCACCGGCGCACCACCCGCCGTTTCGACCCGAACATCCAGCGCAAGCGGTACTGGCTGCCCAGCGAGAGCCGGTACGTCCGGTTGACGCTGAGCGCCCGCGGGATCAAGACCGTCGACACGATCGGCGTCGAAGCGGCGGTCGCACGCATCCGCGCCCGGGGAGGGAAGGTCTGATGGCCAGGCGAAGCAAGATCGCGAAGAACGAGAACCGCAAGGCGGTCGTCGAGCGCTTCGCCGGCCGGCGGGCCGAACTCAAGGAGATCATTCGACGTCCCTCCTCGACGGAGGCCGAGCGCGGTGCCGCGCTCGCCGAACTGCGCCGTCAGCCCCGCGACGCCAGCGCCACCCGCGTCCGCAACCGCGACAGCGTCGACGGCCGACCGCGGGGGTATCTGCGCACGTTCGGGCTCTCTCGTATCCGAGTCAGGGAGCAGGCCCACGCAGGCTTCTTGCCAGGGGTCACCAAGTCGTCCTGGTGACAGAGCGGCTTCTTGCGCCAGGGAGCAATGCGGGCCTCCAGGGCCGCCGTTCCTTGCCTGCGGCCCTCCGTGGCCGGTGTCGACTCGCCCCCGACGAGGGCGTATCCGGAGGCGTCGGCGGGGGAGTGCCGGCGGAGTTCGGCGAGCGCCCCGCCCCGTGATCGTCCTCCCACCCTTCGCGACGGCGGGCGGGACAACGGAGGGCTCCCGCAGGCCCGTTGCCTGCGGGAGCCCTTCCACGAGGTCTGGTGCCGCGTCCTCGACGGCCCATAGGATGCGGGCACTTCGTGCAAATGCGCACGACCGGGGGAAGCCGGTGGGAGTCCGGCGCTGACCTGCAACCGTGTACGGCCCGCAAGCGGCCGTGAGTCGGGATGCCCGGCGTGCGCAGTGAACCGCTGCTCGCTGTCATGGTCTACAGGAGGGCTCAGCCTTGCGCCGTACATCCGCACACCGCACCCTGATCACCGCGACCGCCCTCGGTCTCGCGCTCGCCGTGTCCGCCCCGGCGGTCGCCCACACCCAGAGCGCGGCGGACACCAACCGTCGTGTTCGCGTGACCCTCACCGTGCAGGGACCGGACGGGGTGCTCTACCAGGGGAAGATCAGAACCCGGGGACACGATGTCACGACCGTGGCCGGGGGTACGCACCACTGCGACGGCACCAACGGCGCCGCCAACCCGTCGCCCGTTCCGACGCCCACGGCCGCCCTCGACGACGCAGCCCACAAACGGCACTTCACCTGGGACGGCACCTGGTACGCGTCGTTCGACGACTACTCCGTCGACGCCATCAAGGGCGTCAGCGGCGGCAGCTCCGCCTACTGGAACATCTCCGTCAACGGCGCGTCCACGCCGGTCGGCGGCTGCCAGTTCAAGCTGAACGCCGGGGACAAGGTGGCGTTCACCTGGACGGCCTTCTGAGGACAGGGCTTCTGCGGGGTGCGGGCCTCGGACGCCGTGACCGGCTCCCCGGCCCGCACCCTGTGCGGGACCTGGGCCGGCGCCTCCGTCCCGCGCACCACTCAACCTCGCGCAGAAATCGTTCGGGCGGGAAGCCGCATGGCAGGATCAGCACCGTCTCCCAGGTGATCGGCTCGGTGCGTTCGCCGGGCGCGGCCAGGAGCGTGATGCCGCCGTCCGCCGTGAGTCGAGAGTGCTACGACGGACGGCGACCGGCTAAGCGCCCCAGCGCACCGCGACCGTGTCGCCGACACCCACCGTCGTCCCCCTCGTGGCGGTGGCGAAGGACCCGCCGTCGACGCTGACCTTCCAGGTGTTCGAGCCGCTGTTGGCCTTGCCGTTGAGAGCGGTGACCGTGCCGGTGCCGGAGGACGGCGTCACGGAGGTGACGCAGCCGGCGGGGGTGGCCGAGCCCACGGCCGCGTCCAGGACGGCGCCCAGCGTGGTCGTTGAGCCGGTCGGGGTCAGCGCGACCGAGCAGACCTTGAGGTTCCCGGCGCCGTCGTCCACGGTCAGCGCCAGTTTCGTGGCCGTACCGGAGGTGAGGGAGCCCTGCGCGACCCACTGCGGGGCGCCCGAGGTGACCGGGGTGGGCGGGGTGGCGGTGAATCCGGCGCCCGCGACCGCGCGCAGGCCGTCGATGGAGGCGTAGGCCGAGGGGCTGGTGTCACCGGGCAGGTACTTGAAGCCGCCGCCGGGGTTGAACTGCTGGGCGATCAGGAAGTCGACCGGGGTCTTGCCCTGGGCGGTGAGGAAGTCGCCGGTCTGCGGGTTGATGCCGCAGGCGTTGAGGCCGGACACGGCCCAGCCGTTGGAGTCCGTGTTGACGCCGAACATGGCGTTGAACGCGCCGCTGCTCGCCACCAGCTTGCTCTTGAGGAATGCCTTGCCCTGCACGATGTCGGTGTCGGTGTTGGGCACGCCGGACACGCACAGGGCCGCCATGGCGGCACCGGTCATGTCGATGTCGCTGGTCGCGGCCTGCTGGGTGGGGTTGCCCTCGGCCTTGCTGTAGTTCCAGCCGCCGTCGTTGTGCTGGTTCGCGCGGATCCGGGTGACGATCGCGTCGCGCAGCGCCTGCGGGACGCGGACCTGACCGGACTGGGTCTTGGCGCCGTTCAGGGCGAGCGCGGCGAAGACGGTTCCGTTGAAGTTGGCGGAGGGCCCGAAGTAGCCGGTCTCGGCGGTCTGCCAGTAGCCGTAGATGTCCGCGATCAGATTGCGGGAGGCGGACACCCGTGACGGGTCGATTCCCGCGGCGTACGCGTTGAGGGTCGCGCGCTCGTAGTCGGTGACGACGGGGGAGGCGGACGGCCAGCTCGTGGTCGCGAGCAGGTTCCGGTAGACGGTTCTCGCGTTCTTGCTGGTGTCGCCGCCGGGCGTCACGTCCACGGCGGCGGTCCCCGCCGCGGCGAACGCGCTGAACGCCCACTCGTTGGACAGACCCGACCCGGCGTACGAACCGTCCGCTGCCTGGAGGGTCTTGAGGTAGGCGACGCCGTTCGTCTTCGACGTGGCGATCTGTGCCGGCGTGGTGGTCGCCACGGCGGGCGTGGCCGTCAGGGCGAGGGCGCCCAGTGCGGCGAGGACGGGAAGAGCGGTACGACGGGACATGGCCTGCTCCTTTGATGCGGGACGCCGGCCGCACCCGGTGCCGGGCCGTGGCGGTGCACGGAGCAGCGGTACGTGGCCGCCGTCCGGAACGCGTGGACTCGGCTGGCAACAAAGCTTCGCCGCCTGGGCATTCGGGCTCGGTCCGGCCCCCTGCCGTCCCACACCGCTGCGCGTCAGCCCCGGAATCCCACCGGGTTCCCCCACTCGGCAGTTCGGGACGGTACCCGAGGACCACCGGGGATGCCAGAGCTGCCCGACCGGTCACGGGAGCTTGGCTGTGGTCCGTCTTGACGCTCCCTGTGAACCATGTTCAAATCCGGCTGATACGCAACAAGTTCCAGGGGAAGCCGGTCGAAATCCGGCGCTGACCCGCAACCGTAGGCCCAGCTCCGCGCCGGGCGAGCCGGAATGCCTGGAGCGTTCATCAGCAACGGACGCCGTCGCGGACTACGGCGTGGTGCGAGCAGCTTTCGCCCGCCGGGACGACCCTGCGGGACGAAGGCCCCTGCCACGTCCCTGCCCACGTCGGGCAGTCGACGAGGGGGCCGCGGTGAGCATCGTCAGAGAAAGAGACGGACAGGCGGGCACGATTCCGCTCCGCCTGACGGCAGGGGCGGCCGCGCTTCTCGCCGTGCTCGCGGCCTGCATGACCTTCCTCACGACGGCATCGGCCGCCGCAGACGGTGTCGGTGACTGCACCGCCACCGAAGGCGCGGTCGTCGCCGTCGACTTCGGAGCTTTCGGCGGCCCTGTCCAGCGTGGCTGCGACCCCACCCCGACCAACGGCTACGACCTGCTCCACGACGCCGGTTTCACCACTGTCGGTACTCAGCACGACGGCCCCGCGTTCATCTGCCGCATCGGTCACGGCTCCTTCGACTCCGGGACGCAGTACCCGAAGCCGGACAAGGAGTCCTGCGTCCTGACCCCGCCCGCGACGGCGTACTGGTCCTACTGGACCGCCTCTCCCGGCGACCACAAGTGGACGTACAGCCAGTACGGGGCGATGGACCGCAAGGTCAAGGACGGTGACGTCGACGCCTGGGTGTACGGCGGCACGGACACCGGCGGCACCACGGGCGGCCCCGGCTTCACCCCCGACGACGTACGCGCCGGTGACGGCGGCGGCACTCCCGACCCGGGAGGCACACCCACCGGCGCCCCCGGCACCATCGACACGAAGGCCGCCGCGAAGTGGCTCAAGAGCCAACTGGCCGACGGAGAACGCATCGTCGACGACCCCGCCACCCCGAACTACCTGCTGACCGCCGAGACCGCATACGCCCTCGCCGCCGCGGGTGGCAGGAGTACCACCCTCGACAAGGTCACCGCCTTCCTCACCGCGCACACCGTCGACTACGCCTACCCGAACGGCACCGACCAGGCACCCGACGCCGCCGCGGCCGCCCGCCTCGCCCTTCTCGCCGAGATCACCGAAGGCGACCCGCACGCCGTCGGCGGCCACGACCTGATCGGCGACCTCACCGACAACGTGTGCCCGGCGGGCCCCGAGTCGGGCGAACCCACCCCCGGCTGCACCGCCAAGGGCGACTTCCGCAACGCGGCCTACGCCGAGGGCCAGGCCCTGTCCGTGCTCGCCCTGCTGCGCGCCGGGGTCACCCCCGCGGCCGCCGCGGTCGACCGGCTCACCCAACTCCAGTGCGAGGACGGGGGAGTCACCAGCATCCTGATCCGTCCCGGCGAGTACTGCGACGGCGACCCGGCCACCACCGCACTGGTCGCCCTGGTCCTCAAGAAGGCGGGCGGCCACCAGGACGCGGTGGCCAAGGCGCACACCTACCTCGCCAAGGCCCAGCGCGCCGACGGGGCCTTCCCCGGCTACACGGGCTCCCCGACCGGTTCGATCACCGCCACCGCTTACGCCGCCCAAGCCCTGCACGCCCTCGGTGACACCGTCCGTGCCGGCCCCGCCGTCGGCTGGCTGTCCCGGCAGCAACTCGTCGGCGGCGGCTTCGGGTTCGACGAGGGCGCCACCGACCCGGCCGTCTACCCGACCCCGGCGGCGGTCCTCGCCGGCACCGGCACCAGC
The DNA here is from genome assembly GCF_044757385.1 of Streptomyces sp. NPDC091282. Lineage (NCBI taxonomy): Bacteria > Bacillati > Actinomycetota > Actinomycetes > Kitasatosporales > Streptomycetaceae > Streptomyces > Streptomyces sp. NPDC091282. The sequence goes on from NZ_JBIVUX010000004.1 coordinate 767,786, forward strand.
CTGGTCAACCTGACCACGAAGCCGACCGAGCCCACCGACCCGCCGAGCAGTCCCTCCGGCACCCCGACCCCTCCGACCGGCGCGGGCCCCGACCTGAAGAAGGGCGTCGCCTACCTCACCAGCGCCGCCAACCTCAGGCAGGGCCGGTACTACACGAGCGGACCCGACGACGCCACCCACGCCGACTTCGGCCTCACCGTCGACGGCGCCTACGCGCTCGCCGCCACCGGCCTGAACAACGCCAAGCTGCGCGGGATCGTGGACTTCCTCGACCTCGCCGGCAAGGACGGTGACGGCCGGACCGTCAACGACTGGACCGGCGTGGGCACTCCCTACCCGGCCGGCGGCGCGATCGGCAAGACCGCCCTGCTCGCCGAGGCCGTCGGCCGCGATCCCCGCGACTTCGCCGGGCACGACCTCATCGACGCGCTCGACAAGGGGGTGTGCGCGAAGCCGAGTACCGCCCCCGACCTCTCCTGCGCGGCGAAGGGCGCGTACACCTACGCGCCTTCCGTCTTCTCCCAGTCCCTCGCCGTCATGGCGCAGCTGAGGGCGGGAGAGAAGCCGGCCGCCCAGCAGCCGATCGCGTACCTCGAAAGCCTTCAGCAGGACAGCGGCGCCTGGCCCAGCCTGATCCCCTCCACGAACGACTCCGACGTGGACTCCACCGCCATCGCCGCCATGGCCCTGGATCTGGCGGGCGGCGCCACCGCGGACCGGGCCGTGCACAAGGCGACGGCCTGGCTCGCCTCCAAGCAGCTGTCCGACGGCGGATTCCCCGGCACGGCCGGCAACTCGGTCAACTCGGCGGCCCTCGCGATCCAGGGCCTCTCACTCGACGGGACGGCCTACGCCGACGAGATCGCCAAGGCAAGAAAGTTCCTCGCCTCCCAGCAGAACTCCGACGGCGGCTTCAACGTCGCGAAGAACGGCCAGTCCGGCTCCGACCTGCGGGCCTCCACCCAGGCGGTCGGCGGCGCCACCGGTATCTCCTTCGGTGCGCTGAACCGCGACCTCAGCGGCACCAGCGCGCAGCCGACCCCGAGTCCGAGTCCGAGCGCCAGCACTCCGGACATCGTCACCCCGGGAGACACGGGCACCGGAGGCGGATCGATCGCCGACGGCGGCGGTGGCTCACTGGCCGCCACGGGTGTGCAGATCGGTGCGCTGACCACGATCGCAGCGCTGCTGGTCCTGGCCGGGTGGCGCACGGCCGTCGTGGCCCGCCGTCGTGCGGACTCGGGAGGCGGCCGATGACTTGGCTCCGACGCCTGCCCGGAGCGGTCGCGGCCCTCGCACTGGCCGTGCTCTCGCTGGGCGCTACCGCCGGGCCGGCCGCCGCCGACCCACAGCCCATGGGCCGCTGCACCACCACCTCCGGAGCCGTGCTCGCCGTCGACTTCAGCCACTGGGGCGGGCCGGTTCTGCGCTCCTGCGGCACGACCCCGACCACCGGCTACGAACTGCTGAACCAGGGTGGCTGGAGCACCACCGGTACCGGACACGACGGGCCCGCGTTCATCTGCCGGATCGGCTACAGCGGCTACCGGGGCGGCAAGCAGTACCCCACACCCGCGCAGGACCCCTGCGTGCTCACTCCACCCGCGTCCGCCTACTGGTCGTACTGGCACGCCGATCCGGGGGCGAGGACCTGGACGTACAGCCAGCTGGGCGCCATGCTCTACAAGCCCAAGCCGGGCAGCGTGGACCTGTGGATCTTCGGCGCCACGAACATCGAGGGCACCGAAGGCCGTCCGACGATCACCCCGGACCAGCTGCGTGCCCGGAACACCGAGCCGCAGGGTGATGCGGGCAAGCCCGAGTCGACTCGGAAGGCGCCGTCACTGCCGCCGGACGTGGACACCGGGCCCGCTCCCGTAAATCACTCGGCCCCACCGTCTTCCCATGCCTCGGCCGCCCCCGAGAAGCACGCGGACAAGCCGAAGCAGAAGGCCCGGTCCGCACCGGAGTCGCGCCACAGCGCGAGTACGACGCCGTCCCCGACGCCCAGTGTCGCCGCGAGCCGCTCAGCCGCCGCGGCGAACTCCGGCACCAGAGTGGTGGACGCCGCTCCGGCCGCCGATGCCCGGCACGACTCCGGTTCGGTCCTGCCCGTGGTCACGGCCACCGGGCTCGTCGTACTGATCGGCGGCGCGGCGGTGTTCGTGGCGCGTCGCCGCCGTCGTACCGGGTGACGGCGGTGACCCGTACGACCATGGAGGCGACCACCGCCGACTCGGCGCCCGACCAGAGGGGCCGGCGCCTGCCCCGCATCCTGCACCCGGTGGCCTGGTGGGTGTGGGCGCTCACCCTGGCCACCGCCGTCAGCCGTACGAACAACCCGCTGCTGCTGTTCCTGGTGCTCGCCGTCCTCGGATACGTCGTCACGGCGCGACGGACGGAAGCGCCGTGGGCGCGGGGCTTCAAGTACTACCTCTGGCTCGCCCTGACGGTGGTGGCGATCCGGGTCGTCTTCCGGGCCGTGTTCGCCACCGGCATCACCCCACACGACCACTTCCTCTTCTCCCTCCCGCACATCCCCACCCCCGACTGGTACGCGGGCATCCGGATCGGCGGTCCCGTCTCCCTCGAAGCGCTGCTCTCCGCGGCCACCGACGGACTGCGGCTGGCCTGCATGCTGTGCTGCATCGGCGCGGCCAACACCCTCGCCAACCCCAAGCGCGCGCTGCGGGTCCTGCCCGGCGCCCTGTACGAACTCGGGGTCGCCGTCACCGTCGCGATCAGCGTGGCACCGCAGCTCGTGCAGAGCGTGCAGCGTGTCTCCAGGGCGAAGAGGCTGCGGGCAGGACGGGCCACGGGGATGAAGGCGCTGCGTACGATCGTGGTCCCGGTCCTGGAGGACGCCCTGGAGCGCTCGCTGCGGCTGGCCGCCGCGATGGACTCACGGGGCTACGGCCGGGCGGGCACGGCGACCCGCCGCTCACGGCGTATCACCGGCGCGCTGATGCTGCTCGGTATGTGCGGCCTGTGCGCCGGGGCCTACGGACTTCTGGACGCGACCGCGCCCGCTCTCCTGGGCCTGCCGGCGATGGCGTGCGGGGCCGCGCTGTGCGTGGCGGGGCTGCGGCTGGGCGGCCGGCGCGTCACCCGCACCACCTACCGCCCCGATCCATGGCGACCACCGGAGTGGGCCGTCGCCGGCAGCGGGGTGCTGTCCGCGGTTCTCCTCTTCGGGAATCTCGGCTACGACCCAGCCCAACTCAACCCCACCTTCTACCCCTTGACGTGGCCCGGTCTGCCGCTGGTCCCGACCGTCGCGATACTTCTCGCGGGCACGGCCGGATTCGTGGCGCCCCCGCCCGGCCCCGTCCGGAGAACCGACGCGTCATGATCACCTTCGACCAGGTCACGGTCCAGTACGACGAGACTCCCGAGCCCGCCCTGCGCGATGTCGACCTCACGGTGGCGGAGGGCGAACTGTGCCTCGTCGTCGGACACACCGGCGTGGGGAAATCCACCCTTCTCGGCGCCGTGAACGGGCTGGTGCCGCACTTCACCGGTGGCACGCTGTACGGCCGGGTGACCGTCGACGGCCGCGACACCGCCGACCATCCGCCGCGTGAACTCGCCGACGTCGTCGGCGTGGTGGGACAGGACCCGATCGACGGCTTCGTCACCGACACCGTGGAGGAGGAACTCGCCTACGCGATGGAGCAGTTGGCGATCCCCGGCGCCACCATGCGCAAGCGTGTCGAGGAGACCCTGGACCTGCTCGGCCTCGCGGACCTGCGCCACCGCGCGCTGCACGAGCTGTCCGGCGGCCAGCAGCAGCGCGTCGCGATCGGGTCCGTCCTCACCGCCCACCCTCGCGTCCTGGTCCTGGACGAACCCACCTCCGCCCTGGACCCCACGGCCGCGGAGGAGGTCCTCGCCGCCGTCACCCGTCTCGTCCACGACCTGGGCGTCACCGTCCTGATGGCCGAACACCGGCTGGAGCGCGTCGTCCAGTACGCCGACAGCATCATCCATCTCCCGGGCGACGGCCGCGCCCGTATCGGCACGCCGTCCGAGATCCTCCGTACGTCCGCCATCGCGCCACCGATCGTCGAGCTGGGCCGCGTCGCGGGCTGGTCACCGCTTCCCCTGTCCGTCCGCGACGCGCGACGCGCAGCGCTCTCCCTCCGGGCCCGGATAGCGGACCGTTCGCCGCGGCCGGTGCGGCCGCTCGTGCCCGACGGCGAGCGGACGCGGCTCCTGACGGGACGCGGTATCACGGTCGCTTACGGTGGCGTACCCGCCGTGCGCGAGGTCGACCTCGATCTGCACGCGGGCGAGGTCACCGCCCTGATGGGCCGCAACGGCTCCGGCAAGTCCTCCCTCCTGTGGGCCCTGCAGGGCTCCGGACCGCGCCGTGCCGGAACGGTGAAGGTGACCGGCGGGCACGGCGGGACGGATCCGCACTCGGTGCCGGCCGCCGAGGCCCGCCGCCTGGTCGGTCTGGTCCCGCAGACCCCCGCCGACCTGCTCTACCTGGAGAGTGTCAAACAGGAACTCGATCAGGCGGACACCGAATCCGGGACGCAGACCGCGGCCCGAGCGCTCCTGGACCGGCTCGCCCCCGGTATCGATGACGCCACCCATCCGAGAGACCTGTCGGAAGGGCAGAAACTGGCACTCGTCCTCGCCATCCAACTCTGCGCCGCGCCCCGAGTCGTCCTCCTGGACGAACCGACCCGCGGCCTGGACTACCGGGCCAAGACCGCTCTCATCGGCATCGTCGACGCTCTGGCGGCCGAGGGCCGGGCCGTCGTCATCTCCACCCACGACGTCGAGTTCGCGGCTCGTGCCGCCGACCGCGTGGTCGTCATGGCCGAAGGAGACGTGGTGGCCGAAGGACCGGCCACCGAAGTCATCGTCTCCTCGCCGACCTTCGCCCCTCAGACGGCGAAGATCCTCTCCCCGCTGCCCTATCTGACCGTCGACCAGGTCGTCGGCGCCCTCGCTGCCACAGAAGGCGGCGAAGGCGACGGCGAAGAGGGAACCGCATGACCTCGCCCGTGGCGTCAGCCATCCGCCTCACCCCCCGTGTCGGCGTGGTGGTGGCTCTGGCCGCCCTCCTCGGGCTGGTCGCGTTCTTCTGGCCGTTCGTCGTCGCCCCGGGGACGTTCGGCTCCAACTACGCGCCCCCGCTGATCTTCGGGGTCCTGCTGGTGCTCGTCCTGTGCGTGGTCCTCTCGGAGATCGCGGAGGGCGGCATCGACTCCAAGGCCCTCGCCATGCTGGGCGTGCTGTCCGCCGTCAACGCCGCGCTGCGCCCGCTCGGCGCCGGAACGGCCGGCATCGAGACCGTCTTCTTCGTCCTCGTGCTCGCCGGACGCGTCTACGGCCCCGGCTTCGGCTTCGTCCTCGGCTGCACGTCACTGTTCGCGTCCGCCCTCATCACGGGAGGTGTCGGGCCCTGGATGCCGTACCAGATGTTCGGCTGCGCGTTCGTCGGGATGCTCGCCGGGTTCCTGCCACGTGCCAAGGGCCGGTGGGAGGTGCTGATGCTGGCCGGATACGGCTCGCTCTCCGGCTACCTCTTCGGCTTCCTCCTCAACCTGTCCTTCTGGCCGTTCTCCCTCGACCCGAACAGTTCCATCGCCTACCTGCCGGGCCTGCCCTTCACCGAGCAGTGGCACCGGTACGTCGCCTTCGACCTGGCCACCTCGCTGGGCTGGGACACCGGGCGGGCCGTCACCAACTTCGTGTGCGTGCTGGTGGCCGGGCCGGCCGTGCTGACGACCTTCCGGCGGGCCGCCCGCCGGGCCCGGTTCCGGGCGCCGGTGCGCTTCGCGGAACGCCGGTAGGCCACGGATCGCGCCATCCGGCGCGCCTCACTGGATTTACTAGGACGTCCAACTATATATTCGTGGGGTAGGCCCGCGGTGCAGGGAAGCCGGTGTGATTCCGGCACGGTCCCGCCACTGTGACCGGGGAGTACGCCGTCGAGAAGTACGCCACTGACGAGCTGGATGTCGGGAAGGCGGACGGCGCGCGCTGATCCGGGAGTCAGGATACCGGCCGTGGGATGTTCCGTGTTTTCCACGAGGATGGAGCTGACACGCATGGCACCGGTGCGCATTCACGATCCCGGCGGACTCCGCCGCCGTCACGCTCGCCGCACTCCCGTCGTCGCCGCCTGATTACGGGCCATTCGCGTTCCCGCGCCGCCCGCGCACGCTCTCGACGCCCCGCGTCCACGCGTGCCGGTCCGGTGCGCCATCCCCGGATCACCCTCACCTGACGAGAGCAGGCCCTCATGATCCGTCCGAACGACCGCAATAACGTACGCGAGTTGACCCACTTCGTCGGCGGTAAGCACACCCCGGGCACCTCGGGCCTCCACGGCGAGGTGTACGACCCCAACACCGGTGAGGTCCAGGCCCGGGTGCCCCTCGCGAACCGTGCCGAGACGGAGGCGGTCATCGCCGATGCCGCCGAGGCGCAACGCGAGTGGGGCGAGTGGAACCCGCAGCGCCGCGCCCGCGTCCTGCTGCGCTTCCTTCAGCTCGTCGAGCAGGAGAAGGACTCCCTCGCCCGGCTCCTGTCCTCCGAGCACGGCAAGACGATCGCCGACGCGCACGGCGACATCCAACGCGGCCTGGAGGTGGTGGAGTTCGCCGCGGGCATCCCGCACCTGCTCAAGGGCGAGTTCACGGACAACGCCGGCACGGGCATCGACGTGCACTCGCTGCGCTCGCCCCTCGGCGTGGTCGCCGGCATCACCCCCTTCAACTTCCCCGCGATGATCCCGCTGTGGAAGGCGGCCCCGGCTCTGGCCTGCGGCAACGCGTTCATCCTCAAGCCGTCCGAACGCGACCCGTCCGTGCCGCTCCGGCTCGCCGAACTGTTCCTGGAGGCGGGACTGCCGGCGGGCGTGCTCAACGTCGTCAACGGCGCCCGTGAGGCCGTCGACACCCTCCTGGAAGACCCGCGTGTCGCCGCCCTCGGCTTCGTCGGCTCCACGGCGGTCGCCGCGCACGTCTACGCGACCGCGGCCGCCCACGGCAAGCGCGCCCAGTGCTTCGGCGGCGCCAAGAACCACATGATCGTGATGCCGGACGCCGACCTCGATCAGGCCGTGGACGCCCTGATCGGTGCCGGGTACGGCTCGGCGGGCGAGCGGTGCATGGCGATCTCGGTCGCCGTACCGGTCGGCGAGGAGACCGCCGACGCGCTCGTGGCCCGCCTGAAGGAGCGGATCGGGACGCTGCGGATCGGCCGCAGCGACGATCCCGAGGCCGACTTCGGCCCGCTCGTCGGCCGGGACGCCCTCGACCGGGTCCGCTCGTACGTCGATCTCGGCGTCGAGGAGGGGGCCGAACTCGTTGTGGACGGCAGGGACTTCGTCCTGGAGGGACATGAGGGCGGCTTCTTCGCCGGGGCCTCCCTGTTCGACCGGGTGACGCCCTCCATGCGGATCCACCAGGAGGAGATCTTCGGCCCGGTGCTCTCGGTGGTGCGTGCCGCGGACTACGAGGAGGCCCTGCGCCTGCCCAGCGAGCACCTCTACGGCAACGGCGTCGCGATCTTCACCCGGGACGGCGACACCGCGCGGGACTTCACCCGGCGCGTGAACACCGGCATGGTCGGCGTCAACGTGCCCATCCCGGTCCCGGTCGCCTACCACACCTTCGGCGGCTGGAAGCGGTCCGGCTTCGGCGACCTGAACCAGCACGGTCCGGACGCGATCCGCTTCTACACCCGGACGAAGACGGTCACCTCGCGCTGGCCCGCCGGTCTGCGCGAGGGCGCCAGCTTCACGATCCCCACGATGGGCTGACCGGCGATGACCACCCTCCCGCTCACCGAGGACCAGCAGGCCCTCGTGGAAACCACTCTCGACTTCGCCCAGGACCATCTGGCCCCGCACGCCCTGGACTGGGACCGGGACAAGCACTTCCCGGTCGACGTCCTGCGCAAGGCGGCCGGACTCGGCCTCGGCGGCGTCTACGTCCGTGAGGAGTACGGCGGTTCGGGCCTGACGCGCTCCGACGGCGTCCTCGTCTTCGAGACCCTCGCCTCCGGCTGCCCGTCCATCGCCGGGTACCTCTCCATCCACAACATGGTCGCCTGGATGATCGACCGCTACGGCGACGCCACCCAGCGCGAGCGGTGGCTGCCCCGCCTGTGCGCCATGGAGGACCTGGCCGGCTACTGCCTGACCGAACCCGGCGCGGGCTCCGACGCGGCGTCCCTCACCACCCGGGCCGTCCGCGACGGCGACGGGTGGATCCTCACCGGGGCCAAGCAGTTCATCTCCGGCGCGGGCGCCGCGCAGTTGTACGTGGTGATGGCCCGGACCGGCGGCTCGGGACCCGACGGGATCTCCGCGTTCGTCGTCGACAAGGACGACCCGGGCGTCGGCTTCGGCCCGAACGAACGCAAGATGGGCTGGAACGCGCAGCCGACCCGCCAGGTCGTCCTGGACGGCGTCCGGCTCCCCGCCGACCGGCTCCTCGGCCGGGAGGGCGAGGGCTTCCGCATCGCGATGAACGGCCTGAACGGCGGCCGGCTCGGCATCGCCGCCTGCTCGCTCGGCGGCGCCCGCAGCGCCCTGGACCGCAGCCTGGCCCACCTCGCCGACCGGGAGGCGTTCGGCGGCCGGCTCCTCGACGAGCCGGCGCTGCGCCACCGCCTCGCCGACATGGCCACCGAACTGGCCGCCGCCCGCGCCCTGGTCCAGCAGGCCGCCCAGGCCCTCGACCGCGGCGACGCCGGCGCACCCTACCTGTGCGCCATGGCCAAGCGCTTCGCCACCGACACCGGCTACGCCGTCGCCGACCAGGCGCTCCAGCTCCACGGCGGCTACGGCTACCTCAGCGAGTACGGCATCGAGAAGATCGTCCGGGACCTCAGGGTCCACCGGATCCTGGAAGGAACCAACGAGATCATGCGCGTCATCGTGGCCCGCGGCCTGACGGAGGCGTTCGGATGACCGACGTCCTGTTCCGCACCGCGGGCCGGGCCGCCCACATCACCCTCGACCGCCCCAAGGCCCTCAACGCCCTCACCCACGCGATGGTGCTCGACATCGCCGACGCCCTCACCCGGTGGGAGCATGATCCGGCCGTCGCCACCGTCGTCCTCACCGGCGCCGGAGCACGCGGTCTGTGCGCGGGCGGTGACATCCGGGCCATCCACGACGACGCCCGCGACGGCGACGGAACCGCCTCGGCCGCCTTCTGGCGCGACGAATACCGGCTCAACGCCCGCATCGCCCGCTATCCCAAGCCCTACGTCGCCGTCATGGACGGCCTCGTCATGGGCGGCGGGGTCGGCGTCTCCGCGCACGGCAGCGTGCGTATCGTCACCGAACGGTCGCGGATCGCCATGCCGGAGACCGGTATCGGCTTCGTCCCCGACGTCGGCGGCACGTACCTGCTCGCCCTCGCGCCGGGTGAACTGGGCACCCATCTCGCCCTGACCGGCGCCCAGATCGGTGCTGCCGACGCCCTGCTGTGCGGCCTCGCGGATCACCACGTACCGTCGGCGGCAATCCCGGGGCTGATCGGCGACCTCGCCGACCTGCCCGTGCACGAGGCGCTCACCTGGCACGTCCGCCCGGCCCCGGAGGGAGAGCTGGCCCGCCACCGGGACTGGATCGACACCTGCTACGCGGCCGATACGGTGGAGGAGATCGTCGGCAGACTGCTCGACCACGGCGACGCGGCGGCCAAGTCCGCAGCCCAGACCCTGCTCGCCAAGTCGCCCACCGCCCTCAAGGTCACCCTGGCCGCGCTGCGCAGCGCCCGGCATCTCGGCCCGCTGGAGCGGGTCCTGGACCAGGAGTACCGCGTCTCCTGCCGGGCTCTGACCGCCCCCGACCTGGTGGAGGGCATCCGCGCCCAGGTCATCGACAAGGACCGCGACCCGCACTGGTCCCCGGCCACCCTCGCCGAGGTCACCGACGCCGACGTCGACCGCTTCTTCGCCCCGCTCGGCGACCGCGAACTGGGGCTCGCCGCATCCGACTCCGCCACGGAGGTGCCCTGGTGAGCACGACCCTTGCCTTCATCGGACTCGGCCACATGGGTGCGCCGATGGCCGCCAACCTGGTCAAGGCCGGACACCGGGTGCGCGGATACGACCTCGTGGCCATGCCCGGCCCCGGCGTGGAGCCCGCCGACTCCGCCTCCGAGGCCGTGGCGGACGCCGACGTGGTCATCAGCATGCTGCCCGCCGGCCGCCACGTCCTCGGCCTCTACGACGACATCCTCAACGCCGCCCGCCCCGGCACCCTCTTCGTCGACTGCTCCACCATCGACGTCGCCGACGCCCGCACCGCCCACGAGCGTGCCGTCGCGGCCGGGATGCGGGCGCTGGACGCACCCGTCTCCGGCGGAGTCGTGGGCGCCGAGGCCGCCACGCTCACCTTCATGGTCGGCGGCGGAGACACGGAGTTCGCCGAGGCCCGGCCACTGCTGGAGGCCATGGGCAAGAAGGCCGTCCACTGCGGCGGTCCGGGCGCCGGACAGGCGGCGAAGATCTGCAACAACATGATCCTCGGCGTCTCGATGATCGCCGTCAGCGAGGCGTTCGTCCTCGCCGAGAGCCTCGGCCTGTCGCACCAGGCGCTGTACGACGTGGCCTCGACCGCCTCCGGCCAGTGCTGGGCGCTCAGCGTCAACTGCCCCGTCCCCGGCCCCGTTCCGGCCAGCCCCGCCAACCGCGACTACCGGCCGGGATTCGCCGCCTCCCTCATGGCCAAGGACCTGGGCCTCGCCGCCAACGCGCTGCGTGCCGGCGGCGTCCGCGCCGAACTGGGCCTTCGCGCGGCCGACTTGTACGCCGATTACGCGGAACGGGTCGGATCCGACGAGGACTTCTCCGGCATCGTACGCACCATCAGGGACCAGAGCGGAGATCCGGCATGACCCTGGAACACGAGACGATCCTCGTCGAGCGCAAGGGCCGAACCGCCCTGCTCACCCTCAACCGGCCCAAGGCCCTCAACGCGCTGAACCTCCTGGTCATGAACGAGGTCGTGGCCGCCACCGAGGCCCTGGACCGGGACCCGGACTGCGGCTGCATCGTGATCACCGGGTCGGAGAGGGGATTCGCGGCCGGCGCCGACATCAAGGAGATGCAGCCGCAGGGATACATGGACATGTACCTCGCCGACTGGTTCAGCGCCTGGGACCGGCTCGGGCAGCTGCGCACGCCGACCGTCGCCGCCGTCGCCGGGTACGCCCTCGGCGGCGGCTGCGAACTCGCCATGCTCTGCGACATCCTGCTCGCCGCCGACACGGCCGTCTTCGGCCAGCCCGAGATCAAGCTGGGCGTGATCCCCGGCATCGGCGGCTCCCAGCGGCTGACCCGGGCCGTCGGCAAGGCCAAGGCCATGGAGATGTGCCTGACCGGGCGCACCATGGACGCGGTCGAGGCCGAACGCGCCGGGCTCGTCTCCCGCGTGGTCCCCGCCGACGAACTGCTCGGCGAGGCGCTGGCCGTCGCCGAGACCGTCGCGGGAATGTCGCTGCCGGTGGCGATGATGGCGAAGGAAGCGGTCAACCGCGCCTTCGAGACCACACTGGCGGAGGGCGTCCGGTTCGAGCGGCGCCTGTTCCACGCGGTGTTCGCGACCGCCGACCAGAAAGAGGGCATGGGGGCGTTCGCCGAGAAGAGGCCGCCCGAGTTCCGGCATCGCTGAGACGGATCGGGCTGGGTGTGGGAAGTACCCGCGTACTTCCCCGCCCAGCCCTTCGTGCGTGTGGCGGTGGCTCAGGTGGGCAGCGGCCTGTGGCGCCGCAGCAGCGCGGCCAGCGCACACCGCAGACAGCCTGCGTGGGCGTCCCGGTCTGACTCCGCGCTGTCGGAACAGGGCACCGAGGATGCCGCCGGTGCCGTCCCGGAACGCTCGGGGCACCCCTGCCAGGGTTCCGTCACGAGCGTCTCCAACTCCCTTAGCAGCTGTTCGGTCTGCTTCGCCTGGAGGGCGAGCACGCGCACGCGCGCGCTCTGGCCGCCGATCTGACGTCGAGTGGCGACGAGCTGCTCGTACTCCTGAGGGGTGAGGGCGACCGCCTCGTGGCCACCGAGAGTGATCCGGCGTGGATTGAGCCGTTTGGCCACTGGGTTCCTCCGATCGTCTCCGGGGTGGGTGCGTGATGTCGACCGCCGGATGACGGTGGCGGGTGGTCCGATGCCCTTTGTCTCCGGGAAACGCCGAGAGATATCCGGATGGTTCCTCGCGGCCGCGCGGCTGTCCTGAACGGTTCCGATCGTGACCGGAACGTCCCGCCGGGACGCGGCGATTGATCGCCCGGGTGGGCCCGCCGGGTCTCGTAAGCCTATCCGCTCCGACTCCGGGGACCGGTTCCGCGGCGGTCGCGAGAGACGAGGAATACCTTCCCTTGGTAAGGGCTTGATTGACCGATTATCCGAGATATTCGTACGCTCCGCATGTAGTGATGGCCTGAGGAAGCTGGTGGAAATCCAGCACGGTCGCGCCACTGTGACAGCACCGCCGGAGGGCGGGGGCTGGAGTCAGACACTGGGCCATCACGACGCTCCACTGAACCGAGGGACGCACGATCCCTGAAGGAGGCTCGTCGATGAGCAGCATGTCCGCGCCCACCGCAATTCCCACACCGGTGGTCCTGCCGGCGTCCAAGGCCGTGCTCTGGCTGGTCGGAACGGCGTTGATCGCGCTGGCCGTCTACTACTTCATCGGCGTCGACCAGGGCGCCTACTCGGTGTTCGGCAAGGACATGCACGTCCACGAGTTCGTGCACGACGCCCGTCACTTCCTCGGCTTCCCCTGCCACTGACGAGAACCGGCCCGGACACCTGAACATGGAAAAGAAACTCATCCTGCGCGGCATTCTGGCCGGCGCAGTAGCGGGTCTGCTCGCGTTCGTCTTCGCGCGCATTTTCGCCGAGCCGCAGATCGCCAAGGCCATCGACTACGAGAGCGGCCGCGATGCCGCACAGGCGGCCCTCGACAAGGCCGCCGGTCTGACCCCGGAGGCGGCGGGCCCGGACATCTTCAGCCGGACCATCCAGGCCAACGTCGGCATCGGCGTGGGCATGGTGTTCTTCGGCATGGCCATGGGCGCCCTGTTCGCCGTCGCCTACGTCATCTGCCTCGGCCGGGTCGGCAAGCTCCGCGCCCGGAACCTGGCCCTCCTCGTCGCGCTGGGCGGGTTCCTCGGGATGTACTTCGTGCCGTTCGTGAAGTACCCGGCCAATCCGCCGTCGATCGGTCACCCGGACACCATCAAGGACCGGGGCAACCTCTATCTCCTCATGGTCCTGTGCTCGGTCCTCTTCCTCGTCGGAGCGGTCTGGCTCGGCAAACGCCTCCAGGATCGGTTCGGCAACTGGAACGCCACCCTCCTGGCCGGCGGCGCCTACGTCGTCGCGATCGGCATCGTGATGGCACTGCTGCCGTCCCTCGGTGAACTCTCCGTCAATGTCCAGCAGTACGGCCACCACGCCACCGAGACACCGCTGCCCCTGACCGACCCCAAGGGCGCCATCGTCTACCCCGGCTTCCCGGCGGACGTCCTGTTCTCCTTCCGCTTCTACTCCGTCGCCGCCCAGGCCCTGCTGTGGGCCACCGTGGGTCTGGCCTTCGGCCCCATGGCCGAACGCCTCCTCGACCCCGCGACCCGGACCGCCACCGCGCCCGCCCCGGGCGGACAGCCGGAGCCGGTCTCCGCGGCGTGACGGATGCCACGGATGCTGCAGAGGGCCGTGCCGCTCGCACAGAGCACGGCCCTGCTGCCGTCCCCCGCGGTCAGAGGCCGCGGGTCTCCACCGGATACGGGACGTAGGTGCGCCGGTCGGGGTCGACGGCGAGCCGTCCGCCGGCCGGGGGCCTGGCCCGCTGGGCGCAGTCGCGGCGTTCGCAGATCCGGCAGCCGAGGCCGATCGGGGTGGCGGCTCGGGAGTCGTCCAGGGCGATGCCCTCGGCGTAGACGAGCCGGTGCGCGTGCCGCAGTTCGCAGCCGAGCGCGACGGCGAACTCCGCGCGCGGGGCGTGATGGCCGAAGCCGCCTCGCGTGATGGTCCGCGCGATCCAGAAGTACCGCTTGCCGTCGGGCATTTCGGCGACCTGGGTCAGTATCCGGCCCGGCGCGGAGAACGCCTCGTACACCGTCCACAGCGGGCAGGTGCCGCCGAGCCGCGAGAAGTGGAAGTCGGTCGCCGACTGCCGTTTGGAGATGTTCCCGGCCCGGTCGACACGGAGGAAGGAGAAGGGGACTCCGCGGCGGCCGGCGCGTTGCAGGGTGCTCAGGCGGTGGCAGACGGTCTCGAAGCCGACACCGAAGCGCGCGGACAGCAACTCGACGTCGTACCCCACCTCTTCGGCGGCGGCGTGGAAGCGCGTGTACGGCATGAGGAGCGCGCCCGCGAAGTAGTTCGCCAGGCCGATGTGAGCAAGGGCCGGGGACTGAGGTGAAGTCAATTCCGAACCGGTGTCGACGAGTTGGTCCAGCAGCGGGCCGTGCTCCAGCAGTGCGAGCTGGGTGGCGAGCTGGAACGCGCGCTGGCCGTCGCTGAGCCAGGGGGACAGGAACAGCAGCCCGGTGTCGGGGTCGAAGCGCCGGGCGTCGGGGGAGCGGTCCGGTGCGGCCTGGACGACCCGGACACCGTGCCGTTCGGCGAGATGGGTGGCCAGCGGATCGGCGGCCCGGCCCGGCCGCAGCTTCAGGGCGGCTGCCGTGCGTTCGGCCTCGGTGTCGAGGGGCTCGAAGTGGTTGTGGTGGGCGTAGAAGAAGTCCCGCACCTCGTCGTGCGGTTCCCCCGGAACCGGAGGAGCCTCCCCTGACGAGAGGACGGCCGCCTGCTCCGCCGCGTCCCGGTAGCGTCGGTGCAGCGCGACCAGGGCACGCGCCACCTCCGGATGGTCGCGGGCGGCCTCGGAGATCTCCTCGCCCGCGGGCAGCTCGACTCCGCACGCCTCGTCCGCCAGCGCGGTCCGCAGATCGGCGGCGAGCCGGTCCTCCGCCGCCTCGGAGAAGAACTCCGCGTCGACCCCGAAGACCTCGGCGATCCGCAGCAGCACCGGCGCGGTCAACGGGCGCTGACTCTGCTCGATCTGGTTCGCGTAGCTGGTGGAGATACCGAGAGCGTGGGCCATGTCGACCTGGTTCATGCCGTGCTCGCGCCGCAGCCGCCGCAGCTTGGCATGGGCGTAGACCTTGCGGTCCGCCGGACGTCGGGCCATGTCACACCTCCTCCACGGAAACCGGACGGTCCCCTGCGCACCTGCCCCTGCTTGCGAACATAGCATTCGCAGATTTCGCAGAATTCGCAGATTCGCAGCCCGGCACTGTACGGATTCCGCAGATTGGAGCGGTGGCCCGGAGATCCCCGCACGGGCAGGCTCGACGGTGTCAGCACCTTGAGGAGGAGTCTCGTGATCGAGCACCACGTCCGTGTCCATCCCAGCGCCGACCGGTTGCCCCGGGAGGAGCAGCTCGCCTGGAAACTCGCCGCCGTGGCGACGGCCACCGAGGAACTGGACACCGACAGCGCCGCGATGGCCGTCAACCGGGTGATCGACAACGCCTCGGTCGCCGTGGCCTCGCTGCTGCGCCGCCCGGTCGCGGTCGCTCGTGCCCAAGCCACGGCGCACGGCGCCACCGCCCCCGGCGCCGCCGTCTTCGGCAGCCGTGCGCGAGTCTCCCCGGAGTGGGCCGCCTGGGCGAACGGCACGGCCGTGCGCGAGCTGGACTTCCACGACACCTACCTGGCCGCCGACTACTCGCACCCCGGCGACAACATCCCGCCCCTGCTCGCGGTCGCCCAGCACACCGGCCGCACGGGCGCCGACCTGCTGCGCGGGATCGTCGCCGCGTACGAGATCCACGTGGCTCTGGTGAAGGGCATCTGCCTGCACGCCCACCGCATCGACCACGTGGCCCACCTCAGCGCCGCCACCGCCGGCGGTCTGGGCGCCCTGCTGCGGCTGCCGACGGAGACCGTCTGTCAGGCGGTCCAGCAGGCCGTGCACACCACGACGGCCACCCGTCAGTCCCGCAAGGGCGAGATCTCCAGCTGGAAGGCGTACGCGCCCGCGTTCGCCGGCAAGGCCGCGATCGAGGCCGTCGACCGGGCAATGCGCGGCGAGACCTCCCCGTCGCCGATCTACGAGGGCGAGGACGGCTTCCTCGCCTGGATGCTCGACGGCCCGGAGTCGGACTACACGGTGCTGCTGCCCGAGCCGGGCGAGCCGCGCCGCGCGATCCTCGACACCTACACCAAGGAGCACTCCGCCGAGTACCAGGCCCAGGCGATCATCGACCTGGCCCGGCGGCTGCGGGAGAAGGCCGGACCGCTGGAGCGGGTGCGCTCGGTCGTCCTGCACACCAGCCACCACACCCACCACGTGATCGGCTCCGGTGCGAACGATCCGCAGAAGTACGACCCGACGGCCAGCCGCGAGACCCTCGACCACTCGGTGCCGTACATCTTCGCGGTCGCCCTGGAGGACGGCGCCTGGCACCACGAGCGCTCCTACGCCCCCGAGCGTGCCCAGCGCCCCGGGACGGTGGAGCTGTGGCGGAAGATCACCACGGTCGAGGACCCGGAGTGGACCCGCCGCTACCACGACCCCGACCCGGACCGCCGCGCCTTCGGCGGCCGTGCGGTGATCACCTTCGACGACGGCTCGGTGATCGAGGACGAACTGGCCGTGGCCGACGCCCATCCGGCCGGTGCCCGCCCCTTCGACCGCCCCGCCTACATGGCCAAGTTCCGCACGCTGGCCGAGGGGATCGTCGCCCCGGCCGCGCAGGACGCGTTCCTGGACGCTGCCGAGCACCTCGGCGAGCTGGGGACCGCGGACCTGGACGGGCTGTTCCCGGTGGTCGACACCGACGCTGTCGCCGCGTACGACGCACGGCTCCCGAAGGGCCTGTTCTGATGCTGCTCCACACCCGCACCACCCCAGCCGAACGCCGCCGCGCCTTCCGCGAACAGCTCGCCTCCGGACGGCTGTTGCGCATGCCCGGCGCGATCAACCCGCTCTCCGCCCGTCTCATCCAGGACACCGGGTTCGACGCCGTCTACCTCTCGGGCGCCGTTCTCGCGGCAGACCTGGGGCTGCCCGACATCGGCCTCACCACGTCCAGCGAGATCGCCGCCCGAGCGCAGCAGACGACCCGGGTCACCGACCTGCCCGTCCTCATCGACGCGGACACCGGCTTCGGCGAACCCATGAACGCGGCCCGCACGGTCCAGCTCCTGGAGGACGCGGGACTGGCCGGACTGCACCTGGAAGACCAGGTCAACCCCAAGCGCTGCGGCCACCTCGACGGCAAGACCGTCACACCGCGCGAGGAGATGGTCCGCCGGATCCGGGGCGCCGTCGACGCCCGCCGGGACCCTGACTTTCTCCTGATGGCCCGCACCGACGCCCGCTCCGTCGAGGGCCTCGACGCGGCGATCGAGCGGGCGAAGGCGTACGTCGACGCGGGCGCCGACGCGATCTTCCCCGAGGCGCTCGCCGACGAGGCGGAGTACGAGGCGTTCCGCAAGGCCGTCGACGTGCCACTCCTCGCCAACCTGACCGAGTTCGGCAAGACCCCGCTCCTGGACACCCGCACCTTGGAGAACCTCGGCTACAACATCGCCCTCTACCCGGTCACGCTGCTGCGGATCGCCATGGGAGCGGTGGAGGACGGCCTGCGCACGATCGCCGCCGAGGGCACCCAGAAGTCCCTGCTGCCGGCCATGCAGACCCGCTCCCGGCTCTACGAACTCCTCGGCTACGAGGAGTACTCGGCCTTCGACTCGGCCGTCTTCGACTTCACCCTCCCGCCCGGCACCTGACGCACGCACCGGAAGGCTTCGCCATGACCACCAGCGCACCCGAGATCCACCGCGGCCTCGCCGGTGTCGTCGTCGACACCACCGAGATCTCCACCGTCATCCAGGAGACCAACTCCCTCACCTACCGCGGCTATCCGGTGCAGGACCTGGCCGCCCGCCGCTCCTTCGAAGAGGTCGCGTACCTCCTGTGGTACGGCGAACTCCCCGACGACCGCCAGCTGGCGGAGTTCCAGGCCCGGGAGCGCGCCCTGCGCCCGCTGGACCGCACCACCGCCGAACTCCTCACCCGGCTGCCCGAGACCTGCCACCCCATGGACGTCCTGCGCACCGCCGTCAGCTTCTTCGGTGCCGAGGACCCCACCGAGGACGACGGCAGCCCCGCCGCCAACCGGGCCAAGTCCCTCACCCTGCTGGCGAAACTGCCGACGGTCGTCGCCGCCGACCAGCGGCGGCGCAAGGGACTGGACGCGATCCCGCCGAACCCCGACCTCGGCTACGCGGAGAACTTCTTCCACATGTGCTTCGGCAGCGTCCCCGCCCCCGAGGTGGTCCGCTGCTTCGAGATCTCCCTGACCCTGTACGCCGAACACAGCTTCAACGCCTCGACGTTCACCGCGCGCGTGGTCACCTCCACCCTCTCCGACCTCTACAGCGCGGTCACGGCCGCGATCGGCGCGCTGAAGGGCCCGCTGCACGGCGGCGCCAACGAAGCCGTGATGCACATGCTCAACGAGATCGGCGACCCGCAGCGCGCGGAGCAGTGGCTGGACCAGGCACTCGCCGACAAGCGGAAGATCATGGGCTTCGGCCACCGCGTCTACAAGCACGGCGACTCCCGTGTCCCGATCATGCAGGAGGCCCTGGACCGCCTGGTCGCCCGCGCCGCCGACCCCGAGGTCACCCGCCAGGCCACCCTGCACGCGGCCCTGCGGCACGCCATGATCCAGCGCAAGGGCATCCACCCGAACCTGGACTACCCCGCCGGGCTCGCCTACCACCTGATGGGCTTCGACATCCCCGCTTTCACCCCGATCTTCGTGATGAGCCGCATCACCGGCTGGACGGCCCACATCACCGAGCAGCTCGCCCACAACTCCCTGATCCGGCCCCTCGCCTCCTACGACGGCCCGGAGCAGCGGTCGGTGCCGGCCGCCCGGTGATCACCAGCCGCTCTCCTTGGCCGACTCCAGGGCCTCGAACACCGTCAGCGCGTCACGGAGAGCGGCGACGTCGTGGGTGCGGATGTAGTCCGCCCCACTGCGCGCGGCGTACAGTTCCGCGGCCAGCGTGGCCGGACCGATACCGGAAACCGCGCTCCCGGTGAGCGTCCGCAGGAACGACTTCCGGGACGGGGACACCAGCACCGGTACGTCGAAGCGGGCCTTGAGCCGCTCCAGTCCGGCCAGGGTCCGCAACGACGGTTCGGGACCGCTGCCCAGGAAGTGACCCAGTCCCGGATCGATGACCAGCCTGTCGCGTCCGATACCGGCGGCCTCCAGCGCGGTCAGACGTTCGGCGAAGAACTCCTCTATCCCCCGGCACACCCGCGCCGGATCGGTCCGTACCTCGGTGGCCGGGCCGCGCCGCTGCACGGAGTGCATGACGACGAGCCGGCATCCGGTCCCGGCGAGCTCCACGTACCGCTCGGGATCGGCGAAGCCCTGGATGTCGTTGAGATACGCGGCGCCGCGTGCCGCGGCGAACAGCTGTGTGGTCGGCTGGTACGAGTCGACCGACACCGGCACCCCTTCGGCGACCAGCTGGTCCAAGACGTCGGCCAGCCGTCCGACTTCCTCCTCCGCCGAGACCTTCTCGGCTCCGGGATGACTGGCGGCAGGGCCGAGTTCGATCACGTCGGCGCCCTCCGAGCGCAGCCGGTGCGCGTGTGACACGGCGTCCCGTGCGGTCAGGAACCTGTTCCCGTCCGAGAAGGAGTCCGTGGTGATGTTGACGATCCCGACCAGTCGCGGCCGATGAATGCCTACCGGTGAGGTGTGTGAATGCTGGGCCATGGCGGTGCCTCCCGGGTTGCTGGGGGGGGGTCTCAGATGGGGAGTTCGAGGTTTCGGTAGATCTCGGTCGTCACCGTGGAGAAGTTCATCGTCATGAAGTGCAGTCCGGGAGCCCCTTCGGCGAGCAGCCGGCGGCACATCTCGGTGGCGTGGTCGATGCCGAGCGCCCTGACCGCTTTCGGGTCCGCCTCGGCGGCGAGCATCCTCTCGGCCAGCCGGTCGGGGAACGCGGCGGTGGAGAGGGTGGGGATGCGCCGCAGGGAGCGGACGGTGGTGACCGGCATGATCTCGGGGATGATCGGTGTGCGGCAGCCGGCCGCGGCCACCTGGTCGCGGAAGCGGAGATAGCTCTCGACGTCGAAGAACATCTGGGTGATGGCGTAGTCGGCTCCGGCCCGGCACTTGCCGACGAAGTGGCGGATGTCGCTGTCCCGGTCGGGGGAGCGCGGGTGCATCTCGGGGAACGCGGCGACGCCGACGCAGAAGTCCCCGGACTCCCTGATCAGGCTGACCAGCTCGGCGGCGTACCGGACGCCCTGCGGATGCCTGGTCCAGGGGCCGAGCGGGTCACCGGGCGGGTCGCCGCGCAGGGCGAGGATGTTGCGTACCCCCTGGTCGGCATAGTGACCGAGGATGTTGCGCAGCTCGGCGACGCTGTGACCGACCGCGGTGAGGTGGGCGACCGGGGTGAGCGTGGTCTCCGCGGCGATCCGCCCCGTGATGTTGACGGTACGGCCGCGTGTCGAACCGCCGGCGCCGTAGGTCACCGAGACGAAGGTGGGGGACAGGCCCTCCAGCCGGCGGATCGCCGTCCAGAGCCCGGCTTCGGCCGCCGCCGTGCGCGGCGGCATGAACTCGAAGGAGTAGGAGCGGCCTCCTCGCGCGAGCAGGTCGCGGATGGACACGGCGCTGTCCCCCCGCTTGCTGGGGATACCGAGAGCCATACGAACAGTCCTCCATCGCTTTCTACGGGACCTGACCGCCCAGGACGGTGATGTTCTGGGCGGTCTTGAGCCAGGGGGTGATGCGAGCGGCTTCTCAGAAGTCCCAGTCGTCGTCGGCGGTGTCCTCCGCCTTGCCCATGACGTAGGAGGAGCCGGAGCCGGAGAAGAAGTCGTGGTTCTCGTCCGCGCCCGGGGAGAGCGCGGCCAGGATCTCCGGATTGACCTCGGTCTCGTCCGCGTCGAAGCGCGCCGGGTAACCGAGGTTCATCAGCGCCTTGTCGGCGTTGTAGCGGACGAACACGGCGACGTCGTCCATCAGCCCGAGCGGCTCGTACAGCTCGCCCGAGTACCGGAGTTCCAGCTGGTAGAGCTCTTCGAGGAGTGCGTACGTGAAGTCGCGCATCTCCTGCTGCCCGGCCGGAGTCAGCTTCTCCAGGCCACGCTGGTACTTGTAGCCGGAGTAGTAGCCGTGCACGGCCTTGTCGCGCAGGATCAGCCGGATCATGTCGGCGGTGTTGGTGAGCAGGGCGTGGGTGGAGAAGTGCAGGGGGAGGTAGAAGCCGGCGTACAGCAGCAGGGAGGACAGGAGGGTGGAGGCGACCTTCCGCTTGAGCGGGTCGTCGCCGTAGTAGTACGCCAGGACGGTCTTGCAGCGCTGCTGGAGGACGTCGTTGTCCACGGCCCACCGGTAGGCGTCGTCGATCTCGGGGGTGCCGGCGAGGGTGGAGAAGACGGACGAGTAGCTTCGGGCGTGGACGGCCTGCATGAAGGCGATGTTGGTGTAGACGGCTTCCTCGTGCTCGGTGCGCGCGTCCTGGATCTGGGCGATCTCGCCGACGGTCGCCTGCACGGTGTCGAGCATGGTCAGGCCGGTGAACACCCGCATGGTCAGGGTGCGTTCGTCGGCGGAGAGCTTCTGCTGCCAGGCGGTCACGTCGTTGGAGAGCGGGACCTTCTCGGGCAGCCAGAAGTTGGCGGTGAGCCGGTTCCACACCTCCAGGTCCTTCTCGTCGGTGACGCGGTTCCAGTTGACCGGGCGCAGGCGCGCGGCGGGGTCGTGGCGGTAGGACGGCGGGGTGACCGAGAGCTCGGTCAGCGGGACGGTGGTCATGACGGGTGTGTTCCTCACAGCGCGCAGGACAGGCAGTTCTCGATCTCGGTGCCGGCCATGGCCTCCTGGCGCAGCCGGATGTAGTAGAGGGTCTTGACGCCCTTGCGCCAGGCGTGGATCTGCGCCCTGTTCAGGTCGCGGGTGGTGGCGGTGTCGCGGAAGAAGAGGGTGCAGCTCAGGCCCTGGTCGACGTGCTGGGTGGCGGCCGCGTAGGTGTCGATGATCTTCTCGTAGCCGATCTCGTACGCGTCCTGGAAGTACTCCAGGTTGTCGTTGTCCATGTGGGGCGCCGGGTAGTAGACGCGGCCGAGCTTGCCCTCCTTGCGGATCTCCACCTTGGAGGCGATGGGGTGGATGGACGCGGTGGAGTCGTTGATGTAGCTGATGGAGCCGGTGGGCGGGACGGCCTGGAGGTACTGGTTGTAGATGCCGTGCTCGCGTACGGACTTCCGGAGTTCACGCCAGTCGTCCTGGGTGGGGAGGCGGATCCCGGCGGTCGCGAACAGGCCGCGGACGCGCTCGGTGGCCGGCGTCCACACCCGCTCCGTGTACTTGTCGAAGTACGACCCGTCCGCGTACGCCGAGTCCGCGAACCCGTCGAAGGCGGTGGCGCGCTCGGTCGCGATCCGGTTCGAGGCGCGCAGCGCGTGATAGGCGACGGCGTAGAAGTACATGTTCGTGAAGTCGACGCCCTCCTCGCTGCCGTAGTGGATGCGCTGCGAGGCGAGGTAGCCGTGCAGGTTCATCTGGCCGAGGCCGACGGAGTGGGTGAGGCGGTTGCCGTGCGCCACGGAGGGGACGGCGTCGATGTCGGACTGGTCGGAGACGGAGGTCAGGCCGCGTACCGCGGTCTCCACGGTCGCGCCGAAGTCCGGGGAGGCCATGGCCTGCGCGATGTTCAGCGAGCCCAGGTTGCAGGAGATGTCCTTGCCGACCGTCTCGTAGCCGAGCGCGACGTCGTACGTGCTGGGCGTGTTGACCTGGAGGATCTCCGAGCACAGGTTGGACATGTTGATCCAGCCCGAGATCGGGTTGGCCCGGTTCACGGTGTCCTCGAACAGCAGGTACGGGTAACCGGATTCGAACTGCAGCTCCGCGATCGTCTTGAAGAACTCGCGGGCGCTGAGCGTGGTCCTGCGGATGCGCGGGTTGGCGACCAGGTCGTCGTAGTGCTCGCTGACGGAGAGGTCCGACAGCGGGGTGCCGTACTCGCGCTCGACGTCGTAGGGCGAGAACAGGTGCATGTCCTCGTTGCGCTTGGCGAGTTCGAAGGTGATGTCCGGGACGACCACACCGAGGGAGAGGGTCTTGATGCGGATCTTCTCGTCCGCGTTCTCCCGCTTGGTGTCCAGGAACCGCATGATGTCCGGGTGATGGGCGTGCAGGTACACCGCGCCCGCGCCCTGCCGCGCGCCGAGCTGGTTGGCGTAGGAGAAGGAGTCCTCCAGGAGCTTCATCACGGGGACCACGCCGGAGGACTGGTTCTCGATCTTCTTGATCGGAGCGCCCTGTTCCCGCAGGTTGGTGAGGAGGAGGGCCACACCGCCGCCGCGCTTGCTGAGCTGGAGCGCGGAGTTGATGCCGCGCCCGATGGACTCCAGGTTGTCCTCCATCCGCAGGAGGAAGCAGGAGACCAGCTCGCCCCGCTGGGCCTTGCCCGCGTTGAGGAAGGTGGGCGTGGCGGGCTGGAAGCGGCCCGTCATCATCTCGTCGACGAGCCGGGAGGCCAACTGCTCGTCGCCGGCACCGAGATACATCGCGGTGGAGACCACCCGGTCCTCGTACCGCTCCAGGTAGCGGGAGCCGTCGAAGGTCTTCAGGGTGTACGACGTGTAGTACTTGAAGGCACCCAGGAAGGTGCGGAACCGGTGCTCATGGGCGTACGCCCGCCGGTACAGTCCCTCGACGAACTCCCAGGTGTAGGCGCGGATGGGCGCCTCCTCGTAGTAGTCGTTCTCGATCAGGTAGTCGATCTTCTCCTTCAGGGACCCGAACTCCACGGTGTTCGGGTTGACGTGCTGGAGGAAGTACTGGCGGACGGCTTCGCGGTCCTGGCCGAACTGGATGTTGCCGTCGCAGTCGTACATGTTCAGCATCGCGTTGAGCGCGTGGTAGTCCCTGCGGGTACCGACCGATTCACGCTGAGCGGCGATCACGCCGCCGTCGACGAGTGTCGTGTCCAAAACCTCTGCAGTCCTTCCTTCACGGCGCGGACGTCGCGGTCCGTGCCCAGCAGTTCGAATCGGTACAGCTCCGGGACCCGGCACTTCGCGGAGATCACGCGGCCGGCCAGGCAGTAGTCCGCCCCGAAGTTGGTGTTGCCGGAGGCGATCACGCCGCGCAGGAGCGTGCGGTTGGCCTCGACGTTCAGAAAGCGCACCACCTGCCTCGGAACCGCACCGGCGCGTTCGCCACCGCCGTACGTCGGCACGATCAGTACGTACGGCTCGCTGACCTGCGGCATGCCTTCGCGGCGCGGGTGCAGGGGGATGCGTGTGGCGGGCAGGCCCAGCTTGTCCACGAAGCGTCTGGTGTTCTCCGAGACGCTGGAGAAATACACGAGACCGCTCATCGGCCGCCGCCTCCCTCTCGCTCGTTCCCGTCGTCCGTCCGAGGACCGGGAGGAGAGGAGCGCGGCGGCGGGTACGGGCGAACACCGGGGCGGAGGCGGCGAAACGGTGTGCCTGTCCTGACCCGGGTCCGTGCGTCTGCCACGCGGCCCTCCCTCGGGGCCTCGGAGCGCGCACACCGCTGTCCGGCATGCGCGCCGGTGGCAGGTCTTCGGACTCGCGGGCGCGTCCTCCGGCCGGAGGACATCTACTGGCCGTCGCTTCCCAGGCCCTTTGCGTCGGACCCAGTGCGTATGACGGCGGTCGTTCCCACTCACCGCTGCGGGGCAGCCCCGGATTCCCACCGGGTTCCCTCTTGCCTCGTCGGACACAGCCGTGCCCGGCGAACCACCAGCACCAGCAACACTACATCTAGAAAGAGGCGAGCGCATGCACCCCAGATATTGTGTTGGCGGCAAGAGTTAGGGATACCTAAGTCGACCCTTGTCCGGATGAGTTGCCTCCGCGTCCGGTGCGCCCCGAGCCGGCGATGGCGCGTACCCGGTGCGCCGGTCGGCGTATACGGACAGGGCCCCCCTTCCTACCTCGGTCGTGCGGGTAGCGCTGGGCGGGGCCGGGACGTCGGCGACGTCCCGGCCCAGTGGAACCTCCGGTCTTTCGGTCAGGTGGCGGGCAGCTCGCCCCGGACCGTGCGGGCCGCGGCGACCAGGTTCTCCAGGGAGGCCCGGGTCTCGGGCCAGCCGCGGGTCTTCAGGCCGCAGTCGGGGTTGACCCAGAGCCGTTCCGCGGGGATGGCCTTGAGGCCGGTGCGGAGCAGGCCGGCCGCCTCCTCGGCGCTCGGGACGCGCGGGGAGTGGATGTCGTAGACACCGGGACCGGCCTCACGCGGGTAGCCGTGCGAGGCGAGTTCGCGGGCCACCTGCATGTGCGAGCGGGCCGCCTCCAGGCTGATGACGTCCGCGTCGAGGTCGTCGATGGCCTGGACGATGTCACCGAACTCGGCATAGCACATGTGGGTGTGGATCTGGGTGTCCGGACGGACGCCGGAGGTGCTGAGCCGGAACGCCTCGGTGGCCCAGGCGAGGTAGGCGGGCCGGTCGGCGGCGCGCAGCGGAAGGGTTTCGCGCAGCGCGGGCTCGTCCACCTGGATGACCGAGGTGCCCGCCGTCTCCAGGTCGTTCACCTCGTCGCGCAGGGCGAGGGCGACCTGGCGGGCGGTGTCGCCGAGCGGCTGGTCGTCGCGGACGAAGGACCAGGCGAGCATGGTGACCGGGCCGGTCAGCATGCCCTTGACCGGGCGGTCGGTGAGGGACTGCGCGTACGTCGTCCAGCGCACGGTCATCGGCTCGGGCCGGGAGATGTCGCCGGCCAGGACCGGCGGCCGCACGTAGCGGGTGCCGTAGGACTGGACCCAGCCGTGCTGGGTGGCCAGGTATCCGGTGAGCTGTTCGGCGAAGTACTGCACCATGTCGTTGCGTTCGGGTTCGCCGTGCACGAGGACGTCGATCCCGGTCTTCTCCTGGAAGGAGATGACCTCCTGGATCTCGGTCCTGATGCGCTCCTCGTAGCCGGCGGTGTCGATGCGTCCGGTGCGCAGGTCGGCGCGGGCGACGCGGAGTTCGGCGGTCTGCGGGAAGGAGCCGATGGTGGTGGTCGGCAGCAGCGGCAGTCCGAGGCCGGCGCGCTGGGCGGCGGCCCGTTCGGCGTAGGGCTGGGAGCGGCGGGCGTCGGCGTCGGTGACGGCGGCGGCCCGCGCGCGGACGGCCGGGTCGTTGGTGATGGGCGAGCCGGCGCGGGAGGCGAGGTCGGCGCGGTTCGCCGAGAGTTCGCCGGTGACGGCGTCCGTGCCCTGGGCGAGGCCCTTGGCGAGGGTCACGATCTCGGCGGTCTTCTGCTTCGCGAAGGCGAGCCAGCGCAGAATCTGCGGGTCGATGTCCCGTTCGGCGGCCGCGTCGAGCGGCACGTGGAGCAGGGAGCAGGACGCGGCCACGTCGACGCGGTCGGCGAGGCCCAGCAGGGTGCCGAGCGTGGACAGCGACTTCTGCAGGTCGTTGATCCAGATGTTGCGGCCGTTGACGACGCCGGCGACCAGCCGCTTGCCGGGCAGTCCGCCGGCGGCGGCCAGCGCCTCCAGGTTGGCGGCGGCGGCCTCGGTGAAGTCCAGCGCGAGTCCTTCCACCGGGGCCTTGGCCAGCACGGGGAGGGCGTCGCCGAGACGGTCGAAGTAGGAGGCGACCAGCAGCTTCGGCCGGTCGGTGAGCGCACCGAGGTCGCGGTAGGCGCGCTCGGCGGCGTTCAGTTCGGCAGGCGTGCGGTCCTGGACCAGGGCCGGCTCGTCCAGCTGCGCCCACTCGGCACCGGCCGCCCGCAGGTCCGCGAGGACCTCGGCGTACACCGGGAGGAGCCGGTCCAGCAGGGTGAGCGGCTCGAAGTCGGCGGGGGCGCCCGGGGCGGGCTTGGCGAGGAGGAGATAGGTGACCGGGCCGACCAGGACGGGGCGGGCGGTCAGGCCGAGGCCCAGGGCCTCCGTCAGCTCGGCGACCTGCTTCGCCGTGTTCGCGGTGAAGACCGTGTCCGGGCCCAGCTCGGGCACCAGGTAGTGGTAGTTCGTGTCGAACCACTTGGTCATTTCGAGCGGCGCGACGTCCTGGGTGCCGCGGGCCATGGCGAAGTAGCCGTCGAGCGCGTCGGCGTCCACGGCGTCCCGGTGGCGCTCCGGGATCGCGCCGACCATGACGGTGGTGTCCAGGACGTGGTCGTAGTACGAGAAGTCGCCGGTGGGCACCTCGTGGACGCCGGCGTCGGCGAGCTGCCGCCAGGTGTTCCGGCGGAGTTCGGCGGCGGTGCTCCGGAGGGCGTCGGCGGTGACGCGGCCCTTCCAGTAGCCCTCGATCGCCTTCTTCAGCTCACGGTTGTGGCCCTGGCGGGGGTAGCCGTACACGGTGGCCCGTGCTGCCGCGGCTGCGGACTTCGATGTCACGGAGATCTCCTTCGCGAGATGAATCCCTGAGATCCCGGGGACCGGGGGAGCGCGAAGGGTATGACGCACCGGACGGCGGCGACCCCGCGCGGCAAGGGCACGGTCGTCCCGTCTGGTATGCACGCCGACCCGCCCACGAGGTCACCGGGGGTATCCGCGCACGGAACGGTCCGCGCGCGGGCAGTCGGCAGGTCTTCGGACTCGCGGGCACGCCCTCCGGTCTCCCGGCGGACACCTACCGGCCGTCGCTTCCCAGGTCCGGTACGTCGGACCCAGTGCGTATGACGGCGTTCGTTCCCACTCACCGCTGCGGGGCAGTCCCGGATTCCCACCGGGTTCCCTCTTACGACGCCCTGTCCGGCTGACAGGGCGAACCAGCTGCTGGGACCACCCTAGGGGGTATCGCCCGGCGGTGAAGCGCGCCGTCCACGATGCGGAAGGTGACACAGGACACGAGTGGAATGGCCGGAGGGCGGGAAGCGCCACCCTCGCGCTTCCCGCCCTTTTCCAGTCGCACCGTGCGGGGACCCTCATCCCCGTACGGCGGTGCGGGCCCCTCGGCCCGCGTCGGACCAGGCCCTCAGTCCTGGCCGTAGGTGTGGAATCCGCGGCCTGTCTTCCGGCCGAGGAGTCCTGCCTCGACCATCCGCTGGAGCAGCGGCGGCGGGGCGTACAGGGGTTCGCGGAACTCGTCGTACAGGGACTCCGCGATCGAGGCGACGGTGTCCAGGCCGATCAGGTCGGCGAGTCTGAGCGGCCCCATGGGGTGGGCGCAGCCCAGTTCCATCCCGGCGTCGATGTCGGCCGCGGTGGCGAAGCCGGATTCGGCCATTCGGACGGCCGAGAGGAGGTAGGGGACGAGCAGTGCGTTGACGACGAAGCCCGCCCGGTCCTGGGACCTGATGACCGTCTTGCCGAGCGAGCGGGCCGCGAAGTCCTCGACCAGGGCGGTCGTCCCGGCCGACGTGTGCAGGGAGGTGACCACCTCGACGAGGGGCAGGACCGGGACCGGGTTGAAGAAGTGCAGGCCCACCACCCGGTCCGCCCGGCCGGTCGCCATGCCCAGGCGCATGACCGGCAGCGAGGAGGTGTTGGTGGCCAGGACGGCCTCGGGGTCCTCGACGGTCTTGTCGAGGGCGGCGAAGACCTCCGTCTTGGCCGCGGGGTTCTCGATGACGGCCTCGATGACGAGCTGCCGGTCGGCGAGGTCGTCCAGGCTGCCGGTGAACGCCGTCCGGGCGAGCGCGTCCCGTGCCGCGTCCCGCTCCAGTTTCCCGCGGCCGACCGCCCGGTCGAGCGATGCGGTGATCCGGTCGCGGGCCGCGCGGGCGGCGATCGCGTCGACCTCGCAGACGACGGTGTCGAGCCCGGCCCGTGCGCACACCTCGGCGATCCCGGCGCCCATCTGGCCGCCGCCGACCACGCCGATACGGGTGAGGCCCGCGCTCATGCCCGGACCTCCGGCCGGCGCACGAGGTGCCGGGAGTAGGCGTCCGGGGTGAAGAAGAGCGGCAACTCGCCGGTCATCGCCGTCCGTTCGAAGAGGCCGCGGATGTCGTCGACCGGTGCCCACGGATAGTCGGCTCCGAGCGCGGCGATCTCGTCGTCGAGGATCTGCTCCACGGTCCGGCGGTCGACGACCCGGTGGCGCAGCCACTGCCAGATCTGCACCCGGGCGATCTCCGCGGTCGCGGCGTCCTCCATCAGCCCGTCCAGTGCCACGGCACCCTGCCCCCGCAGCCAGGCGGCGTAGTACCGCAGCGCCACGGAGACGTTGGTGCGGACGCCCTCGGGGCTGGGAGGGCCGCTGATCCGGCGCACGGACAGCAGGTCGGCGGGGGTGACGTCGACGTCCTCGCGGGTGCGGTCGCGCTGGTCGGGCCGGTCGCCGAGGACGCCGTCGAAGGCCGTGCGGCAGACCTGGACCAGTCCGGGGTGGGCGACCCAGGAGCCGTCGAAGCCGTCCTCGGCCTCGCGTTCCTTGTCCAGGCGTACGGCGGCCAGGACGGCCTCGTTCGCGGCGGGGTCCTTGGCGGGGACCTGGGCGGCCATGCCGCCGATGGCGTGGGCGCCGCGGCGGTGGCAGGTGCGGACGAGGAGTTCGGTGTAGGCCCGCATGAAGGGGGCGGTCATCGTGACCTTGGCGCGGTCGGGGAGGAGGAAGTCGGTGCGGTGGCCGAAGGTCTTGATGACGCTGAACAGGTAGTCCCAGCGGCCCGCGTTGAGGCCGGCGCTGTGCTCGCGCAGTTCGTGGAGGATCTCCTCCATCTCGAAGGCGGCGGTGATCGTCTCGATCAGGACGGTGGCGCGGACCGTACCCCGCGGGATTCCGAGAAGCTCCTGGGCGAGGACGAAGACGTCGTTCCACAGCCGGGCCTCGTAGCGGTTCTCCAGCTTGGGGAGGTAGAAGTACGGGCCGTACCCGGCGTCGATCTGCCGCTGCGCGCAGTGGAAGAAGTACAGGCCGAAGTCGACGAGGGCGGCGGGCACGGGCCGGCCATCGTACTCCAGGTGCTCCTCGTCCAGGTGCCAGCCCCGCGGCCGGACCATGATGGTGGCCGGCCGGTCGCTGTCGCCCAGGCGGTACTCCTTGCCCTCCTCGGTCGTGAAGTCGATGCGCCGCTCGATCGCGTCCAGCAGGACGAGCTGCCCGGAGACGAGGTTGTCCCAGGTCGGCGCCGTGGCGTCCTCGAAGTCCGCCATCCACACGCTCGCGCCGGAGTTGAGGGCGTTGACGGCCATGCGCCGCTCGGGCGGGCCGGTGATCTCGACACGGCGGTCGGCCAGACCGGGCGCGGGCGGGGCCACCCGCCAGCCGCGGTCGGCGCGGACGGCGGCCGTGACCATGGGGAAGTCGAGCGGGGAGCCGGCCGCGAGCCGGATTGCCTGCCGCCGGCGTTCCTTCAGCAGACCCTCGCGGCGTTCACCGAACTCGGCGGCGAGCCGGCCGACGAAGTCCAGGGCGGCGGGGGTGAGGATCTCGTCGTGCCGGGTGCCCGGCGCGGCCAGGACACGGACGTTCTGCGCGAGGGTGGTGGACATCGCAACTCCTGAACGGGGAGCGGGCTTACGGGGGTTGCCGCCCGGCCCCGGTCATGGCCGGGGCCGGGCTCAGGTGCTGCCTAGTGGAACTGCTCCTCCTCCGTGGACCCGGCCAGCGCGGTCGTGGAGGAGGCGGGGTTGACGGCGGTGGAGACGAGGTCGAAGTAACCGGTGCCGACCTCGCGCTGGTGCTTGACCGCGGTGAAGCCCTGAGCCTGCGCGGCGAACTCCCTCTCCTGGAGGTCGACGTAGGCGGTCATGCCGTGTTCGGCGTAGCCGCGGGCCAGGTCGAACATGCCGTGGTTCAGGGAGTGGAACCCGGCCAGGGTGATGAACTGGAAGCGGTAGCCCATCGCGCCCAGCTCGCGCTGGAACTTGGCGATCTGGTCGTCGTCCAGGGCGGCCTTCCAGTTGAAGGACGGCGAGCAGTTGTAGGCGAGCATCTGGTCCGGGTACCGGGCGTGGATCGCCTCGGCGAACTCGCGGGCCTGCGCCAGGTCGGGCGTGCCGGTCTCGACCCAGATCAGGTCCGCGTACGGGGCGTAGGCGAGGCCGCGCGCGATGACCGGCGCCATGCCGTTGCGGACCCGGTAGAAGCCTTCGGAGGTGCGCTCGCCGGTGACGAACTCGGCGTCGCGCTCGTCCACGTCGGTGGTCAGGAGCGTGGCGGCCAGGGCGTCGGTGCGGGCGATGACCAGGGTCGGCACGTCGGCGATGTCGGCGGCGAGGCGGGCCGCGTTGAGGGTGCGGATGTGCTGCGAGGTCGGCACCAGGACCTTGCCGCCGAGGTGGCCGCACTTCTTCTCGGAGGCGAGCTGGTCCTCGTAGTGGATGCCGGCCGCGCCCGCCGCGATCATCGCCTTGGTCAGCTCGAACGCGTTCAGCGGACCGCCGAAGCCGGCCTCCGCGTCGGCGACGATCGGCGCCAGCCAGTCGGTGGTGTCGCCCGCGTTCTCGGCGGTGGCGATCTGGTCGGCGCGCAGCAGCGCGTTGTTGATCCGACGGACCACCTGCGGAACGGAGTTGGCGGGGTAGAGGCTCTGGTCGGGGTAGGTGTGCCCGGCCTGGTTGGCGTCGGCGGCGACCTGCCAGCCGGACAGGTAGATGGCCTGCAGACCGGCCTTGACCTGCTGCACGGCCTGGCCGCCGGTGAGCGCGCCGAGGGCGTGGACGTAGTCCTGCTCGTGCAGCTGGCGCCACAGCCGCTCGGCGCCGCGCCGGGCCAGGGTGGCCTCCTCGCGGACGGAGCCGGAGAGCCGTACGACGTCCTCGGCACGGTAGGTGCGCTCGATGCCCTGCCAGCGCGGGTCGGTGGCCCAGCGCCGCGCCAGATCCTCGGCCGCCTGCGTCCTCGCTTCTGCCATGACTGTCACCGTCTCCTCGGTCTGTGCCGGTTGCCAATCCCGCCGTCGGAACACCACGGGGGTGGCACTGCGTGTCGTTTCATTGAGGTGCGGCCCGCCGTCGCCCCGGAGGGCGAAGCCGAGCAATGCTGTCGACGTGAACCGCCGTGGAGGCCGGGATCTCCGACGTCAGGGCGGAGAATCGGACCCCGGTTCCGGGCGGTGGCTGCCGGGTCCGGCGGGCCGCACTACGACTCTGGCACTGGCACTGAGTGCCAGCAACCGTGGACCAATGCCAACTTCTGCGAATCTTCGCGCCGCGTTTTGCCAATCTTGCGAAGAGTTGCCGAAGGTCGCTGTCCCGTAAGCTGGCCGGATCCAGTGCTCGGTGCGGAGGAGTGGTCGGTGGGCAAGACGTTTGCGGGCGCGCGGCTGCGGCGGCTGCGCGAGGAGCGCCGGATGAGCCAGGCCGAACTCGCGCGGCTGCTGGGCATCTCGCCGAGCTACCTGAACCAGATGGAGCACGACTCCCGCCCGCTCACCGTCCCCGTCCTGCTGCGCCTGACGGAGGCCTTCGGGGTCGACCCGGGGTTCTTCTCCGAGCGCGACGCCACCCGGCTGGTGGCCGACCTGCGCGAGGCGCTCGCCGGGGAGATCGCCGACGCCCGGGTCTCCGCGGCCGAACTCGCCGACCTCGCCGGGCGGTTGCCCGCCGTCGCCCAGGTCCTGGTCGACCTCGGCCGCCGCAACCAGCGGCTCTCCGAGCGGCTGGCCGGCGCGGCGGACGGCCGGGACGTGGACCGCGGATCGGCCGCCTCGCCGCACGAGGAGATCCGGGACTTCTTCTACCGCCGCCAGAACTACCTGCACGACACCGACCTCGCGGCCGAACGTCTCGCCGCCGAGATCGGCATCCGTCCCGGCGAGGTCGTCGGCGCGCTGACCGCCAGACTCGCCGCCTCCCACGGCATCCGGCTCGCCACGGAGACCGGGGACCGGCTGCACCGCTACGACGCGAAGACCCGCACCCTCCACCTGTCCCACCGGCTGCGGCCCGGCCAGCGCGCCTTCCGCATGGCGACCCAGCTGGCCCTGCTGGAACACGCCGACGGCCTCGACCAGTTGGCCGACGAGGACTTCGAGCGCGGCTCACCCACCCACGCCCTGGCACGCATCGGCATCGCCAACTACTTCGCCGCCGCGTTGATCCTGCCGTACGCCGCCTTCCACGCGGCCGCCGAGGAAGCGCGCTACGACATCGAACGCCTCACCGACCGGTACGGCCTCGGCTACGAGACGGTCTGCCACCGCCTCAGCACCCTCCAACGGCCCAGGCTGCGCGGCGTTCCCTTCTCCTTCGTCCGCGTCGACCGGGCGGGCAACCTCTCCAAGCGCCAGTCGGCGACCGGCTTCCACTTCTCGCGGGCCGGCGGCACCTGCCCGCTGTGGAACGTCTACGAGGCGTTCGCCGCACCCGGCCGCATCCACGTCCAGATCGCCGAGATGCCCGACGGACAGCGCTACTTGTGGACCGCCCGCGCGGTCACCCGGCACCGCGGCGGCTGGGGCGAGCCCGGCAAGACCTTCGCCGTCGGCCTCGGCTGCGAGATCCGCCACGCCCACCGCCTCGTCTACTCCGACGGCCTGGACCTGAGCGGCACCGCCGCCGCCACACCCATCGGCATGGGCTGCCGCGTCTGCGAACGCCTCGACTGCCCCCAGCGGGCCGCGCCGCCGCTCGGCCGGCCGCTGCGCATCGACCAGGACACCAGCATGTTCGTGCCGTACCCGGTCACCGAGGGCACCAGGTGACCGTACGGCGGAATGATTCTTCCGGAAGAGGAGCACGACCCGTGACGTCCGACCAGCGCCCCGCCGGGGACCGTACGGAGCAGACCCACGCGGGACCGGCGCCGAGCCGCGTCGTCGTCTGCCGGGACTGCTGCTGCGGCACGTCCAAGGTGCCCGGGGTGGACCACGCGCGACAGGTCGCCGACCTGGCCGGGCAGGTCCCGCTGCGCGTCTCGGACTGCCTCGACGTCTGCGAGCACGCCAACGTGATCGTCGTCCAGCCCTCCGCCGCCGCCCGCGCCACCGGCGCCCGCCCGGTCTGGCTCGGCCTCGTCAACGACCCCGACGCCACCGAGGACGTCGCCCGCTGGGTACGGGCGGGCGGCCCCGGCGTCGCCCCGTGCCCCGACATCCTCGACCTGTACGTCTTCACCCCGCCCCGCAGGGCGCGTTGACCACGGCCGCGTGCGCATCGCACGACCGCGCGCGGGACTCCGGCCGGGCGCCGGCTACGGGCTGGTCCGGCCCGGATCCCGGCGGCCGCCGTACCGGAGCAGCTCGGCGGCCCGCTCGGCGACGGCGCAGACGGTGGCGTTGGTGTTGGCCGAGGGAATGGACGGGATGACGGAGGCGTCGGCCACCCGCAGCCCGCCGACACCGCGCAGACGCAGTTCGCCGTCGACGACGGCCGACGGGTCCGCGCCCATGCGGCAGGTGCCGACGGGGTGGTAGTACGACGCCGGGGTGCCGAGCACGTAGGCCCGCAGTGCGGCCGTGCCCGTCGTCGCCGGCCCCGGCACGGCCTCGCCCGCGCGCCACGCGTCGAGCGCGCCGGACTCACCGATGTCCCGGGCCAGACGCAGCCCCCGTACCGCGGTGTCGACGTCCGTCCCGTCGCCGTAGTAGTCGGGATCCACCAGAGGCGGAACGCCCGGATCCGCGCTCGCGAGACGGATGGTCCCGCGGCTGCGGGGCGTGATCGCGGACACGGCGACGCTGTACCCGCCTTCCGTCCCGGTCCGGGCCGCGGCCGGATCGCCCCGCGCCACGTCGATGAAGAGGATCTGGAGGTCGGGGCCGTCGAGTCCCGGCCGGCTGCGGACCAGACCGAACGCCTCACCGTGGTTGTTCGCGCCCGGCGGGACCGGCCGACGTGACCGGTAGGCGAGGTAGGCGAGCGGATGGTCGTGCAGGTTCTCTCCCACACCGGGCAGGTCTGCCACGACCTCCACGCCCGTACGGCGCAGGTGCCGCCCGGGACCGATGCCGGAGAGCAGCAGCAGGTGCGCCGACCCGATGGTGCCCGCGGTGAGGACCACCTCGCCGGAACAGCGCACCGACACCGGGCCGGCCGCGGTGCGGTACTCCACTCCCGTGCAGCGCCCGCGGCTGATGAGCAGCCGGTGCGCCTGGGCGCCTGTCACCACCGTCAGGTTGGTGCGCCGCACGGCGGGCGTCAGGTAGGCGTCGGCCGCGCTCTGCCGCCTGCCGCCGACGATGTTCAGGTCCGACCAGCCGAACCCCTCCTCCGTACCGCCGCTGATGTCGGCGGCGCGCCGGTGCCCGCACTCGGCCGCTCCGTCGAGCAGGGCCGCGACGAGCGGATGCGGAGGGTCGGCCGGTCCAACGGAGAGGGGGCCGTCGGTCCCGCGCAGCGCCGGGTCCTTTCCGACGGTGCTCTCACTGCGTCGGAAGCACGGCAGCAGACCCTCGAACGACCAGTCCGCCCCGGCCGCCTGCGCCCACACGTCGTAGCCGGAGCGGTGGCCGCGCACGTGGTTCATCCCGTTGACGGCCGAGCCACCGCCCAGCGCGCGCCCGCGGGGGAGCGGCACGCGGCGGCCGTTCGCCCGCTGCGGGACCGTCAGATCGCCCCAGACGGCGTCCGTCTGAAGGAGCGTCGGCCACTGCGACGGCAGCGCCGTCGCGGCCGCGGTGTGCGCCGAGCCCGCTTCGAGCAGCAGCACCCGGGTGCCCGGGTCCTCGGAGAGCCGGGCGGCGATCACACTCCCGGCGGTCCCGCCGCCCACGACGATGAATGCGAATTCCTCGGTGTTCTTTTCCATACCTCAGGGGACAGCCGTACCGGCCGCCGGACCATGCGCGTTCCGGTCAGCGGAACCGGCGGCGGGAGCCACGCCGTGAGGGAATGCCGGGCGCCTGTTCCGCTGGCCGGAACACCCTTTGAACCGGAGCGCCCCGCGGATTCTCATCGAGGAAACGGCTCGCGGTTCCCGCTTTCCGGAGCCCGCGCACGTTGCCCGTTCCTCCTTCCTCCGCGCGTACGAGGAGAATCGCCATGGCTTTCCACCCGACCACCCTGCTGGAACCGCACACACCGCCCGCGCTGACCACCGAACCGCACGTGATCGTCCGGGGCGAAGGCCTCACCGTGTGGGACCGCGAAGGGCGTTCCTATCTCGACGCCACCTCCGGAATGCTCTGCACCAACCTGGGATACAGCCAGCCCCGGCTGGTGCGGGCGGCCGAGCGGCAGATGGCGCGGCTGCCGTTCTTCGCGTCCTTCGCGCACCGCACCGCCGACGTCGCCCTGGCCCTCGCCGACGATCTCGCCCGGCTGGCACCGCTGCCCATGGGCCGTACCTTCTTCGCGAACTCGGGTGCGGAGGCCAACGACAGCGCCTTCAAACTGGCGTGGTACTACCACCGGTGCCTCGGCCGTTACGGACGGTCCACGGTCATCTCCCAGGAGCGGGGGTACCACGGCACGACCGTGGCCGCCGGTTCCGCGACCGGTCTGGACTTCGTCCACCGGGGATTCGGCCTCCCGCTGCCGTCCTTCGTCACGGTGGCCTGCCCCGATCCGCACGGGCCCCTCCGCGAGGGCCTGTCGGAGGACCGTTTCGTCGACCGGCTCGTCGGCCGCCTGGAACGGCTCATCGAACACGAGGGCCCCGACACCATCGCCGCGTTCATCGCCGAACCGATCCTCGGCGCGGGCGGGCTGATCATTCCGCCGCCCAGCTACTACCCGCGCGTCCAGGAGGTCCTCGCCCGCCACGACATCCTGTTCGTCCTCGACGAGGTCGTGACCGGCTTCGGACGCACCGGATCGATGTTCGCCACCACCGAATTCGGCCTCGCCCCCGACCTGATCACCCTGGCGAAAGGGCTGTCCTCCGCGTACGCGCCGATCTCCGCCGTGATGGTCGGACAGCGCGTCATGGACACCATCGCCGACCGGTCGCCGGATGTCGGCGCGTTCGGCCACGGCTTCACCTATTCGGGACATCCGGTGGCGGCGGCCGTCGCCCGTGAGGCGCTCGCCATCGTCGTGGAGGAGGACATTCCCGGGCACGTACGGGAGACGGCGCCCACGCTGATGACCGCCCTCGCCGACGCGTTCCGCGGCGAGGCGTGCGTCAGGGACGTCAGGGGATACGGATTCCTGGCCGCGGTCACCTTCGTCACGGGTGCCGGAGGCCTGCCCGAGGGCGAGTGGGGCGCCCGGGTCATGGCCGAGGCGGTCGAGCACGGGCTGCTGGTACGGGCCGTCGGCGACACCGTCATCGTGGCACCGCCGCTCGTCAGCACCGGCGAGGAGATCCGGACCATGGTCGGCCTGCTGGAGAAGGCCTACCGGGCGGCGCTCGCCGGGACCCGCCCGGCGTGGTGAAGGACCCGCGGCTCAGCGTTCCGTGCGGCGCTCGTCCGACAGGATCAGCGCGACGACCCGCTCCAGAGGACGCTTCAGGGACTCCACCTCATGGTCGTCCGGCCGAGCGAGTGAGGCGACGACCGTTTCGCCCGAGGGCAGGAGGGCGGGCGCGGCGATGCACAGGCAGTCCGGTCGGACCTCCTGGTACTCGGCCGCCACCTGCCCGGACCGCAGGGCGCGCCAGAGGGAGGCGGCCGGGTGCACCGCGGCCAGGCGCTGTTCCGACGCGGGGAAGAGCGGGGCCATCAGGGAGCCGTGCGCGCAGTACACGGTGTCCAGGACACCGTCCGACATGCGGTGCAGGAAGACGCTCGCGCCCGTGGCCCGGGCCAGCGCGTTCAGCCGGGGGCGGGCGGCGGCCGCCAGCGGTGAGAGCGGCGGCCCGGCCGGCATCAGCGTTCCGAAGCCGGGTGCGAGCGCCCACTTGTGGTCGCGGCGCGTGACGACGTCCTCGCGGGCCAGCTGCTCCAGCAGCCGGTGCGCCGTCGTCTTCGGCATGCCCACGGCAGAGGCCAGCTCGGTGACCCCGAGGGGGCCCGGCGCCTCGCCCAGCACACGGACGAGCGCGAACACGCTGTGCACCACTCCGGAAGGCCGGTCCTCGTCGACCATGACACGCTTCTCTCAGCCGAGCGGTACGCCGTCCGGCTCCGCGGAACGGTTGCCGGGTGACGCTCGTACCGCGCGCCGAGAGCGGGACTGCGGCACGGCCCGCCGGCTCCCGGCCCTGTGACCAGTGTGACCCAGCGAAGCCCGCCGGGCACCTGAACCGTCCCGGTCCCTCTCGCCCACCGGGTGCGGGTGCGCTCACGCGGAACGGGAGAGCAGCTCGCGCACCCAGGCAGGATCGGGGTTGGTGTGCGGCCGGCCGTCCACGAACACGGTCGGCACGGTCTCGTTGCCCTCGTTGACCGCGCGCACGGCCGCGGCTCCCGCCGGGTCGCGCCAGATGTCGACCCAGTGCAGGTGGCGGGCCCGGCGGCCGAGCCTGATCCGCAGGCGCATGCAGTACGTGCAGCCCGGCCGCCAGAAGACGACGGGCCTGCCGTCGAGCGCGCTGAGCCGCCGCGCCTCCTGCGCACCGACCGACCTCGGGAAGACCAGAGGCGAGCAGACCCACGCGAGCCCCACAAACACCACCAGCCCCACCACGGCCGCGCCCGGACTCCCTCCGGACCACCATCCGGCCGCGACACCCGCACCACAGAACACCAGCAGCAGAGGCAGCACCCAGACACGCATCATGCTGCCGCACGCTACCGGGCGAGGGAGTGCCCGACGGACGCGGGTAGGTCCGGTGAGCCCGATCTGCCAGGCTGCACTCCGCGGTCCCGCCCGCGCCCACGGAACACGGCACGTCCGGTGCCAACGGGCCCTTCGATCAAGGGAGATGTCATGCGACTTCTGCTCACGGACTCCGGTGTCACCAATGCGAGCATCATGGCGGCACTGGTCGAGCTGCTGGGCTGGCCGCTCTCCGGTGACGACGGCGCCCTGGGGCTCGTCGATTTCTGCCTCTTCCCGCACCTCGACAGCCCGGACTCCCCGGAGAACAGCATGGCCGAGGCGGAACGCTGGGCCGCCACGGCAGGTGGCCCGGCGTACGCCATCGATGCCCGGACCGCCCTGAAGGTGACCGACGACGGTGTCGAGGTCGTCTCCGAGGGGCACTGGCGGCTGTTCGACGGGGGAGAGCGGATTGCCGGTGCGTGACGGTCAGTTGGGCTGGGGGAGCCACAGCGGGGCGCTGCCGCCGCGGGGGAGGAGGACGTCGCGGAAGCGGCCGGGGGTGCGGGACATGACGACCTGGTCGGTGACGCCCTGGTAGTGGCCGCAGGGCGTGTCGGCGGTGAAGGTGTCGGGGTCCAGGTAGGCGTGCGGGGAGGCGGGGTCGGGGTCGAGCGCGGTCGCGTGCGCGTAGTCGCGGTCGAAGACGCCGAGGCTGAGGATCCAGGTGGCGATGCGGGTCAGGTTGAGGGTGACCCGGTAGCTGCCGCCCTCGGTGGCGCGGCGCATCAGCGCGGCGAGCGCACCGGTCGTCGCCAGCCAGGACAGGACGTAGTCGTTGACGACGCTGATGTACGGCAGGGCCGGCGTACTCGTCGGCCCGGCCCCGACGCCGTCCTCGCCCTCCATGAGCATGATGCCGCTGAGCGCGCCCGCGGTCTGGTCGAAGCCGACGCGGTGGGCCCAGGGGCCGGTCTCGCCGGCGAGGTAGATGCTGATGTGGATGATGCCGGGCCGGACGGCCGCCGCCTCCTCGGCGGTGAGGCCGATCTTCTCCAGGTAGCCGGGACGGCGGTTGGCGTAGAAGATGTCGGCACCGCGCAGGAGTTCGCGGATCCTGGCCTGACCTTCGACGCCGTACGGGTCGATGGTGGTGGAGCGCACGCCGACGTTGGCGGTGTTGTAGGTGGACTCGTGCTCCAGCTCGTTGGGCCGCCAGATGTTCAGCACGTCCGCGCCGTGCTGCGCCAGGTCCCGGCCGACTCCGGCACCGGCGATGATGTGGCCCATGCCGAGGGCCCGTACGCCGGACAGCGGCTGGGCGGCCGACGCGGAGAGCGGTTCGGGCTCGCTGTCGCCGATCTTCTCGACCTTGATCAGCGGCTGCCCGGCGATGTACTCGTACGCGGGCTCGCGCAGGAACTCCTCGGTGGTGCGCAGCATGGGCATCACCACGCCGATCTCCTCGCCCGCCTGCTCCAGGTCGGCGGCGTTCCACTTGGAGACGGCGTCCGCCACCGCCTGCTTCTCGGGCCAGGTGCGGAGCAGCTTGTAGACGGCGTTCTTGATCTTCGGATAGGGGTTCAGCGGCATGACCCAGCGGCCGTCGCGGGTCTGGTAGAAGTCGAAACCGAGCGGGTTGACCGGGTCCGAGGGCGTGCCGCCGGGGTAGCCGTTGAGCAGCTCCCACTTCTTGTCGTAGAAGGGGCACAGCCGGTGCGGGGCCTTGCGCAGGTCCATGGTGATGTCCTGGCCCTCGCCGGTCCGGCGCTGCCACAGGGCGGCCAGGGCGACCGACTTGGCGGTCATGCCGAGGGCCGGTACGGCGCCCAGCCGCATGATGCTGGGGACGACCGGGTCGGCACCGACGAAGGTGATCCGGCCGCCGCTGTCCCCGGGGTGCAGGCCCACCGAGGCGAGGACCTCGCGCAGGGCCTCGTGGATGTCGAAACCGTCGTCCGAGGTGGCCGGGGAGGCGAGGGTCTTCTGGATGCGTTCGGTGAGTTCTTCGGCGCTCATGGAATCCGTGATCTCCGTGGTGTCGCGGGTGCGGGTGCGGGTGCGGGTGCTGGTCGCCAGGTGCCGGGACGGCGGCGGGTCAGGCGTCGAAGGTCTCGCCGAGCGCCCGCATCACGGCGATCTGCCGGCGGTCGCGTTCGGCGGCGAGTTCGTCGACGGTGCCGCCGAACTCCTCGGCCTGCTCGGTGAGCAACTGCCGGGTGGCCTCGTCGAAGGCCACCTTCTCCTTGACCATGTCGGCCCAGCGCCGCTCCATGCCGACGCCGAGGTGGCTCATGAAGTGCGGCAGCCCGCCCTCCCCGCCGCCGAGGTGGAAGGAGCGGAAGGGGCCCGCGACGGCCCA
The DNA here is from genome assembly GCF_044757385.1 of Streptomyces sp. NPDC091282. Taxonomy (NCBI): domain Bacteria; kingdom Bacillati; phylum Actinomycetota; class Actinomycetes; order Kitasatosporales; family Streptomycetaceae; genus Streptomyces; species Streptomyces sp. NPDC091282. The sequence continues at coordinate 808,637 of NZ_JBIVUX010000004.1, forward strand.
GCGCTGGCCGATGGACGAGGTGACGATGTCGTCCAGTTCCGCCATGGTGACGACGCCCTCGGTCACCAGGTGCACGCACTCGCGGAAGATCGCCGCCTGCAGCCGGTTGGCGACGAAGCCGGGCACCTCCTTGCGCACCACCTGCGGTCGCTTGCCGAGGTCGCGGTAGAAGGCGCGGGCGCGCTCGACCGTCTCCTGCGAGGTCCGCGCGCCCGGCACGACCTCCACCAGCGGCACCAGGTGCGGCGGGTTGAAGGGGTGCCCGACGACGAGCCGGGCCGGGTCCTTGAGAGCGGTGGCGATCTCGGTGGCGGGAATGCCCGAGGTGGAGGTGGCGAACAGGGCACCGGCCGGTGCGCTGCCCTCGATGGTCTGCCAGATCTCGTGCTTGAGTTCCAGCCGCTCGGGGCCGTTCTCCTGCACCAGATCCGCGTCGCGGACCGCGGTGGCCAGATCCGGTTCGAAGGACAGCCGCGCGGTGAGCGACGAGGTGTCCAGTCCGAGCGCCTTCAGCGCGGGCGTGGCCTGCGCGACGTAGGTGCGTACGGCCTCGTCGACGCCGGGCTGCGGGTCGCTCACGGTGACGGACAGACCGCGGGCCAGGAACAGCGCGGTCCAGGAGGCGCCGATGACGCCTCCGCCGACCACGGTGGCGTTGCGGATCCCGGCGATGCTGTCGTTCTGGGACATGCGGAACTCCTGCTTCTCTTCTGATCGGCTGCTTGTCTTCTGATCGGCGCGCGAGCGCGAGGGCGCGGGGTGCCGGTGCGTGGGGGTGAGGGCGGGGGAGCGGGTCAGGCCAGGTAGTCGTGGACGACCCGCGCGCGGCCCAGGGTCAGGTCGGTGAGGAGGTGCGAGGCGGAGACGATCTCCAGGACCGGCAGGTCGGCGAGCGGGGCCAGGGCGTGGGCGAGCAGCTGCAGCCGGGCGGGTCCGCTCCAGGCGCCCTTGACGGTGAGGTCGTCGATCCGGGTCCGGACCAGCTCGCAGATGCGGGGCGTGCCGTCGTAGTGCGGGAGCTTCTTGAGCATGAACGTCGGCTGCGTCAGCTCCTCGCGGGCCTGCTCCGCGTCCAGCGGCCGGTGCTTGTAGCCCATCGTCGCGCGGGCGACGGGCAGCGAACCGTAGTCCAGGGTGCCGACCAGGGTGTCCTGGTCGACGTAGAGCCGCGGGCGGCCGAGCTTCTTCGGGAAGGCGCCGATCTCCCGTCCGCTGGCGATCGCGGGGAAGTTGTCCACGTACATGGACAGGCTGTACTCGCCCGTCTCGCCCTCGAACTCCACGACGGCGAGCTGGCCCGACTCCGTGTAGTCGCCCAGCCCGGTGACGTCCGGCATCCGCATGACCTCGAAGCGGACCAGCGGCTCCGTCACCCGCAGCGGTTCCGGGACGACCCGCCGCAGGGCGTCGGGATCCGTGCGGTAGGTGATGTTCAGATACTCGCGGTCGGTGAACCGGTACGGGCCCACCGGAAAGGCCGGGGCGTCCAGTGGTGTGCTCGGTGTGCGGACGACGTCCTCGATGCGCATGACCCTTGCCTGCCTCTCGCGTCCCCATGTCGGACATAACGACACTAAGGGGACTGAATGCCGCGCACCTGCCCTCGGCTCGGCGTTCCGGGACGCCCGACCGGCGGGTGCGGTCTCGATGCTCAGTTGCATAATGCAACAGGACTACTGTAAGTCGGCCGGTCCTCTGTTGCAAAATGAAACTCCGAGGCGGCAGCCCGGGACGTTACGAAGGGACACGCGCGTGGCCGACGACGACACGGAGATCCGCGGACTGGTCCGGGAGCTGGTGACCCTCTCCCGGCGCTTCCGGGGCAACGCCGAACGGCTCCACCCGGACCTGAGCTTCGTCGACTACTCCCTGCTGTCCGAGATGGACGCCCGCGACGGGGCCCGCGCGACGGACCTGGTCGGGCTCTACGGCCTCAACAAGTCGACGATCAGCCGCCAGGTCACCGCGCTGCAACGCGCCGGCCTCGTGGTGCGGGAGGCCGATCCGCAGGACCACCGGGCCCGGCTGCTCCGGCCCAGCGACCTCGGCCGGGAGCTTCTCGCCCGCGCCGACGCCCTGATGTACCGGGAGGTCGACGCCCGCACCGACGGCTGGGCCGCCGGCGAGGTCCGGGCCCTGCGCGGACTTCTCACCCGCTACAACGCCGGGGCCTCCGCGGTCGCCGCGGACCCGGCGGACTCCTGAGCCGCGCCCGGGCGAGGCGTAGGGGCGGGGTGCGGGCGGGCGGCCGGGGCCGGACCGTGGGTCTGGGGTGCCGGGGGTCAGTGCCGCCCGGCCAGGCTCTGGGTGCCGAGCACCGAGATCAGCTCCAGTTTCTCGGCGGCCTCGGTGCCCGGCTCGGCCGAGTACACGAGGATGCGCAGGTCGTGCTGCTCGACCCGGAGCTGGTCGCAGTCCAGGGTGAGCAGACCCACGTGCGGATGCTCGATCGTCTTGTGCGACGCCTCCAGCCGCCCGACGACCCCCGCGTCCCACAGCTCCGCGAACCGCTCGCTCCCGGCGCGCAGCTCGGCGATCATGCGGTGCAGCTGACGGTCGGCCGGATAGCGGGCGGCCGTCGAGCGCAGCTCGGCGACCATGCCGGTCTCGAAGGCGCGCCGCTCCGGAGGAGTGTGCCGCACCCTGCTCGGCCGGCCGAGGAAGTTCCGCCAGACGCCGTTGCGTTCGAAGCCGCGCAGGCCGGACGGGTCGCCCATCAGCGCCCCGTACATCGGGTTGGTCACCAGGAGCGTCATGGCGGCGTCGGAGACGGCGACCGGAGTACCGGAGAGCCGGTCCAGCAGCCGCTGCACGCTGGGCGTCAGATACCCGGGCACCACGTCCGGACCCGGCGGCACCAGGCCCGCCAGCCCGAACAGGTAGGTGCGTTCGTCCGCGGTGAGCCGCAGCGCCCGCGCCAGTGCCTCGACGACCGGCACGGACGGATGGGCGGCCCGGCCCTGTTCGAGGCGTGTGACGTAGTCGACCGAGATCCCGGCCAGCAGCGCCAGCTCCTCGCGCCGAAGCCCGGCCGCCCGCCGCTGACCGCCTGTCGGCAGGCCCGCCGCGTCCGGGGCCACCCGGTCGCGCCAGCGCCGCAGGGACCGTCCCAGTTCCGTCGCCGTCATGGCTCCCAGTGAACACCGCCGGTCGCCGATGTGCCTGGTACCACCAGTACCAGTGCCGGCCTGCCCCGCGGTGACGGCGTCGCCCGGCGGTGGCCGCGGGGAGCGGCGCGGACCGGCACGACGTGCCCACCGGCCCGGCCGGGACGCCGTGCCGGTGCGGGCGAGGAGATCGCCCGCGGGATGTCGTCCCGTGCTTCTCGCGCGGCCCGCCGCCGTCGGCAGGGCGCCGTGCGGCGTGCGCGAGTGACGGGACATGTCCGACGCCGCCTGTGCGCACCGGTGACATCGCATTCCTTCGGGGCGCCGTTGCCCGCGGAAATCACCGGCGCACCACACGCCCGTCGATGCGGGCCCGGATGCGGGAATGCGGCAATCCGGCGCAGATAAAAGGTGTGGGACACATATAGTTCCCGGCGGATGTCCGAGCGGCCGGCACCCGGCGCCGCCCTTCGCTGATCCGCTTTCGCATCATCGCAAACCCGCCGCCCGCGCGCTGCGGCCCGACCGCGCCGGGACACAGCGTACTTCGCCCCTTTAAACAGCAGGAACTTGCTGGTCGGACCCTCCTGCCAAGAAGATTCGGCTGTGGCAATGTCGACACATGAGTCGGTTGGTCACAGCGTTCGGGGAATTGTGTGTGCGCGACGACGGGAGAGGTGCGGCCGATCTCGGCGGCCCGAAACCACGTCTGTTATTGGCCTTACTCGTCAGCCAGGCCAACAATGTCTTACCGGTCGACGGCCTGATCGACGCCCTGTGGGTCGGCCGGCCGCCGCGGACCGCGCGCAAGAACCTTCAGGTGTACGTCTCCCGGCTGCGGCGCGTGCTGGGCGGCCGGCTGACGCACACCCCGGGCGGCTATCTCCTGCGGCTCGATCCTTCGGAGTGCGACCTGCTCCGGTTCGAGGAACGGGCCCGGGCCGGCAGGCGGCACGCCAGGGACGGAGAGACGGAACCGGCGTGCGGCGCGCTCGCCGAGGCGCTCGACCTCTGGCAGGGCAGACCCCTGGTGGAGTTCGGTGACGTGCCGTATCTGACCGCGGCCGTCGACCGGCTCCAGGAGATGCACGTGGCGGCCCTGGAGGAGTGGGCCGAACTGGAGAACGAGCGGGCCGGCCACCCCCTCGTGCTCGACCGGCTCCAGGAGCACGTCGTCTCCCACCCGCTGCGCGAACGGCTGGCCGCCGCCTGGATCACGGCCCTCGCGGCGACCGGCCGGCGAAGCGAAGCCGCGGCCCACTTCGACACCGTACGACGGGCCCTGGCGCGGGAGTTGGGGGTGGCGCCGGGACCGGCGCTGGCGGTGCTGCACCGCCGCCTGCTGGAGCCCTCCGCGTCCGCCCGGCGCCCGGGTCCGGGCAACCAACTCCCGCGCACCTTGCCGGACTTCGTAGGACGGGCCGATGAGGTGCAGCGGGCGCTCGGCTACTTCCGGGGCCGCCGTGAGGGCGGGGTGATGGTGGTGTCCGGACCGGTCGGGGTGGGCAAGTCCGCGCTGGCCGTGCACGTGGCGCATCTGCTCGCGGACGCCTTTCCGGACGGGCTGGTCATGACCGAACTCGGCAACCGCTCACTGGGCTCGGTCCTGCGGGCGCTGCTGGACAGCGTGGGGCTGCCCGGCACGCAGAACGTCGCGCAGGCCCTGGCCCGTTGGCGGACCTGGGTGGCGGGCCGGCGGATCCTGCTCGTGCTGGACGACGCCGTGGGGCAGCAGACCGTGCTGCCGCTGCTGCCGGGGTCCGGGGCCAGTTGCACGCTGGTGACCAGCCGGTACCGGCTCAGCGGGCTGGACGCCGTGGGCCGGGTGGAGCTGCCCGCGTTGCAGGAGGCCGAGGCGACCGAACTGCTGGGCCGGATCATCGGGTTCGGCCGGGTGATGAGCGACCGGGCGTCCGCGCGGCGGATAGTGCACTCCTGCGAGGGGCTTCCGCTGGCCGTCCGCATCATCGCCGCGAAGCTCGAATCGCTGCGCCATGTGCGGCTGGCGGACTACGCGGACCGGCTGAGCGGCGCGTCCTCGCTGCTGGACGAGATGGCGGTGGGCGAACTCGTGCTGCGGGAGCGCTACGAGGCGTTCTGGCGGGACCTGCCGCAGCAGCAGCGGCTCGCCTACCGGCGCCTCGCCTCCCTCACCCCGCCGTTCCGGTACGACCAGGTGTTCTCCGAGGTCGAGGAGTTGCACGAGTGCAACCTGCTGATGCCGCCCGCCGGTGAGGTGAGCGCGCACATGGCCTCGTACGGCATGTCGGGGTTCACCCACGAGTTCGGCCGCCGGGTCACCGGCCACGCGGCCGTGGACGCGCCGCCGGTGCCGGGCCCGTGAGCGGACCCGGCCTCACATACGGCCAGATTTGACATGGTCACGCCCGTTTTGTCGCGAGCGTCGCGGTCAATGGGCCCGGTGGCGCAGGAAGTCGCGGAAGGCGTCCATCATCTGCTCGTCGGTGGTGCCCCAGGACGGTGAGCCCGCGCCGGGCGCGGCCCGGCCCGCGACCCGCAGCGCGATGGCCGCCTGTCCGGCGAACAGGGCGAGCAGGTCGAGGTCCTGGAGGCCGCCGCGCGGGCGGGGCGAGGGATCGAGGACCTCCAGGACGCCGAGGACCCGTCCTTCGGAGAGGAGCGGCGCGGCCATCAGGGCGCTGGGCACGTAGCCCGTCGACTCGGCGAGGTCACGGGCGAAGGCCCGGGTCAGGGTCAGGTCGTCGGCGATCATGGCCTGGCCCGAGGAGGCCACCCAGCCGGCGATGCCGCGGTGGGCCGGGAAGCGCGTGCCGACGAGCATGTCCTCGCCTTCGCCGGAGACGGCCTGGAAGACCAGTTCGCCGGCCTCGTCGTCCAGCAGGAACACCGAGCTGGCGGCGGCCACGAAGATGGCCCGTGCCACGTCGACCACGGACTGGAGCAGTGCGCGGGTGTCGTCTGACGGAAGAGTTGGGGGCACCTCGTACCTCACTTGTCCGGTTGGGTATCGGGAAGCTGGGGCGAGCCGGGCCGTCCGGTGGAGGGCCGCCCGTCGTCCGCGGGGGCGGCCGGGGACGACGGGGCGATCGGGGACGGTGGCGCGATCGGGGACGGTGGGGTCGTGGGGCGACCGGCGCCGTGCGCGGTGACGAGGCCGTCGGCCGGGTCGGCACCGGGGGCGGGGGCCGGGCCGGGCGCGGGCCGAACGGCGGCGGGCCGGGCGGCGGCGGGCGGGGTCGCGGCGACGGGGTCGTCCGGGGCCGTGGTCGTCCTCACGTTGGCCGCCGTCAGGTAGAGCACCGTCTTGAGCTGGAAGACGGTCAGCTCCGGGTGCTTGGCCAGGATCCGCGCGCACAGTCCCGCGACGCGCGGCGTGGCGAAGCTGTTGCCCGTCGTGCGGGTGACGCAGTTGTCCAGCCACGCGACGCGGACGTCCTGGCCCTTGGCGTAGAACTCCACGGGGGGACTCGGGTTGTACAGGTGCAGCCCGGTGTCGTCCTCCCGGTGGCTGCCGACCGAGACCACCGAGCTGAACCGCCAGGGGAAGCTGACCACGGGGCTGTTGTGCGCCGACGCGACGATGACGGAGCGGCGGAAGTACGCCTCGTCGGCCAGCTCGTGCAGCTCTCGTACGAATCGTTCGTGCGTGGTCGACAGGCTCATGTTGATGACGTCGAAGCCCTGTTCCACCGCCCACCTCAGACCGGCCAGCAGGAAGTCCCCCGTGCCGGTGAACCGTTCCCCGATCACCTGCACGCTGTGCAGCTCGCAGTCGGGGGCCACCTCGCGGACGATGCCCGCGCAGGCGGTGCCGTGGCCGCAGGCGTCGCCGCTGTCGGTGGGCACGACACGCGGGCGGCCGTCGTCGCCCTCGACGACCACGTGCGCCGACGCCACCCGCCCGATCATCACGTGGTCGCGCTCCACCCCGCTGTCGACGACGCACACCCGTACGCCGCGACCCGTGGAGCCGCCCCAGGCCCAGGCCGGGGTGACCTCGGCGCCGCCCGGAGCGGCCGCGGCCACCCGGATGTCGTCGGGCCGCCGGTCCCCGAGGCCCCAGCTCAACGCGCTCGTCACCGGTCGCCTCCGTTCGTCGCGATGCCGCCCCGCGTCTCGTCACGGGCCGTCCGAGCCGTGCTCGCGATCACCTGTGCCGCCGCTGCCACTCCCACGGCGTGTCCCTTGGCCCGGAACAGCCGGGCCGCCTGTTCGGCGCGCCGTGCGGCGGCGGTCGGCCGGCCCGTCCCGCCCAGCACCTGCGCCATGTCGAGCCGGGCGGTGGCACGGCCGACCGGCGAGTCGGTGGTGTCCGCCACCGCCACCGCACGGCGCGCCAGCCGCAGCGCGTTCACCTCGTCCCCGGACGCCACGGCGGCCAGGGCGCGCACGCCGAAGTCGTCGGCGGCGTCGGCGGGCGACAGCGTCAGGTCCGTGGCGAGCGCCTCGGGGCGCCGTCCTCCGGCGCCCGTGGAGCCGGGACCCGCCGAGGCACCGGCGGCGCCGGACCGCACCGCCTCCGGTGGCAGCCCCCGGGCGATCAGCACCCGTGCCAGGTCGCGCCGGGCGGCGGCATGCAGGATCGGCCCGCCCACCGTGCGGAAGGTCTCCTCGGCCCGCCGCAGCAGCCGCTCCGCCTCCTCCAACGAACCCGCCAGGACCTCCACCCCGGCGGCGAACAGCGGCCCGAACGCGGCCACTTCGGCGTAGCCGAGTCCGGCGGCGAACCGTTCCGCCTCAGCCAGCCGGCCGCGTGCCTCGTCGACCGCGCCGGACAGGGCGAGCAGGTTGGCCAGCGGGAAGTCCAGCGCGACCACCACGACCGGGTTGCCGGGCCCGTGCTCGGCGAGCAGGGCACGGCAGCGCTCGATCGCCTCACCGGCCGGGGTGGGCCCGTGCCACAGGGAGATGCCGAGCGCGCCGAGCGCCATGGCCCGTTCCGGGGCGGCCCCGGCTGCCACCGCGTGACGGAGCGCCACGGCCAGCAGATCGAGGGCGGCGCCGTGCCGTCCGGCGTACTGCTGCTCCTGGGCGAGCCGCACATGGGCGCGGGCGAGGCCCAGCCGGTCCTGGTGCTCCGTGAACACCGCGAGCCCGGAGCGGGCCGCGTCGGCGGCCGTGCCCGGCGAGGCGTCGGGGTCCAGGGAGGCCAGTTGCAGTCCGGCGTGGGCGCGGGCGAGCCGGTCGCCTGCCGTGGACGCCGCGTCGCGCACCTCCCGGAGCAGGTCACCGCCCTCGTCGCTGCGGCCGAGCGCCAGCCAGGTCTCGCCCAGGCCCTGCGCGGCATGCCGCCACCTGGCCTCGTCGGGGGCACAGTGGCCGAGGGCGCGGGCGTGCAGCTCCGCCGACCAGGACAGGTCGGCGCGGGCGAGCGCGTGCCGGCCGGCGCTGCTGAGCGCGTCGGCGGCCCGGCCGCGCAGGGTCTCGACGCGCTCGCCCCGCAGCCCGAGGTCCCGGCGGTGCAGGTAGGCCGCCTCCAGATGGTGTGCGGCCAGCGCCGGGCCGGTCTCCGAACTCGCGGCCAACTGCTCGTGCCAGGAGGCTCGTTGGCTCTTGCTCAGGGCCCGGTAGGTGACGTCGCGCAGCAGCCCGGAGCTGAACTGGTAGGTCGCCGGGGCACCGGGCGCCGGTTCGACGAGTCCGCGTCGTACGAGCTCCTGGACCGCCGATTCCAGGGGTGCCTGCTCCCAGCGCGGGTACGGGGCTCCGTCGGCGGGCGCGTCGAGGAGCAGGCGGACCTCCGCGGCGCCGAACCGGCGGCCGATCACGGCGCCCGCGTCCAGCATCGCCCGCTGCGGGCCGGGCAGCACGTCGATGCGGGCGGCGAGGACGGCGGTCACGGTCACCGGCAGCTCGCCGGGGTCGGCGCCGTCCTCGACCATGGTCAGCAGCTGCTCCAGATGGAGCGGGTTGCCCTCGGCGCGCTCCACCACCGCCTCCAGCGCGTCGACGTCGGGGTGTCCGGTCGTCAGGGCGGCGGCCAGGCTCAGGGATTCGGCCCGGGACAGCGGGAGCAGCCGGATCTCGTCGGCGGTGACCGGCGGCTCGTCCTCGCCGGTGCGCTGCGAGCAGACCAGCAGGACCGGCGACCCCGCCAGCATCTCCGTCAACCTGGCCACGCCTTCCAGGAGTTGGGGGCGGGCCCACTGGAGTTCGTCCAGTGCGAGGGCGACCGGCCGGGCGGCGGCCAGGCCCCGCAGCACCGCCGCGGCCGCGGTCCAGGTGGTCTCGGCGGACGGGCTGGGGGTGCCGTCGGCCAGCAGCCCGCCGTGCAGCACCTCGTAGGCCGCCTCGTCGTCCGGCACCGACACCGACCGGCTCCGGGTTCCGGCGGGCAGCCGGACCAGCGGACCTGCTCGCAGATGGGCCCGCACCTCGGCCTCCGCCTCCGTCCGAGGACCGCCCTCGGCCTCCGCGTCGGCAGGGACCGGAGCCCCCCGAACGGCGTCCTCGCTCAGCGGCGCTTCCTCGGCCGGTCCCTCCGCGGCGGACGCCGTCCCCTCTGTCTCCGCGATGCGCAGCACCTCCCGGATGGCGTCCGCGAGAGGCGCGAGGCTGGCCTCGTCGCGGTACGAGCGGCAGCGGCCGGTGCCGACCAGCGCCCCCTCGGCGGTCCTGGCCGCGAGCCACTCCCGGAGCAGGCGCGTCTTGCCGATCCCGGCGTCGCCGGTGAGCCGCACCAGCCGCCCGGTGCCGTCCCGTGCGATCTCCGTCCAGGCCGTCGCGAGCCGGTCGTACTCCCGGGTGTGTCCCACGAAGGGCGCGCCGGGCCGCGACACTCCCGGCGGTCCGCCCTCGGCGGTCAGCCCGAGCAGCCGGAACGCCTCGACGGGCTCGCGCTTGCCCTTCAGGGTCAGCGGACCCACGGACTCGACGACCGCCGCCGCGCCCAGCAGCACACGCGTGGCGGGTCCGACGAGGATCTGTCCCGGCCGCGCGGCCTGTTCGAGCCGGGCGGCGACGTTGACCACCTCGCCGGACACGACCGTGCCGTCCTTGAGGTCCGGAGAGGTGACGATCTCGCCGCTGTTGAGGCCGATACGGACCGCGAGGGTGCTGCCGAAGTCCCGGTCGAGTTCGGCGTTGAGCGCGTCCAGGGCCGCGATCATGTCCAGGGCCGCCGCGGCGGCCCGGTGCGCGTCGTCCTCGTGCACATGGGGCACGCCGAACACCGCCATCACGGCGTCGCCGATGAACTTCTCCACCGTCCCGCCGTGCGACTCGATGCCGCTCCGCATCGCCTCGAAGTAGCGCAGCACGACGGAGCGCAGTGTCTCGGGTTCCAGGGCTCCCGCCAGCTCGGTGGATCCGACCAGATCGCAGAAGAGTGCGGTGATGACCTTGCGTTGCTGCATGAGCGGTCCCCTCGCTGTCTCAGAACAGCGCCGCACCCGCGACGACGGTGTGTGCCTGCACTTCCGGCTCCACGGCGTCGAGCCGGGTCTTCAGGTCGAGGATCAGTTCGAGCTCCTGCGGGGTGAGCGAGGCGAACACGGCACGCTGCTCGTCGGTGAACGCCCCGACCGGGAAGCCCGCCTGCTCCAGGGCCCGCAGCGCGGCCTCGGTGCCGTGCCGCTCCGTGCCGTCGACGGAACCGTCCGCACCGGTGTCTGGCGTCATGTCAGTGATCCTCTCGGTCGGGAGGACGGCCGGTCCGGTCCGTCGCGTCGCTCAGGGCGTTCAGTACGTCGGCGAGAGCCTGGACGGTGTGGAGCGCGCTCAGCCTGACCGCCGCCCGCACCTGCGGGGGCGCCGCGCTCTCGTCGAGGGCGGTCAGCACCGCCGCGCTGTGCCCGCCGTCGATCTCCGCGTGCAGCCGCAGGGTGTCGAACGCGGCCGGGGGAAGTCCGGTGCGTTCGGCCAGCAGGGGGACCAACGACACGGCGGGCGCGTTGAGTTCGAGCACGGCCACGTAGCCGAGCAGGCACAGCGGGTGGAAGTGGTCGATCCAGTAGTACTGAGCGCCCACCAGGCGGGCGACCTCGGGCGAGGGCGGCCGGGCGAGTTCGCGACCGGGACGGAGGCCGGCGGCCTCCATGTCCCGCAGCAGCCAGGTGTCATGGTGCCGTTCGCGCGGGATGTGCGCGGCGAGGTAGCGGCGGAGCGGCTCGCCGGCCGGGTCGCGGCCGGGTGCGTCGCGGCAGTGGGCCAGGGCTCGTTCCATCAGGGGGACGGAGGCCCGGATCACCGTGTGCATGGTGACGAGGTAGCGCAGGTAGCGGGCGCGGAGGTCCCGCGGCTGCCACAGGCGGGCGGCGCTGCGGTGCAGGACGGGGGTCACGAGGCCGAGGACGGCGCGCAGTTCGGCACCCAGGGGGGCCTCGGCGGGCCGGGCTTCGGGCGCGCGGGGTCCGGGCGCCGCCGTCACGGCGTGTGCTCCTGCCGGGGCCGGACGGCAGGGCCGTGGCCGGGGTCGACCAGATGGGCGTGCCGGGCCGGGCCGTGCCGGGCGACGAGTGCCGCCGGTCCCGCCGCCTCGCCTCTGCGCACCGCCGCCGCTTGCAGCAGTTCCCCGGCGGGGCCGGCGCCGGCGCGGTCCGCCCAGTCCCGGGCGGCGTCGGAGCCGTCGAGCCGGTGGCAGGTCCCGCAGTAGCCGTCCGCGAGGGGCAGCCCGGCGCGGCCGGCGATGTGGACCGGGCCCACCGTGCGGATCATGCGCAGCATCGGGCCGGCGTGCGCGCGTTCGCACACGGTCTGCCAGGTGGTCGATCGGATGTCGCCGAGGCCGAGGTGGCCGGGGCGGACCCGGCGGTCGGCGACGTCCTGGTTGCAGCAGGCGGTGACGGAGCCGTCGCTGGTGACGACGGGCCAGGCGGCCATGTCGCAGGGGGCGGCGGCCCCCGGGTCGGGGAGGGCCTGCGGGCGGGGCCGCGGCCGCAGGCCGGCGCCCCGGCCGATCGGGCTCAGCCGGCCCACCAGCATGGGGACTTCGGTGCCGAAGCGGCGCTGCACCTGTGCGCTGACCTCGTCCGGGTAGGTGTCCGCCGGGCCGTCGGCGAGCACGTGCAGGCTCACCGCCACACCGGTGGCGAGCAGGCCGTCGAGCGCGTCGAACACGTGCGGGCGCGGGACCTGCCGTTCGTGGAACGCGTCGAGGCTCAGCGAGAAGTGGTCGACGGCGCGGGCCACGCGGCGCACCGTCGCCGGGAGCGGGCCGCCGTCGGCGAAGAACGCGCCGGAGAGCACCGCCGTCCGGGTGCCGTGGGCGCGTGCGGTGTCGGCGGCCTCGACCACCAGTCCGGGGCGGAGCAGCGGTTCGCCGCCGGTGAGCATGAGTACGTCGGGGCGGGCCCGGACCGTGAAGGTGCCGAGGAACCGCAGCAGCGCGGCGCGGTCGAGATCGCGGCCCTGGCGGGTGGCGGCGGTGGAGCAGTGGGCGCAGCTCAGCGGGCAGCGGTCGGTGAGCGTGACCAGGACACCCGCCCCGATCGTCTGGCGCAGGGACATCAGCTCGGCCAGCCGCATGCCCGCCCCCTCTCGGTCAGGCCGTGGTCCGGCACGAGTCGTACGTGACCGCCCCGAGTCTCGAACGTCCGGCTGCGAACCGGTTCGCAAACGGTATATGCGCAGGTCAGAGCCGCGCGATGGGAGAGGGTTCCGGTCCGGGCGGGTCCGGGCGGGGCGCCGTGCGGTCTTCCGCACCGGTCCCGAGCTGCGTTTTCACCGTCCGCCAACTGCTCTTGTGGCGGTCGTTCCTACCGTCTGGGTCCAGCCGGAACCGGAGTGGAAGGGACCGGCTGTGACCCATGAGGGAGGGAGATCCCATGGCGGATGCGGACCAGGTACCCGAGCAGGGCGAGGACGACTCCACCAAGGTCGAGAAGGCCGCCGAGGTGGCCCGCGCGGCAGAGGTGGCCGCCCACTCGCTCGCCGACGCCGTCCTGCAGCTTCAGCGGCTCGACCCGGAGAAGGAGGCGGCGGGCGGCAACGTGCCGCCGGCCGACAGCGGTGGCTCCTGCCACAACATCAGCTGCTTCTAGCAGCCGGACGACCGCTGCCGGGCCGCCGACGCCGCCCGGCAGCCGGAGCACCACGGCACCGCCGCACGCACCGAACCCGTCGATGTGAGGAGTGACGCCATGTCCGAGGAGATCCGTCCCGACGCCGAGGCCGAGCCCGTCGAGCCCACCGAGACCGACGACGCCGTCGAGGCGCACCTCGCGGCCGGCCAGGACGCCGTCCTGGGCCTCCAGAAGCTCAGCCCCGAGAAGGAGGCCTCCATGATCAGCGACCCCGCCGGCAGCGGGGGCTCCTGCCACAACATCAGCTGCTTCTGACAGCTGGCGTTCACGCGTCACGCCGTTCCGCCGGACCGGGGCCGGGTGTCCCCGGGCCGGCGGTGCGGCGCGTCATCGACTTGGGTTCTCGGCAGAGGGGATGGGCGGAATGCAGCTCGAGTGGGAGATCATCCAGACGTACATGACGCACCACCCACGCTGGTTCGAGGACTTCGAGCGCCGCGCGCCCAGCGGGGAGCATCTGCGCGAGTACCGTGCGGCGATGCCGCCGTCGTGGCTGCTGTGGCGCCGGGGCTACTGGCTGCTGACCGCGCCGCCGCAGGTGCCCGCCGTCGCCCAGGGCTGGAAGCTGCACGTGTCCGCGACCTCCGAGAACAGCGCCGAAGTCCTGCGGACCGCGCTGCCGTTGCTGCGCGACGCCGCCGTGCACTTCAAGTTCCTGATGGATCCCGCGGCCATGCTGGAGTCCAACGGCAAGTCCTTCCCGCGGGGTTCGAGCGGCAAGTTCATCACGGTGTACCCGCAGGACGAGCAGGAGTTCCGGGCGGTGGGCGACGCGCTGACCGCGGCCCTTGCGGCCTTCGACGGCCCGCACATCCTCTCCGACCGGCGCTATCCGGGCTCACGGGTGGTCCACTACCGCTACGGCGGCTTCGTGTCGATCTCCCGGATGAGGCCCTCCGGGATGAAGGAGCTGCTGATCCGCACCCCGGACGGGGAGCCGGTCGTGGACATCCGCCACCCGTACTTCCACCTCCCGGCCTGGGTCAGGGACCCGTTCACCGGCGAGGCGGCACCGGAGCGGCCCGCCCCGCCGGACGAGCCCGCCGAGACCGGCGCGGACGACCCCGCGGACACCGGCATCACGCTGGCGGACGGCCGCTTCACCGTCGTCAGCGCGATGAAGTTCAGCAACCGCGGCGGGATCTACCACGGCATCGACAACGAGACAGGCGCGGACGTGCTGATCCGCGAGGCGCGGCCGGGCGTGCAGATCGGACCGGACGGGACGGACGCCGTCCTGCTGCTGCGCCACGAGTACGACATCCTCACCGAACTCGCCGACACGGGCCTGTTCGTCCGCCCGGTCGCCTTCTTCACCGAGTGGGAACACTCCTTCCTCGTCGAGGAGTTCATCGAGGGCACCCACCTGGGACACCTCGGCATCGTCGAGAACCCCGTGTACAACCTCGATCTGAGCGCCGAGCGCCTCACCGACTACTACGAGCGGTTCCGCGCGCTGTGGCTGCGGGTCGCCGACGCGATCGCGGTCTGCCACGAGCGCGGCATCGTGCTGGGCGACCTGTCGCTGACGAACATCATGGTCACCGGCGACGACCGGGTCCTGCTCATCGACATGGAGTCGGCCTTCCACGAGGACGCCCCGGCCGGACCGGCGCGCGGGGCGCGGCTGTACACGCCCGGCATGGTGACCCGCCGGGCGAGGCTGGCCGCGCAGGGCGACCGGCGCACGGACTACTACGCCTTCGGCGGGCTGATCCTCGGCTGCGTCATGCTCTGCCACCAGACCGACTTCATCGACCGCACGATGCCGCGCCGGCTGCTGGCCGAGGTCGCGGCCGACCTCTCACTCCCCGCCGAACTGGTGCGGCTGATCACCGACCTGTACGACGAGGACGCCGACCTGCCGGACCCGGACGCCCTGCGCGCACGCATCGAGGCCCTGCCCTTCGGGGACGCCTGGCGGCAGCCGCCGCCGCTGGGACTGCCCCCGGTGACGGACGCGGCGGCCCGCGTCGAGCTGCACAAGCGTGTCGAGGCGACCCTCCAGGGCGTCGCCGAGTTCTGGACCGGGACCGCGGACCTGGACCGGCAGGACCGGCTGTTCCCCGCCGACGTGGCGGTGTTCCGGACGAACCCGCTCTCGCTCGCCCACGGCGCGTACGGCCCGCTGTACGCCCTGCACCGGCTGCGCGGGTCGGTACCGGACGAGCTGCACGCCTGGGCCCTGCGCCAGTCCACCGCCCACGACGCGATGCCGGCCGGACTGTATCTCGGCACGGCGGGCGTGGCCTGGGCCCAGTCGGCCATCGGCCACGTCGACATCGCCGTACGGACGCTCCAAGGGGCCCACGACCACCCGCAGTTGCTGACCGAGCCCGGCGTGCTGACCGGGGCGGCCGGATACGGCATGGCGTGCCTGCGCCTGTGGCGGGACTCGGGGGTGGCGGAGTTCCTCGACCGCGCCGTCGCCGTCGGCGGCCATCTCGCCCGCACCGCGCGGCGCGAGAACGGTCTGGCCTCGTGGCCCGACGCGAGCCGCCCGACCCCGATCGGCTACGCGGACGGCGCGTCCGGCATCGCCCTGTTCCTGCTCGGCCTGCACGGCGCGACCGGCGATCCGGCGGTGCTCGAACTCGGCCGGGCCGCACTGGACTTCGACCTGTCCCAGATGGTCGCGGGGGCCGGCGGGCGGCTGTCCTTCCCCGCGACGGTGGCGACGGACGACAAGCCGACCATGGTCGTGCGGCACTACTGGGACCACGGCACCGCGGGCGTCCTCACCACCCTGCTGCGCTACCACCACGTCACCGCCGATCCCGCGCTGCGGGCGCGGATCGACGAGCTGCTGCCCGACGTCCGCCGCAAGTACACCGTCTTCCCGCAGCTGTTCCACGGCACGAGCGGGCTCGGCAACGTCCTGCTCGACGCCTACGAGTTCCTGGGCGACACCGAGTTGCTCGCGGAGGCGGAGCGGGTGGCCGAGTCCGTGCTGTGCATGGCGATCGAGCGTCCCGAGGGGATCGTCTTCCCCGGCGAGCAGACCGTGCGGGAGAGCTGCGACCTCGCGAGCGGGTCCGCGGGCGTGGCACTGTTCCTGGACCGGCTGCGCACGGCCCGCCCCGGCGGCCGCACCAACGGCAACTTCGTCCTGGACGACCTGCTGCCCGCGGCCGCCCGGACGGGCGCGTGATGGACGGGACGCCGGCCGCCTCAGGGGCGGCCCCCGCCGTCGTACCGCTGCGGGCCAACCGCGAGTTCCGGCTGCTGTGGGTGGGACAGGCCCTGTCCGACTTCGGCACGGCCATGACCTCGCTGGTGCTGCCGCTGGTGCTGCTGCGCAGCGGGTACTCGACGTCGGCGACCAGCGTCATCGGTACGGCCGTACTGGTGACGGCGATGGTGCTGCGGATGCCCGCCGGGTACCTGACCGACCACTACAGCCACCGGCGGCTCATGCTCGTCGCCGACCTGGCCCGGCTGGTCACGGTCGGTGCCGTCGCCGTCTGGACGTATCTGGACCGGCTGCCGATCGCGATGGCCGTGATCACGGTGGTCGTGGCACAGGTCGGTGTGGAGCTGTTCCGGCCGAGCCAGAACGCCACCGTCCGCAGGGTCGTCCCCGCCGTCCAGCTGGGCACGGCCATCTCCCTGAACCAGGCACGGGCCTACGCCGCCGGGATCGTCGCCCCGGCCGTCGCCGGTCTGCTCATCGCGGCCTCGCTGTGGCTGCCGTTCGCGATCGACGCGGCGACCTACGCGGTGTCCGCACTGTGCGTGCTGGCCCTGTACCGCCCGCTGCGGCGCGCCGAGGCGGCACGCCGGGCGGACCGGGACGCCGGGGCAGGGGCCGGGGACGGAGCGGGAGGCACCGGCGAGAGGACGCCGGGCGGCGCCGACCCGGCGCGGGAGGCGGAGGACTGCGAGGAGGCGGTGCTGGCGCACATGAGCGGCACCGGGGCGAAGTCCGAACCCCGCGAGCGCTTCCTGCCCCGGCTGACGGCGGGCCTGCGGTACGTGGTCCGCAACCCCTTCCTCCGCACGATCGCCGGGCTGGCCGCGGGCGAGAACTTCGCCTTCCAGGCCCTCGCCTACGCCCTGTTGCTGGGCATCGGCCGCGAGCACGACGGGGCCACGGCGGTGGGCCTCGCGATGAGCGCGGCGGCGATCACCGGCCTGACCGGCTCGCTGATCGCGCCGTTCCTGCAACGCAGACTGCGGATGCAGACGGTGATGGCGTCCGGACCGGCGCTGGCCGGCGTCATGCTAGCCGTCGCCTGGTACACGGACAGCGGCATCGCCTTCGCCGCCGGGTACTCCGCGCTGTGCCTGCTGACCCCCGTCAACGGGGCGGTGTTCGGGACCATCCTGGCGACCACCGTGCCGGAGAACATCTACGGCCGCACCACGACGGCCCTCGGGTTCGTCGCGGAGATCCTCCAGCCGCTCGGTCCGCTCGCCGCCGGTCTGCTGCTGTCGTATCTCTCACTGTCGGGCACCGCCGCGCTGTTCGCCCTGGCGTTCGCCCTGCTCGCGGCCCTCGCCCTGCTGATGCCGTCGCCGCCGGTCACGGCGGACGCGAAGACGGCCGCGGCCTGACACCCACCGCGCGCCGCACGCCCCGCCCCACTCCAGGGAGGTTCCATGGTTTCGCTGTCCGTGCTGGACGTGGCGCTGGTCGCGCCCGGCGGCACCGCCCGGCAGGCACTCCACGACGTCGTCGCCACGGCGGTGGCCGCCGACACCTGCGGCTACCACCGCTTCTGGGTCGCCGAGCACCACAACTCACCGCGCTGCGCGGGAAGTTCCCCGGCCGTACTGATCTCGCACATCGCGGCGGTGACCCGCCGCATCCGGGTCGGCTCCGGCGGCGTCATGCTGACCAACCACGCGCCGCTGACCGTCGCGGAGCAGTTCGCCGTCCTCCAGTCGCTGCACGACGACCGGATCGACCTGGGTGTCGGCCGCGCCACCGGCGGCACGGACAGCAGCACCCTGCTCGACCGCGCCCTGCGCCGCCCGCCCCAGGCACGCGCGGAGTTCCCCCAACTCCTCGACGAACTGGTCGGCTTCCTCTACGGCCGCTGGCCGGGCGGCCACGAGTTCCAGGAGCTGGAACTCTCCCCGGCCCTGCCGGTGCCGCCGGGCGTCTTCGTGCTCGGCACCTCGGAGAACGGCGCCCGGGTCGCCGCCGCGCGCGGGCTGCCGTTCGCCTACGGCGCCCATCTCGGGCCCAAGTCCCGCCCGGCGGCCCTGGACCGCTACCGGTCGGCCTTCACCCCCGGCCCGCTCGGGACCAGCCCGCATGTCATCGCGTCCGTCAACGTCCAGTGCGCCGACACGGACGAGGAGGCCGAACGCCTCGTCCAGGAGACGATCACCGCCCGGTTCCGCCAGAAGCACGCCGCGACGTCGCCGGGCGTCGTCCTGCCGGAGGCACGCGAGCGCTACCTGGTCGGCAGGATGCTGGACGACATGCAGCTCGTCCGCGGCGCCCCCGCCACCGTCGCGGCCGGCCTGCGGCGGCTCGCCACGGCCCTGGGCGCCGACGAGATCATGCTGGTCCCCTACGACATCACGGCCGAGGGCCGCGCCCGCACCCTGCGCCTGACCGCCGGGGCCTGGCACCACCCCACCGCACCGGACCGCCCGGCGGTCACCTCCCAGACGTAGCGGCCGCGGTCGTCCTTCCGGGGCGGCCCGGGTCGCGGAGGCGCGTCGGTGGTACTGCCGGTCCCAGGAAGAAGGGTGTGCTGGCTGACCGTACGACCGCGGCGCAGGCTGGACGCATGACGACAACACTGATCACCGGAGCCAACAAGGGCATCGGCCACGAGACCGCCCGCCGGCTCGTCGCCGCGGGCCACACCGTGTACGTGGGCGCGAGGAACGCCGAGCGGGGCCGCCGGGCCGCCGAGGAACTCGGCGCCCGGTTCGTCCTCCTCGACGTCACCGACGACGCCTCGGTCGAGGCCGCCGCCAAGACGATCGAGGCGGACGGCGGACTGGACGTCCTGATCAACAACGCCGGGATCGAGTCCCGGACCGCGGACAACAGCGTGCCGACCGCCGAGACCGTCACCGCCGACCAGATGCGGAACACCTTCGAGACCAACGTCTTCGGCGTGGTCCGTGTCCTGCACGCCTTCCTGCCGCTGCTGCGGCGCTCGGCGGCGCCGGTCGTGGTCAACGTCAGCAGCGGACTGGCCTCGCTGACGGCACTCTCCGACCCCGACCACCCGGCCCACTTCTACCCGGGCATCGCCTACCCGACGTCCAAGACCGCGGTGAACATGCTCACCGTGCAGTTCGCGAAGGCCTTCCCGAAGATGCGGATCAACTCCGTCGAACCGGGCTTCACCAAGACCGACCTGAACGGCAACACGGGCACCCAGACCGTGGCGCAGGGCGCCGAGATCATCGTCCGGATGGCACAGCTCGGGCCGGACGGACCGACCGGCGGCTACTTCGACGTCAACGGCCCGCTGGCCTGGTGAGCCGAGGACGCCACGGCTGAGGCGGACCGGGCGCCGGTGCCCCGCGGGGACACCGGCGCCCGGCGCAACCGGCCGACCGGTCACTTGAACGGTCAGGAGCCCGAGCCGCCCGGAAGGAAGCTTTCTTCAGGACGCGCGGCGGGGGTCGCACAGCACCATGACCGCGCGGGCGACGAGTTCGCCGGCGCCGCCGAGCTCCTCGCGGTAGCGGCCCGTGACGCCGCGTACCGTCTCCGCGAAGACCGGGTCGGCGGCGCGGTCGCGGGCCGGGGGCACGAGCTGCCGCGCCATCGCGCGGCGGCGGGCGAGCAGCGCGATGATCTCCTCGTCGAGGCGTTCGAGCGGGGCGAGTGACCGGTCCGCCGTCGCGTCCGTAGCGGGCTTCGTCGTCACGAGAGGTCTCCGTCCTCCGAGGACGGGACCCAGATCGTGGATCCCGCCCGCCTTCATCGCAGTAGCTCCTTCATCACTGTGCCCAGGGCGTTCGGCGGCGACTCCTCGGGGATCACCCGAGGAGTCGGCACTTCCGGCAGGCGGGAGCGGAACGGGGCGGGCGGGCCGACGACGCGGCCGGAGACACCGGGTCAGCCGAGGCAGATGACCAGCAGGCAGAGCTGCGGGGGGCGGGTCTGGGCCGGGGCGGTGCTCGCCGTCGGCGCGGGCGTGCTGTCGTCGGCGGCCGGGGTGGGGGCGGCGGTGGTGGGCGCGGCCGCGGGCTGCGACTGCGGGGCGGTGGTGGTGCCGGAGGAGGCGGGCGCGGTGGCGGCCGCCGCCTGGGACGTGGCGGCGGAGGACGCCGTCGACGGAGCCGACACGAGGGGCAGCCGGCGAGGCGTCGTGGTGGCGCGGGGAGTGCCGGTGGTCTGCTCGTGCGGCACGTTGCCGGCCGCCTGCCGCCGAGTGGCGTCCGAGGGGCCGGGAGCACGGTGACGGCCGGTCGCTGCGGATGCCGGCGTCACGGGCACCGTGGCCTCCTGGTCCGCGACACCCATGGCCCTGTTGTCCGGGGCGCTGGCCGCCTGTGCCTGGTCGGTGGACTGGCGGTCCAGCGAGGCGACGGTCAGGCCGCCGCCGACCAGGGCGACGGCGGTGGCCACCAGGGCCCGCCGCTGGGTCTTCTTCCAGCGGGCCCGCTGACGGCGCCGGGCCGCCCGGCCCGCAGGGGCGGCGGCGACGGCGGGGGAGCTCACGGCGGACGCGTTGGCGGGGTCGCCCTGCGTGTCGTCGTACCGGGTGCCGGCCGCCGGGGCCCGCCAGGGCGTCACCACGGCGCGGGGCGCGGTGTTCGGGGTGTAGGCGCCGCAACCAGGGCACGCCAGGGCACCGTTGAGGTGCCGACGGCACGAGGAGCAGTAGTCCATCGGAGGTCTTCCTGACTCGACTGCGCCAGCGGCGTCCTCTGCCGTGGCCTGATCTCGATCACTCGGGATCGAACGGCCTGAACGGTAGCGAGCCTTTGGCCGGGCAGTGTGCAGTCTGTGTGCCGTTTCTGCGCAGATGCGCCACGTCGACCGGACCGGCACGCGCAGTCACCGACGTACCCGGCCAGGGGCGGGCGTCAGCCGGCGGTTCCCTCCCGCGGCCTGCGGCCCCAGGCGGTCAGCATCCCGGCGGACAGCGCGGCGCACTCGTCCGACGCCAGGTAGCGGACCGCCGCGTCGACGGCCGCGTCGTCGACCAGGCCGGTGGCGAGCATCGCCGCCCGGCTCCGCTCCCAGGTGTCCGCCCAGAACCGGCTGACGGGGCTGTCCGGCACCAGCGGCGGCACGTGGATCTCGGCGGCGACGGACACGAGTCCCGCTCCCCGCAGCAGCTGCGGGTAGGACGGCACCCAGGAGACGTCGGTGCCGATGGTCGCCCGCAGCCCCTGCCACATCGCCTGCATCACCGTCGTGTACGGCGTGTCCGGAGTGCGGTCGCTCGTCAGGTCGACCGCGTCACTGAGCACCAGCACCCCGCCCGGCTCCACCAGACCGGCCAGCGCGGTGATCACGCGGTCGTGCTCGGGCAGGTGCATCAGCACGAAACGGGCGTGGACCACGTCGAACCGGCCGGTGACCTGGTCCAGAGCGGTGGTGACGTCGGCCTCCAGGACGTCGAGCCCGGGTCTCGCGGTGAGGAAGCGCACGTCCCGGTCGACGGCGAGCACGCTCTCCACCCCGGCCTCGTCCAGGAGCCGCCGGGAGACCGTGCCCGTCCCGGCGCCCACGTCCAGGCAACGCCGGCCGGGCCCGGCGCCGAGCGCCCGCAGCCGGGCCATCGTGAGGTCGTCGTAGACGAGGGCGCCGACGTCGACGCGCTCGCCCTCGCCCGCCCGGTCGGGACGGAAGACCGTCTCGCCGTACCGGCCGCCGCCCGGCGCGGTGGTCATGCCGCCGCCGTGGTACCGCCGGGACGGCCGCCGGGCCGCCGGACCCACAGGATGTCGAAGACGTTCATGACCGGACCTCTGCGCGTGGTGGTGCGGCCCGTCCCGAGGCGGCCGCACCGCCGATCCTGCACCGACAGCCGCCCGCACACCCGAGGCGCGCCGCACCCGACCCCGATCGGCCTCACCCGTCGCGGGCACCGGCACCCGCGCGCCGTACAGTGCCGATGGTCCTCACCTTCCGCACGCCGAGCAGGAGTTACGACGATGACGCAAGAGACCGGCAGCCCCGACACCCCCGTGTACGGCTTCGTGGGGCTCGGCGTGATGGGGCAGCCCATGGCGCTCAATCTCGCCAGGGCCGGCACCCCGCTGATCGTCTGGAACCGGACGCCCGACCGTGCGGAGCCGCTGCGTGCCGCCGGGGCGCGGGTCGCGGCGAGCGTCGAGGACGTCTTCGCACGCGCGCGTGTCGTGTTCGTCATGCTCCTCGACGAGGCGGTGACCGACACGGTCCTCGGCCGGGGCGGTCCCGCGTTCGGGAAACTCGTCGCCGGTCGTGTCGTCGTGTCGATGGGCTCGACGGCACCCGAGTACGCGCGCGGGCTCGCCGCCGACGTGCACGCCGCGGGCGGCCGGTTCGTCGAGGCCCCGGTCTCCGGATCGCGCAAGCCCGCGGAGGCCGGCGAACTGGTCGCGATGCTCGGCGGCGACCGGGACACCGTGGAAGAGGTACGGCCCCTGCTCGCCCCCATGTGCCGGGAGGCCATCCCCTGCGGCGGGGCCGGCTCCGGCCTGCTGATGAAACTGGCCGTCAACCTCTACCTGAACACGACGATCGCGGCCCTCGCGGAGGCCGTGCACTTCGCCGCGCGCCAGGACCTGGACCTGGAGACCTTCCGGGCCGTCGTGGACTCCGGCCAGCTGGCCAGCGGCGTGACCCGGGTGAAGGTCCCGATGCTCGCCGCCCACGACTTCACCGTGCAGGCCGCCACCGCCGACGCCCACGCCAGCACCCGCCTGATCGCCGACGCGGCCCGCGCCGCCGGCATCGCCACCCCGCTCCTCGACCTCAGCAGCGACCTCTACGCCGAGAGCGTGCGGCTCGGCAACGCACGCCTGGACATGTCCTCGGTCCTCACCGCCATCGAGGCCCGTACCGAGGCCCGCACGGACACCGCCCCGGACAAGCTCTAGGCTGCGGGCATGCGGATCTCCGTCTCCTCGGACATCGACGAACCCGTGGCGCGCCTCCTCGTCGAGGAACTGCGCCGCCGCGGCCACGAGGTCCGCGCGTACGGCGCGCTCGAACCGGGGGCCGACCCGCGGTGGGCGGTCTGCTCGGAGACGGCCGCCCGTGACGTCGCCGCCGGCACCGCCGACCAGGCCGTCGTGTGCTGCTGGACCGGCACCGGCGCCTCGATCGCCGCGAACAAGGTGCCGGGCGTCCGCGCGGCCCTGTGCGCCGACGCGTACACCGCCGACGGCGCCCGCCGCTGGAACGACGCCAACGTCCTCGCCCTGAGCCTGCGGCTGACCTCGCAGCCGCTGCTCAAGGAGATCCTCGACGCCTGGTTCGCGGCGACGCCGAGCCAGGACGCCGAGGATCTCGGGAACGTGGCCCACGTCGGACGTCTCGACGTGGGCCGGGGAGCGGTCTAGGGGTCAGTGGGCGCCGAGGCCGCCGCCGCCGAACGAGCCGCTGCTGCCCTTGCTCCAGCGTGGCCGGTCCGTCGACGTGCTCGGTCTGGTCTGCTGATTGCTCAGTTCGTAGGGAGTGAGCGGACGACCCCCCTTGGGCATCACCGGGATCTCCTCGGACTCGCGGTTCTCCCGGATCTCGTGGACGGCGCCCTCCGGTGGCAGCTTCGGCTGCTCGTCGGGGCGCGGGCGGGGTGACTCCCGCTCCTTGACACGATTGCCGAGCCAGAAGCCACCGGCGAGCATCGCCAGGACGGCCACGGCGACCACGAACAGCCCGAGGCTCAAGAGGCCGCTGGGAGCGGCCAGCTCCATCGTCGATTCCGTGCTCATACCTAGGGGATACCCGCCCAGAAAGGCATGAACCGGACAGCTTTCCGTGTCCGTTCGTATCCGCCCTGCGATCGTCGCGACCGCGAATCCGCCTGGTGTCCGCGCTGGACGGCGACGTGTGACGTCCCTTTCCGTCCGCTGTGACGGGCTTCACCGCAAACATGAGGCACCCCTCAAGTACGCTGGGCAACGCCGAACATGAGGGGTCCCTCAGGATCCTCCGGTCCGGTGGAACGGACATCGCGGCGGCCGCCGTACCGGCAGGGCCCCGCAGTACAGGAAATGGCAAGGAATGACCATGAACAGGTGGATCAGGCGCGTCTCGGTCGCTGTCACTTCTACGGCCCTCGCGGGCGGAGCCCTGCTCGGGGCCGTCGGCACCGCGTCGGCGGCGTCGGCCCCGGAATCCTCCGCGCACGCGCAGTCCTCTTCGTCCGCCGCCTTCGCGGACGCGTCCAGGAGCGGTCACGGCGAAGGCCTGCACCTCTCCTTCCGGGACGGCCGGCAGCAGGCGACGGCCACCGCCTCGGTCGCCGTCAGCAGCGAGCGCTGGTACCTGGACCAGATCGCCTGGGATCTGCACCAGCACTGATGCGGTCGCGGGCCGACACGGTCGGTTCGACGGGCCGCAGCGCCCCGGCCCCTGGGCCGTCGCTGCGACGCGTCGAACCGACCGCCGGCCGGGCCGACGTCGGGCCGGGTCCGACGTACCGGGGGAGCGATCGCAACGCCGGGGGAGCCGGATGCAGGAGTGAGGAACAGTGAGATCGGTCAGAACCGTGGCGTGCGAGCTTCCCGTGGAGTTCGTCCTGTCGCACGAGGTGTCGGTGCCCATGCACGCGGCACTGCGGTACGAGGCGGACGACCCCTACGCCGTCCGTACCGTCTTCCATCCGCCGGGCCAGGACGTGACCGTCGAGTGGTTCTTCAGCCGCGACATGCTCGCCCAGGCGCTGAGCGGGCGGACCGGACAGGGCGGGGACGTGCACATGTGGCCGGCCGTCGACGCGGGACGCGATGTCGTGTACGTCGCCCTGCGCGCGCCCGCGGGATCGGCCCTGCTCGCGTTTCCCGCCTACGACGTGCGGGCCTTCCTGCGCGAGACGTGGTCGCTGGTGCTGCCGGGGCGCGAAGCCGACCGGTTCGACCTGGACGAGGAGCTGGCGCAGCTGCTGGCGGGAAGCTGACCGCCTCCTCGGGACGCGAGCGGGCCCGGTGCCGACCGTAGGCACCGGGCCCGCTCGCGTGGCGTCTCGTCGCGTCGGCCGGCGGGTCTCACCCGCCGTGGCTCAGGCGTCCTCCTGGCACTCGCGGCACTCCTCCTCGGGGCACTCCAGCGTGGTGAGGGTCTGGTCGACCTGCCGGGTGGTCAGCGGAGGCTCGGGCAGGTCATGGGCGCACTGGGCGCGGAACCCGTCGAGCAGCAGGTGGAGATGGCGGCGCCAGGCATGGGGTGCGACGGCCCGCGTGGCCCGGATGATCCCGGCCTGGGACCAGATGACGAAGGCGATGTCCTCGGGCGTGACGTCCGCGCGCAGGACGCCCTGCTCCTGGGCGTTGCGGAAGATCTGCGCGGCCCGCTCCTGGGTGCGCTCGAACATGCCGCGGCCGAGCGCGTGGACCGGCAGCCGGGCCGAGGCCAGGTCGTTGAAGGCGCGGTCGCAGGCCTGGAGCTGGCAGAGCTTCTCCAGGTAGTGGCAGAACCCCTGCCACGCGTCGTCCATGGCCGCGGCCTCTTCCGCGGTGGCCAGCAGCTCCGTGAACTTCGCGGTGAACAGCTCCTCGACCAGGTCGAGTCTGCGTGGGAAGTGCCGGTAGAGCGTGCCGATCGCGACGCCCGCCTCGCGGGCCACACCCTCCAGCGACGCGTCCAGCCCCTGCTCGGCGAAAGCCGTGCGGGCGGCGGCCACGATCGCGTCCCGGTTGCGCTGCGCGTCACGGCGCAGCGCCTTGGCCGGCGCCTTGGAGGCGGGCAGGACGTGCTGGTGGCTCATGTCCCCAGGCTAACATGAGGGCCCCCTCGAATTCGATGACGTGACCCTGCTCACGACCGCTCCGGCGGCGGCCTCCCCGTCCCCCGGCCGTCCCGGGGAGCCTGCCGTCCCGCTGCCGGGTTTGCCGTCCCGTGGCGCGGCAACCCGGGGGCCATGACGCCGCCGAGTTCCCAGCAGGAGCTGTACGGATACCTGGAGGACCGCTTCGCCTGTGCTCAGGCCTGTACGGAGTGTGCTCGGCTCTGTGCGCTGGGCGCCAGCGTCTTCGACCCGGAGGGGACGGTCGAACTGGAGCGGGTGCGCCGTACCGGCATCATGTGCGCCGAGGTGTGCGACGCGACCTGCCGGGCGCTGACCGAGGAGAACGACCAGGACGAGGCGGGCCTGCGCGTCCAGCTGGAGTGGTGCCGAACGATCTGCCTCCGGGGCGCGCAGGCCTTCGACACCCGTCCCGGCGCCGAGAAGAGCGCGGCCGCGTGCCGGGCGTGCGCCGTGGCCTGCACGGAGTTCATGGCGACACTGACCTGAAAGGGGCAGGCATTCCGAGCCCTGCCCGCCCGCTACTCGTACCGGTACTTCAGCGAGTCCGCCTCCGTCTGCTCGATGTCGGCGATCGTCAGCCCAGGCATGCGGAGCTGGGCCAGCGTCACCTCGGCCGAGGTCGGCTGGGCGTCGGCCGGCAGCCACTGCTCCGGCTTCCACGCGCCGCTGCGCAGCAGCGACTTGGGGCAGTGCGGGTAGACCTCCTCGATGCCCAGCACCAGCGCGCTGGCCGGCGGCTTGCCGACCGGCGTCAGCTGCGTCAGCAGGTCCGGGCGGGTGGAGACGCAGGCCCGGCCGTTCACCCGGAGCGTCGTGGTCCGCCCGGGGATGACGAACAGCAGCCCGGCCCGCCCGGTGGCGACGACGTTCTGCAGGGTGTCCAGACGCTTGTTGCCGGTCGCGTCCGGTATGGCCACGGTCCGTTCGTCCAGGACGGCCACGAACCCGGCGGGCCCGCCGCGCGGCGACACGTCGCAGTTGCCGTCGGCGTCCGCGCTGGCGATCAGCACCAGCGAGGAGAGGCCGATCAACCGCCGGGTCTGGTCGGTGAGTTCGGTCATCTGCTTGCGTACGGCGGCGTCGCCGGGGCGTTCGTAGACCCGGCGCAGCGTCTCCTGATCGGACACGGCGTCCAGGCTCAGCGAGTCGAAGGCACTGCCGGCGAGAAGTGGCGTCATGCCCCGACCCTAATGCGCCGCCCGCCGGCGCCCCGGACATGGACCGCGGGGCGTCGCGGGCGGCTCCCGGGCCGGGTCAGCCGAGGGCCGGGTAGTCCGTGTAGCCGGTGTGGTCGCCACCGAAACTCGTCGACATGTCAGGGGTGTTGTAGGGGCCGCCCCGGGCGAGGCGGGCGGGCAGGTCGGGATTGGCGAGGAAGAGGGCGCCGTAGGCGACGAGGTCGGCCGTGCCGTCCTCGATCAGGGCCAGGGCGCCCGGTCCTGTGGGCTCCGTACCGCTGGCGGGGTTGAGGACGAACGCGGTCGGCCAGGCCTTGCGCAGGCGCAGGGTGAGGTCACGGACGCCGGGGACCTCCATCTGGTGCAGGTAGGCGAGGTTCAGCGGAGCGAGGGCGTCGACCAAGGCGCCGTACGTGGCGTCGAGGTCGGTGCGGTCGCTCTCGTCGATGTCGTTGTACGCGTTGCCGGGCGAGAGACGGAAACCGGTCCGGTCGGCGCCGATGGCGTCGGCGACGGCCCTGGCGGTCTCGACGGCGAACCGGATCCGGCCCTCGGGGCCACCGCCCCACGCGTCCGTGCGGACGTTGGAGTTCGGCGCGAGGAACTGGTGGATGAGGTAGCCGTTGGCGCCGTGCAGCTCCACGCCGTCGAAGCCGGCCTCGACGGCGTTGCGCGCCGCGTCGGCGAAGTCCGCGATCGTGTCCCGGATCCCGTCGTCGGTGAGTTCCTTCGGCGTGACGAAGTCCTGCGGACCGGCGTGCGTGTAGACCTGGCCCGCGGCCCTGACCGCGGAGGGTCCGACGGGTGTACGGCCCATCAAGGTGGGGTGGCCGACGCGGCCGGTGTGCATCAACTGGAGGTAGATGACACCGCCTTCGGCGTGCACGGCGTCGGTGACCCTGCGCCAGCCGGCGATCTGCGCCGCGGAGTGGATGCCCGGCGTGTCGGGGTAGCCCTGGCCGATCGCCGACGGCTGGGTGCCCTCCGTGACGATCAGTCCGGCGCCGGCGCGCTGGGCGTAGTACTCGGCCATCAGGTCGGTCGGGCTGTTGCCCTCCCCGTAGGCGCGGGAGCGGGTCATCGGTGCCATCACGATCCGGTTGGCGAGGCGCTTGCCGCCGAGTTCGGTCGCTTCGAAGGCCTTCGACATGATCATCATCCTTGGTCGGGTGGAACACCGGCCGCCGGAAGCGGCCGCTTGCGGACGGACTCGGGGGGCGATGAGCCGCCTGAGCCGTTTACTGTCCGAACAAGTAATTTCGGGATTCGCTTCCAGAGTGATGTGTGATCTGGGTCACTTGAGTCGAAGGGGGGGTCTTCGTGGTGGCGGAGATGTGCCAGCTGAACTGCCAATTTCGGTGACGCGCCGGAATGAGACCCTGAGGGTGTCTGGGGCGTCCGGCGTGAGGGAGAGATACCTGCTCGGACAATCTTTCTCATCCGACCTGAACGGTGTCAGTCGGTTCCCGTGCCGTCGAGCAGGTGAGCCGTGATGTCCTCGTGCGTCGGGGACGGCGGCAGCGGGCGCGAGTCGTTCGGGCGCAGGCCGTCCACGAAGATGCGCACATGGCGGGTGGCCAGGGCCTTGGCCTGCTCCGCCGGCAGGTACGGCATGGGGCGGCAGACCATCGCGCCGGTGGTGATCAGGTCCATGTGCGTGACGCCGGACCGGATCGCGCCCCGCGTGCGGGCCTGCGCGAGCACCTCGTCGAGGAGCGGCGCGATGCGGCGCTGGAGTTCGATCGCCTCGGGGCTGGTGGCGACCGGGCCGCCGATCAGCGGGAGGACCAGCGTGTCCCGTGCGTCGACCAGGCGGAGCAGGAACCCCTCGACGGCCGCCAGGGGATCCTGCGGAGCGGTGTCCAGGGCGCGCCGGGCGGCCTCGGCCACCGTGGCGAACCCGTCGAGGACGACCTGCTGGACGAGGGCTTCGCGGTCCGGGAAGCGGCGGTAGAGCGTGGCGATGTTCACGCCGGCGCGGCGGGCGATCTCGTCCAGCGGGGCGGCGGTGCCCAGCTCGCGGAAGGCGGTCCGGGCGGCGGCGAGGATCTGCGCCCGGTTCCGGGCCGCGTCCGCCCGCAGCCGGGGTGCGCCGCTGCCGCCAGCCGTGCCGGAAGCCACCGTGAGCCCGTCCTTTCCCGATCGCGCCGACCGGTCGTGATCGTCGCGGGCCGACGCGTCGAGACTACGTCAGCCGGAATCCCGAACCCGCTAAACGAAGGATTTCCTGCGCTTGATGTTACGGTGGACGTGCCGTCGCAGCCCGGCGGCGTCCTGACGCCCATGCCCCGGGCGCGGTGCGGACCTCCCGTCGGAGCCGGACACCGCGGCCGTCGGCCACCGAGCCAGCCGTCACCTTTCCTTGGAGAAGAGCAGTGGTGTCATCCGCGCAGCAGGCACGATTCGAAGGCAAGGCGGCGGTCGTCACCGGCGGCAGCCGCGGCATCGGCGCCGCCGTCGCCAGGCGGCTGGTCCAGGAGGGTGCGGCGGTGGCCGTCGGCTACCGGGGCAACGAGGAGGCCGCGGCCGCGCTGGTCGCCGAACTGACCGAGGGCGGCGGCCGGGCCCTCGCCGTCCAGGCCGACGTCGCCGACCCGGAGCAGACCCGGGCGCTGGTCGAGCGCGCGGTCGCCGAGTTCGGCCGGCTGGACGTGCTCGCGTCCTGCGCCGGTGTCGAGCACTTCGACGCGCTGGAGCGGATCACCCCGGCCGACTTCGACCGGATCTTCGCGGTCAACACACGCGGACAGCTGTTCGCGGTCCAGCACGCCGCGGCCCACCTGGGCGAGGGCGGCAGGATCGTGCTGACCTCGTCGGTGAGCGCGTCGAAGGCGTTCTTCGGGCACACCCTGTACGCCGCGAGCAAGGCGGCGGTCGAGTCGATGGTCCTGAACCTGTCCGCGGAACTCGGGCGCAGGGGCATCGCCGTCAACGCCATCGCGCCCGGCGGCACCGCCACGGACATGGCCCGCGAGCACGGCGCCAGCTATCTGCACCCCGACCTGGCCGGGAAGCAGGACCTGGACGACTGGCTCCGGGTCGGCGTCGCGCTGCGGCGGCTCGCGGAGCCCTCGGAGATCGCCGCCGGCTACGCCTTCCTCGCCTCCTCCGACGCGTCCTACATGACAGGCCGCACGCTTCGACTCGACGGCGGCATGTTCTAGCAGGGCGGGCTTCCACGGACGCGGACCCCGGCCCCGGACCACCGGCCGGGAACCTCCGCCGACGAACCCCCCAACCCCCTGACCCCTTTCGCGGCAGACCGCACGGCGCGCCCGCGTCCCCTCAGATCCGGAAAGCACCCGCCCCATGCACCACGGCATACAGCCCTCCGTCAGCGTCCCGCCCCAGACAGCCCCGTACGCCCCGGACATCGAGCCCGCCGAGCACGTGCGGCACGCCCGGCACGCACTGGTCGACTCCGAACCCGGGCTGCCCGCCCCGGTGCTCGCCGCGGCAGCCGGCACCCGCAAGGCGGTCCTCGTGCCGGTGCTCACCGCGCTGGCGATCGGCACCGTGTTCGTCGCCGTGTACCTCGCCGCCTTCCACGCCCCCTCGGCCCGCCACCAGCCCGTCGGCATCGCCGCCTCCGACAAGGTGGCCGCACGCACCGAACTGGCCCTCAACAACGCGGCCCCGGACGGCTACACGTTCTACCGCTACCCGGACGCCGCGGCCGCCCGCCGGGCCATCGCGCACGACCAGGTGCCGGCCGCGCTGGTCACGGACGACCGCGGCACGCGCCTGCTGGTCGCCGGCGCCGAGGGGCCGTCCACCGTGTCCAGCCTCGCCACGGCGGTGACCACCGCCGTCGGCAAGCCGGTCCCGGTCAAGGACGTCCTGCCCCTGGCGGCGGGAGACGCCCGCGGACTGTCGGTGTTCTACGCGGCCTTCGGTGTCGTCCTCGCCGGGTTCCTCTTCGCCGTCTCCTCCTACCAGATCGCGCCACGCCTCAGGCTGGCCGTCCGTGTCGCCTCGATGCTGGTCTTCGCCGCCGCCTCCGGCCTGATGGTGGCCCTGATCGCGCACACCGGCCTGAGCGCGCTGCCCGCACCGTTCGCGGTGGTCACCCTCGTGGTCGGCCTGCTGGCGTGGGCCGCCGCCGCGGCCGCCGGAGTGCTGCTGCGGGTGTTCGGACCGCTCGGCATGCCGGTCGCCTCCGTGGTGCTGCTGATCCTCGGGAACGCCACCTCGGGCGGCATTCTGCCGACCACCTTCCTGCCCGCCTGGCTCTCCCCGCTCGCCACGGTCCTGCCACCGGCCGCGGCGGTACGCGGACTGCGGGGCGCCGCCTACTTCCACGACGCGCATCTCACGGGCGCCGTCGCGACCCTCGCCGCGTGGGGCCTGGGCTGCCTGGCCCTCCAGTACCTGCTGGACCGCGTCGCCGCCCGCCGCCAGGACCTCGCGGCGGCGCGCTGACGGCCCTTCCGACGGGCCGACGGTCTCCCGGCCCGGACGCCGGAGACCGCGCGGCCCCTTCCCGGTCGCGGGTCCCGCGCCCGCTCAGGTCTGCTGCGACGTGGCGCGGGCGAGGTTCTCCTCGATGCGGCGGAGGACCTCGACGGCCTCCGCCTGTCGCTCCGGGGTCATGCCCTCGGTGGCGCCGGCCTCCAGGTCCAGCCAGACCCGCTCCACCTCGGCCCGCAGGGCGTTGCTCGCCGCCGTGGGCTCGATGATGGTGACCCGCTTGTCGGTGGCGCAGGGGAAGCGGCGCACGAAGCCCGCGTTCTCCAGCCGCCGGACGGTACGGGTCATGGTGGCGGCGTCGGAGCCGAGCAGCCGGACCAGATCGGTCTGCCGCTGCGGGCCGCGGTCCCACAGCTGCATCATGACCAGCTCCTGACCCGGGTGCAGCCCCACCCGGCGCAGCAGCTGACCGGCCAGCATGCGGTGCAGCCGGGCCACCCGGAAGATCGCGTGGTTGAGTGCCCCGGCCGCGACCGAATCGGGCATGTGCACATCCGCCGGTGCCGCGGTGTCGGCGCCGTACTCCGGCTGGCTCATGGGATTCCTCGCGTGACCTGCGCAGTTGACCGAACGGCTAGAGGCTACCGCGAAGCGCGCCCCGACCCCGGCCCCGGTCCGGATCCCGCCCGGCGCCGTACCACTCGCGCCCCACGGCCCAAGACCCGCTACCGTACCGCCCGCGGCCCAGGGCCTACCGCCGCCCGGCTCGGGGCCCTCGGCCTGCGTCCCGCGGCCCTCCGCCCCGGCCCCTGGCCCTCGGCTCCTGGCTTCCGGCCGCCCGGGCCTCCGCCCCACGGCCTGCGTCCCGCGGCCCCCTGGCTCCTGGCTTCCGGCCCCCTGGCCTCCGCCCCACGGCCCCCGGCCTCTGGCAAGCCCGCGGCTACCGCCGCCCGGCTCGGGGCCCCCGGCCCCCGGCCTCCGGCCCCTGGCCTCCGGGCCTCCGTCCCGCGTTCCGCGGCCCCCGGCCCCTGGTCCCCATGGCCCTCGCCCCCGGGGGCCTCCGTCCCGTGTGCCGTGTGCCGTGTGCCGCGGCCCGCGGCTCCCGGTCCCGGCCCCCGGCCCCCAGCCCCTGGCCTCCGGCCCCCGGCCCCCGGCCCCCCGGCCCTCGCCCCCCGGCCCTCGCCCCCCGGGCCTCCGGCCCCGGCGCGCCCCTCCCCCCATGCCGCGGCCACGCCGCCCGTACCCGCGTCGCCATTCCCAATTTCTGGAACACGTTCTACGGTGTGCGCCGTCAGGACCGCCCGTGGGGAGCCTGGAGGCGCCGTGCACCTCGACCACACGCCCGAGCAGCAGCGGCTGCGCACCGAACTGCGCGCCTACTTCGCCGGCCTGGTGCCGGACAACGCCTACGCCCGCTACGCCGACCCCGCCGCGCAAAAACGCTTCTACCGGGAGACGGTCCGCCGGCTCGGCACCGACGGCTGGCTCGGGGTCGGCTGGCCGGAGGAGTACGGAGGCCGGGGCCTGACCGCGATGGAACAGTTCATCTTCTTCGACGAGGCCGCGCAGGCCGGCGTCCCGCTCCCGCTGATGGCGCTGAACACCGTCGGCCC
The DNA here is from genome assembly GCF_044757385.1 of Streptomyces sp. NPDC091282. Taxonomy (NCBI): domain Bacteria; kingdom Bacillati; phylum Actinomycetota; class Actinomycetes; order Kitasatosporales; family Streptomycetaceae; genus Streptomyces; species Streptomyces sp. NPDC091282. Next base: position 841,842 of record NZ_JBIVUX010000004.1, read on the forward strand.
GACGATCATGCGCTATGGCACCGACGAGCAGAAGGCGTACTTCCTGCCCCGCATCCTCTCCGGCGAGATCGACTTCGCCATCGGCTACAGCGAACCCGACGCCGGCACCGACCTGGCCGCCCTGAAGACCCGGGCCGTGCGGGACGGCGACGAGTACGTGGTCGACGGCCAGAAGATCTGGACCACCAACGGCGACACCGCCGACTGGGTCTGGCTCGCCACCCGTACCGACCCCGCCGCGCCGCCGCACAAGGGCATCACCATGCTGCTGGTGCCGACCACCGACCCCGGCTACTCCTGCACCGTGATCAACACCCTCGCCTCGCACGACACCACCGCCAGCTACTACGAGAACATCCGGGTCCCGGTCTCCCGCCGGGTCGGCGAGGAGAACCAGGGCTGGCGGCTGATCACCAACCAGCTCAACCACGAACGGGTCACCCTCGCCGCCCACGGCACCATGGCCATCCGCGCCCTGCACGACGTCCAGCGCTGGGCCATGGAGACCAAGCTCGCCGACGGCCGCCGCGTCGTCGACCTGCCCTGGGTGCGCCGCAACCTCGCCCGCACCCACACCCGCCTGGACGCCATGAAGCTGCTGAACTGGCAGATGGTGACCGCCGTCCAGGACGGCACCCTCACCCCGCAGGACGCCTCCGCCGTCAAGGTCTACGGCTCCGAGGCCCGCCGCGACGCCTACGCCTGGCTGATGGAGATCGCCGCCGCGGCGGGCCCGCTGAAAGAGGGATCGGCCGGCGCGGTCCTCCACGGCGAACTGGAACGCGGCTACCGCTCGGCGGTCATCTTCACCTTCGGCGGCGGCAACAACGAGATCCAGCGCGAGATCATCTCGTGGATCGGACTGGGGATGCCGAGGGTCCGGCGTTAGTCTGCGGTCATGGCGGGCGATCCCGGGCTGTTCACGCCGGACTCCGTGACCTGGCAGGCGCACGGCGACCCGATGATGTGGATCGCCGGGATCCGCGCGCTCTACCTCCAGGCCCTGCACCCGCGCGCGGTGCGCGGAGTGATGGAGAACTCCGACTTCCGCAAGGACGCCTGGGGCCGGCTGATGCGGACCGCGTCCTTCGTCGGCACCACCACCTACGGCACCACGGAGGCCGCCGAGCGGGCCGGGGCCCGGGTGCGCAGGATCCACGGCATGCTCGGCGCCACCGACCCGGACACCGGCGAACGGTACGGCGTGGACGACCCGGACCTGCTGCTGTGGGTGCACTGCGCCGAGATCGACTCGTACCTGCACGTCCTGCGCCGCTCCGGGTTCCCGCTCACCGGCGCCCAGGCCGACCGCTACCTCGCCGAGCACCGGATCAGCGCCCGCCTGGTGGGCCTGGACCCCGCGGCCGTACCCGGCGACCGGGCGTCCATGGCGGCCTACTTCCGCGAGGTGCGGCCGCTGCTCGCCGCCGGAGCGGACGCACGCGCGGTGGACGACTTCCTGCTCCGCCCTCCGGCCCACCCGCTCCTGATACCGGCGCGCGAGGTGCTGTGGCGGCGCGTGGCCCACCTGGCGTACGCCTCCCTGCCGCCGTACGCCCACGAGCTGTACGGCAGACCGGCCCCCGAGCCCGCCGTCGTGACCCGGCGGCTGCGCGCCACCGGCACCCTGCTGCGCTGTGTTCCCGCACGTCTGCGCTGGCAACTCCCGCCCAAACACATCCTGCGCGCGATGGCGAGGCTCGGCCCGCACGCGCGCCCGGCACCGTACAAAATCGGGCGTTAGGCCGCCATACTGGGCGACCGGGGGAGTGGGTCACGGAACGGGCCGGTTCGGCGCGGCCGCACCGTGACGGCGACCCCGGGGGAGGGCGGAGCTGTACGACGGGGGGCGGCGGCGCGCGATGGCTGACACCAGGCTGGTCCACGGGCGGTACCGGCTGCTCGACCTGATCGGCCGGGGCGGGATGGGCGAGGTGTGGCGGGCCCGCGACGAGTCCCTCGGACGGCAGGTCGCCGTCAAGTGCCTCACACCGCCGGGCCCGCACCACGACCAGGCCTTCGCCGACGTCCTGCGGGAACGGTTCCGCCGTGAGGCGCGGGTGGCCGCCGCCCTCTCCCACCGCGGAGTGACCGTCGTGCACGACTTCGGTGAGTACGACGGTGTCCTCTACCTCGTCATGGAGCTGCTGGACGGCCGCGACCTGAGCCGGCTCATGGCGGACAACGGGCACCGTCCGCTGCCCGTCGGCGACGTCGTCGACATCGCCGAGCAGGTCGCCGCCGCCCTCGCCCACACCCACGGGCAGGGCATCGTGCACCGGGACCTGAAACCCGCCAACATCATGATGCTCACCGACGGCACGGTGAAGCTGTGCGACTTCGGCATCGCCCGCCTCGGCCACGACATCGGGCTCACCTCCCGGCTGACCGGCACCGGCATCGCCATGGGCACCCCGCACTACATGTCGCCGGAACAGATCGGCGGGGCCGAGGTCGACCGGCGCAGCGACCTGTACTCCCTGGGCTGCGTGCTGTATGAGATCGCCACCGGGGCGCCGCCGTTCGACCTCGCCGACGCCTGGGCGGTCCTCATCGGCCACCGCGACACCCCGCCCGCCCCGCCGCGCACCCACCGCGCCGACCTGCCGGGCTGGTTCGAGGAACTGGTCCTGGACCTGCTGGCCAAACGGCCCGAGCAACGTCCCTTCGACGCCCGGGAACTGGGCCGGCGGATCAGCGCGGGGCGGGCGGCGCCCGAGTACGTCCCGACCGTCGTCGGCGCGCGGCCCCGGTTCCGGTCCCCGGCGCCGCGCGAGCCCCGGCCGCCGTCCTGGACCCGGTCCATGACCACCGGTCCCAAGGCGACCGGCACCGGTCCGCGCACCACCCCGCCCGACCCCGCGGCCGGGCTCACCCAGGAGTGGACCACCCGCGCCACCGAACCCCTCCTCGCGCCCGCCGTCCCCGATCCGCGGGCCGTCACCGCCCTGGCCGGCCGCCACCGGGCCGGACTCGGCCTCGGACGGCTCGGCCGCTGGGCCGAGGCCGGTCAGGCGCACCGGGCGGTCGCCGCCGCACGCGCCCGCCTCCTCGGCCCCGGCCACCCGGACACCCTCGCCAGCCGCTACGAGATCGCCTTCGCCCTGAGCCGCACCGGCCGCGCGGCCGACGCCCTGCGCGAGTACACCGAGGTCGCCAGGGCCCGGGAGCGCGCACTCGGCGCCGACCACCCCGACACCCTCGCCGCCCGCCAGGAAACGGCCTACGTGCTCGGCCAGTTGGGCCGACACGTCGAGGCCCACCAGGCGTACACCGCCGTACTCGCCGACCGGCGGCGGCTGATGGGCCCCGACCATCCCGACACCCTGCGCTGCCGGCACAACCTCGCCTTCAACCTCAGCCGGCTGGGCAGACTCGAGGACTCGTACCGCATGGCCCACGACGTGGCGCTCGCCCGTGCCCGCGTGCTCGGCCCGCAGCACCCCGACACCCTGGTCACCCGCTACGAAGTCGCCTACGCGCTCGGCCGGTTGGAGTGCTGGGAGGAAGCCCTGGCGGCCTACCGCGAGGTCGCCGAGGCACGCGCGCTGACCCTCGGCCCCGACCACCCCGACACCTTCGCCGCCCGCTACGAGGTGGGGATCAGCCTCGGCCGCCTGGGGCGCTGCGCCGACGCGCTCGCCCTCTACCGGGCCTTGATCGAGGACCGCACCCGCGTCCAGGGCCCCGACCACCCCGAGACGCTCCGGGCCCGCCACGGCCTCGGCGTCAACCTGGGCCGCCTCGCCCGCTGGGCGGAGGCCCTCGCGGAGTCCCGGGAGGTGTGCGCCGCCCGCGCCCGGGTCCTCGGCCCCGACCACCCCGACACCCTGGTCAGCCGGCGGGAGGTCGCCGTCGGCCTGGGCTGGCTGGGCCGGTGGGCGGACGCGCTGGCGGAGTACCGGTACGTCGCCGGCGCCCGCGAGCACGCCCTCGGCCCGGACCATCCGGACACCCTCGCCGGCAGGAACGACGAGGCGCACTGCCTGGAGCGGCTGGGCCGGGGCGAGGAGGCCGCGGAGCTGTACCGCAGGGTCGCGGTCCTGAGGCAACAGCGGGCTCCGAGCGGACAGATGTGACCCGCCCCGACGGCGCGCGGCGCCCCCGGTGTGCGCTCCGCCGGGCGGGCGCGGCCGTCCGCACACCACCGGCGCTGTCCGAACGGCCCTCCCCGTGCGGCGATCCGGCACGCCTCTTACCTGACTAGATCATCGTGTGTTACGAAGAAGCATGCCCCCTGCCTCCGAAACATCCCGGACCTACGACACCGTCATCGTCGGCGGTGGCCACAACGGCCTGGTCGCGGCGGCCTACCTGGCCCGGGCCGGGCGCAGCGTACTGGTGCTGGAGCGGCTGGCCCGCACCGGGGGCGCGGCCGTCTCCACCCGCCCCTTCGCCGGTGTCGACGCACGGCTGTCGCGCTACTCCTACCTGGTCAGCCTGCTGCCGAGGAAGATCGTCCGTGATCTGGGCCTGAACTTCCGGGTCCGCGGCCGCACCATCTCCTCGTACACGCCCGTGGAGCGGGGCGGCCGGCCCACCGGACTGCTCGTCGGCGGCGGCGAACGCCGTATTCGCGAGGCGTTCGAACGGCTGACCGGCGGCAAGGAGGAGTACCAGGCCTGGCAGCGGTTCTACGGCATGACCGGCCGGGTCGCCGAGCGCGTCTTCCCGACGCTCACCGAGCCGTTGCCCACGCGCGAGGAACTGCGCCGCCGGATCGACGACGAGGCGGCCTGGCGCGCTCTGTTCGAGGAACCGATCGGCGTCGCCATCGAGGAGAACTTCACCGACGACCTGGTCCGCGGGGTCGTCCTCACGGACGCTCTGATCGGCACTTTCGCCGACGCCCACGACCCGTCCCTGCGGCAGAACCGCTGCTTCCTCTACCACGTCATCGGCGGCGGCACCGGCGCCTGGGACGTGCCGGTCGGCGGCATGGGCGCCCTCACCGACGCGCTGGCCGCTGCCGCACGCGCGGCGGGCGCGGTGCTCGCCACCGGGCACGAGGCGGTACGGATCGAGACGGACGGCCGCACCGCCGAGGTCGCCTACCGCACCGCCGACGGCGAAGGCACCGTCGGCGCCCGGAACGTCCTGGTCAACGCCTCCCCCCAGGAACTCGCCGCGCTGACCGGCGATCCGGCCCCGGAGCCCGCCGAGGGCGCCCAGCTCAAGGTGAACATGCTGCTGAAGCGGCTGCCCCGGCTGCGCGACACCGCCGTCGACCCGCGCGAGGCGTTCTCCGGCACCTTCCACGTCGCCGAGGGCTACGGACAGCTGGCCGCCGCCCACGCCGAGGCCGCGGCCGGCCGCCTCCCGTCCGCGCCGCCCTCGGAGATCTACTGCCACTCCCTGACCGACCCGACGATCCTCGGCCGTGACCTGGTCGAGCGCGGCTACCAGACCCTCACCCTCTTCGGCCTGCACACCCCCGCCCGCCTCTTCGACGCCGACAACAACGCCGTGCGCGCGCAACTCCTCAAGGCCACCGTCGCCCAGCTCGACGCCCACCTCGCCGAACCCCTCGTCGACTGCCTCGCGCTGGACGCCGACGGCCGCCCCTGCATCGAGGCCAAGACCCCCCTGGACCTCGAACGCGACCTGCGCCTGCCCGGCGGCAACATCTTCCACCGCGACCTGTCCTGGCCCTACGCGCAGGACGGCGCGGGCCGCTGGGGCGTGGAGACCCGGCACGCCAACGTCCTGCTGTGCGGGGCGGGCGCGGTGCGCGGCGGAGGGGTGAGCGGGGTGCCCGGGCACAACGCGGCGATGGCGGTGCTGAAGGGGGAGTGACGGCCGCCCCGCCGCGGTCGGCGGGCCGCGCGCGAACCGGTGCCGCAGAAATCTGACGGAGCATCAGAAAAGCTCTTCCGTCGGCCGGACGACTGCGGCATCCTGCGCCCATGCAGACGGAGCTGAGCAAGACCCTCGGAGTCGAGCACGCCGTCTTCGGCTTCACGCCCTTCCCGGCCGTCGCCGCGGCCATCAGCCGCGCCGGCGGCTTCGGCGTGCTCGGCGCGGTCCGCTACACCGCACCCGACGACCTCAAACGCGACCTCGACTGGATCGAGAAGCACGCCGGCGGCACGCCGTACGGGCTCGACGTCGTGATGCCGGCCAAGAAGGTGGACGGCGTCACCGAGGCCGAGGTCGAGGCGATGATCCCGGACGGGCACCGGCAGTTCGTGCGCGACACCCTCGCCGCGTACGGGGTGCCCGAGCTGGCCGAGGGCGAGGCCTCCGGATGGCGGATCACCGGCTGGATGGAACAGGTCGCCCGCACCCAGCTCGACGTCGCCTTCGACTATCCGATCCGGCTGCTCGCCAACGCCCTCGGCTCCCCGCCCGCCGACGTCATCGCACGCGCCCACGACCAGGACGTCCTGGTCGCCGCGCTCGCCGGCAGCGCCCGGCACGCCGTCAAGCACCGGGACGCCGGCATCGACGTCGTCGTGGCACAGGGCTACGAGGCCGGCGGCCACACCGGCGAGATCGCCACCATGGTGCTCACCCCCGAGGTCGTGGACGCCGTGGCCCCGCTGCCCGTGCTCGCGGCGGGCGGCATCGGCAGCGGCCCGCAGGTGGCGGCGGCCCTGAGCCTCGGCGCCCAGGGCGTCTGGCTGGGTTCCGTGTGGCTGACCGTCACCGAGGCCGACCTCTCCTCGCCCGCCGTGACCCGCAAACTGCTCGCCGCCGGCTCCGGCGACACGGTCCGCTCCCGCGCCCTGACCGGGAAACCGGCCCGCCAGCTGCGCACCGAGTGGACCGACGCCTGGGACGACCCGAACGGTCCCGGCACCCTCCCGATGCCGCTGCAGGGCCTGCTGGTCGCCGAGGCCGTCTCCCGCATCCAGAAGTACGAGGTCGAACCCCTGCTGGGCACCCCGGTCGGCCAGATCGTCGGCCGTATGACCGACGAACGCAGCGTCCAGGCCGTCTTCGACGACCTCACCCGAGGCTTCGAACGGGCCGTCGACCGCATCAACCGCATCGCCGGAAGGAGCGCCACGTGACCAGCACGCCCCCCGCCGGATTCTGGGCCCAGGCCGCAGCCGAGCCCGACCGCACGGTGCTCGTCGCACCCGACGGCGAGGAATGGACCGCCGGCCGCCTGCACGCCGCCGCCAACCGCCTCGTCCACGGACTGCGCGCCGCGGGCCTGGAACGCGGCGACGCCTTCGCGGCCGTCCTGCCCAACGGACCCGAGTTCTTCGCCGCCTACCTGGCCGCCAGCCAGGCCGGTCTCTACCTCGTGCCCGTCAACCACCACTTCGTCGGCCCCGAGATCGCCTGGATCGTCTCCGACTCCGGCGCCAAGGTGCTGCTCGCCCACGAACGCTTCGCCGGCGCCGTCCGCCAGGCCGCCGACGAGGCCGGCCTGCCGGCCACCCACCGGTACGCGGTCGGCGAGATCGAGGGCTTCCGGCCGTACGCCGAACTCCTCGACCGGCAGCCCGAGTCGGCGCCGGCCGACCGCGAACTCGGCTGGGTCATGAACTACACCTCCGGCACCACGGGCCGCCCCCGCGGCATCCGCCGCCCGCTGCCCGGCAGGCTCCCCGAGGAGGCCTACCTCGGGGGCTTCCTCGGCATCTTCGGGATCAGGCCCTTCGGCGACGACGTCCACCTGGTCTGCTCGCCGCTCTACCACACGGCCGTCCTGCAGTTCGCGGGAGCGTCCCTGCACATCGGCCACCGCCTGGTCCTCATGGACAAGTGGACGCCCGAGGAAATGCTCCGCCTGATCGACGCGCACCACTGCACCCACACCCACATGGTCCCCACCCAGTTCCACCGCCTGCTCGCCCTGCCCGCACCGGTGCGCGCCCGCTACGACGTCTCCTCCATGCGGCACGCCATCCACGGCGCCGCGCCCTGCCCGGACCACGTCAAACGGGCGATGCTCGACTGGTGGGGGCCCAGCGTCGAGGAGTACTACGCGGCCAGCGAGGGCGGCGGCGCCTTCGCCACCGCCGAGGACTGGCTGAAGAAGCCCGGCACGGTCGGCAAGGCCTGGCCGATCAGCGAACTCGCGGTCTTCGACGACGACGGCAACCGGCTGCCACCCGGTGAACTCGGCACCGTCTACATGAAGATGAACACCGGCGGCTTCTCCTACCACAAGGACGTGGCCAAGACGGCGAAGAACCGGATCGGCGACTTCTTCACCGTCGGCGACCTCGGCTACCTCGACGCGGACGGCTACCTCTTCCTGCGCGACCGCAAGATCGACATGATCATCTCCGGCGGGGTCAACATCTACCCCGCCGAGATCGAGTCCGCGCTCCTGTCCCACCCCGCCGTCGCCGACGCCGCCGCCTTCGGCATCCCGCACGACGACTGGGGCGAGGAGGTCAAGGCCGTCGTCGAACCCGCGCCCGGACAGGAACCCGGTCCCGCCCTCGCCGCCGCCCTGCTCGCCCACTGCGCGGAACGCCTCGCCGGCTACAAGCGGCCCAGGACCGTCGACTTCATCACCGAGATGCCCCGCGACCCCAACGGCAAGCTGTACAAACGACGGCTGCGCGACCCGTACTGGGAGGGCCGCACCCGCCAGGTGTGACGCCGGGCGGCGGTGTCAGACCATTCCGTGCGGACGGTCGTCCAGGAACTCGGCGAGACCGGAGGCGTCGGTGCCGATCTTGCGGTAGACGCGGGACAGCAACTGCCGTACGCCCTGCTCGGTCAGGTGCAGTTCCTTGGCGACCACGGCCACCGGCTGGCCCCGCACGGTCAGTTCGGCGGTCCTGTGCTCCTGGGCGGTCAGCGCGTCCGCCTGCGGGTAGCGCAGCGGCAGCGGACGCAGCCCGGCCGCCGACAGCTCACCCCTGGCGCGGGCGGCGAGCGCCTCGGCACCGCAGTGCACGGCGCCCTCCAGACCCTCGTAGAGCCGGTCCGCGGCCTCCTGCACGCGCCCGGCACGGGACAGCGCGGCACCGTGACCGACCTGGGCACGGGCCAGTTCGTAGGCGGCGGGCGACTGCTCCAGGTGGGCCACGGCCTCCGCGTACAGATCGACGGCCGCGGGACCGCCGGTCACCTCGGCGAGGGTGTGCAGGGCCTGGCCGACGGTGGAGGCGGCACCGAACTCCCGGGCCCGCCGCACGGCTTCGCGGGCGTGCCCGACCGCCTCCCGCGGGGCGGCCGGGGCCAGCGCGGAGGCCAGCCGCAGCTGCCACGGGCACCAGGAGGGGTTGCGCCAGGCCCGCCCGTCCAGCCACTCCCCGACCGCGGACAGCAGCGGCGCCGCCTCGGCGTGCCGTCCCTCCGCCAGCAGCAGTTCCGCGTACACGGTGCGCGGGTCGGGATAGATGACGGCGTTCGGTGCCGTATCGCCGAAGTGGTGCCGGTCGGCGAGCGCACGGGCGTCGCCCACCCGGCCGCGCGCCAGCAGCGTCTGGATCAGGATGCCGACGGCGAACCACTGGGCGGGCACCGCCCCTTCGACCCGGTCCGCGATCCGCAGCCCCCGCAGTTCGAGGTCCTCGGCCTCGGCGAGGCAGCCGCGCCGGTAGCGGATGTAGCCGGCGAGGGTGTGCCCGAGGGCCAGATGGGAGCCGCACCACCCCTTGGCCGCGCACTCGGCGATCCCCGTGCCGAACAACTCCTCGGCCCGGCGCGGCCGGTCGCCGTACATGAAGACCAGCGCGACCGAGGCGGGCACCTCGAAGCCCCGGTTCTCGTCGGTCCAGCTCATGCCGCCGCGCAGGGCCCGCTCGGCGTACCCGAGCGCGGTCCGCCGCGGTTCGCCCCGCATGACCGCGTCCCAGGCCCGCAGGCCCAGGATGTACCGCTCCTCCAGGCGTCGGCCGGGCAGTTTCCCGGCCAGCCGTGCCAGCGTGCGGGAGCGCGACGGCGAGTCCCGGTCGTCGGTGCGGAACATGCCCCAGACGAACTGGTCGGCCTGCATGCGCAGTTTGACGCGGGGATTCGGGGCCTGCCGCGCCTCCTCGGTGGCGACCCGCTCCGCCTCCGCCATCTGGTCGGTGTGGGCCAGCGCCTGGGTCAGCCGGAAGACGACGGAGGCGCGCAGATCGGGATCGACGTCGGGTTCCGCCAGCGCCTGCCGCAGATGCCGCACGGTGGCCGTGGGCTCGACCAGGAAGGTGGCGCAGGCCAGTTCGTGCAGGATCGCGGCCCGGTCACGGGGACGCGGCGGCTCCTGCAGCGCGCGGGTCAGCAGCCGCCCGGCCGCCTCGGTGGCTCCCGCGCGCAGGTACGCGCGGGCGGCCTCGCGCAGGCACTCGACCGTCTCGGTGCTGCCGTCGCAGGGCACCTCCAGCAGATGGCGGGCCGCGGTGGCGGCGTCGTACCCGGCCGCCAGGACCGCCTGCGCGGCGGCGTCGTGCAGTCCGGCCCGGAAGTCCGTGCCGATCGACTGGTAGATCGTCGTGGCGATCAGCGGATGCACGAACTCCAGCTCGCCCTCGGGGCCGTGGCCCTCCGCCAGGATCCGGGCCGCGCGCAGCTTGCGGACCGCCTCGGTGGCGGCCTGCTCGCCGAGCACCGCGATGGCGGCGGCGAGCCGGGGCGAGAAGGGCGACCCCAGCACGGCCGCGGTGTGCGCGAAGCGCACGGTCGCGGTACCGAGCCGCTCCAGCCGTGCGATCAGTCCCGGACCCTTGATCGCCGCGGCGAGTTCCCGCATCGTCGGCAGGTCGTCGCCCGTGCCGCCGAGGTTCCGCTCGGCGAGCCCGATGGCCAGCTCCACCGCTTCGAAGGGGCTCCCGCCGGTGGCCAGCCAGCACTCCTTGCAGAACCGGTCCTCGGCCGTCTCGCCGATCTCGTTCCTGACGATCTGCGCCACACCGTCGGCGGTCAGGGGCGCCAGACCGTGCGGCCGCTCCCCGTGGTCCGCGAGGAGGGCACGGAGTCCGAGCGCCTCGGGCGGCAGTTCGTCGGGCCGGTAGGCGACCACGATCAGCAGCGGCAGGTCCTCGACGCGCGCGGCGAAGGAGGCGAGCCAGGCCAGGGACTCGGTGTCCGCCCAGTGCAGGTCGTCCAGCAGCAGGACGACGGGCGCCTGCTGCACCGTCAGTCGCGTCATGACCCAGTCCAGGCCCTCGCGCACCCCGGTCGGGTCCGGCGCCGGCACCGCCCCGCGCGCCTCCAGGCCGAGCACGGCGGCGACGACGTCGTACCAGCTGCCGAGGAACGCGTGCAGCTGCGCTTCGTCCATCCGCGCCAGCGGGGGCTGCATGAGCTGCCGTACGACGCGGAACGCCGAACCCTGTTCCGACTCGCCGCCCCGGCCCGACAGCACGGTGAGACCGGACGCCGCGGCCCGGGCGCGGGCCTCCGTGACGAGCGCCGTCTTGCCGAGCCCCGCCCGGCCGGTCAGGGCGAGCATCCCCCTGCGCCGCACACGCGGCGCACCGTCCGCACTGCCCCGGAGCTCGCGGAACGCGGCATCGAGGGCGTCCAGTTCCCGCTGGCGTTCGATCAACCTCCCTCTGTCGGTGATCGGTTGGCGCTGCTCCGTCGCCATGTGCCGTATCGCTTTCTGTCGTTCGGCCCGGGGGAGCCGAGCGTACGCCCAGAGCAGGTAGGGCCGACCGGATTGGGCACCTTAGGGTGAATCATGGGCAGCGGGCGGGATAATGTCCGATCTTCGGGTATAGGGCTCCGATGGCCGGGCCCCGGCGGCGCCGACGGCGGGCGCGTCAGGGTGCCTGTGCGACGGCCGGCACCGACACCGTGTCCGCGTACCGCGGCACGGTCCTGGACCAGTGGTAACAGCCGCGGATCCAGCCGATCATGCCCTCCACGTAGCCGATGCCCGCGGGGCTCAGCTCCGGCTCCACCTCGGCGTACAGGCGCTGGAACTCCTCGATCGTCGCGTTGATCTGACGGACGGCCAGCAGGACGGCGGTCTGCAGGGAGCAGCGGTGCGCGCGCTGGTGGGCCAGGGCCAGGTTGATCAGGCCGCCGGAGCGCTGCTCCTTCACCGCGGAGAACAGGTCGGGGATCCACACCGCCGCGTCGGCCGACAGCCGGCGCAGCCGCTGCACGGCGGGGTGGTGGAGTTCGGCGGCGGACAGCTCGTTTGGCTGTGCCGCCTCGCACAGCGGGTAGAACGGCTCGACGCCCGCGGTCAGCGACCGGATGGAGGTGCAGTCGCCGGTCCCCACGAAACGGGGCTGAGCCTGCGCCACCGCTTCGTAGAGCAGGCCGTGCACGTATTCGCGGCCGGCCCAGGACCATCGCGCGGCCTGCCCGGGGGTGCACCGCTCCCGGACCTGCCGGTACAGGTCGGCCAGGGCCGCGCCGAGCGGGGTGGCGGGCGGCCGGTCGTCCCGCAGCACCGCGACGCTCTCGCACAGCATGGGCACCAGCCCGCCCGGTGAGCCGCCGCCGACCTCCTCGGCACGGTCGTCGAAGACGAACTGGTAGGCGATCTGGAGGGCCACGATCCGCAGCAGCCCGGCGTCCATGGCGGGACCGTTGTAGGAGGCGAGCTGGGCGGGCCGGGTGCGGGCGATCATCGCCGCCACGCCCGGCTCGCCGGCCAGGCCCCACGCGCTCAGCCAGGTGTCCACGGCGGCCGCGGCCTCGGCCTCGTGCGGGTTGCGCCCGAAGGGGAAGGGCATGTGGAGGTGGGTGTCGATCAGGTCCCGGAGATTGGCGGCCGGGGGGTCGGCCAGGACACCGGCCGTGATGTCCTCATGGATTGCCGACAACGTGATCACCTGCCGTTCGGGAGTCGGGGACGCGCGGGGCGGCACCGGCCCCGGGCGCGGTGTCCGGCCGTCGGTGGGAGCGGGCCTCGTAGGTCATGACGAGGGAGCGCGGGCCCAGCGTGATCGCGGGGCGGGGTGCCCGTTCGGCGGCGCCGGGCAGATGGCGCAGGCGCCGGCGGCCGGCGATGGTGGCGAGGGCCAGGGTGATCTCCGCCATGGCGAACTCGTCGCCCAGGCACTTGCGGTTGCCCGCGGAGAACGGGATGGTCGCGCGGCGCTGCGAGGCCGTGGGCCGCCCCGGCAGCCAGCGGTCCGGGTCGAAGCGCTCGGGGTCGGGGAACCACGACGGATCGTGGTGCAGCAGGTAGGGGCTGTAGAGGACGGTGGCACCCGCGGGCAGCCGGCGGCCGGCGAGTTCCGTCTCCCGGGTGGTGACCCGGGTGAAGAGCCAGCCGGGCGAGGAGTGGCGCAGCGTCTCGGAGACGACGCACCGGGTGTACACGAGGTGCGGCAGGTCGTCGGGGCCGGGACGGCGGCCGCCGGGGAGGACGGCGTCGAGTTCCGCGTGCAGCCGGCGCTCCGCCCGCGGGCTGCGGGCCAGCAGCCCGAAGGCCGCGGCCAGCGCCAGCGCGGAGGTCTCGGCGCCGGTGAGCAGGAGGGTGATCAGGTGGTCGTGGATCTCCTGGGCGGTGACCGGCGTCGGCCGCCCCTCGTCGCGGGCGGCCGCCAGCAGCGTGCCGAGCACGTCGTCGTGTCCGGTGTGCGGCCCGCGCCGCGCGATCGCCGTGTCGATGATCGCGTGCAGGCGGGCCAGCGCCCGCCGGTAGCGGCGGTTGGCGGGTGTCGGGAGGCGGAAGAGGACGTCGATCGGGACGACCGTGCGCAGGAACAGGCCGCGGACGACGGCCGCGAGGCAGTCCCGCACCTCGGCGGTCGTCCGGTCGTCCAGGGAGTCGGAGAACAGGACCCGGCTGATCACCCGGGTGGTGAGGGTCGTCATCGCCTCGGTGACCGCCACGGTCCCGCCGGGCCGCCATTCCTCGCACACCGCCGCCGCCTCCTCGGTGACGAGGTCCGTGTGGGCGGCGATCCGGGAGGAGCGGAAGGCCGGTTGCAGCAGCCGGCGCTGGTCCCGGTGGTCCGGCTGGCCGCAGGTGACCAGACCGTCGCCCATCAGTTTCCCGAGCCGGTCGTAGAGCGGGCCGCCTTTGTCGAAGGTGTGCGGATCCATGAGCATCTCGTGCGTCAGTTCCGGGTGGCACACCATCCAGGCGCGCTGCGGACCGAGGCGTAACTCGACCAGATCTCCGTGTGCCGGTAAAGAATTCAAAAACGCCAGCGGTCGACGGTAGAAGGCGATACCGTGACCGAGGAGAGGGAATATGCCGGGAGCAGTACCTGCTGTCCATGTCCGTTTGTGCTCAGGCGCAGCGCGGTTCATGAAAACCTCCTGCCCGGTGCCTCACGTGAATGCGACTGAACCTGCTTCGGGTTGAGCGCCCGAGACAACTCCTGCCCAGGTTCCTCGTTCCGTGGTCTTCCGAAACCCTTCTCCAAAGGGGCGCACGGAAGCACGCGGAAGCAGAATCCGCCGGGCCCGGACGACTTCTGTGGCACGGGACGCCGACCGGGACGAAGCCGTCGGATCAGGCCGCGCGCGGACCCGGTGCCGCGGCGCTTGACCTCTCCCGGCGACGGACCGAGGATCAAGGGTCATGACGCACGGACAGGGCAGCACGGTCGACGGGGTGCTGCGCCGCAGCGCCCGGCGCACCCCCGCACGGGTGGCGCTGGAGTACGGCGACCGCCGGTGGACCTACCAGGAACTCGACGACGCCGTCTCCCGGGCGGCGAACGTCCTGCTCGGCCAGGGCCTGAACCGGGGCGACCGGGTCGCCGCCTACGGACACAACTCCGACGCCTACCTGATCGCGTTCCTCGCCTGCGCCCGGGCCGGCCTCGTGCACGTGCCCGTCAACCAGAACCTGACCGGCGACGACCTCGCCTACCTCATCGGCCAGTCGGGCAGTTCCCTGGCGCTCGCCGACCCCGGCCTCGCCGGCCGGCTCCCCGGCGCGGTGCGGGTCCTGCCGCTGCGGGACACCGACGGCTCGCTCCTGGACCGGCTCGCGGACGCGCCGCCGTACGACGGCCCCGAACCCCGCACCGAGGACCTGGTGCAACTGCTCTACACCTCGGGGACCACCGCACTGCCCAAGGGCGCGATGATGACCCACCGGGCCCTGGTGCACGAGTACCTGAGCGCGATCGCCGCCCTCGACCTGAGCGCGGGCGACCGGCCCGCCCACGCGCTGCCCCTCTACCACTCCGCCCAGATGCACGTCTTCCTGCTGCCCTACCTCGCGGTCGGCGCCACCAACGTCGTCCTGGACGGCCCGGACGGCGACACCCTCTTCGACCTGATCGAGACCGGACGCGTGGACAGCCTCTTCGCGCCGCCCACTGTGTGGATCGGCCTCGCGAACCGGCCCGACTTCGGCTCACGCGACCTCGGCGGACTGCGCAAGGCCTACTACGGTGCGTCGGTCATGCCGGTGCCGGTCCTGGAACGGCTGCGTGAACGCCTGCCGCACCTGGCCCTGTTCAACTGCTTCGGGCAGAGCGAGATCGGGCCGCTGGCCACCGTCCTGGCACCAGAGGAGCACAAGGGGCGGCTGGACTCCTGCGGCCGCACCGTGCTGTTCGTGGAGGCCCGGGTGGTCGGCGAGGACGGCGAGGACGTGCCCGACGGCACTCCCGGCGAGATCGTCTACCGGTCACCGCAGCTGTGCGAGGGGTACTGGGAGAAGCCGGAGGAGACCCAGGAGGCCTTCCGGGACGGCTGGTTCCACTCCGGCGACCTCGCGGTGCGCGACGCCCACGGCTACTTCACCATCGTCGACCGGGTGAAGGACGTCATCAACTCCGGTGGCGTACTGGTCGCCTCACGGCAGGTCGAGGACGCCCTCTACACCCACGAGTCGGTCGCCGAGGCCGCCGTGATCGGCCTGCCCGACGCACGGTGGATCGAGGCCGTCACCGCGGTCGTCGTGGCCCGCGGCGAGATCGCCGAGGCCGACCTGATCGCCCACGTGCGGGAGCGGATCCCCGCCTTCAAGGCGCCCAAGCGCGTGCTGTTCGTGGAGGCGCTGCCCCGCAACGCCAGCGGGAAGATCCTCAAACGGGAACTGCGGCAGCGGTTCGGCGAGGCCACCTGATGCCCCAAGACGTCCGGTTCCCCACCCCGCGCGGCCTCCGGCGCCACCTCCGCCGTTCACCGGTGGTGAGCACCTAGCAGACATGCGCTGCTGCCTCCCCGTCCCCCTCGGCGCACTCGCGGGCATCCCAGGCCCCCGCGAGATGCTCCGCTCCGGTCTCCTGCTCGCGCCCGCCCTGCTCAGGTCAGTCACCGCCCCCGCACCCCGCCACGCCCGCTCCCCGGCCGCCGTCCACCTGGAACTGGTCACCCTCACCGAGGACCGCGCCGTCCTCACCTGGCACACCGCCCAGCCCGGCACCGACGACGGCACCGGCCGCCCGCTGCCGGCCGTCACGGAGGGCGAGGTCGTCTACGGCACCCGTCCCGGCCGCCTGGACCGCACGGCGGGCGAGGACCGTCCCACCGCCCACCACCACGTCGAACTCACCGGCCTGGAACCGGGCCGGACGTACTACTACCAGGCCCGCTCCCGGGGCGTGGCCGCCACGCCCACCGCACTGCACCTGGTGCGCGGCAACGCGGCCGGCACCTCACTCCACGGCCTAGGCACGCCCGGCGGCCCCTACTCCTTCACCACCCCGCAGCCCCCGCCCGGCCGCCACCTGCTCTCCGTCGCCCTCTGCAACGACCTGCACATCGGCGAGACCGTCGCCGGTCTGGTGGCCGGCGTGCCCTTCCTCGGCGGAGTGGCCCAGCAGCCCGGACTCACCGCCTACCCGGAGCTGATGAGCCGCGCCGTGGTGGACGAGGCCCGCGGCCGCGGCGCCCAGCTGCTGCTGGCCGCCGGGGACATCTCGGCCGGCGGCCGGCCGCACGACCTGGCGGCGGCCCGGGCGATCCTGGACGGCTTCGGCACCCACCGGCGGGACTACTTCGTGGTCCGCGGCAACCACGACCGCGGCGCCGAAGCAGCCGCCGGCTTCCACCGTGCCTTCGGCGCACCGGACGGCCCCGGCTTCTTCGAACACGACGTGGGCGGACTGCGGATCATCGGGCTCGACACCTACGACAAACAGGGCAACGGCGGCGACGCGGGCGGCCTCGGGCCCGAGCAGCTGTCCTGGTTCGGCCGCCGCCTGCGGGCCGACCGGGACCGGCCCACGGTGGTCTTCGGACACCACCCGCTCACCGTCCGGGACGCCCTCTTCCCGGTCGGCCCCGGACAGCGCCTCGGCCGCAGCCAGGCACGGGCGATCCTGCGGGCCTACGCCGCCGCTCCGGGAGTCTTCCTCCACCACGCCGGACACACCCACCGCAACAAACGGTCCCAGGTGCCCCACGCCCCGCAGGTGACCCTCCAGGAGGTCGGCGCCGCCAAGGAGTACCCCGGCGGGTTCGTCCTGCTGCGGATCCACTCCGGCGGCTACGCCCTCAACTTCTTCCGGGCCCGCCCACCCGAGGCCCTGGAGTGGAACGAGCGCAGCCGGCGGCAGGCCGGAGGACTGTGGCCCCACCACGCGCTCGGCCGGACGGTCGCCGACCGCAACAGCGTGACCGTCCGTGACCTGTCCGGCATCGGCCGGCTCACGCAGCCGTCCGCGCCGTCCCGTTCGTCCCAAGGGATGACGGCCGCGCCGACCCCCCGTCCGGATGTGGCCCGTGGCACGCCGCCTCCGTAGCGTGGCCGCATGTCGACCCTGTGGGACCTCATGCACGACTGCATCCCTGACGACCACGCCCGTCAGGTCACCTCCCGCTACTACCTCGACGAGGCCATGAGCTCGCCGCGGGCACCGGACCGGGTGGTCGACCTCGGCTGCGGGCGCGGCACCTCGGCCGGGCTCTTCCGCCGCCACGCCCCCCACGTGCGGTGGGTGGGCGTCGACATCCGCGAGTCACCGGAGGCCGCCCAGCGCACGCCCGGCGGCGACCCGGTGGTCCACTTCGACGGCGTCAACATGCCGTTCCGCTCCGGCGCCGTGCCGCTGATCTACTCGCACCAGGTCTTCGAGCACGTCGCCCGGCCGAGGGAACTGCTCGCCGAGGTCGGCAGGGTGCTGCGTCCGGGCGGCCTGTTCATCGGCAGCACCTCCCAGTTCGAGCCCTACCACTCCTTCAGCCTCTGGAACTACACGCCGTACGGCTTCCGGGTGCTGGTCGAGGAGGCCGGGCTGGCCCTGGAGGAGATCCGGCCCTCGCTGGACGGCGTGACCCTGATCATGCGCACCTACCACTCCGCGCGGAAGAAGGAGTACGGCCGGTTCTGGCAGCAGGAGTCGCCGCTCAACACGGAGATCGACACCTGGGCACGCAAGAGCGGGCGCCACACCGCCCTGGTGAACCTGCGCAAGCTCACCTTCTGCGGCCAGTTCGCGTTCCGGGTGAGCAAGCCGCACGCGCACGGGTGACCGGGCCGCCGTCCGCTGCCCTGCGTTGCGGCACGCCACCGCCGTACCCGATGATCGACGCCATGCCCACCTTCACCGCCGGGGACGGCACCCGCCTCGCCTGCCACGTCCGTGGCGAGGGCGAACCCCTCGTCGTGCTGCCCGGCGGACCCATGCGCGCCTCCGCCTACCTCGGGGACCTCGGCGGCCTCGCGGCCCACCGCCGGCTGATCCTGCTCGACCTGCGCGGGACCGGCGACTCCGGCGTGCCCGCCGACCCGGCGTCCTACCGCTGCGACCGGCAGGTCGAGGACGTCGAGACGGTGCGGGCCCACCTGGGACTCGACCGCATGGACCTGCTGGCGCACTCGGCGGGCGCGAGCCTGGCGACCCTGTACGCGGCGGCCCGTCCGCACCGGGTACGGCGGCTCGCGCTGATCACCGGCAACCCCTCGGCCCTCGGCCTGCGGACCACCCCCGAGGACCGGCTGGCGGCGGCCCGGCTACGGGCCGCGGAGCCCTGGTTCGGTGCCGCGTATCCCGCCTTCGCCGCCTGGCTGGACGGCACCGGCGACTTCGACGAGGTGTTCATGCCGTTCTTCTACGGCCGCTGGGACGACACCGCCCGCGCCCATGACGCGGCGGGCGAGGAGCAGACCAACGACGAGGCCGCCGCACGGTACTTCGCCGACGGCGCCTTCACACCCGAGGCGACCCGCGCCGCCCTGCGCGCTCTCGCCGCCCCCGTGCTGCTGTACGCGGGCGCACTCGACGGCGGCCCCGCACCCGCCCTGGTCCGGCGCGCCGCCGAGGCCTTCCCGAACGCCGAGGTGACCGTCCAGCCCGGCGCCGGCCACTACCCCTGGCTCGACGACCCCGCGGAGTTCGTCCGCCGCGCGGCCGCCTTCCTGGACGCCTGAACCCCACCCGCCCGTCCGGCCGGACGCCGGCGCCCTCACCTGCGACCGGGTCGGCCGCCGTCACCGGTCGGCGGCCACCGCGACCTCCCGCGCCCAGCGGTAGTCGGCCTTGCCGCTCGGCGACCGCTGGATGGACCCGGTGATCACCAGCTGACGGGGGATCTTGTAGCCGGCCAGCTGGGTGCGGCAGTGGGTCTGGATGTCCGCGAGAGAGGGCCGTCCCGCGCCCTCGCGCAGCTGCACCACGGCCGCCACATGACTGCCCCACTGGGCGTCCGGCACTCCGGCCACCAGCGCGTCGTACACGTCCGGATGGGACTTCAGCGCCTGCTCGACCTCCTCCGGGTACACCTTCTCGCCCCCGGTGTTGATGCACTGCGAGCCCCGCCCGAGGACCGTGACCACGCCGTCCTCGTCGACCGTGCCCATGTCGCCGAGGAGCACCCAGCGCGTGCCGTCCTTCTCGAAGAAGGTCTCGGCCGTCTTGCGCGGGTCGTTGTAGTAGCCGAGCGGGACATGGCCGCACTGCGCGACCCGGCCGGTCCCGCCCGCCGCCACCGGCTCGCAGGTCACCGGATCGACCACCTGGGTACGGGAGTTCACGCGCACCCTGAACCGGCTGCCGGCGCCGGAGTCGTCGGTCGCGGTGCCGTTGAAGCCGGACTCCGAGGACCCGAAGTTGTTCAGCAGCAGGCAGTTCGGGACGAGTTCGCTGAACTGCCTGCGCACGGTCTCGGAGAGGATCGCGCCGGAGGAGGAGACGCTGAACATGGAGGAGCAGTCGGTGCCCCGCAGCGGCCCCCGCAACGCGTCGATCAGCGGGCGCAGCATCGCGTCGCCGACCAGCGACATGCTGGTGACCTTCTCCTTCTCGACGGTCCGCAGCACCTCCTCGGGCACGAACTTGCGGTGGATCACGACCCGTTGGCCGAAGTTGAAGCCGATGAAGGTGGTGAGCGTGGAGGTGCCGTGCATCAGCGGGGGAGTGGGGAAGAAGGTGATGCCGGTGCCGCCGGCCGCGACCCGCTCCGCGAGCTCCTCGGGCCGCTTCACCGGCTCGCCGGTCGGTGCGCCGCCGCCCAGTCCGGCGAAGAACAGGTCCTCCTGACGCCACATCACGCCCTTGGGCATGCCGGTGGTGCCGCCGGTGTAGATGATGAACTGGTCGTCCGCCGAGCGTGCCGCGAAGCCTCGTCCCGGGGAGCCGGACGCCTCGGCCTCCGCGAAGGGCACCGCCTCGGGACCCGCGCCCGGTGTGCCCACCCGCACGAGGTGCCGCAGCTTCGGGGCCCGCGGCAGCGCCGCCGCGACCCGCTCGTCGAACTCCGCGTCGAAGACCAGCGCGACCAGGTCGGCGTCCTGGTAGAGGTACGCCAGTTCGTCCTCCACGTAGCGGTAGTTGACGTTGACCGGCACCACCCGCGCCTTCAGGCAGCCGAGCACCGTCTGGAGGTACTCGACGCCGTTGTAGAGGTGCAGTCCCAGGTGCTCGCCCGGACGGATCCCGCTGTCGGCCAGGTGGTGGCCGATGCGGTTGGCGGCCGCGTCCAGTTCCGCGTAGGTCAGCCGGCGTTCCGCGCCGGTGCCGGGGTGGTCGAGGTAGACCAGCGCCTCGCGGTCCGCGGCCACGTCGACGACCGACTCGAACAGATCGGCAAGGTTGTACTCCACCGCTCCTCCTGACCCCGGCAGACCATGGCGAAGAAAAGGCGCACGTGTCGGTTCGCCGGTCATCAGAGCAAAGGGCGCGACAAGTGGGAAGGGTTCGCGCGAAGAAATCTGACTGTCTGTCAGAAAACCCTTGAAGTGCCTTGCGCCCTCCTGCAACCTGTTCTCGTTCCGGCAGAGGGGAGAGGTTCCATGGGTGGGACAGAACACCTCACCGTACGGCGCGAGGGCGCCACACTGGTGCTCACGCTCAACAGGCCCGAGGCCAAGAACGCGCTCTCGATCTCCATGCTCGTCGGTCTGTACGACGGCTGGATCGAGGCCGACGAGGACGACGAGGTCCGCTCCGTCGTGCTCACCGGGGCCGGCGGCGCCTTCTGCGCCGGGATGGACCTCAAGGCGCTGGCCGGCGAGGGCATGGCGGGCGAGCGGCACCGCGACCGGCTGAAGGCCGACCCGGACCTGCACTGGAAGGCGATGCTGCGCCATCACCGCCCGCGCAAACCGGTGATCGCCGCCGTCGAGGGCCACTGCGTCGCCGGCGGCACCGAGATCCTCCAGGGCACCGACATCCGGGTCGCGGGCGAGTCCGCGACCTTCGGCCTGTTCGAGGTCAGGCGCGGGCTCTTCCCGATCGGCGGCTCCACGGTCCGCCTGCAGCGCCAGATCCCCCGCACCCACGCCCTGGAGATGCTGCTCACCGGACGGCCGTACACCGCTCGCGAGGCCGCAGCCGTCGGACTGGTCGGCCATGTGGTCCCGGACGGCGGCGCGCTCGGCAAGGCCCTGGAGATCGCCGGACAGATCAACGCGTGCGGCCCGCTGGCCGTCGAGGCGGTCAAGGCGTCGGTGTACGAGACCGCGGAGATGACGGAGACCGACGGACTCGCCGCGGAGCTGGCACGCGGCTGGCCGGTCTTCGACACCGCCGACGCGAAGGAAGGCGCCCGCGCCTTCGCGGAGAAGCGCACTCCCCTCTACCAGCGCCACTGAAGGAGACCGGGCATGCCCGAAGTCCTCAAAGCCCCCCTCGTCGTCGAGTTCCCCTTCACCCGCTCCCTCGGCCCGGTGCAGAGCGCCTTCCTCACCGGACTGCGCGAACGCGTCGTCCTCGGCGTACGCACCGGGGACGGCCGCGTCCTCGTCCCGCCCGTCGAGTACGACCCCGTCACCGCCGAGGAGATCCGCGACCTGGTCGAGGTCGCCCCCACCGGCACCGTCACCACCTGGGCCTGGAACCACGAACCCCGCCGCGGCCAGCCCCTGGACACCCCGTTCGCCTGGGTCCTGGTCCGCCTCGACGGCGCCGACACCGCCCTGCTGCACGCCCTGGACGCCCCCGGCCCCGAGGCCGTCCGCACCGGCATGCGGGTCCGCGTGCGCTGGGCCGAGGAGCGGTCCGGAGCCATCACCGACATCGCCTGCTTCGAGCCGTACGACGGCGGGACGGCCGAACTCCAGCGACACAGCGGCGCGTTCGAGGACGCCGTGCACGGCATCGTCGCCCACGCCCGCCTCGACTACACCTACTCGCCCGGCCGCGCCCAGGCCGCCTACATCGAGGCCCTGGCCGGCCGGCGGACCTGCGGCGAGCGCTGCCCCTCCTGCCGGAAGGTGTACGTCCCGCCGAGGGGCGCCTGTCCCACCTGCGGGGTGGCCACGACCGAACAGGTCGAGGTGGGTCCGCGGGGCACGGTCACCACGTTCTGCATCGTCAACATCAAGGCGAAGAACCTCGACATCGAGGTGCCCTACGTCTACGGCCACATCGCGCTGGACGGCGCCGGCCTCGCCCTGCACGGCCGGATCGGCGGCATCCCCTACGACCAGGTGCGGATGGGCCTCAGGGTCGAACCGGTGTGGACCGAGGGGGCCCGCTACCCGGACCACTACCGGCCCTGCGGCGAACCCGACGCCGACTACGACACCTACAAGGAGCTGCTGTGACCGCACCGATGAGGGACATCGCGGTCGTCGCCTTCGCGCAGACCGACCACCGGCGCACCAGCGAGGAGCTCTCCGAGGTGGAGATGCTCATGCCGGTCCTGCACGACGTCCTCGCACAGACCGGCCTGCGCACCGCCGACATCGGCTTCACCTGCTCCGGCTCCAGCGACTACCTGGCCGGCCGTGCCTTCTCCTTCACCCTCGCCCTGGACGGGGTCGGCGCCTGGCCGCCGATCTCCGAGTCGCACGTCGAGATGGACGGCGCCTGGGCGCTGTACGAGGCCTGGACCAAACTGCTCACCGGGGACGCGGACACCGCCCTCGTCTACTCCTACGGCAAGTCCTCGCCCGGCCCGGTCCGTGACGTCCTCACCCGCCAGCTCGACCCCTACTACCTGGCGCCGCTGTGGCCGGACTCGGTGGCCCTCGCCGCGCTCCAGGCGCAGGCCCTCCTCGACGCGGGCGAGACCGACGAGCCGGCGCTGGCCGCGGTCGGCGCCCGCAGCCGGGCGAACGCCGCCGCCAACCCCCATGCCCAGCTTCGGGGTTCGCTGCCGCAGGGGGACTACCTGGTCCGGCCGCTGCGCACCGGGGACTGCCCGCCCATCGGCGACGGAGCAGCCGCCGTGATCCTCGCGGCCGGGGAGCGGGCCCGTGAGCTGTGCTCCCGGCCCGCCTGGATCCGGGGCATCGACCACCGGATCGAGGCACACGGCCTCGGCGTCCGCGACCTGACCGACGCGCCCTCGGCCCGGCTCGCCGCCGAGCGGGCCGGCGCCTTCGAACGGCCCGTCGACACCGCCGAACTGCACGCGCCGTTCAGCTCGCAGGAGGTCGTGCTCCGCAAGGCGCTGCGCCTCGGCGACGAGGTACGGGTGAACCCGTCCGGCGGGGCGCTCGCCGCCAACCCGGTCATGGCCGCCGGGCTGATCCGGATCGGCGAGGCCGCCGCCCGCATCCACCGCGGCGACTCCGACCGCGCCCTCGCCCACGCCACCTCCGGGCCCTGCCTGCAGCAGAACCTGGTCGCCGTACTCGAAGGGGACCCGCCGGCGAGTCCCGCCCAGGAAGGGGATCCGCGATGAGCAAGGAGCCCGTGGCCGTCGTAGGGGTCGGCCAGACCAAGCACGTGGCGGCCCGCCGGGACGTGTCGATCGCCGGACTGGTCCGGGAGGCCGCCCGGCGCGCCCTCGACGACGCCGAGCTGACCTGGGCCGACGTCGACGCCGTCGTCATCGGCAAGGCGCCCGACTTCTTCGAGGGCGTGATGATGCCCGAGCTGTACCTGGCGGACGCGCTCGGAGCCGTCGGCAAGCCCATGCTCCGGGTCCACACCGCGGGGTCGGTCGGCGGCTCGACGGCACTGGTCGCCGCCAACCTCGTCGCCGCCCGTGTCCACTCCACCGTGCTCACCCTCGCCTTCGAAAAGCAGTCCGAGTCCAACGCGATGTGGGGCCTGTCCCTGCCGATCCCCTTCCAGCAGCCGCTGCTGGCGGGCGCCGGCGGCTTCTTCGCCCCGCACGTGCGGGCCTACATGCGGCGCAGCGGCGCCCCGGACACCGTCGGCTCGCTGGTCGCCTACAAGGACCGCCGCAACGCGCTCAAGAACCCCTACGCCCACCTGCACGAACACGACATCACCCTGGAGAAGGTCCAGGCGTCCCCGATGCTGTGGGACCCCATCCGCTACTCGGAGACCTGCCCCTCCTCCGACGGCGCCTGCGCCATGGTCCTCACCGACCGCGCCGGAGCGGCGCGCTCGCCGAAGCCGCCCGCCTGGATGCTGGGCGGCGCGATGCGCAGTGAACCCACCCTGTTCGCGGGCAAGGACGCCGTGTCGCCGCAGGCCGGCAAGGACTGCGCGGCCGACGTCTACCGGCAGGCCGGGATCGCCGACCCGCGCCGCGACATCGACGCCGTCGAGATGTACGTGCCGTTCTCCTGGTACGAGCCCATGTGGCTGGAGAACCTCGGGTTCGCCGCCGAGGGCGAGGGCTGGAAACTCACCGAATCGGGTGTCACCGAACTCGACGGTGACCTCCCCGTCAACATGTCGGGCGGTGTGCTCTCCACCAATCCGATCGGCGCCTCCGGCATGATCCGCTTCGCCGAGGCCGCCCTCCAGGTCCGCGGCCTGGCCGGAGAACACCAGGTGGACGGCGCCCGCAGGGCGCTCGGGCACGCCTACGGCGGCGGCTCCCAGTTCTTCGCGATGTGGCTGGTCGGCGCCGCCGCCCCCGACTCCTGAAAGGACCCCCTCACGTGGCCTGTCGAGTGCCCGGACCGAAAGCTAGGCTGGCCGCGGACGACGAATTCGGGAGGAGCACGGACGTGGCCGAGAGCACCATCCAGCAGCAGCCGGTACTGGGCTGGGACAAGCCGGAGCTGGACCTCAGCGAGGCCGAGTGGCAGTCCAGCAGCCGTGGCCTGGGGGATGTCCAGATCGCCTTTGTCGAGGGGTTCATCGCGATGCGCAACAGCGGGAGCCCGCAGAGCCCTTCCCTCATCTTCACCCCCGCCGAATGGGGCGCCTTCGTCTCGGGGGCCCGGGAGGGCGAGTTCGACCTGACCTGAGCACCGCCCCCGGCCCCGCGGCAGAGAGGTGAACCGGGGGGTGTTCCGCGAGGATTTCCGGACACGTGACCTGCAGCGCCCGTCCGGGGCCGCCGCCTGAGACAGGCTGGCCCCGGACGGGGAAGGTCGTATTCCGGAGGTGAGCAACGATGAGCACAGCGCCGGTCATCGCCGCGGTGGACGGTTCGGACGACAGTCTGCGCGCCCTGGACTGGGCCCTGGACGCGGCCCGGCGGCGGGACGCGCCGCTGCGGGTGGTGCACGTGCGCCAGTACGCCGCCTGGGGACAGCCGGACGTCATGGTCGCGGGAGACCATGAGGAGGCCGGCGACCCGGTGCTCGACGAGGTCCGCGACCGGCTGGCCGCCGACACCGCGGACGTGACCGTCGAGTACGTCGCCATGGAAGGCGCCCCGTCCGCGCTGCTGCCCGAACTGGGCGCCGACGCACAGCTGCTGGTGCTCGGCTCCCGGGGCCGCGGCGGCTTCGCCAGCCTCATCCTCGGCTCCAACGGAGTGGCCGCGGCACGGGACGCCCGGTGCCCGGTGGTCGTCGTGCCCAGGCCCGGCCGCGAGGTGCCCGAGGCGTTGTCCGTGCCCCCCGGCCCCCGGGTCGTGGTCGGCGTCGACGTGGACAGCCCCGACGAGGCCGCCCTCGCGTTCGCCTTCGCCGAGGCCGCCCGGCGCGGCGCCCGGCTGCAGGCGGTCGCCGCCTATCCGTGGCCGGTCCGGTTCTGGGCCACCGCCGGGGAACTCGCCCCGCAGACCGTCGACCAGGGCGAGGTCGAGCAGGAGACCCGCACGCTGGCCGAGGGCTTCCTCGCCCCGTACGTCAAGGAGCAGCCGCACGTGAGCGCCGGGGCCCTCGCGCTGCCCGGCGACGCGGCCGGCGCCCTCGTCTCCGCTTCCCAGGACGCCGAACTGGTCGTCGTGGGACGGCATCGCAGGCGCCTGTCGGCCCCGGCCCGCATGATGGGCTCGGTCACCCAGGCCGTCCTCCTGCACGCGGCGAGCCCGGTCGCGGTCATTCCGCCGCCGCCCGAAGAGTCATGAAGTGTCCTGTCAAGCCCTTCGGGTGAGTAACCGTCAGTAGGGAGCGGATCACGCTCATCAGGCGTACGCTGAGCTGCCTGCAAGCCACGGTCCGCGCCCGCTCCCCGCGCTCGCGCATCACCGTGGCGGGGGGTGGTCATGGGACAGCGGGTCCTTCGCAACCGGCGCACGCTCTTCGAACGTGAGAGCGAACTCGCCGTGGTCGACGAGGCGTTGGCGGAACTCACCGGCCTGAGCACGGACGGCGCCGCACCGGCCGACCGGTCGCTCGGCGCGCTGCTCGCCTTCGCCGGCCGCGCCGGCATCGGCAAGACCACGCTGCTGACCGAGGTCCGCCGCCGCGCCGCCGCCCAGGGCTGCACCGTGCTCTCCGCCCGCGGCGGCGAACAGGAACAGCGCGTCGCCTTCCACGTGGCCCGCCAGCTCCTGCAGCCCCGCCTCGCCGGCGCACCGGAGGCCGAACTCCGCGCCTCGCTCGGCAGTTGGTACGACATCGTCGGCCCCGCCCTCGGCCTGTGCGCGCCCACCGAGGGCGCCCCGCCGGACCTCCAGGGCCTGCGCGACGGCCTCGACTGGGTGCTCACCCACCTCGTGGTGCGCCAGGCCCCGGTGGTCCTCGTCCTCGACGACGCGCACTGGGCCGACCCCGAATCCCTCGGCTGGCTCGCCGCGTTCGCGCCCCGCGCCGAACAGCTCCCGCTGCTCTTCGTCGTCGCCTACCGGCCCGACGAACTCCCCGACCACGCCCAGTCGTTGCGCGGCCTGCCCGGCCGTGCGGGCGGCCGCCCGCACGACCTGGAACCGCTCAGCGCCGACGCCGTCGCCGGCCTGGTCCGCGAGAGCCTCGGCGCGCACGCCGACGACGCCTTCTGCCACGAGTGCTGGGCCGTCACCGCGGGCAACCCTTTCGAGACCGTCGAACTGACCGCCAAGGTCCACGACCGCGGCCTCGACCCCACCGAGGCCGGCGCCCCGCTGCTGCGCGACCTCGCCGCCGCCGTCAAGGGCAGCGGGCTGATCGCCCGCCTCGAACGCCTCGGCCCCTCCACCGTCCGGTTCGCCTGGGCCTGCGCCGTGCTCGGCACCGAGATCCACCCCGCGCTCGCCGCCGCCGTCGCCGGCCTCGGCCACGAAGAGGCCGCGGACGCCGCCGACGCCCTGCGCCGCGCCCGCGTCCTCACCGGCGCCGAGACCCTGGAGTTCGTCCACCCGCTGATCGCCACCGCCGTCTACCGGGCCATCCCGCCCGGCTTCCGGGTCGCCCTGCACGGCCAGGCCGCCTGGTGCGTCACCGACGACGGCCAGGCCGCCGCCACCGCGGCCCGGCACCTCCTGGAGACCCACCCCGAGGGCGACCCCTGGGTCGTCCAGCGGCTGCGGGCCGCCGCCGGCGAGACCCTGCGGGCCGGCGCCCCCGACGCCGCCTGCCGCTACCTCGCCCGCGCCCTGCGCGAACCCCCCTCCGCCAAGGACCGCGCCGCCGTCCTCTACGAACTCGGCAGCGCCTCCCTGCTCACCGAACCCGCCACCACCGTCAACCACCTGCGCGCGGCCCTCGCCGAACCCATCGCCGAACCCGGGCTGCGCCAGAACATCGTCTACCGGCTCTCCCAGGTCCTCGCGCACAGCGACCGGCTGGCCGAGGCCTCCGAGACCCTGGCCCGGGAGATCCGGGTGACCGGCGACGCCCGGGTCCGGATGCGGATGCTCTCCGAACAGTTCATGTGGGACGCCTTCCGCGCCGACGAACCCGACCACCCCTCCCGCTCCCGCCGGCTGTCCCGGCTCGCCGACCGGCTCCAGGGCCGCGACCTCACCGAGCGGTACATCATCGGCCTGCGCACCTGGGATGCGGTCCAGCGCGGCGAACCCGCCGAGGTCGCGCTCCACCACGCCGAGCGCGCCCTCTCCGGCGGCCTCGGCTGGGCCGAGCCGGACCGCGGTTTCGAGGTGCCCGTCCTGGTCGCCCTCGCCTTCATGTACGCCGACCGGCCCGACCGCACCGAGGAGCTCTTCGCCACCGGCACCGCCGACTTCGAACGCCAGGGCTGGCGCGGCGCGCACCTCTCCTTCGCCTACACCCTCCACGGATACGTCCGCTACCGGCGCGGCCGCCTCGCCGAGGCCGAGGATCTGGTCCGCTCCGGACTGCGGCTCGCCGAACGCGTCGGCCCCGGCACCCCCGTCTACTGGTACGCGGTCGGCACCCTCGTCCAGACCCTGCTGGCCCGCGGCCGCACCGACGAGGCCACCCGCGTCGCCGAGCAGCACTCCTTCCACGAGCCGTTCCCGGCGGCCGTGGTCTTCCCGGACGCGCAGACGGTCTACGGCGAACTGCTGCTCGCGCGCGGCCTCGTCCGGGAGGCGGCGGCCGAGCTGTCGGCGGCGGGCCGCCGCCTGGAGCCGCGCGGCATCCGCAACCCCGCCTGGTGCCCGTGGCAGCTCCACCTGGCCCGCGCCGAGAGCCACGACGCACCCGACCGCGCCTCGGCCACGGCCCTGGAAGCGGTCGGCCGGGCCCGCCAGTTCGGCACCCCGTCGGCGATCGGCCAGGCCCTGCGCACCGCCGCCGAGGTCACGACGGGCCCGGCCCGCCTGGCCCACCTGAAGGAGGCCGTCGCCCACCTGGAACGCTCTCCCGCCGCCTACGAACTGGCCCGCGCCCTGGTGGCCCTGGGCACCGAGCTGCGCGACCCCGCACTCCTCGGCCGGGGCCTGGAGGCAGCGGAGGGATGCCACGCGGACGGCCTGGCCGACGAGGCACGCGCGGCCCTGGCCTCGACCACGAAACGGACGGAGGACGCGAACTCCCCGCTCGGGTGACCGCGCGGCCCGTCCCGGCGGCGCGGCACCGGCCGCACCCGCCGCCGGCCGTCCTCGCGCCGCCCTCCTCGTCGCACCGCCGGCCGCCCCGGCGCCTTCGGCCCGGCACGGCGCCGCCGACCCGTACCATGGACCGCATGTCGTTCCTCCGTCGCCGCAGCGCCACTCCCGCCGGCCCCGACTTCGACGTCCTGGCCATGGACCCGGGCGACTGGCCCGGCAACCTCGGTGCCGGGCTGCTGCCCGCCCCCGACGGCACCTGCCAGGGCGTCTTCCTGCGCTACGACCTCTTCGGCGGCCGCGGCCCCGCGATGATCATCGGCAACCTCCCCGAAGGCTCCCCGGCCCGCGAGGTCGCCGCGGACGAGGTCCCCTTCGAGGTCGGCCAGCTCCTGCTCGCGCTGGAGAACGACGAGGACGTCACCGTCGTCGGCACCGAGGACATGCCGGTGCTCCAGGGCGACAACCTGCTGATCGTGCGCCGCCTCAAGCTCTCGGAGAGCCGCATCTCCTGCGTCCAGTTCGACCGCAGCGACGGTGTCCTCGTGACCATCGCCGCCTGGGACCGCCCGATCACGGACGACCTGTACGCCCTGCTGAAGCCGCTCCCGGCGGAGCTGTTCCAGCAGGGCTGACGACAGGCCGCTAGCGCCGCGCCCACCGGCTGGCCGGCGCCACGCTCACGTCGGCCGCGCGGACGAACTCGACCCGGTGGCCGTACTGGATCTCGTAGTACAGGTCCTTGCCGACCACCACCCGGTGCGTGTCGGTGTCGAAGGTGACCGCGTAGTAGTACTCACCCCGCAGCACGTCACCGATCACGTACTCCTGGCCCGCCGGGATGGTGTACGGCAGCGGGGACACCGCCTGCGCGGGTACCCCCGAGGGGTACGCCGCCGCCTCCGGATAGGCGCGGCCGTACACCGGGATGCTGGTCAGGCCGGCCTTCGGCGTCACCACCAGGCCGGTGGCGGGCACCGCCGTCGGCGCCTTCGCCGGGTTCCTGAACCAGGCCTTCTGCCCCAGGTACCAGATCGCCGTCCAGTCGCCCCAGGTGTCCGCCACCGCGTACTGCTGGCCGGTGGAGACCCGCGACGAGAGATCGTTCACGTCGGTCGTCGGCGTCCTGCCGAAGCCGATGTCCTTGATCAGGGCCGAGTTCTCGTCGTGGTCGGAGTAGAGCCTGACCTCGCTGGACCCGTGCGCGGCGCACGGCTGCCCGCCGGTGACGCAGCCGGTGTACGCCGGCTGGTTGGCGGCGTAGTCCGGCAGGATCGTCACCAGACCGCCCTTCTTGCCCGCGGTGCGCTTGAAGGGGTGGTCGAGCAGTTCGAAGTAGTGCCGCCAGTCCCAGTACGGGCCGGGGTCGGTGTGCATCCCGGGGATCGTGGAGGTGGTCGGTCCCGGCACGTTGTCGTGGCCGAGGATGTGCTGGCGGTCCAGCGGGATGCCGTATTCGGCGGTCAGGTACTTCACCAGCCGGGCCGACGAACGGTACATCGCCTCCGTGTACCAGGCGTCCGGCGCTGCGAGGAAGCCCTCGTGCTCGATGCCGATCGACTTGGCGTTGATGTACCAGTTGCCCGCGTGCCAGGCCACGTCCTTCGCCTTGACGTGCTGGGCGATCAGACCGTCGGTCGAGCGGATGGTGTAGTTCCAGGACACGTAGGTCGGGTCCTGGACCAGGTTGATGGTGCCGTCCCAGGCGCCTTCGGTGTCATGGATGACGATGTACTTGATGCTCTGTGCGGCCGGCCGGTCACCGAGGTCGTGGTTGCCGTAGTCGTCGTCCCCGAACTGCGCGTAGGGCGCCGGGATCCACTCGCACGACACCGTCGACGGGCATTCCGTGTCGTCGGTCCGCACGGTCCGCAGTCCGGTCAGCTCCAGCTGTGCCGTGTCGGCTCTGAGGCCCGGCCGGGCGGCGAGGGCGACATTCTGTCCCGCGTCCGTGACCCGCTGCTCGCCGGTGCGCAGGACGTCGAACACGTCGTTCGCGTAGGCCGCGGCGGTGGCCGCGTCGTCGGCGCCGGAGAACCGGGCGATCGCGCCGTACCAGTCGGCCGGGTCGGCGCTGAGCGGCTGGTGCAGGTCCCGCTGGGCGGAGGCGAGCAGGGCGGCGCCTCCGGCCACGTTCGAGGCGGGGTCGGTGCGCAGCCGGGCCGCCGGGATGCCGGTGAGGTCGGCTGCCCGGACGAGGGTCTTGAGCCGGGCCGGGAGCGCGGAGTCGGCCGGGACCGTGACGCGGGGGTGCAGGGCCGGGCGGGCGCTGTCGCCGCGGGCGTCCTCGGTGCCGTCGGCGAAGTGCTCGGTGGTGGTGGCCAGCGCGGTGCGTGCGTCGGTGAGGTGCATCGGGCCGTAGCCGCCGGTCACGCTGGGCGCGCCGCCGTGGGTGTCCCAGCGGGACTGGAGATAGGAGACGGCCAGCAGGACGCTCTGCGGCACGTGGTAGTCGGCGGCGGCGGAGACGAACGCGCGCTGGAGCAGTGCGGCGGACGCCGTGGTCTCGCCGGGCGGCGGAGCGGCACCCAGCAGCGGCAGCACCAGCGCCGCGGAGGCGACGGCGGCGGCCGCCGCCCTCCGCAGGTGTCTGCCGCCAGGCGTGGGCGCTGGCTCGGTGACGGATCCTCGCAATGCGGCCTCCTGGGGCGATCGAGCGCGGCGGGGCGTGCGGGGCTGAGCGTGGCTCAGTGGTACCGGCTTGCCGACGATCCGTCAATCATGCCCAGAAGGCAGAGAATTCCCATGTCATACGATGATCGTGGGAGTTTCGCGCCGGAGGCTTCCGGCCTGCGTGGCGTCAGTGGCGTACACCTCTGAACGCCGAGCGGCAGCCCGGGAAATCCGCGGCGCGCGATTGCCCTGAGCGCACCGCGGACTCCCGTCCCCGTCAGCGAGTGCCGACCGCCGCGCGGACGGCCCGGCGGGCCATCTGGCAGTCGTCGTGCAGCCGCCGGAGCAGCAGCCGCTGTTCCTCGCCGGTCGGCACGGCACCCGGGTGGGCCGTACCCGGTGCCGCCGGGGTCGCGTCGTGCATCGAACGCTGCACGGCGGTCTCGTAGGTCCGGATCTCCCGGGTCAGAACCAGCATCAGGTTCACCAGGAAGGCGTCCCGGGACGCGGGCCCCGCCGACTGCGCGATCTGGCTGATCTGACGGCGCGCCACCGGGGCGTCCCCGAGAACCGACCAGAGCGTCGCCAGGTCGTACCCCGGCAGGTACCAGCCCGCGTGCTCCCAGTCCACCAGCACCGGACCGGCCGGCGACAGCAGGATGTTCGACAGCAGCGCGTCGCCGTGGCAGAACTGGCCCATCCCCTGCCGGCCCGCCGCGACGGCGATGCCGTGCAGCAGCTTCTGCAGGTCACCCATGTCCCGGTCGGTGAGCAGGCCCAGTTCGTGGTAGCGGGAGATGCGGGCCGCGTAGTCCACGGGCGCGTCGAAGGTGCCGGCCGGGGGGCGCCAGGCGTTCAGGCGGCAGATCGCGCCCAGGGCGGCCCGGATGTCCGCCCGGGGCGGAGCCTCCGCCGGGTGGCGCTGGACCGCCGCGACCCGGCCCGGCATCCGCTCGATCACCAGCGTGCAGTTGTCCGGGTCCGCCGCGATCAGCCGCGGCACCCGGATCGGAGGCCGCTGCCGTACGAACGAACGGTATGCCGCTATTTCGTGGCGGATCCGCTCCGCCCAGGCGGGGGAGTGGTCCAGAAGACACTTGGCCACGGCCGTGCTCCGCCCCGTCGTCCCGACGAGGATGACGGACCGTCCGGAGCGCCGCAGCACCTGCACCGGGGCGAACTCCGGGCAGATCCGGTGCACCGACGCGATCGCGGTGCGCAGTTGCGCGCCCTGCGGGCCGGACAGGTCCAGTCGCCCGCTGAGCGGTTGGGTGCCGGGAACCATGGCGCGCCGCGGCCGGCCCACGACCGGTACGGCGGCCCCGGTTCGCGCGGGGTCGAGATAGGGTCCGCTGCCCGCCGGGCGGGGGCGCAGCGTCCGGGGCGGAGCGGACACGGAGGACGATGCTGCGTACATGGGCGATACAGATCCCTTCGTGTACCTGCGGTGCCTGCCTGAGAAGTCCTGCGAGAGGTCCTCGGCGCCCACCCGGCCCGGCCGCCCGGACACACCCTGGGGAGTGTGTCCGTCGAGTGGCGACCGGGTCGGGGTGGCGCTTTCCTACCTGACACCCGTCGCCCAGTGGCACACCATCTGGCGCACCCTGGCGAACCGTGGCGAATAGTCGCCCGGCAACCTGCACGGGGCTACTGTCAACTCAGCCGAGAACCTGGGGGCTTGACGTGAGCGGACAATCCAACACCCGTCTCTCGGACCTGTTCGGCCTGGCCGGCTGGTCCAAGGGCGAACTCGCGAGGCTGGTCAACCGGCAGGCGGCGGCCATGGGCCACCCCCAGCTGTCGACCGACACCTCACGGGTGCGGCGGTGGATCGACACGGGAGAGATCCCGCGCGATCCGGTGCCGCGGGTGCTGGCGGTCCTGTTCACCGAGCGTCTCGGCCGTGTCGTGACCATCGAGGACCTCGGTCTGGTACGGCACGGGCGTACGGGAAAACGGCCGGACGACGGGATGGCGGAACATCCCGACGGCATGCCGTGGGCGCCCGAACGAACCGCCGCGGTCCTCACCGAATTCACGGGAATGGACCTCATGCTCAACCGACGCGGCTTGGTGGGCGCGGGTGCCGCGCTCACCGCGGGATCCGTACTCAGCAGCGCCATGTACGACTGGCTGCACACCGACCCCACCCTGAAGGCCGACGCCCCCGTCCTCGACGACCCTCTGCACGCCGACCCCGCCGGGTTCGACCGCTACGAGGCCGCCCCCATCGGGTCCGAGGAGATCGAGGAACTGGAGCGTTCCGTCGAGGTGTTCCGTGCCTGGGACGCGGCCCGCGGAGGCGGGCTGCAGCGCAAGGCCGTCGTGGGACAGCTCAACGAGGTGGGCGGCATGCTCGCCTACCGCCACCCCGACCACCTCCAGCGGCGCCTGTGGGGCGTCGCCGCCAACCTGGCCGTGCTCGCGGGCTGGATGTCGCACGACATCGGCCTGGAGCCCACGGCCCAGAAGTACTTCGTCATCGCCGCGCACGCGGCCCGTGAGGGCGGCGACCGGCCGCGTGCCGGGGAGGCGCTCTCCAGAGCGGCTCGCCAGATGGTGCACATCGGCCGGCCCGACGAGGCACTCGATCTGATGAAACTCGCCCAGTCCGGCTCGGGACAGGAGGTACTGCCGCGCACCCAGGCGATGTTCCACACCATCGAGGCGTGGGCGCAGGCGTCCATGGGCAAGGGGCAGGCCATGCGCCGCACCCTCGGCCAGGCGGAGACCCTGTTCGTCTCGGACCGCAGCGACGTACCGCCGCCGAGCTGGATGCAGATGTTCAACGAGGCGGATCTGTACGGCATGCAGGCCCTGGCCTACCGCACCCTGGCCGACCACGACCCGAGCGCGGCCGCGCACGCCCGGCACTACGCGGAGAAGGCGCTGACGCTCAGGGCCGACAGCAAGCAGGAGCGGTCGAAGATCTTCGACTTCCTCTCCATGGCCTCCGCCTGCTTCATCGCGGACGACCCCGAACAGGCCGGTCACTACGCGCGGTTGGCGCTGGTGTCGATGGGATCGAACTCGTCCCACCGGACCTGGGACCGGCTGCGCCAGATGTACCGGCTCACCGCCGAGTACTCCAGCTACCCGAAGATCCAGGATCTCCGTGACGAGATCAAGCTCGCGCTGCCCAAGACCAGGAACAGGGGGTCGAACAACAGCGCCCAGGCGTAGAAGGCCTGCGCGCGACACCACACTCCGGTTGATCCGGGTGGCGGCAGCCGCCCTTATTCACTCACCTTGGCGATGAGCACGCAGGCCTCGTCCTCACGCTCGGTCTCGCCGAACTCCTCGATCACGGCCCGGACACAGTCCTGGGCGGTGGACGCCGCCCCGAACCGCGGGGACAGGCCGAGGAGACGGTCCAGGGAGTCCGCCGCGCTGTGCCCGGGCAACAGCCCGTCGGTGTGCAGCAGGAGCAGATCGCCCGGTTCCAGGGTCACTTCGGCCTGCCCGTAACCGGCTCCCGAGGCGGCACCGAGCAGGACGCCGTCCGGCGCGTTCAGTACGCACCCCGTCCCGTCGCGGAACAGCAGCGGGGCGGGGTGCCCAGCCTGCGCCCAGGCCAGGGTGCGGGTCGCGGGGCGGTAGCGGCAGCAGACGGCGCTGCCCAGGGCGGGCTGCACGGTCGCGTCGAGCAGCTGGTTCAGCAGGGCCATGAGCTGTCCCGGCGGGGAGCCGGCCATCGCCATGCCGCGTACGGCGCCCAGCAGCATCGTCATGCCCGAGGTGACGCCGGCCCCGTGTCCGGTGAGGCCGCCGATGCCGAGCAGCGTGTCGCCGTCGGGCAGGTCCAGCGCGTCGTACCAGTCGCCGCCGAGCGGGGTGTCGGTGCCGGACGGCAGGTGGCGGGCGGCGACGTCGAGGGTGCCCGGGCCGCCGCGCGGCAGCCGCAGCGCGTCCCGCCCCGGCGGCGGCGCGGTCTCCCGCGGTCCGGGCGCGGGCGGCTGTCCGGCCGGCGCCGTGCGGTGCCGGTGGCGCAGCGAGTCACGTGTCTCGCGCACGGTGCGCTGGCTGCGCCGCAGTTCGCTGACGTCCCGCAGGACGGCCCACATCGAGGCGGTGCTGCCGTCGCCGCCGAGCACGGGCTCGCCCATCATGTGCACGGTGCGGACGGTGCCGTCCGGCCGCTGGACGCGGAACTCGCCGTCTATCGGCTTGGCGTCGACCAGGCAGGCGGTGACCATCGCGGTCAGCGACGGCCGGTCCTCGTCCACCACCAGGGCGGGCAGTTCGTCGAGGCCGAGCGCGGGCACGGCCGGGTCGCGGCCGAGGATCTGGTACAGCTCGCCGGACCAGCTGGCCTCGTCTGTCAGGAGGTTCCACTCCGCGCTGCCGACCCGGCTGAGCAGTGAGCCGTGCGGGATGCCGGACGCCGCCGGCCGGCCCGTCGGTGCGGTGTCCGGGCCGGGCGCGGGCGGCGCGGGGCCGTCCCGCAGCTGCGCCAGGTGCTCGTCGAGGTCGTTGAGCTGATGCAGTGCCAGGTCGTACAGCGCGCGCTGCCAGCGGTCCCGGGGGTCCGAGCCGTCGCCGCGGGTGTCCCGTCGTACGGCGTCCACGTCGCCCTTGAGCCGCCGTGTCTGCGATATCAACGCCTCGACCGAGCCGCGCCCGGGCGGCTGGGCGGCGGGGCGGTCCGCGGAGACATGGGACGGCATGACGCACTCCGATGCGGGGACGGTACGGCCAGGACGGGCGGGGGACCGGTTACGACTGTTGCACAGCCCGCGACGCGTCGTAAGGGATTTGGCAACACCCGATACGGTGGTGCTTCTGGCATATGCCAGAGTCTTTTCGGGCAGGTGGACCGCCCTGAAAGGCGTACGCGGCCGGGTGGGTCAGGACGTAGGCGGACTACGTGACTTGACCTATTTTCAAGAGTCTTCGTGTCGCGCTCGGGCGGCTGTTCGACGCGTCTGCGCGCCCAGTGTCGCGGTCTCGGCCAACCGCGGCAACTCTGTCCGGATTTCGCGTCATGCGAAGGGCACCTGTGGAGTCCTACAGGCATGGACATCACTTTCGAGCAACCCGCCCGCGCCCGGCTGATCACCGCCGAGGACCAGGAGGTCCCGGTGCCCGCCACGCTCCGGTACACCTCCGGTGATCCGCTCGCCGTGTTCATCGACTTCCCGGCCGAGGTCACCCTCGGGGGCGAGGAGGTCACCTGGACCTTCGCCCGCTCGCTGCTCGACCAGGGGCTCGACGTCCCCGCCGGGCGCGGGGACGTCCACATCTGGCCCTGCGGGCGCGGCCGTACGGCGGTCGAGTTCCACTCGCCGCACGGGCTCGCCCTGCTCCAGTTCGACACCCAGGCACTCGTGCGGTTCCTGCAGCGCACGCACGAGGTGGTGGCGCCGGGGGAGGAGGACGTCGACGCGGTCGTGGAACGGGGCCTGAGCGCTCTGTTCGGGGGCGTGTGAGCGCGGTCGGGCGCGCACGGCACGCACTTTGAATGGTGTTCACTCCCGCCTCACCGCCGCGGACCTGAGCCTGACGGATGCCCCGTGCACCCTGGCGCGTGGTGTGCCGCCCGGGCACACCCGTGACGAGGACGGGGCGAATGACACCGATCAGCCGAAGAGGCTTCGTGGGGCTGGGCGCTTCCGTGGCGGCGGGCATGGCGGTGGGCGCCGCCGGCCCACGGACGGCGGCCGCGGCCCAGGGCGCGGCGACCGGCACGATCTCGGACGTACGGCACGTGGTCGTCCTGATGCAGGAGAACCGCAGCTTCGACCACTACTTCGGGCGCCTCAAGGGTGTCCGCGGCTTCGCCGACCGCAGCGGCATCACGCTGAGCGGCGGCTACCCGGTCTTCAACCAGCCGAGCGGCACGGGCCGCCAGTACCCGTGGAAGCTCAGCGCCACCCCCGACGCCGGCGGCCAGACCGGCGAGACCCTGGCCCAGTGCAACGGCGACCTGCCGCACTCCTGGTCCTCCCAGCACTCCGCGTGGAACAAGGGCCGCCTCGACAACTGGGTCGCGGGAGTCGGCAACGTACGGTCCCTCGGCTACCTGGACCGCTCCGACATCCCCTTCCACTACGCGCTCGCCGACGCCTACACCATCTGCGACGCCTACTTCTGCTCCACCCTCAGCGCCACCGGCCCCAACCGCACCTACCTGTGGAGCGGCAAGGTCGACTCCGCGAGCTACGACGGCGGCGACGAGTCCGGACTGACCTGGCAGAACTACGCCGAGGCCCTGCAGAACGCCGGAGTGACCTGGAAGGTCTACCAGAACGCCCAGGACAACTACGGCGACAACGGCTGCGCCTACTTCAAGAACTTCGCCGGCGCCAAGGCCGGCAACCCGCTGTACGACCGGGGCATGGCCTCCGTCCCGAAGGTGACGGGTTCCACCCCCGACGACATCGCCGCCGCCATCAAGGCCGACGTCCTCGCGGGCACCCTCCCGCAGGTCTCCTGGGTGGTCGCCAACCAGGCCTTCTCCGAACACCCCTACGCGCCGCCCGGTGACGGCGCCCACTTCGTCAGCCTCGTCTACCAGGCCCTCGCCGCCGACCC
Source organism: Streptomyces sp. NPDC091282 (assembly GCF_044757385.1). Classification (NCBI taxonomy): domain Bacteria; kingdom Bacillati; phylum Actinomycetota; class Actinomycetes; order Kitasatosporales; family Streptomycetaceae; genus Streptomyces; species Streptomyces sp. NPDC091282. Next base: position 880,203 of record NZ_JBIVUX010000004.1, read on the forward strand.
GGACGTCTTCGACTCGACGGTCCTGTTCCTCAACTACGACGAGAACGACGGTTTCTTCGACCATGTACCGCCCCCGGCACCGCCCGCCGGCACGGCCGGCGAGTTCCTGAACGGGGTGCCCTACGGGTTCGGCTTCCGCGTTCCGATGATCGTCGTCTCACCGTGGACGCGCGGCGGCTGGGTCTCCTCCGAGGTCTTCGAGCACACCTCGGTGCTGCGCTTCCTGGAGACCTGGACCACGGCCCTCGGCAAGCCCGCCAAGTGCCCCAACATCAGCGACTGGCGGCGCTCGGTGAGCGGCGACCTGACCGGCGTCTTCGACTTCGCCCACCCGGTCCCCGGCGCCGTGACCCTGCCCGCGACCGGCGTCATCGGCCTGTCCACCTGCGGTCCGCTGCCCAACCCGGTGCCCACCACCAACGCCCTGCCCGCGCAGGAGTCCGGCACCCGCCCGGCCCGCGCGCTGCCCTACCAGCCCAACGGGTACCTGGACCACCTGGAGTTCGGGACCGGCGGCAAGATCCTCGCCTGGTTCACCATGGCCAACCAGGGCGCCCCGGCCACCCGCGCGGCGCACCTCTCCATCCACCCGAACGCCTACCGGGACACCACGCCCTGGCAGTACACCGTGGCCGCGGGCGGCACCGCCTCCGACTCCTTCAACATCGGCACGGGGTACGGCGCGGGCAAGTACGACCTGAGCATGGCCGGCCCCAACCGCTTCCTGCGCCGCTTCCAGGGCGACGCCACCAAGGCCGGCAAGTCGGCCGAGGTGAGCACCCGTTACACCGTGGAGCCCGGTACCGGCAAACTCGCCGTCTGGTTCAAGATGACCAACTCGGGCTCCGCGCCGGTGAAGTTCACCATCACGTCGAACAACTACCGCACCGACGGCCCCTGGACGTACCAGGTGGCCGCCGGCGCCTCGGCCGAGGACTACTTCAACGCCGTGGCCTACCAGAACGGCTGGTACGACTTCACGGTCACGGTGGACTCCGACGCGACCTGGTCGCGCCGGTTCACCGGGCACCTGGAGACCGGCGCCGCGAGCGTCAGCGGCTGACGTCCCCGGCGTACAGGTCCGGGCGCGGAGCGAGTCGGACGGCCGTGCGGCCGCCGGACTCCAGCGCCCGGACCCCCGCCTCGGCCACCGCGGAGGACGCGTACCCGTCCCAGGCGCTCGGTCCGGTGACCCGGCCCTCGCGGGTGGCGTCCACCCAGGCCTGCACCTCGCGGTCGTAGGCGTCGGCGAACCGCACCAGATAGTCCTGGGGAACCTCCTCGCGGGCCGCGCCCGCGGTGGTGACCAGCAGGGAGTGGTCCTCGCCGATCCGGGCGCTGCCCCGCTCGCAGACCGCCTCGCAGCGCACCTGGTAGCCGAAGCCGCAGTTGACGAAGATCTCGACGTCCACCAGGGCGCCGCCCGCGGTCTCGAAGAGCACCAGCTGCGGGTCCAGCAGCCCCTCGGGGGCGCCCGCGGAGGGCCGGGGCCGCAGCACGGTCACCGCGGTCAGCTCCTGGCCGAGCAGCCAGCGGGCCGCGTCGATCTCGTGCGAGACCGAGCTGTCGATCAGCATGGCGCTGGTGAAGCCGGGCGGCGAGGACACGTTGCGGTGGGTGCAGTGCAGCATCAGCGGCCGGCCCAGGCTGCCGCCGTCCAGCAGCGTCTTGAGGCGCCGGTACTCGGCGTCGTAGCGGCGCATGAACCCGATCTGCGCCAGCCGGCGGCCGAGCGCGGCCTCGGCCTCCACGACGCGGAGCGCTCCCGCGGAGTCCGGCACCATGGGCTTCTCGCACAGCACCGGCAGCCCTCGGGCGAAGGCCGCGAGCAGCGGCTCCTCGTGCGCCGGGCCGGGCGAGGCGATCAGCACGGCCTGGACACCGGGCGCGTCCAGGGCGGCCAGCGGATCGGCGTGGACGGTGACCCCGTCCAGGCCGGCCGCGGCCGCCTTGGCGCGGTCCAGGTCGGGATCGGCGACGGCGGCCACCCGTGCGCCGCTCACCACCTGGTCGAGCCGTCGTATGTGGTCGGCGCCCATGTGTCCGGCACCCAGTACCGCGACGCCCAGCAGCTCAGCCACGCCCACACTCCCTTGTCAGCCGACGATCACGCTGAGAGCCTAGACGCCGGCCGGGCGGGCGGGCCGGTCAGTACCGGAGCACCCCGGCGATGCCGTTCTCGTCGTCCAGGGTGCCGTCGGGGACGAAGCGGACGTCGGCACCGGTCTCCAGGCACTGCTCGACGATCTCGTCCACGATGTCGTCGCGGGCGTCGAGGTCGCCGCTCGCGGCCGGGACCAGGTGGTCGCCGTCGTCACGGACGGTCGCGCGGTAGTTCTCCTCGACGGCGAGCAGCCGGACGCGGCCCTCGCGGGCGCTCTGCCAGACCTCGTCGACACCGGCCGCGAACGTCCGGCGGCCGCGCGCCGATTCCAGTTCCCGCGTCACCGAGGCGGTGTTGCGCCGGGAGTCCGCGTCCAGCAGCGGCTGGATCACCTGCCACACGGCCTCGGGACCGGCGTGCGTGAGGCCGCCGTGCTGCACCGGGATGGTGTACCGGGCGACGTTGCCGAACTCCTCCCACAGGGAGAGCGCGGCCTGCTCGCCGGTGACGTAGAGGCGCCTCGGCTCCTCGCGCAGCAGCGCGGCCATCACGGTGTCCGCGTCCCGCAGGAAGCGCTTGGTGTCCTCGTCGCGGAAGGTGCTCGGCATGTCGCCGATGCGCTGCAGGCGTTCGGCGTCGAAGTTCTCCTGGCTGCGGGTCATCGGGAAGCCGCCGGCCCCGCTCTCGGTGACCCGGTCGACACCGCCGTCCCACAGCGTGGCGCGGTCGGCCGAGATCGACAGCACCCAGAACGGCCGTTCGGCGGCCTGGGCGGAGACCAGGTTGCGGGTGAGGAAGGTGTCCGAGAGCACCACGCGCTCGGGCACGCTGCGGGCCAGCGACCACACCTGGTGCTCGCCCGGCGCGGCGAAGATCACCAGGCCGTCCTCGGCGTGCGCCAGATCGATCTCGGCGAGGGCCCGGTCCAGTTGGTCGAAGAGGTCGCTGCGGCGCTCGCGGGTGACCGCGGGATCGGTCTCCAGCTGCTTCTTCGCCTCGGCGACGACGTTGCGCAGCCGGACGGGATCCTGTGCGTTGTCGGGCTCGCGACGGTGCGTCGGCGTCAGCACCGAGACGGCGGGGTAGGGGCGCGGGCGGCGCAGCTCGGCGAGGGTCGAAGGACTGAGTGCGTGCTCCATATCAGCACCATAGGGCGGATTCGCACGTACGGCATTTGGGGTAATCGGCCCACGGGGAGGCACCCTCGGGGCGGCCCGGTTCCGGGCCGTCGCCGAACGGGCCGTGGCGGCCACCGGGCCGACGTCGTGACCGTGTTGAGGCCGGCCCGTCGATGACGGCCGCCCGGGCGGACGGCTACCGTACCCGTCAGTAACCGGATCGCGCCCCAGGAGGCCCCCATGCCGCAGCTCGAAGTCGACGGAGCGGCACTGACGTACGACGACGAGGGCCCCCGGGACGGCGCCGCCGCGCCCCTGGTGTTCCTGCACGGCTGGACCGCCGACCGGCACCGCTGGGACCACCAGATGGCGCACTTCGGCGAGAGCCGCCGCGTGATCCGGCTCGACCTGCGCGGTCACGGCGAGAGCACCGGGGCCGGGGTGCGGACGATCGCCGAGCTGGCCGAGGACGTCGTGGCGCTCCTCGACCGTCTGGAGGTGGACCGTTTCGTGCCCGTCGGCCACTCCATGGGCGGCATGATCTCCCAGACGCTCGCGCTCGGCCACCCGGAGCGGGTCGAGCGGATGGTGCTGGTCAACTCCATCGGCAGGATGACCTACAGCCGCGGCCGCGGCCTGCTGATGGCGGCCTCCACCCTGGTGCCCTTCAAGCTGTTCGTGGCGGCCAACATCCAGCGCGCCTTCGCCCCCGGTCATCCGCGCGAGGAGATCCGGGAGTACGTGCGCGCGTCCGCCGGCACCCCGCGCGAGGTCGTGATGACGCTGTACGGCGCCATGCGGGCCTTCGACGTCCTGGACCGGGCGGCGGAGATCACCGCGCCCACGCTGATGGTGCACGGCTACCACGACGTCCAGCTGCCGGTCGGGCAGATGCTGCGGATGGCCAAGGCCTACCCGGACGCCGAGGTCCGGATCATCGACGCGGGCCACGAGCTGCCCGTGGAGCGGCCGGCCCAGCTGACGGCGGCCCTCGACCGGTTCCTCGCGACCGCGGCCTGACCGCCCGGCCGGAGCGTACGACGGCGTCCCGTGTCCGGCGCCCCGGAGAAAAACCGGGGCGCCGGTTCCGTTTGGCGAACATTTTGCAGTTGGCCTGTTCCGGGCGGCCGGGGCCCGGTGCGGGGCGGCATCGCGGGCCTCGGACGGGCAAAGCGCGGCCGAAAGGGTGGGGCGAGGGGGCCGTCCGTGTTACGGCCAGGTTGACCGGCCGGGGTCCCGGGCGCACGCTCGTTATATAGGTGCTGAATACAAGTGGTTCGCTTGGGCAATCGGCTCCGCCGTGGAACCGCAGGTGGCGCGGGTCGCCCGGCCGACCGGCAGCAGGAGGTAACGCATGTGTGGCATCACCGGCTGGGTCTCCTTCGACCGTGACCTCACCACCGAGGCCCGCGCATTGGATGCAATGACGGAGACCATGGCCTGCCGCGGCCCCGACGACCGGGGCACCTGGAGCGAGGGCCCCGCCGCCCTCGGTCACCGCCGGCTCGCGATCATCGACCTGCCCGGCGGCCGCCAGCCCATGACGGTCCGCACCCCGGACGGCACCGTCGCCATGGTCTACTCCGGCGAGGCCTACAACTTCACCGAGCTGCGCCGTGAACTCGCCGACCGCGGGCACGAGTTCCTCACCGACTCCGACACTGAGGTGGTGCTGCGCGGCTACCTGGAGTGGGGCGACGCCGTCGCCGAGCGGCTGAACGGCATGTACGCCTTCGCCGTCTGGGACGGCCGCCACGACCAGCTCGTGATGATCCGCGACCGCATGGGCATCAAGCCGTTCTACATGTACCCGACCCCCGACGGCGTCCTGTTCGGCTCCGAGCCGAAGGCCATCCTCGCCAACCCGCTGATCCGCCCCCGGGTCGGACTCGACGGTCTGCGCGAGCTGTTCACCATGGTCAAGACCCCCGGGCACGCCGTGTGGGAGGGCATGCGCGAGGTGGAACCCGGCACCGTCGTCACCGTCGACCGCCGCGGCATCCGCACCCGGACCTACTGGCGGCTGGAGACCCGCCCGCACACCGACGACCGCGACACCACCGTCGCCACCGTCCGTGAACTCCTCGACGACATCGTGCGCCGCCAGCTGGTCGCCGACGTGCCCCGCTGCACCCTGCTCTCCGGCGGCCTCGACTCCTCCGCCATGACCGCCCTGGCCGCCCGGCAACTCGCCGCGCAGGGCGAGAAGGTCCGCAGCTTCGCCGTCGACTTCGTGGGCCAGACCGACAACTTCGTCGCCGACGAACTGCGCGGCACCCCCGACACGCCCTTCGTGCACGACGTGGCCCGGCTCGCCCGCACCGACCACCAGGACATCGTCCTCGACGTGAACAGCCTCGCCGACCCCGCCGTCCGCGAACGGGTCATCCGGGCCCGCGACATGCCCGCCGGGTTCGGCGACATGGACGCCTCGCTCCTGCTGCTCTTCCGGGCGGTCCGCGACCAGTCCACCGTCGCGCTGTCCGGGGAGTCCGCCGACGAGGTGTTCGGCGGCTACCTCCAGTTCTTCGACGAGGACGCCCGCAAGGCGGACACCTTCCCCTGGCTGTTCTCGATGGGCCGGCACTTCGGCGACGACACCGAGGTCCTGCGCACCGACCTCACCAAGTCCCTCGACCTGGAGTCGTACATCGCCGACGGCTACCGCTCCGCCGTCACCGGCGTCCAGCGCCTCGACGGCGAGAGCGACTTCGAGTTCCGGATGCGGCGGATGAGCTACCTGCACCTGACCCGCTTCGTCCGCATGCTGCTCGACCGCAAGGACCGGATGAGCATGGCCGTCGGCCTGGAGGTCCGGGTGCCGTTCTGCGACCACCGGCTGGTGGAGTACGTCTACAACGCGCCCTGGGCCCTGAAGTCCTTCGACGGCCGCGAGAAGACCCTGCTCCGTGAGGCCACCCGGGACGTCCTGCCGCAGTCCGTGTACGACCGGGTCAAGAGCCCCTACCCCTCCACCCAGGACCCCGAGTACGGCCGGGCGCTCCAGGACCAGGTCAAGGACCTGCTGGCCCGCCCCGACCACCGCGTCTTCGAACTCGTCGACCGCGAGAAGGCGGACCGCGCCGCCCACCGGACCGGACTCGGCAGCCAGAGCGCCCGGCGCGGCCTGGAACGCACCCTCGACCTGGCCCACTGGCTCGACCTCTACGCCCCCGAACTCGCGCTGTCCTGAGAGGGGATCAGCCCTGTGGTCCGGCGGCGGCGCCCGGCCCGTCGCCGTCCGCAGGGCAGGAACTGCCGTCGGCGGGCAGCGTGCCGTACAGCAGGAAGTCGTCGACCTTGCCGTGCACGCACCGCGAGGACGTGTACCCGGTGTGGCCGTCACCCCTGTTGTCGAGCACCACGGCCGACGGCCCGAGCCGCTTCGCCGTCTCGACCGCCCAGCGGTAGGGCGTCGCCGGGTCGCCGCGGGTGCCCACCAGCAGCATCGGCGGTGTCGCCACGTCCTTCACCTGCTCGCGGATGAAGTCCGTGCCGCGCGGCCGGCCGTAGCACAGCAGCACCTGGGTGAGGCGGACCCGGCCGAAGACCGGGGAGGTCCGCTGGTACTCCTCGCCGAGCCGCTCGACGTCCTGGGTGAGCCGCCGGGCGCTCGGCCGGTCGGGGTCGTCGGCGCAGCTGATCGTCATCAGGGCCGCCGACAGGTTGTCCACCGGGATGTCGGCGCCGCTCACCGTCCCGCCGCCGGGCCGGGGCCCGGCGGGCAGCGAGTAGCCGCCCGACGCGACGTTCTGTACGCCCCGGGTGTCGCCGTCCTCGATCAGGGAGGCCAGCGCCCGCTCCAGCAGCGACCACAGGTCCCGGCCGTACAGGCCCTGGCCGATGGCGCCCACCAGGTCCTGGCCGGAGAAGGAGCCGCCGAAGTCGGACGGCACCGGGTCGCGGTCCAGCGAGCGCACCAGGTCCACCACCGCCTCGCCGGCCTTCCGCCGGTCCTGGCCGAACGGACAGCCCCGGTCGGTGACGCACCAGTCCAGGAAGTCGTCCAGGGCCGCCTGCTGCCCCTGGGCGCCCGCCACGCCCTGTTCGGCCAGCGACTCGGTCAGGGTGTCCACACCGTCCAGAGCCATCCGGCCCACCTTGTCCGGGAACTGCGCCGCGTACACCGCGCCGAGCCTGGTGCCGTACGAGAAGCCCAGGTAGTTCAGCTTCTCGTCGCCGAGCGACTGGCGGATGACGTCCAGGTCCCGGGAGGCGTTCACGGTGCCTATGTGGGAGAGGACCGGCCCGGAGTGCGCGGTGCAGCGGGCCGTCAGCTGTTCGAGGACCTTCATCAGGGCCTGCGGATGGGCGACGTCGGGAATCGTGCCGGTGTCCGTGTCGCCCGAGGGGTCGGCGGGATCGTCGCCGCAGGTGACGGGGGAGGAGCGGCCGACCCCGCGCGGATCGAAGCCGACCACGTCGTAGCCGTTGGTCAGGCCCATGAAGTCCTTGCCGGACAGCCCGAGCCCGCTGACGCCCGAGCCGCCGGGTCCGCCGAAGTTCAGCAGCACCGAGCCCCGCGACGGCCCGGTGGCCCGGTAGCGGGACAGCGCCAGGTCGATGGTGCCCTCGGCCGGTTTCGCGTAGTCGAGCGGCACGGTCACCTTGGCGCACTGCATGTCCTTGGGCAGCGCCACGTCCTGGCACGCCGTCCAGCGGGCCTTCTGCCGGTAGAACCGGGTCAGGTCCGGGGGCTCGGCGCCCGCCGCCGCGGCCGCGGGCAGCCCCGCGCCGATCAGGGCCAGTGCGACGGCTCCGGCGCCGGCGCAGCGACGCACGGCGGGCCGGGTCTGGGGCATGGCCGGCATCGGGCCTCCGGTGACACTCCGTGACGGGCCGGGAACGGGACTTTCGATCACCATAAGCGGGTCCCGGTGGGGGCGCCTCCGGGCGGGCGTACCCGGCCGGAGCGCCGTGTCCCGCGACGGCCACCGGCTTCGGACCCCTTACACGGGTTTGCCCCGAGTTCGATATCCCTGTCACTCGATGGGGTGAAATGTGGATAAGCCATAACTCGCCCGACGCATTGCCGGTTTATCCGGTGCGGGCGAGCGCCCGTGACAATGTCTGGAAGGCAGGGAACCTATGAAACGGGTTACCCGAAACGGTGTGATCGCCGTCGCCGCCGCCTCCGGTGCGATGGCCATGGCGGTCCCGTCCTGGGCCGACTCGGGCGCGGACGGCACTGCGGCCGGTTCGCCCGGAGTGATCTCCGGCAACGGCATTCAGCTCCCGGTGCACGTCCCGGTGAGCGTGTGCGGGAACACCGTGAACGTGGTGGGGCTGCTGAACCCTTCGGCCGGCAACACCTGTGCGAACGTGGGCGGCTCCACCGGTGACGGCAAGTCCGGCTCCTCGGCCGCGTCCGGCACCGCCGCAACCGGCGGCACGTCGGGCGGCAAGTCGGGCGGCACGTCCGGCGGCAGCTCGGCCACCACGGGCGGTGGCGCGTCGGCGCGGGGCGCCGAGGAGGACTCTCCCGGGCTGCTGTCCGGCAACGGCATCCAGTTGCCGGTCGACCTCCCGGTGAACGTGAGCGGCAACAGCGTGAACGTGGTCGGGGCACTCAATCCGGCCATCGGCAACACCTCCGTGAACACCTCCGGCGAGCACCCGAGCACGCCGGAGACCCCGGCCCCGGAGCCGCCGAGCACCCCGCCGGTCAAGGCGCACCCCGCCCCCAAGCCGGTCGAGGCCGTCGAGCCGCCGGCCGCGACGGCGTCGCTCGCCCACACCGGGGCGGGTCTCACGGGTGCCGCCGCCGCGGGCAGTGCGGCACTGCTGCTCGCCGGCACCGTCCTGCACCGGCGCTTCCGCCCGGACCGCACGCGCTGACCCGCGGCGCGCCGCCGAGGCGGTGCGCCGGGATCCGTGCCCGCGGGCCCCACCGGACCCCGACCGGTGGGGCCCGCGCCGTGCGCGCGTCCCGGCGCACCGCCCCGGCAGGCAGGCCGTCCCCACGCCCCGCCGGGCGCGGGGACGGCTTGATCCCGGCGTGGTGCCGGGCCCGGTGATCGGGAAGGATGCTGCGGGCGCCGCACCGACCGCAGCGCCCGCCCGCCCCCGCAGTCGAACGGAGCCCGCCGATGCCCTCCCCGGCCCCCCAGGACCTCGTCGTCACCCAGGCCACGCCCGAGGACTGGCCGGTGGTCCGCGACTGGGCCGTGGACGAGGGCTGGAACCCCGGTCTTTCGGACCTCCCCGCCTTCTTCGCCCAGGACCCCGACGGGTTCTTCATCGGCCGCGTCGAGGGCGTACCGGTCTCGGCCATCTCCGTCGTCACCTACGACGCCGACTACGCCTTCCTCGGCTGGTACCTGGTCCGCCCCGACCTGCGCGGCCACGGTCACGGCCTCACCACCTGGAAGACCGCGCTCGCGCACGCCGGCACCCGCACGGTCGGCCTCGACGGGGTGGTCGCCCAGCAGGACAACTACCGCAGGTCCGGCTTCGAACCGGCCTACCGCACCGCCCGGTACGTGGGCGCCGCCCCGGCCGCCGGGATCCCCGCGGGCGTCCGCCCCGCGCGCGCCGCCGACCTGCCGGCGCTCACCGCCTACGACGGCCTCTGCTGCCCGGCCGACCGCCCGCGGTTCCTGGCGGCCTGGCTCACCGCCGCCGGCCACCGGGCCTTCGTCCGCCACGACGGCGACCGCGTCACCGGGTACGGCGTGATCCGCCCCGGCCACGACTGCCTGCGCGTCGGCCCCCTGTTCGCCGACACCGCCGAGGACGCCCGAGCCCTGTTCACCGCCCTCATGGCACACGCGGCCGGCGCCCAGGTCGCCGTCGACGTGCCGGAGACCAGCACGGCCGGCGTCGCCCTCGCCGAAGAGGCCGGATTCACCCCCTCGTTCGAGACCGCCCGGATGTACACCGGGCCGGTCCGCGACTACGCCCTGGAGCGCGTCTTCGGGGTGACGACGCTCGAACTCGGCTGACCGGGCGGGCCCGCGGCCGGGCTGTCCGGCCCCAGTTTCGCCGCCAACCTGGCCGCGGGACGGCCGCAGGGCGACCGCGGGGACTGCCTCCCCGCGGTCGCCCTGGAGCGTTCTGCGTGCGTATGCGCGTAGGTATCTACGTGTGTGCGCCGCGGCCCGTCGGCCGGCGGCGCGGCCCCCACGGTTCAGCGGCGGCCGCGGCTGCGGTCGAGCGCCGCGATGCCCAGCGCCGCCAGCGCGATCTGGATGAACCACTCGATCCAGTCGGGGCCCTTGGTGTCCGCCACGCCGAAGCCGGCCGCGATCGCCGAGCCCACCAGCGCCGCCACGATGCCGACGACGATGGTCAGCACGATGCCGATGTGCTGGCGGCCGGGGACGACCAGGCGTCCCAGCACACCGATGATGATTCCGATGATGATGGCACTGATGATGCCCGAGATCTCCATGTCCGCCCCTCTTCGTCGGGTCCTGCTGACTCCAATCTGCCCGCTCAATTCGCGCGCAGTCCCCTCCGGTTGTTACAGCGGTTTTCTGTTCACCGATCAGACATGCCATGTACCTTTCAATCAGTCGACGCGTGTAGAAATCTCAACCACGTTCTACGCGCGAAGAATTGGCGCCCCACCGCTTTTACCCCACCCCCTCATGGAGGTTCGCCGGATGTTCGGATCCAGCAGATCCCGCCACAGAATCACCACCGCCCTGGCCGGGTTCGCCCTGTTCACCGCGGGTGCCGCCCTCCAGGTCGGCACCGCGGCCGCGCCCGCGCACGCGGCCACCCCCTATCGCGTCCTGTTCGACGACGGCCACGCCGAGGAGGCCGGCAACGCGGACTGGATCATCTCCACCAGCAAGCCCGACCCGCTCTCCCAGGACTCCACCCCGTCCTCGGAGACGGACTGGACCGGCGCCCTGTCGTCCTGGGGCGTCGCTCTCCAGAAGACCGGCAGCTACAGCCTGAAGACGGCCACCAGCGCGCTGACGTACGGCGGTTCGTCGACGACCGACCTGTCCAAGTTCGACGCGCTCGTGCTGCCGGAGCCCAACACGCTGTTCACGAGTGCCGAGAAGACGGCCATCATGACCTTCGTGAAGAACGGCGGCGGCCTGTTCATGGTCTCCGACCACACCGGCGCGGACCGCAACAACGACGGCTACGACGCCGTCGAGATCTTCAACGACCTGATGACGAACAACAGCGTCGACTCGACCGACCCGTTCGGCTTCTCGATCGACACCCTCGACATCAGCTCCGGGTACCCGGCCGCGATCAGCGACAGCACCAACCCGGTCCTGCACGGCTCCTTCGGCAACGTCACCAAGAGCCTGATCGCCGACGGCACCACCGCGACCCTGAAGCCGTCCGACAACTCCGCCGTCAAGGGCCTGGTCTACCGCAGCGGCTACTCGGGCAACACCGGCGCCTTCTTCGCCACCAGCACCTTCGGCAGCGGCCGGGTCGCCTTCTGGGGCGACAGCTCCCCGATCGACGACGGCACCGGCCAGTCCGGCAACACGCTCTACGACGGCTGGAACGACAGCGGCGCCACCAACGCGGCCCTCGCCCTGAACGCCACCGCCTGGCTCGCCGGCGGCGGCAGCAGCGGGGGCGGAGGCGGTGGCGGCGGCGGTACCTGCACCGCCGCCCAGCTGCTCGGCAACCCGGGCTTCGAGTCCGGCAACACGACCTGGACCGGCAGCAGCGGCGTCATCACCAACTCCAGCAGCGAGGCCGCCCGCACCGGCTCGTACAAGGCCTGGCTCGACGGCTACGGATCCGCCCACACCGACACCCTGTCCCAGTCGGTGACCATCCCGTCCGGCTGCTCCGCGACCCTCAGCTTCTACCTGCACGTGGACACCGCGGAGACCACCACCAGCACCGCCTACGACAAGCTGACGGTGACCGCGGGATCCACCACCCTGGCCACGTACTCGAACCTCAACGCGGCCTCCGGATACGTCCTCAAGGGCTTCGACGTCTCCTCCCTCGCGGGCACCACGGCGACCGTCAAGTTCACCGGCGTGGAGGGATCGACCCTCCAGACGTCCTTCGTCCTCGACGACACCGCGCTCAACGTGAGCTGAGCGGGACGGACGGTTCCGGCGCTCCTGCCGGAACCGTCCGCTCCACCGCGTTCCAGCCGGAGACCCGCACCCGGGGCTGAGAGCCGTGCAGGTCGGCGGTCCGGTAGGTCGCGGTCAGGGTCGCCGACTCGCCGGGCCACAGGCTCACCTCGTTGTCCGACCAGCGGACCGGCAGCACGGGCTTCCCGTCGGCGTCGACCAGGTGGACGTCCGTCAGCAGGGCCGGAGTCTTCCCGGTGCCCGTGTTGCGGACCGTGACCGTGGTGGCGGACGTGCCGCCGGCCTCCGTCGTGGACGCCGCCGCCGTGACCGGGACCCGGGCCATCGAGGACAGTCCCGTCAGGTCCGCGGAACCGGTCGTCGGCGTGTGCCACCAGTCGGTCTTCGCCCAGTCGAGGGTGTCGGGCCTGGTGGAGAGCCAGTAGACGTTGCGGCTCACCTCCCGGCCGCTCGCGTCGGTCAGGACCAGCCGTGCCAGATAGGTGGACGGCAGCCCGCCCACCGAGGCCGGCACGGTCAGGGCGGTGGTGTGCGCGCCGCCGCCCCTGACCGAGAGGCCGGTGGCCGTCCTGTCGTACCGCTGCGTGCCGTCCGGGTCGAAGAGCGTCACCCGCGCGGTGAGGCCGGACGCCTCGGTGTGCCGGTTGTTGACGACGGCCACCGTGCGGTCGTCGTAGGAGTACTGGACGTGCAGCGGCTCGTTGGCCTTCTTCGCGCCGAAGTAGGCGCCACCCTGGTCGAGGTAACGGTCCATCAGCTGCCAGTGCAGGGACGTCCAGCCGCTGTTGAACATCCAGTAGACGACGCCGGTCGACGGCTTGTCTGCGTCGGTCTGGTTGCGGCCGTACGCCTCGTACTGGGCGCGGACGTTCTCGTACTGCGCGAGCTGCGCCTTGCGGACGTAGTCGGTCAGGCTCGTCGGGGCTCCGTACCGGCCGCTGAGGGCGGTGTCGTAGACCTTGAGCGTGCCGAAGACCGGTGAGGGGGAGCGGTGGTACTGCTTGAGGTCCGGGTTCTTCCAGAGGGTGTCCAGCTCCGCCGGGGTCATCATGCGGCGCAGGGTGTCCAGGGTGGGGATGTCCGGGCCCGCGCTGGTCTCGGAGTTGAAGCCGGTGGCGCCGCCCTCCCGCTTGGCGTACCAGTAGTTCGGCGGGACCCAGTCGTAGGGCCCGGTCATCTTCATGCCCGAACTGCCCAGCTGGGGAGTGGAGTTGTCGGAGGCGGCAGAGACCACGGGGACGGACCAGTCGGCCGCGCGCAGCGCGTCCAGGTAGATCTTCTCGATCTTCGCGTCGGAAGCGAAGTCGCTGCCGATCAGGAAGGAGACGACACTCGGGTGGTCCCGCAGCCGGGCGGCCTCGGCGGCCATCGAGGCCTGGGCGACCGGGTAGTCGGCGGCGGTCCACTTCTCGCCCCGCTCACCGTCGCCGTTGACCTGGCCCTCCCACTTGTCGCAGCACTCCCAGCCGGGCAGGGTGAGGATGCCGTACCGGTCGGCGAGGTCGAAGAACTCGTCGGGCTCGATGTGGCCTTCCAGGCGGATCGCGTTCAGGCCCAGGTCGAGCGCGTACTTCAGGCGGTCCTCGACATAGGCCGGGTCCCAGCGCAGGAACTCGTCCGGTGACCAGCCGCCGCCCTTGATCAGCAGCCTGCGGCCGTTGACCGAGTACTGGCGGGCGCCGTCGGAGTTCAGCGGAGCCCGGACGTCACGGATGCCGAAGCTCTCGTGCGCGGTGTCCGACGCCTTGCCGGCGACGGAGGCGGTGAGGTCGAGGTCGTACAGCGGCTGCCCGCCCATGCCGGCCGGCCACCACACCTTCGGTGCGGCGATGCGCAGGCCGGGGACGTCGGCGGGCGTGAACGTGACGGTCCTGCTCTGGTGGGCGGCGAGCTCGACCGACCTGGTCACGGCCACTCCGGCGACCGTGCCGGACACCTCGGCGGTGACCGGCCGGTCGGAGTCGTTGCGGGCCTCGGCCTTCACCGTCAGGTCGGCGGCCGCGAGGGAGGGCACCGCCAGCTTCGTCACCACGTGCGCGTCGCGCAGCGCGACCGGGCCGCCGCGCCGGACCAGGACGTCCCGGACGATGCCCATGTTCTGGTCCGGCGGCGGCTGCAGCCAGTCGATCCAGCCCATGGTGAGGTTCTTGTCCGGGTCGTTGGGCCGGATCCGGAAGGCGACCGTGTTGGTCCCGGCCCCGACCAGCGAGGTGACGTCCAACTCGTGATGCGTGTAGGCGCCGGTGACGTCGGCGGTGGTCGCGACCCGGTGGCCGTTGACGTACACGTCCGCCGCCGAGATCACGCCGCTGAAGTCCAGGTAGGTGCGGTGCGAGGTGTCCGTCACGGTGAAGTCGCTGCGGTACCACCAGGGCACCTGGAAGGGCGACTTGGGGATCTTCTGCAGGTTGGTGGAGACGAACGGGTCGTCGTACGCGCCGTCGGCGAGGAGCGCGGCCAGCACCGTCGAGCGGGGGCCCGCCGGATACCAGCCCCGGGCCGGATAGCCGGGGGAGGAGACCTCCTCCGCGGAGTCGCCCACGTCGGCCGTCGAGCGGATCGCGTAGCCGGACAGCGGGGTCTGCGATCCGGCGGCGGACGGCACACGGGTGATCCGGGCGGGCCCGTGGGCCGGGTCGTGGCCCGCGGCCCAGGCGCTCGTGTTGAGTGAACCGAGCAGGCCCAGGGCCACGGCGGCCGTGGCGAGGCGGTGTGCGGGGGCACGGCGAGGGAACACGGTGGTCTCCAGGCTCGTAAAGTTAGGAAACTTTACTAACTCGGCTCAAGCTAGGGTCCCGGAAGGGCGGTGTCAATCACCGTGGCCGCCGCGCGAGTTGGCGGCGGCGGATTCAGGACGCGGCTTCGGCGTGCGCCGTCAGGGCGCGGCCGACCTGCGCTCGAAGACCAGGTCACGGGCGGTGCCGAGGGCCGTGGCCACCGCCCCGAGCAGCACCGCGTCCTCGCCGAGCCGGCCGGGCGCGAGCTTCGGGCGCAGCGGGGTGAGGGTGCGCAGGTGCTCCCGTACCGGACGCAGCAGGAGGTCGACGCTGTGACCGACCCCGCCGCCCAGGACCACCAGGTCGGGGTCGAGCACGGCGGCGGCCGCGGCCACCGTGTGCGCGATGCGCTCGCCCTCCAGGCGTACCGCCTCGACGGCCGCCCGATCGCCTTGGCGGGCCGCGTCGAACACGGACTTCGCGGTGAGCTGCCCGGTCATCCCGAACCGGCGCGCCGCCTCGACCACGGCCTCCCCCGACACCGCGTCCTCCAGCCGCTCCGGTTTGCGCTGCTGCCCTGGCCAGGGCAGGAAGCCGATCTCCCCGGCGAGTCCGTGCGCCCCCGTGAACAGCCGTCCCTCGCTGACCACGCCCATGCCCAGACCGGTGCCGATCATGATGTACGCGAACAGCCGGCTGCCCGCCCCGACGCCGTAGGTGTACTCGCCGAGCGCCGCGAGGTTGGCGTCGTTGTGCACCTCCAGCGGGACGCCCAGCTCCTCGTGCATCCGGTCGAACAGCCCGGCCCGCCCCCAGCCCGGCAGGTGCATCGCGTACCGGACCCGCCGCTGCCGCTCGTCGTACACGCCGGGCGTGCCGACCACGCCGTGCACCACCTCGGCCGGATCCACCCCGGAGTCGGCGACGGCCCGGCGTGCGGTGGTGACCAGCAGGTCCGCCATGGCGCCCGAGCCGCGGGCCCGGTTGCGCACGTCGGAGCGGGCCACCAGGGTGCCGTCCAGGTCGGCGACGGCCACCCGCAGCCAGCCGCGGCCCACGTCGACGCCGAGCGCGTACCCGGCGGCCGGGTCGGGTGCGTAGAGCACGGCGGTGCGGCCGCGCTCCGGGGCGTGGGTGCCCGCCTCGCGGACCAGGCCCGCCGATGCGAGCGCCGCCAGCGCGCTGGACACCGTCGGCTTCGACAGGCCGGTCTCGCGGGCGAGTTGGGCACGGGAGGCGGACCCGAGCCGGCGCAGCCGGTCCAGCAGCAGCCGCTCGTTGGTGCTGCGCAGTCGCTGCCGGCTCCAGGGCTGTTCCTGCTGCTCTACGACGTCGCTGGCGGCCATCGCACCATTCTCACCGATTCCTGACACATACTTGACGCATCTAGTAAGGCTCCTTAACTTTATCGGCCATCGCGCCGATTCGGCCGCCGACCGTCGTCCGCGTCCCGCTCTCCCCGTCAGCGCCTCGCTCAGGAGCCCTCATGTCCGGTAGTCCCGGTAGTCCCCTCGGTCCCGGTAGCCCGCCGTCCGACGGCGGTTTCGTCCGGCGGGTCGGCCTGTTCCAGGCCACCGCCATCAACATGAGCCAGATGTGCGGCATCGGCCCGTTCGTGACCATTCCGCTGATGGTCTCCGCGTTCGGCGGCCCGCAGGCGGTGATCGGCTTCGTCGCGGGCGCGCTGCTCGCGCTCTGCGACGGCCTCGTCTGGGCCGAACTCGGTGCCGCGATGCCCGGCTCCGGCGGCAGTTACGTCTACCTGCGCCAGGCCTTCCAGTACCGCACCGGACGCCTGATGCCGTTTCTGTTCGTCTGGACGGCGATGCTCTTCATCCCGCTGATCATGTCCACGGGCGTGGTCGGCTTCGTGCAGTACCTGGGCTATCTCGCCCCCGGCCTCGGCCAGACCTCCGGCGACCTCGTCGGACTCGGCATCATCGCCCTGGTCGTGCTGCTGCTCTGGCGGGGCATCGAGCACATCGCCAAGATCACCGCCGTGATGTGGACCGTGATGATCGTCTCGGTGCTGCTGGTGATCGTCGCCGCGGCCTCCGACTTCAGCCCGCACCTGGCCTTCACCTACCCGGCGCACGCCTTCGACCTGACCAGCGACCACTTCTGGCTGGGCTTCGCCGCGGGCCTGACCATCGGCATCTACGACTACCTCGGCTACAACACCACCGCCTACATGGGCGCCGAGATCAAGGACCCGGGCCGTGTTCTGCCGCGCTCCATCCTCTTCTCGATCGTCGGCATCATGGCGATCTACCTGCTGCTGCAGATCGGCACGCTCGGCGTCATCGACTGGCACCGCATGACGAACCCCGGTGACATCGCGTCGACCTCGGTGGCCTCCGCGGTCCTGGAGAAGACCTGGGGCAAGGGTGCCGCCGACACGGTCACCGTGCTGATCCTGATCACGGCCTTCGCCTCGGTCTTCACCGGCCTGCTCGGCGGCTCCCGGGTGCCCTACGACGCGGCCCGCGACCGGGTCTTCTTCCGGCCCTACGAGAAGCTCCACCCCAGGCACCGCTTCCCGATGCTGGGCCTGGCCACCATGGGCGTGATCACCGCGATCGGCTTCCTGATCGGCCGCCACACCGACCTGGCCACGCTGATCCAGCTCCTCACGACGGTGATGGTGATCGTGCAGGCGCTCGCGCAGATCCTCGCGCTCACCGTCCTGCGACGCCGCCAGCCGACGCTGAAGCGGCCGTACCGCATGTGGCTCTACCCGGTGCCGAGCATCGTCGCCTTCGCGGGCTGGTGCGTGATCTACGGCTACGCCGACAAGAACTCCCCGGGCCGCCACCCCATCGAATGGTCCCTGGCCTGGCTCGCCCTCGGCTGCGTGGCGTTCCTGGTCTGGGCCCGCCTGGAGAAGGTGTGGCCGTTCGGGCGCAAGGAGATCAGCGAGGAGTATCTCGCCCCCGAGGACCCGGTCGCGGTGTAGGCTCCGCACCACCTGTCAGCCTCATCCGGCGGTCGACTCCCGCCGGGTGAGGCTTTTTTCATGTCTCCTTCCCTCTCCGATCCCCGGACCGGCGCCCCGAGCGCCGACGTCGTCGTCCGCCCCGCCTCCGCCGAGGACCGCCCGGTCGTCGAACGGCTGTGGCTGATGTTCCGTCATGATCTCTCCGAGTTCCACGCGCTTCTGCCCCGCCCCGACGGGACGTTCCGCGCCGAACGCGTCGAGGACGCCTTCACCTCGGCCGGCTGGGCGCCGTACCTGTTCGAGTCGCACGGACAGCCGGCCGGCTTCGCGTTCGTGCGGGGCCTGGACGCGCCCGTGCGGGTGCTCAACAGCTTCTTCGTGGTCCGCGGCGCGCGCCGCGCGGGCCTCGGTCTGCGGACCGCGCGCGCGGTCCTGGCCCGGCATCCTGGCCGGTGGGAGGTCGCCTTCCAGTACGAGAACCCCGGTGCCGTCTGCTTCTGGCGGCGGGTCGCGGCCGAGGTCGCGGGCGAGGCCTGGACGGAGGAGGCCCGCCCGGTGCCGGGCCGGCCGGACCTGCCCGCCGACGTGTGGATCTCGTTCGTCGCCAGGGGAGCGGACGCGTGACGGACACCGCCGGCCTTGACATGCAGGCAGATGCCTGCATAACGTTGAGTGTGCGATCAGAGGGCGACAACGGGACGGACCAGGTCTTCAGGGCGCTGGCCGACGAGACGCGCAGGCGGCTGCTGGACCGGCTGCACGAGCAGAACGGCCAGACGCTGGGCGAGCTGTGCGAACGCATCGCGATGACCCGGCAGTCGGTGACCCAGCACCTGGCCGTCCTGGAGGGCGCGCGTCTGATCAGCACGGTGCGGCGGGGGCGGGAGAAGCTGCACTACCTCAACCCCGTGCCGCTCCACGAGATCCAGGAGCGGTGGATCGACAAGTTCGAGCGCCCGCGGCTGCGCGCGCTCGGCGAGCTGAAGCGACGAGCCGAGGAAGCCATGAGCGACAAGCCCAGCTATGTCTACGTCACCTACATCGCCAGTACTCCGGAGAAGGTCTGGGACGCCCTCACCGACGCCGACCTGACCGCAGCGTACTGGGGGCACTCCAACGTCTCCGACTGGCGGCCCGGCTCCCGCTGGGAACACGTGCGCACCGACGGCTCCGGCATCGCCGACGCGGTCGGCACCGTCGTGGAGAGCGAGCGCCCGACCCGGCTGGTGACCACCTGGGCCGCGCCGGAGCGGGAGGGCGAGCCGCACCGGCACTCGCGGGTCACCTTCGACATCCAACCGCACGCCGACATTGTCCGGCTCACCGTCACCCACGAGGACCTGGACGGCGAGGACGAGCTCCGGGCCGTCTCGGCCGGCTGGCCGGCCGTGCTGTCCAACCTGAAGTCCCTCGTCGAGACCGGCGCGCCGCTCCCGCAGGAGCCCTGGCTGGTGCCCGGCCGGTGAACAGCGCGGCGGGGCCGGTCCGCCGTCACCGGACCGGTCCCGCGTCCTCCCTTCTGAGGGGGAGCTCTGTGCGACTACGGCACGGGCGTCCGCTTGGCCGCCGAGGCGGCGCACACCAGCCCGAGGCAGAGCGCCAGTGCGCCGATGATCACGTTGTTGATGATGACGCCGGTGTCCGGGCTGCGGCCGACCACCCAAGGCGCGATGATCATCCAGATGCCGAGGGCGCACATGGCCCAGCTCAGGCCGTACATGCGCTCAGGGGCCCGGGTGAACCCGAGTGCCAGGAGGCCTATCGCTATGCCCATGATCAGGTTGTGGGTCATCAGCGCCGGCTGGCTCGCCGTGTAGTGGAGGATCCACGGGGACGCCGCGCAGTACAGACCGAGCAGGAACACCGGTCCGTCCACGAGGGCCACATCACGACCGCCGAGCATGCGGTCGTAACGCTCCCGCATCTCGCCTACATCGGGGTGGCTCGATATGTCGCTTCTGCCGTGCGAGACGTTGGCCATGAGTCGTCTCCTTTGACTGTGCAGCCTGACCGCGTCTGATGCGGGCGATATACGCCGCTATTGGACATTGTGCTCTTATTTCGCCTTTATGTGTAGAGCGGAGTCCAGGGCGCATCGAGCCGCGGGTGCAGCGTTTTCGCATCGAAAACAGGTGTGGCCTGCGAACGGGTGTGCCGTTCAGCCGCCCATGTCCGGCTGGAGACTGCCGCGCAGGCGGCACAGGCCGCGCCGGGCGTGGCTCTTGACCGTGCCCAGCGGCCAGCCGGTGCGCTCCGCGATCTGGAGGTGGGTCAGGTCCTCGTAGAAGGCCAGCCGCAGCACGCGCTGTTGGGCGGCGGGCAGCTTGGCCAGCTCGTGCAGGACGATGACCCGGTCCAGGGCCGCCTCGGGCTGCCGGGCCGCGGGATCGGCGAGGGCCAGCGACGAACCGGCCGACGCGATCACGGCGAGCCGCCGGGTGCGCGCGGTGAGCGCGTCGGCGATCTTCCGCCGGGTGATGCCCGTGATCCAGCCGCCGAACGAGCCGCGCTCCGGACGGAAACCCCCACGCCCGCGCCACACCCCGAGGAACACCTGCTGGGTCACGTCCTCCGCCTCCCTGGCGTCGCCGAGGGATCGCCAGGCCAGCGTGTGCACCAGCGACGACCAGCGGCGATAGGCCGCCGCCAGGCAGTCCTCGTCCCCCGCGACGAGGCCGCGCGCGAGCTCCTCGTCGGTGCGCGACTCCGCCGTCGGCGCCGGTACCACGGCACTGTCCTGCGGGCTCATGTCGACGGCTCCTCACGTTGCAGGGAACCCGTTCATCGTCCGAGCAGCGGAACCGCTCCATCAACTCGCATCGTTTCTGCGTCGTATAGTGGATGTCATGAGTCAGGCATCCGCCACGGCGCGCGCCTCGCACGGCGGGGCGCCGGACGAGCCGGGACGGTCCGCGCAGGCGGCGGACGTGCCCCTGACGACCGGTGCACTGGCCCGCCGGCTCGGCGTGTCGCCCACCACCCTCCGCTCCTGGGACCGCCGTTACGGCATCGGGCCCGCGGTCCGCGCCGACGGACGGCACCGCCGCTGGACCCCGCAGGACGTCGCGGTGCTGGAGGAGATGTGCCGGCTGACCACGACGGGAGTGCCGCCGGCCGAGGCCGCACGCGCCGCCCGGCAGACCGCCGGGGCACCGGCCGGGACGGTGGCGGAGGTGCCACCGGAGCGCGCCGGCCCGTCGCACGCGGCCGGCGCGCTGCCCCTGTCCGGCGTGCGCCAGGAGTGCCGCGGCCTGGCCCGCGCGGCCGTACGGCTGGACGCGCCGGCCGTCGAGGAACTGCTCACCGCCGCCGTGGACCAGTACGGCGTCACGGTCGCCTGGCAGGAGGTGATGGTGCCGACCCTGCACGCCGTGGGGCGCAAGTGGTTCTCGTCCGGCGACCGCTACGTCGAGGTCGAGCACCTCCTGTCCTGGCACGTCTCCAGCGCCCTGCGCCGCCGTACCCCGCCGCCCGACCGGCAGGGCGCCGGACCCGTCATCCTGGCCTGCGTCCCCGGTGAGCAGCACACCCTGCCGATCGAGGCGCTCAACGCGGCGCTGGCCGAACTCGGTCTGCCCACCCGCATGTTCGGCGCCGCCGTCCCGGCGGAGGCGCTGACGGCCGCGGTACGGCGGCTCGGGCCGGCGGCCGTGGTGCTGTGGGCGCAGGCCCGCTCCACGGCGAGCCTGCCGCTGGCCCGGCACGTCGCCGACACCCAGTGGGGCGTGAAGGGCGCGCGCCGCCGTCCCCTCGTCGTGCTGGGCGGAACCGGCTGGTCCGGGCCGCCCGTGCGCGGCATGTTCCGGCCG
This sequence comes from Streptomyces sp. NPDC091282, assembly GCF_044757385.1. Classification (NCBI taxonomy): domain Bacteria; kingdom Bacillati; phylum Actinomycetota; class Actinomycetes; order Kitasatosporales; family Streptomycetaceae; genus Streptomyces; species Streptomyces sp. NPDC091282. Next base: position 901,924 of record NZ_JBIVUX010000004.1, read on the forward strand.
TCGAGCCTGCAGAACGCCGTCGACATCCTGGCCGCCGTGTACCACGAACCGGTGGCCGGCGAACCGTCCTGACGGCCCCTCGGCAGGTCCGGACGGCCGCCCCCGCGTCCGGGACGCCCCGGCGGGCGCTTCCGCGCAGCCCGCCGGGCCACCGTTTCCGTCCAAGCCGCCGTGGTCCGCGGACCACACCTGCGTGCGGCCGCGCGCCACGCCCTAAGGCGGCCCGTCGCCTCGGCGGCTCTCCGTGCGCAGGACCTCGTCCAGGTCGCTCAGGCGGTCAAGGCCCTGGACCGCCCGCGCCATGCGGGGATTGCCGGACAGCCGGGCGCGGTGGCGGTGCAGGAAGGCCCAGTAGCCGGCGGTGAACGGGCAGGCCCGGTCGCCGACCCGGTCGGTGGGGCGGTAGGCGCACGGCCCGCACAGGTCGCTCATGCGGTGCACGTAGGCGCCGCCGGAGGTGTACGGCTTGGTCGTCATGCGCCCGCCGTCCGCGTACTGGGACATGCCGACCACGTTCGGCAGCATCACCCAGTCGTAGCCGTCGACGAAGCAGCGGTGGAACCAGTCCGTCACCGCGGCCGGGTCCCAGCCGCGCTGCAGGGCGTGGCTGCCGAGCAGCATCAGCCGTGGGATGTGGTGGGTCCAGCCGGTGTCCCGCACCTGCGCCAGCGTCGTGGCCAGGCAGTGCGCGGTGACCGCGTCGGCGTCCAGTTCCAGGAACCACTCCGGCAGCGGCGCGTGGTGCCCGAGCGCGTTGCGCCCGCGGTAGTCCTCGCCGAAGTACCAGTACAGCTGCCACACGTACTCGCGCCAGCCGGCGATCTGCCGGACGAACCCCTCGACGCTGTTCACCGGTGCCGCACCGGCGCGCCAGGCCGACTCGGCCGCCGCCACGCACTCCAGCGGGTCCAGGAGCCCGAGGTTGAGGGACGAGGACAGCAGGCTGTGGCTCATGACCGGGTCGGCGGCGAGCACGGCGTCCTCGTACGGGCCGAAACCGGTCAGGCGCCGTTCCACGAACCGGTGCAGCGCCGCGAGCGCCTCCCGGCGGGTGGCCGGGAACCGGCGCGGCCCGTCGCGTCCCACGAACCGGATGCCCTCCTCGCGCTCCCAGCGGTCGAGGTCGTCGCGGACCTCCTCGTCCACCTCGCTCTCGCGCGGCCGGTACGGGGCCGGCACACCGAGCGTCCGCGCGCCCTTCGGCGGCGGCTCGCGGTTGTCGTGGTCGTGGTTCCACCGGCCGCCGGCCGGGGCGTCCCCGTCCATGAGGATGCCGTGACCGCGCCGCACCCAGCGGTAGAAGTCCTCCTGGAGCAGCCGCTGTCCGCCGTGGCCGTCCGCCCAGGCGCCGAAGTCCCCGTGCGGGACGAGGAATCCGCGCGCGGGCAGGACCGTGACGCCGGGCAGCGCCGACACCAGCCGCAGCGCGGCCCGCGAGGTGGGGTGATGGACCGTCAGGGGGCCGTCCCCGACGGCTTTCCGCAGGCCCTCACGGTAGGTCTCGGCCTGCACGTACCGCACCCGGTCGCCGAGTTCGGCCGCGCGGTGGCGCATCGCGGACAGCACCAGATGGGCCTTGGCCCGGTGGAAGCGCCGGCGCCGAAAGACCGACCTGGCCTCGATCATCACCACCGGCGCGCCGTGCTCGGGCCCGCCCTCGCCCGCGGCCAGGAAGTGCGGGCCGAGCTGGTCGCCGAAGAGCCAGTGCGGGGTGGCCATGGGCGGGGCTCCTTCAGTCGCGGCCGCGTGCCTGCTTGAAGCGGGCGAGGCCTTCGGAGAGTTCGACGATCGGGTCCGGGTAGTCGTCGAGGGCGGCCCGGTCCAGCCCGCGCAGCTTCCAGGGTTCGTGGATCGCCGGGCCTTGGAGCGAGGTGAGTTCGGGCACCCAGCGGCGGACGTACTCGCCGTCGGGGTCGTAACGCTTGGCCTGGGTCACGGGGTTGAGGACGCGGTTGGGGCGGGTGTCGGTGCCGGTGCCCGCCATCCACTGCCAGTTGAGCTGGTTGTTGGCGACATCGCCGTCGACCAGGAGGTCCAGGAAGTGGCGGGCGCCCACCCGCCAGTCGACGTACAGCGTCTTGGCGAGGAAACTCGCGGCCAGCAGCCGGCCCCGGTTGTGCATCCAGCCCTCGTGGCGCAGCTGGCGCATCGCCGCGTCGACCACCGGGTATCCGGTGCGGCCCGTCTTCCAGGCCTCGATGTCCGCCCGCGCGGCGTACTCGGAGCGCCAGCGGTCGCGTTTGGTGCGGTAGTCGGCGGTCGCGGCCCCGGGCCGGGCGGCGAGCACCTGGCGGTGGAAGTCCCGCCAGGCGAGCTGCCGGACGAAGGCCTCCGCGCCGGGTCCCTCCACCGTGCGCGCCCGCTGCACCAGTTCGACGGGGGAGAGCGTGCCGAAGTGCAGATGGGGCGAGAAACGGGAGGTGGCGTCGCCCGCCAGGTCGTCGTGGCGGTCCTCGTACGCACCGATCCCGCCGCGCAGCCACGCGCACATGCGGCTGCGGGCCTCCGTCTCCCCGCCGGCCGCCAGGCCCTCGGATACCCCGGACAGGCCGGTGCGCGAGGGCAGTTCCTCGGAACCGACGCCCTCCGGGACCCGTACGGTGCGCGGCGCGGCCAGCACGTCACGCAGCGGCACGCCCGACCACTGGCGGAAGTACGGGGTGAAGACGGCGAAGTGGTCCGAGGAGGCCGGGGTCACCTCGCCGGGCGTCACGGCGGTGGTCACGGTGTCGTGCACGTGCAGCCGCCGTCCCTCCGCCTCGAGCGCCCGGCGCAGCCGCCGCTCCCGCAGGTGGGCGTAGGCACTGACGTCGCCCGCCATGTGGACCTCGTCGGCGTCCGTCTCGGCGGCCACCTTGCACACCTCCTCGACCACGTCGCCGCTGCGCACCACCAGCCGCCCGCCTCGCTTGCGCAGCCCGCCGTCGAGGTCGTGCAGGCAGTCGGCGAGGAACGCCAGCCGGTTGGGCACGGCGAACCCGGCGTCCATGACGGCCCGGTCGCGGACGAACAGCGGCACCACCTCGCGGGACTCGTTCGCGGCGCGCAGCGGCGGATGGTCGTGCAGCCGCAGATCCGCGGTGAACAGGACGACCGAGACGTTCATGGGGCTTCTCCGGGATCGAAGGGCGGGCGGCCGGCGAATCACTTCCGCGCCGGAGGGCGCCGCGGATGCGGCCGGTCACCCACCGGCCGTGAATTCCCGCGCGGGGACGGCCGGGTCGCGGGTCGCGGCCAGCGCGATGTTGCGGGCCATGCCGCCGAACACGATCGCGTGGAAGGGGGAGACGCTCCACCAGTAGGCGTGGCCGAGCAGCCCGTGCGGATGGAACAGGGCCCGCTGGCGGTAGCGGGTACGGCCGCCGGGGTCGGTGTCGGCGTACATCTCCAGCCAGGCCAGCCCCGGCAGCCGCATCTCGGCGCGCAGCCGCAGCAGCCGGCCTGGCTCGATCTCCTCCACCCGCCAGAAGTCCAGCGAGTCACCGGCCCGCAGCCGCGCCGCGTCCCGCCGTCCCCGGCGCAGCCCGACCCCGCCCACCAGCCGGTCGAGGCGGCCCCGTACCGCCCAGGCCAGCGGGCAGGAGTACCAGCCGTTGTCGCCGCCGATCCCCTCGATCACCCGCCACAGGGCCTCCCGGGAGGCGTTCACGGGCAGTTCCCGGCGGTCCGTGTACAGGCTGCCGCCGGCCCAGTCCGGGTCGGTGGGCAGCGGGTCGCTGGGCGCGCCGGGCACCGCCGCCGATGACCAGCGGGTGGTGACCTGCGCGTCCTGGATGCGTTGCAGGGCCAGCCGTACCGCCTCGTCGAAGCCGAACGGGTGGCCGGGCGGGTCCGGCACGTACCGCGCGATGTCGTGCTCGTGGCAGACGACCTCGTGGCGCAGCGACTCGGTGAGCGGCCGGGCGATCGACGCGGGGACCGGGGTGACAAGGCCGACCCAGTGGCTGGACAGGCCGGGGGTCAGCACCGGCACCGGGAAGATCACCCGGCGCGGGAGCCCGGCCACCGCCGCGTACCGCATCATCATGTCGCGGTACGTCAGCACGTCCGGCCCGCCGATGTCGAAGGCGCGGCTGACGCCGGCCGGCATCCGGGCGCTGCCGACGAGGTACCGCAGCACGTCGCGGACCGCGACGGGCTGGATGCGGGTCCGCACCCAGCTCGGCGTGACCATGACCGGCAGGCGCTCGGTGAGGTAGCGCAGCATCTCGAAGGAGACGGAACCGGAACCGATGACGACCGCGGCCCGCAGCACGGTCGTGGGCACTGCGGAGTCCAGCAGGATGCGGCCGACCTCGGCGCGCGAGCGCAGATGCGGGGACAGCTCGGACTCGGGGACGCCGGACGGGGTGAGCCCGCCGAGGTAGACGATCCGCCGGACGCCCGCGGCCCGGGCCGCGTCGCCGAAGATCCGTGCCGCCCGACGGTCGGTCTCCTCGAAGTCGTGTCCGCTGCCCAGCGCGTGCACGAGGTAGTACGCCACGTCGATGTCCCGCATGGCCTCGGCGACGTCGGCCGCGTCCGTGACATCGCCCCGCACGACGTCCGCCTGACCGGCCCAGGGGTGGTCGCGCAGCTTCTCGGGGGAGCGCGCCAGGCAGCGCACCCGGTGGCCCTCGGTGAGCAGCTCCGGGACCAGCCTGCCGCCGATGTATCCCGTCGCCCCGGTGACCAGGCAGCGCAGGCCGGGGACGTGGTCGTCTGCGTTCATCAGCTCTGCGTTCCTCCGGGTCGGCCCCCCTGGAGATCAGTTCCACGTGTGCCGTCGTCGCGGATGCGGCGGGTTCCATGATCCGCCCGTCGGCGACGGCGGTCGACCGGAGGCGGCGGACGGCGGAGCGCTCGCCTTCTGGGCATGTCCGCGTCGATCGCGGGCAGGCGGATCCCAGGACGGGACTCGGCCGGAGGCCAGGACGCTGGAGGTGTCTGCCGCTATGAGCGCGAAGGTGTTGGAACGTTTTCCTGCCGGATCTCCGCGGGGGTCGTGGCCGGCGGAGGAGTACGCGGCGGAGTGCCGCGCCGCGGGTGAGCCCGCGACGGTCGTGATGGACCTGAGGTCGGACGCGTTCCTGGTCGTGGTCCCCGGCGCGGAAGACGACTGACCCCCTGACCGCCCCCCCGGCCCGGAGGCGAACGGCGACGGCTCGGGTAGCTCGGGCCAGGCCGCCGGACGGGGACAGCGTCCGCCGGTGACGGCAACTCCCCTTCGGAGCAGGCCACTTGCCGGACGGTCCCCGCGCGTGGCCCGGCCGCGCCTCCCGGCCCGGAGGCGAACGGCGGCGGCTCGGGCAGCTCAGGTCAGGCCGCCGGACGGGGTCAGCGCCCGCGGGTGACGGCAACTCCGCTTCGGGCCAGGCCACGTGCCGGACGGTCCCCGCGCGTGGCCCGGCCACGCCTCTCGGCCCGGAGGCGAACGGCGGCGGCTCGGGCAGCCCGGGCCAGGCCGCCGGACGAGGACGCCGCCCTCGGGTGACGGCAACTTCCCTTCGGAGCAGGCCACGTGCCGGACGGTCCCCGCGCGTGGCCCGGCCGCCCCGGCGCGGCGGCGGATCGCTCAGCCCGGCGGGTTCGCGAGCCGCTCCAGATGGGCCGTGCGAGTCTCTGCGGTCTGGCCCTGGACCAGCAGGAACAGTGCCTCCCGCGCCAGCCGCTGGGCCCGCTCGGTGACGGCCATCGACCGGCCGCCGCCGGTCACCACGGCCGCCGTGGTCGCCGTACGCATCAGCGTGAAGGCCTCGGCCCGCAGCGCCAGCCGCTCCCGCAGGTGCTCCCGCGGCCGCGGATCGTCCGCGAGCGCGTAGGCCCGGCGGCGCACCTGGTCGGTGCGGGCCCGCAGCTCGGCGGCGTACGCGTCGTCGACCAGGGCGAGGGCCGCCTCCGTGATCCCGAAGACGGCCGGGCTGACGTTGCGGGTCCGCAGGCGGTCCGTGGCCGCCCAGTCCTCGTACGGCATCCGGAGCGCGACGGAGTCCTCCGGCACCCACAGGCCGTCCAGGTCCAGGGACACCGTCCGGGACGCGGTGAGCGCGGCCAGCCGCATCGGCGGCGACGCGCGCAGCCCCGGCTGTTCCCGCGCCTCGGCGAAGGCGAACAGGGCCTCGTCGTCCTCGGTCACCCCGGCCAGCAGCAGCACGTCGTTCAGGCCCCAGCCGGTGTACCAGGGAACGGTGCCGTGGAAGCGCCGGCCGCCCGCCTCCCGCCGCACCCGCACCGGGACGCGCGGATGGGCCCGCAGGTGCGCGTACGCCACCCCGGACAGCAGCTCGCCCCGCGCGAGCGCGCCGAGCAGCCTTTCGCGCACCGGCGGTTCGGCACCGGCCAGGGTCAGCACCGGCGTGTGGTGCTGGGTCTGCACGAACCAGGTCGAGCAGCACGCGCCGGCCAGGATCTCCGCGGTCTCCCGGGCCACGGCCGCGGGCGCCGCCGAACCGCCGTACGCCACCGGCGCGTTCAGGCCGAGCAGCCCCGACTCCCTGATCGCCTCGATGTGGCTCACCGGCACCCCCTCCTGGTCGACGCGCTCCGCGGCGGGGGAGAGGAGATCGTCGGCGAGCCGGCGGGCGCGGGTGACGAGCGGGTGTGCGGCGATGGTCATGGACGGGATTCTTCCGGCTGTGCGAGCCGGGCGCCGAACCCGGGGGCAGGCCGTTCGTGTGGAGGGCGGGTGCGTCCCCCCGGCGACCGGGGAGGCCCCGTGGACCGGGGAGGCCCCGGCGACCGGGGAGCCCCCGTGGACCGGCTGCCCGGCGCGGTCCGGCCGGTGGGTGGCGCGAGCAGGCGTCCCCGCCTCGCGGCGGGACCGGAGGGAGGGCCGCACGGCGTGTCCTCGACGGGCCGCGCCGGGCGCGGCGCACGGTGGTCCCCGGGCGGCGGAATTTACTTCGGCCCCTGAAAGGTTGCATTATGCATCCGATCGTCCGACACCCAGCAGGGCCGTCAGGCCCGTACGCACCACCAGCGAGGCATCCGTGAACCAGTCCACCCCCGAGCAGCCCGCCGACGTCGTCGCCCGGCTGCGCGCCACCTTCCGCACCGGCCGCACCAAGCCCGTCGCGTGGCGCACCGGCCAGCTGCACCGGCTGCGCGCCCTGCTCACGGAGCGCCGCGACGAGCTGGCCGCCGCCCTCCACTCCGACCTGGGCAAGAGCGCCGTCGAGGCCAACCGCACCGAGATCGACTTCACCGTCCGCGAGATCGACCACAGCCTCCAGAACCTGGCGGAGTGGCTGCGCCCCGAGTCCGCCCCCGTCCCGGCGCACCTGGGCTCCGACGCGCGCGCCTGGACGCAGTACGACCCGCTCGGCGTCGTCCTCGTCATCGCCCCGTGGAACTACCCCGCCCAACTGCTGCTCGCCCCGGTGGCCGGTGCGCTCGCCGCGGGCAACGCGGTCGTCGCCAAGCCCAGCGAACTGGCCCCGGCGACCTCCGCGGCACTCGCCAAGCTGCTGCCCGAGTACCTCGACACCGACGCCGTCGCGGTGGTCGAGGGCGGTGTCCCGGAGACCACGGCCCTGCTCGCCGAACGCTTCGACCACATCTTCTACACCGGCAACGGCACGGTCGGCCGGGTCGTCATGCGAGCCGCCGCCGAACACCTCACCCCGGTCGCCCTCGAACTCGGCGGCAAGTCGCCCGCGTTCGTCGACCGGGACGTCGACCTCGCGGTGGTCGCCGACCGGCTGGCGCGCGGCAAGTTCCTCAACGCCGGACAGACCTGCGTGGCCCCCGACTACGTCCTGACCGACCCCGCGACGGCCGCCGCCCTGGAGCCCGAACTGGTCAGGGCCGTACGGGAGCTGTACGGCACGGAGCCCAAGGAGTCCGGCGAGTACGGCCGGATCGTCAACGAACGGCACTTCGACCGGCTCAGCGGGCTGCTCGGCTCCGGCCGGGTGGCCCTGGGCGGCGACACCGACCGGGCCGCCAAGTACATCGCGCCCACCGTGCTCGCCGACGTCGACCCCGGCTCCCCGGTGATGCGGGAGGAGATCTTCGGCCCCATCCTGCCCATCGTCACCGTCCCGGACCTGGACGGCGCGATCGGCTTCATCAACGACCGCGACAAGCCGCTCGCGCTCTACGTCTTCAGCGAGTCCGCCGGCACCCGGGACCGGATCGCCGCCGAGACCTCCTCCGGCGGACTCGGACTGGGCCTTCCGGTCGCCCATCTCACCGTCTCCGACCTGCCGTTCGGGGGAGTGGGGGAGAGCGGCATGGGCAGTTACCACGGCCGCTACTCCATCGAGACGTTCAGCCACCGCAAGGCGGTCCTCGCAAAGCCGCTGAGCTGACCCGGCCTGACCAGTGCGCCCGCCTGGCCCGACTCGCCCGTTTCCGGGCGCAATTGCGGACACCGTCGGCCGGGGGGCCGGCTCGCGGATGACTGGTCTACACCCTTGACTGGTACAGACCAAAGCAGTTGAGTGTGCCTCACACCCCCCACCGCGGCCGCTCCCCCTCTGCGGGGTGCGGCCGTGCTCCGAGAAGGAGTTCATCCGTGTCGAGGCGCCGTATCGCCGCACTCCTGACCTCGCTCGCCATAGGCGGCTCCGCCCTGGTGTTCCAGGCGGCCCCCACGGCCTCCGCCGCCGGCTTCGTCGTCAGCGAGGCGCAGTTCAACCAGATGTTCCCGAACCGGAATTCCTTCTACACCTACAGCGGTCTCACCGCCGCACTCGGCGCCTACCCGGCGTTCGCCAACACCGGCAGCGCCACCGTCAAGAAGCAGGAGGCGGCGGCCTTCCTCGCCAACGTCAGCCACGAGACCGGCGGACTGGTCTACGTCGTCGAGCAGAACACCGCCAACTACCCCACGTACTGCGACCGGAGCCAGTCCTACGGCTGCCCGGCCGGACAGGCCGCCTACTACGGCCGCGGGCCCATCCAGCTCAGCTGGAACTTCAACTACAAGGCGGCCGGGGACGCACTCGGCATCGACCTGCTCAACAACCCCTGGCAAGTCCAGAACAACGCGGCCGTCGCCTGGAAGACCGGCCTGTGGTACTGGAACACCCAGCGCGGCCCCGGCACCATGACCGGCCACAACGCCATGGTCAACCAGGCCGGCTTCGGCCAGACCATCCGCTCCATCAACGGCTCCCTGGAGTGCGACGGCCGCAATCCGGCCCAGGTCCAGAGCCGGGTCAGCGCCTACCAGAAGTTCACCCAGATCCTCGGGGTCCCGGCGGGCGGCAACCTGTACTGCTGATCCCTCGGGTCCGTGTGCCAGACTCCGCCGATGACCTCCGAAACGATCACCGCGGACGCGTCCGGCACCTGGCACCTCGGCGACCTGCCCGTCCACCGCCTCGGCTTCGGCGCGATGCGGCTGACGGGCAGCGCCGCCTTCCACCAGGGCACGCCGAGCGACCGCGGCCGCTCGATCGCCGTCCTGCACAGGGCGCGGGAACTCGGCGTGAACCACATCGACACGGCCGCCTTCTACTTCTCCGCCCTGCGCTCCGCCAACGAACTCATCAACACCGCGCTCGCCCCGTACCCGGACGACTTGGTCATCGTCACCAAGGTCGGTCCCCACCGCGACCACTCCGGCGCGTGGGCCACCGCCGCCCGCCCCGACCAGCTGCGCGGACACGTCGAGGAGAACCTGCGCCAGCTCGGCCGCGACCACCTCGACGTGGTCAACCTGCGCCGGATGCGGCAGGACTCGATCGCCGAGCACTTCGGCGCCCTCGCCGAACTCCGTACGGCGGGGCTGATCCGGCACCTCGGGATCTCCGACGTCACGGCGCGCCATCTCGACGAGGCGCTGGCCATCGCACCCGTCGTCTGCGTGCAGAACCGCTGGGGACTGGACCGGCGGGACGCGGACACCGACGAACTGGTCCGCCTCTGCGGTGAACGCGGGATCGCCTTCGTGCCCTTCTTCGCCGTCGCCGGCGAGGCCGGGTCGGGCGGCGGCGCCACCTCGGACCACGACGAGGCCGTCCTCGCCGTCGCCCGGGCGCACGACGCCACCCCCGCGCAGGTCCGCCTCGCCTGGACCCTGCACCAGGGCCGGCACGTCCTCGCCATCCCCGGCACCGGCAACCCCGACCACCTGGCCGAGAACGTGGCGGCGGGCGCGCTCCGCCTCACCGAGGCGGAACTGACCCGCCTCGACGCGTCGCACATCGACCCGCCCGCCTGACGCCGGTCGCGCCCGCTCCGCCGACCCGGACGCACGCGGTTCCGCCCGTTCCGCCGACCCCGGCGCACCCTGTGCCCGGCTCCGGCAAGGACGGCACGGGGCGGGACCGCTCGGCGGGGCGGTCGGGATCGGTGCTCTTCGCGGGGCGCGGAGCCCGGGGCCCGGGGCGCGAGACCGCCGGCCGCGCCCGTCCTGCACCCCGGACGCGCCTCTTGGATCGCCCCGGGCGCGCCTCCCGAATCACCCCGGATGCGCCCCTGGACCACCTCGGTTTCGCCTCCCGGATCCACGTCCAGCGCGCCCCGGCGGCGGCCTCCCGTCGGTGTCCGCGGTGCCGGCCGGGGCGGGCGCGCAGGCGGTGGGCGCGGTCCGGCCGCCTACACTTCCGGGGAAGGGCCGCAGGACTCAGGACTGGTGACGAAGAAGGAGTGAGGAACCTTCCATGGCCGACGCGAAAGACGAACGCCGGCCCGCCGGTGAGCTGGAGGCGAGCGTCATGGCGGCGCTCTGGGCCGCGGGCGCGCCGCAGACCCCCGGGCAGGTGCAGCAGAGCCTCGGGGCCGACCTGGCCCGCACCACCGTGACGACGATCCTCACCCGGCTGCACGACAAGGGCGTGGTCGCCCGCCACCGGGAAGGCCGGGGCTTCGCCTACTTCCCCGTCCAGGACGCACAGGGCCTGACCGCGAAGCGGATGCACAGCGAGCTGGACCGCGACACCGACCGGGAGGCCGTGCTCGCCCGCTTCGTCGCCCAGCTCAGCCCCGACGACGAGCGGGTCCTGCGCAGCCTGCTGGACGCCGACGAGCAGTCCGGGGCGTCATGACCGCGCTGCTGGTGCTGCCGCTGCTGGTGCCGTTCGCGCTGCCCGCGCTCGCCCGGCGGGCCCTGGACCGGCTGGCGCCCGCCGCCGCCCTCTGGACGGTCACCGTCGCCGCCGTCGCCCTCGCGGGCTGCGTCCTGACCGTGCTCGGCGCGTTCGTCCTCACCGGGCTGTTCAAGCTGCCGTACTTCGCGGCGCTCGGCGAGCTGGTCCGGCCGCTGCACACGCTCTCCGACCGCTACACCCTGCCGCTCGCCGCCTTCGGGGTGGGCGCGCTCGCGGTCTGCGCCTGGACGGTCACACGCTGGGTGCTCCGGCAGACGCGCGCCTTCCGCGCGGCCCGCGCCGAGGCCGGACGGGGCCCCGCCGCCGGTGACCTGTGCGTCGTGGACGCGCCGGGCCCGGACGCGTACGCGCTGCCGGGACGGCCGCACCGGATCGTCATCACCACCGGGATGCTGCGCAGCCTCGACGGCGCCGAACGCGAAGCCCTCTTCGCGCACGAACGGGCCCACAACAGCGGAGGGCACCACTTCTTCCTGGCCGCCGCCGAACTCGCCGCGCACTGCCATCCGGCGCTGCGGCGGGTCCGGGACGTGGTGCGGCTGGCCGCGGAACGGGCCGCCGACGAGGCCGCGGCCGGCGCGGTGGGGGACCGGCGGCTGACGGCCCGTGCGATCGCACGGGCCGCGCTGGCGGGGCAGGGCGCGTCGGCCGAGCGGCCGGCGTTCGTGCCGGGGGCCACGACAGGGCCGGTACCCCGGCGGGTCGCGGCTCTGCTGGCGGCACCTCCCGCCCGGCGCCGCGCCGGTACCGGGGTGGCGGTCCTGCTCGCGGCGTGCGCGGCGCTGTCGTGCACCGCCTCCGCCACCGGAATGATCGACTTCCACCACCGGGTCGAGGTCGCCCAGGGCGAAGCGGCGCGCTAGCCGAGCGCCGTCCCCCCCCGGCGCGGCTCCGTCCCGACTGCCCGCCGGGCCGCCTCCCAATGATCCTCGTCGGCCTCCTCGTCGCCGTCCTTGCAGTGCCGAGAAAGCGACTGGCGTCCGATACGTTTTACGTATAACCTCTCCCGCTAACCGCTCCACCGAAAGGCCCCCATGCGACGCGTCGCCCTGGTCACTCTCGTCGTCCGCGACTACGACGAGGCGATCCGCTTCTACACCGAAGCCCTCGGGTTCCGGCTCGTCGAGGACGCGCCGCGGCCGGACGGCTCCCGCTGGGTCGTCGTGGAACCCGGCACCGAGGGGCACGGCACCGGACTGCTGCTCGCCCGCGCCAAGGACGACGACCAGCGCGCCCGGGTGGGCGACCAGACCGGCGGCCGGGTCGGGTTCTTCCTGCACACCGACGACTTCGCCCGCGACCACGCCCGGATGACCGCCGCCGGCGTGACCTTCCTGGAAGAGCCCCGGCACGAGCCCTACGGCAGCGTCGCCGTCTTCCAGGACCTGTACGGAAACCGCTGGGACCTGCTCCAGCCCGCCGCCTGACCGACCCGCACGAACCACCCGCCGAGGAAAGCCCCGCCATGAATGCTACGCGCGTAGACGCCGATGTGATCCGTCGCCTCCCCAAGGCCGTCCTGCACGACCACCTCGACGGCGGCCTGCGTCCGGCCACCCTGGTCGAACTCGCCGCCGAGATCGGTCACCCGCTGCCCGCCACCGACCCCGACGAGCTGGCCGCCTGGTACGTCGAGGCCGCCGACTCCGGTGACCTGGTGCGGTACATAGCCACCTTCGAGCACACGCTCGCCGTGCTGCAGACCAAGGAGGGGCTCCGCCGCGTCGCCGAGGAGTACGTCCTCGACCTCGCCGCCGACGGCGTGGTGTACGGCGAGGTGCGCTACGCCCCAGAGCTGAACGTCAGGGGCGGGCTCACCCTCGACGAGGTCGTGGCGAGCGTGCAGGAGGGTCTCGCGGCCGGCATGGCGAAGGCCGCAGCCGCGGGCACGCCCGTGCGGGTCGGCACCCTGCTGTGCGGGATGCGGATGTTCGACCGGGTCGGCGAGGCCGCCGACCTGGCCGTCGCCTACCGGGACGCCGGTGTCGTCGGGTTCGACATCGCCGGCGCCGAGGACGGGTTCCCGCCCGCCGACCACCTCGCCGCCTTCGAGCACCTGCGCCGCGAGAGCGTGCCCTTCACCATCCACGCCGGCGAGGCGCACGGCCTGCCCAGCATCCACCAGGCGATCCAGGTGTGCGGCGCCCAGCGCATCGGGCACGGCGTGCGGATCACCGAGGACATCGTCGGGGACAAGCTCGGCCGCCTCGCGAGCTGGGTGCGCGACCGCCGTATCGCGCTGGAGATGTGCCCCACCTCCAACCTCCAGACCGGGTGCGCCACCTCCATCGCCGAGCACCCGATCACGGCGCTCAAGGAGCTGGGCTTCCGGGTCACCCTCAACACCGACAACCGGCTGGTGTCCGGTACGACGATGACCCGGGAGATGTCCCTGCTGGTGGAGGAGGCCGGCTGGACGGCCGAGGACCTGCGCACGGTCACGGTGAACGCCCTGAAGAGCGCCTTCATCCCGTTCGACGAGCGCAATGCCCTCATCGAGGACGTCGTGCTGCCGGGTTACGCCTCCGTGCTCTGAAGCAGCCCCCGCAGATAGGCGGCCTGTCCGACGTGCTGGAGATCGTCGGACAGGACGCTCACCAGCCGGACGCCCAGGGTGACCGGCGGATCCCAGCGGGTGTCCACGACCCGTTCGAGGTCCTTGGCCGGCAGGTCGCGCAGCACCCCGAGGGTCTGCTCGTGCACCGCGTCGTAGTAGCCGCTCAGCAGGTCGCCGGAGTCGACCGTGACCTTCGCGACCTTCGCCGGGGTGTGGCCGTACCCGTGGTCACGCGGCGGCAGGCCGAGGCCGAAACGCTTCTCCCAGCCCTGGGCCAGCCACACCTGGTCCAGGTCGAAGGCGTCGGCGACGTGGTCGTCCTGGACCCGGGTGAGGTGCCAGAGCAGCCAGGCGACGGAGTTGGCGCCGGACGCCGGCGGCCGGTTGAGCAGGCCGGGATCGAGGCCGTCGAGGACGGCGTGGACTTCTTCCTGGATGCGGCCGAAGCCGTCGATGAGGATGTCCCTTGCATGCATGCGACCACGATCGCTCATCGCGGCCCGTCATGCGTCCGGAATCCAGCTTCCGTGGAATCCCAGCGGCACCCGGCCTGGCAGGTGGATCCGGGCCAGCGGTTCACCGGTGAAGTCCTGCGCCGCCAGGATCAGCAGGTCGGCGGCGCCGCGGTCGGGATCGTGGACGTAGGCGAGGGTGTACCCGTCGTCCTCCTGGGCCGCGTGTTCGCCCGGCACGAACACCGCCTCACCGGCCGCCGCGCCCCTCGGCAGCCGGTGGACCTGCGCCGTGCCGCGCGCGAAGTCGTGCTTGAGGAGGGCGTCGGAGAAGGCACGGTCCGGCGGACCGCCGTCGCCCGCCAGGTAGGCCACGGACATCTCGGCGGCCGCCGCCGCGTAGCCGTAGCGGTGCCGGCGGGAGACCAACTCCTCGTTGATCCGCGGAAACTCCTGCGGCCTGTCGTCCACGGTCCGCCGGCGGACCCGGCCGTGCCGCAGATCCACCGTCCACCGTTCGAGCCTCGCGGTGCCCACCGCGTGCGGCCCGTCCGTGCCGGCCCCGGCCACGTCGAAGGGCGCCGGATACGTGGTCAGGTCGATCACCACGCAGTCACCCTCGTCGTAGGCGTTGAGGGTGTGCGAGTAGAAGACGGGGTCCACGCCGAACCAGCGGACCGTGCCGCCGGACCGGGGCATCACCCCGACCCGCGCCGGGTGCCGCCGGTTCCAGACGTACGGCACCGGAGCACCGGCCTCGGCCGCAGCCGGGTCGAAGGTGACCGGGACGTCGAAGACCACCACGTGCCGCGCGGTGAGCGCGAAGTCGTGCATCATCGGCGCGTCCCGCACCGGGATCCGCGTGGTGCGCGCGACCCGGCCGGCCGGGTCCACGACCAGGTGCCGGACGTGGTCCCAGGTCGGGTAGTAGGTGATCGCGTGCAGCTCGCCCGCGTGCGCGTCGTACTTGGTGTGCGCGGTGAACGCGCCCTCCAGCGTGCCCCGGAAGTCGTGGGTGCCCACCGTGTTGAGTTCGCCGTCCAGTTCGTACGGCAGCGGGCCGCTCTCCTGGAGCGCGAGGATCCGGCCCCGGTAGGGGATGACGTGGGTGTTGCAGGAGAAGTCGTCGGGCGGGACCGGGCCCGGATACGGCTCCCCGAGTTCCGCGGCGACCTGCGACGAGCGCACCCACCGGTTGCGGTACCACTCGGCCCGGCCCTCGCGCAGCCGTACGCCGTGCACCATGCCCTCGCCGAGCATCCAGTGGTGGGCGCGCGGGTCCTCGAGACCCAGCACGTTGGGGCCGTTGCGCAGGAAACGGCCGTTCAGCTCGCGCGGGATCCGGCCGGTGACCGGCAGGTCGAAGGCCGTCAGTTCCTCGGTGACCGGCGCGAACGCGCCCTCGAGGAACGGATACCGGCGCTCCGCCGGTTCCGTGGCCGGGCGTGCCGACGCCGTCGTGGCTCCCGCCGTCGTGGCTCCCGCCGTTCCGGCCAGCGCGGTGGCCGCCGCGAGGCCGGCCGCGCCGCGCAGCACCGTACGCCGTGTCTGTTCCGCCATGTCCTTCGCTCCCCGTTCGTCGTTGCGGACGCTGACGAGTCTGCGCCGACGGGAAGCCGGGGTCAGGAGGGGTGGACACCCTCCCCGGGTGGTGTCAGACCCCCTGTTTCCAGGAGCGTGACCAGCGCCCTGGCCGCCGGACTGGTGGCCGTCTCCGGCGGCAGCAGGGCGACCGTCTCGTAGGCGTCCTCGTCGGTGTCCTTGAGCGCCAGCGCGGTGAGCGAGGGCCGCTTGTGCCGGAAGTGCCGGGGCACCACGGCGATACCGAGGTTCTCGTCGACCAGGTCGAGGAGGCTGTGCACGTCGTTGACCTCCAGCGCGACCGTGCGCCGCACACCGGCCGCCGCGAAGGCCGAGTCGGTCGTACGGCGCGGACCCCAGTCCGGGTGGAAGTCGACGAACACCTCCCCGCCGAGGTCCGCCGGGACCACCGCGGGACCGGCCGTGGCGAGCCGGTGGCTGGGATGGCACAGCACGGTCATCGGCTCGCCGGTGAGCGCCACCGAACGCAGCTGGTCGGTGTCGTCCTGGGTGCGGTACGCGAAGGCCAGGTCCAGCCGCCCGGCCGCCACCTCCTCGGCCAGCGCGCCCGAACCGGCCTGCCGCAGCCGGATCTCGACGTCCGGGTGGCGGCGCCGGAAGGCCGCCAGCAGTCCCGCCACGTGCACCCCGGCGATGCACTGCTCGGTGCCCAGTGCGAGTGTCCCGCGCAGCACGCCCTGCACCGCGGCCACCGCCTCGTGCGCCGCCCGCACCTGTGCGAGGATGCGCTCCGCCTCGCCGAGCAGCGCACGGCCGGCCTCGGTGAGCGTGACCCGGCGGGTGGTGCGCACGAACAGCGGCGCCCGCAGCTCCCGCTCCAGGGCCCGGATCGAGGCGGACAGGCCCGACTGGGACACCAGCAGCCGTTCAGCGGCCCGGGTGAAGTGCTGGTCCTCGGCGACGGCGACGAAGTGCTGGAGGTGGCGCAGTTCCATGATTGAGAAGCCTAGCCGCACAATTCCATCGCATTCTCCTGTTGGACCGCTGCCCGCGGGGCGGGGAAGAGTGGAACCGGTAGATCCTGTGCCCACCCCTCTGGAGCCGCGTTGTACACCGCACACCCCGACCGCTACGCCGAGATGCCCTACCGCCGCAGCGGGCGCAGCGGCCTGAAGCTGCCCGCGCTGTCGCTCGGCCTGTGGCACAACTTCGGGCCGGACCGGCCTGTCACGGCCCAGCGGGCCATCCTGCGCCGCGCCTTCGACCTCGGGGTCACCCACTTCGACCTGGCCAACAACTACGGCCCGCCGCCCGGCTCCGCCGAGTCGGCGTTCGGCGAGGCGCTGAAGGCGGACTTCGCCGGGTACCGCGACGAGCTGGTGATCTCCACCAAGGCCGGCTACCTGATGTGGCCCGGACCGTACGGCGAGTGGGGTTCGCGCAAGTACCTGCTGTCGTCGCTGGACCAGTCCCTGACCCGGATGGGCCTCGACTACGTCGACATCTTCTACTCGCACCGCCCCGACCCGGAGACTCCGCTGGAGGAGACGATGGGCGCCCTGCACTCGGCGGTGCAGCAGGGCAAGGCGCTGTACGTGGGCGTCTCCAACTACTCGGCCGAGCAGACCCGGGAGGCCGCCCGGATCCTCGGCGAGCTGGGCACCCCGCTGCTCATCCACCAGCCGCGGTACTCGATGCTCGACCGCCGCCCGGAGACCGAGGGAGTCCTGGACGCCCTCGACGAGCTGCAGGTCGGCTCCATCGTCTTCTCCCCGCTGGAGCAGGGCCTGCTGACCGGCCGCTACCTGGACGGCATCCCGGAGGGCTCCCGGGCGGCGAGCGACAGCCCGTTCCTGAACTCCGACGCGGTCACCGAGGACCTGGTGGCGCAGCTGCGCGACCTGGACGAGATCGCCAAGGGGCGCGGCCAGACGCTGGCGCAGCTGGCCCTGTCCTGGGTGCTGCGCGGCGGCCGGGTGACCTCCGCGCTGATCGGCGCGAGCAGCCCGCGGCAGGTCGAGGACTGCGTCGGCGCGATCGGCAACCTGGACTTCGACGCCGAGGAGCTGGCGCGGATCGACGCGATCGTCAACCGGTGAGCGGCGGCGCCGGCCGCTGACACGCCGGCTGCGGGGGACGCCCACGGCGTCCCCCGCAGCCGTGTCGGCTCAAGCTCCGGTCGGGACCCGGTCCAGGAAGCCCAGTACCTGCCGGATCCGGCCGTCCTCGCTCAGCGTGACCACGTCAAAACCGGCCACCGGTGCCGACCCGTCGGCCTCGTTCACCAGCTCCCAGCCGAAGCGCGCGGTGTCGTGGTGGCCGTCGACGGTCCCGAGCGGACGGAACGCGAAACCGGGGAACTGCTCGTGCGCGGCGGTGATCACGGCCGTGATCTGGGCGTGTCCGGCTGCGTCGGCGAGCGGGTCGGTGTAGGTGCCTTCCGGAGCCCAGGCTTCCGCGACCGCCTTGCGCAGCGCCTCGGGCCCGGTGGCGTTCCAGGCCTCGAAGTAGCGGGCGGCGGCGGCCTGGTGACGGTCGGTGTTCACGGGCATGGCGAATCAGCCTCCATTGAGGGTGTCGTTGCTGGTCAGGGGGTGGATCGCGGCTCTCGTCGATCCGCTTGCACCACCATGCCCGGATCCGGGTGACGGGTCGATTACCCCTCGGGTAATGAACGCGGGGCCGTACAGCTGGCGCATTTCGGCCAATTCGTAGGCGGAATATGCCAAGAGACTGGCCGGAAAGGTGTGGTGACAGTGTTTCGAAAGTGAACATACTCGAATGTCAGGGGCACTTCACCGCACAGGAGCCGCACGGAAAACCGGCCGCGACGGCACACCGGCGAGCTACGGGGGAGTGATCGTGCACGACGAATTCCTGTGCCATGTCACGGCATACGGGGTCTGCGGCGGGCAGCGCATCGGCGTCCCGCTCGGCACCTACCGCGCGCCGACCCTGGCACTCGCGCTGTGGTGGTTACGGGACCGGGCCTCGTGGATCGCGGAACGGCTGGATCCCTTACCCGAGAACCCCAGATTTCCGCAGGGCGCGCTCGTCCCGGTGGGCGAGAGCGTCTCGGACGTCCCCGGCCTGCTGCGCGCCTGGTGTTCCGACGTGGTCCGGCAGGAGCTCGTCGCCGACGAACTGGCCGGCGGACGGCTGGTGCGGATCGCCGTCCAGGACGACACCACCGAGTACGAACTGCTCGCCGAGTCCATCGACGCCCTGCGCATGCAGCGCACCATCCCCGCCCTGGTCGTCCCCGTGGCGTGACACGTGACAGCCGCGACGGCCGCCGGGCGGTCGCCCGCGACACCGCCGGATCCCGTGCGACACGACCGGACACGTACAGCGTATAAGATGACACATCGGTAGAATTTGGGCCATGGCGGAGCGGCCGGTCACCTCGACGGCGCCCGAACTCGTCCTGGAGACCGACACGGGATCCACGATGATGAGCCCGGGCCGCGACTACCACGTAGGGCGTGACCCGTACAGCGACATCGTCCTCGACGACTCCCGGGTCTCCTGGCACCACGCGGTGCTGCGCCCCGAGGAAGGCCACTGGACCCTGGAGGACGAGCAGAGCGCCAACGGCACCTACGCCGACGGCCGCCGCATCCGGGAAGGGGAGGTGGGCCCCGGCACGGTCATCCGCTTCGGCAGCCCCGCCGACGGCCCGAGCGCCGTCCTCGTGGGCCGCCCGCCGACCGCCCCCGACCGCCCCTCGGTCGTCTCGATGCCCTGCCTCACCGGCACCTTCCGGCAGCCCTCCGCGGTACGCCGGCTGCCCGCCCGCACCCTCCGCATCGGCCGCGCCCCCGACAACGACGTCGTCCTCGACGACCTGACCGTCTCCCGCCACCACGCGGAACTGCGCGCCCACCCCGACGGCAGCCACGAGGTCGTCGACCTCGACAGCCACAACGGCACCTACCTCAACGGCCGGGCCGTCTTCCGCGCACCGCTCGGCCCCCGGGACCTCGTCGGCATCGGCCATTCCTCCTTCTGCCCGGTCGGCGGACGGCTCCAGGAGTACGTCGACACCGGCGCGGTCTCCCTCGACGTCCAGGACCTCACCGTCGCCGCCGGGCGCCGGATCCTGCTCGACCACGTCTCCTTCCCGCTGGGCGAGAAGTGCCTGCTCGCCGTCGTCGGGCCGAGCGGAGCCGTCAGGTCCGCCCTGCTCGGCGCCCTCACCGGCCGGCGCCCCGCCGATCACGGCACCGTCCTCTACGACGGCCGCGACCTCTACCGCGACCACGCGGAGCTGCGCCTGCGCATCGGCCTGGTCCCGCGGGACGACTTCCCGCACGTCCGGCTGACCACGCGCGCCGTCCTGACCTGGACCGCCGAACTGCGCTTCCCCGAGGACACCTCGAAGGCCGAGAGGCGGGAGCGGGTCGAGGAGGTCATCCGCGAACTCGGCCTCGGACAGCACGCCGACCAGCCCGTGCACAGCCTCTCCGGCGGGCAGCGCCGACGGGTCGGCGTCGCCCTGGAACTGCTGACCAAGCCCTCCCTGCTGTTCCTCGACGAACCGACCTGGGGCCTGGGCCCCGGCACGGACCGCTCGGTGACGGACATGCTGCGCGGCCTCGCCGACGACGGCCGCACCGTCATCGTCGTCTCCCACGGCGTGCCCGGCCTCGACGTCTTCGACCGGCTGCTGGTCCTGGCGCCGGGCGGCCGGACCGCCTACTTCGGACCGCCCGGTGACGCCCTCGGCTTCCTCGGCTTCGAGGCGTGGCCCGAGGCCTTCGAGGCGTTCGAGCGGGACACCGGCCGGGACCGGGCCGAGGAGTTCCGCGTCTCGTCGTACCACCGGAAGTACGTCGTGAACGCCGGCGCGCAGCCCGTCCTGCCGCGCGCCGCCCCGGTCCCCGCGCTCCCGCCGCCGCGGCCGCGCCGCCGGCGAGCCCAGTTCTCGACCCTGGTGCGCCGCCACTGCGCCGCCCTTCTCGCCGACCGGACCTTCCTGGCGATCATGATCGGGCTCCCGTTCGTCATGGGCGCCGCGGTCCGTGCCGTCGCCGGGACCGGGCTCATCCTCGACCCCGCGACCGACGCGCTGCTCCTCCTGTGCGTGGGCGCCGTGCTGGCCGGCGCGGCCGACGCGGTGCGTGACACCCTCACGGAACGCGCCTTCTATCAACGCGAGAGAGCCGTCGGCCTGCCCGGATCGGCGTACGTGATGTCGAAGGCCGTGGTCCTCGGTGCCGTCACCGTGCTCCAGGCGGTCGTGCTCACCCAGGTGGGCCTGGCCGGCGTCGACCTGAACGCGCCCGGCGGCGGGGGAGTGCCGGTGCCGCCGCTGCCGGAACTCACCGTCGCCGTGGCCGTGCTCTCCTTCACCGTGACGATGCTCGGTCTGCTGATCTCCGCCCTGGTCCGCGGCGCCGGCACGAAACCGCCGTGACGCGGAAGGAGGCCGACCCGGACTCACCGCGGGTCCAGCCCCGCCCTGCTCGGCGCCCTCCGCGCCGCCACAATCCGGAAGCCCCGGTTCCCCGGCAATGTGACCAGCATGACGCCTTTTCCACCCGATCCGGCGAACACACCGGGGACTGTGGGACGACACTCGGGGTACGAGCATGGTTGCAACAGCGACCGGGCCGGGCGCCGGCCTCCTGGAGAGACGCATGATCGAACACCTGGGCGGGGCAGTGATACCGACTGGCTTCGACGTACCCGTGGAGCCGCTGCGACGCGCGGCGCACTACACCGGTGAGCCCGGCTGCATCGCCGACGCACGGGACTTCGCGGCCCGGTTCCTGGAACAGCTCAGGACCGAGTGGTGCGCCACGGTCGGCCCCGGCGCCGACGGCGAGTTGCTTCTGGTGGTGAGCGAGCTGATCACCAACGCGGACCGGCACAGCAACGGTCCGTACATCCTCGAACTGGAAGGCACCGACAGCGCGGTCCTGGTCTCGGTCTACGACAGCAGCGCCGCGCTGCCCCGCCGGTTCCCGAGGGACCCCCAGCGGGTCGGCCGGCACGGCCTGGAGATCGTGCACGCGCTGGCCGCCGAGGTCACCGCGGAGCGGGTGCCGGTCGGCAAGCGGGTCCGCGCGCTGGTGCCGCTCGTCCGCTGAACCCCACGAACACCGCACCCCACGAAACACCACGGGTGCCGCCCCACGCGCCGGTGCGGGGCGGCACCCGTGGTCTTCGTCGTCAGGCGCAGCCGAGTTCGCCGAGCATCCCCTGCCGCAGGCGCGCGATGATCCGCTTGATCAGGCGGGAGACGTGCATCTGGGAGCAGCCGAGCCGCTCGCCGATCTCCGCCTGGGTGGCCTCCTCCACGAACCGGAGGTGGATGATCTCCCGGTCCCGCTCGCTCAGCTCGGCCATGAGCGGGGCCAGCGACTGGAAGTCCTCGACGAGCCGCAGCCCGTCCTCCTCCACGCCGATGAAGTCGGCGAGCACGGACTCGCCGTCCTCGGGGCCGTCGCCGGTGAGCGCCGCGTCCAGCGAGGAGGAGTTGTAGCCGTTGGAGGCCAGCTGACCCTCGACCACCTCGGCCTCGGACAGGTTCATGAGCGTGGCCAGCTCGGCGACCGTCGGGTCCCGGTCGAGGCGGCTGGAGAGTTCCTCGCGCGCCTTGGCCAGCTCGACGCGCAGCTCCTGCAGCCGGCGCGGCACGTGCACGGCCCAGGTGGTGTCACGGAAGAACCGCTTGATCTCGCCCACGATGTACGGCAGCGCGAAGGAGGTGAACTCGACCTCGCGCGACAGCTCGAACCGGTCGATGGCCTTGATCAGGCCGATCATCCCGGTCTGGACGATGTCCTCCATGTCGTCGCCGCGGTTGCGGAACCGTCCGGCCGCGAACCGCACCAGCGACATGTTCATCTCAATGAGGGTGTTGCGGGCGTACTGGAATTCGGGGGTGCCCTCCTCCAGCTCGGTGATCCGCTGGAAGAACTGGCGGGACAGCTCCCGCGCGTCCCGCGGGGCGACGGTCCTGGGGTCCTTGATTCCGGGCAGCTCTCCTGCCGCCGCGTGCTCCTCGGCGGCCTGCTCGGTGCTCACTGCTTCCGACCGGATCCCGGTTGTCATTGCCTCTCCCCACGAAAGTCACGGTACGGCGTGTGCCTCTTCGGCCTGTGTCGTGCCGGCCTTGTCCAGTTGTTCGCGCTGGCGCGGGTACCCGCTGTCGGACATCCCATGCGTGCTTGACGGGACGGGTACCCGCAGTGACGCGCCGCATGCACCCCGATTACGCGTCCGGCGGAAATTTTTCGGTGACGGCAGGTCGAGGGCCCCTCACTCTCCGACACGCACGGCCCGGATCAGCTCGTGCAGGTACCGCTTGACGACCACACCGCCGTACCGCGCGTCGATGAGGCCGCGGACGCAGTCCAGCAGACCGTGACGGGCGGCCTCGGGCAGCAGCCGGTGGTTGGAGTAGGTGAGCAGGACGTCCAGGTAGGCGTCGGTGGTGTACGTGATCTCCTGCGCGTGGCCGTGCACGGTGACGTCCGTGAAGTACGGGGAGTCGCGGAACTCGGCCGTGTCCGGGACGATCTCCGACTCGGGGGTCTGCCGCAGCCCCGGCGGGGTCGCCGGGTCCCAGCGCTCGTAGCACTCCTGCACGTCGGCGAAGAAGTCCTCGGTGCCGCCCGCCACGTGGTGGGTGGTGACGACGGCGAGCAGTCCGCCGGCGCGCAGCGCACGGGCCGCGGCGGGCACCCGGACCGCCGGGTCGATCCAGTGGAACGCCGTCGCGCACACCACCGCGTCGAACGGCTCCGGCGGCGGCTCCCACGTCTCGAAGTCCGCCGTCACGACGTCCACCGCGGGGAACGCGGCCAGCTCCCGGCGTGCCACCGCCGCCAGCGAAGGCCCCCGCTCCACGGCCGTCACGGCACAGCCGGTGGCGGCCAGGTCCACGGTGAGCTGCCCGGTGCCCGGAGCGATCTCCAGCACCCGCACACCGGGGCCCGCGCCCGTCACCCGGGCCATCTCCTCGATCAGGGAGGACGGATAACGGGGCCGTGCGCGCAGGTACCGTTCCGCGTCCTGGTCGAAGGTGTCCCGCAGCTCCGGCCCCGTGTCCATGAACTCGATCGCATCCACGCCCGGCAGCATGCCGATCCGCCCCCGCGGCGGGCCACTGCTTTTAGGCTGTCCGAGTGAGCAGCCAACCGCCGAACCACGCGCCCGTCGTCCCGCCGAGCCCGCGCGAGCCCGTCCCGGAGACCAGGGAACCCCTCTGGCGCGACCTGGTCGGAGACGTCCTGCGCCGGGAACGGCTGGACCAGGAGCGCACCCTCAAGGACGTCGCGGAGAGCGCCCGGATCTCCATGCCCTACCTGTCGGAGGTCGAACGCGGCCGCAAGGAGGCCTCCTCCGAGGTCCTCGCGGCCGCCGCGCACGCCCTCGGACTCGACCTCGGGAGCCTGCTGTCCCGGGTCCACTCCGAGTTCGCCCGTCGCACCGCCCCGGCCAGGACCGCGCGCGGTCCCCGCAACGCCCTGTGCCTGGCCGCCTGACGGCGGTTCAGTCAACCCCCTGCTCCCGCAGCTGCCGGAAGAACGCCCGGACGTCGCCCACCAGCAGGTCCGGCACCTCCATCGCCGGGAAGTGCCCGCCCCGGTCGAACTCCGTCCAGCGCACGATGTTCTCGGTGCGGTCGGCCTTGTGCCGCAGCGGGCGCTGGGGTTCGGCCGGGAACACGGCGAGCGCGGTCGGCGCCGTCGACGGCCGGGTGGGCGCGGTGGCGCGGGAGCCGGTGGCGTGCGCCCGTTCGTAGTAGATACGGGCCGACGAGGCGGCCGTGCCGGTCAGCCAGTACAGCATCACGTCGGTGAGCATCCGGTCGCGGTCCACCGCCTCCTCCGGCAGCTCCGCGGAGTCCGTCCACTCCTGGAACTTCTCGACGATCCAGGCGAGCTGGCCCACCGGTGAGTCCGTGAGCGCGTAGCCGGGGGTGTGCGGGCGGCTGCTCTGCAGGACCGCGTAGCCCGTGCTCTCCCGGGACCAGGCGGCCCAGCGGCGCCACGAGTCGAGGGTGTGCGCCCGCTCCTCGGGATCGAGCGCGGCCAGCTCCCCGGCGGTGGGCTCGGTGGTCTGCTGCGCGCCCGGCAGCAGGTTCAGGTGCACGCCGATCACCCGCCCGGGATGGGCGCGGCCCAGCTCGCGGGAGATCGCCGCGCCCCAGTCACCGCCCTGCGCGCCGAACCGCTCGTAGCCCAGCCAGCCCATCAGCTCGGCCCAGGCGTCCGCGACCCGGCCCGCCTCCCAGCCGGGCGTCGTGGTCGGACCGGAGAAGCCGAAACCGGGGACGCTGGGCACCACCACGTGGAAGGCGTCGGCCGGATCCCCGCCGTGCGCCGCCGGGTCGGTGAGCGGTCCGACCACGTCCAGGAACTCCACGATCGACCCGGGCCAGCCGTGGGTGATCACCAGCGGGGTGGCGTCCGGCTCGGGCGAGCGGATGTGCGCGAAGTGCACGCGGGCGCCGTCGATCACCGTCGTGAACTGCGGCCAGGCGTTCAGCCGCGCCTCGGCCGCCCGCCAGTCGTAGCGGTGCCGCCAGTAGTGCGCGAGGTCCCGCAGATACGCCGTCGGGACGCCGTACTCCCAGCCCGCACCAGGCAGCTCGGCCGGCCATCGGGTGCGGTCCAGACGGTCGTGGAGGTCGTCCAGGTCACTCTGGGGGACCGAGACGCGGAACGGTTCGACGGCCGGCGAAGAGATCATGGTCGGTCATGCTAGGTGCCGGGATGAGCGGCCGGCGATGAGTTTCCCGCCGAACGGGGGTCGGTACGGATGACCCTGTTCCACCCTCCAGGAGGTGTCCATGACCACCGACGGATTCACCACGTGTCTCTGGTTCGACGGCCAGGCCGAGGAGGCCGCCCACTACTACGTGTCCGTCTTCAAGAACTCCGGCATCGGGCGGATCACCCACTACACCGAGGCGGGACCGGGCCCGGCCGGTTCGGTGGTCACCGTCGAGTTCACCGCCAACGGACAGAGGTTCGTCGCCGTCAACGGCGGACCGGAGTTCACGTTCAACGAGGCGGTCTCCTTCCAGGTCCGGTGCGAGGGCCAGGAGGAGGTCGACCACTACTGGGCCAGGCTCACCGAGGACGGCGGCGAGCCGGGCCCGTGCGGCTGGCTCAAGGACAGGTACGGCGTGTCCTGGCAGGTGGTCCCGGAGGGACTCGTCGAGCTGATCGGCGACGCCGACCACGAGCGGGCGGCCCGCACCGCGCGGGCCATGTACGCGATGGGCAAGCTGGACATCGCCGCGCTGAAGAAGGCGCACGCGGGCGGGTGACGGGCATGCCGGCGCGGGGCGGCGTCCTCGGACACCGCCCCGCGCGGGTGCTCTACCGGGTCAGACCCGGTCGGCCACGATCAGCAGGTACTGGAAGCTGCCGTTCTTGTACGCGGTGAGGAAGGGATCCTCGACGCCCGTCACCAGGTGGTCGGCCTGCTTGCGCAGCTCCCAGTACGGGATGGCCGCCTCGGTGAGGTCCTCCACATGGACCGGCACCAGCCGGTTGTTCGCCATCGCCCGGAAGTACTCCGACCTCGGGTGGATGTCGCAGATGTAGTGGGCGTTGATCAGGGACACCTCGCGGGAGGCCTGACCGTAGGTGTTGTTGTAGCAGCCGGTGATCGTGACGTAGCGGCCGCCGCGGCGCAGCAGCCGGGCGTGCTCGGCGAAGAGCAGCTCCAGCTCGACGTACATCGTGGACTCGTTGTTCCACGAGGCCGCGTAGGCGCCGGTCTCGAACCCGGTGTCCAGCATGTTCCGGTGGTGGTAGCGGACCTTGTCGGCGACCTCCCGCTTGCGGGCCATGCCGTTGGCGAAGTCGGCCTGCTTGGCGGAGATGGTCACGCCGTCGGAGTGGCAGCCGTAGCGCAGGTTCGCCACGATGCTGCCGCCGCCCCGGCCGCAGCCGGCGTCGAAGACCCGGTCGTCCGGGGTGAGCGGGCCGAGGTGACCGGCCAGCAGTTCGGCCTGCGCGTGCTCCAGCCGGTGCAGCTCGCCGGTGACACGCTCCTTGCGCAGTGCCGGGTCGGGCTCGTCGAGCACCGACCAGTCGGCCTCACCGATGCCGTAGTGGTGGTGGTAGAGGTCGTCGATCTTTCCGAGTTCGAGGTTGACCGGGTTCTCCTCGGCGTTCCAGTACTCCGCGACGCTGTTCTGGTACCTGGACTGGGTCGGCACCGGGGCTGACGTGGTGGTCTTCCGAGCGACAGGGGCGGTGGTCAACAGTTGCTCCTCGACGTGTTGCTGACGGTGGTTCGGATGTGCTCGCCGCTACCAGTAGTCGGGCAGGTGGTAGCGGTTGGTGTTGGTGGCGTGCCATTCGTGGTTGCCCGAGACCCAGGCCGCCAGGCCCTCCGCGTAGCGCGCGACCAGCGGCGAACCGGCGGACAGGGCGGCCGACTCCTCCTCGAAGGCGGCCATGATCCGGTTGTGGATGTCGACGGACCTCAGATAGGCCGCCTTCAGCCCCCGCCGGTCGTTGGCGGCCACCACCTGCGGCAGGTTGAGGTGGTCCGGGTCGCTCGCCAGCTCCTTGGTGAAGGAGTACAGGTCGTTGACGATCGTGGTCGCGTTGCACGCCAGCGCCGTGATCCGCTGGATCTCCGGGCGGGCGTACAGCGGCTCCGGCAGTTCGTAGCCGTCCACCGCGTCGACGATGGACAGACACGGCCGGAAGTTGTTGAACTGCCGCATCACCAGGTACTCCCAGACCCGCGGCATGTACCCGGTCTCCATCCAGGCGGCCTCGCCCAGGTACCCGAGGTGCAGCCGGGCGACGTCGTGCACGAACCGGTCGGTCTGGCTGGGAGTGGCGAACTCCGCGAAGTCGGCGAGGGCGAGGCGGTACGAGCGCAGCGGACCGTCGGCGCCGATGCCCTCGCGCCACTCCTCCTCCATCTCCGGGACGCCGTGGTAGGGGTCGAGCGCCGACTGGGCGATGATCAGCGGACCGCCGAGACCGCGCCGGGAGCCGCCGCGCCCCTCGTCCTCCTCGCAGTAGCAGGAGTCGACGATGTTCTCGGCCAGCAGCAGCTTGCCGGCGACGGTGAGCCGGTCCAGGTCGAGACCGCCCGGGTGCTGGAGTGCGACGGCCCGGCCGAACTGGAAGCCCGAGAAGTCCCCCTTCCAGGCCTCGGGAAACAGGTCGAACTCGCGGGCCCAGGCCTCCAGACGACGGTCGAGCTCGGCGGCCTTCGCGGGATCGGCGGGCACGGCCGGCCGGTAGTGCAGTCCGGGGACGGCTCCGGTGCGCCTGGCCGGACGCATGCTCCGGGCCAGGCTCGGCGGTCCGGGCAGGACGTAGGAGGTGGTGGGTGTGGTCATGGTGACTGTGCTCCAGGCCCTCAGTCGGCGGTGCGGCCGAGCTGGACGTTCTCCAGGATCCCGGCCGCGTCGGGGACCAGGATGGCCAGCGAGTAGTAGGCGGTGACCAGGTAGTTGACGATGGCCTGCTCGTTGACGCCCATGAAGCGGACGTTCAGGCCGGGCTGGAACTCCTCCGGGATGCCGGTCTGGTAGAGGCCGACGACCCCTTGGTCGGCCTCGCCGGTGCGCAGCGCGATGATGCTGGTGGTGTGGTCGTCACTGATCGGGATCTTGCTGCACGGATAGATGGGGACCCCGCGCCAGGCCGGGATCTCGTGGCCGTCGACGCTCGCGCTGGGAGGCACCAGCCCGCGCCGGTTGCACTGCCGGAAGAACGCCGCGATCGCCTTGGGATGGGCGAGGATCACCTTGGTCTTGCGGCGCATGGAGATCAGCTCGTCCATGTCGTCCGGGGTCGGCGGGCCGGTGAAGGAGCTGATCCGCTGCCCGTAGTCGATGTTGTGCAGCAGGCCGAAGTCGCGGTTGTTGACCAGCTCCCACTCCTGGCGCTCACGGATCTCCTCGACCGTCAGGCGCAGCTGCTGCTGGGTCTGGTCCATCGGGTCGTTGTAGAGGTCGGCGACCCGGGAGTGCACCCGCAGCACGGTCTGGGTGAGCGACAGCTCGTACTCGCGCGGCGCCAGGTCGTAGTCCACGAAGCCGCCCTGCAGGGTCGGCTCGCCCCGGTGGCCGGCCTGTACCGGCACCTCGGCCTCGCCCTTGCGGTTCATCGGCAGCCGCTGCCGGTCCACGTAGGCCCGCAGGTGCGCGCCCAGCGACGGCACCCGGTCCATGACCTCCTCGACGACCGTCCACGGCAGCGCCAGCACCACGCCGGCGGTCTCCGCCCGGACCGAGGTGAGCCAGAGCGGGTCGGTCTGGCCGACCGCCTCGTCGCCCATCTGGTCGCCGTCGGTGACGACTCCGACGACCTCCTCCTCGCCGTACTTGCCGGCCGCGAACCGGATGAACCGGCCGTGCACCACCAGGTAGGTCTCGGTGACCGGCTGCCCGGCCTCGAACAGCACCTGTCCGGCGCGCACTTCGCGGGCCTGGAACCGCTCGGCGATCTGGGTGAGCGCGTCCAGGTCGTCGTAGCCGCGCAGGACCGGCAGTTCGGTGAGCGTCCCCGGGATGACCCGGATGTCGTCCCCGCCGTTCTGCTCGAAGCTCACCCGGCCGCGCCCGGTGCGCAGTTGGAGACGGCGGTTGACCCGGTAGGCGCCGCCCTTGACGTCCACCCACGGCAGTGTCCTGAGCAGCCATCGCGAGGTGATGGCCTGCATCTGCGGTTCGGACTTGGTGGTCGTGGTGAGCTGCCGCGCGGCGCGGGTGCTCAGACTGGTGAGCTCGGCCGCGGCGGCCGGATCCGGCTCGGGTTCGTCGACGGCGGAGCCGATGACGCTGTCCGGTGTGGACACATTCCCTCCAGCAGAGAGGCGAACAGAGGTGACCCGGAGGGTCGGTGGTGTGCGAGGTGGCGCTGCGCAGGGACCAGCCAAACAGCCGTGGTGATCTAGGGGTACGGCGTGAAAGGGGCGGGTGCGCGCCTTAGTTGCGCAAACCCGGTGTCCGGGGCGGAAAAGGTCGCGTTCCTTGATCGCGCGCCGGTGATCCGCTCCGGTGCCCGGGTCCGGGGTGGATTGGACTCAGGAAAGATCGTTGACCAGCACCGCGGCACCGTCGAAGCGTCCGGCCTTCAGGTCCCGCACGGCTCGCGGAGCCTCGGACAGCGGGTAGACGTGCGTGGTCGCGCGCACCTGGTGGCGCTCCGCGAGCGCCAGGAACTCCCGGCCGTCGGCACGGGTGTTGGAGGTGACACTGCGCAGCTCCCGCTCGTAGAACAGCTCCCGCTCGTAGTTCAGCGGCGGTACGTCGCTGAGGTGGATGCCCGCCACCGCCAGCACGCCGCCCCGGTCCAGCGCGCGCAGCGCGACCGGCACCAGATCGCCGACCGGGGCGAACAGGACGGCGCTGTCCAGCGGTTCGGGCGGCGCCTCGGTGACGTCCCGGGCCGAGGCCGCGCCCAGCTCCAGGGCCAGCCGCCGGGCCTCGGCACCCCTCGTCAGCACGTGCACGGTCGCGCCCTCCGCGAGCGCCACCTGCGCGCAGAGGTGCGCGCTGCCGCCGAAGCCGTACAGGCCGATGCGGGCACCGGGCGGCGGCGCGGACCTGCGCAGCGCGCGGTAGCCGATGATCCCGGCGCACAGCAGCGGTGCCAGGGCCACGTCGTCGACGGCTCCGGGCAGCCGGTAGGCGAAGTCCGCCGGGACCGTCGTGTACTCCGCGTAGCCGCCGTCCGCGTCCCAGCCGGTGTACTCGGAGCGGGGGCAGAGGTTCTCGGCGCCGCGCCGGCAGTAGGCGCACGTCCCGTCGGTGCGCCGCAGCCACGCCACCCCGACCCGGTCGCCCGCCGAGAAGTCCGCCACCCCGGCGCCCATGCCCGTGACCACGCCGACCACCTCGTGCCCCGGCGTCACCCCGGTCCTGTGCACCGGCAGGTCGCCCTCGGTGACGTGCAGATCGGTCCGGCACACCCCGCAGGCGGCCACCCTGACCAGCAGCTCGCCGGCTCCGGCCACCGGCACCGGGCGCTCGGTGAGGCGGAGCGGATCCTCCTCCACCGGTCCGGGCCGCGTCACCGTCCACGCCCGCATCACGTCCGCCATGTCGCGTCCCGTCCGCCGAAGCCGCCCGGTCGTCCTTCCCAGTGTCCGCCGGAGTCCGGTGTTCGGCGCGCGGGCGGTCGGGCGGATGGCTAGCGTGAGGAAACGGGAGAATCCGTGCGATCGGAAGGGCCGCGGCCATGGCGGTACAACCTGAAGGAACCCCCTGCTGGGCCGACGCGATGTTCAGCGACCTGGAGGGCGCCAAGGACTTCTACGGCGAGGTCCTCGGCTGGACGTTCGGCGAGTCCTCGTCGGAGTACGGCAACTACACCCAGGCCTACGCGGACGGCAGGGCCGTGGCCGCCGTCGTCCCGCCCATGCCCGGTCAGGAGGGCCAGTCGCAGTGGTGTCTGTACTTCGCCTCGCCGGACGCGGCGGCCCTCGCCGAGCGGATCCGGGACGGCGGCGGCGAGGTGCTGATGGAGCCGATGCGGGTCGGTGACTTCGGCACGATGTGCCTGGCGCGTGAGCCCAGCGGCGCGGTGTTCGGCATCTGGCAGGGCGGCGTCCACGAGGGCTTCGAGGCCACGGCGGTGCCCGGCGCCTACTGCTGGGCCGAGGTCTTCACCCGCGAGCCGGAGAAGGCCGACGCCTTCTTCACCGCGCTCTTCTCCTACACGGCCCGGCAGGTCGAGGACGACCACGTCGACTTCCGGATGTTCGACGTGGGCGGGAACACGGTCCTCGGCCGGATGGCGATGACCGACGACTTCCCGCCCGAGGTGCCCTCGTACATCAACGTCTACTTCACCGTCGCCGACTGCGACCAGGCGGTCGCCAAGGCCGTCGGGCAGGGCGCGGTGCTGCGCTTCGGCCCGATGAGCAGCCCCTTCGGCAGGTTCGCGGCGCTCACCGACCCGCAGGGCGCCCACTTCTCCGTGATCGACGTCACCACCACCGAGGGCGAGCAGCCCTCGGTCAAGGACGTCTGACCGGCGCGGACCCCGGACCGCGGCCGGGCGTCCGGCCCGGCCGTGGCATGATCGGGGCCATGCGTGAACGAGTGGTGGCCGCGTGCGACGGGGCTTCTAAGGGAAACCCGGGACCGGCCGGCTGGGCCTGGGTGGTGTCCGACGACGCGGCGACTCCGGCTCGCTGGGAGGCCGGCCCGCTCGGCAAGGCCACCAACAACGTGGCTGAACTGACCGCGCTGGAGCGGCTGCTGGCGGCCGTCGACCCGGACGTGCCGCTGGAAGTGCGGATGGACTCGCAGTACGCGATGAAGGCGGTCACCATCTGGCTGCCCGGCTGGAAGCGCAACGGCTGGAAGACCTCGGCGGGCAAGCCGGTCGCCAACCAGGACCTGGTCGTACGCATCGACGAACTCCTCGACGGGCGTTCGGTCGACTTCCGGTACGTCCCCGCCCACCAGGTGGACGGCGACCCGCTGAACGACTTCGCCGACCGCGCGGCCAGTCAGGCGGCGACGGTCCAGGAGGCCGCGGGCAGCGACCTGGGGTCCCCGGTGCCGCCGCCGTCGCCGGTCTCCGCCGCCCCCGCCGGGGCGCCGCGCCGCAAGGCGGCGCCCCGCAAGAGCGCCGCCGGCGGTGGCGCGTCGCGCACCATCAAGGCCAAGTTCCCCGGCCGCTGCCCCTGCGGCCGCTCCTACGCGGCGGGCGAGCCGATCGCGAAGAACGGACAGAGCTGGGGCCACCCGGAGTGCCGTCAGGCGTCGAACGTGTAGAACCGCGTGTGGTCGAGCAGGTCGGCCGGCCGCACGTCGTTCCACGGCTTCATCGTCTCGTTCAGGTCGACGACGTCCGGTGTGCCGCCGCCCGGCAGGTAGGCCGCCTGCGGATGCCGGCGCTGCCACTCGGCCCACAGCTTGTCGATGAAGGCGTGGTGCAGCCAGAACACCGGGTCGTTGGGGGAGACCCCGGTGGCCATCTGACCGCCGACCCACACGTGGACCCGGTTGTGCAGGTTGACCCCGCGCCAGCCCTCCAGATGGTTCCGGAAGCCGTCCGAGGCGCTGTTCCAGGGCGCCATGTCGTACGTCGCCATGGCGAGCACCGAATCGACCTCGGCCCGGGTGGGCAGGTCGCGCACCCCGGTCCCGAGCGACCTGCGCAGGAACGTGCGGCCGTCCACCCGGACGTCGAGCGGCCAGTTGCCGGCCGCCGCGGCGAACGGCCCGTCCATGACCCGCCCGTCGGAGGCGCGCCCGGTGCCGCCGAGGAAGTCCGGTGCCCACAGCGCGGCACGGACGGTGCGGTCGGTGCTCCAGTCCCAGTAGGGGAGCGCCACCGTGGAGTCCACCGACTGGAGCGCCCGCTCGAAGTCGAGCAGGAATCTGCGGTGCCAGGGCAGGAACGACGGCGAACGGTGGCCGGTGCGCTCAGCGTCGTCGGTGTCGGACATGATGAAGGCGTTGTGCGTGCGCACGAAGTCGTCGTAACGCCCGCTGCGCTTCAGCGCGATGACGGCGGCGACGAACCGCCGCTTCTCGTCGGTGGACAGGGCGGCCTGGTTCTTGCGTACGGTCATGATCTTCGGAGCTCCGGAATCGGGTGCGGGGGCGGTCAGTTGGAGGGGAACGGCAGCAGCGGGGCGCCCTGCAGTTCGTCCACCGCGGCGCGGGCGGCGGCCCGCGGGGTGCGCACCGGCTGGTAGTGGCTGACCACGCTGATCCAGCTGCCGTCCGCGTTGCGCATGACGTGCAGCTCCACGCCGTCCACGAAGACCGCGTATCCGGTGCCGTGGCCGTGGTGGTGACCGCCCATGCCCGCCATGCCTCCGTGGCCTCCCGTCCCGCCCATGTCGTCCGTGCTCGACGGACGGCCCTGTATCCGGCGGCCCTTGTAGACCTCGTCGAAGGGTTCGAGCGCTCCCTCCCGCGGGTGAGCGGCGGCCGAGGCGCCGGCGGCCGTGAGGGTGGTGGCGCCGGCCGCGGCGGCGAGGGCGGCCGCGGCGGTGAGTGCGCGGCGGCGGGTCAGTGCGGGCATACGGATGCTCCTGTGCTGGGTGCGGGTGATGACTCCGTATGCCTATCCGCCGGTTTCCCGGCGGGAGAAATCGCCCGGATCGGGTTGGCTGCGATCGGGACAATTGACTACATGTCATACAAGATTGAATCAAGATGATCTTGCTGTGGTCACGGGCCGGCCGGTACCGGAACGGGGAATTCCTTGCCGGAGCGGGGGTGTTTCCGGCGATCTTTCGCGCGGCCCCGCCGTCCGGGTGGCGTGGCTCACGCCGTCAATCTGGCGCGATTCGAAAACCCGGCCGAGCCCGTTCGCGCTGCTACCCTGCGAGGCCAATCGACCACTTTCGGTGACATCCAGGGGTGCGTGTGAAGGTCGTCTGCGTCGGAGGCGGGCCCGCGGGTCTGTACCTAGCGATCCTGCTCAAGCGGCAGGATCCGTCCCACGACATCACCGTCCACGAACGCAACCCGGAGGGCTCGACCTACGGTTGGGGCGTCACCTACTGGCGGGCCCTGATGGACCGGCTGCACACCTACGACCCGGAGACGGCGCGCGCCGTCGAGGAAGGCTCGGTGCGCTGGCACCAGGGGGTCGCCCATGTCCGCGACCAGGTCACCCGGCAGCCCGGCGACCCGGGCCACGGCATCGGCCGCCACCGCCTCCTCGCCATCCTCGCCGACCGCGCCCGGTCGCTCGGCGTCCGGCTGGAGTTCGAGAGCGAGATCACGCCCGACGACCTCCCCGAGGCCGACCTGGTGGTCGCCGCCGACGGCATCCACAGCGCCCTGCGCACCCGGCACGCCGCCGACCTCGGAGCAGAGGTCAGCGAGGGCCGCAACCACTACGTCTGGCTCGGCACCACCAAGGTCTTCGACTCCTTCACGTTCGCCTTCGCCGAGACCGAGCACGGCTGGGTCTGGTGCTACGGCTACCCGTACGACGACGGGCACAGCACCTGCGTCATCGAGTGCGCCCCCGCGACCCTCACCGGCCTCGGCCTCGACACCCTGCCCGAGGCCGGTCAACTGGCCCTGCTGGAGAAGCTGTTCGCCGACATCCTGGACGGCAGCCCGCTGATCGGCGGATCCTCGGCCACCGCCTGGCCCACCTTCCGCACCCTCACCAACCGCACCTGGCACCACGGCAACCTCGTCCTGCTCGGCGACGCCGCCCACACCACCCACTACTCCATCGGCGCCGGCACCACCCTCGCCCTGGAGGACGCGATGTGCCTCGCCGACGCCCTGCGCGAGCACGGCGCCGTACCGCGGGCCCTCGCCGCCTACGAGCGGCAGCGGCGGGCCGAACTGGTCTCCGCCCAGAGCGCGGCCCGTCTCAGCGCCCAGTGGTACGAGAACCTGCCCCGCTACATCGACCTGCCCGCGCACCGCATGTTCGCCCTGCTCGGCCAGCGCCACTCGCCCCTGCTGCCGTACGTGCCGCCGCAGCTCTACTACGGCATCGACAAGGCGGCCGGGCGGCTGGAGGTGTTGCGCCGGCTCAAGAGGTGGCTCGGGCCGCGCGCGGCGCGCGCCCTGCACACCCGGCCGTAGGCGCCCTTTGTGTCGGCACGAGTTGGTGAAAGGTCATTCACTCGATAGGGTGAATTGGTATTCACCTTCATATCTGTGCCGCACGCAGGAGCGCCGATGGACCACCCCGCCCCGACAGCCGGCCCCTCGGGCTCGCCCGCCGCACCGCCCGCGCTGCGGCAGCGGCTGACCATCCCGGTCCTGGCCTTCGGCGGGATCCTGATGGCCGTCATGCAGACGGTCGTCGTCCCCCTCCTCCCGGACCTGCCCCGGCTCACCCACTCCTCGGCCGGAGCCGTCTCCTGGATGGTCACCGCGACCCTGCTCGCCGGGGCCGTGCTGACCCCGGTGCTCGGCCGGGCCGGTGACATGTACGGCAAGCGCCGGGTGCTCACCGGGGCCCTCGCGCTGATGACCGTGGGCTCCGTGATGTGCGCCCTGTCGTCCGACATCACGGTGCTCATCGTCGCCCGCGCCCTGCAGGGCGCCGCCGCCTCCGTCGTACCGCTGTCGATCAGCATCCTGCGCGACGAACTGCCGCCCGAGCGGCGCGGATCGGCGGTGGCGCTGATGAGCTCCACCGTCGGCATCGGCGCCGCGCTGGGCCTGCCGCTGGCCGCGCTGGTGGTGCAGTACTACGACTGGCACACCATGTTCTGGCTGACCAGCCTCCTCGGAGCGGTGGGCGTGGCGGGCGTGTGGTGGGCGGTCCGCGAGTCACCGGTGCGCGCGCCCGGCCGGTTCGACGTCCTCGGCGCGCTCGGGCTGGCCGTCGGGCTGACCTGCCTGCTGCTCGGCGTCTCCCAGGGCGGCCAGTGGGGCTGGGGCAGCCCGCGGGTGCTCGGCCTGTTCGCCGCCGCCGTCCTCGTCCTGGCCCTGTGGTGGTGGCAGCAGCTGCGCACCGAGCAGCCGCTGGTCGACCTGCACCTGGTGACCCGGCCCCGGGTCGGCCTGTCCCACGTCGCCGCCCTGCTCACCGGCTTCGCCTTCTACGCCAACTCCCTGGTCACCGCCCAGCTCGTGCAGGCACCGAAGGCCACCGGCTACGGCCTGGGCCTGTCCATCGTCGCCACCGGCCTGTGCCTGCTCCCGGGCGGTGTGACCATGCTGCTGTTCTCGCCGCTCTCCGCCCGCATCTCCGCCACCCGCGGCCCGCGCATCACCCTCGCCCTCGGCGCCGGGGTCATCGCCTGCGGATACGTGGTGCGCATCGCCGACAGCCGGGACCTGTGGCTGATCATCCTGGGCGCCACCGTCGTCGCCACCGGCACCACCCTGGCCTACTCGGCGCTGCCCACGCTGATCCTGCGGGCCGTGCCGGCGAGCCAGACCGCCTCCGCCAACGGCGTGAACGTCCTCATGCGCACCATCGGCCAGGCCGCCTCCAGCGCCGCCGTGGCCGCCATCCTCACCCACCACACCAGCCTCGTCGGCGGCGCCCAGGTGCCCACGCTCCACGGCTACCTGCTGTCCTTCACGATGGCCGGTGTCATCGCGCTCGTCGCCGCCGCGGCCGCCCTGTCCATACCCGGCGACAAGGCCACGGACGACGTCCCGCGGGCCCGCGGCGGCACCCGGGGCGCCCGCGACGACGCGCTGGAGGGAGCATGAGTGCCGTGAACACCCGACCCGACGCCGAGCCCGGCGCCGCCCACGCGCCCGCCCGCCGGGACGCGGAGGCCACCAGGGCGGCGATCCTGAAGGCCGCCCGCCACCTCCTCGCCCGGCACGCGCACGCCGACATCACCCTCAAGGACGTCGCCGAACGCGCCGGGGTCAGCGCACCGCTGATCCTGAAGTACTTCGGCAACAAGGACGGCCTGTTCGCCCGCGTGATGTCCTTCGACACCGACGCCGCCGCCCTGCTGGACGCACCCCTGGACGACCTCGGCCGGCACATGGTCCGGCACGTCCTGGAGGGGCAGCGCGACCGGGGTGCCGACCCGCTGCTGCGGATCGTCTTCGCCCCGCTGCACGGCGACCACGGGGACGTGCTGCGCGCCAATTTCCGCGCCCAGGTCGTCGACCGCGTGGCCGCCCGGCTCGCCGGCCCCGACGCCCCGCTGCGCGCCGAACTCGCCGTCGCCCAGCTCATCGGCCTGGGCGTGATGTACGGCATCGCCCGCGGCCCGCGGCTGCGGGACTCCGCCGTGGACGACCTCGCCGACCGCTACGGTCCCTGCGTCCAGGCCCAGTTGACACCCTGACCCGGATCCCGGCCGCCACGCGGCGGCGGGGCCGGGCACCGCCCGGCCCCGGCCCGGGGACACCCCTGACACCGTTGTCGGCGGCGGGTGACAGACTGACGCCATGGACGAACGTGTAATCGGCAGGTCGCAGCAGTGGGCGTCGGTCGTCGGGCTCGGCACATGGCAGCTGGGCGCCGACTGGGGCGAGGTGGACGACAAGGAGGCCCTGGCCGTGCTGGAGGCCGCGGCCGAGTCGGGGGTGACCTTCTTCGACACCGCCGACGTCTACGGCGACGGGCGCAGCGAGCAGACCGTCGCCGCCTTCCTGAGCGGCAGGCCCGACCTGCACGTGATGGTGGCCACCAAGATGGGCCGCCGGGTTGACCAGATCCCGGAGAACTACGTCCTGGACAACTTCCGCGCGTGGAACGACCGGTCCCGCCGCAACCTCGGCGTGGACCGCCTGGACCTGGTGCAGCTGCACTGCCCGCCCACCCCGGTCTACTCCTCCGGCGAGGTGTTCGACGCCCTCGACACCCTCGTCGAGGAGGAGCGCATCGCCGCCTACGGCGTCAGCGTCGAGACCTGCGCGGAGGCGCTTACCGCCATCGCCCGTCCGGGCGTGGCCAGCGTCCAGATCATCCTCAACCCGTTCCGGATGAAGCCGCTGCGCGAGGTGCTCCCGGCCGCCCAGGAGGCCGGCGTCGGCATCATCGCGCGGGTGCCGCTCGCCTCCGGCCTGCTGTCCGGCAAGTACACCAAGGACACCGTCTTCGCGGCCGACGACCACCGCACCTACAACCGGCACGGCGAGGCCTTCGACCAGGGCGAGACCTTCTCCGGCGTGGACTGGGCGACGGGTGTCGAGGCCGCCGCCGAGTTCGCCGCGCTCGCCCCCGAGGGATACACCCCGGCCCAGCTCGCCCTGCGCTGGATCATCGAGCAGCCGGGTGTCACCACCGTGATCCCGGGCGCCCGCAACGCCGAGCAGGCCCGCGGCAACGCGGCCGCCGCCAGGCTCCCGGAGCTGCCCGCGGAGACGGTCGCCGCCATCCGCGACCTGTACGACCGCCGCATCAAGGAGCAGGTAGAGAACCGCTGGTAGCGCCCGCGGGGACGGGAGCGCCGCCAGGGGGCGGGCTCCCGTCCGGGGCCGTTTGAACGACGAGCCCGGGGGTTACACGCTCTCCATGACCGACCAGGCGCGGCGGCAGGGGCGCGACGAGAGCGACGAGGAGCGCGCCGACCGGATGTGGGGCGACCTCATCCAGGAGGTGCGCGTCGCCCAGACCGGGGTGCAGATCCTCTTCGGCTTCCTGCTCACCGTGGTCTTCCAGCAGAAGTACGCGGACCTGTCCGACACGGACCACACGATCTACGTCGTCACCGTCGTGCTGGGCGCCGCGGCCACCGGCGCCCTCATCGGCCCGGTCTCCCTGCACCGGCTGGTCTCCGGCCGCAAGGTGAAGCCGCAGGCGGTCCGGCTGGCCTCCGGGCTGACCCAGATCGGCCTGTTCCTGCTGCTGGCCACGATGGCCTCCGCGCTGGTGCTGATCCTCCGCGTCGCCACCGGCGGCAGCCCGGTGACCTGGGTCGTCGCGGGGGTCGTCGTCTGGTACCTGGTGTGCTGGTACGGCCTGCCGCTGTGGTCCCGGCGCCGTCACACCGCCCCGTGAGCCGCCTCCAGCGCACGCAGCTGCCGGTCGTGCAGCCGGCTGAGCAGCAGCACCGACACCGTCGCCCCGATCAGCGCGCAGAACATGTCCCACTGGGTGTCCCAGACATCGCCCTGGGTGGCCAGGAAGGCGTCCGCGCCGTGGCCGCCGATCTCGGCGGCCAGCCACTCCAGCAGCTCGAAGCAGGCGCTGAAGGCGAGGCACGCGCACACCGTCAGCGGGGCGAGCCAGCGGCTGCCGCGCAGCGGTGAGGTACGGCTGAGCAGTTCACGGACCAGGACCGCCGGGACGAAACCCTGCATGAGGTGGCCGAAGCGGTCGTACGGGTTGCGGTCCAGGCCGAAGGTGTCCCGCACCCAGTCGCCCGCCGGCACCTCGGCGTAGGTGTAGTGGCCGCCGACGGCCAGCACCAGGGCGTGCGCGGTGAGCAGCCCGGCGAGCAGCCCCGTCAGCGGGAAGCGCCGCCAGGTCAGCACCACCAGCGGCAGGCCCACCAGCACCCACACGGTCTCCAGGAGCCACGTCGTGCGGTCCCGGGCGCCCCACGCCGACACGGCCGTGCCGGCCACCACCGCACCGGCGAGCAGAGCGGGCGGGACCCGGCGTGGCACACGGTGCGGGACGGGGCGCGGTGCGGGGTGTGCTGCGGTCATGGCGGTCTCCTCGTCGTGGGAGCCCCATCGTGGCCGCGGTGCCCGCGGGCGGGCATGAGTACGCCTACTCAGCCGGTGGCGAGGATCTCCGCGAGTACGTCGTCCATCCGGACCTCCTCGCGCCCCGGCGGCACGGCCATGTAGGTGTCGCTCAGGAACGAGGCCAGCGCGGGTGCCCAGGCGAACACCACCGCGTGGTGGCGTTCGCCGCCGGGCAGCGGATCGCCGAGGAAATCCATCCGCACTTCCCTCCAGCGTCCCTGCCGCACCGGACGCAGCCGCACATCCCCGACCCCGACCGGTCCTCTCAGGGACTCGTTCAGCATCTCGCGGTCCAGCCGCCACCGGGCGAGCACCCGGCCGTCCAGGGTGAACATCGCGGTGACGGCGAACGGGTCCTCGGGGTCGTAGGACAGGTGGGCGAGGACGGGACAGCGGGCCGTCCCGTCGGCGCGGAGCTGCACCACCAGGGTCCTGTGCACGATGGGGTTCACGCGAGAGGCCTCCGAGAACGATCGGGCTTGGTGCCCTCTAGTACCCCTCTCGCACGGAAAACGCTCAATCCACGGCGGAATCCGCCGCGGATTCGCCGTTGCCGCCGCGCAGCGCGGCCAGGCAGGAACCGATGGCCTGCTGGAGTTCCTCCAGGCGCTGCACCATGTCGTCCTCGTAGAAGTCCTGGGCGTCGTCGAAGGTCAGCTCCTCGAACGCCTTGGTCGCCTTCTGGAGGCTGCTGTAGAACCGGGTGCGCTTCTCCTGGACGCGGAGTTCCGGGTCCGCCTCGACCGTCTCGACCACCAGGTTCTTCATGGTGTCGTAGGCCTCGGTCGCCCACTCGCCGGTGTCCTCGTCCTCGTCCAGCTCGTCGAGGAGCGACAGATGGCGCTCGGCCTCCTGGCGCAGGGGGACGGGGGCGTCGACGGTCTGCCCGGCGGGGGTCCTGATCTGGCCCGACTCGGCGATCTGGCGGACGTACCCGATGCGGTCGGCCGAACGGCTCTCGGTGGCGACCGCCTTCTTGAGGTCGGCGGTGCGGACCACGTCACGGGCGAGCACCGTCTGCAGGTCCGGGTCCTCCTTGATGCGGTCCAGGAGGGCCGAGCGGGCGGCGCGGGCGGTGGAGGGGTCGGCGAGGATCGCGGCCCGCAACGCGGTCGGGTTCTCGGCGACTTCGAGGGCCTTGGTGGGCCGGATGCCCTCGGCCTCGGCGGCCTGGCTGATGGCGGTGCCGCGCTCGGACGTCGCGCCGTTGCGGGAGACGTAGTAGTCCAGCCAGAGGTCGGAGTCCGGGAGTTCCACCTCCTGGCCCGGGGCGAGCGCCTCGAAGTGCGGGACCACACCGTCGTCGGCGGCCCTGTCCCACGCCTTGTAGTAGCGCATCACCCGCTCCGGGGAGCAGCCGGCCAGCTCGGCGAACTCCTTCGCCGAGACCTTCGGCGTCCCGTCCGCGCCCTGTCCTCCCGGCCGCACGCTGCGGGCCACCATCAGCCCGAACGTCCAGCCGCCGGTGCGCACGTACGCCCCGAACTCCCGGGCGTCCCGCGCCACCAGGTCGGACAGGGGGGCCGGGGACGCACTGGACGTCTCGGTCGGGTCGATCGCCAGGGTCACGGAGGACGCTCCTTCGGGCTGCCGGACGGCGTGGATACCGACGGGCAGCCTATATCGGCGCAAACGTGGCGAGGAACGTCTTCCTCGCCAGGGCGTTCGCGGCGTCGTCCCAGGCGGCCGCGAGGGCCGTGACCCGCAGCGAGAAGCTGCGGCCGCCGCCGAGCAGGAAGCCGCGGCCGAAGGTCCGCACGCGCCCGGCGCCCGCGCCGGTCAGCCACTCCATGTCGGCCGCGGGGTGTCCCTGGTAGGAGGTGGCCCTGATCGAGCCGATCCGCCGGTAGCCCTCCTGCCGCTCCAGTCCCGGCTCCACGTCGTCCCGCCAGATCGCGACCGGGTCCGGGCCCGCCTTCGTGCTG
The DNA here is from genome assembly GCF_044757385.1 of Streptomyces sp. NPDC091282. Taxonomy (NCBI): domain Bacteria; kingdom Bacillati; phylum Actinomycetota; class Actinomycetes; order Kitasatosporales; family Streptomycetaceae; genus Streptomyces; species Streptomyces sp. NPDC091282. The sequence continues at coordinate 943,506 of NZ_JBIVUX010000004.1, forward strand.
TAGGTGACCGCCAGCGTCCGCGGGTCGTCGCCGCCCGGTCCGAAGGTGACCCGGTAGGCGTCGTCGTCCCGGGCGGTGCCGATGCGCTTCCAGTCGTCCGGGAGCGCCACGGAGAACCCCTCCGGGGCGGTGTAGCGGCGGAATCCGGCGGGGAGGACGCCGCCCGGGGCCGGCGAAGCCGGGGGCGGGGCGGTTCTCGACGGCGGGACGGACCGCGTGGCGGAGGGCGGGGAGGCCGAGGAGGGCGGCGCGGTGGGCGCGTTGCGGTCCGTGCGGTCGCCCGGGTCCGGCGCCGCCGAGGTGGCCCGCGCGGCCGGCCCGGCCGAGGAGCCGACGCCCGGGAGTCCCTGGGTGGCGGCCAGCACCGCGACCGACACGGTCACCACGGCCAGCGCGGTCCCGCCGATCATCGTGGTCCTGCTCCACCCGGAGGCCCGCACCGCCCCGAACGCACCGCGCGGCCGGGGCGCGGGGACGGGCGGGCCGAACGCGTCGGCTTCGTCGTCCAGCACCCGGGTCAGCGCCTGCCGGAGCACGGAACGGCTCAGCCGTTCACGGGAGTTCTTGCGCAGCAGCCCCTGGACGACCTGCGTCAGCGGCCCGGCCCGCAGCGGCGTCCGCAGCGGCAGCCGGTCCACGCCCTTCAGCGTGGCGTCCGCCCGGCCGCGGTCCCGGAACGGCGGCCGTCCCTCCAGCATCGTGTACAGGATCGCGCCGAGCGCCCACAGATCGGCCGCCGGTCCGATCCGCTCGTCCCTGGCCTGCTCCGGCGAGGCGTACGAGGGCGCGGTGACCCGGGGCGCGAGCGTCGCGCCGGCCAGGCCGAACCCGGTGAGCACGACCGGTCCTCGGTCGCGGACGAAGATCTGGCCGGGGCTGAGTTCGCCGTGCGTGTAGCCCTCGCCGTGCGCGCCGTCCAGCACGTCGAGCACCTCCAGGGTGATCCGGGCGGCCCGGGTGAAGTCCAGCGGACTCTGCCGGAGCAGCAGTTCACCGAGCGGCGTGCCGTCGACCGGCTCGGTGACCGTCCAGAGCGCGCCCGCCTCCTCGAAGGCGTCGATCACCATGGCGACCCGGCCGGGCCGCAGCGCGCCCATGACCTCGGAGGTGCGCAGCACGCGGGAGGTGGTCCGGCGCACCACGTCGTCGGTGAGGGCGCCGGGAAGCACGGTCTGGGTCACCAGACGCGGACGTCCGGCCCGCACGTCCTGCGCGTACCAGCTGACGCGGTTCGGCTCGCGGCCCGCGACCTCGAGGAGCCGGTACCTGCCGGCGACCGACTGCTGTGCGGAGACATGCGCCTTGACCATCGTCATCCCTCGCTGGAACCCCTGCCTCGTCTTGACCAGAGGTACGCGGGACCCGCCCGGGTGTGTTCAATGAATCTGCAACTCGAAGCCCCTTCTTGCCTTTTATTCAAACGGCGCCTCCTGCGGCCGACTTGGGGAAGACAACCGATCGCCGGGCTTCGACCTGCGGGTAACCGACGGTAGAGGCCCGGCTGCGGTCCGGCGTTCAGCGCAGCCCGAAGCGCTCGCTCCACTCGGCGATCTCGCGATGGGTCACATTGCCCCCGCACACCACCAGGCCGAGCCGGGCCCCGTCGCCGACCCGCTCGACGACCTTCCTGGCGGCGGGCAGCAGACAGCCGGCGGCGGGCTCGGCCCACACCTTGGCGTGCTCGGCGAGTTCCAGGCTGCCGCGCACGGCCTCCCCGTCCGGGACCACCAGGACGTCCTCCACCAGCGCCGCCACATGGTCGTAGGTCAGTCGGGACGCGGACGGCGCGCTGAGCGTCGTGACGATCGACGACACCGCGACCGGCAGCGGGCCGCCCGCGGCGAGCGCCGCGGACAGCGTCTCTGAACCCTCCGTCTCCACCCCCCACACCCGGACGTGCGGACGCCGGGCGCGCAGCGCCGCCGCGACCCCGGCGATCAGCCCGCCGCCGCCGATGCTCACGAGCACGTCGGTGAGTTCGTCCGCGTCCTCGGCGAACTCCAGGCCCACCGTGCCCTGGGCGGCGATCACCACCGGGTCGTCGAAGGGGTGGACCAGGGTCAGGCCCTCGTCCCGCAGCCGCGTCACCAGCTCGAACGCCGAGCCCATCCCGTCGGTCAGCCGTACTGACGCCCCCGCCGCCTCCACCAGCGCGATCGACCGCGCGGGCGCCGTGCGCGGCATCACCACGGTGGCCTTCACGTCGAGCGCCGCGGCCATCACCGCGAGGGCGATGCCGTGGTTGCCGCCGCTGACCGCCACCACACCCGCGGCCCGTTCCGCCTCGGTGAGCGAGAGCAGTTTCGCGGTGGCACCGCGCGCCTTGAACGAACCCGTCCGCTGCAGGAGTTCGAGCTTGACGGTGACCGGGGCGCCGAGCAGTTCCGTCAGCCCCGGACTCGGGACGGTGGGCGTGCGTACGACGTGCCCGGCGATGCGCTGTGCCGCGGCTTCGATGTCCGAGATGCCGATCAAGGCGGTTCACCCTTCCGGCGCGGGGGTGGAGACCGCGCCCCCCGCACCCTGACCCGAGGACCCGGCGCAGGTCAACACGGTTCAGAGGTCGCGGCGGACCAGGAAGTCCAGCAGCACGCGCAGCTCGGCCGGGACCGTCGGCACCCCGGCGAACAGCGCCTCGGCGCGGGCGGTGTGCCGGCGGGCCTCGGCGAGCGCGGCGGCCCGCCCGCCGGCCTCGTCGATCAGCGCGGCCGCCTCGGCGGCCCGGCCCGGTTCGTCGAGCAGCCGGGCGAGCCGGGGCGCCGCGGGCGAACCTAGCGCGGCGAGCACCGGGTACGTCTTCTTGCGCTCCCGCAGATCGCCGTGCACGGGCTTGCCGGTGACGGCCGGGTCGCCCCAGATCCCGAGTACGTCGTCGACCAGCTGGAAGGCCACACCGAGATGGCGTCCGGCCAGGTCCAGCGTGCCCACCGTGGCCTCCGGCGCACCGCCGAGCGCGGCGCCCAGCGCGACGGCGCATCCCAGCAGCGCGCCCGTCTTCCGCTCGGCCGTCGTCCGGTACTCCCGCGCGGACACGCCGGTCCAGGGCCGCGCCGCGAACAGCAGGTCGTCGGCCTGGCCGTGCACCAGCTCGGCGAGCGCGGCGGACAGCAGCCGCACGGCGCCGGGGCCGCCGGGCGCGGCGGCCAGGGTCTCGACCGCGAGCGCGAAGAGGGCGTCGCCGGCCAGCACGGCAGGACCGGTGCCGTACGCCTGCCAGACGGCCGGCCGGCGGCGCCGGGTGGCGTCGCCGTCCATGATGTCGTCGTGCATCAGGGAGAAGGCGTGCACCAGTTCCACCGCGACCGCCGCCGGTACCCCGTTTTCGGCGGGCGCGCCCGCCGTCTCGGCGCCGAGCACCGCCAGCGCCTGCCGGACGCCCTTGCCGCCCGGACCGGCGGCGGGGGCGCCGCCGACCTCGCACCAGCCGAACGCGTACCCGGCCATCTCGCCGACCCAGGGATGCAGCCGTGCCACCGCCGCGGCCAGCGCGGGCCGCACCAGCTCCCGGCACCGCACGAGGACGTGCGGGGGAGCGGTGACGGGTGCGGGCGCGGTCATCGGACGGCCTCCGCCACGACGCCGAACTCGGCCTGGGCGCGGGCCACCATCTCCCGGGCGTGCCGCAGCCCGGCCCGCTCCAGCAGGCCCGCGAGGTCGGCGAGTTCGGCCGCCGTCTCGGTGCGGTCCCGGCCCAGCCGGGCCAGCGACTTGGCCAGCCCGAGCCGCGCCAGCGCCTCGCCGCGCGGCTCGCTCATCGCGCGGAACTCCGTGAGCGCCAGCTCGTACAGCTCCCGCGCCTCGGCGTAACGCCCGGCGCGGTAGAGGACGTTGCCGCGCATCTTGTGGTTGTAGGCCAGCGCGCCGGACAGGTCCATCGCCCGGCAGGACAGCTCCGCCTCGGAGAGCAGCGCGAGCGCCCGTTCGCTGTCGCCGTCCCGTACCGACACGATGTCCGCGAGGCCGCGCAGCGCCCAGGCGTGCCCGCGCCGGTCCTCCGCCCCGGCCGCTATCGCCGCCGCCTCCTCGAAGAGCGCGTACGCCCGGTCGTAGGCCCCGGTGTTGCGGTGCATCTGCGCGATGCCCTCCAGCGCCCACACGGTGTGCCGTGCCTCGCCGCGCCGCCGTGCCTCGGCGAGCAGTTGCTCGTGCAGCCGCCCCACGGCCGCGTAGTCGCCCTGGATACGGCCGGTCTCGGCGAGCCCGGCCAGCGAGTAGCCGCGCACGACGACGTCCCCGCCCCGCTCGCCGAGGTCGGCGGCCAGCCCCAGCAGCCGCCTGGCCAGCGGGAACGCGCCGCGCTGCCGGGCCAGGGTGCCGCCGCTCCACAGCGCCCACGCCATGGCCGCCGTGTCCCGGGCCCCGCGGGCGGCACGGTAACTCGCCTTCCAGGCCCGGTCGGCGTCCGTCACCTGGCCGAGGCGCCGGTGCGCCTCCGCGACGGCCAGCCCGCAGCGGGCCACCTCGTCGAGCCGGCCGGACCGCTCGGCCTCCCGCAGCCGCTCGATGCCCTCGGCCAGCACGTCGACCAGGGACGAGTTCACGGACAGGGAGGTCAACGCGCCCTGGTACTCCGGGGCGAATGCCTTGCCGTACATGGGTGCCTCTCTACGCGAGGCGACTATGCACTCTATGTATACACATCATGTATACATAGAGTACATAGTGCGCCCGATTTATGCCCTGGCCGCGAGGGCCAGGGCTTCGCTGATGTGAATCAAGACGTCGGCACGGCCGCCGGGGTTGCCTGCGTGGCGCGGATCACCACGCGAGGACGTCAGTGCTGCTGGGCCTTCTGCGGAGTCACCTCGCTCGGCCGCACCACCACGTACCCCTCGCCCTGGAGCATCAGCTGGACCGCTTCGCCCGAACCGCCGCGCAGCATCGAGCCGATGGACTGCGAGCGGTGCAGCGAGGTCTGCAGCCGGGCCGTCCAGCCCACCACCGCGTCCGTGTCGACGTACACCGGAGCCTGCGGCGAGACCGGGATGACCAGCGGGTTGCCGTCACAGACCAGCCCGAGCCTGCCGTGACCGGTGAACACGCTGTTGAACAGGCCGCCGCCGGCGATGCCGGAGCCCTTCACGGTCTTTATCTCGTACGACAGCGACGCGTCGAAGCACAGTACGTTGCGGCCGTTGACCGTGAACTGGTCGCCGGACTCGACCTCGACGATGAAGCAGTTCTGCGCCTCGTGCGCGAACCACGCCTCGCCCTGGCCCTGTACGGACATCAGGGGCAGCCCCTCGCCGGTGACCGCGCGCTTGAGCATGCCGCCCACGCCCTGGCCCTTGCGCTCGAACCTCAACGTGCCGCGGTGCGCGATCATGGCGCCCTGGCGGGCGTACATCTCGCCGTTCACGGCATACCGGACGCACTTCGCGTTCTCGATCGTCATGCCCGGCTCGACGGCCGGCTCCACCACGTGCTGACTGGAAAAGAGATCACCCTTCATGCCGGGCATGGTGGCCCGGACGGACCCGTTCCGCCAAGATCACGGAACGTGTCGGTTCAGGCACCGAACAACTGGGTCCAGTACGTGCCGGCCCGGCCGCCGCCCGCGAAGCCGGTGCCTATGTGGGTGAAGTCCGGTTTGAGGATGTTGGCCCGGTGGCCCGGACTGTTCATCCAGCCGTCCACCACCTCGGCCGCCGAGCGCTGCCCGCACGCGATGTTCTCGCCGATGGTGCGCCGCCGCGAGCCCGCGGCCGCCGCCCGGTCCCAGGGCTGGGTCCCCTCGGGCGAGGTGTGCGCGTAGAAGTCGCGGACCGCCATGTCGGTGCTGTAGTCCTGCGCGGCCGTGGCCAGGTGGGGATCGACCGCGAGCGGCCGCAGCCCGGCGCGGGTGCGTTCGCGGTTGGTGAGGTCCACGACCTCGGTGCGGGTACGGGCCAGTTCGGTCGGGGTGAGGGGTCTGGCCCACACCGCGGTCCAGTAGGTGTCCCCGTCCCGCGGGCCCCGGACGTGGGCGAGGCCCGCGTGCGTGAAGGCCGGGTCGAGCAGGGTGCGGCGGGCGCTGTCCGTGCGCAGGCAGTAGTCGACGAACTCGGCCGGGGTCCGCGGGCCGGAGACGAGGTGCTCGCCGACGGTGACGTAGGCGAATCCGGTGCGGTCGATCCGCTGGTGCAGCGAGACGCCGTCGGGACCCTCGCCGGCCAGGCGACCCGCGTCGGCCATCGCGACGGCGTGGGCGCGGGCGGCGGAGGCGAGCCGGTGGTCCGCGGCCACCGGCGGCCGCCCGGCGCGGCCGCGGGCGGAGTTGACCAGCTCCAGCAGGCCGTCCGGAGCGGCGGGTGCGGCCACCGGCGGCCGGGGAGGGACGCCGGCGGTGCGCTGGGCGGGGATCGCGGGCCGCGGGGCCGGGGCGGGCCGCTGCTCCTCGACGACGTCCACGCCGAAGTCCCGGGCCAGGCCCGCCAGTCCGTCGGCGTAGCCCTGTCCGACCGCGCGCAGCTTCCAGCCCGTGCCCCGGCGGTAGATCTCGGCGAGCAGCAGCAGGGTCTCCGTCTGCGGGCGCGGCGGGGCGAAGCGGGCCACGGTCCGGCCGAGCCGGTCGGTGACGTGCAGCGTGGCCGCGGGCAGCCGGCCGAGCGGGGTGCCCGGCTCGGCGCCGGTGACCGTCAGGGTCACGCGCTGGGCGCCGGACCGCAGCCGGGCCGTCTCGACGGTCAGCGTGTCGCCGCGCAGCCGGACGCCGGGCGCGTCCGGCTGGTTGTAGAAGACGAAGTCGGCGTCGGTGCCGACCCTGCCGCTCTCGCCGGTGATCAGCGCGGAGACGTCGAAGGGACCGGGCACCCGGAGCGTCAGCGCGCCGTCCGGAAGGGGGAGATTGCCCCCGGGGACCAGCTCGCTCATCGCGCCGCCTCCGCGGGATCAGGGGCCGGACGGGGCGCCCGGCGGGGAAGTCGCCGGTAGAACGTCCGGCCCGCGCGCGGGGTTCCCACGGCACGACGGGAGGGGCGACCCCGCGCGCCCCGCCGAGCGAGGCGCCGTGCCGTCCCCCCGCTGACCGTCGAGACGGGCCGGTTGCGGTCCGGCGCCCGTGGCGGACGGCCCCGCCGCTGCCGCGGCGGCGGGACGCGCGGCTACTGCTCGCGCGGCGCGGCCGGCGCGATGTCCTCCCGCTCGACCGAGGTCCCGGTGCGCGCGGCCGCCGGCGCCGTCCGCTTGCCGCAGAACGCCGGTTCCAGGGTCTCCGCCAGCGTGTTGAGCACGGCCGAGTTGTTGGAGGCGTTGGCCAGCGCGGTCAGGCTGCGCCTGCCGTCTGCGGTGGTGAACGCGTACGTGTAGTAGCCCTGTACGGCGCCCGTGTGGCCGTACACCGAGATGCCGCAGGACAGCTCGCGGCGGCGCAGTCCCAGGCCGTAGGAGGTGGTGGCGTTGACCCGGGTGAAGCGCTCCATCTCCGCGAGGCCGGACGCCGACGTCAGCCGGCCCCGGAGCAGCGCCGAGTAGAAGGTGTCCAGGTCCCGGGCGGTGGAGATGATCGCGCCCGCGCTCTGTGCCCAGGACACCGTCTGGTCCGTCGCGTCGACCGGCCGGGCACCCGCCTCGTCCGCGGTGAGGTAGCCGTGGGCGTGCTGCCCGGGGATCTTCGTGTCGGGGTGGAGGTAGAAGGTGTCGCGCAGGCCCAGCGGCTTGAAGATCCGGTCCTCGTACTCGGCCCGCACGCCGTGCCCGGTGATCTTCTCGATCAGCATCCCGGCGACCACGAAGTTGGTGTTCGAGTACGAGTAGGCGGCGCCCGGCGCGTTGGTGCGCGGCTTCTGGAGGGACAGGTCCACCAACTGGCGGTAGGTGAAGACCTTGTTCCGCACCGATTCGAAGCCGGACACGCTGTTGGCGAACATGTCGTCGGTGTAGTCGTACAGGCCGCTGCGGTGGCCGAGTACGTGCCGCACGGTGATGCGGTCGTCGGGCAGCAGCCCCGGCAGGTAGCGGTTGACCGGCGCGTCCAGGGCGAGCCTGCCCTCGTCCGCCAGTTGCAGCAGGACCACCGCCGAGAACGTCTTGGTGACGCTGCCGACCCGGAACCGGTCGCCGGTGGTGATGGCCCGCCCGGTGCTCCGGTCGGCGACGCCGTGCGTCGTCCGGTAGACCCTCGTGCCGTCGTCGATCCGCGCCAGCGCGCCGGGCGCGCCCTTGGCCACCACCGAGTCCAGCACCGCGGCCATGCCCGCGGTGTCGGGCGCCGGCAGGGCCGCGGCGGCCGTCCGGGTCTCCGCTCCCGCCTCCGTGGGCGCCGCCTGGGCCGGTACCGCGAGCAGCGACAGCGCCACCGCCGCGAGCACCGCGCTGCTGCTCACCTTCGCCGAGACCATCCGGACCCCGCTCCTCTCTGTCCGTCTTCGATGCGAGATGGGTCACACACGGTTCGGGGAACCCGCTCGCATCCCGTCACATCTCCCCGGTCGACGCACAGTTGGTCACCCCGTGATCACCGTGCGGCGCCGGTTCGCAAAGTATTGCCACGAAAAGCAAGAAAAGCGATGAAGTGCGCTTTACATGGACATGACTGGTCCGGAAGGGTTGCGGCCGGGGCCCGACCAGCCCCTTTGGCGCCTCCACGGCGCCGTACCGCAAGGCGGCCGGTGAGGGATCCCGGCCGGCTTCGAACGTGAGGAACCCTGATCAGTGCGTAGCGCGCACATACGCAGCGTGGCGATCGCCGTCGCCGTGACGACGGCCGCCTCGGGCCTGGCCGGTACGGCCTTCGCCGCTCCCGCCACGGGGGTGGAGCAGCAGGCCGCGGCCGCCGCGACGACGGCCGCCCAGGTGGTGACCGCGGCACGGACCGCGGCCTTCGCCCACGCGTCGGCGACCGGTGTCGGCACCGGCGACGAACTCCGGGCACAGGACGTGATGATCGACCCCGAAGGGGCGCGGCACGTCCGCTTCGTCCGCACCCACCGCGGCATGCCGGTGCTCGGCGGCGATCTCGTCGTCCATCTTTCGAGCCGGTTGGCCTACACCGGTGTCACCCGGGCGGCCGACCGCACCGTCCGGCCCGCGACCACCGAGGCGAAGCTGACGGCCCGCCAGGCCGAGCTGAAGGCCGCCACCGCCGCCGACGGCGAGGCCGGCACCGCCGCACTCGTGGTGGACGCCCGCGACGGCGCCGCCGCCCTCGCCTACCAGGTGTCGGTCGACGGCGCGGACGGCTCCCGGACGGTCGTCGTGGACGCCACCACCGGAGCCGTACGGAGCAACACTCCGGACAACGACGAGTTCCTCTCGCCCAAGGTGCTGCAGGCCCTGCACCGGCGTGGCGAGACCCTCGACCCGGCCACCGGCATCGCCGCCCAGGCCCTCACCGGGGCGTCCGTCTCCGCCGCCGCCCGCTACCCGGCGACCGCGCACGGCTTCGGCAGGTCGCTCTTCGTCGGCAAGGTCCCGCTCACCACCACGCAGACCGCCCGCAAGAGCTTCCTGCTCAAGGACCCGACCCGGTACGGCACCGAGACCCGGGACGCCAAGGGCAAGGAGACCGAGAGCTTCGCCCAGGGCACCAAGTTCACCAGCACCAACGACAGCTGGGGCAACGGCGCCACCAGCAGCCGGGGCAGCGCCGCCGCCGACGCCCAGTACGGCATCACCCAGACCCTGGACTTCTACAAGAAGACCTTCGGCCGCAAGGGCATAGCCGGCAACTCCAAGCCCGCCCGCGCCATGGTCCACTGGGGCAAGAAGGTCGGCAACGCCTTCTGGGACTCCGACTGCGGCTGCATGCTGTACGGCGACGGCGACGGCCAGGAGATCAAGAAGCCGCTGGTCGTCCTCGACGTCACCGGCCACGAGCTGACCCACGGCGTGGTGGACGCGACCGCCAAGCTCGAACCGACCCGCGTCGACGCCGACGGCAACCAGTACGGCGAGCCCGGCGCCCTCAACGAGTCGCTGGCCGACATCTTCGGCTCGAACGTCGAGTTCTCCGCGAACAACCCGAAGAACCCGCCGAACTACCTGCTCGGCGAGAAGCTCGGCCTGGCGCAGAAGTTCCTGCGCCGCCTCGACCACCCCTCCCTGGACCGCCTCGAAGGCACCGTCGACTACTGGTCGCCCCAGGTGGCGGACGCCGAGGTGCACGCCGGCTCCGGAGTCTCCTCGCACGCCTACTACCTGCTCGCCGAGGGCAGCGGCCGCAAGAAGATCGGCGCCACCACCTACGACTCGCCGACCTACGACGGCTCCACCGTCAAGGGCATCGGCCGCACGAAGGCCACGGCGATCTTCTACCGCGCCCTGACCCGCTACATGGTCTCCTCGACCGACTTCCACGACGCGCGGACCGCGACGCTCCAGGCCGCCAAGGACCTGTACGGCGCGAGCGGCGTCGAGTACCGCACGGTCGACCGGGCCTGGGCGGCGGTCAACGTCACCGAGGCCGACACGACGGCGGCACGCCACTGACGGGCACGCCCCGCCGCCGATCCGGGTGCCCCGCCGGGGGGCCGGGCACCCGGATCGAGTTCACCGGGCGCACGACGTCCGGACCGCTGCCGGAACGCGGGGTCAACGCCCCCACGCCACCCGCCATTTGAAGGCCACGGCAGGCTCACAGTCAACCTTCAGGTGATTCCTGTTTCTTTTATTGACAGCGGAAAATAAGCCACCTAAGTTCCCGGCCATGCGCTCCACCTCCCGAGCCGAGACGTTCCCGGCCCACACGCCGGCCGCCTCGCAGATCTTCACCACGGTCCTGTCCCACGGCCCGCTCACCCGGCTGGAGGCGGCCCGCCGGGCCGGCCTGTCGGCGGCGGCCGTGACCAAGGCCGTCCGGCCGCTGCTCGCGGCCGGATACCTCGCGGAGGACGCCGACGGCGACGCCCGGCCGGCCCTCGGCCGCCCCGCCAACCTGGTGCGGGTCGACGGCGGGCGGGCGCTGTTCATCGGGGTCAAGGTGACCGGCGACGAGGTCATCGCGGTCCTCACCGACCTGTGCTGCCGGATCCGGCTGGCCCGCAGGCTGCCGGTCACCGACCGGGGCGCCAAGGCCGTCCTGACCTCCGTCGCCGACCTGACCCACGAACTGCGCGCCGAGGCCGAGGACTTCGGCGCGCCGGTGCTCGGCCTCGGCATCGCCGTCTCCGGCGACGTGGACCGCGCCCAGGGGACCGTGCGCTACTCGCCCTTCCTCGACTGGCGCGACGTGGCCCTCGCCGAACTCGCCGCCATGACGACGGGTCTGCCGGTCGTCGTCGACAACGACGTCCGTGCCCTGACCGTCGCCGAGCAGTGGTTCGGCGCCGGTGTCGGGCTCTCCGACTTCGCCGTGGTCACCGTCGGCGCCGGCATCGGCTGCGGGCTGGTGATCCACGGCCGGCTGGTCGCGGGCGCGCACGGCGTGGCGGGGGAGATCGGGCACGTGGCCATCGACCCGGCCGGACCCCTGTGCCACTGCGGCAACCGGGGCTGCGTGGAGGCGATCGCCGGGGACGCCGCCATCGTCACCCGCATGCGTGAGGTGACCGGCCGCCAGGTGACCGACGCCGCCCAGGCGGTGGCCCTCGCCCACGAAGGGGTCCTTGGAGCGCGGGAGGTGTACGCGAGCGCCGGCGAGGCCATCGGCCGGGGCATCGCCACCGTGGCCAACCTCTTCGGACCCGAACGCGTGATCATCTCCGGCGAGGGCCTCGCCGCCTACGACCTCTTCGCCGAGCAGATCCTCGACTCGTTCGCCGCGGCCGCCTTCGGCTCCGCCGCGCAGTGCGACGTACAGACCCGCCCGCTCCCCTTCGAGGAGTGGGCGCGCGGGGCCGCGGCCACCGCGATCCAGTCCTTCATCACCTCGTCTCCCACCCCAACGGGCAAGGGCTGAGCCGCCCGAGACCCCGAACCCAGGAGGGCCCATGCGGTCACCTTCGTACTCCGTCCTGCCCGCACGCGGGCCGAGAGCGGTCCTGGTGCTGGCACTCACCGCCGCCTTCGCGGCATCCGTGCCGGCCGCCCAGGCCCAGACCCCCGACCGGACCACACCGCCGATCGCCGCCAAGCCCTACATGGGCTGGTCGAGTTGGAGCATGCAGTCGTCCAAGTACCCCGGTCTCAACGACAAGGGCGACTACAGCTACCTCACCGAGGCGAACGTCCTCAAGCAGACCGACGCCCTGGCGGGCAAGCTCAAGAAGTACGGCTACGACCACGTCAACATCGACGCCGGCTGGTGGATGGACTGGAACTGGAAGCAGGGATACGACCAGTACGGCCGCCAGAAGGCCGACGCGGCCCGCTTCCCCAGCGGGATGAAGGCCGTAGCCGACCACATCCACGCCAAGGGCCTCAAGGCCGGCATCTACCTCCCGGCCGGTCTGGAGAAGGGCGCCTACGGCGACGGCAAGACGCCCGTCTGGAACGCCGCGGGCTGCACCACCGCCGACATCGTCTACGACGACCTGCGCACCACCAACGGCTGGGACAGCTCGTACAAGATCGACTTCAGTAAGCCCTGCGCGCAGAAGTACATAGACTCCCAGGCCCAGTTGATCGCCGGCTGGGGCTACGACTTCCTCAAGCTCGACGGCGTCGGCCCCGGCTCCGGCAAGAGCGGCGACCAGTACGACAACGTCGCCGACGTGGCCGCCTGGCACCAGGCGATCGCCGCCACCGGCCGCCCGATCCACCTGGAGGCCTCCTGGTCCCTGGACTACGGGCACGCCGCCGACTGGCAGCAGTACACCAACGGCTGGCGCATCGACACCGACGTCGAGTGCTACTGCAACACCCTGGTCAGCTGGGAGAACTCCGTCGACGACCGCTGGGACGACACCCCGGCCTGGACCGGCAAGGCGGGCCCCGGCGGCTGGAACGACCTCGACTCCCTCGACGTCGGCAACGGCGCGATGGACGGCCTCACCAAGGCCGAACGGCAGAGCTACGCCACCCTGTGGGCCATCGCCAAGTCGCCGCTGTTCACCGGTGACGACCTCACCAAGCTCGACGACTACGGCGTCTCGCTGCTGACCAACCGCGACGTCATCGCGATCGACCAGAGCACGAACCCGCCGGCCCGGCCCGTCACCCCGTCCGACCCGCAGCAGGTGTGGGCCGCGAAGAACGCCGACGGCACCTACACGGTGGCCCTCTTCAACCTCGCCGACTCGCCCGCGGCGGTCACCGCCGACTGGACGTCGCTCGGCTTCACCGGCAAGGCGTCGGTGCGGGACGTGTGGAACCGCGAGAACCTCGGCTCCTACACCAGCAAGATCACCGAGGCGCTGCCCGCGCACGGCTCCCGGCTGTTCACCGTGACCCCGAAGGGCGGCGCGCTCGCCTTCACCGGCTACGAGGCGGAGGCGAGCGGCAACACGCTGAGCGGCAACGCCTCCGTGGCCGGCTGCGACGCCTGCTCCGGGCAGAAGAAGGTCGGCAACCTGTACCAGGGCGGCAAGCTCACCTTCAACGACGTGGTCGTCGCCAAGGCGGGCACCTACCTGGTGAAGGTCGCCTACGTCAGCGGCGACTCCCGGTCGGCCACGGTGGCGGCCGGCTCCGGGTCCGGGACCAGCCACAAGTTCCCCTCGACCGGGGACTGGGGGACGGTTTCGACGGTGAGCGTTCCGGTGACCCTGAAGGCCGGTGCCAACACGATCAGCTTCGACAGCGGATCGGGGTACGCGCCGGACGTGGACCGGATCGACGTTCCCAAGTCGCCCAGGTAGCCGCCTCGGCACGTGCGTCGTTCGGGAACTGCGGGCCGGTGGGGGGCCGGTCGCGCAGTTCCCCGCGCCCCTCACGGGGCACCCCTGGCGGGGTGCCCCCCTCACGGACGTTGGATTGGAACCCCATGGACAACCACCCCAGCAGGCGTGGCTTCCTCGCCCTCGCCGCCGCCACGGGCGCCCTCGCCGGACTTCCCGCCTTCACCGCCTCCGCCGCCCCGCAGCGGTCCTCCGCACCGCTCGCCGCGGCCCGCCACCGGCTCTGGTGGCAGGCGCCCGCCGGGGACGGGTCGATGATCGAGCAGGGCCTGCCCGTCGGCAACGGCCGGCTCGGCGCCCTCGCGAGCAACGACCCGGGCCGTGAACTCCTCCTGATCACCGACGCCACCCTGTGGACCGGCGGACTCAACGACACCCTCGACTCCGACGGCCAGTTCCCCTACGGGCGCGCCGACTTCGGCTCGCTCACCCTGCTCGCCAGGCTCACCGTGGAGATCCCCGACCACGACCTCGGCGCCGTCTCCGGCTACCGCCGCGACCTCGACCTCGACAACGGCGTGGTCTCCGCGTCGTACGTCCGCTCCGGCGTGACCTACCGCCGGCAGCTGTTCGCCAGCCGCCCCGACGACGTCGTCGTGCTCCACTTCGGCCAGGACGGCGGCGGCCGCTACACCGGCACCATCACCCTGGAAGGCACCCACGGCGAGACCGGCGGCACCGCCGAGTCGTTCGCCGGGACCTTCGCCAACGGACTCAAGTACGCCTCCGCCGTACACGCCGTGAGCGACGGCGGCCGGGTACGGGTGAACGGTTCGCGCATCGACTTCGCCGACTGCCGGGCCCTGACCGTCGTCCTCGGCGGCGGTACCGACTACGCGCCGGACGCGGCCACCGGCTTCCGCGACCGGCGCCTCGACCCGGCGGCGCTCGCCCGCACCAAGGTCCGGACGGCGGCCGGGCACTCGGTGGACTCGCTGCTGCGCACCCACGCCGCCGACCACCGCGCCCTCTTCGGGCAGTTCGACCTCTCGCTCGGCACCTCGACGGCCGGCCAGCGCGAACTCGACACCTGGGCACGCCTGCAGGCCCGCACCGACACCGGCGACCCCGACCCGGAACTGGAGGCCGCCTACGCCCAGTTCGGCCGCTACCTGATGATCGCCGGGTCCCGTGACGGCCTGCCCATGGGCCTGCAGAGCGTCTGGCTGGACGGCAACGACCCTGACTGGATGGGCGACTACCACACCGACATCAACATCCAGATGAACTACTGGATGTCCGACCGGCTCGGTCTGTCGCAGTGCTTCGACGCCTTCACCGACTACTGCGCCGACCAGCTCTCCTCCTGGACGGACCTCACCCGGCGGCTGTACCAGGACTCCCGCAACCGCTACCGCAACTCCACCGGCAAGGTCGCCGGCTGGACCGTGGCCTTCTCCACCAACCCCTACGGCGGACTCGGCTGGTGGTGGCACCCGGCGGGCAACGCCTGGCTGTGCAACAGCCTCTGGGAGCACTACGAGTTCACCCTCTCCCGCTCCCACCTGGAGAAGATCTACCCGCTGCTCAAGGGCGCCTGCGAGTTCTGGGAGGCGCGGCTGATCACCACCACCCTGGACGACGGGAAGCAGGTGCTGATCGACGACAGCGACTGGTCGCCGGAGCACGGCCCGCAGGACGGCAAGGGAAACACCTATTCCCAGGAACAGGTGTGGACGCTGTTCGGCAACTTCCGTACTGCGGCTGCCGCCCTCAAGAGGGATGCTGGATACGCGGACACCATCGGAAAGCTCCGCGATCGCCTCTACCTGCCGGTGGTGAGCCCGAAGACCGGCTGGCTGGAGGAGTGGATGTCCCCGGACAACCTCGGCGAGACCACCCACCGCCACCTCTCGCCGCTGATCAACCTCTTCCCCGGCGACCGGATCCGCCCCGACGGCTCCACGCCCGCCGACATCGTCAAGGGCGCCACCGCGCTGCTCACCGCACGCGGCATGGACAGCTTCGGCTGGGCCAACGCCTGGCGCTCGCTGTGCTGGGCACGGCTCAAGGACGCCGACAAGGCCTACCAGCTCGTCGTCAGGAACCTGCGCCCCTCCAGCAACGGCAGCAACGGCACCTCGCCCAACCTGTTCGACATCTACGAGGTCGAACAGGGCCGGGGCATCTTCCAGATCGAGGCCAACTTCGGTACCCCGGCCGCGATCGCGGAGATGCTGCTCTACTCCCGCCCCGGCCACCTGGAACTCCTGCCCGCCCTGCCCGACGCCTGGGCCGCCGCCGGCCGGATCACCGGCGCAGGCGCGCGCGGCGGCTTCGTCGTCGACCTGAGCTGGCGCGACGGCAGGCCCACCGAGGCCCGGATCCGCAGCGTCGGCGGCCGGACGACGACGGTCGCGTACGGCGGGACGACCCGGACGGTCACCCTGAAGCCGGGCGGCTCCGTCACGCTGAAGGACTTCCCGCGGTGACCGGCCGCATCCCGCGCCTCGCCGCCCTCGCGACGCTCCTGCTGGCGACGGTCGCCTGCCAGACCGGGCCCGCCCACGCGTTCCCGGCGCGGACCGCCTCCCGGCACGACGTCGTCACCTGGGCGGCGAGCGCCGACCGGCTGGGGGAGGGCACCGCCGACCGCAGCTACCGGCTGGTCGTGCGCACCAGCGCCGCAGGCAGCGGCGCTCGGGTACGGCTGTCGAACGCCTTCGGCGACCGGCCGCTGACCCTGGACAGCGTCTACGCCGGCCTGCGGAGTCAGGGCGCCGCCTTGCGGCCGGGCAGCAACCGGCGGCTCACCTTCGACGGCGCCCGCACGGTCACCGTGCCCGCGGGCGCCACCGCCTGGAGCGATCCGCTGCCCGGCAGCCTGCCCGCCGGCAGCGACCTGGTCGTCAGCCTGCACAGCCCCGACGCGGCCGGACCGGCCACCGGCCACGGCATGGCGATGCAGACCTCGTACGTGGCCCAGGGCGACCACACCGCCGAGGAGGGCGCCGCCGACTGGACCGGGACCACCGGCTCCTGGTGGTACCTGGACTCGGTCTCCGTACGGCCGCCCGGCCCGGCGACCGGAGCCGTGGTCACGCTCGGCGACTCCATCACCGACGGCTGGGCGTCCACCTCCGACCTCGACCGCCGCTGGCCGGACTACCTCGCCCGGCGGCTCCAGAAGGCGGACACCGCGGTCAAGGGCGTCGCCAACGAGGGCATCTCCGGCAACCAGGTGCTCGCGGACGGCGCCGGCCAGGCCGCCCTCAACCGCCTGGACCGCGACGTGCTCAGCCAGCCCGGCGTGCGGACCGTCTTCCTCTTCGAGGGCGTCAACGACATCAAGGCCCACACCGGGGTCACCGCGGCCGGCCTGATCGCCGGGTACCGCGAGGTCGTCCGGCGGGCGCACGCCGCAGGGAAGTGCGTGGTCGCCTCGACCGTCGGGCCGTTCGAGGGCTGGCCGGAGTGGGACGCCGCGGGCGAGGCCGTACGCCAGGAGGTCAACCAGTACATCCGCACCAGCGGCGAGTTCGACGCGACCGCCGACTTCGACCGGATCCTGCGCAGCCCCTACGACCAGGCGCGGATGCTGCCCTTCCTCGACGGCGGCGACCACATCCACCCCAACGACAAGGGGATGCAGGCCATGGCCGACTCCGTCGCTCTCGCGAGCCTCGACTGCGACCGCTGAACCAGCGGTCCACGGGTCAGCCCCGGGCCACCGGCCCGGGGCTGACCCGTGTCTCACCGCGGACGGCGGCGGACACCGCCCGGACGGGCCGCGCCCCGCTCCGTCTCAGCCCCGCAGGACCTGCGCCCAGTTCTCCGGCACCCGCTCCGCGGGACCCGGCACGGACTGGTCCGCGGGATGGCAGTCCGGCGGCGCCAGCTGCGGCCCGGCCTCGAACACCTCGTCCGTCTCGTAGTTCCAGAACCAGCCCTCGCCCGGCTCGTAGCTCCGTATGATCGGGTGTCCGGTGTCCTTGAAGTGCGCCGTCGCGTGCTTGGAGGGCGAGTCGTCGCAGCACCCGATGTGCCCGCACTGCGCGCACCGCCGCAGGTGGAACCACCAGCCGCCCGCCTTGTCGCACTCCACGCACCCGGCACCGCTCGGCGGAACGCTCGGATCGATCGCGGTGTCGCCACTCATACCGTCTCCTTGGATGATCGGGGGGTGTCCGCCTCGGGCGTCTCGGCGGTCAGCGGGAGCAGGACCTGGAAACGGGTGTCGCCGGGCACCGACTCCACCCGCATGGTGCCGTGGTGCTTGTTGACGACGATCCGCCACGAGATGTCCAGGCCGAGACCCGTGCCCTGCCCCACGGGCTTCGTCGTGAAGAAGGGGTCGAAGATCCGGTCCTTGATCTCCGGCGCGATCCCGGTCCCGGTGTCCCCGAACTCGACCAGCAACTGCTCGTGGTCGAGCGCGGTCCGCACGGTCAGCGTGCCCTGCCCGACGCCGTCGTCGCCCTTCATCGCGCACACCGCGTTGTCGATCAGGTTCGTCCACACCTGGTTCAGCTCGGCGGGGTAGGCGGGGACCGGCGGCAGCGTCCGGTCGTACTCCTTGACCACCCGGATGTCCTGACCGATCTTGCCGGACAGCATCAGCAGCGTGCTGTCGAGGAGTTCGTGCACGTCGACGACCCGGTACGGTGCCCGGTCCAGCTGGCTGTACTGCTTGGCGGCGTCGACGAGGTGGGAGATCCGGGTCGTCGAGTCCTCGATCTCGTTCATCAACAGCTCGGTCTCGATGGTGTAGTTGAGCCACCCGATCGAGTTCGGCAGGATCTCCTCGTCCACGGCCGCCGCGACCTGGTCCAGCCAGTCGACGTCAAGACCGGCCTGCACGAAGGTCGGTGCGAGCTGCCAGCCGTTGTCGCAGCCGTGGTCCTCCAGCCAGTCCGTGAGCGTGTCCTCGCGGTCGGAGGCCTCCAGCGGACTGAGCGACGGGGCCTTGGCGACCCGCTCGGCGGTGCGCTCCTGGATCTCGATCAGACCGGCCAGCTGCTCCCGGGAGAACGGGCTCTCCGCGATGATCGCGAGCTTGTGCCGCATCTTCGCCACCCGTTCGCGCAGCGACGACGTCGCGCGGACCGCCGCAGCGGCCGGGTTGTTCAGCTCGTGGGTGAGCCCGGCCGACAACGAGCCGAGCGCCAGCAGCCGTTCGCGCTGCCCGATCGCCGCCTGGGTGTTTTTCGAGCCGAAGAACAGGCCCTCCAGCAGGTGCACGGCCATCGGGAACCAGTCCTGCATGATCTCCGCGAACGTGTCCGCCGGGAGCACGAAGAACCGCGTGGGCTCGGTCACCCGCATCGAGTTGTTGTACGCCTGCCGCACCCGCTCACCGAGGTACGCCTGCATCGCACCCGCGTACACCCCGCTCTGCGAGGTCCTGGTGACCTCGACGTCGTCCCCGCCGACCTGCCGGGAGAGCACCACGGTGCCCTCGATCATCACGTAGAAGCAGGTGGCCGGATCGCCCTCGGCGTAGACCGGTCCCGGCTGGAACAGCTCGACCCGGCCCGCCGCGCACAGCCGGCCCAGCTGCTCCGGCTCCAGCTTCTCGAAGAGGAACAGCGCGCCGACCTCCTGCGGGCTGCACGGCATCAGCTGCCCGCTCACGACTGCTCCAGGTAACGGTGGACGAGCATCACGGCCATGGCTCCTTCTCCGACGGCGGACGCGACCCGCTTGGCGGACTCGGCGCGTGCGTCGCCCGCCACGAACACTCCGGGCACGCTGGTCTCCAGGTGGTACGGCGGCCGGTCCAGATCCCAGTCCGTCGGCGGCTGCCCGTCGACGGACAGGTCGGGTCCGGCCAGGATGAACCCGCGTCCGTCACGCAGCACGGTGTCGCCGAGCCAGTCGGTCAGCGGGGCCGCGCCGATGAACACGAACATCCACTGCGCGTCGACCGACTCGGTCTCCCCGCTCACCGAGTGACGGAGCGTCAGCCGCTCCAGCCGGTCGGTCCCGTGCGCGGAGTCCACCAGCGTGTGGCCGCGCACCGAGATGTTCGGCGCCTCGTTGATCTGCTGGATCAGGTAGTACGACATCGAGGCCGACAGGTCGGCGCCGCGCACCAGCAGCGTCACGGACTTGGCGAACCGGGACAGGTACATCGCCGCCTGGCCCGCGGAGTTGGCGCCGCCGACGATGTACACGTCCTGACCCTGGCAGGAGGCGGCCTCGGTCAGCGCCGAGCCGTAGTACACCCCGCAGCCGGTCAGGTTCAGGCAGCCCTCGGCCTCCAGCTGCCGGTACTGCACGCCGGTCGCCAGGATCACGCTGTGCGCGGCGATCGTCGAGCCGTCGGCGAACCGCACCACCCGCGCCGCCCCGTTGACCTCCAGCGCGGTGACCTCGCGGGCCGTCAGCACCTCCGCGCCGAACTTGGCGGCCTGCCGCCGGGCCCGGTCGGTGAGCTGCGCCCCGGACACCCCGTCCGGGAAGCCCAGGTAGTTCTCGATGCGGGAACTCTGCCCGGCCTGCCCGCCGGTCGCCGCGCGTTCCACGAGCACGGTCCGCAGCCCCTCCGACGCCCCGTACACCGCCGAGCCGAGCCCGGCCGGGCCGCCGCCGATGACGATCAGGTCGTAGAAGTCCGCCGTGGGCGTGGTCGCGAGCCCCACCCGCGCCGCCAGTTCGGGCGCCTCCGGCTCGATCAGGGGCGTGCCGTCCGGCGTGATCACCAGGGGCAGCCGCTGTCCGTCGGCGCCGGCGGCGGCCAGCAGGCGGCGGCCCTCCGGCTCCTCGACCGAGTACCAGCGGTAGGGCACCTGGTTGCGGGCCAGGAACTCCCGCACGTCCGAGGAGCGGGCCGACCAGCGGTGCCCGACGACCTTGGTGGCCGGCACCGGCTTGTAGGCGCTGCACCGCCACGCCTCCAGCAGGTCGTCCAGGACCGGGTACAGCTTCTCCTCGGGCGGGTCCCACGGCTTGAGCAGGTAGTGGTCCAGATCGACGACGTTGATCGCGTCGATCGCCGCGTTGGTGTCCGCGTACGCGGTCAGCAGGACGCGGCGGGCGCCCGGGTACACGTCCAGGGCCTGTTCCAGGAACTCGATGCCGTTCATCTGCGGCATCCGGTAGTCGGCCAGGATCACCGCCACCAGGTCGCCGCGGAGTTTCAGTTCCCGCAGCGCCTCCAGCGCCGAGTCGCCGGACTCCGCGCGCACGATCCGGTACGACGCGCCGTAGCGCCGCCGCAGATCGCGGGCGACGGCACGGGAGACCCCCGGGTCGTCGTCCACGGTCATGATGACGGTCCGTGCTGCGTCGGCAGCCTGTGCCATACGTCTCCCACCCCGAGCCGTTGGTTCGTCGGTGCGGCGGGGCCCTCTGGCGAGGAGCGCGGCCACCGCACTCGCCCATCGTATGTTCGATCGGCCGCCGCCGCTCTTGTACGCGGGTGCACAGCGGGCACCCGGGAGTGCGGAAGACTGATCACGCTCACGCGGAACCGACGAGGAGGCCGGTGCATGACACGCCCGATCACGGCAGGGGTCGACGGTACGGAGGAGAGCCTGGCGGCTCTTGACTGGGCGGCCCGCGAGGCGGTGCGGCGCGGTCTGCCGCTGCGGGTGGTGCACGCCTGGCGCTACGAGGAGCACGAGGGGCTCGGCGGCGACCCGGAGACGCAGCGCGGCTGGGTGTCGGACGGGGTGAGCGAGTCGGTGCGTGCCGTCACCGGACGGTATCCCGGGCTCTCGGCGACCGTCGACGTCGTGCCGGGCGACCCGGCCGATGTCCTGGTCGGCGCGGCCGCCGGGGCCGAGCTGCTGGCGCTGGGCTCGCGCGGGCACGGGCCGGTCGTCGGCTTCCTGCTCGGCTCCGTCGGACAGCAGGTGATCGCCGGCGCCGCCCGGCCCGTCGTCCTGGTCAGGGCCGAGGACGAACCGGCCGCCGAGGCCGCCGGCCGCGAGGTCGTCGTGGGCCAGCAGGGCGGCCCGCGGGACAGCACCGCCGCGCTGGAGTTCGCGTTCGAGACGGCGGCGGCCCGTGGCGCGACGGTCCGGGTGGTCAGGGCCTGGACGCTGCCGCCGGTCTTCGCCTACAGCCCGGGTTCGCTGAGGCTGCTGGACGAGTCCGGCGGCCTGGAGCCCTACGAGAAGAAGGCCCTGGCCGAGGCGGTACGGCCGCTGCGGGAGCGGTTCCCGGACGTGCCGGTCGCCGAGCACGTGGAGATGGGCAGCGCCGGACAGGTCCTCCTGTCGGTGGCCGGCCGGGCGCAGCTGATGGTCGTCGGCCGGCGCGCGCACCGCACCGCGGTGGGTGCGCGCATCGGCTCGGTTGCGCACGGCGTGCTGCACCACGCCGGCTGCCCGGTGGCCGTGGTGCCGCACGCGCCGGTCACTCCGGAGTGACCGGCTCCAGGGTCTCGCGGGCCTTGGGCAGCACGTTCGCGATGTAGTCCTGGACCGCGCTGTCCAGGCCTATGTCGTGCTGGGCCCGCTCGGACAGGTACCAGCGGTGTTCGAGCAGCTCGTGGTAGATCTCGGCGGGGTCCATGGAGCCGCGCAGCTCCAGCGGCACCGCCCGCACGGTCGGGCGGAAGACGTCCCGCACCCACCGGTGGGCCAGCACCTCGGGGCGGGCGGCGAGGGGGTCGCCCGGCGCGTAGTCGTCCTGGGTGGCCATCCAGCTCTCCAGGTCGTTCAGCAGCCGCCGGGCCTGGTTCTCCTCGGCGTCCAGGCCGGTCAGCCGGAGCAGCTGGCGCTGGTGGTGCCCGGCGTCGACGACCTTCGGGACGAAGGTGACGCTGTCGCCGTTGGAGGAGTGCTCGATCTGCATCTCGGCGACGTCGAAGCCCAGCTCGTTGAGCCGCCGGATCCGGCGGTCGATGTAGTGGTACTTGCCCGCCGGGTACACCGAGGTACGGGTCAGCTCCTGCCACAGCTCGCCGTAGCGGGTGCAGATCTCGAAACCGAACTCGATCGGGTCCAGCGACGGGTGCAGCGCCCCGGACGCCTCCAGGTCGAGCAGTTCGCCGCTGATGTTGACCCGGGCCAGGTCCAGGTCGTAGTCCCGCTGCCCGTTGCTGAGCTGCGGATGCAGGTCACCGGTCTCGGCGTCCACCAGGTAGGCCGCGTAGGCGCCCGCGTCCCGCCGGAACAGCGTGTTGGACAGCGAGCAGTCGCCCCAGGCGAACCCGGCCAGGTGCAGGCGGACCAGCAGCACCGCGAGGGCGTCCATGAGGCGGTGCATGGTGGCGGGACGCATGGTCGTCTCGAACATGGAGCGGTACGGCATGGAGCCGCCCAGGTGCCGGGTGACCAGCACCGGCTCCAGCGGTTCGCCCGCCGGGTCGGTGCGGCCGGTGATCACCGCGAGCGGGTCCACCGCGGGGATGGAGAGCCGGTCCAGGTCGCGCAGCAGTTCGTACTCGCGCAGCGCGGGGCGCTCCGCCAGCTCCTTCACCGCGATGACCTCGTCGCCGGCGCGGGCGTAGCGCACCACGTGCCGGGAGATGCCGCGGGGGAGCGGCACGAGGTACTCCGCGGGCCACTCCTCCAGCGGTACGTCCCAGGGGAGTTCGAGCAGGAGCGCGGGGTGCTCCGGGTTGGTGGCGCTGATCTGCAATGCCATGGCCCGGCCCTAGACGGCGCGTTCGCGGGCGAGCCGGGCGGCGGCCCGCACGGATCCCTGGTGCACGGGGCCGTGTCCGGGCAGCAGCACGTCGGCGTCGAGTGCCTCGATCACGCCGAGCGACTCCACCGCGCGGGCGCGCTCGTGGTGGAACATGTCGGGCAGCAGCTGCGGTCCGGCCAGGCGCGAGGTGGGGTGGCCGCTGACCAGGGCGTCGCCGGAGATCACGATCCCGGCGTCCGGCAGGTGGTAGACGGCGTGCCCGTCGGTGTGGCCGGGCGTGTGCACCGGGACGGGGCGGCCGGGCAGGTCGAGGGGCCCGTCGGCGACCGGGAACGCCTCGGGCGACGCGACCGGATGCTGCTCGGTGCCGCCGACCCGCAGGACGTGCACCAGCCACGGCACGACCCCCGGCCGCCAGGCGTTCTTCAGTACCGCCCCGACGGCGACCTGCTGGAGGAAGTCCCGCCGTGCGTGCGGCACTTCGGCCTCGTGCAGGTAGACCGGGATGCCGTGGGCGTCGCGCAGGTACTCGGCGGAGCCGAGGTGGTCGTTGTGCGCGTGCGTGATGAGGACGGCGGTGACCGCCTCGGGCGAACTGCCCACCTCCGCCAGCGAGCCGAGCAGCCCCGGCCGGTCGCCGGGGTAGCCGGTGTCCACCAGCGTGACGGCGTCGCCGTCCTTGAGGATCACCCAGTTGGTGTGGTGGCCGTGCACCAGGTAGATGCCCTTGCCGACTTCGTGTACCTCTGCGCGCATGATCTCTCCGACGTTCCCGCTGCGTCCTGTCCGAACCGGAGGACAGCCAACCAGACGGGCCGGGGTGTCCGTTGAGGGGGATCCGGGTCAGCGCACCCCGTGCGGCCGGAACTGGACGCTGATGCGCGGCCCGGCGGCCCGCGCGGTCTTCGGCACGCAGTGCTCCCAGGTCCGCTGGCAGGAGCCGCCCATCACGATCAGGTCGCCGTGGCCCAGCGGGCGCCGGACGGACGGGCCGCCGTGCAGCGGACGCAGCAGCAGGTCGCGGGGTGCGCCCACGGAGAGGATCGCGACCATGGTGTCCTCCCGTGAGCCGCGGCCGATCCGGTCGCCGTGCCAGGCGACGCTGTCGCGTCCGTCGCGGTAGTAGCAGAGCCCCGCCGTGGTGAACGGCTCGCCCAGTTCTCCGGCGTAGTGCCGGGTGAGCGCGTCGCGGGCCTCGGTGAGGACGGGGTCGGGGAGCGGGTCGCCGGCGCCGTAGAAGGCGAGCAGCCGGGGGACGTCCACGACGCTGTCGTACATCGTGCGGCGCTCGGCGTGCCAGGGGACGTCCGCGGCCAGCCGTTCGAACAGGAGGTCCGCGCCGCTCAGCCAGCCGGGCAGCACGTCGATCCAGGCGCCGGAGCCCAGCTCGGTCCGGCCGGCGCCGCGGAGAGCGCCGAGCCGCAGCTCGTCGGTCTGGTCGAACAGGGAGCCCTGGAGGTGCGTGGCCATGGAGCCAGCGTACTCCTTAATCGAAAATCTGTTCCCATTCGATCTTGGCGGAGCGGCGGGCGCGGTGGCGGTCCCGGTCCGGGGTCTTTCGATACGTTCATGTATCGGATACGTTCGTGTATCGAACGGAGGTCGGGACATGACAGTGGACGGCGCGCCCCCGCGGGTGACCCGGCGCCGGGGGCGGACCCGGGCCCGGCTGCTCGACGCCGCGTTCACCGTGTTCGCCGCCAAGGGCTTCGGACGCGTCTCCATCGAGGAGGTCTGCGAGGCCGCCGGATTCAGCCGCGGCGCCTTCTACTCCAACTTCGCCACCCTCGACGAACTGTTCTTCGCCCTCTACCGGGACCGCGCCGACCTCATCGCCCGGCAGGTCGCCGACGCCCTCGCCCCGGACCGCCCGGACCTGGACGTGGCGGCCTCCGTGGACCGGGTCACCGACGTCCTGCTCCTCGACGTGGACTGGCTGCTGGTGAAGACCGACTTCCTGGTGCACGCGGCCCGGGACCCGGCCGTCGCCGAGGCCCTCCTCGACCACCGGGCCCGGCTCCGGCAGGCCATCGCCGACCGGCTCTTCCGGGCCCACGGCCACGCGCCGGTCCCGGCCGTGCTCGGCGGCGCGGACGGCGCCGCCCACGCGGTGGTCGCCGCGTACGACGGCGTTACCACCCAACTGCTCCTCGACCGGGACGTGGACCGGGCCCGCGCCTGGCTCAAGCAACTGCTCACCGCGCTGCTGACCGACGGCAGCACCCCCTTCGGATAAGTCCTTCGGACAAGAGAGGCAACGGTCGCCATGGACGCGGACGTCATCGTCGTCGGAGCGGGCCTCGCCGGCCTGGTCGCGGCGCACGAACTCACGAGCAAGGGCCGCCGGGTCGCCCTGGTCGACCAGGAGAACGCCGCCAACCTCGGCGGCCAGGCGTTCTGGTCCTTCGGCGGGCTCTTCCTGGTCGACTCGCCCGAACAGCGCCGCCTCGGCATCAAGGACTCCCTGGACCTGGCCTGGAACGACTGGCGCGGCAGCGCCCAGTTCGACCGCGAGGACGACGAGGACTCCTGGGCGGTGCGCTGGGCGCGCGCCTACGTCGAGTTCGCGGCCGGTGAGAAGCGCCCCTGGCTGCAGAGCCACGGCATCAGCCTGCTGCCGACCGTCGGCTGGGCCGAGCGCGGCGACCTGCGCGCGACCGGCCACGGCAACTCCGTACCCCGCTTCCACATCGCCTGGGGCACCGGGACCGGCGTCGTCGAGCCCTTCGTCCGCTACGCACGGCAGGCCGCCCGCGACGGGCTGCTCACCTTCCTCCACCGCCACCGGGTCGACGAACTCGTCATCGAGGACGGCGCGGCCCGCGGCGTGCGCGGCACCGTCCTCGCCCCCGACGACTCGGCGCGCGGCGTCGCCTCCAACCGCGACCGCGCCGGCGACTTCGAACTCACCGCCCAGGCGGTCGTCGTCACCTCCGGAGGCATCGGCGCCGACCACGACATCGTCCGCCGCTACTGGCCCGAACGCCTCGGCACACCTCCCAGGGAGATGGTCACCGGCGTCCCCGCCTACGTGGACGGCCGCATGCTCGACATCAGCGCCGGGGCCGGCGTCCGCCTGGTCAACCGCGACCGCATGTGGCACTACACCGAGGGCATCCAGAACTGGAACCCGGTCTGGCCCGGCCACGGCATCCGCATCCTGCCCGGCCCGTCCTCGATCTGGCTGGACGCCCTCGGCCGCCGGCTTCCCGACCCCTGCCTGCCCGGCTACGACACCCTCAGCACCCTCAAGTACCTACGCACCACCGAGGACATCGCCGACCACGACCACTCCTGGTTCGTCCTCACCCGGAAGATCATCGAGAAGGAGTTCGCGCTCTCCGGCTCCGAGCAGAACCCGGACATCACCGCCAAGGACCGCAAGGCCGTGCTCCGCGACCGGCTGCTCGGCAAGGGCGCGCCGGCACCGGTGCAGGCCTTCGTCGACAACGGCGCGGACTTCGTGACCGCGAACTCGCTGGACCAGCTGGTCGAGAAGATGAACGCGCTCACCGGCAAGGCGCTCCTGGACCCGGCCGCGGTGCGCCGCCAGATCGTCGCCCGCGACCTGCAGATCGGCAACTCCTACAGCAAGGACTCCCAGGTCCAGGGCATCCACAACGCCCGCCGCTACATCGGCGACCGCCTCGGCCGGGTCGCCTCCCCGCACCGCATCCTCGACCCGGCCGCCGGGCCGCTGATCGGCGTCAAGCTGCACGTCCTGACCCGCAAGACCCTCGGCGGCATCCAGACCGACCTGGACTCCCGCGCCCTGGCCGCCGACGGACGCCCGATCGAGGGCCTGTACGCGGCCGGCGAGGTGGCCGGCTTCGGCGGCGGCGGTGTGCACGGCTACAACGCCCTGGAGGGCACCTTCCTCGGCGGCTGCCTCTTCTCGGGCCGCGCGGCCGGCCGCGCCGCGGCCCGGCAGACCGCCTAGGAGGCGAGGAGCCGCGCCAGCACCGAGGCGTGGCTCCCGTCCGGGTTCCTGGACGAGGTGAGCAGGGTGACGCGGCCGGTGCGGGCCGTCCTCCGCAGGCCGTCCAGGAGCGCGGCGGCCCCGGGAGCGGCCAGCTCCGCCTCGTAGCGGCTGGTGAACTCCTCGAACGAGCCGCCGTCGTGGAACCACCGGCGCAGCTCGTTCGACGGCGTCAGGCCCTTCGGCCACTCGTCCACGTGCGCGTCCTCCTTCGACACCCCGCGCGGCCACAGCCGGTCCACCAGCACCCGCACCCCGTCCTCCGGCTCGGGCATCTCGTAGATCCTGCGCACGCGCACGCTCACGGTCGGGTCCTCTCGGCTCGGCGGCGGTGCCGCGAGGGTACGCGGCGGGGCCGCGCCACCGGCTGCGGACGCGGCGCGGCTTGACCAGAATGAGGGGGAAACGCGGACGCCCGCGCGCCTAGTCTGTGGGCCAGTGATCACCGGCCACCCCCTCGAAGGAGCGCTCGTGCAGGTGCAGGGTGCAAGCAGACGTACCGCAGTCCTCCGCCGCGAGGCCGTCCTCGCCACCGTCCCGGTCGCCGTGGCGGCCCTGCTCGCCGCCGCCGGAACGGCCTCCGCGGGCACGATCGGCGCGGCGGGCGCGGGCGACCCCTACTTCCCCCTCAGCGGCAACGGCGGCTACCACGTCGGCCACTACGACCTGACGCTGCGCTACGACACCTCCTCGCACCACCTCGACGGGAAGGCGGTCCTGACCGCCCGCGCCACCCAGAAGCTCACCCGCTTCGACCTCGACCTCAGCGGCCTCAAGGTCACCCGGGTCACCGTCGACGGACGCACCGCCCGCTTCACCCGCAGCGGACAGGAACTCGCCGTCACGCCGTCCCGCGCGCTCGCCAAGGGACGCCCGTTCCAGGTCACCGTCACCTACGGCGGCACCCCGAAGCAGGTCACCGACCCCGACGGCTCGCCCGACGGCTGGATCCGCACCGACGACGGCGCGTTCGTCGCCGGCGAGCCGCAGGGCGCGATGACCTGGTTCCCGGCGAACAGCCACCCCAAGGACAAGTCGTCGTACGACTTCACCATCACCGTCCCCAAGGGACGCACCGCCGTCGCCAACGGCGTCCTCCTCGGGCAGCACACCTCCGGCGCCCGCACCACCTTCCGCTGGCGGCAGAGCGAGCCGATGGCCGCCTACCTCGCCACCGCCACCGTCGGCACGTTCAAGGTGCAGCAGTACACCACCCGCGACGGGATCAAGGTGTACAACGCGGTGGACCCGCGCGAGGCGAGCGGGTCGGCGGCCGTCCTGAAGAAGCTGCCGTCGGTCCTGGAGTGGGAGAGCAAGCTGTTCGGGCCGTACCCGTTCCGCTCGGCCGGGGCGATCGTCGACCACGCGCCGAACGTCGGCTACGCCCTGGAGACCCAGGGCCGGCCGATCTACGACTCCGCGCCCGACCTCGACACCCTGGTGCACGAGAACGCCCACCAGTGGTTCGGCGACTCGGTCTCCCTGACCGCGTGGAAGGACATCTGGCTCAACGAGGGCTTCGCCACCTACGCGGAGTGGCTCTACGAGGAGCAGCACGGAGGCGACAGCGCGCAGAAGACCTTCGACGCGCTGTACGCCAAGCCCGCGAGCAACGACCTGTGGGCGTATCCGCCGGCCGACCCGGGCAGCGGCGCGAACATCTTCGGCACGCCGGTGTACGCGCGCGGCGCGATGGCCCTGCACGAACTGCGCAAGGCCGTCGGGGACACGGTGTTCTTCCGGATCCTGCGGGTCTGGGCCGGCGAACACCGGTACGGGCACGGCACCACCGCGGAGTTTGTGAAGCTCGCCCAAGGGCAGTCGGGCAAGGATCTCACGTCCCTGTTCCAGACGTGGTTGTACAAGAAGGGCAAGCCGTAGCGGTCCGGGCGCGGGCCGAGGGGGGTTGCCCGCGACCCGCGAAGGAGCTCTGAAAGCTGACGAGTTTCTTACATTCGTCGGCCAGAGTCGATCTCATGATCCATCGCAGAACCGCTGTCGCCCTAGTCGCCTCCCCGCTCCTGCTCTCGGGCTGCGGGGGCGGTGCCGAGGCGGCGCCGAGCCGGTCGGACGACGACCGGCCGGCGCCGACGACGGCCGCCCCCACAGCCGAGAGCAACACCCCGCGGCCCACCGGCATACCGGGCCTGGGACCGCGGACCGCGGCCGCCATACCCGGCCACGCCGAGCAGGTCGTCGTCGCCCGCGGCCGGGGCCGGAACTCGCCCGTCTCCAGCGTCGCCCTGTACGAGCGCGACGGCGGCGACTGGCAGGCCGGCGCGAACTGGCCCGCGCACAACGGCAGGGACGGCTGGAGCGAGCACCACATGGCCGGAGACCTGCGATCGCCCGTCGGCGTGTACGGCCTCACCGACGCCGGCGGCCTGCTCCCCGACCCCGGCAGCAGGCTGCCCTACGACCACGGGTACGGCTTCCGTTCGCCCGGCACCGGCTTCGAGGGCGAGCCGCTGGAAGGCTCCTTCGACTACGTCGTCGCCATCAACTACAACCGCAAGCCCGGCACCTCGCCCCTCGACTGGACCCGCCCGATGGGCGCGGGGCGCGGCGGCGGCGTCTGGCTGCACGTCGACCACGGCGGTCCGACGCACGCCTGCGTCAGCGTCGCCAAGGCGCACATGAAGCAGCTGCTGCGCACCCTGGACCCGGCCCGGCATCCGGTCGTCGTCATGGGGTACGCCGACTGGCTCGCCCAGTAGGCCGCCGGACGCTGCGTCTAGGATCCGAACCTGTGTGCGCACATGTGCTGGTCGCCGAGGACGACGAGATGCAGGCCGAGCTGATCCGGCGGAGCCTGCTGGCCGAGGGCCATACCGCGACCGTGGTCCACGACGGCGCCGCCGCGCTGGACGCGGCCCGGCGGCTCGGGCCCGACCTGGTCGTCCTTGACCTGATGCTCCCGGTGATCGACGGCTTCGGCGTCTGCCGGGTGCTGCGCGGCGGCGACCCGGAGATCCCGGTGCTGATGCTCACGGCCCGGTCCGAGGAGGACGACGTGCTGCTCGGCCTGGAGCTGGGCGCCGACGACTACATGACCAAGCCGTACAGTCCCCGGGAGCTGATGGCCCGGATCCGGACGGTGCTGCGGCGCAGCGGGCGCGGTGCCGCGGTACGGGAGGAGCCGGCCGTGACCGCCGCCGGGATCAGCGTGGATCCGGTACGGCACGAGGTGCGCTGCGACGGAGTGCCGGTGGAGGTGACCCCGGCCGAGTTCCAGATCCTGCTCGCCATGGCCGGGGAGCCCGACCGGGTCTTCACCCGGCGCCAGCTGCTCCAGTGCACCCGCGGCTTCGACCGGGCCTCCACCGAACGGGCCGTCGACGTCCACGTGATGAACCTGCGCCGGAAGATCGAGACCGACCCCCGGCGGCCGAAACGGCTGCAGACCGTGTTCGGCGTCGGCTACAAGCTGAGCGGCGGCCGGCCGTGAGGACCCGGATACCCTGGCGCAAACGGCTCCTGGTCCGGCTGCTGTTCGCCTCGGTGCTGATCGCCGCGTGCTCGGTCGCCGCCACCGCCTGGCTCGCGGTGACGACCACCACCAGCGCCCTGGAGGAGGAGCAGGGCCAGGACCTCGCCGCCGACAACAAGATCCTCGCCCAGCTCAGCGGATACGCCGCGGACCACCCCGACTGGAGCGGGGTGCGGCACACGGTCCGCGCGCTGGCGGCGCAGACCGGCCGCAGGATCGCGCTGACCACCGCCGACCGCACCCTGATCGCCGACTCGGCGGTCCGCGGCACCGCGCTCCCGCCCCGCCCGGCCGCGGCCATCGACCCGCTGCACACCGACACCTACACCGAGTCCGGCGCCCAGCTCAGCGGCATCGACCCGCGCGTGGTCGGCCCCTACCGGCTGTCGGCCGAGGAGCGCGGGGAACTGGACGCGGTCGCGGAGAAGGAGCGCTACTGCTACGACTCCTACGGGATCAGGACCACCGTCGCCCACACCCCGAGCGGGCGGCCGTACCTCGTCGACGACGACGGCACCGACACCTCGGCGTTCCGCTCGATCGGCTGCGGCGGCCTGGACGACCCGCTCATGGCGATGAAGAAAGGGTTCCTCGGTGCCACCCGCACCGAGGCGAAGGCCCTCGCCACGCTGACCGACCTGGTCCGCCCCTGTCTGCAGAGCAAGGACCTCGACCTCGCCGGACAGCTGTACCTCACCTTCGACCAGACCGGACGAAACCCGGTCACCGGCAGCTTCCTGCTCACCACCAAGCAGGCCAGGCGCGACCAGGCGCAGACGGACCAGCTCGCGAAGGGCTGCGTCACCGGCGCCCGCCGCACCCAGCTCGAACCGTACGCCGCCCCGGCCGCCGAACTCTTCCTCGGCCTGGGCGACCAGACGGCGCCCCGGTTCGACATGTCCCGGGCCAACAAGGCGAAGATCGTCGGCGCGGCCGGACTGGTCCTCGCCTTCACGGTCGCCGTCACCGCCGTGGTCGCCACCCGGCTGGTGCGGCCGCTGCGCGCGCTGACCCTCGCCGTGCGCCAGCCGCCCGAACTGCACGCGCGGGCACCGGTGCGCACCCGGGACGAGACCGGGCTGCTGGCCGAGGCGTTCAACGACCTCACCGAGCGCCGGGAACGCCTGGAGGAGCAGCGCAAGGCGATGGTCAGCGACATCGCCCACGAACTGCGCAGCCCGCTCACCAACATCCGCGGCTGGCTGGAGGTCACCCGGGACGGCGTGGTCGACCCCGACCCGGCGCTGCTGGCATCGCTCCACGAGGAGGCGCTGCTGCTCCAGCGGATCATCGACGACCTCCAGGACCTGGCGGCCGCCGACGCCGGCACCCTGCGCATGCACCGCGAACCGGTGCGCGCCGCCGACCTGTTCGAGCAGGTCGCCGCCGCCCACCGGGTGGCCGCCGACGCGGCCGGGGTGACCCTGGTGACCGACGCCGACGGCACGGTCTGGCTCGACGCCGACCCGGTGCGGATGCGTCAGGCGCTGGGCAACCTGGTCTCCAACGCGATCCGGCACACCCCGGCCGACGGCACGGTGACCCTGGCGGCCCGCCGGGACGGCGACGGCATCCGGCTCACCGTCGCCGACACCGGCAAGGGCATCGCGCCCGACGACCTGCCGCACGTCTTCGAGCGGTTCTGGCGGGCGGAGAAGTCCCGCAGCCGCCGCACCGGAGGCAGCGGGCTCGGTCTGCCGATCGTGCGCCACCTGGTCGCCGCCCACGACGGGAGCGTCGAGGCGGCGAGCGAACCGGGCAGCGGCGCCGAGTTCACCCTGCGGCTGCCGGCCGGCGAGGCGCCGGCCGACGTCAGCTGATCCGGCGCGAGGCCCGCTGGCGGCGCCGGGCCAGCAGCCGGCGGTCCGCCTCCGTCGTACCGCCCCAGATGCCGACGGTCTGTCCGGTGTCCATCGCCCAGTCCAGGCACGGGTCCTGGACCGGGCAGCGCTCGCACACGGCCTTCGCGCGCCGCGTCTGGTGCAGCGAAGGCCCGGTGGTGCCGATCGGGAAGAAGAGGTCGGGGTCCTCCTCGCGGCACTCGGCGTGGTCTCGCCAGTCCTCCATCGAATTCACCTGCGATCCATGTCGACTCTGCCGTTTCGGCGCGTACTCGGTTCCGGGTCACCGGAGCGGGCGCCTCCGAAACGGCCAAGTCCCAGGAAATTCGCGGGCGGTCACTGTTCGCGCAGACCCCAGGGCGAGCCGTACTCGGTCAGCAGGTCGAGGAACGGGCGGGCCGGGAACGCCTCCGGGCCGAGCACGCCCGAGCCCGACCACGCGCCGGTGGCCAGGAGTTCGAGGGCGACGACCGGGTTGAGGGCCGTCTGCCACACCACGGCCTGACTACCGTACTCCGCCATCGACCACTCGTTGTCGACGACGTGGTAGAGATACACCTCGCGCGGCCGCCCGTCCTTGACGCCGCGCACCCAGGTGCCCGCGCAGGTCTTGCCGCGCATCCGGTCGCCCAAGGTCGCCGGGTCGGGCAGTGAAGCGGCGACCACGTCCCGCGGCGAGACCGCGACCGGGCCGTCGGGGCCGGGCACGGTCACCGGCGTGGTGCTGTCCAGGCCGAGCAG
This sequence comes from Streptomyces sp. NPDC091282, assembly GCF_044757385.1. Lineage (NCBI taxonomy): Bacteria > Bacillati > Actinomycetota > Actinomycetes > Kitasatosporales > Streptomycetaceae > Streptomyces > Streptomyces sp. NPDC091282. The sequence goes on from NZ_JBIVUX010000004.1 coordinate 976,794, forward strand.
GTGCAGCGTCTTCAGCGTGTCGATGAACTCGCCGCCGAGCCCGTACTTGAAGGTGACCCGCCGCGCGTCCACCCAGCGGGGCACGAGCAGCACCTCCTCGTGCTCGACGTTGACGCACTCGACGGGTCCGATCCCCTCCGGGAAGTCGAACACCTCCGGCTCGCTGAAGGGCGCGGTGGTGAACCAGCCGCGGTCCTTCTCGTACACGACCGGCGGGTTCAGGCACTCCTCGATCGTGGTCCAGATGCTGAACGAGGGCGCGAAGTCGTAGCCGTCGACGGTCAGGTCGGCGCCGTCGCGGATGCCGATCTCCTCGATCTCGTCGAAGAGTTCGTCGGCCGCGTAGCGCGCGAACACGTCCGACAGCCCCGGCTCCACGCCCATCCCGACGAGCGCCAGCGCGCCGTCCTTCTCCCACTCCCCGGCCCGCGCGAACTGCTCGTCGCCGAGTTTCACGCCGCACTCCTCGTACGGCCGCTCGGCGTGCGGCCGGGACAGCGACATCGCCATGTCGAGATAGCCGGTGCCGGCCGCGCGGGCGGCCCGGAACAGCGGCATCACGAAGCGCGGGTCGGTGGCGTTGAGCAGCACGTCGCAGCCGTGCCGGGTGAGCAGCGCGGCGACGGCCGTCTCGTCGCCGGCGTCGACCCGCTCCGCGAGGAAGCGGTCGTCGCCGACGGCGGCCACGGCCGCCTCGGCGCGGGCCGGGTCGTAGTCGGCGACCACCATCGCCTCGAAGAACGGGCGACGGGCCGCGATCCGGGTGACGGCGGTGCCCACACCACCGGCTCCCACGAGCAGTACGCGCATGGCGGATTCTCCTTCTCGAACAGTGTGCGAGGTCGAGTACGGGGGCGCCCGGCCGGAATCAAACGACGGACCCTGGCATAAGGTCAATGGCGTTGGCATAAGAACGTCCTCGCCACCCGAGCCCCAGGGAGAGCGCCCGATGCCCAAACCGGTGGTACCGGAGGAGAAGCGCCGCCGGCGCCGGCCCACCCGCGGCGGCACGGTGCTCTCCGAGCGGCTCATCGTGACGACCGCCCTGCGGCTGCTGCGCGAGCACGGCAGCGCCGGCCTCACCGCCCGCCGCCTCGGCCTGGCCCTGGACTGCGATCCCAGCACCCTGTACCGGTACTTCCGGGGCATGGACGAGCTGACCCTGGCGATCGGCGACGCGCTGATCGGCCAGGCGCTGGCCGGCTGGGCGCCGACGGGGGAGTGGCGGGCCGACCTGCGCACGATCGGCCTGCGCATCCACGCCGAGTACGTCTCCCACCCGCAGGCGGCGCTGCTGACGGCGAGCCGGGTGACGGGCCGGGCGCAGGAACTGGCGGCGGACGAGGCGATCCTGGACGTCCTGCGCACGGCGGGCTTCCCGCTGGCGGAGACGGTCCGCGTCTACCACGCCTTCATCGACCAGACCCTGGCCTTCGCGGCCCTGGACGCGGCGTCGCTCGCGCTGCCGCGGGACGCGCTGCGCGCGGACGAGGCCAAGTGGCACTCGACGTACGCCCGGCTGTCGCCCGCGACCCATCCCCGCATCGCGGAGGCGGCCCCGCTGCTGGCGAGACGCATGGTGACCAGCGCCTATCCGACGGCGCTCGAGATGCTCCTGGAGAGTGCCGGACGCCACCCGCACGCGCCTGCGTGACCGGAGCCTACGGCCGGCGCAGCGCGCCCTCCGCCGTGCGCACCACCGCGTCCGCCAGTGCCCCGAGCGCCGGCGAATCCAGCTTCCACTGCTGCCAGTACAGGGGCGTGTCCACCCACAGCTCCGGTCCTCCGAGCCGCACCAGCCGGCCGTCCCGCAGCCGCGGCCCGGCCTGCACCTCCGGCACCATGCCCCAGCCCAGGCCCGCCGTCACCGAGTCGAGGAACCCCTCCGACGTCGGCACGTAGTGCCGCAGCGAGGCCGCGCCCGCGCCGCCCAGCCGTCGTACGAACCCGTCCTGGAAGTCGTCCACCCGGTCGAACACGATCACCGGCGCGTCGCCCAGCGCCGCCGCGAGCGGCCCGGCCACGTGGGCCGCCGCGAACCCGGGCGCGGCCACCGGCAGATACCGCATCCGGCCGAGCGCGCGCACGGAGCAGCCCGGCACCGCGTCCGGCGACGAGGTCACCGCCGCCATCACCAGCCCCTCCCGCAGCAGTGTGGCGGTGTGCTCCTCGTCCTCGCGGCGCAGTTCGACGAAGACGTGCGGGAGCCCGGCGAGCGCCGGCAGGAACCAGGTCGCCAGCGAGTCGGCGTTGACCGCGACCGACACCCGGGTCGGCTCCCCGGCACCGCTCATGCCCAGCTCGTGGCGCGCGTCGCGTTCCAGCCGGGCCAGTTGGCGGCCGAACCGCACCAGCACCTCGCCCGACTCGGTGGGCCGCACCGGCTTGGTGCGCCGCAGCAGCACCCGGCCCGTCCGCTGCTCCAGCGCCTTGACCCGCTGGCTGACCGCCGACGGCGTCACGTGCAGGGCAGCGGCCGCCGCCTCGAAGGTGCCCTCGTCCACCACCGCCAGCAGCGTCCGCACCTGGTCGAGAGGAAGGTCCACGGTCCGCTCCCGTCTGCAGTTGTGCTAAGGGTACGTAAGAATCTTTAGCTGTACGTACGGAGATCGCTTCCTTACCGTCAAGGACATGTCCAGCACTCTCGCCGCCGCTGCCGCCGGGTTCGGCAGCGGCCTCTCGCTCATCGTCGCCATCGGCGCCCAGAACGCCTTCGTCCTGCGCCAGGGCGTCCGCCGGGACGCCGTCCTCGCGGTCGTCGGCATCTGCGCCCTGTCCGACGCAGCCCTCATCGCACTCGGCGTCGGCGGGGTGGGCGCGCTGGTGGCGGCCTGGCCGGGCGCGGTGCGGGCGGTCGGCGTGGTCGGCGGTGTCTTCCTGCTCTGCTACGGCGTCCTGGCCGCCCGCCGGGTGCTGCGTCCGGGCGGCGGCGGCCTGCGTGCCGAGGGCGAGGCGGCCGGTTCCCGGCGCCGGGCGGTGCTCACCTGCCTCGCCATGACCTGGCTGAACCCGCACGTCTACCTGGACACGGTGTTCCTGCTCGGCTCGCTCGCCGCCGGCCACGGCGACCTGCGCTGGACCTTCGGCCTGGGGGCGGCGCTGGCCAGCCTGTGCTGGTTCGCCGCACTCGGATTCGGCGCCCGGCTGCTCGGCCGGTACCTCGCGGGACCGGCCGCCTGGCGGGTGCTGGACGGGCTGGTGGCCGCGACCATGACCGGGCTCGGCCTGATGCTGCTGGCCGGATCCTGAGACAGCGGGTTCGGCGGTCGTCGGAGTTCCTGGGATAGTGATCCCGCAGTCGAAAGATGTAGTGAGCACCAAGAGGACCAGGACACCAGGAACTCCGTGGACACCAGCGAGAGCGGCACCCAGTCCGGCATACAGCCCCCCGAGGACACCGCGGCGTCCCCGCCTCCGCCGCGGCGGGGCTGGCGGCGCTGGGCGATGGACACCCGCCCCCTGGCCATCCCGGCCTACCGGCGGCTGTGGACCTCGACGATCGTCACCTCGGTCGGCAGCCAGCTCACCGCGGTGGCCGTGCCCAAGCAGATCTACGACATCACCGGGTCCTCGGCCTGGGTCGGCGCCGCGAGCCTCGCCGGCCTGCTGCCGCTCATCGTCTTCGCCCTGTGGGGCGGCGCGGTCGCCGACGCGATGGACCGCCGCAAGCTGCTGCTGATCACCAACTGCGGCATCGCCGTCACCTCGCTGCTGTTCTGGCTCCAGGCCGTCACCGGCCTGGAGTCGGTGGCCGCCCTCATGGTCCTGCTGGCCATGCAGCAGGCGTTCTGGGGGCTGAACGCGCCGGCCCGGACGGCCTCCATAGCGCGCCTGGTCCCCGAGGGGCAGCTGCCCGCGGCCAACGCCCTCGGCTCGACGGTCATGCAGACCGGGCAGGTGATCGGGCCGCTGCTGGCCGGTGCCCTGATCCCGGTCATCGGCCTGCCCGAGCTGTACCTGATCGACGCGCTGGCGCTGTGCGTCACGGTGTGGGCGGTCTACCGGCTGCCCGCCCTGCCGCCGCTGGCCGGTGCGGCGGCGCGGAGGGCCGGCGTGCGGGAGATCGTCGCGGGGTTCCGGTACATCTCGATGCACAAGGTGCTGCTGCTGTCGTTCGTGGCCGACATCATCGCCATGGTCTTCGGCATGCCCCGCGCCCTGTTCCCGCAGCTGGCCGCCGAGACCTACGGCTCCTGGGGCGAAGGGCTGGCGCTCGGCCTGCTGTTCGCGGCGATCCCGGTCGGCGCGGTGCTCGGCGGGCTCTTCTCCGGCACGTTCTCGCGGGCCCGCAGGCACGGCTGGATGGTGATCGGCGCGGTGGTCGGCTGGGGAGCGGCGGTCGCCGGGTTCGGGCTGAGCCGCAATCTCTGGGTGGCGGTCGCGTTCCTGGCCGCCGCGGGGGTCGCCGACATGGTCTCGATGGTCTTCCGGGGCGCGATCCTGCTGTCCGCCGCGACCGACGAGATGCGCGGCCGGATGCAGGGCGTGTTCACGGTGGTGGTCGCGGGCGGCCCGCGCCTCGCCGACGTGCTGCACGGCACCATGGGGTCCGTGTTCGGGCCGCGTGCCGCCGTCGCGGGCGGCGGACTGCTGGTCGTGGCGGTGATGCTGTTCCTGGCCGCCGCGGTGCCCGCCCTGCGCCGCTACCGCATCTGACCCCCGGGGCGGGTCGCGCACGTCCCGTCGTCCGCCCGGAGCGCGGCGGGTGGGACGTTCGCCCCGCGTCCTAGGGCCTGTCTGACAATTCCCGTCGTCGCCCGGAGGGCGGCCGCGCGGCGTCAGGTGCGTGCTCTGGGGGTCCCCCGGCCGAAGGCTGGGGGAGTGCCGGGCGTGGACCCTCGTACTGGACGTACTCGGGTCTGCGCCCGGTGCGGCGAGTGGGGGCACCTCCCACGCCCTTCAGGCAGTGGGGGAGCGTGCATGGCGTCGCGTGGCAGACGGGAATTGTCAGACAGGCCCTAGGCGGGCCGGCGCCCCACGTACGCGTCCAGCAGCTTGCCGCGGGTGACCTCCAGGCGGCTGGCGAGGATCTCGGCGACGGTCCGCACCAGGGAGAGTCCCAGCAGCGGATCCTCCACGCACAGCGCGAGCACGGCCGCGGCGTCGTACTCGTAGGCCCGCACCTGGCTGAAGGCCATCGCCCCGAAGTCCCAGGCGTACGGCGGGAACAGCCATGACCAGCCGAGCAGGTCGCCGGCGCCCAGGGTGGCGACGGTGACCCGCTTGCGGGACGTCACCTCCTGGTCCAGGTTGACCGCTCCCGAGCGGATCACCCAGAAGCGGTCCGCGGTGCCGCCGGCCTCGAAGATGCGGGTGTCCTCGGCGAAGGAGACCTCCTCGGCCAGTTCCATGAGGCGCTCGCGCTGTGCCTGCGGCAGCGCGGTCAGGAGTTTGATGGCTTTGGTCATGGCGCGGGGCTCCTCGCCGGCGAGGGTACGGGGGCATTCCCTACACCCATTTGAGCCGCCGCCGCCGCGCCGGGCACCTCGGAGGGCATGAGAATCGCCTCAGGGCGCCGTCCGGACGTTAAAAAGCCCTGGCTGGACGGGGGAGGCCAGCCAGGGCCGTCAAGCGGTGGCGCGGGGAGGACCTGACGTCGACTCCTCCGCCACTGATGGATGAACGCTAAACCATCGGGGGCGATCTCGGGTACCTGGGAACAGGCTACGTGACCTGTTTCACTCGGGGAAGCCCTCGTGCCCCGCGAATGTGTTTGGCCGCCGCCTCGACGGGTGAGGCGAAGAGGAGAGACCCGTGCGGACGGGCCCTTCCATCCAACCGGTCCACCACGCAGGGAGCGAAGGGATGCGCAAGAAGTTCCGGACCGAATCAGTGGTGATACCCACCGACCCCCACCGGCCGTCACTACGGCCCTCCGACGCCCGCAGAGCGGTCCGCGGCGCGCTCGCCCGGCAGGCCCCGCCGTGCGCCGCCACGGCCCTGGACGACGCCCTGCTCGTCACCTCGGAACTGACCACCAACGCCATCGTGCACGGCGGCGGGATCACCGGCTTCGACGTGGACGTCGAGGGATGCGCGCTGCGCGTCTCGGTCAGCGACCGCAGTGACGCCATGCCGGTGACCGAGCGGATTCCCGGCGAAGCAGACGACGACCGGCCCGGCGGCCGGGGCTGGCCCATCGTCTGCCGGCTGGCCCGGGACGTGGAGGTCGCCGGGCTGCCCCGCGGCGGCAAGCGCATCACGGCGGTCCTGTCGCTGAGTTGAACCGGCGGACCGGATTTCTCCCGGCGGTGTTTGCGCCGGGAGACCAGGGGCAGGCGGACTGTCGTGCTTCGGACCGGAGGCGCGCGCCAGTGGGAGCGGACCGACCGCCCCGGGCCCGCGACGTGGTCCGGGCGGAGTTCCCGCGGCGACTCTGACACAGCAGTTCGGGTCGAGTCCCGGAACCACGTTCCGGTGATGCCCTGGAACCCACAGTTCAGGAGCGATTCCGCATGCTCACCGACTTGTCGAACAGCCGCCCCCGCACGCCCGGCCGCAGCACGCACACCCCGTCCCGCCACTCCCACGACGACGCCCCCGACACCGCCGCCCCCTTCGCCCGGCTCGCCGACCTCGGCGACGGCCCCGAACGGGACGCCCTGCGCGACGAACTGGTCGCCGCCTGGCTGCCGATGGCGCACCGCATCGCCGGGCGCTTCCGCGACCGCGGCGAGAACATCGAGGACCTGCGCCAGGTCGCCGCGCTCGGCCTGGTCAAGGCCGTCGACCGCTACGACCCCTCCCGCGGCGCCTTCGAGAGCTACGCGGTGCCCACCATCACCGGCGAGGTCAAGCGGCACTTCCGCGACCGCATGTGGGCGCTTCGGGTCCCCCGCCGGGTCCAGGAACTGCGCAACCGGGTCCGGGTCGCCCGCCGCGAACTCACCGAGAACCCCGGCAGCCCCGAACCCTCCGTCGCCGACGTCGCCGCCCACACCGGCCTGACCGAGGACGAGGTCAACGCGGGGATGGAGGCGCTGGAGAGCTTCAGCACGCTGTCCCTGGACGCCGAACTCGCCGCCGGCGAGGACGGATACAGCCTCGCCGACACCCTCGGGGACTCCGACGGGTCCTACGACACCGTCGTGGACCGGGAGGCGGCCAGGGAAGGCCTGCGCCGGCTGCCCGAACGGGAACGCGCCATCCTCTACATGCGCTTCTTCGAGGACATGACCCATACATGCGCTTCTTCGAGGACATGACCCAGAGCAGCATCGCGGAGAGCCTCGGCATCTCCCAGATGCACGTCTCCCGCCTCATCACCCGCAGCTGCGCCCGGGTCCGCGCCGAGGCCCTCGGCCGGCCGTGACCGCCCGCCGTCAGGCGGCGGGCGTCCGCACCGGCACCTTCAGGGGCCGGCCCAGGCCCGCCACCGCCTCGTCGAGGCGCTGCAGGTGCCGCAGCACCCGGTCGGTCACCCGGCCGTAGCGCGGCGCGCGCAGCGTACCCGGCTCCAGCATCGCCGCGATGCTGGGGCCCGTCTCGATCTCGGCGGCGGGCCGCCCGCCGTCGACCTGGGCGGCGATCGCCTCGATGTTGTGCACGATCCGCCGCCCGGCCCCGCGCAGCCGCGGATCCGCCGCGATCGCCGGATGCGTCGGCAGCAGCTCGGCCGTGGCCGCCAGGGACCGCGCGTGATAGGCGCACGTCTCCAGGAGCGCCACCAGGTACCGCGCGGTGTCCCGGCGGGACCGCAACGGGGTGATCGGATGCGTCAGCGGCTGCACCGCCGCCCGCAGGTCGGCCAGCGCCTGGTCGAGGTCACGGGCCTTCTCCACCAGGTCGGCCGGCGGCGCCCCGCTCAACTGGTCGGTGGCGGCGCGGGTCACGTCGGCCAGCCGGTCCAGCGTGGTCACCAGCAGCTCGTCGGTACGGCGGTCGGTGTGCACCGGCAGCACCACGGCCGCCGCGATCACCCCGCACACCGCGCCCAGCGCCGTCTCCCCGATCCGCAGCACCAGGACGTCCAGGCTGTACGTGTTGAGCAGCGTGTACAGCAGGCCCAGCATCGCCGTCACGAAGAACGACATCAGGGTGTACGACAGCGGCGCCGAGTAGAACATCGCGAAGACGAACAGCAGGACCAGCCCGAAGGCCGTCCAGGTGTGGTGCCCGACCAGTCCCGCCAGCCCGATGCCGGCCACCACGCCGAGGACCGTGCCCAGCAGCCGCCGGTAGCCCTTCACCAGGATCTCGCCGGTGGACGCGGTGTTGAGGAACACGATCCAGCAGGTCAGCACCGCCCAGTACCAGCGCTGCGCGGACAGGAACTCGCCGCCCACGATGGCCAGCGACGACCCGACGGCCACCTGCACCGCGGCCCGCGTGGTGGGCCGGCGCAGCCCGGTGGGCTCCTCGGTTCCCGTCTCCTTCTCCTCGGCCACCTCGATGGCCGCGTCCTCGGCGTCCAGTTCCTCGCGCGACCGGGACGTGGCCGGGGTGTCGTCGGACTCGTCCTGCGGCCCGTCCAGCGCGATCCGCAGCCCGAGGACCGCCCGCGCGGCCTCGCCGACGCCCCGGAAGACGTCCTGCACGGCGGGATCGGCGGCCGGTAGGTTCTCCTCCTCGCGGTAGCCGAGCAGCCGGTTGCGCAGCACGGACAGCGCGGCCCCCGGCCGCGGGCCCACCGGCCGCAGCACCAGCAGCCGCAGCGCCTCCAGATCCAGGCGCAGCCGGTCCAGCGCCTCGTCCCGGGCGGGCAGCGGAGGCGGGGAGGCCAGGTGGACACCGGGCAGATGCAGGGTGAGGGTGTCCGCCCGGCGGGCGCTGCGCGCGGTGAGCAGCATCAGCCCGAGCCGTTCGGCGGCGATCTCGGCGTCCGCGATCCGGCGCTGCAGCAGCCGGGCCACCGCCTCGTCGTCGGTGCCGTCCGGCAGCCGGCCCTGGATCAGCAGGGCCGTCTCGTGCAGCCGGGCCGTCCTGACCCGGACCTCCTCCACCACCTTGTCCAGCTCGTCGGGTCCGGCGTCGAGCAACTCCGCCTGCGCCGCGACCAACTGCGCGAACCGCCCGCGGAAGGCCCGCCGCAGCCGGTCCAGGATGCCCGCGGGCGTCTGCGGCACCAGCACGAACCGGGCCAGCGCCGCGCTGCCGAAGGCGACCGCGATCACCACGTACAGGCCGGGCAGCGCGGGCGCGGTCGCGTGCACGAACAGCGACGCGAAGTAGATCTGGAAGCCGATCAGCCCCAGCGCCGTGCCCCGGTCGCCGAACCGGCGGCTGTAGACGGCGCAGTAGATGAGCGCCACGAAGAACAGGTCGCCGACGACGACCCGCTGGTTGAGCAGCGCGCCCAGGGACATCGAGACCAGCGCCACCGGCAGGCCCAGGGCGAGCGTGACGGCCTGCTGGGACCGCCCCTTCTCCCGGATCGCGAAGGTGGCGACCATCGCCGCGATGGCGCCCGCCACCAGATGGGACACGTCGAACCGCAGGGCGGCCAGCACGGCGAGGGTGGCCGCGATGGCGAGGACCGTGCGCAGCCCGGCGGTGAACCGGAGCAGGCCGGGGTCGGCCGCCGCGAGCCGCCCACGGACCTCCGCCCGCACCGACCGCCCCGTCGTGCTCACCGGGCCGCTCCCCGCGTCAGACCGTCGTGTCGCCGGAGCCCTCGACACGGGCCCTGACCTGCTCCGGGGTGAGATAGGTGTTGGTGTACTCGAAGTCCTTGAGCCGGGCCGGCGTGCGGGACTGGAAGCCGGTACGGACGAAGTCGTCGCCGGCCAGCGCGTTCAGCAGCCAGTTGGTCGCCACCCGGGTCTTGGCCACGTTGGTGCGCAGCGCCGACCAGTGGTAGCCGCGGGCCACCGCCTGGGCGGGCAGGCCGCGCAGTTCGATGCCCAGCGGCTTGGAGACCGCGTCCTTGCCGCCGAGGTCCACCACGAGCCCCAGGTCCTTGTGCACGTACGGCTGGAGCGGCTTGTTGCGCAGGGTCGCGATGACGTTGTCGGCGACCACCTTGCCCTGCCGCATGGCGTGCTGCGCGGTCGGCGGGCAGACCGCGCCGGGCTCGTGCTTGGCCTTGTCCGGGACGGCGGCCGCGTCACCGAGCGCGAACACCCCGTCGTGGCCCGGCAGGGTCATCTCGGCGTCGACGGCGAGCCGGCCCCGGACCGTCTCGGCGCCCAGGGTGGCGATCAGCGGGCTGGCCACCACGCCGGCCGTCCAGATCAGCGTGTGGGTGGGCACCACCCGGCCGTCGGTGAAGGTGACCTCCTCGGCGCCCGCCTTCGCGATGGACACCCCGAGGGAGATCTCGATGCCCCGGCGGCTCAGGATCTCCTGGGCGCTGCGGCCGAGCTTGTCGCCCAGCTCCGGCATCAGCTTCGGCGCGATGTCGATCAGATGCCACTTGATCAGCTTCGGGTCGAGGTTCGGGTAGCGGTGCAGCGCGGCGTGCGTGAGCCGCTGCAGGCAGGCCGCGGTCTCGGTGCCCGCGTAGCCGCCGCCCACCACCACGAACTGGAGCCGCGCGGCCCGCTCGGCCGGGTCGTCGCTGGCGTCCGCCAGGTCGAGCTGGGAGATGACGTGGTCACGGACGTAGGCGGCCTCGGCCAGCGTCTTCATGCCGAAGGCGTGCTCGGTCAGACCCGGGATGTCGAAGGTCCGGGTGACGCTGCCCGGCGCCAGCACGATGTAGTCGTACCGCTCGTTCACCACCTGGTCGGTGATGGTGCGCACCACGCACACCTTGGACTTGAGGTCCACGCCGATGGCGCCGCCCGGCAGGATCCGGGTGCGGTACCGCTTGCTGCGGCGCAGCGACACGGCGATCGACTGGGGCGTCAGCACGCCCGAGGCGACCTGCGGCAGCAGGGGCAGATACAGCTGGTAGGAGGTCGGCGACACCAGGGTGACGTCGGCCTCGTCGGGGGCGAGTTTGCGTTCGAGGCGGCGGACGCAGCCCACTCCGGCGAAGCCGGCTCCCACCACCAGGATCCTGGGTCGTGTCACGGTGTCCATCCCTTTCCGTTGCTCCAGGGGCCGGGTCACGCCGTTCGCATGCCCTGGAACGCTTGCCTCGCACCAGTCCGATCCCACCGTGCCCGGCGCCGTTCCGCCAGCCGGGCGGCGCAGGCAGACGAACGCATGGGCTCCAGCATGCCCCTCGATCAAGAGGAGTAACCGGCTGTCGCACGGATATGCGCCGGACTTCTGTCCGGTCCAAGGCCGCCCGCGGCGATCACGTACGCCAGTAGAGTGCCCGCCATGGCGCAGACCCAGCCCGGAACGGGCTTCCAGCAGCGGCACATCGACCCCGACCGCGTGGCCCCGCTGGTCGGCGCCCTGGACTCCCAGGACGCCAACCCGGGCGTACGGCGGCTGCGCGCCTGGGCCGAGGAGGCGCTGGCGGTACGGCTCGGTGAGCGCCTGCTCGACGTCGGTTCCGGCACCGGCTCGCAGACCCGGACGCTGGCCGCGGCGCTCGGCCCGGAAGGCGTCGCGATCGGCGTCGAGCCGAACCCGAGCCTGCGGGCGGTCGCCGAGGAGCGCTCACCGGGCAGCCGGGTCCGTTTCGTGCACGGCGAGGCGGCCGCGCTGCCGGTGCCCGACGCCTCGATGGACCTGGTGTGGTGCGAACGGGTCCTCCAGCACCTGGCCGACCCCGACCTGGCCGTCGCCGAGATGGCGCGGGTCCTGCGGCCGGGCGGCCGGGTGGCGTTGCTGGACACCGACTGGGGGACCACGGTGCTGCACCCCGGCGACCCGGCGGTCGTGCACGCCCTGACCGGCGCCGCCCTGCAGGGCGCCAACCCCTACTCCGGGCGCCGCCTGGTCGGCCAGCTCAGCGCGGCCGGGTTCGTGGTGGACGACCGCGGCTCGCAGGCGCTGCTGCAGGACCACCGCACGGTCGCCTGGCCGCTGATCCGGATGCTCGGCGAGTCCGCCGTGCGCACCGGAGCCCTCACCGAGCAGCAGCGCGACACCCTGTACGCCGACCTCGCGGAGGCCGGCGAGCGCGGAGCGCTGCACATGTCCGTGACGATGTTCGGGGTGGTCGCCCACCGCCCCGGGTGACCGCGCCCGCGGCTCACCAGGGCAGGAAGACGTGGATGTCCTTGCCGGTGTCGGTGACGACCACGCTGACCTGGTCGCACAGGGTGTGCAGCAGGTGCCAGCCGACACCGCCGCCGCCGTGCCGCGGATGGAAGGGCCGCGGCTCGGGCTGCACCTGGCTGGTGTCGTGCATGGTGAAGTGGACCCCGTCGTACGTGCGCCGCATCCGCAGTTCGAAGGGGCCCGGCGCGTACTGGACGACGTTCGCGGCCAGTTCCGTCACCACCAGCAGGATGTCGTCCCAGCACTCCGGGGCGGTCGGCGGCGAGGTCCGGCACAGGTCGGCCAGATAGCCGTCCGCGGCCAGCCGGGCACCGGTGACGTTGCGCAGCTCCCCGGGGAAGGAGACCGTCCGTTCGAGGGTCTCCTCCGGGGAGGATCTGGGGTCGCGCCGTGGCCCGGTCGCCATGTCGTCTCTCCCGGCCCTCGGGGATCAGGGCCGTCATCTGTGTCGGAACTCCCCTCGCGGCGAGTTCCCCCTGCCGCCCCGGATACGCGTGCGGGGTTCAGCGGAACACGTCGTCCGCCTCGTCCCAGTCCGCCGGCTCCGCCGCGCCCGGCCGGTGGGCGGCCCGTGAACGGGCCTGGTACATGGCGTCGATCTCGGCCGCGTAGTGCCGCGCTATCGCGTCCCGGCGCAGCTTCATCGACGGTGTGAGCATGCCGTTGTCCGGGGCGAACGGCTCCTGGAGCACCCGGTAGACCCGGATCGACTCGGAACGGGAGACCGTGCTGTTGGCGGACGCGATGGCCCGCGCGATCTCCTCCCGCAGCGCGTTCTCCTCACGCGCCTCCCGGCCCGGCGCGTCGCCCGGCAGCGACAGGGCGCCGCGCCAGTGCGCGAGGAAGTCCGGGTCCAGGGTGAGCAGCGCGCCCACGCAGGGCCGGTCGTCGCCGACCACCACCGCCTGGTGCACCAGCGGATGCATCCGCAGCCGCTGCTCCAGCGGGGCCGGCGCCACGCTCTTGCCGCTGCTGGTGATGATGACGTCCTTCTTGCGGCCCGTGATGGTCAGATAGCCCTCGGGGTCGAGCCGTCCGATGTCCCCGGTGGCCAGCCAGCCGCCGCGCAGCGCGGCACGGGTCGCGTAGTTGTCACCGACGTACCCCTGGAACACGGACGGTCCGCGCACCAGGATCTCGCCGTCGTCGGCGACCTGGATCTGGATGCCGGGCAGGGCCCGGCCGACCGTCCCGGACTTCTCGCGGCCCAGCGGCTGCATGGTGATCCCGCCGCTGGACTCGGTCAGTCCGTAGCCGTCGTGCACGAGAATGCCGATGCCCTCGAAGAACAGGGTGAGTTCGCGGCTGAGCGAGGACCCGCCGGACGTGGCCCGCAGCACCCGCCCGCCGAGCACGGACCGCAACTTGCGGTACACCGTCCGCTCGTACAGGGCGTGCTGGAGCCGCAGTTCGAGACCCGGCCCGGCGCCGGTGCCCAGCCGCTGCCGTTCCTGGGCGGAGGCGAATTCCCGCGCGGTGTCCACGGCCCGCTCGAACAGGGCGCCCCGGCCGTGCTGGTGCGCGGTGCGCAGGAACGTCTTGTAGAGCTTCTCCAGCACCGAGGGCACGGCGTACAGGTAGGTCGGCCGGAAGCTGCGCAGCGCCGACGCCAGCGCGTTCTCCGTCATCTCCGGCTCGTGGCCCATCAGGATCCCGCCGCGCAGGCAGATCACCATCACCATCAGGCCGTACACGTGCGAGAACGGCAGGTACGCGAGGACGGAGGCCTGTTCGCCGGGGAGCGCGGCGGTGTGCCCCCAGCCCGCCAGCAGGGTGTCGCACGGGTACGCCAGGCCGCGGTGGCTCAGCGCGCAGCCCAGCGGACGGCCCGAGGTGCCGGAGGTGTAGGTGATGGCCGCCGTCGAGTCCGGCATCACGATCCGCCGCAGCGACTCCACCGTGGTCAGCGGGACGAGGGCGCCCTGCTGCACCAGCGCGGGCACCGCTCCCGCGTCCAGCTGCCAGACGTGCTTGAGGCCCGGCAGCCCCTGGCAGACCGTACCGACGGTCATCACCGCCGGCTCGTCCTCGACGACCACGGCCACGCAGCGGGCGTCCCGCAGGATCCACTCCACCTGGTCCCGGGCGGCGGTCGGATGGATCGGCACCACCTCGGCGCCCACCGACCACAGCGCCAGGCAGAACACCGTCCACTCGTACCGGGTCCGCGCCATCATGGCGACCCGGTGACCGGGCGAGATACCCGACGCGATCAGACCCTTGGCCAGATCGACCACTTCGTCGCGCAGTTCGACCGCGGTGATCTCCTCCCAGCCCGCGGCGGCGGTGTCGGGCCGGCGCGCCAGCACCGGCAGGGTGGGGTTCCGGTCCGCCGTCTCGAAGATGCTGTCGGCGAGCCCGCCGGTCAGGGTCGAAGCGGTAGTCGGAGCGAGGGCGTAGTCGCGCATGCGCTGCTCCAGGTTGTACGGAGGGTGACCCTCCCGATCGGTACTGTTGTCGACGCTGGTCGAATCTAGCCCAGCAGAACGCGGTCCGTGTCAGGAACGGTCAACTCGGTTCCTCGCAGTGACCAGTGGTCACCCCTGCGTGCGGCGGACGCAGTCGAGGACGACCTCCCGCAGACTGCCCGTGCGCTCCAGCAGCGCGCGCTGCTCACCGGCTCCGGTTCCCCTGGACAGCAGCTGTGCGACGGCCTCCTCCACCCCGCTGGTGTCGCCGCTGCCGGCGAGCGCGTCCGCGGTGTACGCCAGCAGCGCGTCCACCACCTCGGCGGCCGGCCGGGGCCGCATGGCCACCGGATCGAGCAGTTCCTGCTCCAGCCCGGAGCGGGCGGCCTGCCAGGAGGCCAGCCGCAGCATGCTCACACTGTGGTCCGGCGGCGGCCGGCCCGCCCGCCAGTCGCGGGCGGCCGTCTCCACCAGGGCCCGCGCGAGGGTGGCGATCAGGACGGTGGTGTCGGCCCGCAGGCAGACGTCGGACACCCGGATCTCCACCGTCGGGTAGTGCACGGCCAGCCGGGCGTCGAAGTAGACCATCCCCGCGTCGAGGATGACTTCGCTGGCCACCATGTCCGCGACCCGGCGCCGGTAGGCCGCCGCCGAACCGAACAGCTCGGTGGGGCCGGCCGACGGGCCGCGCGACCACAGCCGGCTGCGGAAGCTGGCGTAACCGGTGTCCCGGCCCTGCCAGAACGGCGAGTTGGCGCTCAGCGCGCGCAGCACCGGAAGCCACGGCCGCAGCCGGTCGAGGACCGCGACGCCCTCCTCGTCGGACTCCACCGACACGTGGACGTGGCAGCCGCACACGAACTGGTCCAGCGTGGCGCTGCCGAACCGCCCGGCCATCCACCGGTACCGCTCGTGCGCGCTGAGCGCGGGCGTGACCGGCAGCGGGCAGGTGGCGAGCGCCGCCACCGCGCAGCCGATCTCCCCGGCGAGCCGGGCCGCCTCCTTGCGGCAGCGGGCGATCTCCGCGCCGAGGTCCGCCATGTGCCGCTGCGGGCTGGTGGCCAGCTCCAGCATCTGCCCGAACAGTTCCTTCTGGAACACGGCCTGCCCGGGATCGTCCAGCGCGGC
Organism: Streptomyces sp. NPDC091282; assembly: GCF_044757385.1. Taxonomy (NCBI): domain Bacteria; kingdom Bacillati; phylum Actinomycetota; class Actinomycetes; order Kitasatosporales; family Streptomycetaceae; genus Streptomyces; species Streptomyces sp. NPDC091282. Next base: position 992,393 of record NZ_JBIVUX010000004.1, read on the forward strand.
CCGGTCCAGGAGGGCCGCCGACCGGGACATCGGCTCCCCGCTGTCCGGGTGCACCAGCAGAAGTTCTTCCTCCACTCCGACGGTACGCAGCACCGAGGACCGCCCTCCGGCCGGGCCGCGACCGGGCGCGGCGGGGTCTTTCACCCCGAACTGCCCAGGCCCGGCCGCCCGGACACGTGCCGGCCCTTCCGGCGGCCTACGGGACGACGGGCTCCAGCCACACCGTGCCGAGCGGCGGCAGCGTCAGCCGTACGGCGCCCTCGTCGGCCAGCAGCGGCCCGCGGCTGACGACGTCCCCGCCGCCGTACCGCGCGCTGTCGGTGTTCAGGATCTCGCGCCACACGACGGCCCGGCCGGGCACGCTCAGCCGGTAGTCGGGACGGACCACGGGGGAGAGGTTGGAGACCGCCAGCAGGGGCCGGGCCTCGGCATCGAACCTCAGGAAGGCGAAGACGTTGTCCTCGGCCGCGTCGCCCACGACCCACTGGAACCCCGCCGGATCGGTGTCCCGCTGCCACAGCGCGGGGCGTGTGCGGTACACGGAATTGAGATCGCGGACCAGATCCCGGACACCCCGGTGATCGGCTTCGGCGCCGTAGGCCGGGTCCAGCAGCCACCAGTCGGGGCCGTGGGCCTCCGACCACTCGCCGCCCTGGGCGAACTCCTGCCCCATGAAGAGCAGTTGTTTGCCGGGATGGGCCCACATGAAGCCCAGATAGGCGCGGTGATTGGCGCGTTGCTGCCACCAGTCCCCGGGCATCTTGGACACCAGGGCCTGTTTCCCGTGCACCACTTCGTCGTGGGAGATGGGCAGCACGTAGTTCTCGCTGTACGCGTAGACCATCGAGAAGGTCATCTCGTCGTGGTGGTACTTGCGGTGCACGGGCTTGTGCTGGATGTACTCGAGCGAGTCGTGCATCCAGCCCATGTTCCACTTCAGGCCGAACCCGAGACCGCCGCTGTCGGTCGGCCGGGTCACGCCGTCCCACGCGGTGGACTCCTCGGCGATGGTCACCACCCCCGGCGCCCGCCGGTACACGGTCGCGTTCATCTCCTGGAGGAACGCCACCGAGGCCAGGTCCTCGCGCCCGCCGAACACGTTCGGCGTCCACTGCCCGGAGTCCCGCGAGTAGTCGAGGTAGAGCATCGAGGCGACCGCGTCCACCCGCAGCCCGTCGATGTGGAACTCCTCGCACCAGTACACCGCGTTGGCGACGAGGAAGTTGCGCACCTCCACCCGGCCCAGGTCGAACTCGTAGGTCCCCCAGTCCGGATGCTCGGCCCGCCGGTCGTCCCCGGGCTCGTACAGCGGGTCGCCGTCGAAGCGGGCCAGCGCCCAGTCGTCCTTGGGGAAGTGGGCCGGCACCCAGTCCATGATCACGCCGATGCCGGCCCGGTGCAGCGCGTCGATCAGGTACTTGAAGTCGTCCGGGGTGCCGAGCCGGGCCGTCGGCGCGTAGAAGCCGGTGACCTGGTAGCCCCAGGAGCCGCCGAAGGGATGCTCGGCGACCGGCATGAACTCGACGTGCGTGAAGCCCAGGTCGCCGACGTAGCGCGGGAGTTGCTCGGCCAGTTCGCGGTAGGTCAGGCCGGGGCGCCAGGACGGCAGGTGCACCTCGTACACCGAGAACGGCGCCTCGTGCACCGGCGTGTCGCCCCGGTGCGCCATCCACTCCGCGTCGCTCCACTCGTGCCGGGAGACCGCCACGATCGACGCGGTCGCGGGCGGCACCTCGGTACGGCGGGCCATCGGATCGGACTTCAGGAACCTGCCGCCGTACCGCGAGGTGATCTCGAACTTGTACCGGTCGCCCTCGCCGACGCCCGGCAGGAACAGCTCCCACACCCCGGCCGCGCCCAGCGAGCGCATCGGGTACTGCGTGCCGTCCCAGCAGGTGAAGTCCCCGGCCACCCGCACGCCCTGGGCGTTCGGCGCCCACACCGTGAACCGGGTGCCGGTCACCCCGTCATGGGTCATCGGCTCGGCGCCGAGCGCCTTCCACAGCTGCTCGTGCCGTCCCTCACGGATCAGATGCAGGTCGAACTCGCCGAGCGCGGGCGGGAAACGGTACGGGTCCTCCACCTCCAGCTCGGCGCCGTCGCCGTCCTCGTACGTGACGAGCAGCCGGTAGGCGGGGGCCTCGGCGTTCGGGAGCACGGCCGCGAAGAGCCCGTCGCCCTCCGGCGTCAGCGGGATCCGTTCCCCGTCGACGAGCACGCTCACCGCACGGGCGTGCGGGCGCAGCGCGCGGACCAGGGTGCCGCCGTCCACCGGGTGGGCGCCCAGCAGCGCGTGCGGATCGTGGTGGGCGCCCGCCAGCAGGCGTCCGCGGGCGTCGGCGTCCAGCGGCGGGGCCGTGGGACGGGACGGTCCCGAGGGTTCGGGAAGCAAGGAGTCGCGCAGGGCCATGAGGTCAGCCTCCCCAGCGGGCGAGCCGCTCGATCGCGGCCATCGGAACCGGAAGCCAGGCCGGCCGGTGCCGGGCTTCGTACACCACCTCGTACACCGCGCGGTCCGTCTCGTGGGCGCGCAGCAGTGCGTGCTTCTTGCGCGGATCCCAGCCGGCCCGCGCAGCGTAACCCGCGCAGTAGGCCTCCCGGCAGCGCAGGGCCCACTCGGGACGCCAGGGGTGGCGCTGCCGGGCCGCGTAGTCGAAGGACCGCAGCATGCCGGCCACGTCCCGCACCGGCGACTGGATGCTGCGCCGCTCCGCGAGCGGCCGGGACGGCTCGCCCTCGAAGTCGATGACGAACCACTCGCGGTCCGCCCGCAGCACCTGCCCGAGGTGCAGGTCGCCGTGGATGCGCTGGGCGCGCGGACCCGCGTCGCAGCGGGCGAGCGCGTCGAACGCGCCGCGCAGCCCCGGCACGTACGGCCGCAGGGCCGGCACCGCGTGCGCGGCCTCCTCCAGCCGTACCGACATCGCCTGTGCGGTCCTGCCGTGCTCGTCGCGGACGGCGGACGGGAAGGCGGTGGCGAGCGCGAGATGCACGTCCGCGGTGGCCCGGCCCAGCTCGTGCGCCTCGGTGGCGAAGTCCTCCCCGGCCGCGAGCGCGCGCAGGGCGAGGGTCCAGCCGTCGGCGGCGTCCGGCAGGAAGGGCTGCAGCACCCCGAGGGTCGCCGGGCTCGGCTCGGTGGTCCGGAACCAGGCCACCGGCGCGGGCACCCGGGCACAGCCCTGCGCGGCCAGCGCTTCGGGCACCTCCAGGTCCGGGTTGACACCGGGCTGGATCCGCCGGAACACCTTGAGGATGTAGGAATCGCCGTACACGAGTGAGGAGTTGGACTGCTCGGCGGCCAGCAGCCGGGGCGTGAGGCCACCGGGTATCCGGGCCCCCGGGGCGGTCTCGAAGCGGAGCGGGCCGACCGTGCCGGGCATCCGCAGCCGCTCCAGCAGCAGTTCGGCGGCGTGCGGGTCGTGCAGCGCGTCGTACACGGCGAGTCCGGCGAGCGGACCCTCCTCGGCACGGCCGATGTACGCCCGCTCCAGCCGTGGCATGCGCTGTTCGCGCACGCCCAGCAGCAGCTGGTAGCAGTCGCCGGAAGGGGCGCCGTCCCCGCCGGGGGAGTGGTCGGCGTGCACGAGCAGGTGCAGACAGCCGGGGAAGAGTTCGGTCAGGGAGAGTACGGACAGATCCGTGACGGGCCGGTCCTTGCCCGCGAACCAGCGCTGCCGGGGCAGCCAGTCGCGCAGCAGCCCGCCGAGCGAGGCGAGCGGCCGGTCGAGACCGGTGATCGCCGTGGACCGGGGGAGGGCGGCGGTCTTCGTCATGGTGACGCGTCCTTTCCTCGGCTCCGCACGCTCAACGCCGACGGCCGATGGAGGAGGCGACTCGGGGGAGCCGGAACCAGTAGAAGCCGTGTCCGGCCAGGGTCAGCAGGTACGGCAGCTCGCCGATGGCCGGGAACCGGACCCCGCCGATCAGTTCGACCGGGTGCCGGCCGTCGTAGACCCGCAGATCGAGTTCGGTGGGCTGGGCGAACCGGGAGAAGTTGTGCACGCACAGGACCAGGTCGTCCTCGTACTCCCGCAGGAAGGCGAGGACCGCCGGGTTCGAGGACGGCAGCTCCGTGAAGGTGCCCAGTCCGAACGCGGGGTTCTGCTTGCGGATCTCGATCATCCGGCGCGTCCAGTGCAGCAGCGAGGACGGCGACGACATGGACGCCTCGACGTTGGTGACCTGGTAGCCGTAGACGGGGTCCATGATGGCGGGCAGGTAGAGCCGTCCGGGGTCGCAGGTGGAGAAGCCGGCGTTGCGGTCGGGGGTCCACTGCATGGGCGTGCGCACCGCGTCGCGGTCGCCGAGCCAGATGTTGTCGCCCATGCCGATCTCGTCGCCGTAGTAGAGGATCGGCGAGCCGGGCAGGGACAGCAG
>NZ_JBIVUX010000005.1:0-834657 GCF_044757385.1 Streptomyces sp. NPDC091282
TTCCCTTTCCGGCGGTTCCGACTCTATCAGATCCTTTCGGCGTCTGATTCCCAGTCAGCGGGTGTTGTCTTCCCGGCTGTTGGGCCGTTCCGACGTCTCAAACCTTAGCGGATCCGCCTCCCGTTGCCCAATCGGGCCTTAGTGGCTCGACCGGACAGCACGGAGACCCGAAATCGAATTGAATTCGGGCGCGCCGAAATCAACCCGGTCGGGAGATCGTACTGATGGTGTGAGTGCCGCTCATGCGGCGGAGGTGCTGTCGAAGAACCGTTACGGCTCCGCGGCAACCCGAAGAACTATACGGATCGGGCAGGGCAGCGTCAACCACCCCTGTCAAGATTTTTTCCCGGCCCCCCTGACCTGCGTCAGTCCAGGTCGGTGAGGCGGCCGCCGGCGTCGGGCTGGGCGTGCTCCACGCGGCGCAGCAGCCGGGTGAGGACCTCGCCGAGCACACCGCGTTCTGCGGGAGAGAGGTCCTGGAGCAGGTCCTCCTCGAAGACGGAGGCGAGCCGCATGGCCTCCAGCCACTTCTCACGGCCCTCGGGCGTCAGCTCGACGATCACCCGGACCCGGTTGGACTCGTCGCGCTCCCGGGTGACCAGACCTTCGGCGACCATCCGGTCGATGCGGTGGGTCATCGCGGCCGGGGTGAGGCCGAGGCGCTTGGCCAGCTCGCTCGGGCCCAGGCGATAGGGGACTCCGGAGAGGACCAGGGCCTTGAGCACCTCCCACTCGGCGCTGCTGATGCCGAGGGCCGAGGTCTGGCGGCCGTAGGCGACGTTCATCCGGCGGTTGAGGCGGGACAGCGCCGAGACGACCTTCTCGACCTGGGGGTCGAGGTCCTGGAACTCGCGCTGGTAGGCGGCGATCTGTTCGTCGAGTGTCGGCTCGCCGGCGCCGGTGGTGTCGGCCATGCCCGAAGTATCGCACGAACGGGCTTGGCGTTGAAGTCCTTCACGATGTAGTCTTTAGCTTCGAACTTTAGCTTCTAAGTCTTCAGACTTCAGCAGTCCGCTGACTTAACGACCTGAGAGAGGTGAACGTGACCAGGGCGATGGGCGCAGCGATGCGCCGGATCCACGTGGGCAACGCACTCAGCGCGTTCGGGCTCGGCTTCACCGTCCCCTACCTGTACGTCTATGTGGCGCAGGTGCGGGGGCTGGGTTCCATGACAGCGGGGTTCGTGCTCGCTGTCTTCGCCGTGGCCGCGTTGATCGTGCTGCCGTTCGCCGGCCGGGCGATCGTGCGGCGCGGCCCTCTGCCGGTCCTCCTCACCGCCCTGGTCATGGCCTCGATAGGCGCGCTGAGCCTCGGACTGGCGGGACAGGCGGCCACCGTGCTGGCCGCGGCCGCGCTGCTCGGGGCCGGGCAGGCCGTGATGCAGCCGGCGCTGGCCACGATGATCGTGGACTGCTCGACGTCCCAGAACCGGTCGCGGGCGTTCGCGACGCAGTTCTTCCTGCAAAACCTGGGGCTCGGCGTCGGTGGCCTGATCGGCGGCCACCTGGTCGACACCACCCGGGTCTCCTCCTTCACGCTCCTGTTCGCGATCGAGGCGGCGATGTTCCTGCTGCTGGCCGGGGTGATGTCGACGGTGCGGATACCGCACGCGCCGCGGCTCGCGGACGTCCCCGGGTCGGCGGCGAAGAGCGGCTGGAAGCAGCTGCTCGGGAACCGCGCGATGGTGCAGCTGTGCGTGCTGGGCTTCGTCCTGTTCTTCGCCTGCTACGGCCAGTTCGAGTCCGGGCTGAGCGCGTACGGCGTGGAGGCGGCGGGGATATCGACGTCCGCGCTGGGGACGGCGCTGGCCGCGAACACGCTGATGATCGTGGTCGCCCAGTTCGCCGTGCTCCGGTTCGTGGAACGCCGGCGGCGGTCCCGGGTGATCGCGGCGGTCGGGCTGGTCTGGGCCCTCGCGTGGGTCGTGGCGGGGTACGCCGGGCTCGGGCACGGGAGCCAGGAGATGGCGACGGCCGCGTTCGTGTCGACGTACGCGCTGTTCGGGCTCGGTGAGGCGATGCTGTCGCCGACGGTCGCCCCGCTGGTGGCCGATCTGGCTCCGGCGGGCCAGGCCGGTCAGTACAACTCGGCGTTCGCCCTGGTGAAGCAGCTCGCGCTGGCGGTCGGCCCGGCGGTGGGCGGCCCGCTCGCGGCGTCCCTGCCCGCGCCGTACGTGGTGACGTTCCTGTTGTTCTCGCTGGGGATCAGCGTCCTGGCCGTACGGCTCGGACGGCGGCTGACCCTCGCCCAGGACCAGCCGTGGCTCGCCTCGAAGAGCGTGGTCGTGGCGCGGGGCGGAGCTGCCGCGGAGTCCGTCTCCGCGTAGCGGCGGTACGGGCCGGTGGGGCACCACCCGCTCGCCCTCGCCGCTTCCCGCGCCCCGGCACGGGCGCGGGAAGGCGTGCGATCAGTCCGCACACCCGCGGCGGCACCTCGCGGTCGTGCCGGTCGCTACCCCTTGGGCAGTACGAACTCGCACCACACCGCTTTCCCGCCGCCCGGGGTTCTTCGCGACCCCCAGCCGGAGGCGATCGTCGCCACGATCGCGATGCCCCGGCCGGACTCGTCGCCCGGTTCCGCGCGGCGGCGGCGCGGCAGGTGGTCGTCGCCGTCCGTGACCTCGATGATCAGGCGGCGGTCGGTGCGGCGCAGCCGCAGCCGCATGGGCGGGGTGCCGTGCTGGAGCGAGTTGGCGACCAGCTCGCTGGTGGCGAGGACGCCGAGGTCGTGGAGTTCGACGGGGAACCGCCAGCTGGTCAGGACGCCGGAGGCGAAGGCACGCGCGCGGGGTGCCGCCTCGACGCCGCCGAGCAGTTCCAGAGCCGCGTTGCGGAACAGCTCGCCGTCGGCGCCGGTGCGGGCCGGGTGCTGGAGGACGAGGACGGCGACGTCGTCGTCGTGGTCGGCGGTGACGCCGGCGGAGCGGACCAGGCGGTCGCAGACGACCTGCGGGGTGCCGGTGGCTCCCGCCAGCGCGCGTTCGAGCGCGGCGATGCCCTCGTCCAGGTCCTCGTCACGGCGTTCCACCAGGCCGTCCGTATAGAGGACAGCCGTGGAGCCGGGGCCCAGCGGTACCGAGCCCGACGTGTGGATCCAGCCGCCGGTGCCGAGCGGCGGGCCGGTCGGTTCGTCGGTGCGCAGCACGGTGCCGGTCTCGTCGCGGACCAGGATCGGCAGGTGGCCGGCCGAGGCGTAGACCAGCCGGCCCTCGTTCGGGTCGTGGATGGCGTAGGCGCAGGTGGCGATCTGGTTGGCGTCGATCTCGGTGGCGAGGCCGTCGAGGAGCTGGAGGACCTCGTGCGGGGGCAGGTCGAGGCGGGCGTAGGCGCGGACCGCCGTGCGGAGCTGGCCCATGACGGCCGCGGCCCGCACGCCCCGGCCCATCACGTCGCCGATGACGAGCGCGGTGCGGCCGCCGCCGAGGGTGATGACGTCGTACCAGTCGCCGCCGACCGCGGCCTCGGTGCCGCCGGGCTGGTAGGTCGCGGCGATGCGCAGGTCGTCCGGCTGTTCGAGTTCCTGCGGGAGCAGGCTGCGCTGGAGGGTGACGGCCGTCTCGCGCTGGCGGCGCTCGCTGGCGCGCAGCCGCTCGGCCGCCTCGGCGTGGTCGGTGACGTCGGTGGCGAACAGCAGGACGCCGCCGTCGTGGTCGGCGTTCTCGGCGACGGGTGTGCAGGTGAACGTGTAGGTGCGGCCGTCGAGGGCCTTGCGTGACTTCAGGGTGCGGGGCTTGCCGCTGCGCAGGACCTGGTCGAGGAGCGGGAGGAGACCGAGTTCGACGAGTTCGGGAAGGGCCTCGCGGGCGGGGGCGCCCGGGGGACGTACGCCGAAGGCCGCCGTGTAGGCGTCGTTGACGTACGCGATGTGGTGGTCGGGGCCGTGGACGAGGGCGACCAGGGCCGGGACGCGGTCCAGGACGTCGCGGGCGGGCAGTTCGTCGACGGCGGGCACACAGGGCGAGTCGTCAGTCAGTTGTTCGACGCGGGCAGCGGGCACGGAGCCTTCGCCCCGTCGGTCCGGGGGGACCGCGTGCTCGGTCCGCGCTGCGGCGCGGCGCTGCGTTCCGGGGAGCCGGGCGCTCCAGCGCGTGAAGTTCACGAATCCTTGCCTCGTGTCGTCGTCTCCGGCCTGCTTCGGGAGCGGCCGGGGTCCGGGGCATGTCCCCCGGTGCAGTTCTGGGGAGAAGCCTTGTGCTCGGTCGGGGGGCAGTCTGGCAGGGTGGCCGTCGGCGGCGACATCCGTCAGACGCCGGGGCGGGCCGTGGAGTTCCTGAGTTCCGTCAGGACGACCCGTTCGAGTCGTCGGAAGGACTGTGAGGAGGCTTTCCACCGGCCGCGAGTTCGAACTCCGCTCGGGGATGTTCGAGTGACCCGAGCGAGACGATCTCCCGCTTGAAGAGCCCGGAGAGGATCCATTCGGCGAGCACACGGGCCTTGCGGTTGAAGGTGGGCACCCTGCTCAGGTGGTAGACGCGGTGCATGAACCAGGCAGGGTAGCCCTTCAGCCTGCGTCCGTAGACCTGGGCGACGCCCTTGTGGAGTCCCAGGGAGGCGACGGAGCCGACGTAGGCGTGGGCGTAGGTGTCGAGGGGTTCGCCGCGCAGCGCGTGGACGACGTTGTCGCCGAGGACCTTCGCCTGCCTCACCGCGTGCTGTGCGTTGGGCGCGGTCTCGGTGCCGGGGGCGGCGGCGGTGACGTCGGGAACGGCGGCGGCGTCGCCCGCGGCCCACGCGTGGTCGACGCCGTCGATCGTCAGCTCGGCGGTGCATTTCAGCCGCCCGCGCGGGGTGAGCGGAAGGTCGGTGGCGGCGAGGACCGGGTGCGGTTTGACGCCGGCGGTCCACACGAGCGTGCGGGTGGGGAAGCGCTGGCCGTCGCTGAGGACGGCGACGCGGTCGGCGCAGGACTCCAGGCGGGTGTCCAGCAGTACCTGGATGTTGCGGCGGCGCAGCTCGGTGACGGTGTAGCGGCCCAGTTCGCGGCCGACCTCGGGCAGGATCCGGTCGGTGGCCTCGACGAGGATCCAGCGCATGTCCTCGGGCTGGACGTTGTGGTAGTACCGCGTGGCGTAGCGGGCCATGTCCTCCAGCTCGCCGAGGGCCTCCACGCCCGCGTAGCCGCCGCCGACGAAGACGAAGGTGAGGGCCGCGTCGCGGATCGCGGGGTCGCGGGTCGAGGAGGCGATGTCCATCTGCTCGATGACGTGGTTGCGCAGGCCGATGGCCTCCTCGACGGTCTTGAAGCCGATGCCGTGCTCGGCGAGACCGGGGACGGGCAGCGTGCGCGCGATCGAGCCGGGCGCGAGGACCAGTTCGTCGTACGGCAGGAAAGTGGCGCCTTTTCGCTCCTCGGCGGTGGCGAGGGTGGTGACTTCCGCGGTGCGCTTGGCGTGCTCGATGGACGTCACCTCGCCGATGACGACATGGCACCGGTCCAGAACGCGCCGCAGGGGTACGACGACATGACGAGGAGAAATCGAACCGGCGGCCGCCTCGGGCAGGAACGGCTGGTACGTCATGTAGGGATCGGGGGTGACGACGGTGATGTCGACCTCGTCCCGCCTGAGCTCCGCCTTCAGCTTCCGCTGGAGCCGCAGGGCCGTGTACATCCCGACGTAGCCGCCGCCGACAACGAGAATGCGCGCACGTTCCTTCACCATCCCATGACGCACCCGTGACTGTTGTTTGTCCACAGCCCCGGCAATTTGTGTGACCGGCGGACCGGTTCGGGGCGTGCCCGGCACCTGGTCAGGACCGGACGAAAGGGGCCAGGTCAGTGGGGGCGGGCGAGGGGGCGCGAAGGTGGTGAATCGGGATGTACGCGACCCGTACTCCGATCGGGGGGCGCTCCGTGCGGAACGTCCCCCTTCTGAATTGACAGCCTCTCAACTATGTTCGTGTGTCGACGGGGTGTAGGGGATGTGGCCGAACGGTCCGCGACGGGCGGGTCCGCCCGGCCGCCGGCCGATGGATCGGCGACAGTTCCACTCGCTCCGGCCTTCAAGTGCGGGGAGCGTCTCCGGGGGGAGACGTCATTAACCGGGGGAACACAGATGCATATTCAGGACACGCATTGGGCAACGGCTTCCGCGCTCGCGACGGGCGGCGGAGCGGTGAGCGCGGCGACGGGCGGGCGCGGCGACGGCCCGCGGACGACACCGCTGCGGGTGGACGCACAGCGCAATCTGGAGCACGTCCTGCGGGCGGCGCGCGAGGTCTTCGGTGAACTGGGCTACGGCGCGCCGATGGAGGACGTGGCGCGGCGGGCGCGGGTCGGGGTCGGCACGGTGTACCGGCGCTTCCCCAGCAAAGACGTCCTGGTCCGGCGGATAGCCGAGGAGGAGACCTCCCGGCTGACCGACCAGGCGCGCGCGGCGCTCGGGCAGGAGGACGAGCCGTGGTCGGCGCTGTCGCGGTTCCTGCGGACCTCGGTGGCGTCCGGGGCGGGGCGGCTGCTGCCGCCGCAGGTGCTGCGCGTCGGAGCGCCGGAGGAGGTCGGCGGGGCCGAGGAGGTCCGGGTGCCGCAGCAGCGGACGCAGCCGGCCGCGGGCGAGTTGCGGCTGGTGCCGGAGGAGCGGGAGCCGCTGGCCGCCGACGCCGACGACGCGGGCGCGGCCGCGCTGCTCGAGGTCGTCGGGCGGCTGGTGGAGCGGGCTCGTGCGGCGGGTGAGCTGCGGCCGGACGTCTCGGTCTCCGACGTGCTGCTGGTGATCGCCACCGCGGCGCCCTCGCTGCCGGACCCGGCGCAGCAGGCGGCCGCTTCGTCGAGGCTGCTGGACATCCTGCTGGAGGGGCTGCGGTCGCGGCCCTGAGGCAGCCGTGCCGGAGGGTGGCCCGCGCGGAGCCGGTTTCCCTTCCGGGTGACCGGTGGTGCGCCGCGCTGACCCGTGCGCTCGGACGAGTGGTAGGTCCGTCGCCCGGGGCCCCGGGAGGAAGCCGGTGTGGCAGTCTGACCCGGTGATTCGGTCGGATTGGGCAGGGGCATCGGGGGCGTTCCGCGATGGACGGTGACGGGTGGGACGAATCCGCCGGTGAGGAACTGACCTCGCCGCAGGTGCCCAGTCAGGGCGGGCGGGCCGGTGTACCGCCCGTCGGCGAACCGCCGGAAGGGAACGTTCCGGCACAGCGCAGCGGCAGTGTGCTGCCACCGCCCCGTGAACAGCCCCCCGCCGACGCCCAGTTGATCGAATGGATGCGCGGCGGCGACGACTCGGCGTACGAGGAGCTCTACCGCCGGCACGCGGACGCGGTACGGCGCTACGCGCGCACCTGCTGCCGGGACGCGCACACCGCGGACGACCTGACCGCCGAGGTGTTCGCCCGGATGCTGCAGGCGGTGCGCGGCGGATCCGGGCCCGAGTACGCCGTGCGCGCCTACCTGCTCACCTCCGTCCGGCGGGTCGCCGCGCAGTGGACCAAGTCGGCCCGGCGTGAGCAACTGGTCGACGACTTCGCGGTGTTCGCGGCGGAGTCCGCGCGCGGCTCCGACGTCTCCGACGCCGACACGCTCGATCTGGGCGCCGACGTACGGGCGATGCACGAGGCCGAGCGGTCGCTGGCGATGCAGGCCTTCCGTTCGCTGCCCGAGCGCTGGCAGGCCGTGCTGTGGCACACGGAGGTCGAGGACGAGTCGCCGAGCGAGGTGGCGACCTTGTTCGGGCTGGACGCCAACGGCACGCGTGTGCTGGCCAGTCGCGCCCGCGAGGGCCTGAAGCAGGCCTACCTCCAGGCGCATGTGAGCGCCTCCCTCATCGACGACGAGGAGTGCGCCCGCTACGCCGACCAGCTCGGCGGCTACGCCCGCCGCAAGCTGCGCATCCGCGCGGAACGGGGGCTGCGCAAGCACCTGGAGGAGTGCGCCAAGTGCCGGCTGGCCGCCGCCCAGATCGAGGAGGTCGCCGCCGGCATCCCGGCCGTCGTACCGGTCGCGGTCATCGGCTGGTTCGGGGCCGCCGGGTACGCCAAGGCGCTCGGGATCATCGCCGGCGGCGCCGGAGTGGGGGCCGCGGGCGCGGCCGCCGCGGCGGGCGGCTCGTCCGGCGGGGCGGGCGGTGGCGGTGCCGCGACCTCGGAGGGGCTGGGGGCACCGGTGAAGGCCGGTATCGCGGCCGGGGTCGTCGCGGTGGCCGCCGCCGCACTGGCCCTCGCCCTGGTGAACGACGGCCACCCGGCCAAGGAGGCGGCCCGCCCGGCCCCCACCACGCCGGTCGTCGAGCCCGGCACACCGACTCCGGCCCCCGCCCCGCCGAAGCGCGCGCCGCACCCCGAGCCGGTCGTCCTCGCCCCCGCGCCCGCCCCGAGCCCGACCCCGACACCGTCCCCCACACCGAAGCCCAGCCCCACCCCGACCCCCACTCCCCCTCCGGCACCCAGGCCGGCCCCGACGCCGACGCCGACACCCACTCCGCCGCCCGCTCCCCCGCCGGCCCCGGTCGTCTACCGGTGGAGCGAGCTGCGCTTCGACCTCACCGGCGACGGCACCCGGCCCGAGATGCGGCTCGGCGAGAGCAGCTGGGTGTGGCAGCGGTACGGGGTGACGGTGGCCGGCGAGCGGTACGCGAACGGCGTCACCGTGCACGGCCCGTCCTCCGTCACCATCGACCTCAACCGCGAGTGCACCGCCTACGACGCGATGGCCGGCGTCGACGACATGACCCTCGGCCTCGGCAAGGCCGCCTTCGCCGTCTACGCGGACGGGGAGCGGCTGTGGCGGTCAGGGACGGTCGAGGGCGGGCAGGCCGCCGTCCCCGTGCACGTGGACCTCACCGGCCGCCGGACCGTGCGCCTGGAGGTCGAACCGGGCGACGGGTTCGACGCGTTGGGGCTCGCCGACTGGGCCGATTCGAGGTTCACCTGCCGGTAGCCGTGCCCAGGGGCGTCCCGCTCGGCTCGCTCAGCTCGCGCAGGACGTCCTCCTCGGTGAGGGACGCACCGCGGGCGCGCTCGGCCGCGTAGCGGTCGGGGGTCAGTGCCGTGCGGGCGGCCGCGTCGATCTGCTCGGCGCGGGTGCGCTCCGGTTCGGAGCGCGGGCCGCCGGCCCGCCAGTGGTCGGTGGCCGCGAACAGCCGTACCGCGCCCGCCAGATCGCCGATCCGGGCCAGCAGGTCGGCGGCGACGTCCACGAGGGCCGCGGTGATCACCTCGGCGCAGCGGGCCTCCATCGCCTCGCGCAGCCCGTCGGCCACGATCGGCAGTCCGTGCCGCGGGCCGTCCTCCATCGCCGAGATCAGCGCCTCGACCGCGCGGAACCCCGCCGTGAACTGGGGAGGCGGGGTGCCGCCCAGCGTCGCCTCGCGCGACTCGTCCAGGTACCCGCGGGCACGGGCCGGGTCTCCCTCGTGCTGGGCCATGTGCGCGCGCAGCAGCGCCACGAACGCCTTCGACTCGGCGACCCCGTACCGCTCGGAGGCCTCGCTCGCCCGGTCCAGGGTGTCCCGTGCGGCCGCCAGGTCACCGGAGCGGTAGGCGATCTCGGCGAGCCGCGCGATCAGGAACGGCGTCTCGGCGTGCGCGCCGACCTCGTGGGCCAGCCGCATCGCCTCCGCGTACTCGGCCTCCGCCTCCGCGTACCGGCCGCGCGCCATGGCGGCCTCGCCGGCCGCGCTGCACACCTGCGCCCGCATCCAGCGGTCCCCGACCCGCCGGCTGAGGATCCGCAGCTCCGCGAGGTCCTCGTCGACGCCCCGCAGATTGCCGGGCGAGTCGACCAGGACGTGAGCGCGGTACATCAGGGTGGCGCCGATCTCCCAGTCACCGCCATAGGCACGGCAGTTGGCGACGACGGCGGACATGTCGGGACCGGCGTCCGCCGTGAGGCCGAGGAACCAGGCGGTCAGCGGCCAGACGATGCCCGGCAGCCGGGCGGAGCGCGGACCGCCCGCCTCGAAGGAGGACCGCACCAGCGCGACGTACTCCGGGGCCCGCTCGTCCTTGGCCAGCCCGGTCGGGACGGACTCGGAGGTCAGCAGCAGGTCGAACATCCGCAGGTCCATCCGCAGGTCGTACAGCGGATGCCCGCGCTCGGCGTCCGGCGCGGCCAGCAGCGCGCCCACCGGGTCCGCCGCGTCGGCCAGCGCGCGCAGCTCCTCCGGGCCCGCGCCGTCCGGCAGAGCGTCCCGCGCGACGCCCAGACGCAGCACCGCGCCCATCCAGGCCATGGCCTCCAGGCGGTAGTTCCGCAGCCACCAGAACCAGCTGACGGCGAGGACGATCCGGCCCGCCAGTGCCTCGTCGCCCGCCCGCACCGCGCGGTCGAGGGCGGCGCGGATGTTGTCGAGGTCGGTCTCCAGGCGGCGGATCCAGGGCAGTTGTTCCCCGGACCGCAGCTTGGGATCCGCCTCCTCCAGCAGCGCCCGCACCCAGGTGCCGTGCCGGCGCTCGGCGGCCGCGCGCAGCCCGGGGACCTCGGCGGCACGTTCGGCGGCGTACTCGTGGATGGTCTCCAGCATGCGGTAGCGCATGCCGCCGGTGCCGTCCGGACCGTCCGGGGCGGCGACGACCAGGGACTTGTCGACGAGCGCCCCGACGAGGTCGGCGACCGGGCCGGTGCACACGGCCTCCGCCGCCGTGAGGTCCCAGCCGCCGGCGAAGACGGACACCTCGCGCAGGACCGTGCGCTCGCCCTCGTCCAGCAGGTCCCAGGACCAGTCGACGACCGCGCGCAGGGTCTGCTGGCGGGGCAGGACCGTGCGGCTGCCGGAGGTGAGCAGGCGGAAGCGGTCGTCGAGCCGGTCGGCGATCTGCCGGGGCGTCAGCAGTCGCAGCCGGGCCGCCGCGAGTTCGATGGCGAGGGGCAGGCCGTCCAGACGGCGGCAGATCTCGTCCACCGCGGTCCGGTCGCCCGGTGCGCCGGGGCGGGCGACGGCGGCGCGTTCCTCGAAGAGCCGGTGCGCCTGTTCCGGGGCCAGCGGCTCGACCGGGCGCACCGACTCGCCGGGGACGCCGAGGGGTTCCCGGCTGGTCGCGAGGATCGTGAGGTCCGGGCAGTGGGTGAGCAGGGTCTCCGCGAGGGCGGCCGCCGCTTCGATGACGTGTTCGCAGTTGTCGAGGATCAGGAGCAGGCTGCGCCGCGCGCAGTACTCGATGAGCAGGGCCGTGGGGTCGGCCTGCGGGGGCGCGAGTTCGTTGCTCAGCAGCACGGTCTCGCGCAGACCGAGGGCGCTGACCACCGCGCCCGGCACCGCCTCGGGCCGGTCGAGCGGGGCCAGCTCGACGAGCCATGCCTGCGGGAGCGCGGCGGCGGCCTCCTCGGCGAGGCGGGTCTTTCCGGAGCCGCCCGGTCCGGTGAGGGTGACCAGGCGGGCCCCGCGCAATTCGGAACGAACCGCGTCGAGTTCGGGTTCCCGGCCCACGAAGGAGGTGAGCCGCGGACGCAGGTTGCCGGTGCGCGGCGGGGGCGGGACGGGCGGGGCCGGTTCCTGTCTGAGCAACGACGCGTGCAGCGACCGGAGTTCCGCGCCGGGGTCGGTGCCGAGGCCGTCGGCCAGGGTGCGGCGGGCGGTCTCGTAGGCGGCGAGGGCGTCCGCCGGGCGGCCGGCGTCGCGCAGGGCGCGGATGAGCAGGGCGTGCAGCGTCTCGTCGTACGGGTGCGCCGCGGTCAGCGCGGTCAGCTCCGGTACGGCGTCGCAGGCGCGGCCCAGGCGGAGGGCGGCGTCGGCCCGGGTACGGGTGGCTTCGAGCCGCAGGGCCTCGGGGCGGGCGGCGGCCGCCGTCCGGTCGGGCAGGTCGGCGAGGGCGGGGCCGCTCCACAGGGCGAGGGCGTCGGTGAGCAGGCGGTGCGCGGTGGCCGGGTCGGCGGCGGCCGCGCCCTCGCGGACCCGGCGTTCGAAGACGTGCAGGTCGACGTCGTCCTCGGTCGCCTCCAGCCGGTAGCCGCCGGAGGAGGAGCTGATGCTGTCCCTGCCGAGGACCCGGCGGAGCCGGCCGACGAGGGCCTGGAGAGCGGCCGGGGCGTCCTGCGGCGGGTCGTCGTCCGCCGCCCAGACCTCCTGGATCAGGGTCTCCGCGGTGAGGGTGCGATGCGGGTGGAGGGCGAGGACGGTGAGCAGCGCGCGCAGGCGGGGGCCGCCGACGGGTATGGGGGTGCCCTGCTCATCGGTCGCTCGGGTGACACCCAGGATTCGGTACCGCACCGGCTCATTGTCACCGGCCCACGGCAACGGGGCACGGGGGTTTCAGAGGCGCCCCACCCCCACCAGGACCGCGAGGAACTGCGCCAACACCCCCCACGGGCACATAGCCCCGACCCACCGCACAGCACCCCACCAGGGGCGCGAGGAACTGCGCGAACAACCCCCACCGGCCCGCAGCCGAAGAAGAAGCCGAAGCCGAGGTCGACGTCGAAGTGCCGGAGGCCCCGTCACGCCCCCGACGCCAGCGCCCCCCGCATCGGGCGGATCCCCGCCGGAACCGCACGCGCGCGGGCCGGTGTCCCCGTCCAGCAGGTCCCCCGGCGGGACAGCAGGCGGCGGAGCCACAGCTCCAGGGAGACCAGGTCGGCGAGGCCGTCCAGCGGCAGGGGCTCGCCCGCCGCCGCCGCGCGGACCGCCCGGCGGACCACCCGCGCCTCCACCAGCCCCGCCTGCGCCAGCAGCGGCGTGGAGAAGAGGGCGATCAGGTCGTCGGCCGCGACCCGCAGCCCGGTGCGGGTGGCGGCGGCGGAGGAGGCGTGGGAGGTGGCGCCCCAGCCGGGCGGGAGGTCGGCGACGCCGGCGCCCTCCAGGACCGTGCGGAGGATGGCGGCGCGGGCCCCCGGCTGCACGCGCAGGGCCTCGGGCAGGGCGCGGCAGGCGCGGACCACCTGGTTGTCGAGGAAGGGGGCGTGCAGGCGCTGCGAGCGGATCTCCGCGGCCTGTTCCAGGACGCGGATGTCGGCCGCGTGCCGGGCCAGCACCGCACGCGCGCGGTAGTCGCCGGGACGCTGGCCGGGCCCGACGCCGGACCGGTTCGCCGCCCCCTGGAGCAGAACCGATACTTCAGCCAGTGCCTCCCCCGTCAGCCACCGCGCGGCGGGCCCGGGTCTCGCCCAGCTGAGCGCCGCGAGCGACGCGCCCACCGCGCCCCCCGGCTCGTCGAAGCGGCGCCGCAGCAGGCGTTCGGCGAGCGACTCGACACCCGCGCCGTACGGCGTACGCGCGAGCCGTCGTGCCGCGCTGTACACGCGCGCGGAGACCATCACCGAGCCGTCGGCCTTGGCGAGCGCGGCGACCGGGCGGACCAGGTGCCGGCGCTTGCGGTCCATCAGCAGGTCGGCGAGGCGCGCGGGGTGCGCGTCCAGGACCTGGCGGGCGCCGTAGCCGGTGAAGTGGTCGGCGCTGCCGGCGGCCAGGCGGGCGCGATGTCTGGCGGCGTGCACCAGGGAAGGCCCCGGTTCGTCGGTCAGCGGGCCCTCCAGGTCGGCGTAGGGGAGCATGTCCTCGCCGCCGGTCACCACCACGTGGTGCAGCCGCGGGTTGGCCGCCAGGTTCCCCGCCCGTTGGAGTTCCGCCTCGCGGCCGCCGACGGCGAGGTCGTTGAAGGTGACCGCCAGCAGGCGCTCGCCGGCGCCCGTGCCGTGGCCCAGGACCGTGCCGGGCATGCCGGGCAGTCCGGCGGCCAGCAGGGCGAGGGTGCCGGAGGCGGGGCCGCCGGACAGGTCGGCGCCGATGCCCGGCACCGGCATCCCGCGCGCCGCACGCCGTTCGGCGGGGCCCATGCCGGGCACCGGACCGGGGTCGATGTCCGGGACGTGCCGGGGTGCCGACAGCCGCGCGCGTACGGCTTCTACGAGTGCGTCCCGTACGGCGTCCACCGCGCGGTCGGGGTCGGCGGCGGGCGCCGCGACGGCGAGCGAGGCGACCTGCTCGTACCCGGCGACCTCGCGCGCCCCGGTGCGCAGGATCAGCGCATGCCCCGGCGGAATGCGCCGCACGCCCTCGTACGGGGTCGAGTCGTGCACCGCCGCCGGTACGTCCGGGGCGGCCAGGAGGGCGGCGAGGTGGCCGTAGTCGAGGTTGGCCTCGATCAGGTCGGCGAGCGGCAGCGCGGCCGTGGCGTAGGCCGTACCGCCTGCCCAGGGGGTGTGGAAGACCGGGCGTGCGCCGGCCAGGTCGCCGCAGACGGTGATCCGGCGGCCGACCTGGACGACGGCGGTGTAGCTGCCGGACCAGGCGGTCAGATGCCGGAGTGCGCCCCCGCGCGCCGTGAAGAGGCCGAGGCGCAGCTCCTCGTCGGTGGCGCCGCAGGTGCCGAGGACGGCGATGCGGTTCTGCGCGTCGGCCCTGATGACGCGCACCTCGTCGGGGCGCCAGTCGCCGACCGCCCAGAGCGGGTCCGGGTCGCCCCACAGCAACTGGGAGCCGACGGGGTGGACGGTCTCGCCGTCGTAACCCGTGGCGCCTGCGGAGCCGAGCGTGGGGGCACCGGAGGCGGTGCTGCTCCATCCCACCAACCACCGCATCGACGCCTCCACAGGCTGTGGACAACCATGCACGGGTACGAACCGAGCCCCATGCTGCCATGAAGGACCGGCTGCGGAGTGGCGGTGGGGCCGCCTTTGATCCTCGGAAGTTTTCCGGGAGTTGCCGCAGGACCGGCGCCCGTGCGGCCGGTGCGCGAACGTCGCCTCGAAGCCGAACCGCCGTACGGCACAAGGTGGCTGCGACGCGAATGCGCCCCCTGTACGCTCCCTGAGAACGCCCTTCGCGCCCTCAATTCCCGTGGTAGGAGCGTTGATCGCCCGCAGAACGATGGGGCGATTTTCGGCCAATTCGGCGAGGTCGGTGCGGCGGTGCGCACGCTCCGTACATGCTTTGCGCACCGCACGCACTCGTACTCGAACGCGCACAGTCCGGGAGGCGGGCATCGCCTCCCGGACCGGTCCGCCACCCGCGGGGATTGAGGTGGCGGTGTCCCCCAGCCCACTGGATCCAGTACAGCGGGCCGACCCACGCACCACCCATGGAATCGCTCCCCCGATGGCCGGAGAAGAGCGCACGCACGGGCGCACGGCCACACGGCGGGGGCACGACGCGACCTGGTGTGCACGGTGCGTATATGGGCCGCACTCGCGTACGGACCACAATCCCGCCATCCGGAACAATGCCCCTTAACGCTTGGGATGCGGCGAACTACGCTGGGTTTACGAATGCCGCGTGGTTATGCCAGCGCGGCAGCCGTCTGTGTCGAGGGGTGGCGCATGTCCAGGGAGCAACGCGGGCCGAACGAAAAACTCGGCACCGTTCTCGCCCTCGCGGGAATCAGCAACGCAGGACTCGCGCGACGCGTCAACGATCTTGGCGCTCAACGCGGGTTGACTCTTCGCTACGACAAGACGTCGGTGGCGCGCTGGGTGTCGAAGGGCATGGTGCCGCAGGGCGCCGCGCCGCATCTCATCGCGGCCGCGATCGGCCAGAAGCTCGGCCGCCCGGTGCCGCTCCACGAGATCGGCCTGGCGGACGCGGATCCCGCGCCCGAAGTGGGCCTCGCCTTCCCGAGGGACGTCGGACAGGCGGTCCGCTCGGCCACCGAGCTGTACCGGCTCGACCTCGCCGGCCGCCGGGCCGGTACCGGCGGCATCTGGCAGTCGCTGGCCGGTTCGTTCGCGGTGAGCGCGTACGCGACGCCCGCCTCGCGATGGCTGATAACCCCCGCCGACAGCTCCGTCGCGCGCGAGGCGAACGCCGCGGAGGCCTCCGGCGCACCGCTCAAAGTCGGCCACAGCGACGTGCAGAAGCTGCGCGAGGCGGCCGAGGACGCGAGACGCTGGGACTCCAAGTACGGCGGCGGCGACTGGCGTTCCTCGATGGTGCCGGAGTGCCTGCGCGTGGAGGCGGCGCCGCTGCTGCTCGGCGCGTACTCCGACGAGGTCGGACGGGCGCTGTTCGGCGCGAGCGCCGAACTGACCCGGCTGGCCGGGTGGATGGCCTTCGACACGGGACAGCAGGAGGCCGCGCAGCGGTACTACATCCAGGCGCTGCGGCTCGCGCGCGCGGCGGCCGACGTGCCGCTCGGCGGGTACGTCCTGGCATCGATGTCGCTGCAGGCGACCTACCGCGGGTTCGGCGACGAGGGCGTCGATCTCGCGCAGGCCGCCGTCGAGCGCAACCGTGGCCTGGCCACCGCCCGGACGATGAGCTTCTTCCGGCTGGTCGAGGCGCGCGCCCACGCGCGTGCCGGTGACGCGCAGGCCGCGGGGGCCGCGCTGAAGGCCGCCGAGGGCTGGCTGGAGCGGGCACGGGAGGGCGACAACGACCCCTCCTGGCTGGGCTTCTACGGATACGACCGGTTCGCCGCCGACGCCGCCGAGTGCTACCGGGACCTGAAGGCGCCGCGGCAGGTGCGGCGGTTCACGGAGCAGGCGCTGTCGAAGCCGACGGAGGAGTTCGTGCGGTCGCACGGGCTGCGGCTGGTCGTCTCGGCCGTCGCCGAACTGGAGTCCGGAAACCTCGACGCGGCCTGCGAGCAGGGCGTGCGGGCCGTGGAGGTCGCCGGGCGGATCTCGTCGGCCAGGACCACCGAGTACGTGAAGGATCTGCTGCACCGGCTGGAACCGTACGGGGACGAGCCGCGGGTGGTGGAGCTGCGGGAGCGGGCGCGGCCCCTGCTGATGGCACCGGCGTGACAGCCGCCCCCGGCCACCGCCGGGGGCGGTCCGTCCCGGCGCGCGGGGGACGTTTCAAAGTGATGTCAGTGGCGCAGTGCACTATCGAGCGTGGGAGGTGGTGCGGGTGTCCGCCGGGGTCGCCTATGACTGTGATGTGCTCGTCGTCGGGGGTGGGATCGTCGGGCTGTCCACGGCGTACGCGATCAGCCGGGCCGCGCCGGGCACCCGGGTCACCGTCCTGGAGAAGGAGGCCGGGCCGGCACGGCACCAGACGGGCCGGAACAGCGGGGTCATCCACAGCGGGATCTACTACCGGCCCGGGTCGCTGAAGGCGCGGTACGCCGTCAAGGGCGGAGCCGAGATGGTCAAGTTCTGCGCGGAGTACGGCATCGACCACGCCGTCACCGGCAAGCTGATCGTCGCCACCGACCGGGCCGAGCTGCCCCGGCTGCACGCGCTCGTGCAGCGCGGCCGGGAGAACGGGATACCGGTCCGTGAGCTGGGGAGCGCCCAGATCGCGGAGTTCGAGCCCGAGGTGCGGGGGCTGGCCGCCATACACGTGGGGACGACCGGCGTGTGCGACTACGTGGAGGTCGCCCGGCAGTTCGGCGAGGCGTCCGGGGCGGAGATCCGCTACGGGGCCCGGATCGAGCGCGTCGACCGGCGGCCGGAGCGGGGCGTGGCCGTGCGCACCGAGCGCGGGGACGTCGTACGCGGGCGCGTGCTGGTGAACTGCGCCGGGCTGTACTGCGACGAGATCGCCCGGCTGGCCGGGGACGACCCGGGGATGCGGATCGTGCCGTTCCGCGGGGAGTACTACGAGCTGGCGCGGCGGGAGCTGGTGCGGGGGCTGGTCTACCCGGTGCCCGATCCGGCGTTCCCGTTCCTCGGCGTGCACCTCACCCGGGGCATCGACGGCGGCGTGCACATCGGACCCAACGCGGTGCCGGCGCTGGCCCGGGAGGGGTACGGCTGGGGAGTCGTCCGCCCCCGGGAGGTCGCCGGGACGCTGGCCTGGCCGGGATCGTGGGCGCTGGCCAGGCGGCACTGGCGGTACGGCGGCGGCGAGCTGCGCAGGTCGGTCTCGAAGCGGGCGTTCACGGCGGCCGTACGGCGGCTGCTGCCGGCCGTGACGGAGGCGGACCTGGTGCCTGCGCCGGCCGGGGTGCGGGCGCAGGCGGTGCTGCGGGACGGCTCGCTGGTCGACGACTTCCTGATCAAGGAGGGCGCGCGGACGGTGCACGTGCTGAACGCGCCCTCGCCCGCGGCGACGGCCTCGCTGCCCATCGGCCGGGAGGTGGCGCGCCGGGCGCTGGCGATGCTGGACTCGGTGTGACGGCCGCGGTGGCCGGGCCCGGCCCTGCCGGCCGGTTCCGCACGGGCCGTAAAATCGACGGCACTGTGTCTGACTCGCTCAATGCCCCAGAAGCCCCCAGGCCCGCCGAGACCGTCCCCGGCGCGGGCACTCCGCACGTTCCCGGTGTGCCGGTGCGGCACAACCGGGCCAAGGGGGAGCCGCGGTTCCCCGACGGGCCCAGCGCCGATCCGGCCGGATCCCACTTCGAGCGCCGGATCCGCAGTTTCCAGCCACGGCGCAGCCGGGTCACCGCCGGGCAGGCCGACGCCCTGCAGCGGCTGTGGCCCAAGTGGGGCCTGGACATCGACGGGCAGCACGTCATCGATCTCGGCGCGCTGTTCGGGAACGGCAACCCCGTCGTCCTGGAGATCGGCTTCGGCATGGGCGAGGCGACCGCGCAGATGGCCGCAGGGGACCCGGACACCAACATCCTCGCCGTCGACGTGCACACGCCGGGGCAGGGGAACCTGCTCAACCTCGCCGAACAGAACGGTCTGTCCCACGTCCGGGTCGGCAACGGGGACGCGATCATCCTGCTGCGGGAGATGCTCCCGCCCGAGTCGCTGGACGGGCTGCGGGTGTACTTCCCGGACCCCTGGCCCAAGAAGCGGCACCACAAGCGGCGGCTGATCCAGCCCGAGTTCCTCGACCTCGCCGCGACCCGGCTCAGGCCCGGGGCCGTCGTGCACTGCGCGACGGACTGGGAGCCGTACGCCGAACAGATGCTCGACGTCCTCGACGCGCACCCGGCGTTCGAGAACACCCAGGCCGGGGGCGGTTTCGCGGCACGTCCCGAACACCGGCCGCTGACCCGTTTCGAGGGGCAGGGGCTGGACAAGGGTCACGTGGTGAACGATCTGCTCTTCCGTCGCGTACAGCATCCGGTGCAGCAGGGCGAACCGCACCGACAGGAGTCACCTCGTTAGGGTCGATGCCGTGGCCACCTCCCCGCCGCCGTACCCGCCGTATCCGTCGTACCCGCCGCACCCCGCCGGTGCCGGGCTGCGGCATCCCCGCTGGTGGCAGCGGCGCTGGGTGCGCTACGGCGCGCTGGGCGGCCTGCTCGCGGTCTCCGGGCTGGTCATCCTGGCGCTGGTGCGTGAGCAGACCGGCACGGAGGGGTTCCTGGTCGGGCTCGGCCTGGCGGTGCTGCCGGTGCCGCTGCTGATGGGCGCGTTCCGCTGGCTGGACCGGGTCCAGCCGGGACCCTGGCGGAACCTGCTGTTCGCGTTCGCCTGGGGAGCGTGCGCGGCCGCGCTGATAGCGATCGTCGCCAACAGTTTCGCGACGCGCTGGATAGCGACGGCGACCACGGATCCGAGCAGCGCGGACACGCTCGGGGCGACCGTGATAGCGCCGATCGTCGAGGAGTCCGCCAAGGCCGCGGCCGTGCTGATGGTCTTCCTGTTCCGCAGACGCGACTTCACCGGGCTCGTCGACGGCGTGGTGATAGCCGGGATCACCGCCACCGGGTTCGCGTTCACCGAGAACATCCTCTATCTCGGTACGGCGTTCGGCACCGACCGGCTCTCCGGCGATTCCGGTATCGCCTCGGTCACCGCCGCGACGTTCTTCGTCCGCATCGTCATGTCCCCGTTCGCGCATCCCCTGTTCACCGTCCTCACCGGCATCGGCTTCGGCGTCGCCGCGCTCTGCGGGGAACGCCAGCGGGCGCGGCGGGCGCTCGCCCCGGTGGCCGGGCTGCTGCTCGCGATGGGCATGCACGCGCTGTGGAACGGCTCGTCGTCGTTCGGGCAGTACGGGTTCTTCGCCGTGTACGGCATGTTCATGGTGCCGGTGTTCGGGCTGCTGACCTGGCTGGCGGTCTGGACCCGGCAGCGGGAGCTGCGGACCGTCCGGGAGGAACTGCCCGCGTACGTGTACGCCGGCTGGATGGGACCGGCCGAGCCGTTCGTGCTGGGCTCGATGCGGGCGCGGCAGATGGCCCGGGAGTACGCCGCCTACCACTTCGGCAAGCCGGCCGGCCGTGCGGTGGCCGCCTACGAGGCGGACGCGACGACGCTCGCCCTGCTCCGCCGCCGGGGACGGCGGGGCCGGGCGGACGCCGACTTCACGGTGCGGGAGCGGCAGCTGCTCACGGCGCTGTGGGACCGGCGCGAGCTGGTCCGTCCGGCCCTGGACTACGCGGCCCGCGCCGCGGCCCCGAACGGCCGGCCGGGGTACGGGGCCTACCCGCCCCCGGCCGGTGGCGCACCCGGCTGGTACGGGGCCCCGGCGCCGTACGCGCCCCACAACCCGTACGGCGGCTCGTACGCGCCGAACAACCCGTACAGCGGCTAGGGCCTCACGAACCTCACGCGGAGGCGGCCGTGAGCCGGTTGAGTTCCTGCTCGGTCAGCTCCAGGCCGGCGACGGCCAGCAGGGCCGGCAGCTGCTCCAGCGAGCGGGCCGAGGCGATCGGGGCGGTGACGGTGGGCTGGGCCGCGAGCCAGGCCAGGGCGACCGTGGGGACCGCGGCGGAGTGGGCCTCGGCGATCTCGTCGAGGGCGGCCAGGACCTTCGGGCCCCGCTCGGTCTCCAGGTACTGGGCGGCGCGGCCCGCGCGGGCGCTGTCCACCGCCGCGCCGGGGCGGTACTTGCCGGTGAGGAAGCCCGCGGCGAGCGCGAAGTACGGGACCGCGGCCAGGCCCGTGCGGGAGGCCAGCTCCTGCAGGGCGCCCTCGTAGGTGTCGCGGGAGACCAGGTTGTAGTGGGGCTGGAGGGCGACGTACCGGGCCAGGCCCTCGCGGTCGGAGAAGTCCAGCGACTCCTGGAGCCGCTCCGCGGTGATGTTGGAGGCGGCGATGTGCCGGACCTTGCCGGCCCGCACCAGCTCGTCCAGGGCGCCGATGATCTCCTCGACCGGGATCTCGGGCTGGTCGAAGTGCGTGTAGTACAGGTCGATGTAGTCGGTGCCCAGGCGGCGCAGGGACGCGTCCGCGGCGGCCTTGATGTTCGCGCCGGACAGGCCGGGGTACTCGGGGTGCTGGCTGACCTTCGTCGCGATGACGACGTCGGCGCGGTTGCCGCGTTCCTTGACCCACTTGCCGATGACGGTCTCGGACTCACCGCCCTGGTGGCCCTCGATCCAGGCCGTGTACGCGTCGGCGGTGTCCACGAAGTTGCCGCCCGCGTCGGTGTACGCGTCGAGGACGGCGAAGGAGGCGGTCTCGTCGGCGGTCCAGCCGAAGACGTTGCCGCCCAGGCAGAGCGGGAACACCTCCAGATCGGAGGCGCCGAGCTTGCGGAGGGAGCCGGATGCGGGAGAAGCGGAAGAAGGGGTCATGTCCCAGTTCAACACCGGCCGCCTGCGGACCGATGCCGCCGCAACGCGAAGTTCTCGTAAAAGCGGAAGGCCCCGGCCCGGCCCGGGACACACCGGACCGGCAGCCCTGACGTCGGGGGGGTGTCGTCAGGGCCGCCGGGGATCAGTGGGGTCGGTCAGGGGTTGAGGCCCTTGCCGCGCAGCCAGGTCATCGGGTCGATGCCGGTGGCCTGGCCGCCGGGGTGGACCTCCAGGTGGAGGTGCGGGCCGGTGACGTTGCCGGTGGCGCCGACCCGGCCGATGACGTCGCCGGTGGCGACCTTCTGGCCGACCTTGACGCCGATCGAGGACTGGTGGCAGAACCACAGCTCGGTGCCGTCGTCGAGGGTGAGGATCGTGCGGTAGCCGTAGGAACCGGCCCAGCCGGCCTCCGTGACGGTGCCGCTGTGCACGGCCTTGATCAGGGTGCCGGTGGGAGCGGCGAAGTCGAGGCCGGTGTGGTACCCGGAGGCCCACATGGAGCCGGCCTGCCCGAAGGTGCCGGTGATCGTGTACGAGACGACCGGCAGCGTGTACTGCTTGGCCAGCGCGGCGAGCCGCTTCTGCTCGGCCTGCGCCTTCTCGGCGGCCTGCGCCTTCTCCTTGGCGTCCGCGGCCTGGGTGGCCGCGGCCTTCTCCGCCTTGGCCTCGGCGTCGGAGACCGCCTTGTCGGCGGCGGCCACGGCCTTGGCGGTGGCCCGGACGTCGATCTGGGTCTGCTGCTGCTCGGCCTGGGCGATGATCCGGCTGCGCAGTGCCTCACCGGCGTCGGAGGAGGAGTCCGCGTCGGTGGCGGTCGCCGTGGTGACGCTGCTGAGCGCGGTCTGGGTGGCCTGGTGGCCGGCGCCGTCGCCGAGCAGGGAGTCGACGGAGGACGGCAGGTCGGGCAGCGAGATGGAGACCGGCGGCTTGCCGGTGTTGGCGCTGGCCATGCCGCCCGCGCCGACGGCGGCGATGACACCGACGCCGAGGACCGTGGAGCTGCGGGCGAGTCCGCCGCCGCGCTGCTTGGAGACGCGGTGCCGGCCGCGTACCGGGGCGAGGGACTCCTCGGTGGGGTTCCACTCCTCCCAGGGGCCCTCGTCGGTGCGCAGGCCGCCGTAGCCGTAGGCCTCGGGCTGACGCTGGCTGGGCACGAACGGGGCTGTCGGAGCAGGCCGGTTGGACGCCACGCGGGCGCACTCCTTTCCTTCCGCTGCCTACCGGGTTAGCTGACGGGTTCGGAGCAGGAAGGTCTCCTACGCGCGTATACCGGCCGTTTCGTACCCGGCGACATACGTGCGATTCACCCCAAGTAGGTGGTTCCCCGGTTCCCTTGCGGGATTCGGCGCGTGCGCACGGAGCCGTCGCGGGTGACGGCTGGGACGACCGCGCTGCGTTATCGAACGTTAATAGACGCGGCTGGCAGATTCCAAGCCGTTCTCCTTGATCATTAAGCTTTCAAAGCAAGGACTTACCTGCCACGAACGGTCAAAAACGGTCGAGTTGGCCGTGCGTTCTGCGCGGCACAGGAGTCACGCGCGTTTTGATGGTGACTCAGATGTTATGCGGAGGGCTTCCGTCCGCACACCGAGGGTGACATCCCCCTGGACGGGCGCTCAGGTGCGCCGCACCACCAGCAGCGCCATGTCGTCCGCCATCCGGCCGCCGGTGTGCCGGCGCACCTCGGCCGCGAGACGGGCCAGCAGCGCCCCCGGGGCGGTGCCGGCCCGGCCGGCCAGCCGCCGCTCCGGGTCGAAGAACCGGCCGTGCGCGTCCCGGGCCTCGGAGAGGCCGTCGGTGTGCAGCAGCAACGCGGCCCCGCCCGGGAACGGCCGCTCGGCGGCCCGGTCCGGCCAGGCGCCCAGCTCGCCCATCCCCAGCGGCAGCGCGGCCTCGGACACCTCGACCGGGCGCACCGTGCCGTCGGCGTGCAGCAGCAGCGGCGGCGGATGGCCCCGGTTGACGACCCGGACCGTGCCCTCGCCGTGCGGGAGTTCGGCGAGCACGGCGGTGGTGAACCCCTCGAACGTGTCGACGCCGCCGCGCCGGACGCCCTCGCGGGCCAGCGCCCGTTCCAGCCTCCCCGCCACCGCCTCCAGCGAGGCCTCCTGCTCGGCGGCCTCCCGGAACGCGCCGAGCACCACCGCGACGGCGGCGACCGCGCCCATCCCCTTGCCGCGGACGTCGCCGACGACCAGCCGCACCCCGTACGGGGTGTCCTGGACGGCGTACAGGTCACCGCCGACGAGAGTGCCCTCCTGGGCCGCCTCGTAGCGGGCGGCGATCTCGAAGCCGCCGATCCGTTCGGCGGGCTCGGGCAGCACCGCGCGCTGGGCGGCCTCGGCGACCTCGCGGGCGGAGGCCAGCCGCTGGTCGCCGCGGCGCACGACCCGGTTGATGCCGGCGGCGAGGGCGGAGACGGTGGCCACGGTGGTCAGCTCGGTGACGGCGTCCGCGTCGGGCACGTAGCCGAAGCGCGCGTGCACGGCGTAGACGGCGAGGAAGGAGGCCAGGCCGGTCAGGACCGTGGTGCGCAGGGAGGAGAGGGGAGCGGCGACCAGCGGGGCGGCCGTGAAGAACGGCACGGCCGTGAAGGCGACCGGGGTGAGGGCGTCGTAGAAGACACCGCCGACGATCAGCAGGGCGGGCAGCAGGCGGGCCAGGGTGCGGACGGTCACGGACCCGTCCTCCGGCGCCTCTCCGAAGCCCACGGTACGACTCTCCTCTGTTCCGGGATCCCCCTGCGTGTCCGTCCAGATTTGCGGCTGCGAGCGGAGGGCGGCGAGCGGTGTGGGCCGGGCGGATGAGCGCGGGCGGATGTGACGACGGACACGTGCCGGTGGACGCCGGTCCGGGCCGGACACGACTCAGGGCCGGAATCCCTGTTCGGAATTCCGGCCCTGGGCCTTCAGTAGCGGGGACAGGATTTGAACCTGCGACCTCTGGGTTATGAGCCCAGCGAGCTACCGAGCTGCTCCACCCCGCGTCGGTGAAACCAGCATACGCCATCGGAAGAGGGCGAGTCACATCGGTTGAACGCGGTCAGCTCAGCAGGTGGCCGTTGGGGGCCTTCGCCAGGTCCTCGTACGCGCCGAGCACCAGCACCGCCACCCCCGCCTCACGCAGCGCTCCCGTCCCGTCGGCCGCCTCGACGAAGGTGTCCGGTTCGCGCCACGCCGTCACCACCCGCCGCACCCCGGCCCGCAGGATCAGCTCGGCGCAGGGATGCGGCCGGGAGGCGCGGCGGGTGCAGGGTTCGAGGCTGGTGTAGACGGTGGCGGTGGCCAGCCGCGGGTCGTCCGCGGGGATCTTGGCCAGGGCCGCCTCCTCCGCGTGCACGACGGGGTCGCCGGCCTCGCGCGAGTGGCCGCGGGCCAGTTCCGTGCCGTCGGCCGCGACCACCACGGCGCCGACGCTGAACGCGGTCCGCGAGGGCGGGCAGTCGGCCGCCAGTTCGCAGGCGATCCGCAGCCAGTGCCGGTCGGCGGCGGACACCGACCCGCCCGCGCCGGGCGCGGTGGGCTCGTACCGCATCAGGACGACGTCCTCGATACGGCGGCTCTCCACGAGCCGCAGCCGTCCCGCCTGGTATCCGCCGGGCCCGAACAGGCGCGGCGCCTTCGGGTCGCCGACGAAGAGGGGCGCCAGGACCAGCTGCAGTTCGTCGGCGAGGCCCTGCTGGAGGAGCTGGGTGTGGACGGTGCCGCCGCCCTCGACCATCAGCCGGCCGACCCCGCGCGCCTCGTACAGGTCCCGCAGCAGCGCGGGCCAGTCGAGCGCGGTGCCGAGGGAGACGACGTCGGCGGCGACACCGAGGCCGCGGATCCGCGCCGCGCCCTCGTCCGTGGTGTACACGACCTTCTCGCCGCCGGTGTGCCAGAACCGCGCGTCCGGGTCCAGGTCGCCGGTCGCGGTGACCGTGACCTTCAGCGGGTACTCGGGCCGGCCCGCGGCGACCCGGGCCGCGCGCCGGCCGGGGTCGTTGACCAGCAGCCGCGGGTTGTCCGCGCGGATGGTGCCGGCGCCGATCAGGATCGCGTCGACGCCGGCCCGCACCTCGTCGACGCGGTCGAAGTCGGCCGGGGAGGAGAGCAGCAGCCGGTCGGGGCCGGTGTCGTCGAGACAGCCGTCGAGGGAGACGGCGGCGGACAGCAGGACGTAGGGGTACGGCATCGGACGGGCTCACTCCCGGGGGCGACGGGCGGGCTGGGTCGAGGACGGCAGGCTTGGTTAAAGTTTGAAACAAACCTACACTGGCGGCATGACGACTCGCTGGCTGACGCCGAAGGAGCAGAGCGCCTGGCGCGCCTACATCTCGGCGACGAACCTCCTGGACGACGCGCTGGACCGGCAGCTCCAGCAGGACGCCGGCATGCCGCACCTGTACTACGGCATCCTCGTCAGTCTCTCCGAGGCGCCGGAGCGCAGGCTGCGCATGACCGACCTCGCCGAGAAGTCGAAGATCACCCGGAGCCGGCTGACGTACGCGGTGACCCGGCTGGAGAAGGACGGCCTGATCCGGCGCGAGGACTGCCAGTGGGACAAGCGCAGCAGCTTCGCCGCCCTGACCGACGAGGGCATGGCGGTCCTTGAGCGGGCCGCGCCGGGGCACGTCGAGACGGTGCGGGCGGCGGTGTTCGACCACCTCTCCGCCGAGCAGGTCGCGCAGCTGGAGGAGATCAGCTCGGTGATCACGCGGGCGCTGGAGGGGGACGCGTCGACCCCGCGGCCGACCTCCGACGAGGTTCCCTGGCGCCGGCGGTCCTCGCCCTGTTCCGGCCCGTCGTAGGGCCTCTCCGCAAGGACCTCCGCCGCCGGACGGCACACCGGCGGGAGCGTGTGGATATTCCCCTGAAACGCTGTTGCTTCAAATTTAAAACGTGGGTACGGTTCCCAGCGGTGGATCTGCTTCAAATCTGAAGCAGGCGCCGCCGCCGTCCTGCACCCGGACACAGGAGAACCGATGCCCGACTTCCCCGCCGCCACCCAGCGCGCCCGCGTCCGGGTTCCGCTGCGCTTCACCGACGGCTACACCGTCGACGCCGAACTCGTGACCTTCCACGGCCTCGCCGACGGCCAGGAACACGTCGCCGTCGTCCTCGGCGACCCCGCGCCCGGCACGCTCCCGCTGGTCCGCCTGCACTCCGAGTGCCTCACCGGGGACGTCTTCGGCTCGGCCCGCTGCGACTGCGGACCGCAGCTGCGCGAGGCCGTCGAGCGCATCGCGGAGCGCGGCGGCGTCCTGCTCTACCTGCGCCAGGAGGGACGCGGCATCGGCCTCTACAACAAGCTCGACGCCTACGCCCTCCAGGACCAGGGCCTCGACACCTACGAGGCGAACGCCGCCCTCGGCCTCCCCGAGGACGCCCGCGACTACACCGCCGCCGCCCAGATGCTCGCCGCCCTCGGCCTCAGCGAACTCGACCTGCTCTCCAACAACCCCGACAAGGCCGAGCAGTTGCGCGGCCTCGGAGTCACCGTCCGCGACCGCGTGCCGACCGGTGTCTTCCGCACCGCGCACAACGTCCGCTACCTGCGCGCGAAGGTCCTGCACACCCAGCACACGCTGCCGCTCGGCGAACTGACGGACCTCAACGCGGGCTGAGGCACCGCCGCGCCGTCACAGGCTCAGGGCGATCGCGGCGCCGATGCCGCCGAGGCCGAGCGCGACGGCGGCCTCGGGCCAGCCGCCGTCGCCCCACCGGAAGAGCCGGTCGACCGCCAGCCGGCCCGGACCGATCGCGGCGAGGCCGAGGGCGACCACGCAGATGGCGACGTTGTACTCCACGCCGCCGTCCTCGTCCCAGAAGCCGTGCGCCGCGGTGACGGTCACCATGGCGTTGATCATCACGCCGACCACCGCGGCGGCCGCGAGCGGCGTGAGCAGCCCGACGAGCAGGCCGAGACCGCCGAGGAGTTCGGAGAGCCCGCCGATCACGGCGAAGAGCTTCCCCGGGTGGTAGCCGAGGTCGGCGAATCCCTTGCCGGTGGCGGTCAGACCGGGCCCGCCGAAGAACCCGAACAGCTTCTGGGAGCCGTGCGCGGCCAGGAACAGTCCGAAGGCCAGCCTGATGAGCAGCAGCCCCCAGTCGCCGGCGGTGGTGTGCCGCTCACGGTCCCGCTGCGCCGGCTGCCGCGCGCGGACCGAGGGCCAATCCGTAGTGCGCCTGGCCATGTGAGAACTCCGGTACGGACGACGATGAGGCGTCTCCCCTGCCGGGAAAGGCGTCGTTGGACCGGACGGCGGCGAGCGCGCGCCACCGCGCCGCGTCGGCCGCCCCTACCGATGCTTCCGCACCCGCGCCGGGCTCGCACGTCGGGAGCGGCGCGTCACCCGCGGCGGTTCCCGCTCGGCGCCGGGCCGTCAGGCGAGCCGGTCGGTGTAGCGGGTGGGCGCGAGGCGGGCGTTCGGATCGGTGAGGACATCGCCCTTGACCAGCGCGAACATACCGGCGGTCGGGTCGGTGACGACGGTACGGTGATCGCCCTTGCGGGACAGCGTGAGCCGGTCCAGCTCGTCCAGGGGGAAGACGCCGGGTCCCGCGATGTCCCGGACGCCGTTCAGCGGGGCGCCCGCGGCGACCTCCGCGACCGCCGAGGCCACGTCGGCGGCGGCGATGGGCTGGACCGGCGTGGCCGGCAGCCGGACGGTGTCCGCGTCGGAGGTCGGGGAGTTCGTCAGGTCGACGACGACGTCGGCTCCGGCCGGCGCCTCGTCCAGCCCCTGGCCGCCGAGCACGTCGACACCGGTGGACTTCGCATGCGGCACCGCCTCGTGCCCGGCCGCGCGCAGCTCCCTGACGACCTGCGATCCGATCAGCCCGGTACCGCCGATGACTGCGATCTTCATGACATGCCTTTCGCGAGGCATACGACTGCTTTTGCACAGAGGCTGATGGACGGAGACCTGACGCCGTTCGGGATCCTGGCGACCATCGTGGGGACGGTGGGTGGCATCGTCATGGCGCTCATCAACCGGGACCGGAGGGCCGACGACGGGCCGCCTGACCCGGCGCTGGAGGCGATCCCCGAGCCCAAGGACGCCCCGGATCTGACCACCGTCGAGGGCATCGCCCGCATGGCCGTTCGGCAGGGCCGGCGGATCCGGCAGCTGGAGGTCGCGCAGGGGGACGACCGAGCCCGGCTCGGAGCGATGTCCCGGTACCTGCTCGTACTGAAGACCACGACCAGGACACTCGGCGGGTCCGTCCCCCGAGCCGGACCCATGCGTCTGACTGCGGCCCCGCCTTCCTTCCGGAAGGCGGGGCCGCTTTCGTGCATCCGGGGCGGTCACCCCCCGATGGCCGCCAGCGCGAGTTCGGTGTCGGACAGGTCTGGCAGGACGGCGTCGGCGCCTGCAGCCACCAGGTCCGCTTCGGTGGTACGCCCTGTGGCCACGGCGACCACGCGAACTCCAGCCGCGCGCCCGCCGGAGACGTCGGCCGGGGTGTCGCCGAGGAAAACCGCGTCGACAGCCGTCGCCCCGGACCGCGCCAGCGCCGCGCGCAGCAGCTCGGGGCGCTGGTCGCCGTCCTCGCCGTAGGCGCCATCGTCCAGGCTGAGGTACGAGTCGAGGCCGAACACGGCGAGCTTCACCTCGGCGGCCGCCCGGACGTTGCCGGTGACCACGGACTGGTGGACGCCGCGTCCGGCGAGAGCAGCGAGGACGGCGGCGGCCCCGGGCAGCGCGTGGCCGCGCTCCCGTAGCTCGGCGGCGCGGCGGACGTGCACGCTGCCGAGGGCGTCAGCGAACTGGGTGAACAGGTCGTCGCTGTAGGGGATGTCGTGCAGGCGCGCGGTCTCCCGCAGGATCACCCGCTCCGTCGACCCGGTCACGTCGGCCTGCTCCCGCAACGGCACCCCTGTCACCTGCTCGAAGGCGTCGGCCCACAGGTGGCCGCCGAGCCCTCGCGTGGCCATCAGCGTGTGGTCGATGTCCCACAGAACCAGCTGCGGCACCGACAGCTCCTCTCCGTGAACCAGGCGTCTCTGCCCGCCAGGAACCCTACGCTCGAAGCAAGCAGCGAGGAGCGGCATGATTGCAGCAGACCTCCCCATCGGGGACCGGATCAGGCACTACCGCGGTGGCCGCCGCCAGGACACCGTCGCCGGGCTGGTCGGTATCTCCCCCGACTACCTGTCGCAGATCGAACGCGGTGTCAGGATGCCGTCCCTGCCCATCCTGTACGCCCTCGCGCGGGAGCTGGGAGTTCCGGCGGCCGCTCTGCTGTCCGAGCAGACCCCAGCAGACGAGGGAGCTGCCGACACCGCCGAAGCCGCGGTGGGCCGGGCCCTGCTCGGGTACGGCCCGGCGCGCAGCAGCGCCCCAGCGGCGGGAGCCGATCTGAGAGACCGGGTGGAGGTCGCCTGGCGCAGCTGGCAGACCAGCGGCACCCGGTTCACCGAAGCGGCCGGCACCCTGCCCGCCCTCGTCGCCGACGTCGAGCACGCGACCCGGGCGGCGCGGACCGGTACGGACGCGGTGGAACGGCGCGTCGTCCTCCGAGCCGCCGCCGACCTGTACTGCCTGCTCCGCTCATACCTGCGCCGTACCGGCAGAGTCGACCTCGGCACCCTCGCCGCCGACCGGGCCATGCGCGCGGCCGAGGACGCCGACGACCCGCTGCGGATCGCGGCCGCACAGTGGAACCTGGGGCACGTCCTGCTCGCGGCCGGCCAGCCCGCCGAGGCGGAGGAACTGGCGCTGCGGGCGGCTGAGCAGGTGGCCGCCGCGCAGATCGCCGAGATGGAGCGGGCGGCGATGGGCGGCGCCCTCCAGCTGGTGGCAGTGGTGGGCGCAGCGCGGCGCCGCCGGTGGTGGGAGGCCCGGGAACGGCTGCGGGAGCACGCCGCGCCCGCCGCCCGGCAGGTGTCCGACGACACCAACGTCGCCAGGACGGTGTTCGGCCCGACCAACGTGGCACTGCACGCGCTGTCCATCGACATGGAGGCCGGCGAGACCGGCGAGGCCCTGCACACTGCGAACGCCATCGATACGAGCAGCATTCCGTCCCTGGAGCGCGAGTTCACCTTCGGCCTGGAGGTGGCTTCCTGCCACAGCCAGCGCCGGGACGATGCCGCGGTCCTCCTCGCCCTCCTTGGGCTGGAGGCCGTCGCCCCGGAGGATCTGGCGCGGACGCCTCTCGCCCGGCAGCTGGTCCTCACCGTGATCCGTCGCGCGCGGGCGATGCACGCCCGGCAGGCCGAGCAGCTCGCCGAGCGGATCGGCCTGGTCTGACGAGCGCGTGGCTCACCCGAGCTGTGAGCTCGGGTGGATCGCCGCAGGTCTGCATACGGTCGATGGTGTGAGACGGATCATCGTGACCGTGGAGGCCTGACCATGCCCACCGAGACCCCGAGTCCCAGCCTGAGTTCCGAGGCGGCGCTTCCGCTGCTCCTGCTGCCCGGCCCGGACAGCCTCACCGAAGAGCAGCGGAGCGGCACGGCCTGTGTGTGGACCGGGGCTCCGCTCACCACCGAGACGGCCGTCGACCTCGGCGAGCGCCGCGACGACTTCGGTGTGCTGTGGTTCCCCCGCTCCAACAAGCGCGGCATACACGACGCAACCATGCACACCCTGCACCTCCACACGCAGGCCTGTGAGCAGTGCACCGACGACTACCGGGCCTGCGAGACCGGGTACGCCCTGGTTCGCCTGGAGAGGCGGTACCGGTAGCCATGGCGATCTGCGCACGCTGCGACAAGAGGATCAAGGGCAAGCCGAAGACGTGGCAGAACCACGGAGGCACGGGCGGTGGGGCCACCGTGACCGTCTGTCCGACGAGCTGTCGGCCGCTGCCTCGCCAGACTCAGCCGAGCGGGCTCGGCCGTTGAAGCTCCCGGTCCCGGCGCAGACGGCGTGTCGGGTCCGGGACGGCGGCCGCCCCGCATGCCCCGCCGGGGCGGCCGCTCAGCGCACCAGATCGGCCAGCGGAACGCCGATGACCCGAAAGATCCGTAACAGCATCTCCAGGCTGGGGTTTCCGCTGCCACCCACGATGGCCTGATACGGGCTACGGCTGTGGAGAGGCGCCAAGGCGGTCCGGGTGGCCGCCCGCGCTGCGTTCCAGCCGACCTCTCGGGCCAGCAGCGGGCCGGCATACGGCCGAGCGCGGGCCCTGAAACGGCGTCGCCCCCAGCTCGAAGTACCTATGAGCTGGGGGCGATTCGGTAGGCCGTGTGGGACTCGAACCCACAACCAATGGATTAAAAGTCCACTGCTCTGCCAATTGAGCTAACGGCCCGGGCGATGTTGCCTCCCCGAGCATAGCCGGACGGAGCCGTGTCGCCGATCGGGTATCGGGGTCACGGCCGCGTCGCGCGGCAGAAGTGGCCCGGAGGGTCAGAGATCGACCAGTTTGGCGGTGTCCTCGTGGCGGGCCGGGTCCGGGCGGAGGAACCAGTTGCGGGCCGAGACCCGCCACCAGATCGCGGCGAAGCCGAGGACCGCGAGGACGGCCACCGGGGCGTAGTTGAAGGACTCCCAGGTGACCGGGGAGACCTGCGGGAGCATGAAGAGGACGGTGATGACGCCGACCCAGGTCACCGAGACCACGCCGATCACCCCGGACCAGCGGCCCAGGTGCCACGGCCCGCGTTCGAACGCGGCGCCCTTCCTGACCCGCAGCAGCGTCGGGATCACGTAGGCCACGTACAGCCCGATGACCGCGATGGAGGTCACCGCGGCGTAGGCCGTGTAGTTGATCAGGTACGGGAGGCCGAGGGCGAGCGCGGACAGGGCCGCCAGCCAGACCGCCGCGACCGGGGTGCGGGTGCGCGGGCTGACCGTGTGCCAGACGCGGGAGAAGGGGAGCGCGCCGTCGCGGGAGAAGGCGTAGATCATGCGGCTGTTGGCCGTCACCGACGCCATCCCGCAGAAGAGCTGCGCGCCGATCACGACGAGCAGCAGCAGCTTGCCGGTGGTCGCGCCGAGCGCGTCGAGGAGGATCTGGGCCGGGGGCGCGCCGGTCGGGGACGCCAGTTCCTTGTCGTAGGACTGGATGGCGAAGGTGAAGCCGAGGAGCAGGACGAAGCCGGCGATCCACGACGTCCAGATCGAGCGGACGATGCCGCGCGGGCCCGCCGTCGACGCGTCGTGGGTCTCCTCGGTCATGTGCGCCGAGGCGTCGTACCCGGTGAAGGTGTACTGGGCCATCAGCAGGCCGAGCAGGACGACGTAGGGGCCGCTGCTCCAGCCCGTCTCGTTGACGAACTTCGTGAAGACGAAGGAGGCCGACTGGTGGTGGTCGGGGACGAACGTCAGCGCGCCGACGATGACCGCGACGCCGACGACGTGCCACCACACGCTGACGCCGTTGAGCAGGGCGACGATGCGGACGCCGAAGGTGTTGAGCAGGCCGTGCAGCACGAGGATCGCCGCGAAGAGCAGGATCGTGCGGCCGGGGGTGACGGTGAAGTCGAACTGCAGGTTCAGGTAGGCGCCGAGGAAGGACGCGGCGCCGAAGTCGATGCCCGCGGTCACCGCGACCTGGCCGAGCACGTTGAACCAGCCCGTGAACCACGCCCAGGCGGCCGCGGAGCGCGGCGGGGCCAGGCGGTGGGCCCAGAAGTACAGGCCCGCCGAGGTGGGATAGGCGGAGCAGATCTCGGCCATGGACAGGCCGACGAAGAGGGTCATCAGGCCCACGGCCACCCAGCCCCAGGTGATCACCGCGGGACCGCCGGTGACCATGCCGAAGAGGTAGAGGGTGAGACAGCCGGAGAGGACCGAGATGATCGTGAAGGAGACCGCGTAGTTCGAGAAGGCCGACATCCGCCGGGCCAGGACCTGCGTGTAGCCGAGTTGGGCCAGGCGCTCCTCGTCCGAGGCCGCTTTGCCTATCGCGTCATCTGTCATGCCCCCAGCGATTCCCTCGCCGGGGGCGTGACATGCATCACAGCTTGGCTGAAAACGCCCTGGAACCCGCCGGAAACAGGCCTGGAAGAGACCCCTGTCGTGCTGCCGGCCCGTCGCGATCCTCACCCGGGCCGCGAACGTCCCCTTGCCGCTGCCGTAGCACCGGAACCGGTTGTTCGCCTCGCCCTGCGCGAGGATGTCGCCGCCGCCGTCCCCGCAGTGCCGAACGACGATCCCGTGGAAAGTTCCCGAGCAGCGGAAAGGGCCCGCACGACCGGAGTCGTACGGGCCCTTCCTCAGCTCACTCGGTGTCAGCCGTTGCGCTTCCAGCGCGGCTTGTCGTCGCGGCGGCCGAAGGAGCCGGTGCCGCGGTGGTCGTCACGACGGCCGTAGGGGCGGTCGTGGCCGCCGCTGCGGAAGCCCGGACGGTCGTCGCGGTGGTCGCGGTTGAAGGGGCGGTCGCTGCCCCGGTGGCCGGACGGGCGGTCGTCGCGGCGGAAGCCGCCACGGTCGCCGCCGTCACGACGGTCGTCCCGGCGGAAACCACCGGAGGGACGCTCGTCACGACGCTCGAAGGAACGGCCGCCACGGTCACCGTCACGACGGTCGTCGCGGCGGTCGTCCCGGCGGAAGCCGCCGGAGGGACGCTCGTCACGGCGCTCGAAGGAACGGCCGCCGCGGTCGTCCCGGCGGAAGCCGCCCGAGGACGGGCGGTCGTCGCGGCGGAAGCCGCCACGGTCGCCGCCGTCACGACGGTCGTCACGGCGGAAACCACCGGAGGGACGGTCGTCACGACGCTCGAAGGAACGGCCGCCACGGTCACCGTCACGACGGTCGTCACGGCGGTCGTCCCGGCGGAAGCCGCCGGAGGGACGCTCGTCACGGCGGTCGCGGCGCTCGTAGTTGCCCCGCTCGTCGCGCTGCTGGCGCGGACGCTCGTACGAGGCGGACTCCTGCCGGGCCGGCGCCTCGGCGGCCGGCTGCTGCTCCGTCGCCTCGACCGCGGCCTCGGTCGCGGCAGCGGCCTCGGCCACCGCCGTCTCCGGGTCGTCGCCGCGCTCGCGGGCCGCGCGGACGACCAGGCGGTCGGCCTCCTCGCGCAGCTCGACGGCACGGCGCTGCGCCCGCTCCAGCTCCTTGGTGAGCTGGGCGACCTCGCGCTCGGCCTGCTGCGCCGCGTTGCCCGCGGACTCGGCCTGGACCTCGGTCATCGAACGGGCGCCGGTGATCTCGGCGACCTCGGGCTCGAAGGCCGTGCCGGAGTTGATGATGTGACGGCCGGCGTCGACGCCCGCGTCCTCCATCAGCCGGAAGATCTGCCGGCGCTGGTGCGGGAGGGAGAGGGAGACGACGGTTCCGGTGCGGCCGGCACGGGCGGTACGGCCCGCGCGGTGCAGGTAGTCCTTGTGGTCGCCGGCCGGGTCCACGTTCAGGACCAGGTCGATGCCGTCGACGTGGATGCCGCGGGCGGCGACGTCGGTGGCGACGAGCGCGTTGACGTACCCGTCCTTGAAGTCGGCCAGCGTCCGGGTGCGGGCACCCTGGGTCATGCCGCCGTGCAGCGCGTCGGCCTTCACACCGGCGTCGCGCAGCTGCTCGGCGATCCGGTCGGCGCCCAGCTGGGTGCGGACGAAGATGATCGTGCGGCCCTTGCGGGAGGCGATCGCGGCGGTGACCGGCGCCTTGTCCTTGGGCTTCACGATGAGGATGTGGTGGGACATCGTCGTGACGTTGCCCTGGGCGCTGTCGACCTCGTGGGTGACCGGGTCGGTCAGGTAGCGCTTGACCAGCGTGGAGATCTCGTTCTCCATCGTGGCCGAGAACAGCATCCGCTGGCCGCCGGCCGGGACCTGGTCGAGCAGCTCGGTGACCTCGGGCAGGAAGCCCAGGTCGGACATCTGGTCGGCCTCGTCGAGGACGGCGATCTGCACGTCCTCCAGGGAGCAGGCGCCGCGGTTGATGATGTCGCGGAGACGGCCGGGCGTGGCGACGAGGATGTCGACACCGCGCTCCAGGGCGTAGATCTGGTTGCCCATGGACGTACCGCCGCAGACGACCTTCATCTTCAGGCCGAGGACGTCGCCGTACGGCTGGAGGGCGTCCGCGACCTGCATGGCCAGCTCACGGGTCGGGGTGAGGATGACGGCGCGGGGCCGCTTCTTCTCGGTGCGGCCGCCGGCCAGCGTGGCCAGGGTCGGCAGACCGAAGGAGAGGGTCTTGCCGGAGCCGGTGCGGCCCCGGCCGAGGATGTCCTTGCCGGCCAGGGCGTCCGGGATGGTCGCGGCCTGGATCGGGAAGGGGGTGGTCACACCGTTCTGCGCGAGCTTGCGCACGACGCCCTCGGGGAGGCCGAGGTCGGCGAAGGTGATCTCAGGGGTGGTGTCAGTGGTGTCGGTGGTGGTGTCAGCGGTCTCCTCGGAGACCTGGTTCACCAGCTCGTTGTCCTCGTTGTTCTCGGACACGACGAACTGATCAGTACTGGACACGGACATGCGAATGCGAAACCTTCCGGAGTCTCTTCGGCACGCGCCCGTCAACTCCGTGATTCGCTCACGACCGCCTCAATGCGGTCCGCCACGGCAAGGGAGAGTACGCGCCACACGGCGCGCTCTGTGGTGGCGCCGGGCAAATGGGATCAAACGATCTACCACCATACGCACCCAACACCCCTCAAGGCAAACCCGCCCTCAAACGCCCAGCTCACACCGCCTGCGACGTTGATCCAGAACCGGCGCTCGGGAGGGCGCGGACGCCTAGGCGGGCAGGCCCGCGCGCGGAGCCGGCTCCCGTTGGACCAGTTGCGGCCCGGTGTCCTCGTGAGCCGACGACGAGGGCTCGGCGGACGGCGGGTCGGTGTCC
Organism: Streptomyces sp. NPDC091282; assembly: GCF_044757385.1. Classification (NCBI taxonomy): domain Bacteria; kingdom Bacillati; phylum Actinomycetota; class Actinomycetes; order Kitasatosporales; family Streptomycetaceae; genus Streptomyces; species Streptomyces sp. NPDC091282. Next base: position 35,941 of record NZ_JBIVUX010000005.1, read on the forward strand.
GGCGGTGGCGGCGTCGGGGAGGCCGGCGGCGGTGTGGGGGAGGCCGGCGGCGGGGTCGGGGAGGCCGGCGCGCCCGTCGGACCGGCCGGCGCCCCCGGAGCCCCGCTCCTGCCCGGCTTCACCGGCACCGTCGGCCCGGCGCTCGCGCCCTTCGTCGGCTCGGCGGACGCCGACCCGGACTCCCCCGGCCTCGGTTTCCCGCCGTGGCCGCGCTTCCCGTCGGCCGCCTCGCCGCCGTAGCCCGCACCGCCCTCGCCGGACACCCCGGAACCGCCGTCGGCCTCCTCACCGGCGTGGTGACCGGCGGAGTGCGACGGCTTGGCCTTCCCCGCGTCGTCCCCGACGTTCACACAGCCCGCGGCGGCCGCGACGGCCAGCACGGTCACGGCCAGACGGGCGGGTACGTACAAGGGGCGCACGGCGGCCACCTCCGAGGGCGGAGAAAGGAGTCAACCTCACCAACTCCCGCCGCCCGCAAGAGGACACGCAACCGACGTGTCACCCGTACCCCAGTGCGTGCAGCCGCGCGTCGTCGATGCCGAAGTGATGGGCGACCTCGTGCACCACGGTGACCTCGGTCTCGGCGACGACCTCCTCGCGCGAGGAGCACATCCGCAGCGTCGGACCGCGGTAGACGGTGATCCGGTCCGGCAGCACGCCCGCGTACCACTCCCCGCGGTCGGTCAGCGGGGTCCCCTCGTACAGCCCGAGCAGCTCGGGGTCGGACGGGTCGTCGGGCTCGTCCTCGACGAACACCGCCACGTTGTCCATCAGCCGGGTCAGCTCCGGCGGGATCCGGTCGAGCGCCTCGGCGACCAGTTCCTCGAACTCCTCGCGCGTCATCTCCAGCACACGCCCATTGTCCGGCACGAAGCACCGGTACGAGAGCCCCGGACGTCCCGGCGTCCTCGCATACGCGCCCGCAATCCTGGGCATACGGCACCAATGGCCAGCGTCCGAGCCCGAGCCCGTACCCGCCTCCCCGATCTGGAACTGGCCCCCGACGCCCATGCGCCGCCCGTCTGGATGCGGATCCTCGGCCTGACGGCCGTCGTCCTGGCCGGTGCCTGGCTCGGCCTGCTGGTGGTCGGGAACGTCCGGGCCCAGGTCGGCCCGATGGACACGACGATGACCCTGCGCCCGTCCCTGCACGGCGGCACGAAGATCAACGTCTCGCCGCTGGGCGCGCTCTCCCTGGACACGCACACCGCGCCGGTCCGCCTGGACGTCAACGTCGACCAGCTCGACCCGGTCCGCTCGCAGGCCTTGGTCGACCACCCCGAGCGCCTCTCCGGCCTCCAGGACGAGGTCGCCCAGGACGTCGAGCGCGGCACCCTCGACGTGGCCGTGCGCTCCTGCGTGGCCGTCGTCTGCGGCGCCACCGCCCTCGGTCTCGCCGTCTACCGCCGCCCGCGCCGCGCCCTGACCGCCGGCGGCCTCGCCCTGGCCCTGCTCGCCGCCTCCGGCGTGAGCGCGTACGCCACCTGGAACCCCGAGTCGGTCCTGGAGCCGAGGTTCTCCGGCCTGCTCTCCTCGGCCCCGGCCCTGGTCGGCAACGCCCGCAGCATCGTCACGGAATTCGACGTCTACCAGAAGGAGTTGGCGCGGCTGGTGACCAACGTGACGAAGCTGTACGACGCCACCTCCACGCTCCCCGCCTACGCGCCGGACCCGACCACCCTCCGCGTCCTGCACGTCTCCGACATCCACCTCAACCCGGCGAGCTGGAAGATCATCGCCTCGCTGGTGGCGGAGTACAAGGTCGACGTGATCGTGGACTCCGGCGACACCATGGACCACGGCACGGCCGCCGAGAACGCCTTCCTCGACCCGGTCGCCGACCTGGGCGTGCCGTACGTCTGGGTCCGGGGCAACCATGACTCGAAGACCACCCAGCGCTATCTGTCCCGCATGAAGAACGTGCACGTCCTGGACGACGGCCGCGCCGAGACGATCGCCGGGATGCGCTTCGCCGGGATCGGCGACCCCCAGTTCACGCCCGACCGCTCGGCCGCGCCGGGCGGGGACGCGGCGGAGGAGCAGGCCGGTGACCGGCTGGCGACCGCCCTGCGGGAGCAGCGCGCGGCCGGCACACCCGTGGACGTGGCCGTCGCCCATGAACCGACCGCCGCGCGGATGACCGACGGCGAGGTGCCCCTGGTCCTGGCCGGCCATCTGCACCACGAGCAGAACGAGGTCCTGGCGCACGGCACCCGGCTGCGGGTGGAGGGCTCCACGGGCGGCAGCGGCCTGCGGGCGGTCGAGGGCAAGTATCCGGATCCCATCGAGGCCTCGGTCCTCTACATCGACCGGGACACCCGGCGGCTCCAGGCCTGGGACGAGATCAGGCTGGGCGGCCTGGGCGAGACGACGGCCGAGGTCAGCCGGCACCTCACGACGGACACGTTCGACCAGCGGCTCCGCGGCGGACAGCCGGACGGCACGCCCTCCTCCCGGAAGGGCCCGTCAGCCCCGGGAAGCACCCCGCGCACCCCGACGCCCTCGGGGCCGTAAACCGTTTTGGCGATCCTCCCCGCCATCCCATATGCTTCTCACGTCCCCGACGCGCTGAGAAGCGCCCAGGCGGGCCGATAGCCCTCATCGTCTAGCGGCCTAGGACGCCGCCCTTTCAAGGCGGTAGCACGGGTTCGAATCCCGTTGGGGGCACAGCGCTTACGGTCCCCCTGACCAGCGAAAACGTCGGTCAGGGGGACTCTTTGTGTCTATAACGTCAGCACCGTGTCAGCACACATCTGATTTACGGTGCGCTGCATGGCGTACATCAAGCAGCGCGCAAAGAGCGACGGCACGTTCAGCCACACGGTGATGTGGCGTGGCCCCGAGGATCAGGACGGCAAGAGGAAGCAGGAATCGGAAGTCTTCGATGACGAGATGGCCGCCGAGCGCTTCAAGGACCTGGTGAACGGTCACGGCCAGGACTGGCCGCCGGGGTGGGTGCGCGGCTGCGGCTTCGTCACCGATGTACGCGAACCCGGCGAACTGTTCGAGCCCTTCGCGCTTCACTACATCGGACAGCTCACCGGGGTCCAAGGCGACACCAAGGCCGAGTACCGCAAGCTGGTTCACCAGAAGCTCTCGCCGTGGTTCCGCAGCTACTCGATGCGCGAGGGAGAAGGCGGGCTCACCTCGGACCACATACGTTCATGGGTCAACGACCTGGAGGCCGGTCGACTGGCGCCGCATGACGTGGAGGGCACCCGACGCCGCAAGCTCAGCCCGAAGACCATCCGGAACGTTCACGGGCTGCTCTCCGGCATCTGCCAGAGCGCGGTTGAGCGGAACCCGCCCCTGCGGACGAAGAACCCCTGCGCAGGCACTCGGCTCCCCCGCAAGGACGATGGCGTCGAAGACGAGATGGTCTTCCTCGAACGTGATGAGTGGGCACTGCTGCGCTCTCACCTGGTCGACCAAGACGCCCGCGAACTGGCCGACGCCCTTGCCGAGACCGGCGCTCGCTGGGGCGAGATTACGGCTCTCCAGCCTCGCGACCTCGTACGACGAAACGGCCGGCCAGCTATCCGCATCCAGCGTGCCTGGAAGCGCGACGAGGACGGCGCCGCATACCTCGGCGCCCCGAAGACCAAGAAGGCCCGCCGGACGCTGGTGATCACGACCAACCTGGACCAGATGCTCCGCAGGCGGGCGAAGGGGATCACCCCCAACGATCTCCTCTTCCAGGGCCCCAAGGGCGGTCGCTGGGACACCTGGACCTTCCGTAGCCTGCGCTGGCATCCGGCGATCGAGGGTGCCCGTGCCGACGGCCTCACCAAGGCCCCGCGCGTGCACGATCTACGGCACTCGCATGCTTCCTGGCTCATCGCTGCGAAGGTTCCCCTCCCGGCCATTCAGGGCCGCCTCGGGCACGAGTCCATCACCACGACGGTCGACCGCTACGGCCACCTTCTGGACGCCTTGGACGACGAAGTCATCGCCGCGGTCGACTGGGCCATGAACCCGAATGCACCCCTGGCCGTGTCAGCCCTAGCTGCGTAATCGCTGTGCTTCTCCCGCCCCTCGGGGGCGGGAGAAGCACAGCGATCAGGGCGGCACCAGCGGGGCGGGCAAAAAACTCATTTCAGCCCCACGGTCTCCGTCGGGTATAGTCAGCGTCGGTTCAGGCGCCAGCGCCGGAACCGACCCACAACATCACGTTCCCCCTAGCGGGTATCTGATGTGCGAGGTCCTGTGGAGCAGTTTGGAGTGCTCGCCACCCTGTCAAGGTGGAGGCCGCGGGTTCAAATCCCGTCAGGACCGCTGAAGTTCTTCATGAACTTCTTGGCTGGGTAGCTCAGTTGGTACGAGCGATCGCCTGAAAAGCGATAGGTCGCCGGTTCGACCCCGGCCCCAGCCACAACTAAGGCCCCAATCTCCGGATTGGGGCCTTGTGCATGTCGCCGAGCGTCTGCCGCCCGTGGTGCAGTGGGGCACACCGCCCGATCACATCGAAGCTAGTCCCCATAGACCAAATGGCTGCACCTCAATGGCCGCTTTGCCTCTTCGCCCCGGCGGCGACGCCCGTAAGGCGTCGCCGCCGGGGCGAAGACGCCAACGGCTCATGCTGCTGCGGACGGACGGGCGCGCACGGGGAAAGTCTGCCCCATGCTTCGTTCGATCGAGATTCTGATCGCCACGCGCTCAGGATCCGGCGCCGGCGTACGCCCATATCGCTCCCCGTAACGGGCAACAGCTTCCTGGACGATCGCCTCTTCGGCGCACACCTCCGCCACGCCTTCGAGCGTCGCCCAACGGCCCCCGTCAACCTGGCACACGGCCACGCGAGCTTCACCGCCCCACGCAAGGATGTTGGCTACTTTGCGGCTGGATTTGCGGGTAATAACCGTGGCCACTCCAGCAGCCGCATCTATGGTCACGCCGACCGGTACGACATGAGGCCGTCCATCGGGGCGCAACGTGGTCAATGTACACAGATGGTACTCGGCCCAGAACTCCAGGTAGCTGTCCGGCTGATCGGATATCGCGTTCGACATGACTGAAAGCCTAAACGTACCGGTTGCCCGAACTGCCCTGGAGTGACCGCTGCCACAGCGCTATAGATCTGGGTTTTTATCCCCTTCGGGGGCCTTTACGAAAGTATCCCCATCGTCAAATGTCTCAGATCAGTAACGGAGTCGCTGAGCACTCCCCACGGATTGATCAGTGCACGCCAGAAATTAAATTCCCAGTTCAGAGCACTTCTCGCCATTTGACACGCCCGTTTTAGGACGCTTTTACCACTCGCGGTTACCTGCGGTCCACAAGAATCGATCATGACTTTTAGGCCATGTCTCGTCAGACGCGTCACGTACTGTCCACAGAGGTTCCCGAAGGCTCCATGGGTCGCCGACTCGGGGTCTCATCGTGCGTTCGCGCATGTGACATCTGACAAGGCAAGAGACCCTGGACGCCACGGCATCCCACGATCTCCACGAGGTAGTGGAAAGAGCGCAGGCGTATCCGGCGTGGTCGCTTCCGGCCCCGGGAACCTGACGTCATTGGCTTCGGCGCGGTGCCGCCCGGCTTGGGGGAGCCATCACCTGCCGGTTGGAAGGATTACTCAGTGTGGTCGCATAAGAGGGGCCGGATCGCGGCGGAGTCTGGAACTCCTACTCAGGACGCAGCCCTCCGCCGGCGCCTCGGGCGTTGGCGGCCAGCCGCGGCCCGGACGGTGGAAAAGGATCTGCATCGCCTGATTCGCCGCGAGCTGCAAGACCTCGGGGTCACTCCCCCGCTCGACGTTGATGAACTCTGTCAGGCCCTGAGCCGACGCCGCGGGCGTCCCCTGTACCTGCGCGCAGCTCCGCTGCCCAAGCCCGGCCCCTCGGGTATGTGGGCCGAGTACGACACCTACGACGTGATCCTTTACCAGCAGGAGACAACTCGCCTGCACCAAGACCACATCATCCTGCACGAGGTCGGGCACATCCTCGTGGCCGAGAACGAGGGTGCTGCCGAGGACACCTCCGGAGAGGTGGAGATCGACACGTCGGTTGCCGAGCCCGATGAGGAGGCGTCGGCCGTAGACGTGGAGGGGTGGGCCACTCTGATGCCGGTCTTCGGCGTCGAGTCGATCAAGCGTGTCGCCCAGCGCTGCTCATACGACGACGGCGAGGAGTGCTCCGTCGAGCTTGTGGCAACGATCATCCTTGAGTGGTCGGCTCTGCTCGCAGACTCCACTCCTCCGGCCGATGACCCTGCCCTGCGACGGGTCGAGTCCGCGCTTGGCGACCGGCGAGGGTGGCTGTAGAACGTGGAATTCCTGCTCTTGGGGCTCCTGGCTGCGTTGGTCTGGAAGCTCTACCAGTGGAAGCGAAGTCCGCAAGACGCCCCTCTTCGCTCGGTCACTCTCTGCCTGCTGTGTGCCGCGATCTCATACCCCGTGGCGATGCCCGGCGGTGCGTCCGGCGTCGACACTGTCGCCGGCCACGGGACGGCGAAGCTGATCCAGAATGTGCTGCTGCTGCTCGCGGTGTACTTCCTGATGTGCTTCTACCTCTTCTCCGCTGCCGACGAGGACGCGGGCCGGCGCAGGGCTCGTACGGAGGCCGTCGTCGTCGCGGGCGTCGCGGTGGCTATCACCGTGGCTGCCGAGTCTGTGCCACACGAGGTGTTCGCCGGATCCTTCAGTACGGCGGACATGACAATTCCGCAGATCTCTTTCTTCTACGGCGGCGCTGGCCTCTACCTGATGTACGCCCTCAGCATGGCGTGCCGGTGGACTCGCCGCTATGCCCGCATGTCCCGGCGCCCTCATTCCACTGGGCTCTGGATGACCGCCGCGGGTCTGGGCGCAATGGCGGTAGCCTGCGCGATCCGCGCAGTCATTGTCGCCGTTCGCGCGGCAGGCGTAGAGGTATCCGAACCGCTGATGGCCGCCGTCGCCTTCCTCCTGGTGGCGTCCGTCCTCACGTTCGCGGCGGGCATCACGTACTCCGGAGCCCGCGCCCGGATCTCGTCTCTGCGCCTCTGGCTCCGCCACCGGCGCGATCACCGTCGCCTTGGTCCGTTGTGGGAGCTACTGGCAGAGGCCTACCCGGACAACGTGCTGCGGCCGGCGTCTGCGGCGGCCCTGGACCGGTGGCGGGCCCGCGGCGTGCACCGGCGCTACCACCGTCGCATTGTGGAGTGCCGCGACGGCTTGGTGGACATCAGCCCGTACCTGCTGGATGAGGGCGACGACGGCACGGTCCTCAACATCGACTCCGCTGAGCTTGCCGCTCGGCTCCGCCGGGCCTCCGCCCGGATCGAGAAGGGCGTTCCCGCGCCCCGCCGCGCGGTTCCCCTCGCGATGGCGCTGGGCAGCGACCGCGAGTCCGATGTGAAACAACTGATTGCGGTATCCGACGAACTGCGCGCAGCCGCATGACCTCGCACGATCAAGGAGTCACGATGCTGATTACCGGTGGACGAGTGCTCGTCGACTCGGGGACCTACCTGGAAGACGGCGCCATCCTCATCGAGGACGAGTCGATCGTCGCCGTCGGGCCACGCAAGGAGATCGAGGAACGGGCCGGGGCCGGCGTGCCCCGATTCGAATTCGGCGGAACCGTTCTGCCCGGCCTCATCGACGCCCACGTGCACTTGGCCTTCGACGGCGGCCCCGACCCCGTCGCGACCCTCCAGGGCTCCACGGACGATGCCCTCTTCGAGGACATGCGTCGTCGCGCCGAGCAGCTTTTGCGCAGCGGCGTCACTACGGCCCGAGACCTCGGGGACCGCGGCGGACTAGCTCTTCGCCTGGCGACCGAGATCAACGACCGCCGCACGGCCGGACCGCGGATCGTGTCCGCGGGCACCCCGGCCACCACCCTCGGCGGCCACTGCCACTTCCTGGGCGGCGAGGTCTCCGGGGAAGCCGAGATCCGCGACCTCGTACGGCGCAACCTCGCGTCCGGGGCAGGAGTCATCAAGGCGATGGTCACTGGTGGGGGCCTGACGAAGGACGGCCCCAAGAGCCACCAGAGCCAGTTCTCCGCAGAAGAACTCGCCGCCCTGGTGGAGGAAGCCCACGCGGCGGGCGTACCCGTCGCGGCCCATGCGCATGGCGCCGACGGCATCGCCGCAGCCGTTGAGGCGGGCGTCGACACCATCGAACACTGCACTTGGATGTCGAGCGACGGCCTCGACTTCCGGCCCGACGTGGTCCAGCAGATCATCGCGAAGAACATCACCGTGTGCCCGGCCGTGAGCCCACACTGGCAGATGCTCCCCAAGTTCTTCGGCGAGGAGCGTGCCGCCGCCATGTTCGACCTGGTGCGGCAGATGGCTGAGGCCGGTGTCCGCTTGATCGCCGGAACTGACGCGGGCGTTCAGCGTGCGGGCTTCGACGGCTTGGTTCCGGCGCTGGGGTTCTACTCGCACCTGGGCCTGTCGAACGCCTCGATCATCGACATGGCGACGTCGCAGGCGGCCGATGCCCTGGGCCTGGGGGACGTCACCGGCAAGGTCGCTCCTGGCTTCCGCGCGGATCTCCTCCTGGTCGACGGTGACCCGCTCTCAAATCTCTCCGCGCTGAGCGGAGTCCGGGCCGTGTTCGCCTCAGGCCGGCGCCACGAGCCGACCAGCAGGGGCGGCCGGTAGGGATTAAACGCCAGTGCCGTGCTTCTGGCACGTGCACGACCCCGTGTATGGCAGAACGACTTCCACCGGCTCGGCCGATGTGACAGTACGTGTGCCAGCCCCCGACACGACACGCTATGCCCGCGGAGCGGGATCAGTGAAGCGGCGCCGGGATAGAACTGGGGTCGGGTCCTGTCCAATCGCGGACGGCACCGCACCCAGACGAGCCGGCGAGTCCCGGCGGGATGTGAAGGGCACGAGTATGGCCAGCGGCACCGTGAAGTGGTTCAACGCAGAAAAGGGCTACGGATTCATCGAACAGGACGGCGGCGGACCGGACGTGTTCGCGCACTACTCCCAGATCTCCGGCAGCGGGGGGTACCGCGAACTCGTCGAGGGCCAGCATGTCGTGTTCGACGTGACTCAGGGCCCGAAAGGGCCCCAGGCCGAGAACATCGTCCGCAGCTGAGTTCATCAGTAGACAGTCAGCACAGTACGAGGTGGCCGGAGGTTTCGGCCTCCTGAAGACGTGAGGCCAGGTGACCAGGCATGAGGTCCCTGGCCCCATGTACGCCGGCGGACGCGTCCAGTCCATCTTGGCGCCAGCTGCGTCTGGGCAGCAGACTGTCAGTGGCTGCTCGGGGCCTTTGGCCTGCACAGGCTAGAGTGTCGAGATGAATACTCTGGGTGACGATGACGGGCTGTTGAGGGATGTCCGCCGGACGCTTGTGCGTGCCGGGTTCGATCTGGCGTCGTCCGACGAGGACGCGGATGGCCTGCGGGTGCGTCGGGAGGCGGATGCCGTAGACGTGACGTGGGAGCCCGGATCCGGTTTTGACCCTGCGGGTCGGCTCCAGGCAGGGAACGAGGGCATGCGCTCGGCTCTGCGTCACGCACTGACGGTGGTCCTGGTGCAGGCCGGTCATGCCGTCCAGGTGGGTCCCTTGACCGGCGAGGTACAGGTCAGGCTGGTTTCCTGATCCCACGGTCGTGGATCCCGTGAGCGTCATGCGGCGGGTGCGTGTAGGCGAGGCGTGTGTGGCCACTCGTGCATGGGTTGGGACAGCAGCCCCTGGGTCCCTTCGCCGCCGCGGCGGCGAAGAGACACCGCCTGCGGCGGGTGCGAAAATGTGAAGACGGGGGGCTGGCGCCGTTTTGGCGGGGCAGCTGTTCCTATGGCCCTGTCCCCGGTTTCAGAGGACTCTGTCATGCAGCCACCGCGTGAACCGTCCGCACCGGACGATCCTCAGAACGAGGAGAAGATGGCCCGACTGCAAGAGGAGAACGCGCAGTTGCGGCAGGCGGTCGATTCCCACGCGGTGATCGACCAGGCGATCGGCGTGCTCATGGCGGTGCGTCGGGTCCCCCCGGCCGACGGGTGGCACGTGCTACGCGAAGTCTCACAGCACGCCAACGTCAGGCTTCATGCCGTCGCCGACGAAGTCACCGGCTGGACCCTGGGCGAACGACCGATGTCGGCGCCGGTTCGTAAAGAACTGGAGGCCGCCCTGCAACGCTGGCGGCTCCGCAACTCCTACTGCCTGTCCCAGGAGAACGGACATGCGTGACCCGGGAGTGGAAGCATCCGTCAAGGACGCAGGCCGGGCGCGGTAAGTGCGCGGCGCACAATGGCCGTTCCGGTCCGTTCGTGCTCGCGACCTGAGCATCACGGTTACACGGCTCTCCCGTATCAGCCGTACGGGGGGACACAGACTGAGTGCCACCCGCAAGCACATGGTCTCCATCAGGCAGTCGTGCCAATTAGACCGGGGCCGGTGTCCCGTGTGCACGCCGTCCGAGGTTAGGTCAGGGGCAGCACAGGGAGGGGCCCGCCGGTAGGCCGGGCCCCTCCCTGTGCTGCGGCGGGGGGTCAGATACCCCGGTGGGTCTCGTAGTAGCCGCCGACCTGCTGGTGGTAGCCGGCGTCACCGAGGTGCTTGTCCTTGTCGAACTCCGGGGAGTCCTTGATCTGGTCCTTGGTGAGGCCGACGTAGATCTTGCGCTCGTCCGGGTCGACCGTGCGCACGGTGCCGGCGGGCAGCAGGACGTGCTTGCCGAAGATCCACACTCCGGTGTCAACGACGAGGTAGGCGGAGTCGACGTCGTCCGAGTGCTTGTCGACCTTGCCGATGCTGCCGTCGGTGGCCTCGACCTTGTAGCCGGTCAGGTCGGTGCCCGCGGTGTAGCCGGTGGTCGGCTGGTAGCCCCAGATGCTGTCACTCATATTGCACGGCTCCCTTGCAGAGATTCGCTACGTCCCACAGCTATACCGCGGGTTTGCTTTTCCGGAACGCCTTCCAATAGGTGACGTTCCCTCAGAATGCCGGGTGCCCCCGGCTTTCGCGGCTCACACCTTCGCGTCCTGAAAAGACGGGACGACCGGAGACGGCGTACTGGAGGCCGTGGTTCCCGGCGTCACGGCCGTCTCCGGCCGTTTACTTCCCGTACCCCGGATCGACAGGAAAACCGCTCCCCTCACGACAGCAGCACCAGAACGCCACCAGGGGGGTCCCGACGCGTTGGCGCCGAGACCCCCCTGGTGGATGGGCTGTTGGGGGCCGCCTACCAGCGGTACCAGCGGCCGCGCTTGCCGCCGCTGGTGGGACGGATCACGAACCCGAGGACCCACACGATCAGCACGATGACCGCGATCCACCACAGGGCCTTGAGTGCGAAACCGGCACCGAAGAGAATCAGAGCAAGAAGAAGAACAAGCAGAACGGGAACCATAGTTATCAACCTCCGGGCCGTCGTGTGTCCCGCGGATCGCTCTCCACTCCCACGGATCCGATAAAGGTTTTATAACCCCGCCGGCTGCGACTGACGGTGCGGCAAGCCCTCAGGTTTGGAAATGCCGCCGGGGGTCACCCGGAGGGCGTACTTGAATCCCGAGCGAGGCAGGAGTGAGTGGCTGTGGCTGCGGACGAGAAGGCTCAGGCCAAGGGCGAGCAGGCCAAGGGCAAGGTCAAGAAGCTTGCCGGCGGCGCAGTCGGCAACGAGCGCCTGAAGGCCGAAGGGAAGGCCGAGGAGTCCAAGGGCGACCTGCGCGCGGCCAAGGAGAAGGCCAAGGACGCGATCAAGCCCAAGTAGACCGCACCACTACAGATCCCGGGCACCGGTAGGTGTCCGGGATCCGTGCTGTCCGCCCCCTAAGAACGCAGCCCGCTGCATGCGGCCCACTCTGACGTCCCAGGTTCACGACCGCGGACGGCGCGAGCTTAGCCATTGCTGCCTGGGTCGGCCCTTTCGATGACCTCGCTGGCGATCTCATTCAGGATCGACAGGACATCGGCCGGCAGCCCCTCGGCTCCCATCCCGCGGGCACGGACGCGGCCGACCTTCCCCTGCTTGGCCGCGTACATGAGGCGAAGCCCTTCATAGACCTGCCTGGCCACGTCCTCGTTCTGCTCGAAGTAGAACTTCGAGACGTCGAAGAACTTGGCCAGACCTTCGAGGACGACGGGCAGCGGGTCGTCCTTCGCACCCGTGCGCAGGTCCTCGATGCCCGCCGCCGACGTGACCGCGGAGCCCGCGTAAGCGTTGACCGCATCCGCGATCTCCTGATCTCCCGGCGAGGGGCGCCCCGGGTAGGAGCGCTCCAGAAGGAGGGTGATCTTCTCGGCCAGCGTCTCCGGCACCTTGTCGGCCTCGGCGACGACCTCGTCAGGCTCTCCGAAAGACCGCTCCTGGGCACGCTTCAACTCGTCCTCGGTCACCCCGTAAGCAGCCGCCAGGAGAGGGATGTACCGGTCCTTGAGCCGCCGGACGCCCTGTTCAGCTCCAGACACCGGGCCATCGCTCTTGGTTCCGATGATCGCCCTGGTCTCGTACCGATAGAGGCCGGCGTCGCATCGCAGGTCCATCAGATCGGGCGAGCCGTCGCGCGGGAAGAGATCATCCAGGTCTCGGTTCAGCGCCCTGGCGAGAGCAGGCAACTTCTCCTGGTCGGGTGTCGTAGCCCCCGACTCCCAGCCCGCCACGGTCGAGTCCGCAGCACCGAGGGCAGACGCCACCTCGGTCTGCGGTACGTCGGCGGCTCGACGTACCGAGCGCACGCGTTCTCTGTCGAAACGGCGAGCTGGCATCGGACCTCGTTTTTTGTGTGAACCGAGGAAATCTCGGACTGTTGACTTTTGATGCGAACCAAGATAGCTTCATCTTAGCGAAAAACGAGGGGGTTCGCACCCCTCTCAGCTTTCGCCCACCTGCGGTTCCCATCGTGAACCGGTCCGGTGGAGAGGGGATATCGCGCAGCACTCGGGCGCGGCTCTTCCCCTGAAAACGCCACCGGCGTCCGAGAGTTCGCAGCTCTCGGACGCCAGACAGCTCGTGATTCGCCGCCCCCGACAAGGGCGCTGGTCACTCGCACGGCCACTCCGTGTCCTTTCGCATGGCACGACGGAGCGGCTTACCACATAGAGGAGTGTCGCATGTCCCCTGCTACGGACTGCAACCCGAAGGTGGAGATCCCTTCGGGCCCGGCCGAACGGCTGGCTGCACAACTGGCGTCCATGCTGCCGGAGGCCGCCGTCGTGCAGGTACGCCTTCAGGGGCCTCAAACCCTGTGGCCCCACCTTGGCCTGACGGCCGTGACCGACCGAGGTCGTCACCTTCGCGTCCCTCGGGCCAAGGCGCTCACCATCGCCCGGTGGATGATCCGCTCGTTCCCCCATGCCGGATGGGCGGCCTCGGGCGGACACGCCTTCGACCTGCGGACGGCTCAACTGCGCGGGCTGGACGCGTGATGGCGGCCGCGGCACCGGCGATTGCCGGACCGGCCCTGGACGTACAGGGACTCGTAGCCGTGGTCGACCTCTTGGCTCAGGCCGGCGGCCTGGACGCCCTGCTGGGCAACCGGGCGACGGATTCCCGCGACAAGCGTCTGCACATCGGATACAGCGAGGCTGCCGAACGGCTGAACATTCCGGAGAAGTGGCTGCGTGAGCGCATATCGACGCTCCCGCACCGGAAGTTCGGGAAGTTCGTTCAGTTCACGGAGGATGACCTCCACGCAATTTCCGATATGCACTTCGTCAGCCCTGGTTCTAAATCCCAAAGGGACGATGAGTCGGCGCTGATGGCGCTTCAGCCCTCAAAGCGCTCTCGTAAGCGTTCCTGATCTCCTCTCGCGCCCGACTGTCACCATTTGCGGCGCTGCGAACATCGCGAGATATCAATGAGCATTGACATATCAGGCCTCATCGAGGCTGCACACCAGGGAAATTGGCTACCTCTCATAGAGGAGTCTAAGAAGGCTCCGGGGAAACACTGGGCCGAATCGGCTCGGTGTACGAACCAGGACATCAACATGTTCGTGCCTCTCGTAGACGGACCACGAGAGGACCCCGACGTGGTGAAAACCAAGCTGGGAATCTCTCTCAACCGTCCGCGTAATCTCTGCGGGTCATGCCCGGTGGCCGTCGCCGCCCGATGCCTGGTGGAATCCCTCAAGGATGACGACGAGTACGGAATACGAGGCGGGCTTTTGGCCTCCGAGCGCTCAGAGTTGCGGCGCGCGTGGCAGGACCGGGACACCGAGAAAGCCGTGGAAGGCGCGCTCCGAGGATGCACCGCACCCCTGACCAAGCTTGCTAGGGAAGCCGTGATCGCCCGCTTCGCTACCGATCCCTCCTTCGACGCGGCCGCTGTCGCGCGCGGGCTCGGAGTAACGCACGAGTACCTATTGAAGCTCGCACGTCGCTACCGAAAGTCGCAGGCCGAACAAGGCAGCCCCTCGCTCCGAGTCGTCGCCTGAGTCCGCTCCCGAAGAAACGATCCTTCCGCACGGCGGACCCTGCGTCCACGGAGTTCTCCCCCATGCTTCAGAACAACCCCTCCGGACTTCGGCCTGTAAATATCTGCGCCGCGATCCGCGAGATTGCACCCTCAGCCGCACTCGTGCGGGTTTACCCCCAGCGTCGGTCTGTTACCCACCTCTTCGAATCGGACTTCTACCGCATGCTCATCGACCGCAGGAGCGAAGAAGAAGTGGCCCGCGTAATCAGGCGCGAATTCGGAAGGCTCGCAGACTGGCGCCTAGCTCACGATTTCTACCTCCCAACTGAAACGCTATACCTCGCTCCGGAGCCACACCAAAACGGTTACATCCCGGAGGACGACCACTCTTTCGGCCTCTCCCTCCACCGTCGAATAGCGGTAGCTGGCGGTGAGCGTTGATGAGCGACATAGCAACGGAACTGATCTGGTCGCAATCAAAGTCGTGCAGGGGATCACGCCTCGTCATGCTGGCGCTGGCCCGTGAGGCGGACGACAACGGCAAGGCCACGCTGACCTTGGACGAAATAGCCGGACTCACCCGCCTGACACCTCGCTCGATAACGAAATGCTTGGGGGAGCTGGCGAAACTCGGGGAACTCAGCCACGAGCGGGGAGGCGGAGCCTCCAACCCCAACACCTACTCGATACTGCTGTGCCAGGCGGGCGACCGCACCGGTTCAGAGAAGAAACTTCCCACTCTCCGCCCCGATGAGGGTAACAACTTCCAGGAAGTTACCTCCCAGAACTCCGCTTCGGAAAGTGGAAGCGGGAAGTTTCAGCGCAAAAATTCGGAAGTTTCTTCCTCGCGCACGCGTGGTGGTAATACTCCCTACGGGAGTATTACCACCACCAAAGAGCAAGCTAGCTTGCTGGGACCGCGTCGAGAGAACTTCATCGACAAGCAGGACTCCGTGAAGGTTCCCGACGGAGCGAAGGACCTGGTAACAGCGATAACGGGCGCTGGAATGCTCGTCGGCTGGCGCCTGACCGAATCCGAATGGGACCGGGTAACAGCTCTCGCAGCGCGCTGGGGAATTGAACGTCTGGTCGAGATGGTGGCGCGTCGATGGAACGCCGACCGGCCGCCACAGTCCGCCCGCTATCTGCTGCGAATCTGGGCGGATCTCCCGTCTCACGCTTCTGCCGCCGTCCCACAAGGAAATGTCGTGCCGCTGCGCCGACAGTCCGCAGGCTGGATCCCCTTTCAGAACACCGCAGCCCCCAGCGCCTACCAGAACGGATTTTGAGCATGGCAGAGCCGGAACGCGCGGGCAGCGCCAGGTCAATGCGCGCCATGGAACGAATACTCGCTGCGAAAGGACTTCAGGTCGTGCCGGACTCCAACCCTGCCGACGAGGTACCGGAAGAGAACCCCGGAGACCTCGAATGGCACAGCCGGGCTCGGGCCGACTATGCGCTGAGCCGCTGGCGGAGGGCGACCCCTCCCCGGTTCCGAGACGCGGAGGCCACGCTGCCGGAGGTCGTCCAGTGGGCCGACCGCGCCCTTGCGGACAACGCCACCGCCGGTGCTCTGCTCCTCACCGGCCTCACGGGGACGGGCAAGACGCACCAGGCGTACGGGGCCTTGCGAAGGATCGCGGCCGGCGCACCGGATCGCTTCGAGCTGATCGCCGTGAACTCGGCGGACATGTACGGCAACCTGCGGCCGTCACAGGTCATGGGCGCCTCGGAACACGAACTGCAACGGCTCAGCCGGGTCCAGTACCTGCTCCTCGATGACCTCGGTACGGCGAAGACCTCGGAATGGACCGAGGAAGTCACGTACCGGTTGATCAACTACAGGTACAACCACTGCCTACCGACGATCATCACGTCCAACCTTCCGGCTCGCGACGAGAACGGGCCGGACCTGAGCGACTTCGTCGGGGCGCGCGTGGCGAGCCGCCTGGCGGAGATGGTCACGACCCTGGTGCCGATGATCGGCGCCGACCGGCGTCGTGGCGGGAGGGCGGCCTGATGCCCGTCCGTCTTCGCGGAGCCTCCCGCGATGCCGCCGCACTGTCCACAGCCTGTGCATATGTCGGCCCGCGCAGCCGGTACGCGAACCCCTTCACGGCCGGGGTGCGCTCCCCGCTCGGTTCTCCGATGGACGGCGCGGAAGCAGTGGATCTCTTCGCCGCCACCCTCCGGGGCCCGGTAGGCCGCCACTACGCCGCTCGCTTCGCCCGAGCGCTTCACGGGCTCGACCTGATGTGCACATGCGCCCTTGACGCTCCGTGCCACGCAGACGTCCTCCTCCGTCTCGCCAACGAGTCCGGCGACGGAACCGCACTCCGCACCACCGATCTTCTGGAAGGCCCCCGATGAGTCACCCGATCATGTTCGCTGCGGCCAAGCGGCTCACCAGCGCGGAAGACCGGCGCAAGACCGCTCGGGAAGCGGTGTTCCGTACCTGGGGTCCACGGTCGATCACGGCCGCGTCAAAGCACGCACGCACCCTGTTGGGGGATGCCGCAGTCACGCTCGACTGGGAGGTGCTGGGCCTGCTCAGCTTTGAAGAGCACCTGCAAGCCTTCGCTTCGCTCGCCACGACCGGGGGCCAGCACCTGGAGCTCTATTACACCGACCAAGGCGGCACGGAACGGCTCTCGCTGCGGGTCTCGTGCGTGAGCTGCCCGAGTCAGCACGTGCACGAGGTGACGTCCCTGGAACAGCTCGGACAGCTCCTCTCGCAGACCCCGGCCTGGCAGGACATCGCGCCCCGCGAAGGGGGCAACCTCTGATGTCGCACACGCACATAGACACGACGGCGGGAACCGAACGGCAGGGCTACAGCCTGCGCGGTATGACGGCGTGGGATCGTAGCGCGATCATCCTGCTCGGCGCGGCCGGCTTCGCCTTCTCGTACGACGCCCTGCGTCAGATCGCCCTCGCGATCCACGCAAGGGAGAACCTGTCCTACCTGTTCCCGGTGTTCATCGACGGGTTCATTGCCTACGGCGTGCGCGCGATCGTTCTCCTGCGTCACGAGCGGTTCGCCGCGCGGTTCTACGCGTGGGTCCTGTTCCTTTCGGCGACCGGGGCGAGCCTCGGCGCGAACGCTCTGCACGCGATCACGCTGAACGATTCTCCGGCGGCCGGACGGTCCGCGCTGCACTTGGCGGACAGCGTCGTGGGGGTACTTTCGATGCTCGCGCCGCTCGCGCTGGCGGGGTCGGTCCACCTCTACATCCTGATGGCGCGGACGGCTGAGCGGGCGGTCCCGGACGGGAAGGAGACCGGTCCCGGACCGGTCCGGAAGGAGACTTCGACGCTCGAACGCGTCGCGGTCGAGCCGGGTCCTCGTCCGCTGGAGTCACCGGTGCAGACGGTCCGCCAACCGTTGCCCGGCGGTCCGTCCGCACTGGTGCAGTCCACCGCAACCGCAGTTGACCTGCACAAAGGCGCGGTTGAGCCCAAGGACCATGCGCACGCTGCCGGTACGGCGGTCTTCCCGTCCGCGGAGGCGGACGGCGGGGAGACGGACGGCGGGACTGCGGACGGACCGGTTCCCGCATCGCCGGGCCACGGTCCGACCACCGCCCCTTCGCCAGCCACCGATCCATCCGCTCCGGCGGCGGTCCGCGACGCTGCGGACGGAGAAAAGCCGTCCGTCCCGGACGGCCCGGAGGGTTCGCAGAACCGGGAGACGGACGACGACTGGCTGACGGATTTGCTGCCGATCGCACGGGCCGCCTGCGACCGGGCCGGACGGATCAGCCGTGAGGTTGTCGGCGACGCCGTCCGCAAGCATCAGGCGATCAGCAACGACCGCCTTGGTGTGCTGCTGACCCGGCTGAAGGAAGAGGACGACGAGGGGGCCAGGACACCCGCCGCCGCCTCCAGCGCCCTCTGGTGATTGCATCTCATGACGGGCCCGGGACCTGTGCGGCTTGTGCAGCGCAGGCCCCGGCCGGCCCGCTTGATCAGAAAGGAACGACGATGTGGTCTCGCCGACGCGACCGGGCGGAGGACGCCGTCCGCACCGATGCCGCACGGGCAGCGTCCGCGCTCACGCTGCACCTCCAGGACGGAGGCGGTCTTGTGGCAGTCCAGGTGCGCGGCCTTGCCCTCACGGCCGGTGAAGTCGCTTTCGCTGACGTGTCGTGTTCCGCCGCTCGCTTCTACGGGACGGACATCGAATATCCGACCTCGACCGGGTACTTCGAGCACCACCCGACCTTCGGCCGGCGCTGGGTGACCAACCGGCGCCTCGACGCCCGTCGGCGGCAGGAAGCGGAGGAGGCAGCCCTCCCCCAGTGGCGCGATCACACCGCGGCCCGAGTGGTGCTCACCTCGGCCGGGGTGCGCCTCCTGCCGGTGGGCGCCCGTGAGTGGATGCCCTTCGACCACGCCCTCCTAACCGGCGTCACCGCTGAACCGCCCGTCGTAGTGCTCTCATACAGCACGTGCGCGCCCCTGCTCCTGTCCGGCCCGGCCACGCCGTGGCTCGGCGTAGCGATCGAGCACCTGCGCCACGGGGCCGCGTAGGCAGCAGAACCTCCATCGGGACGAAAGCCGGAACTTAATTCCTAGAATTAAGTTCCGGCTTTTTTCGTGATTCGAGTTGTCCGCGAACTCCTGCAAGGATTCAGGCACGGCCAACGCCACAGGGCGCTTTCCGGCCGTAGAGATAACTCGTGATCTCGCCCGAATCTCGGAAGGGGCTGATGGCCTTGATATGAGTAACGCGCTCGACAGCTCAACCGTCTCGCAGATGCGAAACACGGTCGAACCCTTCCGCAGATGAGACAGGCGAATAGAGCTACACGCTCCGGCCTGCTTTGCGATTTCTCCGGCATTCGCCGGTAAAGCCCGCAGGAGGAATCCCCCCTTCTTCCTGCGAAGGAGCGGTGCGGCCCTCCGCCCCCGCAGGGCCGCACCGCTCGCTCTTCCGAAATCCCATGCACCAAGGTTGTGGTCCCCGCATGCCTCGATCCACCCGCTTCATACCCATATCAGCCGCGATAGGAGTGGCTGGTTCTCTGGCCTTCCTGTCGACCGGCTGCTCCAGCTCAGCCAACGACACCTCCGCGGCCCCGACCGCGTCGGCACCGCCGCAGTCCGTCTCGGCGGGCATCCTCGACACGGCGACGCCGTACAGCGGCGCTACCGCTTCCACCTCACCTGCCCGACTCCCGCACGACGTTGAGCGGGCCGCGCGGGCCTTCACCGTGGCCTACGCAGAGCACGACGCCCGCGACGGCGCAGACAGCTCGTACGCCGAGGCCGGCGCTCGGGCCGCCCGGCTCGCCTCGGGGGAACTCGCGGGCGTACTCGCCCAGAAGCGACCGAGCCAGGACGCCGCCTGGGCCGCGCTGCGGGCCGAGAAGGATCGCCAGACGGCCAAGATCACGGCCGCCGTGGTCCCCGACGGGGCACCCGCGGTGACAGCCTCCTCCGCTCTCGTCCGCGTGAGCTACACCCTCACGACCACCCCCAAGTCCGGGCACCCGCGCAGCAGTAGCGAACAACTCGCGCTCCGCCTGGAGCACACCTCCACGGGCTGGCGCGTCACCGCCCTGCCCTGGGCGTGACGGGCCGCGATGAACAAGGGCACGCAAGCGGGCCTGGGACTCGTCACGGCCGGGCTCATCACCGGTGTCGCCATGCTGACCACGTTCGGAGGGGCCGACAGCGCCTCCGCGCAAGGGGCCGGTCCGGGAGGCGGCATCACGACGGACGCCCCCGTGCCGGGCTGGGTCCGTGAACTGATCAACAAGCACGCGGGCGAGTGCCCGCAGGTCACAGCCTCGCTCCTGGCCGCTCAGCTCTACACGGAGAGCCACTTCGACTCGGGCGCAACCTCGCCCGTCGGCGCCCTCGGCATCGCGCAATTCATGCCGGGGACCTGGGCCCAACACGGCAAGGACGGCGACGGCGACGGGATCAAAGACGTCCGCAATCCCGCCGATGCCATCGCCGCGCAGGCCGCCTACGACTGCACCTTGGCCGACGAGGTCAAGAACGTACCGGGCGACTCGACGGACAACATGCTGGCCGCGTACAACGCGGGCGGCGGCGCGGTGATCAAGTACGGCGGCATCCCCCCGTACCCCGAGACCCGCGACTACGTCCGCAACATCCGCTCACTGGCGTCGAAGTGGGCCGACGCCGTCCGCCCGGACGCTCCGGCCGGCAAGGGCGCCGCCCGCGCGATCTCGGCCGCGAAGACTGCTCTGGGCACTTGGTACCAGTGGGGCGGCAGTTGCGTCATGCCGTACAGGGGCATGGGCGGCTGCGACTGCTCCTCGCTCACCAAGATGGCCTGGTCAGCGGCGGGAGTGAACTTGCCGCGCACCACGTACGACCAGGTCCACGCAGGGACCGCCGTCAAGGCCGTCTCCCAACTCACTCCGGGCGACCTGCTGTTCTCCGTACCCGGCTCCGCCGGGCCTGAGCACGTCGGTATGTACATCGGCGGCAGCCAGGTCATCGACGCCCCGCACACCGGCGCTCAGGTCCGGATCAAGCCGCTCTCGTACTGGAAACCGCAGATCATCGCGATGCGGCACGTCGGCTAATCACGCCTAAGCATCTCAAACCATTACTTACATCACTAAGGGGCTGAACATGCATAACCTTCTCTCTGCCGCATCCGATCCCTCCCTGCAAACGACCCTCGCCGCCGGTGCCGATGTCGTGTCCGGCGTGAAGCCGGACTGGGGCCCCTTCAGCAAGCTCGGCGGCACGGCGAAGGTGATCCTTGGCGTCATCGCGGCTGTCGTCCTCGTCGTCGGTGCCGGTGCCTTCCTCGCGGGTGTCGGCAAGTCGAAGGGCTGGTTCGGTGAGGGCCACTCAACGATGGACAGCTCACGCGGCAAGGGCATGATGGTCGGCGGTCTGACCTGTGTCTTCCTCGTGGCCAGCTTCGGCACCATCTTTGCCATCACGTACAGCATGGGTGTGTGACCGGTGGCTCCCCGATCACGGACGAACGTCTCCTTCAAGGCCAGCGGAGCCCGCCGCCCGTCGGCAGGTCTCTGGGGCATCGCCGCCGGCGGTGCGGCGGTGATCACCGCGGCCGGGGTGATCGTCAGCATGGCGACCGGCACCGCTCCGACCAAGGCGCCCTCGGCGCCCGCACCCGCTCACGTGGCTCCGCAGGCGAGCGGCGAAGGCGTGCGCGAGCTGCACGGTGTCCCCGTCGGCTACCCGCACACCCGTTCCGGCGCCAAGGCCGCTGCGGCCAACTACACCACGGTGTACGGCAGCTCGGGCTTCCTCACGGACAAGGACGCCCGTCACCGCGCGGTGGCCATTATGGCGGCCAAGGGCATGGCCGGATCGGCGGCGAAGAAGGCCGACCTCGCGGCCAAGAACGCGGTCGGCTCCCTGCGGGGGGACAACTCCAAGGCCTCCGCCAATAGGACCATCGCCCGTACCGGCGTCCTCTCCGCTCACGTTCTGGGTTACGACGCCCACGGCGCGATGGTGCGGCTGTGGACAACCACGGTTCGCGGCAGCGCGGTCGGCCACGCAACGCCGAAGAACGGCTTCCAGTCGGTGACGGTCACGCTCATCTGGGAGTCGAACGACTGGAAATTGAGGGACAGTTCGACCTCGGCGGGGCTCGTCGCTCCGATCGACGCACGGCAGGCGTCCAACGTGCCGGGCGACTTCTCGGACTACGTTCCAGCTGCTGCAGAAGACCCCGTGCTGAGCGGCACCGAGGACCAGAGCGGCTTCCCGGCCCCGTACGGACACAGCGAGCGCGGGGCTCGTGCCGCCGCCGTCAGCGCGACCATGCTCTACGGCGATCCTCGGTTCTTCACCGATGAGGACTGGCGGCACCGGATGCTGTCGGCCACGGCCGCGTCGAGTGTGCTGGACTCGGTCACCTCGGACGCCGACTCGACGGCTCGTCTGGTCACAGAGAACCGCGGCGTCGGCTCGGACGGTACGACCGCCGAAGGCAGCGAGCTGGTCACACGGACCGCAGCGCTCGCCACCCGCTCGATCTCCTATTCGGATCAGGCCGCGAGCGTTGACTTGTGGACGGCGTCGGTGGGCGGCGTCGCCGGGAACGACGAGACGGAGCGCCCGCAGGTCGCCTTCCTACGGATGATCGTGGACCTGGTCTGGGAGGACGGCACCTGGAAGACGACGGCTGTCACGCCGTCCGAGCCGCTGGTGCCGTCTCCGCCGGCCATGCAGGAGGCGGACCCGGCCAAGGGCTTCGCGGACGTGGGGGGTGCCAGCAATGCGCCTGCGACTGCGTGACGATGCCCCCGGACTGCTGGTCGTCGAGCAGGGAACGCCGGGTCGCTGGCGCCGCCGCCTCCAGACGGTGGCGATGGTCAACGTGATCATCGGGTTCGTGTTCGTGCCCTCGGCGTCAGCCAATCCCTTCTGCTACATCCCGATGGTGTGCGAGGCGCGGGCGGCGATCGACTTCGCGACGGATCCACTGGGGTTCCTGCTCCAGAAGCTCACCGAGGCGAACATCTGGTTCCTGCGCAAGATGCTGGAGCTGATGCAGAACACGTCGAAGGTCGACCTCACATCGGCCGGCTTCCTGAAGCAGTACGCGATCATTTTCGCGGCCTCCAGTCTGCTCACTGCGGCCCTGTGGCTGGTTGCTGTGGCCAAGCGGGCGGTCCGCGGAGTCTCCGTGACCACCGCCGTGGGTGAAGCCATCGGCTTCCTGCTCCTTCAGTTCATGGTCAACGCTTTGACCCCGGGCGCAATTGCCCTGCTGATGAGGGCCATTGACGAGGTCACGGCCATCTTCGAGCCGTACGCGACGAGCAACTTCAAACCGTTTCTGGAGAACACCCTCAAGGTCATGGCCGCGGACCCCACCGAGGGCGTGGGGCAGCTGCTGGTCGTCAACCTGATCATGATGTGTGGTGCCCTGCTGATGTGGATCGAACTCCTGATCCGCAGCGCGGCCATCTACGTGGCCGTCGCGCTCGGGCCCATCGTCAACGCGGGGCTCGTCGACAAAGATCTCTGGGGCAAGTCCAAGAAGTGGTTCGGGGCGCTCTTCGCCATCGGCCTGAGCAAGCCGGTCCTCTTCGCCTTGCTGGGTCTCGGCGGCGCGATCCTCAGCGACACCTCGGGAAGCATGTCCGACGCAGTCTCCAAGATCCTGGTCGGCGCGCTGATCCTCCTTCTCGCCGTCTTCGCGTCGGCCACCCTCTACAAGTGGGT
Source organism: Streptomyces sp. NPDC091282 (assembly GCF_044757385.1). Taxonomy (NCBI): domain Bacteria; kingdom Bacillati; phylum Actinomycetota; class Actinomycetes; order Kitasatosporales; family Streptomycetaceae; genus Streptomyces; species Streptomyces sp. NPDC091282. The sequence continues at coordinate 59,452 of NZ_JBIVUX010000005.1, forward strand.
TCCGGCCTTCGGCGACGAGATGACCAGCCTCCACCACGACCGGAAGAACGCCCAGTCCTCCGGGCCGGCCGCCGCGATCGACGGTCCCGGACAGCACGCCAACCGGGCGATGGGCGCACGGGTGCAGGACTCCTTGGTCGGCCGCTCCAAGTCTGCCGGTACCAAGACCACGGGTACCGAGAGCGCTGGCGCGAAGATGGGCGGCGGAACGGCTGTGGCCGGACCGGTCGCGGCCGGGGCCACCCTCGCCAAGGCCGGTATGGACGTGGCGAAGAACCGGGCTACCACTTCCCCCGGCGCGCAGGGCACCGACGCCGCTGGCGGCGAAAGGCACGAGCTGTCCGAAGGACAGCAGGGCGCGGACTCCGCCGGTACGTCCGGTGCACCGGCCGCCGCACGTCCGCAGGGGGCAACGTCCGATCCGGTGGTCAGCTCGTCCCCGGACTGGTCCTCGGCCGGTGGCCGCGCCTCGGCCGCCCGGCCGCCGAGTGCCAACGGCGTTCCGAGCACGGTTCAGCCGCCCCCACCGCCGTCACCCGGTCCGGGCGCTTCGGGTCCGACACCGCCCGCCTCTCCCTCCTCTGCATCAGGAACCTCCTCGGGTTCCGGGCCCTACGTCCCGCCCCCGCCGCCGTCGCGGCCTTCGGGCGGCCAGGCACCCGGACGACCGAACCCCAGCAAGGATCAGTGACACCCCATGTCGACTCGTACGTATCAGTTCGGAAAGCACCGCCCCACGGGACTGGTGGGCCGCCGCGACCTCGGCGAACAGGTCGTCCTCGGCATCGGCGCCGTCTCCGGCATCCTGTTCGGCTACCTCTTCAGCGGCGTCACGGCCGTCGCCGCGATGTGCCTGGTCCTGCCGATCCTGCTCGCCCTGGTCATCGTGTACGCCCCGTACCGGCCCAAGGGCACGTCCCAGCGGCGCACGCTGTACCGCTGGTGGCGGATCAACCGGTACCACCGCAAAGCGCTGCGTCGCACGGGCGGCGTGTGGGTGTCCCCGGCTGTCGAGGCCGGCGTGCGCGCGAACGGCACGCCGCCGGACGCAGCCCTGGTAGAGCCGGAGGGCGTCACGGGAATGACGTGGGTGCCGGTCACGGTCCGCGGGCAGCAGGCCGTCGTGATCCTCCAGCCAGAGGCCGGATGCGTCACGGCCACGCTGGAGATCGCCTCGCCCGGCCTCGGCGGCAAGGAGGTCAATGAGCAGGTCGTCGCCCTGGAGCGCTGGGGCGAACTCCTCGACGCCTTCGGCAACGTCGAAGAGCACCCGGTGAAGCGGATTCAGGTCCTCGCCCGGCAGATGAAGAGCGACCCCTACGCACACCAGCGGTTCATCGCGCAGCGCGACGAGTCGGCCGCGACGGCGCACGCCCCGCAGTGGCTGAAGGACTCCTACGACGTGCTCGCCGACGCCGTGTCGACCAGCGCGGAGGAGCACCGCTACTACATCACCATCCACGCGAAGTTCACCCGCGACCTGGCGGCCGAGGGCGCCGCCCGCGGCACCGGTGACGAAGGGATCGCCGCCGCGATGACCGCGTACCTGGATGAGCTGTGGTCCCGCGCAGAAGACGCCGACCTCTCCGTGATCGCGCCCCTGGACGCGGGCCGGATGACCGCGTTCATCCGGAACTCCTACGACCCGGACCACGCCATCTGGGACACCGACCTTCAGCAGGCGCACGCCTTCCCCCGCAACGTCGACGTCCGCAACGGCGCCCACCTCTCCACCCGCGCGGCGGGCTCCACCGAGAGCTGGTACCACGCCACGGCCGCCGTCGTCGGATGGCCGACCACCCCCGTCGGCCCCGACTTCCTCTCGCCCCTGCTCATCGGGATGCCCGACGTCATCCGCACCATCTCGATCACGCAGCAGCTCGAACCGAACGACAAGGCCGTGGAACGGATGCTCGCTGAGGACACGAACAACCAGGCCGAGATGGACCGCGACCGCAAGCGCGGCAAGGCCATCGACCCCCGCGACCAGATCGCCGCCACCGCCACCGGATCACGCGGCATGACCCTCGCGTCCTCCGGCGCGGCCGGCTCCGCCGTCGTCGGCTACATCACCATCTCCTCGCGCAGCGCCGAGGAGCTGGAGCGCACCAAGCGCACCACCGCCTCCCGCGCCCGCAACGCGCACCTGCGGATCGAATGGCTCGACCTCGAACACGCCCGCGCCTTCGCCACGACCCTTCCCCTCGCCGGAGGCATCAAGTGACTGATCTCCTCGACCTCGCCCCGCTGTCGCCGATGCACGAGACGGTGCGCCGTCCGCTCCACACCGAGACGACCACCAGCCAGGCCCTGTACCTGCCCATCGCCCCGCCGACCCTCGGCACGGCGGGCGCGATCATCGGCCGCGAGCTGTACAGCGGCAAGGCGTTCATCTACTGCCCCTTCTCGGCCTTCGGTGACGGCCTGCCCGGCGGCAACATGATCGTGATGGGCGACACCGGCAGGGGAAAGTCGGCCCTGACCAAGACCTACGCCGCCCGACAGATCCGTCTCGGCCGTCAGGTCGTCGTCCTGGACACCAAGGAACAGAAGGAGCGCGAAGAGGGTGAGTGGGCCGCACTTGGGCGCTCGCTGACCGGCAAGGCCCCGGTGAAGTTCGCGCCCGGCGGCGGCCGGGGCGCCTCGTGCATCAACCCGATGGACCCCGCCATCGCGGGCAAGCGGCAAGTCGAGCTGGTGCGCACCATCGTGGAACTCGGTCTGGGCAGGAACCTGGACGAGTTCGCCGGCTCCGCGCTCCGCATCGCGATCCGCCGGGCCCACCAGCGGGCCGGGGACCTCGGCCGCACCCCGGTCCTGGCCGACGTCGCCGCCTCGCTGCGGTCCCCGGAAGAGTCCGACGCGACGGCCAAGCAGCGCACGCGGGACGAACTTCTCGGTGACGGCCTGGAGGCGTCCTACGTCCTGGACCGCCTCTGCGGAAGCGAGCAGGACGCGACCGGCGACCTCGCCGGCATGCTCGACGGCCCGACCAGCCTCGGCGTGGATCTCAACGCCGACATGATCGTCTTCGACCTGACCAAGGTCCCGTCCGGCGGCGTCGCCATGACCATCCTCGTCGCCGTCATCAGCGTATTCCTCGAAGAGGTATGGCTCCGCCCGCTGTGCGAGTGCGGAACGGAACCGGGAGCACACGACCGCATCGTGGTTGACGCGAACTCAGGCGCCTGGGAGCTGGGGCCGAACCAGAACACCGGCTGCCGCCGCTACACCCAGCGCAAGCGCATCCTCGTCTGCGAGGAAGCCTGGCACATCCTCGGCACACCCCAACTCGCCAGCCTGCTGGAGAAGTTCCTCAAGTTCGCACGGGGATACGGCCTGTCCTGCATCTTCATCGTCCATCACCTGTCGGACATCGACGACAGCCCGGAGACTCAAGCGGCCCTGAAGATGGCCGACACCATCGTGATCTACAGCCAGAAGAAAGCCGAAGCGGAAGCGACGGTGGCCCGGCTGGGCCTGCCGTCCTGGACGGCCGAGCACATCATGCGCCTGCGCCGCGGTATCGCGCTGTGGAAGGTCGGCGAAGTGATCTACCCCGGCGTCCAACACCTCTTGGTCGAGGCCGAGCAGCACCTGTGCTTCTCCTCCGGCTCGATGACCGATCTGACCAACACCTCCCCGGACACCGAATGAGTGGCCACCGCCGCCACGCCGCCGCCCCTTTCCCCGCAGATTCGGAACGAGCCTCCTCTATGACCGTCAACACCGACCACTCAACGACCCGCGCCGACGAACGCACGGTGCGAGAGGACATCGACCAGCTGCACGCCGAAGCCCTCGACCTCGCCCGGCACGCGAAGGAACTGGCCCTCGTCCTGGACCACGGCGACTACTCCGCCGCCGGAGGGCGCGTGCATTCGGCCGTCGCCCACATCTGGCGGGCCGCTGAAGACCTGCACGGCGCCTTCCACACAGCGCCTCCGCGCTGTGCCGGCCCCGATGCGTCGATGTCGCGGCTGTGCGGCCGACGGATGCGCTACCTGGCGGCCCGCGTCGCCCGGAGGGCCGAGTAGTGGACCTCATGCCCGGCGGCATCTCGCTGGCCCTGTACGCCGTGACGGCCGTGTTCGCCCTGGCCCTGGTGACGCTCTATTTCCTGCTCAACCGCGGACGGCGCAACGCCGGATTCGCGAGCAAGGGACAGCTCAAGCGCCAGATGTCGGCCAAAGCAGTCCTGAAGGCCACCGAGATCAGGCCCTCCCTGCGCAGCAACGACGACCACAGCAGCCGCGCAGCCGGGGTTTGCTTCGCGAAGAAGCGCTCCACCGTCCGCTGACTGTCCCCCTACTCGCTCCGGAGTACGTCATGCACCACCCCCTCGACCCCCACGATTACGGCTACTCGCTGGGCGTCTCGCAACGTCCAAAGGGTGTCGATCTCTGGTCCCGTGCCGACAAGGCGTGCCGGGTCATTGGCCCGATGGGCAGCGGAAAGACGCTGCGCTTCTTCGCCCCGCTCGTCCGCCGCTGGGCCGGCCCGGTCCTGGCCACCTCGACCAAGCCTGATCTGGTCGAACTGACCCTCGACGCGCGGCAGCGGGATGGCCGCCCCGTCGCGGTCTTCGACCCGCAGAACATCGCGCCGAGCCTCCCGAAATTCCGGTGGACGCCGATCAACGGCGCAGCCGACACGGAGGTGGCAATGATGCGCGGCAAGGCGTTCATCGCAGGCTCACGCACCCCCAACAGTGCGGCACAGTCGAGCGAAGGCAGCGCCTTCTACAAGGGGCAGGCCGCCAAGATCCTCGCTGCCTTCTTCCACGCCGCCGCCCTCGACGGCGCGTCCCTCGACTGGGTGCTGCGGTGGGCCCGCAAGCTGACCGACCCGGCGCCCCTTGGCATCCTCGACGCCCACCCGGGCGCCGGCCCCGGCTGGGCGGACATGCTCCGCACGGCGACCACCGGAGACAGCCGCACCGTCGGCAACACGGCCTCGACCCTGGACGCGGCACTCGAACCCTTCATGCACCAGTCGGTGATCAACGCCCTCCAGGGAGACGGCGAGGAACCCACGGACTTCGGCTCGTTCCTCGACGCCGGCGGCACCCTCTATCTCCTGGGCAAGGACAGCGAGGTGAACAGTGTTGCGCCGCTAACCACCGCGATAGCCGAAGACCTGCTGGACCTCGCGGAGGCGCACGCTCTCGCCGCCCCGGCCGGGCGGCTCGACCCCGCTCTCCTCGCGGCTCTGGACGAGGCGCCGAACATTGCGCCCATCCCTTCCCTACGCCAACGAGTGGCTGACGGCCGGGGCCGCGGCATCACAGTCGTCTACGGCCTCCAGGCGTGGGCGTCCGCTCGTGCCCGCTTCGGCGAGGAGACCGCCAAGGAACTGGCGGCCTTCACCAACAACGTCATCGTCCTGCCCGGGGACAAGGACCCCGACTTCCTGAAAGACATGTCTGACCTGTGTGGTCAGGTCGAGCGAGAGCGCACGACGCGGACCACGTCCGGCGGGGACCGCGGCGGTCACTCGACGGCCACGCACATGGCGCTCGAACCCGTCCTCCGAGGAGACGAGGTCAGGGGCCTACCCGAGGGCCACGCCCTGGTCCTCGCGGACAACTTGCCACCGATCGTCACCCGGCTCGATGGCATGTGGACTTGGGATTCCTGGTCCGAGATCGAGGAGCACGTCCGGGACCTCCGAGCCGCCAACGAAACCGAGCGGACCCGGCGGGCCACCGAGAAGAGGAACCAGGCCAAGGCACACGCGGCGGCGTGGGCCAGCCGTGAAGGAGCGGCTGCCGCATGACCGAAACCCTGACCCACTTCGAGCCCTTCCCCGAGCCGCCCGCGCTGATCCTGGAGTACATCGCGGAGCGGAGCACCGAGGAATCCGTGACCACCGACGGTCCCGCCCCGTGGGACCTCGGGGCCCTTTCCGCCGAGTTGATCGCGCCGATGCCCGCCTGGCTCGACTCCGTGTGCCGCTGGCTGAACCGGACGTACGCCTGGCAACCGCAGGATGTGATCCCACCCTGCTGGGCGAAGCACGAGAGCCTGGCATACGAGATCGCGGCCCTGGCCTTCGCCAGGGGAGACGCCCACGTGGACGCGGGCTCGGCGCTGATCTGGCACGACCAATACGACCGCTTCCTCACACGGATGAACAAGACGCTGGGCAAAGCCGGCGACGAGTGCCGCGTCGGCAAGCACGACGAGCGCCCAGCGCGATTCCAGCTCGCGGCCTGGCCCGCCGCCAAGGGCGAGGAGACGGGAGCTGCGGGACGATTCGAGGAGACGGCCGGATGATGACGGACCCGAATATGGTCTTTTCGATGGACCCTCGTCACGGACTGGTGGCGCGAAGCGGCTGGGAGCAGGAGGAAGCCCGCACCGTGCTCCGTGATCTCGGTTGGGAGTGGGCGGAGGAACCGCACGCGCTGATCCCGCCGGACGACGTACCAGCGGGCGACGCCGGTATTCAGGCGGTCGCCGAACTGCACCTTCACGGGCATCGCACCGGATATTCGGTGGGACCATACGGCACGATGCGGCTGAGCCTCGGACGGGCGGAGCAGGTGTTTACGAAGCTTGCGGCAGTGGAAACTACCAGGGTTACGCCCGGCGCTCCCGAAATTGGGCACCAAAGACCTTGGAGCCGGGGGTGTCATTACGGCGAAAACGACACATTGCTGGACACCATCCCAACGCAAGAACTATTCGGTCCGGGCATTTGACGGCCCTAACTGGATTAGTAGTAGCGAGTGAGACGTCCGGAACACCGGTAGTCACCCGTACCAGACCTCACGCCAAGGAATCGGCTGCCCCCAGCGGAATCCTGGCCACCTCCTTCCACGTCATCGTCTTCGACCTCTCAGCGGTCTTGGCCGTGACGTCGACAAGATAGATGGCAGAGATGTAAAGAGGGGCGTGGCTTGGCCTGATACGGCGCAGTCGGCGCTGGACCTCATCCGAATCAGCGGAATCGTAAGCGTACGCAGTTGACAAATGCTGAACGCTCCACGGATATTGCGCAGCCTCCGCTCCGCACACTCTCCGGATGGTTTCGCGAGTGGCATTGTGGAGGGAGGCCAGGTCCTCATCGGGATGCAGATCGGCAATGACTCCCGTGTGATAACTCAGAAGTGACCCAACCATGACTTCCAGCGGCTTTACGCCCGCCAACCGCTGATTCAGAGTATCCACCAATTCCTGCCGCTCTTCCTCCGGGACGGCGGAAGCTGGACGACCACTGATTTGGTCGATGTTGATGTGAAGCCACCGCGGCTCGACCGGACACAATGGGAACCCTTCACTGATTAGCGCTTTATTCGAGTCAGTGATGAGGTTGATCAGTGGCGAATGGCGAGGGTCAGCGAGATCCACCAATACATAAACGTGAAGAACGCTCTCAGCACTCCACGCCTCCGTTCCGTGTAAGAACGTCAAAGCCTGCACCCTATGAACTCCAAGCTAGAGATTGATGCCAAACAGACCAGAGGGTTGTCCGTCTCGGCAGTGTAGCCGTGTTACCAATGGGCCATGCAGAAATCGGGCCTTTCGCTGGTCCGGTGCCTTGAGAACCGGACGTCGATAGCCGGCTGGTTCAGGAGGCTGGCCCTCAGACCACATCGCACAAGGAGACGACTACAGCAAGTCGTCTATGCGGCGGTCCAGGAACGGAGAAGAGAGAGCATGGCGAAGTACGGCCTGGGCGTAGTTCTTCACTGGCAGGTTCGCGGCGGCAGCATTCAGGGCGAGAGTCTCGTACTCGTGGTCGTCAAGAGCAACGACGACGTTCCGGGTGGGAGCGATCCCCAGGCTCCGTGGCGTGTAGGGGCGGTGTAGGTGCTCTGTCAGGAGTTCCGCGAGTAGTTCGGGGACCGGGGCGCGGGGCAGCTCGCCCCGACGAATCCAGCGTCCGACGCGCGTGTGGTCGATGGCGATTCCCAGGTAGCCCCGTTGCGTCGCACGCCTGTTGAGAAGCCGCGCGGTCTCGTGATTACTCCATCGGGCAGCGGCCAGGGCGACGGCGAGCAGGTAGTTCGGCGTGGTCACTGTGCGTCTCCTGCGCTGGTGGAAGTGGACGGACGGCTGGTGCGGATGGTGTGGGGGTGCGGATGCGTTCGCACCCCCACACCCCGTAGAGGCCACTCCGACGGAGGGGGATGGTGCTGACAGAGCACTCAACTTCCTTGTAGTGCATGCGAGTTGGGATGGCTGATGCCATCTCGGAGGAGGCAGTTTCATGTGTGAGACCGCAGTCCCCAGGATCAAATCGACCGTGCCCGCCGGCGGTCTCGATCTGACCCGTGTCCACTTCGTCGGTGTCGGCGGCACGGGCATGCTGCCGGTCGCCCGCGTCTGCATCGAGGGGCAGCATGCCCATGCCGTGTCCGGCAGCGACCACCGGACGTCGGAGGGGCTGAAGGAGCTGGCCCGGCTGGGTGCCAGCGTGCATACCGGGCACGCTGCCGAGAACGTGCCGGCGGACGCGACCACCGTCGTGTTCACGCACGCGATCGGACCGGACAACCCGGAGATCCAAGAGGCGCTGCTGCGCGGCATTCCCGTGGTGCACCGCTCCGCGGTGCTGAACGCGCTGATGGGGACCCGCCGCGTGTCGGTCGCCGTGATGGGGACCCACGGCAAGACGAGCACGACGGGGATGATGGCCTTCGCGCTCGACCGCATGGGGCAGGAACCGGGGTACGTCGTGGGCGGCGACCTGGACGGGCCGGGCAGCGGCGGCCGTTCCGGCGCGGGCGGCTTCTTCGTCGCCGAGGTGGACGAGTCGGACCGCTCCCACGTCGGTGTGTCGATGCGGGTCGCGGTGATCACGAACATCGCTCACGACCACCCGGAGAACTACGCCGAGGAGAGGGACCACATCGACGCGTACGAGGAGTGCGTGCGGACCGGGCTGCACGCGGACGGCGCGCTGGTGCTCAGTGCCGACTCCCCCGGATGCCGCGAACTCGCCTCCCGGCTGGCGATGTCCGGCGGTCCGAGGGTGGTCACGTTCGGCATGTCGTCGGGAGCGGACTGGCGCTTGACCGACGTGGTCAGCGTCGGCGGGCGCGGCTCGGCGACGCTGCGCGGGCCGGGCGGCCGGGAACTGGACCTCGCGCTGCGCACTCCGGGCGTCCACCAGCTGCTGAACGCTGCTGCCGCGGTCGCCGCCCTGGACGTCCTGGGCCAGGACAGCGACCTGGCGGTGCAGCAGCTGGCCGACTTCAGGGGTGTGGCGCGCCGGATGACCCCGGCCGCCGAAGCGGCCGGGGTGAGCATCTGGGACTCCTACGCCCACCATCCCGACGAGGTGAGTGCGGACCTCGCGGCGGCGCGTTCCCTCGCCAGCCCGGCCGGCCGCGTGATCGTGGTGTTCCAGCCGTCGGACCAGGTGCGCCTGGCGGCGTTCGGCACCGCGTTCGGCACGGCGCTGGTCGGCGGCGACGAGGTGGTGCTCACGGACGGCACCAGCCTCCTCGCCGCGGGGGCCCTGGAGCGGCTGGCCGCCCAGGTCGGTGACGCGGGTGGCAGCGTCCGGTGGGTGGAGCGGGACCGGGCCAGGGCCGTGGAGTGCGTGGCCATGATGGCTCAGCCGGGTGACGTGGTGGTGCTGATGGGCACCGGTGACCTCGCCGAGGCGGGCCCGATGCTCCGAGCCGCGCTCAGCGGGGTCGTCTCCGCGGCTGCCTAGGCGCCCGCGGGGTCGGGGTCCAGTTGCCGCAGCGTGTCGGCAAGCTGCTGCAACTGGACGCCCCGGCTGGCTTTGAACAGCACGACGTCGCCCGGCCGCAGCGTGTTGCGGAGCAGATTCAGGGCGGTGTCCTGGTCGGGGAGATGGACGGCTTTCCCGCCGCCGCCGGTCACGCCTTCCTGCATCCATCCCGCTTCGTCCCCTCCCACCAGGATGATCTGGTCCAGGTCCAGCCCGGCCGCGTAGCGGCCCACGGACTGGTGCGCATCCCGTGCCTGGTCCCCCAGCTCGTTCATCCGGCCGAGGACGGCCACCGACCGCTGGTCGCGGCCTCCGGTCATGGAGGCGAGCGCATCCAGGGAGTGGCGCATCGAATCGGGATTGGCGTTGTAGGCGTCGTTGACGATCGTGACGCCGTCCGGGCGGGTGGTCGTCTCCATCCGCCAGCGCGAGCGCGGAAGGGCCTGCGAAAGCCGAGTCGCGATCTGGGCGGTGTCGAGTCCGGCGTTGCGGCCGACGGCGGCGGCCGCCAGGGAGTTGTGGACCTGGACGTCGCCCACGAACTGGAGCGAGACGGGGGCGCTTCCCTCCGGGGTGACGAGGGTGTAGGAGGCGTGGCCGTTGCCGTCGACCGTCACGTCCTGGGCGCGGATCGTGGCCTGCTCGCTGAGTCCGTAGGTCACAACCCGGGCCTGGGTGCGGTCCCGCATCTCCCGTACGTAGGCGTCGTCGGCGTTGAGGACCCCGAGTCCGCCGGGCTGGAGTGCTTCGATGATCTCGCCCTTGGCCTGGGCGATGTTGTCCCGGCCGCCGAATTCGCCGATGTGCGCGGTGCCGACGTTGGTGACGACGCTGACGTCGGGCGGTGCGATCTGGGTGAGGTCACGGATGTCCCCGATGTGCCGGGCCCCCATCTCCAGGACGAGGTGATCGGTCGCCACGTCGGCCAGCGTGATGGTCAGCGGCAGGCCGATCTCGTTGTTGAACGACTCCGGGGTGGCCACGACGGTGCCGGGCAGCACCTGAGCGATGAAGTCCTTCGTGCTGGTCTTGCCGGCCGAGCCGGTGATGGCCACGACGGTGGTGTGGCCGAGCCCGTCGTGCAGGAGGAAGCGGCCGATCCGCGCGAACGCGGCAAGGACGTCGTCGACGACGATCGCGGGCACGCCGACGGGCCGGGTGACCAGGGCCACGACGGCGCCCTTGGCGGCGGCGGCCTTCGCGTAGGCGTGGCCGTCGGCGCTCTGCCCCTGAAGAGCGAGGAAGAGGGATCCGCGGCGGGCTTCGCGGGAGTCGAACACGGCGGGCTGCGTCACCTGGACCTCGGGGTCGGGGACATCGGTGAGACGCCCCCCGGTGACGGCCGCCATGGTGGTCAGTGTCATGGGGTTCACGGGATTCTCCCTGCTCAGGTGGTGGTTGGTGACGCTACCGGGCGGGACACGGGGGTCTGCGCAGGTCTGCGTCGTACGGTGCGGCGTGGGCCGACGGAGACACCCCGGCCGCCGAAGAAGGCGCCGAAGCGGTCCAGGGGCAGGACAGCGGCCCGGGTGTGCGGGGTGTGGCCGCTCGGATTGCGGAAGTGGACCCGTCCGTCCCGCAGGCCGGTGACGAGTACGAGGTGCCCGCCGGTGCGCTCCGGGTCCAGGTCGGGGCGCCGGATCTCCTTGGACACCGACGCCAGCACCATGTGGCCGCTGTCGAGAAGGGCGGCGAGGCCGTCCAGGTCGAGTTCGCCGTGCACGGTCGCCGGGAGGCCGTGGGTTTGACGGACGTACTCCGTGAACGGTGCGTAGATCAGGCCCTTGATCGTGCCGTCGGCGTTCTGACCGTAGGCACCGAACCGGCGGGCGCCACGCAGGAGCGTGAACAGGTACGGCGCGTGCCCGCTCTCGCTCTGGTGGAGCAGGATCATGCGCAGGCAGGCGATGCCGCAGATGTGCCGGCACCAGCGGGCGTACGCCGCGCGGGAGGGAGCACCGGTCTCCGCCCACGCCGGGTCGGCTGCCGGGTCGTAGCCCTGGTACGCGATGCGTTCGATCAGATCGGGTGACGCGTACTGGGTGACCACCGGAACCGGCTCGTGGACCCGGCCTGTGGCGGATGGGGTGTCAGCGCAGCACAGCAGCATGGGTGTTCCGTTCGGTTTCCATGGCGGCGTCGAGGAGGGTTCGGTACGAGGGCCAGTCGACGTTGCCGCCGGAGACGACGACCCCGACCGGTCCGTCCGGCAGACGGTCAACGCACTGGAGCAGGCCGGCGAGCGCCACCGCCCCGGAGGGCTCAGCGGCCGTGCTGTAGTGGCGCCACAGGTGCGCCATCGCGCCGGCGATGGCGCTTTCGGAGACGGTGACCACGTCGTGGATCAGCGGCTTGATGATCTCGAAGGGCAGCCGGGCGGGCTCGGTGTGGCGAAGACCGTCGGCGATCGTGTCGGGGGGCGGGATCGGCATGAGACGGCCCGCGCGGACAGAGCGGTGCATGTCGTTCGCGGTAGCCGGTTCGACCCCGATCACGCGCAGGTGCGGGTTGTGGCCCATCGCGGCGAGCACAGAGCCCGCGGCGAGTCCGCCACCACCGACGGGCACGACGAGCGCGACCAGGTCGGGGACTTCCTGCATCATCTCCCAGGCGACCGTCCCGGCCCCGGCGATGACGGCGTGGTGGTTGGAGGAGGGGATCACCGTCCAGCCCGCACGGTGCGCGATCTGCTGCACGAGAGCGTCACGGTGGTCGCGATGCCGGTCGTACGTGATGATCTGCGCGTCCAGAGCGTCAAGGGCGTCGCGTTTCGATGCGGGGGCGTCGCTGGGGATGACGACGGTGGCACTGGTGGTGTGGTGGAGCGCGGCGTGCGCGAGGGCCAGGGCGTGATTGCCGGAAGAACCCGCGATGAATCCTGCGGCGCGCTGGTCGCTGGTGGAGGTGGCCACCGCGTAATACGCGCCGCGGAACTTGAAGGACCCGCCGACCTGCTTGGTCTCGTCCTTGACCCACACGGACCGGCCAACAAGCGAGTCGAACACCGCGGAGGAGACCATCGGCGTCCGGACAGCGGTGCGCCGGACCAGTTCCATGGCCATCAGGACACTGGCAGAGGTCATCCGTCCCGCACCGTGGTTTCGCAGGCTCATGCGTGGGCCCGCCGATCGGTGCGGGCCCCGCGCAGGATGTGGCTGACCAGCTGCTCGTAACTGATGCCGGCGGCCCGCGCCATCCGGGCAAGGTTGCCTTGGTGGCTCAGCCCCGGCAGAGAGTTGGCCTCCAGCCACAGGGCTTGCCCGTCCGGGGTGACGATGAAGTCGTGGCGGCTGTAGCTGTGACAGCCCAGAGCGCGATGTGCGGCGACAGCCTGCTCGCGCACCGCCGCCTCCACCTCATCCGCCAGCGGGGCAGGGCAGCGATAGACGCACTGGTCGCTGTTCTCCTTCGCGGCCTGCGTGTAGATCCTGCCACCGGTCTCGGCCTCGATCGCAGGAAGCGTGTCGAGCCGCCCGGTCTCGTCCTCCAGTACCCCGACGCTGACCGACCGCCCGCGGTGGTATGTCTCGGCCATCAGGTCGGTGGTGAAGCCGTCCAGCAGTGCCTCTCTCAGCTCGTCGATGCCTCGGGGGAGGCGAACACCGACCGAGCAGCCTTCGTTGACGGGCTTGACGATGATGTCCGGCCCGAGCAGGCCGACCACTCGCGCAGCCTCGGTATCCCCCTTCACTTCGCGGCTGACGGGCGTGGCCGTGGGAGTCAGGACGCCGGCCGCCTGCACGACGGCCTTGGCCGTGAGCTTGTGCATCGATATGGCAGAGGCCAGAACACCGGACCCGGTGTAGTCCAGGCCACGGGTCTCCAGGTAGCCCTGGAGACGGCCATCCTCACCTCCTCGACCTGCGATGGCCAGAAAGACGGTGCCAGCACCGTCGAGCCGGCCGCTGAGTTCATGTCGGTCGTCCCGGAGATCAACGGCACCGGTCTGCACCCCCATCCCCTGGAGCGCGCTCACGACCGCACGCCCGGAGAGCAGGGAGCGGTGCCGTTCAGCTGACCACCCCCCGGTGATCACGACCACCCCCTTCGGGTAGTCATCTTGGCTGACGAGCGGGATGGTCATCGGCGTTCTCCTTGGGCGTGCGGCGCCGGGCTGGTCGTCCGGAGGAAGAGAGTGTGGGCGGTTCGTCCGGGGCCGGAGCGGGCTTCGGTCCGGCCCCGGGGCGGGGCACCCGACCGCCAGGGCGGCCGGGCAGCGGGATGAGCAGCGCCGAGGTTCGAAACCCCGCTTGGGGCTGCTCGACCGGCTCAATGACTGGGTCGCGGTACTCCGCAGTAATGGGGAGTCACAGCGGCCGCATCGGGGGCGGGATGTTCTCGGCATCTGCCGCGCCGAGCCCTGCACAGCCGGTTGGTGGCATGAAGGGCGTGCGCGGCAGCCATTAGGGAGCGGGGGCTCTTGGCCGGTCCTGGATGTGCGGCGTGCCGACCGCCGCTTCGCCGTGCCGGGCGGGAGCCGGGCCCTGCTTCACGTAGCGGTCGGCCCGCTCCTCCACCGCCGCCCCTGCCTGCAACCGGCGCCCGGTCCACAACACCACGAGCGCGATGAGAAGGGCCGGCACAACCCGGTAGACGCCGGGAACCAACACCTGGACGCTGGCGGCGCTGAGGTCGATTCCGGCGTGGACCGCCATGAGCGGGAGGAGGCGCTGATAGCGGCGGTACAGCCAGACCCGGCCGGCCGCGTAGAGGGCCATGGCGATGGCCGGGAGTCCCATGTAGGCGTGCGCCAGGACCTCGGCCAGGCAGATGAGCGTGTAGATCTCCCATGCGGGCCTGCGGATGGCTGTCAGCAGAGCCGCGGTGCCTGCCACCATCACGAAGTCCTCGACGGCCACGGCCGTAATCGCCGCCAGGCCGATCGTCCCGACGTCGTGGATGCCGAGCACGTCCCACTGGCTGCCCCGCATGACGGGAACGCCGTCGATGTCGGTCAGGAGCCCCGTCAGCAGCTTGGAAAGGCCCCCGGCGGCTATGCACACGAGGCTGACCGCCGTCGCGATCCGCCAGTCCCGCAGCCGGTCGCGGGCCGTGGCCGGGAACCACCCCGCCGGGCACACACCGTGCGCCCGGCAGACCTCCCACGCGAGCCAGGCGACCGTGCAGCCGAACACGGTGATAGCCGTCCGCCGGCAGGGGACCAGTCCGGCCGCGTACATGGACACCGCTCCGCACAGGACTGCGGCGCCGCGCACCATCAGGCGGCGTCGGCACGAGACCTGGTCCAGGGTGGTGCGGGCGATCACCAGCGCTGACAGCCAGAAGAACACCCAGCCGCCAAGGACGAATTCGCACACTCGGATCCACCGCAGGTCCTCCGGCGTCCACCGGACGCCGTACGCGGCCGCCGAGTACAGGACGTCGCTGGCCAGGGGCCGGAACGAGACCAGCACCAGTAGCGCGACCACCTGCGCGTACACACGGCCGGCCGGTGCGTCGGTGGACGGGGCGGCGGCCCGGTCCCGGGGAAGGCGGCCGGGAGCGAAGAGCAGGTCCGCGGCTTTCTCACGGAGCAGCGCCCGAGGCCCGAAGCGAGTCGTCACGCGCGGTCCCCCGTCGTGAAGGGGGCGTAGCCGTCGACGTCGTACACCCACAGCTGGTTCCACGGGTCGACGGCCGCACCGAACCGAGCGCTCTGCTGCGTCAGGTCGAACAGCAGGGCCAGCACGATGGCGGTGATGCGGTCCCAGCTGTCCTCCGCTATGGCGGGCAGCACGGTGGTGCGCACCGGGGCCGTCACGAACACGGAGGGGCGTTGGGGTAACAGGGGATGGCCTGCGCCGCGGTGCAGAGCGGAGCGAAGCGGTGTCACTGGAGGAGGTCCAATCGGGTTGTGTCGCGTCTGTCACCGGGCCGGGGGAGTTCCTGCGGCTCGGTGACGGGGTGTGGAACCCGTGCGCGGCAGGTGGCAACGCGGCGCTGCCGCACACGGGAGTCGGGAGCGGATCAGGGATTACGCGGCCGTTCTCGGTTTCGCCCAGAACCGTCTCCCAACCCTCGCCCTCAACAGCAGAGCGCCGGGAGACGGATTCCTAGACCGACCGGTGAAGTGCCGTCCGCGTACGGGGGATCGCCGGCCGTGAGGCGTGACGTCTGGAGCGATGTGGGTCAGGCCGCTGCCGGGTATTGCCTGGCGGCCCGGTCCAGTACAGCCGTGAGGGTCATGGCACGTTCGTCCCTGGCGGTTGCGGCCTCCTCCGCCCGGAGGTCACCGAACTTTGCCCGGTACGCCCGCACCACCTTGTTCTTCATCAGCATGGAGGCGATGAGGCCACGCTGGTCCTCGCTGACCATGCCCAGCCTGTCCCGCAGGCTGACGGCGCAGAGCAGGCGGTTGGCGTGCATGAGACCCATGTAGTCGTCGGCGCTCATGTCATCGGGCGCCCACAACTCGGCGAGGTGCCGATTCGTGGCCACCTGGGTCAGCCAGTCCATCTGGACGCGGGCGGCGGCGATCTCGGTACGGTCGCCGTGGTGCCGCTTCTCCTGGCGGATGCGGGCGGCGCCCACGATGGCAACAGCCGCCGAAACGGCGACTGCGGCGGTGAGCACGGCTGTGGTGGACTTCATGCGTGTGCATTCCCTTGTTGGCACGGAAGATCCAATCGGTTGTGTCGCTTGTGGTGCTCCTGTCACCGAGCCCGGGGAGGTCCTGCGGCTCGGTGGCAGGGGGTGGAACCCGCGCGCGGCAGTTGACGACGACGGGGCTGCCGCGCACGGGAGTCGAAGGGTGTCCCGCGAGCAGATCCGGGATTAGGCGGCCGTTGGATCGGGGTGGGTCCAGGCGGCTTCGGCGGCCAGCCGCTCGGACCACTCGATCTCGGTTTCGCCCAGAGCCGCCTTGGCCAACTGGATGCGTTGGAACTCACCGGTCCCGGCCGGCGGGTAGGTGTACTGGATGTCGCGGAAGAGGCGTTGGAGCGGGTAGTCGCCGTCCAGGGCGCGGGCGCCGTGCAGTTCCATCGCGTCCCGTGCGGAGGCCGCGGCGAGTTCGTGGCCGGTGTGCTTGGCACCGATGAGATGGGAGTCGCAGGGCTCGCGCCGGTCGAGGAGGTGGACGGCGTGATAGGCCAGGACCAGGGCGTTTTGGAGGCGGGCCTGCATGGCGCCCAGGCGGTCCCGCAGGATGGGCAGGTCGGACAGGTGCCCGTCGTAACGGGGCCGGCCGGACAGCCACTGGGCGGTGGTTTCCACCAGGGCTTCGTGGATGCCGAGGCTGACGGCGGTCAGGTTGGGGCGGCCGTACAGGATGCTGCTGCTCTGTGCGATGAACAGGCCCTGGCCCACGTCCCCGAGCACGTTGGCGTGGGGTACGCGGACCCGGTCTAGCCGTAGAAGGCCGGCGGTGAAGCCGTGCATGCCCAGACCGGGCCGGTGCCGGTCCACACTCAGCCCCTTGCGGTCGTGCTCGACCAGAAAAGCGGTCAGGGCCTGGGAGGCGGGGACGTCGTTCGGCGCGGTGCGCGCGATGACGACGTGGAGGCCGGCCAAGTGGCTGTTGCCGATGTGAACCTTGCTCCCCGTGATCACCCACCAGCCGCCATCGGCCTCGGCTTCGGTCTGGATGCCTCCGATATGGCCGCCCGCCTGCGGCTCGGTGACCGCGATCGAGAGGAGGAGGGTCCCTGCCGCCGCCTGCGGGAGCCACCGCATCTTTTGCTCGGGGTTTCCCCAGTGCTGCACCGCGCCTATCGGTATGTGACCCGCCTGGAGCTGGGCTGCCGCAGCCGCGGACACCACGCCGGTCCGGTGGATGAGGATCGTCTTGGCGACGTGTCCGGCCGCCATCCCGCCGTACTGCGTGGGAATGGTCACCCCGAACCAGCCCCTCTGTGCCATGAGCTGGGCGGTCCTGCGCTCCACCTTCTGGGGGGATGCCTCCATGCGCGGCACGCGGGGCGCGACGTGCTCGGCGGCGAACGCGTCGGCTTCGTGCCACAGCTGGCGATGGGCACCCGTGAGATAGAGGTTGAGTGCGGTCGGTGGGCTGGTGGGCATAGTCGTCTCCCTCTCCCTATGCGGGGTCGCAAGGCGGAGTGCGGCCGGATCCCCTGTTGGGGCCGCCAAGTGGGGGGTGGCGAGGCGGATCTCAGCGGGCAGACGTGTGGCTCGTGAAGGCGTCGAGAACCAAGGCGCCGCCGCCCTTCACGGCCTCCAGCAGGCGACGGGCGTCGGTGCGCGGGCGAGGCTCGGGGTCGATCCCGCACACCGTGCCCAGCACGACCCCCTCGTAGATCAGCGGAGCGCCGAAGTAGCTACGGATGCCGACCATGTCCACCACGAGGTTGCCGGCGAAGCGCGGGCTGGCGTGGACGTCGAACAAGGGAAGAGCCCTTTTCCGCTGGACCACGGCCGGGCACCATCCGTGCTCCAGGCTCATGGTGCGGCCGAGGATCATGTGGCCCGAGTCGGGCGGCGGATTGTGAAGGCCGACGAAGGTCTGCTCGGCGCGGAAGATGTTGACGAAGCCGTAGAGCAGACCGGTGGCCTCGGCGATGTGGTCCGCGAACTGGTCCATCAGGTCGTCCGGACCGGTGGGCACGCCAAGGCGCAGGAAAAGTTCCTCCCGAGCCTGCCTCTCGGCGATCTCCTCGGCCTGAGCCTGGCTCACCAGCTCCTGGCCCGAGCGGATGGCGCCAGGCAGCGGGACGATTGCCTCCTGCTGGCCGGGCGCGGGACGTAAGCCGGTTGCGGACCTGCGGGCGAGCGAGGGCGCGTAGGAGGTGCTGTGGTCGGTCATCAGGCGTCCAGAGAGGTGAGAGAGGCGGGGAAGAACGTCAGGGCGTGGTCGACGAGGCGAAGCAGGACTGCGGCAACCGACGTGGGATCGCGGGCGTCGCAGGTCACCACGGGGATATGGGCCGCCAGCTCGAAGGCCCGCCGGATCTCATCGAGGGGGTAGCGGTGGGCGTTGTCGAACTGGTTCACGGCTACGACAAACGGCAAGCGGGTGCGCTCGCAGAACGTGACGGCCGTGAAGCTCGACTCCAGCCGACGCGTGTCGGCGAGGACCACGATGCCCACCGCGCCACGGGCCAGGTCGTACCAGAGATCCACGAAACGGTCCTGCCCCGGCGTGCCGAACAGCATGAGTTCGATCGGCATGGGCAGGTCAAAGCCGACTCGGCCGAAATCGAAGGCAACGGTCGTGCGCCTCTTCGCCTCCACACCGAGAAGGCTGTCGGTAGCGGTGCTGGCGTCGGTCAGGTACTCCTCGGTGGAGATCGGTTCGATCTCGCTGACCGCGCTGACCGCCGTCGTCTTGCCGACTCCGAATCCTCCGGTGACCAGGATCTTCAGCACGGCCGGGCCGCCCGCGTCCTGGACCACGGGCTCCTGGCCTGCGCGGTCAACAGGCCTTAGCTGCGGCGTCGGACCACTTGCGGGTGAGACCGGCACGTAGTGCCTCCAAAAGCTGTTGGGTCGGGCGGTCCCCGACAGGTGAGTCAGGGGAGTCCGCGGGCGTGTAGGC
Source organism: Streptomyces sp. NPDC091282 (assembly GCF_044757385.1). Classification (NCBI taxonomy): domain Bacteria; kingdom Bacillati; phylum Actinomycetota; class Actinomycetes; order Kitasatosporales; family Streptomycetaceae; genus Streptomyces; species Streptomyces sp. NPDC091282. Next base: position 78,638 of record NZ_JBIVUX010000005.1, read on the forward strand.
AGCGGTGACGGAGAGCACCAGGACGCGGGCGTCAACCAGATCGGAGATCAGCACCCGGACCGCGGTGAGCGGGAGACGGATGGTGCCGGCCAACTCCGCGACCGACCGGTGCCTTTGGCGGCACAGCTGCACTATCTGCTGATACGCCTCCTCGGACAGTCCTGGGCCGGCTCTCCCGCTCCCGGCCACCAGCACGGTCTCCGGACTGAGCCAGTGGCGGGGACGGGTGCGGCCCCCGGTCGCGAGGTAGGGCCGCACGAAGGCACCGCCTGTCCCCTCCCGCGCCTGCAGCGGTGTCTGCCAGCGAGTCCCGCTCATCAGGCGCTGCGGACGGCCGCGACCATGTACGGGGCGAACCGGTCCACGAGTTCACCCATTTCGTAGCCCACCGTGCTCGCGCTGGCCATCGGTGCGGCAATCACCGCCAAGACCGTGTCGACCGCGCCCGCCGTGTTACCCGGCTGGTTCGGGAACACCGCGCTGGTCCCGGCGATCGTCACGAAGATCAGCGCGTCCTCGCGCTCGATCATGGCCATCTGGAGACCGCCCCTGCCGCCCTGCGGGCCCGGGATGTTCTCGGACAGCGAGGCCAGCGTGCCAAAGGTGGCCGCCCACTTGTCGGCCTCGGTCGGGGGCATCGCGCTGTTCACCAGCTTGAGTCCGTCACGGGAGACCAGCAGCGCGTGCGCGACCCCCGGTACGTCTTTGACGAACTCCTCCAGCAGCCCGGCCAACTGCTCGCGGGCCTTCAGCCCGGACGGGGTGGCCGTCACGGTGTCGCCACCGTTGTCGTAGGTCATCAGAAGTCACTCCTGCGGTTCGGGCCGGCCGCCATCACGCGGCGGCCTCGGGTGGGGGGTCTACGGCTGTGCGGTTGGCGCCGCGGTTCCGGATGAGTCCGACCCGCCGGAGAGCGGCCTGCTCTGCGACCGGACCGCGTCGACGCCGCCCTTGAACGCACCGGCCAGGCCGTATCGCGGCCGGGTAGCTGCGGGCCTGAGCCGGGCTGGGTCGGGTAGCGCCGGCTGCTCGGTCACCACACGATGAGGCAGGGGCGGGGCCGCCGGGGCAGCGTGCCCTGCGGAGGGAGGTGCACCCGTCCCTGGCCCAGGCGCTGTGCGGACCGGCTGTACATGCGATGGCGGCGCGGGCTGTGGGACCGGGGCGACGGGAGGCGCCAACGACACCAGCAGCTTGTCCGGGACAACAACCAACGCGGTCGTTCCCCCTGTGGGGTTCTCCACCAGCTGAACGGATATGCGGTGGCGGCGGGCGATCCGCGCCGCGGTGAGCAAACCGAGGCGTCCCGCGCTGACCAGCGCGCCCACGTCGACTTGATCGGGTTCGGTCAGCAGGCGGTTCCACCGCTCGCGGTCGCCCGATCGCATCGGGATGGCAACGCGGTCCTCGATCTCGATCGCCAGGCCCCTCGCTACGTGCTGGGCCCGCACGTGCACCTTTGTAGCGGGGTCGGAGAACTGCGTGGCATTCTCGATGAGTTCGGCCAACAGATGCGTCAGATCGGGTCCCACATGGCGGGGAAGGCCAAGCTCGGCTCCTACCGTGCTGGCAGCCACCGTGACCCTCGTGTAGTGCAGGATCTCCTGGTTCGCGCCCCGCAGCACCTGCATCACGCTCACCGGTTCACGCGCGCTGCGCAACGACTCGCCGGCGACCACGGCCTTGCTCTCGACCCACCGCCGCAGCCGGGTCACCAGATGATCGAGTGCGAAGAGCACCTCCAGCTGGTCAGGGTCCTCGGTCCCCGCCTGCAAGGCGTCGAGCTTCTCCAATGCTCGTGCCACCAGGGCGTGCTCGCGCTTGGCGAACTGGTGGAGCATGGACAGAAGCACCGCCGACTGCGACTCGTCGTGCACTCGCATCAGCCCTGCGACTGCCTGCACCTGAAGCTCAGCCAGCAGAGCCACCGCTTCGTCCGCAGATCCGGTCTCCTCAAATGGCGGGAGGCTTTCGGGGAGAGCCACCTTTCCACCCCGGCACAGCTCGTCCGCCGACCAGGCCACGAGCTTGTCCACAGCCGTCGCTGCTTCAACGACGCGTTGGAATTGCGCCGCGTGCATCGTCTCCACGGCCGTCGCCGTCGCTCGTGCCCGTACAACCCCCACGCCTGCGGCCGCCAAGAGCCCTGCGGCTAACCCCGTGAGAAGCAAACCGGCGGAGCCCGAAACCGTCCACCAGATGACGACGGCACCGCCCAGTACGGACATGACGATCACCAGCGGTGCAAGGACAGCAGCGCGGATCTTTTCGAGCAGAATCTGATCCACCGCAACTCGACGCTTTCTCCTACGCCGACCGTGGGGGGCTGGTCGAGCAGAGGGCTGGAGGGCAGGCATGGGGTCCTCAAAGTCAGGTCCAGCAGGGACGGTGGGCTGGCAGTACGTGTCAGTCAGCGGAGAGGATGGCTCGAACGGTCTTGCTGACGGCCTTGCCGTCCGCGTCCGCCTTCGCATCCCACGAGAGACAGCCTTTGTAGTGGGTGACCCACTGGAGGCCGTGGGGTTTGCCCGCGACATCGATGCCGTGATTGGCAACCTCACCGAAGCCGGGAAAGTCGGGGAACGCGTCGTCCACCTCGATGCGCAGTCCACGGGTTTTGGCGTCCACGATCAGACGTAGTGTGACGGTGCCGTCGGGAAAGGGCTCGCCGTGTTTGACGGCGTTGTCAACGAGCTTGTCGGCGATACGAGCCGCGACGTCGACGTCGCCCTCCCAGCTCCCGATCGTCAGCCACGGCCGCACGCGCTGACGCACAAGAAGGCCCGCAGCCGTAATGGCCTTGACCGAAATACCCAACTCGAAGGCTGGCTCCGCCTCTAGCCTCAAGGGCAAGGGCGTGACATCGGCGTGTGCGCCGGAACACAGCTGCTGGACATCGTTCGTGAGCCCGTCAGCGAAGAAAGATGTGGAGGCGGATGTCCAGTCGGTCACGACTGCCCCTCCGTCGGCGGCACTGCGAGACGGCACCAGGTCTCAGCGCCGGCTTTACTGGTGCCCCAGGACCCGCCGTGCTCCACAGCAATGGCATCGACCAGGTAGAGACCTCGCCCTGACTCCGTGGTGGCGTCCGTCGGTTTGAGCGACGCTTCCCCTGGCATTCCGTCCCTGACGACGATGTGCAGGTAGCCATCACGGGTGGTGATGATCACCCGACCTTCAGCCGTGCCGCTGTGTCTAACCGCATTGGTCACCAGCTCCGATACGACCAGCTGCACCGCGTCGATCAGGGTATCCAAGCCGTTAAACCTGAGCTTGGCCGCCGCGATCCGGCGCATGACGCGAACCCGGGCAGCGGCTTCAAGACTCGGCTGGGAATTGGAGACAAGTGGACCGATTGCGAAACGCTCGTCCATCAGATTCTGGTCACGGGCCCATACCATTAGGGTCCTTCGCACGGCTGTCGTGGTCATCACGTCCTCTTGGGGGGAGCGTGGGGCCGACCGGACAGTGCGCTTCGGGCATGGCTGTAGTGCGGTAGGGGTGTGTGGATCCGTACTTGAAAGGGCTTCAGCAGGTTTGCGTCGACAGTCGCTCTGCTGGGCCTGGGCGTGCTTCGTCGTCATGGTCGGCTCCATGTCGAAGTGGCCAGTGACGACATGGTGCAAGCACGACTAGGCCCTAACTATCACGAGCTGATGATAGTTAGGGCCAAGGCCTTACCTTCTGCGACTAGCGAGTGGTCAGCCACGATCCGTAAGAGAGGAAACTCTCCGGAAGCCGCCTGTGCGCGGCCTCCAATCCGCTGTAGGTCTCCCGCACCGTCGGGTGATACTTCGCCTGCTGTGGTGCCGCCTTACGAGCCTTAAGGAGGCTCTGAAAGGACGCTTCGAGCTTGCTTGTCCACATCTGTGCGCGAGCAACCTCCGCGTAGTGATGACTTGTTCGCGACTTCGGCCAGTCGTTCGGGATGGCGAGACCCGTAGCTGCCTCGACAGCTTCGCCGTACTGGTCGAGTTCGGCTAGGACGGAAACGCGATGGACCCAGACGTTGACGGGGCCGAAGGTCAAGTAGTGCACCTTGACCGCCTCTCCAGTGGTGCCCGCGATTCGCTGCGCCTCTGCGAGATGGGACATTGCGTTGCCTTGATCGTGCGCCCGCCCGGCCATCACGGCGCCCCCCAAGTGAAGCTGCCCAGTGACGACGTCGCGTTCGTAGGACGGGTCCGCTTGCTGGAGGGTGGACAGCCCCTTGTTGACGAGGCGCTGGCCGATCTCGAACTTCCCCTCGCGCAGGTAGCTCAGAGCACGCAGATACTGATACATGCCGCCGAGGACAGCATCGGAGCCTCGTTCCGCAGCCCAGTTCATGCGTGCGAGCGAGAGCTGCGCAAGATCGGGAAATCCAAGCTTGGCGGCAACGTCGTAGGCCGTGCGGTAGAAGGACGCGAGTGTCAGCCACCCCTCCGTGCTACTCAACGTCTGGGCTACCGTCGTGGCTTCCTCAATGAGCCCGGCGACACTACTGGCGGCTTTCTTGATCTCACCGGCGCGTACAGCCACCAGAAGCGCATCGGCGTCACTCTTGAGCTCATCGAGAGCTCGGGGGCGAACGTCAGAGTCTGCCCCGAGGTCGTAAATGTCCAGCGCCTCCCTGATAGGCCGTATCAGGATGTCGAGTTCATCCGTGCGCAACTCGTCCGTGTAGGGCTGGCCAACGACTGTGGCGACCTCGATGCGGAGGCCGCGAGCAAAAGCAGCGACAACGTGTGGGGTGGCCGCAATGACACCCTGCTCTGTCTTCGTGTACGTGCTGTACGGGATCCCGGTCAAGTCTGCGACGGCTCGTTGAGTGAGATGGCGTTCGCGGCGCAACCGGGCCATCCTCACACCGGTGTCGTCTTCGGGCAGAGCGTGCATACTGGCTCCTGTTCTGCGTCGACAACAGAACAGTACCTGCGGTCGGCTCCGTAGGGGCACGGACGAACTCCGCTCCGCCGATGGAGTGGGGTTATCCGTGCTTCCGAAGCCCTCCCCCTCACCGAACGACGCGTCCTTCGGGTAGTTCCCACGCGTTCACCTACATCAGCGGGGAGTCCGGCTCGGTCTCTGGAGTCTCACGGGGTCGCGGGAGGTCAGTCGCGGCCCGGAAGGTAAAGGGAGGTGCCGGCTTCGGGGCGAACGAGAGGTGTGGCTCTTCAACCACCGCCGGTTGCCCACCGCCCTGAGCACGGAGCGCCATCTCCCTTTCGAGCCCAGACACTCGGTGCTCAGCACCACGAGCGACGCTCCTCATCTTGACTGCCTCCGTTCGGAGGTGCTGGGCGCTCTGGTTGTCCTTCTCTTGGGCGCGGCGTAGGAGAACCGCCACCTCCTGCTCAGACATGTTCACTTCGGCAAGCATGACTTCGAATTCGCTCGCAGGGCCCGCGGCCTCCATCAATCCTTTGATCTGCCCCTGCAACCACTCCAGCTCACGACGGCTCTCTTCGTGTCCGCGGAGCAGATCGTCGCGACCGGCTTCCACTGTGGCTCGGGCATCACCCCGCAGCACCGGCCACCCCAATCGGCCTCTGGCGGCCAGCTGGCGTTCCAGCCCGTCAAGGCGCTTCTCGGCATCCTGAAGGCCCGCAGTGCGCTCGGTGAGCACTCTTTGCTTCGCCTGCACGTCGCTGATCGCAGTAGCTCGGTGTGCCACATCGTCGCGTCTCCGCCTGAGGGCGAGCACGTTCGAGCCTGTGCCCGCCTGGGCTTGCTGCGTGGCGCGATCGGCTGCTGCCCCGGCCTCTTCTGCTGCTGCCCCGGTCGCACGGGCCGCCACCATCGCCTTGCGAATCGCTTCTCGCAGGGACGAATTACTGAGGTGCGCGAAAGGTCGATCTCCTGGAGACATGGCATCCGCAGCCGACGTTGCGGAACGCTCGGCAGTGCTCAGGCCAGGTCGGCCCGCTGGCAGAAGTACTTCATCGGGACCGTCTTCCGCATGCGGACGTTGGGCTCCCAATCCACGCTGGGTCTGGAGGTCCGCTACGGCCTGGCGGACGTGGGCGGGGACCGAGTTCTTCGGGAGATCGGTGAGGATCATGCGTTCCTCGGTGCCGTTCTCGATCTCGCGGATGAGACCCGCGACGGCGCGGTCAAGCTGTTCCTGGTCGGTGAGTGCGTCGCCATGGCGGGCGCGGTCGGCGTCGGTCTCGTAGACGGAGAGCGGCAGGAAGAGGTGGGACTCCTTCTTGTCGCGGCTCATCATCGTGTAGAGGGCGTTCGCCTGCGCGCCGGGTCCGTAGACAAGGGCCTCCTGGACCGTGAGTCCCTGGGACTTGTGGCCGGTGATCGCGTATCCGAGGCTGAGTCCGCCCTGTGCGATGTAGTCGGCGTCCACCCATTCGGCAACGTCACGGTGGCCGTCGTCGGTCCCCTCGCGCCACTCGACCAGCACGCGGCGTTCCTCGTCCACGGCGCGCACGATTCCGCGGTAGCCGTTCAGGACGTCTTCGCTCGCGCCTCGGCTCCTCTTGCCCCGGTAGTCGTTGATACGTAGGAGGACCTGGTCACCGACGGACAGAGTCAGCTCACCGCCACCAGGCAGCGCGTATACGTGCTCGGGACCGGTGAGGTCGCCGTTCTCCTTCCGCAGCGCGCGGGCGCCGGCGTTCAGCTCTTCCACGATCTCGTTGGTGGCGGCGAGCATGAGGAGCTGCTGCACGGCGGTGTGGTCGTCGGTGTGCGCGGCCCGCTTGTCTGCCCAGATGGTGAGCATCGCGGCGAGGGTGGCGTCCTTGTCCGCGAGAGCGTGCACGCGGCCGGTCCCGGCGAAGGTGCGGAGGGTTTCCACGCGCTTGTCGTCTCGCCACAGTTCCAGTGCGCGGCGCTCGGCCCAGTCCTTCTGGCGGAAGTTCTCGGTGAGGCTGAGCCCTCCGACGATGTGGTGTACGGCGGCGAAGCTGCCGCCGATGCCGGGCGAGTGGAGCTGCTTGGGGTCACCGATGCCGACGATCTTCGTGCCGGTCTCAGCGGCGTGGGCGAGAAGTTCGGCGATGTCGCGGTCATCGCACATCGCGGCTTCGTCAACGACCAACACGTCCACGCCGGTGAGGCCGGAGCCTCCGTTGCGGATGCCGGTGAGCCAGGACGCGAGGGTGCGCGACTCGATGCCCGCTTCGGCCTTCAGGTTCGCGGCGGCGACGGCGGCCGTGCTCGCGCCGGCGATGACGAGACCGTGGGCCTCCCATGCCTGCCGCGCGGTGTCCATGATCGTGGTCTTGCCCGATCCGGCGATGCCTTCGACGGAGTCGATTCCGTGCCCGGCCGTGAGCAGCCGTTCGAGGACGGCACGCTGTTCGTCGGAGAACGTGAAGCTGCCGCCGTGCTGGGCTTCGACGGTGGACAGGGTCATGTCGACCGTGTCGCTACTGACTACCCCGGCCTGCTCGGTGAGGCGCCTCTCCGCCTCGGAGACGATCAACGTCTCCGCGGCCACGACGTCCGCCGTGGTGTACCGGTCGGCGTGCGCGAAGTGCTGGGCGCCCTTCGGGTTGAGCTGGACCGCGTAGCCGGCGTGCCGGAGTACGGAGTTAGTGAGCTGTTCGGCTTCGGCGGCGTCCGCGACGCCGTACGGGAGCGCGTCCAGCACGGCGGAGATGGCGGCGGCGTGCGTGAACTCTTTGGAGTGGCTGGTCAAGCCGGTCTTGGGGTCGAAGACCTGGGCGCACAGCTCGTCCAGGGTGGGGTTCTGCTCCGGTCGGTCTCGCTCCATCGCGCTGGCTGCGATGGCGTCGGGGTCGTCTCCGGCCGCACGGCCTTCGGCCTGCCAGTAGGCGCGGAGAACATCGTCCCCGACCCCGGCGGCCTCGCCGTTCTTCGCGGCCTTGGACGCGGTGGAAGCGGCGGTGCGCTCGCGGGTCGTGGCGCTGTCGTAGTCGATGCCGAGTTTCGTCAGCAGCTCGCGGACCTGGCTGTCGCGCTTGCTGAACAGCCGGATCGTGGCCTCGGGAATCGCCGCGATCTCCCACGCGCCGGTCCGCTCCTCGCGGCGGAAGCTGATGCCGAACTCGTTGGTCAGCTCGCGGCGGATGCGGGCGTTCATGAGGGACTGGGTCGCGCGGGTGTGCCGGTGGAGGTCGCGGCCCCCGCTGGCCATCGTGGACCACTTGCCGTCGGTGCCCTTGACCATGTTGGCGAGGGTGAAGTGCAGGTGAAAGTGGGGGTCGCCGTACGGGGCACCGTCGACGGGTCGGGCGGCACGGTGGACCATCATCCAGCCGGAGAACCCGCTCGTCTTCACGGTCCTGGCTTCTTCGCCGTCGCCGTGGTGGCCGCGCATGGCGTACGCGGTCCACCGCTCCAGGGCGCCGATGGATTCGCGGCCGGCGGCCGTGTAGATGCCCTCGACCTGAGCCGCGATCTCCTCGGGCGCGTACGCGAGGAACGCGGACTTCGACTTCGCCAGGTCCAAGGTGACGTCGGCACCGCGGTTGCCGACTTGCACGCGGCCTTCGAGGAGCGCGGCCTTGATCTCCTCGGCGTCCCACACCTCCTCGGGCGTGAGCCCTGCGGCCTTGGCCATCGCGACGGCTTCGCGGACGTCCATCGGTAGGTCCCGGAGACGGCGTGCACCCTCGCCTTCGGTCTGGGCGTACCGGCGCTTCATGGACGCGGCGTCAAACAGGTCGGCGGGCTGCTGGCCGGTCTCGGTGGCGCGGGCCTCGACCGCACGCAGGAGTGCACGGGCGTCCAGGTGGCCGCCCGCCTCGGCGGCGACGGCCTTCTCCACCACGTCTTCGCCGTAGAGGTCGACGGCGTCGATGCCGACTGCCTCGGCGAGCTTCAGCACCGTCGAGACGGGGACACGATGTGACTCCCCGAACCGCTTGAGCTGGCTCTCCATCCGGCGGAAAGCGTCCTGCTTGCGCTTGGAGTCGAGCAAGGAGGCCGGATTCACGCTGCGCTCGGCGGCGGCGCGGCGGATGGCGCGGGCCAGCGGAGCGGCGGGGAGCTTGGCGGCCGGCGCGATGGCCAGCTTGGGGTCCACGAGAGTCTGCCCGGTCCGGGGATCTTCCCCGAGCATGAGGCGCCGGGCGGCCGGGAACTGCTCGGGGGCGAGCACGCTGCCGGGCACGATGCCGAACTCGCTGAGCCCGCCGCCGATCCAGACCAGGGGCCGTTCGCTGGCGTCCAGGTGGTAGTCCACCTGTCCGTCCGCGCTCCGGGCGGGGAGGGCCTGTTCGCCGTAGAGGTCGTGGGCGTCGAGCCCGGCTGCTGCGGCGACTTCGACGGCGTCGAACCCGGTGAACCGCGCAGCGCCCTTGCTGCGGAGGAGTCCGCGGGCGCGGAAGAAGGCGCGCTTGGCCTCGCGGTTCGCGAGGAGGGAGGCGAGGGGGGCACCTGCGGCTTCGGCCTTCGCCTCGATGGCGGCAATGAGCGGCGCGGCGTCGACCGCGACAGACTTCCCGCATCCGTGGCCGCCGGTAAGGCGGTACTCAACCTGCTCGTCGGAGGGGCCGATCATGGTCACCCATCCCATCGGCCCACTCACCCCCCGCCCTCATCCGGTCAGTTCCGGCCGTCTTGGCTGATTGTATCGTCACGAAGTGACGATACCTTGGTCCTCCGATTTGAAGTCGAGATGTGGCAAAAGGAAGAACCTCGCAGCTCAAGGAGGTAGTCGACCTGAAGGGTCGGGTAGGTCGCTAGCAGGGCGCTGGTGTGACTGTTACCTGGAGCGGACGAGTCTGCTCATCCGCTGATGACTCTCCAACTCAGCTTGATCGGGGCGCCGTACGAGGTGATGACGTAGCCTCTCCCCCATGACCACCCGCCTTCAGCCAGCCCCCGCAGCGCGTACCGCTACGCTGGCGTGGCGGGCGATGTGGTCTCACTCCCTGGCGGACCTTGGCATCCACCCGGCGATCCGCAGCGATGCCCCGGGCGAGGCGGGGCATGGTGTGTTGCTGGTGACCAACATGGTGTCCCACGGCCTGCGCCGCTTCCAAGCTTTGGCTTCGGTCAGCGAATGGCTGCGTGACCTGGGGGACTCCGTACGCAGTGAATGGGGGGCCGGGTCCAGCCGCCTGATGGCTGGTGATGACGTGGCCCGCCTCCTCCTCCGAACGTCGGAGGAAGCCGGCGGTATCCCGTCCAGCGCTTCTGGTCTGCTTCACGGACTTGCGCCGACGCCGCCCCCCTACCGCATTGTGATGCTCGACGGATACCACCGGTATGCCCCCTTGGACGGACTCCCTCGTCTGGCCGCCGGCTCAGGAAAGACCCGGCTTCTCTTCGAGATGCTGGTCAGCCGACTAACTACACGCCTAAATCGGCTGAGCCGAGACGGCCGTGCTCCTACGGCGGTTGAGGCCACCCACATCGCGGACGACGCGTACGCCCTCTCAGCTCTGTTGCTGCACCTCGCGTGGCGTCTCCTGGCCGGCCGTGTCAGGTTCACCGGGCATCTCGTCGCCATTCCACCCAACGAGTGCTCGCCCTGCGGTGTCCTACGGCTGGCGGCCCCTCGCGTCCCCCGCGCTCCCGGAGTGGGCCCGGTTCCCGGCCCGACCGAGTTCGCCCTCGCTGCATAGCTTCGCGCGGGGGTACCGAGACCCGCGTGAGGTTGATCGTGAAGACGTCCCACTGGCTCCTCCTCTACCTGCTGCTCCTCTCCCTGCTGCTGATGCCCGTGCTCCTCGCGCACTACGGCCCACGAGTTCGCCAACGTGCGCGGCGCATCCGGTCATGGGCGGCGCACTTGAAGCGGCGGGCCGTCGCCGCGTTGCGGCGACGGCTGTGGCGCTGGCTGACGGAGCCCCCCACCGACGACGCCCCGGACGGCGCTCCCCCAGCCACTCCCTTGCGCCCGCGGCCCTGAACGGACACGCACATGGGGAGGGCCCCACCCCTCTGAGGGGTGGGGCCCTCCCCATGTACACCGTCTACTTCACCGGCCAATCACCGAACGGCACTGGTGTCTGCCCGGTGGCATCTCGAACAGCTTCTTCGGTCCCACAAACGGCGCAGATCCGAACGTCACGGTCAACCGTGATCCGGGATCGAGCGGACCGTTCACCGAGCGGGCCACCGCAGCGCGGGCATCGGGTGTCGGGCATGGGTCACTCCCCGGGGTGCTCGCGGGCGGACTTGATGATGTTGTTCCAGGTCGGGCGCGAGTAGGTCTTCTCCGTCAGCCCGAGGAGCTGGGGGATCAACTCGGCGTTCGTGGCCTTGGGGTTTGCCTCGATGGCTTGCCGGGCGAGGGTCAGCCGCTCGTCTCCCTGGTAGGGGTAGGCCAGGCCCTTGCGACCCGCAGTGCGGCCGCCGGCGTGCCCGCGGCCCTTGCGGTCCGCGAGGTACTGCCACAGGCGCCAGCGCTTCCACTTCGGGCGGCGCCGGGTCGGTAGCTCGTCCCAGCCGTCGGGCTCGGGCCATCCCTCGGGCGGGTTCTTGACGTAGTGGGAGACGGTGGCGGAGTCAGCGAACCCGCAGACCTTCGCGGCTTCGGCGGGGCCGACCATCTCTTCGGGGTCGCCGTCTAGCTTCGGCGGGTGGGTGGTGGCGGCGGCGGCCCGCTGCCGCTGAAGTTCGTGGTGCCACGTCGCCCAAACGTCGCCGTCCCAGTGCATGACACCGTCGATGGTGTCCGCGACGGGCGGGTGCCCGTTGTTCTCCCGGTCGGTCCACAGGTTCTGAAGGGTCGGCTCGCTGATGCCGTGGACCTTGCGCAGGTCCGCGCGCGAGTAGAGCGTGCGGCCGGTCTTCGGGGACACGGTCGCCTCCTGTTCTTGGTCGCGGTCGTGGCCGCTCGGCGCGGTCACTGGATGTCGTCCGGGTCTGGGGCCGGCGCCCACGTACGGCTGCCCGCCGGTTCGAGCCGGGTGAGGGTGGCGATGTCTGCCAGGGGGACGGCTGCGGCCCAGTCGGAGCGGCCGGGGTGGTCGACGGGGAGGTTGAGCACGAGGTGCCGGCCGGTCGGGGGGAAGTCCTCGACGATGACGAAGCTGTCGTTGGGGTCGGCGCCGATGCTGTTACCTCCTCTGAGCTGGGCGATGTCGCCGGGCTGGGGACAGTCGGGGTGTCGGTCGCATAGCATGGTGTGGTCTTTCTGGTGAGAGAGACACCGACGGCCAGCGCCTTGTTGCCCTTGTGCGCTGGCCGTCATCTGTTGTCTGGGGTGCGTTGCGCCCTGTGGGACGCACGGCCGGTCGGAGGTTGCCCGCTCCGCTGACGGCGGGGTAATTAAACCACCTTTGGATCGAGTGGGGCGGAGCCCTGATCCGGAGGACGGCGGTCATCAGAAGAGAGCCCCTTGATCTGTGGGGCGCCCGACGCGGTCGGCGGGTTGTGGGGGGATGCGGAGTTCGTAGCGGGGGCGGCCCGCATGCGGCGGGGCGTGGGCTTCGCGGCGGTACTGGCGCCACGCCACGACAGGGGCGCCTTGGTCGATCCAGCCCGCCGGGTACTGGGATGTGAGCTGACGCCAGCGGCGTCGGCTCCTCGGGATCCTCCATCGGTCTCCGACCGTGGTGATCGGTGGCAGCGTTCGCCAGCCGGGGAAGCAGTGGTCGTGGGCGTCCTCCACCGCTTCGTTGTCGCCGTGCCCGAACCCGTCGCCGCTGCGCACGGGGCCTTCCCATTGGCACGCGAGACATCCGCCGCGGAACTGTTGCTCGTCCCCCCGGTGGCCGGTCGGCCTCCTGCGGGAGAGCAGGGTCGGGGTGTGGTGTGCGGGCGGGTCCAGTTCATGGCCGAGGTCGCAGTAGGCGCCGCCGGGGTGTCCGGGCTGGATGTGCCACGCCTGGGCCGCGCTCTCGGGTCGGTGTCGTGTCCGTGCGTTGCGCACTCGCCAGTAGTGCGTCTGCCTTGCCCGTGCTCCGGTTGGCTCGGCGACGGTGGCGGTCACGACGTCCTGCTTCCGGCGGCGAGCACTTCGCGGAGGGGGTCCGCGAGCGCGGCCTGTTCGCCGGGGGCGTCGAGGAACCGGGGCCCGTATGCGCGGCGGACGGCGCGGCGGGCGTCCTGGTGGCGGTCGAGTTCCGGGTAATACGGGGATCGGTCGAGCACGTCATAGCCGTGGTGGGTGAGCACGTCGGCTATGAGCGACCGGACCTGTACGGGGTCGAGGGCGGAGAGGTCGGTTTCCCCGGGGGCCGCGAGGAGTACGCGGATCAGCTCGGTCGCGCTGAGCCGGGGGTGGAGGGGGACGCTTACTCGGTGGACGCCGTCCCGGCTGGGGGTGGCGGCTCCTCGGCGGCTCGGTGTCCTGGTGGTGCTTCGGTCTTGTGTCGTCTCGTCCATCGCGGGGCCTTCGGTGACTCGGGGTGCTGGCGGGCTTCGGGGTCAGAACAGGGCGTGCTCGGCGCGGGCGGCGGCAGTGCGGAATGCGCGGGCGGCGTCGGCGGCGGTACGGCCGGGCTCGGCGCTCCACCGGTCGATGACGTCGCGGTGCAGGGCCTTGGCGGCGGTGGGGTCGGCGGCGTCGACGGGGTGACCGGCGAGAGTTTCCGCGAGGAGGGCGAACGCCTGGTCGCGTGCGCGGTCGATGCGGTCCCAGTCGTACGTCCGGCCGGCGGCTCCCCGCCCGTGGCCGGCGGCGACCTGGAGGGCGCCGCGCGGCCAGCACGGCAATGTGGCGGTGCGGCCGGGACCGTCGAACAGGTGCGGGCCCTGGTGGATGCCGACGTGTTCGATGTGGCGGGCGGCCCATTCCAGGATGGCGGCGGGGGTGTCCGCGATGACGATGCTTTCGGGGGTGTGGTGGGTCGGCACGGTGCTGTCCTTCGGGAAGGGCGGGGGCGGCGGCACGTGGCCGCCGCCCCTCGGTCGGGCTGCTAGTGGTAGGCGGGGATCAGTCGGCGGACCTGGTCCTCTCCGATGCATCCGCCCTTGTGGCGGCGCGCGCTCGGCGGCTCTCCGTTGCGCCCGCGTAGGTGGCTCCAGAACTTCGGGCCTTCCCAGTCGCACAATTCGCAGGTGAGGTACCAGTGGTTATCGCTGCCGGGGAACCCTGTGAGCACTGCCCGCCAGTAGTGGGCCGCGAGTCCTGCGAATGCGGTCTGCGCGCCCTCGGTGTTGCGATCGTTGACCGGCATCCGCGGGTGCAGGAGGGGCACCGGTCCGCACAACGGCGTGGGGGCCTCGGCGAGCACCTGTTCCAGGGGGACCGCGCCGATCCGACCGGCGGCGTACTCCTCGGCAAGGTGGGCGGCGGCCATGTCGGTGCCGGGGGTTCCCTTGGGCGGGCGGCGGAGGTTGCGTTCGCCTGCGGTGGTGAGGACGAGCCAGTCTCGGTGCCACCGGTAGGCGCGGCCGATGACCTGGTCGTCGCCGATGATCACGGGGTATCGGCACTGGATGTCGGGGGTGCCGACGCGGTACGTCGGGACGGTGGCGCTGCCCCCGGTCGCGGGGACGATGAGCCTGCCCGCTTCGGTGTCGGGGACGGTGATGGTCGCGGGTCGTTCGAGGAGTTGCGTGGTCATGGTGGTGCCCTGTTCTGGTGAGAGAGGGGGCCCGCCCCGGCGCGGTCGGCCGCCGGGCGGGCGGGGGCGCGGTTACGCGGCCGCGGCCGCCGGGGCCTGCGGGGCGGCGGTCCACTCACGGCGCGGGGTGATGCCCAGCTCGCTGAGGACCGGCGCGTGGCTGCCGTTGTCCGGGACCCATTCCCAGTCGGCGCCCTCGGTGCCGGGCCGGTCGGTCCAGATGAGCATGTAGGAGCGGCCGGAGGTGCGGGGGTCGCCGCATACGGCTTGTGCTTCGCGGCGGGTCATCGCCCACAGGGCACGCCGCTTGCGGGAGCGGCTGGAGCCCTTCGAAGCGATCAGCACCAGCGCCATGCCGTCCGGCCAGTTCGCCCACGCGGCCGGGGTCGCTGCGGCGGTCGGCTTCCCGACCGGCACCTGTTCCTCGACCGCCGGGGACTGCTCGGCCTGTTCCTGCGGTTCGGTGCCCGGGGCCTGGGGCGGCGGCTGCATCTCGTCGGCGCTCTTACGCCCGGACACGCCGTCGTAGGGGGCAGTCCATGTCCAGTCGTCGTGCTGGTTGCCGGTGGCGCGGACGATGCGCTTGCCGGTGCTGTTGTGGATGTGCGGGATGGTCACGGACTTCGGGTTGACCCGCAGGACCTCGTACCAGGTTCCGCGGTAGAGAACGAAGTCACCGCGCTTGAAGTCGGCCCGCGACCACACCTTGAAGCCTTCGGCTTCGGCGTCCTTGATGACCTTCTCCCAGTGGGCAATCTCCTCGGCCAGCTCCTGGTGCTCGATCTCCAGCTCCGGGTCTGCCGGGTTCCGGGAGAACCCCTTGGCGGACTGGCCGCGCTGCCACTTCTCGACCGCGCGGAGGTCGGCTTGCAGCTTGTCGAGACGGCGGAGCGTGCGGCCGGGGTCCTTCTTGAACTGCTGGTAGTTCGCGGCGGCCTGCGCCCGGCCGCTCCAGTGGGCGGCGCGGTCGTGCTCGCTGATGCTCTTGCGCATCGCGTCGTCCATCCGCGCGTGATCGCGGCGGGCGCGGCCCTCGGAGTGATGACCGACGAGGATCGGCTGACCGAAGGCGAACCGCTCGGATATGTCGTGGCTCTTCCGGTGCGCGGCCTCGGAGGACTGGGCGGCGCTGGCGGCGTACCCCCCGAACCGGTCCGCCCGGCCTTCGGCCCTCTCCTCCCGCTCCTCCTCGGCCTCGCTGAAGCTCCGGCGGTCGGCGTTGTCGACGGTCAGCGTGACCTCGAACCCCTTCTCCCGGAGTCGCTGCGCGAGGCGTTCGAGCGAGGGGGTGTAGGTGGCGTGGTCGCGGCTGTGCGGGAGGTACCAGCAGTCAAGGTTCCTGCTCCAGCGGAAGGGCTGGCGCTGGGTGCGGCCGTACTCACGGAGTCGCAGGATCTCGGCCGATCCGTCGTCCCGGCTGGTCCCCTCGATCAGGGTGCCTTCTCGGCGGGTGTGGGTGATCTCGATAGTCACTGAACTGGTCTTTTCTGGTGAGAGTTTGTGGTCCGGCCGCAGGGCGGACCGTGCGTCGGCAGCGGCGCTGCACCCCCGGCGCGGGCCGTGAGGGACGATCGGCTCGCGGGTCGTCGCGCCTGCGCGGCGGCAGGGGCAGTCGCGCCCCCGCGGGGCGCGTCCGCTGCGGTCCGGTGCCCGTCGTCGGTCGGCGGAGCCGCCTGCGGCGGAGTCGGCCGGCGGCGGTGAACGCACCGGGCCATGTGCTGCCGCCCCGAAGGGGTGTCCGCTGGGGTGCTGGGGGCCTGCCGGTCCGGAGGGTTGCCCTCCCCCGGACCGGCAGGCCTCGGTGTCAGCTGCGGTGGAGCGTGTGGCGGGCGGCCGGGGCGGCGTCGGCCAGTCCGGTCCGCTCGCGCCACGTCTGGCGGACGGCGGCGCGGAGCGCGTCCCCGTCGTCGTAGGCGAACCGGCCCCGGCGCAGGCTGCGGACGATGTCGCGGAACGTGTCCTGGTGCATCGTGGTGAGCGTGTCGTCCAGCGGGGTCAGCTCGTGCGGGAACATCGCCTGGACGGAGTCGCCCGGCTGCGGGGCTCCGAGGGTGAAGTACCAGACCACGGACATGGTGGCCTCGTCCGCGAACTCCGGCCCGCCGAACGGGCCGACGACGACGGCCGGGCGGGTGTCGAGTTGGTGGCCCCGGAACCAGGGTCCGGCGATCACGAGCGTCGCGGTGGGGAAGTCCTGGACGGTGGGCTTCTGGTCGGTGGTGAGCATGTCGTGTCCTGTCTGGTGAGAGGTTCCGCCGGGGCCGGTCGGCCCCGGCGGGGGTGTCGGTCGGGGGGTTGCCCTCCCCCTTCCGACACAATTAATTAAACCATGTTCTTGGGTTCGGGTCAACCGGTTACGGCAAGTTCGCGGCGGCGTTCGGCGGCGGCCCGGACTGTGCTTGCGATGGCGCGGCCGGTCTCGATGGCCCGTACGGCGGCCTCGTGAACCGGGGGCTTCTTGCCGTCGGTGATGATGCCCGCGAGCGGCGGCATTACGGCGGGGCCCGGAGCGATTCCGAGGATGAGCGCGGCGACGTGGGCGGCGGACGCAACTTCCGCTTCGCGCTGCCCGTACACGGGTGCGTCAAGTTCGCTGATGCGCCGAAGCGCGGAGTTGTAGAGGTGGAGGCGGACGGCGTAGTCGCACTCCCCGTCGGCGTCGAGTACTCCATCGGCCCCGGAGATGGCGGCCCAGACATCTTCGACGGTGAACCGCGCGGGTGTGGGCGGCTCGTAGGCGTCGCCGTCGGTCTGGCTGATGTCGAAAACCGGTCCGGCCTTGAAGCCGGACACCCTGCGCGCCTCACCCCCGGCGGCCTCGTCGGCGGCCTCCCGCTGCCCGCCGTCGGCGGCTGCGGCCGTGGCCTCCTGGCCACTCTCGGGCCGCCGCTTGATCGGCGTCCAGATACGGAGCGAGGTGGAGCCCTTGGCCGGGAAGCGTCCGACCTTCCGCCAGTCGCCGGAGCTGAGTATGTGGGTGGCGTTGGGGTGCTGGGCCGCGACGGCAATGCAGTTGGTGGGGCTGCGGTCGTCGCGGTCCGTGTGGGTGAGGTTCGCGGCCGTGCGCATAACGGTGGCCCAGAAGTCTTCGCTGCTGACCATCGCCCCGTACGCACGATCCATCACAGATTCGAGCTCGCCGCGCATCTTGGCGGAGTAGGCCCGGCGCTCTTCGTCGGTCATCTTCGGCTTGCGGGGCATGTCGCGGTCCTCCTGGTGAGAGATAGACGTCCGGGGCCGGCTGGCCCTCGGGAGTGTCGGTCGGGGGGTTGCCCTCCCCCTCCCGATACCATTAATTAAACCACGTTCTTGAGTGATCGGCAACCCCTACATCCAGTACAACTCCGCTTCACTCACGTCTTGATATGTGGCTATGACCTCGTCCTCTATTTGTGTCCAGCGCTCAAGGATATTGGGGGCAGTCTTCTTTCCGCTGGCCGCCTGCGTGGCCCTGCGCCACTCGATGGCGATTTTCAGTGTGCGAAGTTGGGAAAGGGTCAGCTCCCATCGGCCGGAGTCTGGGAGTAGATCGCCGTAGGCCATCTCTACGGCATTGTTGATGTGCTCGGTTCCGGACCACACGTTGTGAGCGGCCTGGAGCGCAAGAGCGCGCTTGAGGGTGCACCGGAGGTGCGGGGCCTGCACGATCCATTGCGGCTCGATCACGAATATGTCGGCGCTCATCCTGGGGCCTTTCTGGGGGGGGCGGCGCGCTGGCAGCGCGCCGCCGTAACGAAGGGGGAGTTAGAGGGTGTATCCGTCGACGTATTCGCCGCGTTCTCCCTCGGGAGTCTGGACGTGGGGCAGGAATCGGCCCACCGCGAATACGACGGCGTCGGCGATGATCCGGGGGACGTCGTTGAGTACGAGACTCACGGTGTCACCGTCGAGTCCGATGCGGACTTCGCCCGGTTCAAGATTCATGTAGACAAGGGCGGTTGTGCCGTCGATCCGGGTGCGCGCTCCGGGGAGTCGGGCGGAGAGATCGCGTGCGGCTGCCTCGACGTCCCGGCACATTTCTGCCTGTGCGCGGTTGTGCTCCTTCACGCGCTCATGAACGTCACGGTGCACGGGGATGAGATCTGCGGCGATCCGGGCCGCGATGTTTGCCGGGTCCTCGCTCATGTCGACTCGGACCGTGTCGCGCTCGCCCCTGCGGAACGGGTAATCGGTGGTGGGGAACGCGCCCCGGATGTGCAGGTGTCCGGGGTCGTCGAACCGCTCGGAGAGGTGGAGCTGTCGGCCGTCCAGGTGCGTGAACGTGGCGGCGTGGTCCAGCTCCTGGACGCCGTGACGCGCGGGCTGCGGTCGCCAATTCCCGCCGAGTTCGAGGGCGATCGGGTGGGACAGTTCCGCGACGGTGAGACGCGTGTTCATCGTTCATCTCCTGGTGAGAGAGGTTGTCGGCGGCCGGTCGGCCCGCCGTGCGCCGGTCGGGGGTTGCCCTCCCCTTCCGACATCACTAATTAAACCATGTTCTAGGGGATGGGTCAACCTGGATATGGGCTCTGACCTGCTCTTTTTCACCCCCACCCGCCCGCACCCGCCCGGCCGGGCCCGGCCACAACGGGCCTGGGCGGGGTTCCCTCCTCGGTCGGACAGCTCCGCCGTACCAGGGTTCCGGGCGCGGTGTCCTGGCTCGCGAAGCGACCGCGAAGCGGCTCGGCCTGGACGCCGTGTCCGGGTTCCTGGTACGCCCCCTGGGTGTCCGGCCGAGGAGGGAACCCCGCCTCCACCTGCACCACGACGCTCCCGCACCCAACCGACCAGCCCCCACCCCCTCCGAGGAGGACCCGCCGGAGGCACAGCCTTTCCACACCCGACGGCACCCGACGAAGCCGTTCGGCGAATTGCGGTTGGCCGGATGGCGCCCTGGATGCGTCACCGTCACCAGAGGGCGGGTTGCACGGCGGTGTGCCGGTGCCGGGGCAGGATGAGCCGGGCGGGCGGGCTCGTGACGAAGTTCACCGCGGGGCTCGGCGTGTGCGTGCCGTGGCAGTGGCCGCCCTCGTCCTCCCATCGGTCGGCGGCGTCGCGCTCGGCGCGGGCCCGCTGTTCGGTGAGGGTGACCGGCTTCCGGTACAGGTTCCGGGCGCTGGAATCGAGCGGTGGGAGCACGCGGGCTGCGGCCTTCTGGTCGTCGCGGCGCTTGTGGCGTCGCCGGACCCGGGCGAACCGTGCCTCGTAGGCGGCCTGGTCGCTGTCGTGGAGTCCGGCGGGGTGCAGCCGGGCCAGTTCAAGGGCGACTTGGCCCATCGGGCTGGGGGTCAGTACGCGGGTGCCGTCGTCCTGGCGAACGGCGACGAGGAACCGTGCGGCGAACAGTGCCTCGGTCCGGTCGCGGCTGATCCGCCGGCCACCGTTCCACACGCCGTGCCGGGCTGCCTGCCGGGCCCTCCCGTCTCGCCAGTACAGGCGCCCTGACTCGGCGGCCTCCAGGACGCGGACGTGCCCCGCCGTCCAACCGAGTTCGGCAACGTGGCCCTCGGCGAGATACCGGTTCATCACCATCCGGTCCCGGTTGTACGCGTCCATGCCGGTGGCCGCGCGCTCCTCGGCCTCCCGCCCTGCCTCTTCCCGACGACGTTCGGTCTCCCGCTCGGCGTACTCGGCCGCCGTCAGCTTTCGCTCCAGCTCGGCCCACAAATCCTGGGCTGTTGTCTGGACTTCGGCGGCCGACTGCGCCCGAACAGCGTGGGTGACGGCCTCACGGGCGCAGTACAAGGGGGCACTGTCCGGCATGGTGAGGTCGCCGGCGTACTGCTCGGCGCGATCGGCCCATCTCTCGGCTTCGACGGCTTCCTTGTGCGCCGCGTGCATGATCGCCTCCAGGCGCGCGACGGCGCCGGATCGGCTGCGGCACACGGCGGTCATGGCGTCGTCGGCTGCGGTGACTGCAAGGATCGCGGCCTGCCGGGCGATCTGGATGCAGGTCTGCGGAGATGGGTCTCCGGGGTGGACAACCTGATGCTGGGCGGCTGGTGCGTTCTCAGGCATGGGGGATGTTCCTCGGGATATCGGTGGTGCGGTCGGCGATGCGCCGTAGGGCTTCGGAGAGGTCCCGCCCGTCATCGTGCGGAGCGCGATGGACAGCGCCGTCGTGCCCGAAGGGCACGCCCTTCGGCCCGGCGTCCGGACGGGGCGGGAGGGCCGTCCGCGGCCCGGACGTTCCGGCCGGCTCCGAGCCGGGCCAGGCTGAGCCGTCCCGGAGGGACGCCCTTTCGTACGGGGCCGGGTGACCGGCGCCGGCCGCCGACATGGGCGGCCCCGCCGGATGGTGGGCGCTGCGTGGGGTGGGCGGCTCGATGCCGCCCACCCCACGGCCCGGCGGCCGGGATCCGGCCGGGCGGTGGCTCCCGCCCGGCCGGGGTGCTGCTACGCGGCGACCAGTTCGCGGGCGGCGACGCGGCACCGGGTGAGCACGGTCTGTGCGGTCTCGCCGTAGATGCTGTGGTCCTTGACCGTGCCGGTCAGCTCGACCTCGTCCCCCTGATCGGGAACGTCGGCGGCGGAACTGAACCAGACGAACACGTTGCCGCTCGGGTCCTGGAACTTCACCAGTCGGCGGCGCTGGGCGTGGTAGCCGTAGGTCCGGCCCTCCAGTTCGATCACGGTGGTGACGGTGGCGGCGGTGGTGATCCGCTCGCCCACGGTGCCCTGCGGCCGGGAGTTCTGGGCGGCCCGCTCGGTGGCCTCCTTCTCCTGGTCGCGGTACCACCCCGCGATGGCGGACACCAGCGTCGGCAGGTGGCGCGGGTCGACGGTCTCTCCCTTCGCCAACTGGCCCACCTTGTGGCGGTAGTCGGAGAGGCTTCCGTGTCCCTGGACGGCCCATGCCCGGACGGCTGCGGCGGTGGTCGGCGCGTCGGGGTCGGCGTCGATGGCGGCCCGCCAGTCCATCGGGGCCTTGCGGTCGAAGAAGTACGCTTCGACGCCGTCGGCGGTCGGCATCTTGTTCTTCCACTGCTCGGACCGGCTGTAGAACCTTCCCTCCGTCTTCACGATGGCGGCGGTCACCCGCAGGACCTCGATCACCGGGACCCGGAGATCGGCCGGGATGCCGCCGCCCTCGCCGTCCCAGTCCGAGTCCTTCAGCGTGCCGAACCGCCACAGGGCCTCAAGTCCCTTGATCGGCAGACCGGTGTACGGCTCGACGCACGTCGTGCCCAACTGCCGCATCTCGCCGTTCTCGTGGCGGGCAAGGTAGGTAGCGGTGCGGTGCCGGGCGACGGCGCACCCGTGGCAGAAGTTCTCGATGGCGCGGTACTGGCGGGCGGCCTCGGCGTCCTGCTCGGGCAGACCGGGGAACAGGCTGGTGATCGTCTCGCCCTCCTCGTCGTGGTCCAGGCGGGCGATGACGGTCCAGCCGTGGTGACGGGGGATGTCACCGGAGATCGTCACGGTGACGGTGGGGCGCTGGCCGATCAGGCGGCCGTCGATGTCGTGGTAGTCCGCAAGGAACGGCTTGGAGATGTCCAGCGAGTACGCGCTGAGGTGGTGGACGGCGGCACGGGCGTTGGTCGCCTCGACGAGCTGACGGACGCGGGACTGGGCGGTCGCGGGGATGGAAAAACGCATGGCTGCGCTGGTCATCGTGGGTGCTCCTGCTGGTGAGAGAGGAATCGCGGGCCGGGCCGAGCGGGTTGCCCTCCGCGTACGGCCGGGGTCGGGCCGACTGGCGGCCCGTCGTGTCGGAGGGGGGTTGCCCTCCCCCTCCGATACCATTAATTAAACCATGTTCTGGGGTGTGGGGCAAGCATCCCGGCCGGGGATGTCGAATGCCGCGCGGTCGCGCAGGAACGCGGCGAACAGGGCGGCGGTGTAGCTGTCGGCGGTGCCGTACGTGCGGCGGCAGTCCAGCGCTCCGATGCGCTCGCCCCGGTGGCGGACGGGGAACGGCTGGCCGGGGGCCGGGATGGCGAGCGCGTACAGTCCGCGCGGGGTATCCACTCGCAGGACGACGGCGGCGGCCTGGCGGTCGTAGGCGGCGGACCAGCGGCGGGGCCCGATGCCGAACTCCGCGAGTCCGCCCGCGATGGCGCGGGCCTGCATGAGGTCGGCGGTGGTTCCGGGGTCGGGCTCGGCGGGGGCGGGGACGCATCCGCAACCGTGGTCGTCGGCGTGGGTCTCGAACAGAGCTGTACGGGTCACTGTGGGCTCCTGGGGTGGCCGGGGGCGGGGGTCCGCCCCCGGCGTCGGGTGGCTGAGGTGGTTAGGCGGCGGCTTCTTCGTCGCTGGCCGGGTCGTCGGCCTCCTCGGCTTCCGACTCGCCCGCCTCCTCGTCGGTGCCGAACTCCTGCTCGGCTTCCGGCGCGCCGCTGCCGGACGTGATCGCGCGGGGCTTCTTCTTCGACGGGTCGTAGGGCTCCCCGTCCACGACCGACTGCTCAATGGGCGTGAGCGGGTACCCGAGGGACGCGAGCACCTGGAACCAGCGGCCGGTGGGCTTCCGTGTCCACGGGGCGTGCTGGCCGTCCGTCCTCCACGCGGCGCGGTTCGCGCACTTTTCCCGGACGGCGGCGATGGCGGCGAACTGAAGCTGCGGGGCCCTGCGGGGGTCCTTGGCGACGTGCCCGGCGAAGCTGCCCCGGTCCTTGGCCTGCGCGGGGTTCAGCCCCAGGAAACCGGCCAGAATCTCGGTGGTGCCCTCCTTGTTCAGGTCGTCACTGATGCCCCAACTGCCGTTCAGGAGAGCATTATTGACGTGTGCGATCAGGGTGTTGGTCGTGGTCTTCGCAGGGTTGCGCTGCTTGATCAGGTCGGTGATCCACTTGCGGCGAAGGGCCTCGGCCGCGTCCCAGTCGATGTTCCCCTTCTTGACGGCGGCTCGGGCCGCGCGCTCGGCCTCCACTTCGGCAGCGGTCTTCGTGCCACCGCTGCCCTCGGGCACCGTGTGCCCGTACAGACCGGGGGCGGAGCAGTAGGGCTCATAGCGGTCACCCCTCCGCTCATCGAAGATCCACACAAGCCCCTTGCACTCGGCGTGCTCCTCGGTGCTGATGCCGCGCAGTCGTGACACGGGCATGGCGCGCTCGGACAGTTCCTCGGCGTCCCGGATCCTCTTCCCGGCCGCCTCCAGTTCCGCGCGGTGCGCCTCTGCCGCGATCCGCTTGTCTCGCTTGGTCCGCTCGACGGCGATGGCCCACTCGACATCGCGTGAGCTGGCGCGCACCTTGGCGGCGGCCTTACTGATCGCGTCGAGTGCTTCGGGGTCGTCCGCGAACTCCGAGAGCGCAGCCAGGTGCTCAAAGGTCCACTCGTAGCTGCTCGCGCCGCTGACGGCGGCCGACAGCTTCTCGTCGGACCGGACCTTGACCAGGGTCTTGACGTCCTTCTGCCGTACGCCTGCGGCCTTGGCGATGCGGCCGACCTGCGCGCCCGCCTCGGCCGCGCTGAACATCGCCTGGTTCATCTCGGCCGGGGTGAGGCTCTTGCGGTGCTGGGCGGTCGTGATCATGTCGAGGAACTGTCCGGCCGCGTCGCGGTCGTCGTTCTCCCACTCGTACGGCAGGTGAGTAAGGCCCGCGTCCGTCGCGGCGTGGTAGCGGCGGTTTCCGTCGTTGACCTGGAGGACTCCGCCGTCAAGTCGCTGGATCTTGACGGGGATGCGGCACCCCTCAATGCGGAGGGATTCCAGGAACGGCGCGTTGAGGTCGAGGTCTTCGCGGGCGTTCTTCGGGTGCGGGGTAAGCGCGTCGATCCGGATTACGGGGCGCGGGGTGACCGGCACGGTCTCCAGCCCTGCGGCGACGGCGGCGGCCAGTCGCTGGAATCCGTCGATAACCTGCGGCACGTCGCCGTGGGTGCGCACGACGTACAGCGGCTCCACGACGCCGTTGTCCTTCACGTCCGCCAGCAGATCGGCCGGGGCCTCAATGTCGCGGACGTTGCCGGGGTGCGCGGCCAGCTCGGCGACCGTGAGGGTCGGCCACGGGGCAGGGGCGGTCTGGACGCCGGCCTGGGCCTTGGTGTTCGTCATCGGTCCTTCTCTTTCTGGTGAGAGTTCGTCGGGCGTTCGGCCCGGTGGGGTGTCGGTCGGAGGGTTGCCCTCCCCCTTCCGAGACCATTAATTAAACCATGTTCTTGGAGGTGGGGCAACCGGGGGTGCTGTGATCGCGGTCACTCGGGTGCAGGGCTGTGGCGGTGCGGATCATGGCGGCGGCCTCGACGGTGGTCCGCTCGGGCTCGTCCCCCCAGCACCACAGGAGGGTGCGCCGGTAGGCGCCCTCCGTGAGCCGCAGCTTTCGCCACCGGACCCCGGACACGGGGCGGCCGTTGACCTGGTTGCTGAGCACCACAAGGGAGTCGAACAGAGCGCGCTGGAAGATGTCCCACGGTTCTCCGCATACGGACCAACGGGGCCGGACGGAGCGCACGCCGCGCTCCCATGCGTGCAGCACGGTGCACGGGGCGGTGTCGCCCATCCGGCCGGGCTGCCAGAGGTGGTCACCCTGGTAGAGCCCGACACGCTCGATGTGGTCGGCGGCGGCGGTGAGGATGCGGGCGGGGGTGGCCGCAGTTCGACGCTGGGGCACGGCGTTCTCCTGGAAGGGCGAAAGGGTCAAGAGGGGCTGACGGCGGGCTTGGCCTGGTTCAGTTCGGACCATTCAAGGAAGTCCTGCTGGGCGGTGTCGTAGCTCTCACCGTGGTAGTGGCCCTGCCACCACTCGGAAGGGTCGGGGCCGAAGGACTTCGGGACGACGGCGGTAACCCATTCGTCGCCGTTGTGGAGCAGCACCGTACGCATGCCGGTCCTGCGGTTGGTGTGGAAGCTGAGCACTTCGTGGTTGCCGATCTTCACGGCTTGCCCTCCGGGGCGTCTTCGAAATTCCGGGGCGCGGCCGATCAGGAACCGCACCGGGGGCGGGGCCGGGGCGGCGGGCTGCCGCCCCGGCGGGGACGAGTGGTCAGGCTGCGAGCACTCCGGCGGTCTGGGCACCGATGCGGCGGGTGCCTCCGATGTCGGCGCGGTTGCCTGCGGCGGCTCCGTCGCCGTATCCGCTGCCGCTGTACGAGCCGCGCGAAGTCCTGACGTGCGGGTGCTCCTTGCGGTAGGCGGCCTCCACCATCGCGTCGCGGTCGGCCAGCACGAGTTCACCGCTGCGGCCCGTGGCCGACGTTTCCCCGCTGGCGGCGGCGCGGGCGGCCTGCTCGATCGCCTTGAGCCGTTCTATGACGCGCTCGATGAATCCGATGGTCCACGAGTTACGCCATGCTCGGGCACTGCGGACGCCGTACGGGACAACCTGCGCGTTGAGCCCGCCGAGCATCTGGATCAGGAGAGAGGTGTAGAGGACTTCGGCGCGCTGAACGTCGGACTCGTAGCCGACGATGTGAACACGGCGCACGCTGCCCCGCACGCCCATGTGCACGGCCTTGCAGCCGACGTTCTGCGCGATGAAGCAGAAAAGGCGGACGCGAGACATGGACCACGGGTTGGGGAGGTCGATGTACCGCGCGGTGACCGCGTCCCGCGACGGCTGCCCGTCGCTCAGCAAGGCCTCTTCGACGCCGTACTTCGCCATCATTTCGAACGCCCGCTTCCGGGCCAACTCCGCCTCCGACTCCGGCGTACGGGGGTCCTCCGCCTTGGCGAGCAGAGCGCGGATGGTGTCGAGTTTTCCGGGCGCCTTCATGGTGCTCACGTGCGTTCTCCTGGTGAGAGAGGTTGTCGGCGGCCGGTCGGCCCGCCGTGCGCCGGTCGGGGGTTGCCCTCCCCTTCCGACATCACTAATTAAACCATGTTCTAGGGGATGGGTCAACCTGGATATGGGCTCTGACCTGCTCTTTTTCACCCCCACCCGCCCGCACCCGCCCGGCCGGGCCCGGCCACAACGGGCCTGGGCGGGGTTCCCTCCTCGGTCGGACAGCTCCGCCGTACCAGGGTTCCGGGCGCGGTGTCCTGGCTCGCGAAGCGACCGCGAAGCGGCTCGGCCTGGACGCCGTGTCCGGGTTCCTGGTACGCCCCCTGGGTGTCCGGCCGAGGAGGGAACCCCGCCTCCACCTGCACCACGACGCTCCCGCACCCAACCGACCAGCCCCCACCCCCTCCGAGGAGGACCCGCCGGAGGCACAGCCTTTCCACACCCGACGGCACCCGACGAACTCGTGGTTCGAGATGTCCGCGGACCTGTGCCTACGGTGCGCGCGACGAGCACTGATTTCGAACAGGACTGGGGGCACGGATGAGCACCAATTCAGCAGGGCCGGTGAGCGCGTCGGAGCTGCGGCGACGGGTTCGCGCTGCTGAAGCACTGAAGGCGAAGACGCGCGAAATGGCCGCCGCGAACGCGCTGACCGCACGAGAGGCCGCGGCGAAGGCGGCAAGGGCGAAGGAAGAGGCCGACGTCACCGCGCGGGAAGCCGCTGCTGTCGTCCTGCGCCTGTTCGACAACGACGCCGAGTTGGTCTCGGAACTGCTGGGCGTCCCGGCGGAGGAGTTGGAACGGGAGGCGAAGCCTGTTACCGCCGCACGGGCGAAGGAGGTCATCGAGGAGCTGCGGGCCCGCGCCGAGAGGCCCCGCCCCACCCGATCCCGTAAGCCTCGACCGGATGCCGCCGGCGCGGCTTCCCTCACCTTGGACACCCCGCCCCCGGCGGTCACGACGGATGACGGCCGAGCTGATGCCGCCTGAGCACGACTCCGGGCCCGGCCTCTTCCCGCTCTCGGCGGTAAACGGGGCCGGGCCCGTTCACGTTGACGAGCAACTTTCGCTCATCGGCGAGCCAACGCCCGTCCGCATACCATCTGTTGAGTGGAAGCGCTGGCTGGCCGACGAGTCCGTACAAGCCCGGTACTGGGCGAAGGTCTACCAGACCCCGTCAACCGAGGACTGCTGGTTCTGGACGGCGGGGGTCTCAAGCACCGGCCACGCCAGCTTCAGGGCTGCGTCGCGGCCGGGTAGAACGCGAACGGGCACGGTGCCGGGCCATCTGTTCGGATACCAGCTCGCGCACGGTGTCATCCCTCGACTCGGCTGGGAAACCGACAGCCCGACCGTCTGCCACACCTGCGACAACCACTCCTGCCAGCAGCCGGCACACCTCCGGCTCGGCACGGCGGCGGAGAACCGAGCCGAATGGCTGGCCCGGCGCAGAGACCCCGGTAGCCCGTTGGCTGACCTGCGTGGCCCAGCTGGCCGCTCCCGCGCAATCGGGGCGACGATTCGAGCCGGCCAGGCCCGCGACGAATCCGAGGCTGAGATCATGAGTCGCCTCCGAGTAGCGATCGCCGCGGGTCGTCCCCTCTGCCTCTGGTGAGTCGCCGCCATCCTTTTGAGGGCGCCACCAATGAACGGCGACCAGACGATCAGCCCGCCAGTGGCTTCGGAACGAATGGAGGCAGGGGCTGGTCCGTCCGCGACGGCCAGGTACCTCACCTGTCCGGCCGCTCCGCTGTTGGCTGCGCGCACGAACAGGCCTCTGCTGACGTTCAAGAAGATCACCGCTGTGCTCGACGTGGAGTCCGAGCAGACGGCCCAGATCCTCTACCGCCGCAAGGTCGGCGCCCTCGACGGCTCGGCTTCCGGGATGGACGGCACCCTCGTAGGAGCGGCCGGGATCAGGCTTCTTCCCTGCCTTCGTTCACCCACCTCACGGCATCGGCGAGGTTCGCGGCGGTGCCGGCGGGCTCGTAGGAAAACCCGTTCCATTCCTCTAGGGCGCGGGGCTCGTCGGGGCGTAGGTGTCCGCCACCGTCGTGGAGGGGGCGGTGCCGACGGTGGATGTCCAGCGGCGGGCGGCGTCGCTTGTTGTACGCCGCGAGCGGGTCGTCGGCGTCGGCGTGGGGGATCGCGCGGGACGGCTGATTCGGCGGTCCGGGTCGGCAGTGCTTGCCCATGCCTTCGATGGTCTCAGGCGGCGACGGTGGTCGGCCGAGCTGCGGCAAGGTCCGCTGCACGGGTGCGGACCTCGTCCATGTCGCCAGTGCGGTAATGGCGGGCGGCGTCCAGGAGGATGTTCAGCCGGGAGGCCACGAGGGCGGAGTCCACACGGGCGGCGTCGTTCAGCGCCTGGTGGGCAGCGGCGGCGCCCTGCTCGGGCTCCCCCTCGGCGAGCAGGGCGGCGGCCAGGCCGATCCGGTCCATGACCTTCACCCGGTCGAAGCCGGGCCTGCGCAGCCGCAGGGCGTCGGTGAAGTACACGCTGGCGGGCCGGTGATCGCCGTGGATTCCGGAGAGGTCACGGGCGGAAACCGCACGGGCGCCTGCGTGCTCGGCCGCGTCGAAGTACGCCACCCACTGCGGAACGTCGTCGCCGAGGCCTGCGGCCACCAACTCGTCGGCGGCGCCAAACTGCCGCTCGGCGCTCTGCTCGTCGCCGAGTGCCGCGTGGACTCTCCCGGTCTGGGAGGCGACCAGTGCCCGGGTCGCGGGCAGCGTCGCCTTCTTCCCGGCGATGCCGAGGAGGCCGAGGGCGTCCTGGGGATGCCCGAGGTAGATCATCTGGTGGGACATGCGGGTGACGATCTCCACCCCGCGGTCGGGTTGCTCTGCCTCGGTGGCTGCATAGATGCCGTACGACCAGTAGCGCTGAGCGATGGCGTACCGACCGCTGTCGTGGCTGACCCACCCGGCCAGAGCTGCAAGGTCGGCGGTCGCCGCGAACACCCGCGTCTTCAGGGAGGCGGGGACGCCGTCCTGGATACGGCGGGCGACTTCGGCGAGCTGGGCGACGATCGCGGAGCGGTAGAGGCCGCCGCCCTTGGAGGCATCGGCCTTCGTGAAGAAGGTGGTCACCTCCTCCAGCGCGGCGGTGGTGTCGGCGTCGAAGCCCTTGGTGCTGGGGTTCAGCCGGCGAGCGGTGCCGCCCAGCATCCGCTCGGCGGCGAGAATGAGCGGGGCGCCGAGGGCGAGCTTGAGGGTGTCGCGGCGGTCGAGGAAGAGGTCCATCTGGGTCCATCCGGCCAGGGTCTGGGCGGCTGCCTCGGTCAGCAGCGGGAGCTGGATGCTATCCAGTGTGGGTCCGGCGGCGGTCAAGCCGAGGTCACTCGGGGTGAGGGGCTGGCCGGCCGCGTCGGAGATCACCCTGGCGAGCAGGGACGGGACCGGTGGGCGGGGGCGTTCGCCGTCGATCCAACGGCGAATGCGGGTGGCGTCCGGGGCGACCTGCGGGTGACCTTGGCGGATCCCTTCCGCGGCGGTGCGGCGGGCGATCTCGCCGTGGGACAGGCCGGTCGCCGCGATCCACAGCGCCAGGTGCGCATTGCCCGATCTGCTCGGCACCGATGCCTCCCCTCTCCGCCTCAACGTCACGGAGCGTGGCCTTTTCGCGACGGTTCGCCACACCTACGGTACTGGTCAGAAGTGGGGGCAGGAGCGGATTCTGCATCTGCGGTAGCCGTCCGGCTATCGGCATGAGGCACAGAGGAAGGACGAACGCATGGCAACGCTTGCACCCAAAACTCCGTGGGCGATGAGGCTGGTCACCGACCGGCTCCCGGTCGGCCCGCCGCCGTATGCCGCGGTGGCGCTAGACGCGGCGACGCAAACCGCCCTCTACACCGACGCCGCCGGCCAGGTGGTGGAAATGGGCAAGCACGGCACGAACAAGACCGTCGGTACAGCGTCGACGTCCGGTGGCGGCGACGGGCAGAACCCGCAGCCGCAGACGCAGGACGACAACACCACCGACTACGCGTCGGACTGATCCGATGGCCTCCACCGTCCTGGTCGTCACCGCGCTGGAAGACGTCACCGCGGACTACGTGATCGCCGCACTGAATGAGCGCGGGGTGCCCGTGGTACGGGTCGACCCGGCCGACCTCGGCGCCGGGCTGTCCTTCGGCGCCCGCATCGGCGCGGGGTTATCGGCCTGGGACGGGCACCTGGTCACCGGCAGCCGGGAGGTGGAGCTGGGGGAGGTGGCGGCGGTGTACTACCGTCGCCCCACCCCCTATGCCGCCCGGTTCGAGTACCTGCCCGCCCAGCAGCGCGACTTCGCCGCCGCCGAGGCCCGGCACGGGCTCGGCGGCGTCCTGAACCACCTGCATAGCGCCACGTACGTCAACCACCCCAGCGCGGTGACCGCCGCGGACTTCAAGCCCGCCCAGCTCCAGCGCGCTGCCCAGCTCGGCCTGGCCATCCCGCCGACGCTGGTCACCAACGACGCCGAGCAGGCTCGCAGGTTCGCCGCCGACCACGGTTCCGTGATCTACAAGACGTTCCGCGGCCTGCCCCGCGCCCAGGACGGGCACACCGCAGCAATCTGGGCCCAACGCGTGGACCCCGACACCTTCGACGACACGCTCGCGGTGACCGCCCACCTGTTCCAGGCCGAGGTCCCCAAGACCGGCGATGTGCGCGTCACCGTGGTCGGGAAGAACGTCTTCGCCCAGCAGATCGCCGCGCCGGACGGCGCGCTGGACTGGCGGCGCGGCGACTGGGACTTGCTCCTTCACGCCCCCATCACTGTGCCGGCACCGGTCGCGGCCGCGCTGCACAGCTACCTGGCCGCGTTCGGCCTGGTCTTCGGCTGCTTCGACTTCGCCCTGACCGGCGACGGCGACGCGGCACAGGATTGGGTGTTCATCGAGTGCAACCCCAACGGCCAGTGGGGCTGGCTGCCCGATGCCGCCGCCATCACAGGGGCGTTCGCCGACATCCTGACCACAACTACGGAAGGAGGCGGACCGCGATGATGCCCGCCGATCTGGAAACCGATGCCGCCCGTCTGCGCGAGGCCATGGTCAAGGCTCTCGCCGCAGACGGCGCCCTTGCCGACCCCGGCTGGCGGGCGGCGGTCGGGAAGGTGCCCCGGCACCCCTTCGTGCCGGGCTTCTACCTGCCCGCCGATGAGCGCGACGGGCAGGGCCTGACGGTGTGGGAGCCGGTCACCGCCGAAGCCGACTACGGCCGGTGGCTGGCCGCCGCCTACTCCGACGCCACGCTCATCACGCAGTTCGACGGCGATGAGACGGACTGGAAGGCCCCCGCGGCACGGCACGGCGGCGCCCCCACCTCCTCGTCCACCCTTCCTTCGCTCGTTGTACGGATGTGGGCTGATGCCGACGTGCAGGAGGGACACATGGTGCTGGAGATCGGCACCGGCACCGGCTACTCCACCGCGCTCGCATGCGAGCGTTTCGGCTCCGCCCATGTCACATCGATTGAGGTCGACCCCCACCGGCTTGAGCGAGCCGCGAGTGCGCTGTACAGCTGCGGCTACACCCCCACCCTCGCTGTGGCGGACGGCATGTACGGGTACTGGCCGGAGTCGCAGTTCGACCGGATCGTGGCCGCCTGCTCCTTCCGCGCGATGCCGCCCGCGCTGCTGGCCCAGACCCGGCCTGGTGGGAAGATTCTTCTCACGCTGTCGGGCTGGCTCTACGGCTACGCACGGGTGCTGCTGACGGTGGCCAAGGACGGCACCGCGGAGGGGCCGCTGCTGGGTGGCACCGTGTCCTTCATGTCCGCGCGTACGCACGCAGCGCCGGCGTTCGGCAACCCCGCCCACTGGGCCGCGGGGCTGCCCACGACTGCCCGAGCCACGCGGCACAGCCCTAAGCGGATCACCGCCGCGACCCAGGAAGCGTTCCACCTGCGCTTCCTCGCCCAGAGCGCGGTCCCCGACGCGCAGATGACCACAAACGGGGAGACGGTGCTCCTGGTCGACGTCGTCACCGGCTCAGCCGCCGCCGTCGCCCCCGACGGCAACAGCTGGGCCGTGCGCGAGGGCGGGCCGACCAACCTGTGGGAGCGGATCGAGCGCGTCCTCGACGCCTACGACGCGGCCGGTGCCCCAGGGCCGGAGACGTTCACCCTGCACGTGTCCGGCGGCGGACAACACCTGCGGCATCCGCAGATTCCCGGCCTGCAGATGCCCTGGCCCTGATTTGCCCGTCTGCTCCAGGCTGCTCAGAGGGGGAAGGTCTTCTCCGCCGCTGCGAGGTGATCGCCAAGCAGACCGCGCGCAACGAGCTGCACAGCGACCCCGACGTGCGGTACTGGTGTATGGCCTGGTCACTGAGATCAACCAGGGCGCCATCTCCACGCCCCGTTGCCGACCGCTCCTCCGCCCGGTCTGTACGGGCGCGGCCCGGCACCTTCCGGGCCGACGTCGGTGTCGGCGTACGGCAGGAGGACGCCAGGTGCGGCTCCCCAGAGGGGTACCTAGACCCACTGTATGGCAACAGTTGTTGCAGGTCAGAGGCATTTCCTGCTTCAGTCCTGCACGGGAATTGCCTAGCCAATGTTGTTCGGAGGAGCTGCACCGATGCGCCCGTTCGCGGTCAGACTCTCCTTGAGATGCCTCTGGCCTCCCGTCAGTATCAACCCGTACAAGGCCGGTTACTGCGCTCGTGACTGGCTGGCAGGCTGGGATGGCTGGACCAGGTTTGAGCTGCGAAGACTCCCTCCGGCTGCCCGCGCCCCCGCACCATTCATGAGTCGGTCAGGGAAGAGATGTAATGCTGCGCGGACGGCTCACGTTTCACAAATTGACGGTCGACCAATTAGGGCCACTTTCGGAGGCGTCTGTAATTGGCAGCCGCCGCGCGAAATTTAAACGCTGTCCGGGGTCAATTAAGGGACGGCAATGCGCCATGATTGCTTAATTGGATTTAGAGTCGTGCTACCGTAGCCGCAGTGGTTCACACATCAGTGTGGCCCCCGCGAGTCTCGCGGGGGCCACGGGGCTAGACGTGGACCCGGGGGGATCCGCCCACGCGCGGGCGGGTCTCCCCTTGCTTCTTCGCAGGTCAAGGGTCCAGTTCGTCTGCGATGCGAATCGCGTAGTAGACGACCTTGAGTCCTGCACCTACGAGCTTCAGCGCCGGCAATACTGCCCGGATGAAGCGGTAAAGCTGGGTCTCGTCCGGCCTGGGATCGGTGATCTCAGGTTCGGACAATGTCTCGTCACCCCCTTTCAGTACGCGGGCCGACTGGAGTCGGCCGACCGTCCGGGAACAACGCCGATCACTTTACACTGGCGCCGGTGTAGATAAATCGCGTGATGGTGTTCCGTGTGCCGGTGCCGAGATTTCCCCGCCGGAAACCGTCAGGTTGACGCTATAGGGTGCCCTCAAATCTGCAGGTCAGGCGGGTCGCAAATACCGTGCGCCCAGCAAGCGGATTTCTTATGGAATGACATAAGCGTGATGGGCGTCACAGGGGCGCCTGGTTGGGGGCGCCCCTGAGGCTCGGCCGGCGTCGCGGACCTGGCGGACCGTATCGGCCGGTGGAAGTCCGTCCGGGTCTGCCTTCCTGGGGGGCGTCGTGATCGTCGGCCACCGGCCCGTCGACGGTGTGTGCCCTGGATCTGCCCGTGTGCCGCCCGCGCTGGCCGCAGAATTCGAACACTGCCCGAATTTGGGCTGTGGGCGGTACGCCGTTCCGGCGGTCGCTCATGAGGTGGTACCGGCCGTCGCCTCCGAGCGCGGCGACCCGGGGCGAGACCGGCGTGGACACGCCCGACAGGTGGCACGGCTTCCCGGCCTGCTCCCGGACCATGTCCTCGATCCGGTCCGCCCCGAGGGGGCCGTACTCCCACAGCAGCTTTGCCCGACGGTACGGGGGAAGATCATCGAGGGTCGGCATGAGCGGCATCGCGCCGGACAGCACTGACAACGCCGTCCGAGGCCGTCATCCGGTCCAGCCGACCTCGTACACCTCGATGTCGCCCCGTACGCCACCCACTCAAGCCACCCCTAGTGCACCGCACCCTCCCAGCCCCAGGCGCTCGCCACGCTCATGACTCCGCCACTTCACAGCCGTCACGGTTCGGAACACGGCACCCTCGGTACAGAATCCCGGAATCATGGTGGCGTGCGTCCTCCTCGGAGATCCAAAATTTGCAGTCACAACGACACGGCTTCCCGTGCTGACATGTCAGCACGGGGGCAGGATCGAGGAGGATCCAGCTAGACTCAGGAGGACTCAGAAGGGCGTAGATACTGCGCCCCCGCGCGTCGTCGCAGGTCAGGAAGGTAAAGCTTTCGGGTTCGAATCCCGTTGGGGGCACGCAAGATCGTGTGCGACACTGTTGCACGCAAAGCTTGGTCCTGTGGAGCAGTTTGGAGTGCTCGCCACCCTGTCAAGGTGGAGGCCGCGGGTTCAAATCCCGTCAGGACCGCTGGGGTTTCACGTGAAACCTCGTGGCTGGGTAGCTCAGTTGGTACGAGCGATCGCCTGAAAAGCGATAGGTCGCCGGTTCGACCCCGGCCCCAGCCACAATGAACAGCCCCTCCGGAATCCGGAGGGGCTGTTTCGCGTCATGAGGCACTGCCGTGCCGTGGTCGCCGCGTCTTGGGAAAGATCAGAGCGGACTATGGCATTCCTTTGAGATCACGCTGCGAGCATGACGGCAGCATGCCAACGCCGTGCCGGACGCTCCGTGGAGACCTCATGCACAGACCCCGCCCCGCCGCAGCACTCTCCCTCGCCACGATCGCCGTCGTGGGGGTGCTGAGCGGCTGGGGAACCGGGGCCGCGGTGGCCGACCCGGGATCCGGCGGAACGCTCTACGTGGACCACGACATCCGGTGCAGCGACAGCGGGACGGGAGCGCAGAGCCTGCCGTTCTGCACGGTGCAGGCCGCGGCGGACGTGGCCGAACCCGGGGACACGGTCAGGATCCTCGGAGACCCCCTCTCCCCGTACACGGCACCGGTCACCGTCACCCGGTCCGGGACCAGCGACGAACCGATCACCTTCAGCGGGGCGCCCCTGCCCCCGACCCGCCTGGCGGCGGTCCTCGCCGCACCCGCCTCCGCACCGGCCCTGACGCTGAAAGGCGTGCACGACGTACGTGTCGAGTCGCTGACCTTCAGCGACGAGCACCACGGGGACGTGGTGGCGGTGACCGGGTCCGGGCATGTGACCCTCGACCGGCTGACGGTGACCAACTCGGCCCCGACGGTCCCCGTCACCGGAACGGCGATCGGCGTGGACGGCACGTCCTCGGACGTGACCGTGTCGCGGAACTCGGTCTACCCCAACACCGCGTACGGCGTCCGGGTGGCACCGGGAGCGGCCCGGGTCACGGTGACGACCAACGTGATCCTCACGCAGCAGCAGGGCGGCATCGCGGTGTCGGGCGCGACCGGCACGGACGTGACCGGCAACACCGTCTTCGCGCCCTGTGCCACCGCGATCTCGCTGGACGGCGCGAGCTCCGGCGTGGTGGAGAACAACGTGGCCGCCTTCGTCGGCAACGGCTCGCAGCAGACCGGCGACTGCCCGGCGCCGACCGCTCCGCTCTACGCGGTGTCGGCCGACTCCGCGAGCCACGTCACCGCCGACTACAACGCGGTGACGCACCAGCAGTCCTCCACCGCCGCGGCCCGTACCGAGTACGCCTGGGCCGGCACCTCCTACCCCTCCAGCGGAGCGTTCCGGGACGGGACCGGCCAGGGCGCGCACGATCTCGACGGGATCACCGCGGGCCTGGCGGCGCCCTCCGAGCACTCCCCGCTGATCGACTCGGCCGACGCCACCGCGCCCGGCGCGCTCGACACCGACCAGGCAGGGCACGCCCGGGTAGACGACCTGCTGGTCGCGAACACCGGCAACGGCACCGGCCACCCCGACCGGGGCGCCCTGGAGCGGCAGGACACCCTCACCGTCTCCGCGGGCGACGAGCCGGCGCCGACGCAGGGGCTCGCGCCGCTCGGCATCTCCCTGAAGACCGACGCCACCAGCGCCTGGGGCGCGGCCCTGGCCTACTCGGTCGACTTCGGCGACGGCAGCGACCCGGCCACCGGCACGCCCGGCACCACGGTCGCCCACACCTACACCACGCCGGGGCGGTACACGACGCGCATCACGGTCACCGAACCCGACGGGACGACCACCGAGAGGTCCTACGCCGGGGTGACGGCGGGCACGGCCGCACCGCCCGCCGCCGCCCTGTCCGTCGCCCCGGAGACCTCGGACGGCCAGGTCGACGCCGGGTACGCGCACTTCACGGTGCCCATGCCGGCCAACCCGTGGGAGGTCGCGTACCGGACCCTGGACTACGGCGACGGCACGTACGACAACCTCGGCTCCGCCACCCTCGCCACCCACCAGTACCCGGCCCCCGGCACCTACACCGCCACCCTGACCCAGACCGACCTGCTCGGCCGGACCACCACCGCCGGCACCGTCTTCCACTCCGCGGACGCCTTCGTCGCCGTGACCCCGCAGTACGACACCCACAGGACGATCGCCGCGCACGGTGTCCTGAACCTCTCGGCGGCCACCCTGCGGGCCGACGCCGGGGGCGTGGACGCGGCACAGCTCCAGCTCGTCACCAGCGCCGCGAAGGCGAGCGGCACGCTCACCCTCTACGCCCACGGCACCACCCGCCCGGGCACCGCCGCCACCGCCTTCGAGCCGGGCCGCACGACCAGCGCCGTCACGACGGTGAAGGTCACCCCGACCGGGTCGGTCGACCTCTACAACGGCAGCTCCGGTGCGGTGACCGTCGACGTCGCCACCGTCGGCCTCCAGTCCCACGCCCAGTACGCCGACACCTACCACCCGGCCACCCCGGTCCGCCTGCTCGACACCCGCACCGGCACCGGCGCCACGCGGAGCCCGGTCAGCGGCGGCCACTCGGTCACCCTCTCCGTCGGCGGCACCCACGGCGTCCCGACGACCGCGCGGGCGCTGGTCCTGAACGTCACGGCGACGACCACCAAGGCGTCCGGGAACCTGACCGTCGCCACGCACGGCACCGGCGACTCCGCCGTGACCGGCCCCTGCTGGACCACCGGCCAGACCGTCACCACCCAGGTCGTCATCCCCGTGCGCGACGGCAAGGTCGTCCTGCACAACGCGAGCAAGGCGTCGGCGAACCTCGTCGCGGACCTCGCCGGCTGGTACGGCGGATCCACCGCGGGCGGCGCGGAGTTCCGGCCCGTCACCCCGGTCCGCGTCCTCGACACCCGTACCGGAACCGGCGCCGGCAAGGTCGCCAGGATCGCCGCGCACGGCACCGTCAAGATCAAGGTCGTCGGCGCGCACGGCGTCCCCGCCACCGGGGTGAGCGCGGCCGACCTGAACCTGACCGTGCCGGCCCCGTCCGGCAGCGGCTACCTCGTCGCCCATCCCGACGGCACCACGCGCCCCGGCGTCTACTCCCTGAGCTTCACCAAGGGGCACACCGCGGCCGGCCGCGCCCTGGTCAAGGTCGGCGCCGACGGCGCGATCGACCTCTACAACGCCGGCACCGTCCCGGTGGACGTCTACGCGGACCTGGTCGGCGACGACCTCGTCTTCCCGGCGGGCTGATCAGCCTCCTTGGCGCCGGGGCGGGCCCGGCGCTAGGTTCTGCCGCGTCGAGTCGTCGTCAGGGTGGGGAAGATGAGCCGGGACCAGGACGTGGAGCTGGAGAAGGTTCGCGCGAGATACGGCCTGCTGGCCGTCGTCATCAGCAACCTCGCGATCGCCGCGGTCGCGGTGTTCGGCGTCTGGCGGCTGAGCGGTGACACGTCGGTGATCATCGGCGTGCTGACCGCGGCCTTCACCGCGGTGAGCAGCATGACCACGGCCTACCTGGGCATCAAGGCCGTGTCGAACGCGGCGAAGTCCATCGCCGCGGCCACCGCCCCCACGGCCCCGGCCCAGCCCGCCGCGGCCCCGGCACCCGCCGCGGACGCCGCCGACTCCGCGGCCACCGCTCCCGCCCCGCGCGCCGGGTAACCGGCCGCCGGCGCCCGGCCGAACCGCCGGAGGCAAAAGCGTTCGCCAGGAATTTCCCCGAGGTGAGATCCTGGACCGCGTATGTCTACGCATCCCGCCCCCGCCCTCGGCGCCCTCGCTCCCCGCCTGACCGAGCTTTCGCTGCGCGACGCGCACCGGCTCGGGCGCAGGCTGGAAGGCGCACGCAAGATCCGTAAGCCGGAGGCCCGCGCCGCCGTCCTCGCGGAGATCGAGACCGAGGTGGCCAGGGCCGAGGAACGGATGGCCGCCCGACGTGCCGTCGTGCCCGCCGTCTCGTACCCCGAGCAGCTGCCCGTCAGTCAGAAGAAGGACGAGATCGCCGAGGCGATACGCGACCACCAGGTCGTGATCGTCGCCGGTGAGACCGGGTCCGGCAAGACCACGCAGATCCCGAAGATCTGTCTGGAACTCGGCCGCGGTGTGCGGGGCATGATCGGGCACACCCAGCCCCGCCGGATCGCCGCCCGCACGGTGGCCGAGCGGGTCGCCGAGGAGCTGCGCACGCCGCTCGGGGAGGCCGTCGGCTGGAAGGTCCGCTTCACCGACCAGGTGAACCCGGACGCCACCTTCGTGAAGCTGATGACGGACGGCATCCTGCTCGCCGAGATCCAGACCGACCGCGAGCTGCGCGCCTACGACACGATCATCATCGACGAGGCCCACGAGCGGTCCCTCAACATCGACTTCCTGCTCGGCTACCTGGCCCAGCTGCTGCCCAAGCGGCCGGACCTGAAGGTGGTCATCACCTCCGCCACCATCGACCCCGAGCGGTTCTCCCGGCACTTCGGCGACGCCCCGATCGTCGAGGTCAGCGGCCGGACGTATCCGGTGGAGGTGCGCTACCGGCCGCTCCTCGAAGAGGACTCCGAGGACGCCGACCGCGACCAGATCACCGCCATCTGCGACGCCGTCGAGGAGCTTCAGACCGAGGGCAAGGGCGACATCCTCGTCTTCCTGTCGGGCGAGCGCGAGATCCGGGACACCGCGGACGCGCTGGAGAAGAAGAACTACCGGTTCACGGAGGTACTGCCGCTGTACGCGCGGCTCTCGCACGCCGAGCAGCACCGCGTCTTCCAGCCGCACACCGGCCGCAGGATCGTTCTGGCGACCAACGTCGCCGAGACCTCGCTGACCGTGCCCGGCATCAAGTACGTCATCGACCCCGGCTTCGCCCGCATCAGCCGCTACAGCCACCGCACCAAGGTGCAGCGGCTGCCGATCGAGGCGATCAGCCAGGCCAGCGCCAACCAGCGCAAGGGCCGCTGCGGCCGGACCAGCGACGGCGTCTGCATCCGGCTGTACGACGAGGACGACTTCCTCGCCCGCCCGGAGTTCACCGACGCCGAGATCCTGCGGACCAACCTCGCCTCCGTCATCCTGCAGATGACCGCGGCCGGCCTCGGCGACATCGAGAAGTTCCCCTTCATCGACCCGCCGGACCACCGCAACATCCGCGACGGCGTGCAGCTGCTCCAGGAGCTGGGCGCGATCGACCCGGACGAGAAGGACCCGCGCAGACGGCTCACCGACAGCGGCCGCAAGCTCGCCCAGCTGCCCGTGGACCCGCGGCTGGCCCGGATGGTCCTGGAGGCCGACAGGAACGGCTGCGTCCGCGAGGTCATGGTCATCGCCGCCGCGCTCTCCATCCAGGACCCGCGCGAACGCCCGGCCGACAAGCAGACCCAGGCCGACCAGCAGCACGCCCGCTTCCGCGACGAGACCAGCGACTTCCTCGCCTTCCTGAACCTGTGGCGGTACGTCAGGGAGCAGCAGAAGGAGCGCGGCTCCAGCTCCTTCCGGCGGATGTGCAAGCAGGAGTACCTGAACTTCCTGCGCATCCGGGAGTGGCAGGACATCTACACGCAGCTGCGCACGGTCGCCAAGCAGATGGGCATCCACCTCAACGAGGAGGACGCGCCCGGCGACCGCGTACACGTCTCGCTGCTCGCGGGTCTGCTGTCGCACATCGGCATGAAGGACGTGAAGGACGGCACGAAGAACGAGTACCTGGGTGCCCGCAGCGCCAAGTTCGCGATCTTCCCGGGCTCGGCGCTGTTCAAGAAGACGCCCCGGTTCGTCATGTCGGCGGAGCTGGTGGAGACCTCACGGCTGTGGGCCCGGGTCAACGCGAAGATCGAGCCGGAGTGGGTGGAACCCCTCGCCGGGCACCTCCTGAAGCGGACGTACAGCGAACCGCACTGGGAGAAGGACCAGGCCGCCGTGATGGCGCTGGAGAAGGTCACGCTGTACGGCGTGCCGATCGTCGCCGACCGGAAGGTCAACTACGGCCGGATCGATCCCGAGGTCAGCCGCGAGCTTTTCATTCGCAACGCACTGGTCGAGGGCGACTGGCGCACCCACCACAAGTTCTTCGCCGACAACCGCAGGCTGCTCAGCGAGGTCGAGGAGCTGGAGCACCGGGCCCGGCGCCGGGACATCGTCGTGGACGACGACACGCTCTTCGACTTCTACGAGCAGCGGGTGCCCGAGCACGTCGTCTCCGGCGCCCACTTCGACTCCTGGTGGAAGCGCAAGCGGCAGGAGCAGCCGGAGTTCCTCGACTTCGAGCGCGCGATGCTCATCCGGGAGTCGGCGGAGGCGGTCACCAAGGCCGACTACCCGGACTCCTGGCGCCAGGGGCAGCTCAAGTTCCGGGTGACGTACCAGTTCGAGCCGGGCGCGGACGCCGACGGCGTGACCGTGCACATCCCGCTCCAGGTCCTCAACCAGGTCAGGGACGAGGGCTTCGACTGGCAGATCCCGGGCCTGCGCGAGGAGGTCGTCACCGAGCTGATCCGCTCGCTGCCCAAGCCGATCCGCCGCAACTACGTGCCGGCGCCGAACTTCGCCAAGCGCTTCCTCGACTCGGCGGTCCCGCTGCAGGAACCGCTGACCACGACCATGGCGCGCGAGCTGAAGCGGATGGTCGGCGTGCCCTTCGAGGCCGAGGACTTCGACTGGGCGAAGGTCCCGGACCATCTCAAGATCACCTTCCGGATCGTCGACGAACGGCGCCGGAAGCTGGCCGAGGACAAGGACCTGGAGGCGCTGAAGCTCCGGCTGCGGCCCAAGGCCCGCCAGGCCATCTCGCAGGCCGCCGCGGCCACCGCGGAGCGCGAGGGCGGCGAGTCGCTGGAGCGCTCGGGCCTGACGGACTGGACGATCGGCACGCTCACCCGCGTCTTCGAGACCCGCAGGGCCGGCCAGCCGGTGAAGGCGTACCCGGCGCTCGTCGACGACGGCGACACGGTCTCGGTGCGGCTCTTCGACACCGAGGAGGAGCAGGCCGAGGCGATGTGGAAGGGGACGCGCAGGCTGATCCTCCGCAACATCCCGGTCAACCCGGCGAAGTTCGCGTCCGAGAAGCTGACGAACGCCCAGAAGCTGGCGCTGTCCGCGAACC
This sequence comes from Streptomyces sp. NPDC091282, assembly GCF_044757385.1. NCBI lineage: Bacteria > Bacillati > Actinomycetota > Actinomycetes > Kitasatosporales > Streptomycetaceae > Streptomyces > Streptomyces sp. NPDC091282. Next base: position 120,115 of record NZ_JBIVUX010000005.1, read on the forward strand.
CGCACGGGACGATCCAGGCCCTGTTCGACGACTGCGCGATGGCGGCCGCGGACAAGCTGATCGGCGACTTCGGGGGCCCGGTGTGGGACGAGGAGTCGTACCGGAAGCTGTACGACAAGGTGCGCGCGGAGATCGTCGACACGACGGTCCGCACGGTCGGGCAGGTGCAGCAGGTGCTGGCCGCCTGGCAGGCCTGTGAGCGCCGTCTGAAGGGCGCCGGGAGCCCCGCGCTCCACGCGAACCTGACGGACGTCCGCAAGCAGCTGGACGCCCTGGTGAAGCCGGGGTTCGTGACGTGGGCCGGCATCCGCCGCCTGCCCGACCTCATGCGCTACCTGGTGGCCGCCGACCGGCGTCTGCAGCAGATGCCGACCAACGTCCAGCGGGACACCACCCGGATGGAGAAGGTCCACGAGATGCGGGACGAGTACGCCTGGCTCCTGGAGCAGCTGCCCAAGGGCCGGCCGGTGCCGCAGCAGGTGCTGGACATCCGCTGGATGCTGGAGGAGCTGCGGGTCAGCTATTTCGCGCACGCGCTGGGCACGGCGTATCCGATCTCCGACAAACGGATCGTGAAGGCGATCGACTCCGCGCTGGGGTGACCGGCCGGGCACGCTGAGTGAGTTCGACCAGGACCCTCACCCTCCTGTACAGTCCTTCTCGCAGCACAGCGCAGACAAAGTGCCGCAAAACCTGGTCCTGTGGAGCAGTTTGGAGTGCTCGCCACCCTGTCAAGGTGGAGGCCGCGGGTTCAAATCCCGTCAGGACCGCATCGAATGAGGCCCGCATCCCGCAAGGGACGCGGGCCTCTTTCACGTCCCGCCCGTCCCGCGCCCGCGCTCCGCGCTCCGTGCGCCGCCCGCGCTCCCGGGCCCGCGTGCGCGAACACCAGTGCCCCGTGAGGCGCGTGGGCCCGCACGCCGTCCCCGCGGGCGGCCGGGCGCCGGTGGCGGCCCACTGGGCGGTGGCCGGGGCCCGCAGGTGCGCTCTTGACGGGGTCACATTCGGTCGGTACCCAGAAGACAGGGCTCGCTTCCCCTCGGCCCCCCTCCTGGAGGTGGCGTATGGCGGCTTCGGCGCGGCACGAGACGCGAGCCCTGCTGCGGGCCCACCTGGCGGCCGCCTCGTCGTACCGGCACCTGACCCGGAACTGCCCGGTCTGCCATCGGCTGCTGCGGCTGGCCATGGACTCCGCGCCGTGCGCGACGGAGGCACCCGAGGACTCCGCGGAGGACGAGGGATCCGTCGGCGTGTGAGCCGCCGCCGGCCCCAACGCCCCTTCCCCCGGGGGGTGGTGGAACCTCAGACTCCATTAGCGCACCTGGGGCGGTACAAACAAGCCGTGCGGTATGTGACGGGAGTCACCGTATAAGTTCCTGAAACAACGGTACTTACCCCCCGCCTACACCAAGTCAATTTAATATGTGCAATTGCACCACCCTGAGACGCCTCCCACGGTATGCCCGCGGACTCCCCCCGGACCTCCCGCCACCCCCGTTCCGGGCGCGTTCACAGCAGATCCGACAGGCCTCCCCAGACTCCGACAAGGGTGCGCACAGAAGCGTCCGCCAGGATCGGCCGGATCCCACGGACGCACAAAAAAGATCGCGCTGGACCCGGCGGAGTCCAGCGCGATCTACGACGCACCCTGTGTCGCTGCCTGAAAAGTTCTGTCGGCGTGGGCGTGGGTCCCGTTGGGGCAGGTCCCGCGTCGCTCGGAGCTAGGGTTCGGGGCACCTCGACCAGTTGGGGGACCGGCCGGTTTGCCCGCTATTCAGTTGGTCAGGCCTCGCTGCGCTGCTGCGGAATGCCCGCGAGCAGTGCGCGGACCTCAGCCTCGCGATAGCGCCGATGTCCGCCCAGCGTGCGGATCGACGTGAGCTTGCCGGCCTTCGCCCACCGCGTGACCGTCTTGGGGTCGACACGGAACATGGTGGCGACCTCAGCCGGGGTCAGCAGCGGCTCGGCATCAGGGGTGCGAGCGGTCATGAGCGGCCTCCTCGGGAGAACCGAACCTTCTCGGTTCTTTCCTCTAAATTCTGCACCTTGACCCGCGTTGCCCGAAATGGCGGACGCGAGTCGAGTCGGTTATAGGACGAACGGCTTGTCCTCGGCACTACAACTACACCATCCGTCCAGCCGCGTCGGCCAAACCGATGGAATTGCCCTCCCAGGTAGTCATCAGCCGCGGAAGCCGATGGACCATGCCATAGCGGACAGTCACGCCACTGTGACGATCAGTCACATGGCGATCAGGAGGCACCAGACCCCCCAAAGCGAGTGCAATGCTGAGATTCCGCCCACAGTGCACCACAAGTGGACGGAAGGAGCCCTCCCCGGACTCCTTGTCCTATTTTGGCACGAGGAGTGGCAAGAGGCGCAAGAGCCGTGTAAGTGCGGTCCGTCACCCTTGACGCAAAAGCCCGGATCGGGACCAACGTCCCGTGCGTTCACTGAAGTGCCGTCAACGTACGTTGTTTCATGGCATCTGGGCCGTGACCTACATCACTCGGCACTCACCCGTCACCGAGGTGTCATCCATCTGTCACACCATCAGGTGATCCGACAGTCAGTACGGAATGATCGGCTCCCGCGCTCAGACCCGGGGCCCGGATCCGGCGCTCAGTTCGCGGACCGACGGTCCCTGACCGCCCGCCAGCGCTCCACCAGCCGCCCGTACGCCTCACCGGCCGCGGCGCCGTCGCCCTGCCGCAGCGCCTCGATGCCGGCCGCCACGTCGGCCGCCGAACGGTCGCCCTCCAGGTCGCCGGCCGGCAGGGCGTGCACCAGGCCGCCGTAGTCCAGCTCGACCAGGGACCGCGGATGGAACTCCTCCAGCCAGCGGCCCACGTCCACCAGGCCGTCGATCAGCGGCCCCTCGTCGATGGTGTCCTTGAGCGTGCGCAGCGCGCGGGCGACCCGGCGCCGGGCCTGCACCATCGGCGTGCGGTAGCGCAGCATCGGCGGGATCTCGCCGGTGCCCTTCTCGTACCGGCGCTCCTCGTCGGAGACCAGCACGAACCAGTTCAGCGGCACCTGCCAGGTCGCCGTACGGATCCAGGGCCGGGCGTCGGGGTTGCGGGCCAGCCAGCGCTCGTAGTCCATCGTGGCCTGCCGGCGCACGACCGGCGGCAGCATCGCGTCCAGGACGAGGTTCGGCAGCTCCTCGGGCAGCTCCTGCAGGGCCTGCCAGCCGCGCAGCCGCGTCCGCCACGGGCACACGCACACCACGCCGTCGACCTCCAGCACGAAGGCCTCGGCGCTCTCCTGCACCGGCACCGGGACCGGCGGGGTGGGCAGCAAGTCGGCCAGCGAGCGGCGCAGTTCGTCCTGGTAGGAGGGGCGCTCGGCACGGCGGGCGTACCGCATCCAGTGGCCGCGCTCGGGCTCCGGGAAGGCGGCCAGCGGCTCGTACACACGCAGGTACGCCGCGTAGGGGACGATCACCGAGGACACCTTGGGCACGCCTGCTCCCTCCCCATCCGACCGGGCTCGAAACCAGCGGAACCCACTACGGAGCAGCCGCGAAACCACAGCAAATCGTCCCACGCTCATACGTGCGTACACGGCGCGGGAGAGTGATCCTGAACACGGCGCGGATGGTGGGCGGGCAATAGCTCTACGCTCATGCCACGGCCCCCGCCACCCGTACGGAGGCCCCCCGTCTCCACTCGCCGCGAACACAACCGGGAGTCACCACAGTGACCGACGTTTCCACCGGCGTCCTGCACACCCTGTTCCACTCGGACCAGGGCGGTCACGAGCAAGTCGTGCTCTGCCAGGACCGCAAGAGCGGCCTCAAGGCCGTCATCGCCATCCACTCCACCGCGCTGGGCCCCGCCCTCGGCGGCACCCGCTTCTACCCGTACGCCAACGAGGAGGAGGCCGTCGCCGACGCCCTCAACCTCGCGCGCGGGATGTCGTACAAGAACGCCATGGCCGGGCTCGACCACGGCGGCGGCAAGGCCGTGATCATCGGGGACCCCGAGCGCGACAAGACCGAGGAGCTGCTGCTCGCCTACGGGCGGTTCGTGGCCTCGCTCGGCGGCCGGTACGTCACCGCCTGCGACGTCGGCACCTACGTCGCCGACATGGACGTGGTGGCCCGCGAGTGCCGCTGGACCACCGGCCGCTCTCCGGAGAACGGCGGCGCCGGCGACTCCTCCGTGCTCACCGCCTTCGGCGTCTACCAGGGCATGCGGGCCAGTGCCCAGCACCTGTGGGGCGACCCGTCGCTGCGCGGCCGTACCGTCGGCATCGCGGGCGTCGGCAAGGTCGGCCACCACCTGGTGGAGCACCTGCTGGAGGAGGGCGCCCGGGTGGTGATCACCGACGTGCGCCAGGACGCCGTCGGCCGGATCTCCGACCGGCACGCCCAGGTCGCGGTGGCCGCCGACACCGAGGCCCTGATCCGCGTCGAGGGGCTCGACATCTACGCCCCGTGCGCGCTCGGCGGCGCCCTGAACGACGCGTCGGTGGCGGCGCTGACGGCGAAGGTGGTGTGCGGCGCGGCCAACAACCAGCTCGCCCACCCCGGCGTCGAGAAGGACCTCGCCGACCGCGGGATCCTCTACGCGCCCGACTACGTGGTGAACGCCGGCGGCGTCATCCAGGTCGCCGACGAGCTGCACGGGTTCGACTTCGACCGGTGCAGGACGAAGGCGGCGAAGATCTTCGACACCACGCTGGCCATATTCGCTCGTGCGAAGGAGGACGGGATTCCGCCCGCCGCGGCGGCCGACCGGATCGCCGAACAGCGGATGCACGAAGCGGCAACGGCGGGTGGCCGCTGACCGAACGCCGGGTTTCCGCACGGATTTCCGGTACCCGCCGGCGGGCAGTTGGAGAGAACTCTCACGTTCGTCGGCGGGTCGCCCGCCAGGAAGTGGTTAAAATCGTCGTTGACCAGCGGGGACGGGGCACCTCGCGGGTCGTGCAGCCAGGCGCGTGGTGCGGGCGACGTACCGTATGGGCGCGGGCTCAGGTACCGTGGAAGCCCTACGGACCGGTCTCTCCGAGGAGAGTCCGTTCCGGATCATGAACGCGTGTCAGACTCTGGGGCCGTCGAGCCCCGTCACCGAGGGGGTCGAGCCATGGGGCGCGGCCGGGCCAAGGCCAAGCAGACGAAGGTCGCCCGCCAGCTGAAGTACAACAGCGGTGGGACTGACCTGTCACGTCTGGCCAGCGAGCTGGGCGCATCGACTTCGAGCCAGCCGCCGAACGGCGAGCCGTTCGAGGACGACGACGAGGACGACGACCCGTACGCCCAGTACGCGGATCTCTACAACGACGATGACGACGAGGACGAGGACGACCAGTCCGGTCCTCAGTCTCAACATCGTCGCGGTGCGTAATGCCTGCGGCTGCTTAGCCGTTCACCGACCCGGTCCGGGGTTTCCACGCCGGACCGGGTTTTGTGCTGGCCTCACGTGCCGGCGGGTCTACGCGTAGTCGCCGACCAGTTCCGCACCCGTGGTGTGGTCGCCGCGCTCGGTGATCTCGCCGGCCACCCAGGCGTCGACCCCGCGGTCGGCCAGTGCGGCCAGGGCCACGTCGACCGATTCCTGCGGCACCATCGCGATCATGCCGACACCCATGTTGAGCGTCTTCTCCAGTTCGAGCCGCTCGACGTTGCCGGTCCGGCCGACCAGGTCGAAGACCGCGCCGGGCGTCCAGGTCGTCCGGTCGACGCGCGCGTGCAGGTGGTCCGGGATCACCCGGGCCAGGTTCGCCGCCAGCCCGCCGCCGGTCACGTGGCTGAACGCGTGCACCTCGGCGGTGCGGATCAGGGCCAGGCAGTCCAGCGAGTAGATCTTGGTCGGCTCCAGCAGCTCCTCGCCGAGGGTGCGGCCGAACTCCTCGACGTGGGCGTCGAGGGCGAGCCCGGCCTGGTTCAGCAGCACGTGCCGGACCAGGGAGTACCCGTTGGAGTGAAGCCCGGAGGACGCCATGGCGATCACCGCGTCACCCGTACGGATACGATCCGCGCCGAGCAGCCGGTCGGCCTCCACGACGCCCGTACCGGCACCGGCCACGTCGAAGTCGTCCGCGCCGAGCAGGCCCGGGTGCTCGGCCGTCTCGCCGCCCACCAGGGCGCACCCGGCCAGCACGCAGCCCTCGGCGATGCCCTTGACGATCGCGGCGACCCGCTCCGGGTGGACCTTGCCGACGCAGATGTAGTCGGTCATGAAGAGCGGCTCGGCGCCGCACACCACGATGTCGTCCATGACCATGGCGACCAGGTCGTGGCCGATGGTGTCGTACACGCCCAGCTGCCGGGCGATGTCGACCTTGGTGCCCACGCCGTCCGTGGCGGAGGCGAGCAGCGGGCGCTCGTAGTGCTTGAGGGCGGAGGCGTCGAAGAGGCCGGCGAAGCCGCCGAGGCCGCCGAGGACCTCCGGCCGCCGGGTCTTCTTCACCCACTCCTTCATCAACTCGACGGCGCGGTCGCCCGCTTCGATGTCGACACCGGCAGCCGCGTAGGAGGCACCGGAAGGCTGGCTCTCAGACATTGCCTGGGATCTTTCGGGTTGATGACAGGGCTTACGGGCGACGGATCGCGTCGGCCGCGGCCGTGGCTGCCGGACCGGCGGCCAGCTCGGTCTCCAGGAGCTGCTTGCCCAGCAGTTCGGGGTCCGGGAGCTCCATCGGGTACTCGCCGTCGAAGCAGGCGCGGCACAGGTTCGGCTTGGCGATGGTGGTCGCCTCGATCATGCCGTCGATGGAGATGTAGGCCAGGGAGTCGGCGCCGAGCGAGGTGCCGATCTCGTCGATGGTCATGCCGTTGGCGATGAGTTCGGCCCGGGTGGCGAAGTCGATGCCGAAGAAGCAGGGCCACTTCACCGGCGGCGAGGAGATCCGGATGTGGACCTCGGCCGCGCCCGCCTCGCGCAGCATGCGCACCAGCGCCCGCTGGGTGTTGCCGCGCACGATCGAGTCGTCGACGACGACCAGGCGCTTGCCCTTGATGACTTCCTTCAGCGGGTTCAGCTTCAGGCGGATGCCGAGCTGCCGGATGGTCTGCGACGGCTGGATGAAGGTCCGGCCGACGTAGGCGTTCTTGACCAGACCGTTGCCGAAGGGAATGCCCGAGGCCTCCGCGTAGCCGATGGCCGCGGGGGTGCCGGACTCCGGGGTCGCTATGACCAGGTCGGCGTCGGCCGGGGCTTCCTTGGCGAGCTTCCGGCCCATCTCCACGCGGGAGAGGTACACGTTCCGGCCGGCGATGTCGGTGTCGGGGCGGGCCAGGTACACGTACTCGAAGACACAGCCCTTGGGCTTCGCATCCGCGAATCGCGAGGTGCGCAGACCGTTCTCGTCGACGGCGACGAACTCGCCCGGCTCGATCTCGCGCACGTAGCTGGCGCCGCAGATGTCCAGGGCGGCGGACTCGGAGGCGATGACCCAGCCGCGCTCCAGGCGGCCGAGGACCAGCGGACGGATGCCCTGCGGGTCGCGGGCCGCGTAGAGGGTGTGCTCGTCCATGAAGACGAGCGAGAAGGCGCCCCGGACCTTCGGCAGGACCGCGTGCGCGGCCTCCTCGATGGTCAGCGGCTTGCCGTCGGCGTCGACCTGGGCCGCGAGGAGCGCGGTGAGCAGGTCGGTGTCGTTGGTCGCGGCGACCCGGGTGGACCGGCCGTGGGTGTCCTTGGGGAGGTCGGCGACCATCTCGGCGAGCTGCGCCGTGTTGACCAGGTTGCCGTTGTGACCGAGCGCGATCGAACCGTGCGCGGTGGCGCGGAACGTCGGCTGGGCGTTCTCCCAGACGGAGGCACCGGTGGTCGAGTAGCGGGCGTGACCGACCGCGATATGTCCCTGGAGCGATCCGAGGGAGGTCTCGTCGAAGACCTGGGAGACCAGCCCCATGTCCTTGAAGACGAGGATCTGGGAGCCGTTGCTGACCGCGATTCCCGCGGATTCCTGGCCCCGATGCTGGAGGGCGTACAGCCCGAAGTACGTGAGCTTGGCGACCTCTTCACCGGGAGCCCAGACACCGAAGACGCCGCAAGCGTCCTGGGGGCCCTTCTCACCGGGGAGCAGATCGTGATTGAGGAGACCGTCACCACGTGGCACGGCACCGAGTGTAGGCGAGATCGACCACTGGTCCGAATTGGGGATGTCCGGCCGGAGTGGATCTACGACCACGGCCGCACTGGTGGGTTTCTACATTTCCGCTGGTCAGCGCGGTGAGAGGATTCTCCAGCCGGGGCGCTTTCGGGCGCACCGGGGCCCGCGCAACCCCCTCACACCGTATCTCTGAGTGAGGTGTCGCACATCATTCGGGGCGCCGGAGGTCACTTCCGGACCAGCTCGACCCGGTCGCCGCCGGCCGCGGTGAGGGTCAGTTCCCTGCCGTCGGCGCGGGTGGTGAGCGGGCCCGCGGTGAGGACACCGGCGAGGGCGCGCTCGAAGGCCGTGCGGGCGCCGTCGCAGGCCATGCGGGTGGTGCGGAGGCCGCCGAGGCGGATCCGGTCGTCGGTGATCCGTGCCGTGGCGCTGAACCGGTTGCAGCCGAGGCCGCCGGCGGCCCGGCCGTCGTCGATCCGCAGGTGGGCGCGGGACGGGGCGTCCCGGGTGGTGCCGTGCGCGGTGACGCGGGCGACCGTCCACTCGATCCCGGTCACCGCCGGCCGGCTCGCCACCGACTCACCGGCCCGCTCGCCGCCGCAGGCCACCGCGAGCGGGACGAGCACGGCGGTGGCCGTCATGGTCAGGGTCCTGTGCCGTGTGCGCTGCCTGTACCCGTACATGCCGGTTCGACGGATCGCACCGGCCGGCCGGTTCCCTCAGCCCATCAGGGGCAGCAGGCCGCCGATGTCCGCGCGCTCGCCGCTGGCGCTGACCCTGGCCTGCGCCAGGGCCTCCTGCCAGGCCAGCCGCCCGGTGGCCAGCCGGATCCAGGTCAGCGGATCGGTCTCGACGACGTTCGGCGGGGTGCCCCGGGTGTGCCGGGGGCCTTCGACGCACTGGACCACGGCGTACGGCGGCACCCGGACCTCGGTGGAGCCGCCGGGCGCCTTGACCGCGAGCGCGTCGGCGAGCAGCCGCGTACAGGCGGCCAGGGCCTGCCGGTCGTGGGGGACGTCGAGCCCCGGGACGGCCGCGCCGAGGTCGTCGGTGTGCACGACCAGCTCGACGGCCCGGGTGACCAGGTAGTCGTCCAGGGACATCGCGCCGGCGCTGGTGGCGAGCAGCCGACTGCCGGGGTGTGCCGCCAGCAGGGCGCGGAGGCCGTCGTCGGCTGCGGCGAGGTAGGCGTCGAGGTCGGGATGGCCGTCGGCGAGGCGCCGGGTGAAGTCGGAGATCGCCGCGGAGTTGGCGGCGGTGCGGAAGGGCCAGTCGAGGAGGACCGCGTCGGCCTTGGCCGGCTCGGGCTCGTCCAGGGCCCGCTGGACGGCGGTGAGGGCCATGCCGATGTGGGCGACGAGGTCCCGCACGGTCCACTCGCCGAGCCGGGTGGGCAGCGCGAGCTGCTCCGGGGTGAGGGTGCGGACGGCGTCCCGCACGTGGGCGAACTGGGCGAGGACCGCCGCACGGGTCCGGGCCGGGTCGTACGTCCTGGTGCGCTTCTTGGCGGGAGGCATGCCGGCGAGCGTATGCCCGCGACGCCTTCCCGTCGTCCTGGGTGACCTCTCGCAAGCGCATGCCGGCAGGCACGGGCCGTCCGCTCTCCGGTCCAAAAGGGTACGGACGTCATCTGCGGCGGTCGGAGGCGATCACTCGCGCGTGTGATGAGCACGGAATCCCGCCCCACGCCGCCCCGGTGTCCGACGACACTGGCCTTCGCCTGGAAGGGGGTGCAACATGACGGTTATGGCCGAGCGCACGTCTCAGATGTCGGTGGAGGAGTTCGAAACGATCGCCTCCACCGCTCCCGAGACCGTCACGTTGGAGTTCATCGACGGACGGATCGGGGTCAAGAAGGTGACGGACGGAGACCACGACACCATCGTGTCCTGGCTGGCCCGGCGCTGTATGCAGACCAGGCCAGACCTGGACCTGTACTACGGCCGAGGGCTCCGGGTGGAGGCCTATCGACAAGGCAGGGCGAGACCGGACGCAGTACTCGCGCCGGAGGCCCATTTCGCAGGATACGGCGAGTGGGCCGACCCAGAAGGCGCGCTCATGGTCGTCGAGATCACCTCGTACGACTCGGACACCGACCGGCGGGACCGGCACGAGAAGCCGACCGCTTACGGGCAGGCCGGGATCCCCCTGTACCTCCTGATCGACCGGGACTCCTGCACGGTCACGGTGCACAGCGGCCCGGACCGGCAGATCGGCGGCTACCGCACCGTCCAGACCGCGAAGTTCGGCGAGACGGTGGTGCTCCCGGATCCGATGGGCATCGAGCTCGACACGGAGATCCTCAAGAACTACGTCCGATGAGGCTGCGAAGGCCCCGCCCGGACACATGAGTCCGGGCGGGGCCTTCGGCGTCGCGGCAGGGGCTACCCGAGCAGGGCCTCGATCGTGCCCTCGTGGGCCTCGCGGAGTTCGTCCAGGGTGAGCGCGAACTCGCCCTGGATCTCGACCGTGTCACCGTCCACGACACCGATGCGCGCCACCGGCAGGCCGCGGGCGCCGCACATGTCGTTGAAGCGGACCTCCTCGGAGCGCGGCACGGCCACGACAGCGCGGCCCGCCGACTCGGAGAGCAGGAACGTGAACGCGTCGAGCCCGTCCGGTACGACCAGCCGCGCGCCCTTCCCGCCGAGCAGCGCCGACTCCACGACCGCCTGGATCAGACCGCCGTCGGACAGGTCGTGCGCGGAGTCGATCATGCCGTCGCGGGAGGCGGAGATCAGGATCTCGGCCAGCAGGCGCTCGCGCTCCAGGTCGACCTTCGGGGGCAGGCCGCCGAGGTGGTCGTGGACGACCTGGGACCAGGCCGAGCCGCCGAACTCCTCGCGGGTGTCGCCGAGGAGGTAGAGCAGCTGGCCCTCCTCCTGGAAGGCGACCGGCGTGCGCCGGGCGACGTCGTCGATGACGCCGAGGACGGCGACGACCGGGGTCGGGTGGATGGCCGCCTCGCCGGTCTGGTTGTAGAGCGAGACGTTGCCGCCGGTCACCGGGGTGCCCAGCTGCTGGCAGGCGTCGGCCAGGCCCCGGACCGCCTCGGCGAACTGCCACATCACCGCCGGGTCCTCCGGCGAGCCGAAGTTCAGGCAGTCGGAGACGGCGAGCGGCTTGGCGCCGGTCGTCGCCACGTTCCGGTAGGCCTCGGACAGCGCCAGCTGCGCGCCCGCGTACGGGTCGAGCTTGGCGTAGCGGCCGTTGCCGTCCGTCGCGATGGCGACGCCGAGGCCGCTCTCCTCGTCCACACGGATCATGCCGGAGTCCTCCGGCTGGGCGAGGACGGTGTTGCCCTGCACGAAGTGGTCGTACTGCGAGGTGATCCACTTCTTGGAGGCCTGGTTCGGGGAGCCGACCAGCTTCAGGACCTGGTCCTTCAGCTCCTCGGCGGTCGCCGGGCGCGGCAGCTTGTTCGCGTCGTCCGCCTGGAGGGCGTCCTGCCAGGCCGGGCGGGCGTAGGGGCGCTCGTAGACCGGGCCGTCGTGCGCGACCGTGCGCGGGTCGACGTCGACGATCTTCTCGCCGTGCCAGAAGATCTCCAGGCGGTCGCCGTCGGTCACCTCGCCGATGACGGTGGCGATGACGTCCCACTTCTCGCAGATCTCCAGGAAGCGGGCGACCTTCGCCGGCTCGACCACCGCGCACATGCGCTCCTGCGACTCGCTCATGAGGATCTCCTCGGGCGAGAGCGTGGAGTCGCGCAGCGGTACGTCGTCGAGGGTGACGGTCATGCCGCCGGAGCCGTTCGAGGCCAGTTCGCTGGTCGCGCAGGACAGGCCCGCCGCGCCCAGGTCCTGGATGCCGACGACCAGCTTCTCGGCGAAGGCCTCCAGCGTGCACTCGATGAGGAGCTTCTCCTGGAACGGGTCGCCGACCTGCACCGCGGGACGCTTCGACGGCTTGGCGTCGTCGAAGGTCTCGCTCGCCAGGATGGAGGCGCCGCCGATGCCGTCGCCGCCGGTCCTGGCGCCGTACAGGATGACCTGGTTGCCCGCGCCTGAGGCCTTGGCGAGGTGGATGTCCTCGTGCCGCATCACGCCGATGGCACCGGCGTTGACCAGCGGGTTGCCCTGGTAGCAGGCGTCGAAGACGACCTCGCCGCCGATGTTGGGCAGGCCCAGGCAGTTGCCGTAGCCGCCGATGCCGGCGACGACGCCGGGCAGCACGCGCTTGGTGTCGGGGTGGTCGGCGGCGCCGAAGCGCAGCGGGTCGACCACGGCGACCGGACGCGCGCCCATCGCGATGATGTCGCGGACGATGCCGCCGACACCGGTCGCGGCGCCCTGGTAGGGCTCGACGTACGACGGGTGGTTGTGCGACTCGACCTTGAAGGTCACCGCGTAGCCCTGGCCGACGTCGACGACGCCGGCGTTCTCGCCGATGCCGACGAGCAGCGCGTCGCTCTGCGGGGCCTTCTCGCCGAACTGGCGGAGGTGGACCTTGGAGGACTTGTACGAGCAGTGCTCGGACCACATGACCGAGTACATGGCGAGTTCGGCGCCGGTCGGGCGGCGGCCGAGGATCTCCACGACCCGCTCGTACTCGTCCTTCTTCAGGCCGAGTTCGGCCCAGGGCAGCTCGACGTCGGGGGTCGCGGCCGCGTGTCCGACCGTGTCCAGAGGCGTCCGGCTCATGCGCCCACCAGCTTCTTGAGGATCGAGGTGAAGAAGGGCAGACCGTCGGTGCGGCCGCTGCCGATGAGCGGCTCGACGGCGTGCTCCGGGTGCGGCATCAGGCCCACGACGTTGCCGGCCTCGTTGGTGATGCCGGCGATGTCGCGGAGCGAGCCGTTCGGGTTCAGGCCGAGGTAGCGGAAGACGACGCGGCCCTCGGCCTCCAGCTTGTCCAGCGTGTACTCGTCGGCGACGTACCGGCCGTCCATGTTCTTCAGCGGGATGTGGATCTCCTGGCCCTCGCGGTAGTCGCCGGTCCAGGAGGTCCCCGCGTTCTCCACCCGCAGCTTCTGGTCGCGGCAGATGAAGTGGAGGTGGTTGTTGCCGAGCATCGCGCCGGGGAGCAGATGGGCCTCGGTGAGGACCTGGAAGCCGTTGCAGATACCGAGGACCGGGAGGCCGGCCTTCGCCTGCTCGATGACGGTCTCCATCACCGGCGAGAAACGGGAGATGGCGCCGGCCCGCAGATAGTCGCCGTACGAGAAACCACCGGGAAGGACCACCGCGTCGACCTGGTGGAGGTCCTTGTCCTTGTGCCAGAGGGCCACCGGTTCGGCACCCGCGAGCCGGATCGCGCGCTGGGTGTCCCGGTCGTCCAGACTTCCCGGGAAAGTGACGACGCCAATACGAGCGGTCACTTGGCCGCCTCCGCGACTTCGTCGACCCGAACGGTGAAGTCCTCGATCACGGTGTTGGCGAGGAAGGATTCCGCGAGGTCGTGGATGCGGGCGAGCGCGGCCTCGTCGACCGGCCCGTCAACTTCCAGTTCGAATCGCTTTCCCTGACGTACGTCGGAGATGCCTTCGAAACCCAGGCGCGGCAGCGCACGCTGGACCGCCTGGCCCTGGGGGTCGAGGATCTCCGGCTTGAGCATGACGTCGACTACGACGCGTGCCACTGGCACTCCCGGTGTTGTGGTGCTGGCTGCTGAGCAGTTACCCGCCGGTGCTCCGACAGGCGTCTTCAGACTACCCGCACAAAATTTCTACGCGGGTAGAGTTGTAGGAAACTACGTGAGCCGCATCACGATCGGGTGACGGCGGGGGATCCGCACGAAAAGTTCTGGGAAAGTTCCCCGGGTTCGCCCACGACATCTATTGCGCCGGAGACACGCGGCGGATTTAGTCGGGCTTCACTTTGTATTGCCAGGCACTGTACAAATGAATTGGCAATAGCCGATACTCGGCACGTCATCTCCACCGTCGCGTCATCGCCGATGAGCTGTATAGACGTGCCACTCGAAGGGACCGATATTCGTGGCGCAGAAGGTCGTGGTCACTCTCTTTGACGACATCGACGGCTCGGAAGCGGCGGAAACGATCGCCTTCGGACTCGACGGCAAGTCGTACGAGATCGATCTGAATCAAGCCAACGCCGAGGAACTGCGCAAGGCGCTGGAACCGTACGTGTCGGCCGGCCGCAAGCGGTCGAAGTCCGGCAAGGCGTACAAGCAGACGGAGGTCGCCCCCGACCCCGCCGCCGTCCGCGCCTGGGCGCAGGCGAACAAGATGGACGTCCCGGCGCGCGGCCGCATCCCGAAGAAGGTCTACGAGGCGTTCAGCGCCGCGCAGTGAGGCGCGGCGCGGGCTGCCCTCAGGGACCGTCACCGAGCCCCGAGGGCAGCCGACTTGCGCTACCCCCCTGCTGATCAGCTAATGTCTGGAGCACGCCGAGGGGCGAGGCCGAAAGGCCGAATCCCAAGGAGTACATGCGGGTGTAGTTCAGTAGCAGAACATCCCCCTTCCAGGGGGAAGGCGCAGTGTGCAATTCCTGTCACCCGCTCTGCACCGCCGGTCCTGGTCATGCTTGTGGATCAGGTAGGCTGGTGCTCGCACCGATCGGTGGGAGCCGGTCGGGAGCAGTGCGGACGTAGCTCAGTTGGTAGAGCGCAACCTTGCCAAGGTTGAGGTCGCGAGTTCGAGCCTCGTCGTCCGCTCCAGCTCACGAGAGAAACCCCAGTCGTATGACTGGGGTTTTTTCGTGTCCCGTGACGCGCTCTGACATTTGTCATGGCGAGTGATGACACCGCGCACTGCCACCGGGTCCGGGCGCCGGGGACGCTCGTTCCATGGAAGCCATCGAGGACAACGAACACGTGATTGAGGTCACAGACCTCCGGCGTGCCTACGGGGGCGGGTTCGAGGCGGTCCGCGGCGTCACCTTCTCCGTGGACCGCGGGGAGATCTTCGCGCTCCTCGGCACCAACGGCGCCGGCAAGACCTCCACCGTCGAACTGCTGGAGGGCCTCGCACCGCCGAGCGACGGCCGGGTCCGGGTGCTGGGCCACGATCCGCACCGGGAACGGGCCGCCGTACGGCCGCGCACCGGCGTGATGCTCCAGGAGGGCGGCTTCCCGTCCGAGCTGACCGTCGCCGAGACCACCCGCATGTGGGCGGGCTGTACGACCGGCGCGCGGCCCGCGGCCGAGGCGCTCGGCCTGGTCGGGCTCGCCGGAAAGGCCGACGTCCGGGTCAAGCAGCTCTCCGGCGGCGAACGGCGCCGCCTCGACCTGGCGCTCGCCCTGCTCGGCCGGCCCGAGGTGCTGTTCCTCGACGAGCCGACCACCGGGCTCGACGCCGAAGGCCGCGGCGCCACCTGGGAGTTGGTGCGGTCCCTGCGCGACGCCGGGACCACGGTCCTGCTCACCACGCACTACCTGGAGGAGGCCGAGGACCTCGCCGACCGGCTCGCCATCCTGCACGAGGGACGCATCGCGGCCGCCGGAACGCCCTCCCAGGTGACCGCGGACCGGCCGGCCCGGATCTCCTTCGAGCTGCCGCTCGGCTACTTCGTCGGCGACCTGCCGCCGCTCGCCGCCCTGGGCGTGTGCGGTCACGAGACCGACGGCCGGGCGGTGCGGCTGCGGACCCGCGAGGTGCAGCGGACCGCCACCGGCGTACTGGACTGGGCAGAGCGGACCGGCGTCGCGCTGGACCGGCTGGAGGTGCGGTCGGCCTCGCTGGAGGAGGCGTTCCTCGGGATCGCGAAGGAGGCGGTCGTATGAGCACGGCGGACCTCGCCGCGGCCGGGCGCCGGGCGGCGCGTGCCGCGTCCTGGCGGCGGCTGAGCGCGCTCGGCCGCGCCGAACTGCTGCTCCTCGGCCGCAATCGCGGTGCGGTGCTCACCGCGCTGCTGGTGCCGCTCGCGCTGCCGTTCAGCGTGCGGCCCGTGATCGACCAGCCCGGCCTGAAGGGCCAGGGGCTGGACGTCGGCACGCTGATGCTGACCGCCGCGACCGGCTTCTCCTTCCTCTTCGCCGTGTACACGCCCCTGGTGAGCGCCTTCGTGGCCCGTCGCGAGGAACTCGTCCTCAAGCGGCTGCGCACCGGCGAACCGGCCGACGCGGAGATCCTCGCCGGCACCGCCCTGCCCGCCCTCTGCCTCGGCCTGGCGCAGGCCCTGGTGCTCGCCGCCGGCTGCGCGGTTTTGCTCGGCGCGGGTGCGCCGAAGGCGCCGTACCTCACCCTGCTCGGGCTGCTCCTGGGCCTGCTGCTCGGCGCCGCGCTCGCCGCGCTCACCTCGGCCGTCACCCGGACCACCGAGAGCGCCCAGGTGACCGCGCTGCCGCTGGTCCTCGTCTCGATGCTGGGCTCGGGCATCGCGCTGCCCACCGATGTGCTGCCCGACCGTGCCGCCTCGGTCTGCGCGTTCCTCCCGCTCTCCCCGGCCGTCCGGCTGGTCCGCGCGGGCTGGACCGGCGGACTCGGACCGGCCCAGGCCACGGGCACGATCCTCCTCGCGCTGGCCTGGACCGCGGTCGCGGTGTTTGCTGTACGGCGGTGGTTCCGCTGGGAACCCCGGCGCTGAGACCCCGCCGGGCGCCCCGGCGCGGGGCGGCGACGGCGACGGCGGGACGGGACCGGGCGGCACAGGACGACGCGGAACGGCACAGGACGGCGCGGGACGGGACGGGACCGGGGATGAGCGGGGCAGGCGGCTGGTGGCGGGCGAAGACCACGCCCGCCAAGGTCGAGACGTACACACGCTGGTCGTTCCACTTCTTCGCGGTGATCGAGGTCTCCGCGATCGGACTCCCGGTGACCGGGCAGGGCGGTGCGACGCTCTCCGGCCGGCTGGTCGCGCTGGTCGCCGCCCACGCGGTGCTCTGCGCCGTGACCGCCTCCCGGGCGCTGGACTGGACGCGGGGCCGCCGGGAGCAGCCGGTGCGCATGCTGTGGGTGCTCGGCGCGGGCACGTACCTCTTCGCCACCCTCGCGCTCTCGCTGCGCGGGAACGGCGATCCGGGCGACGGCGCGCACGGCGCGGCGGCCACCGTCTTCGTGGGGATCCTGGCCTTCGGCGCCGGCACCACGGCGCTCGGCGTGCGCGACCGGCGGCGGGCGCTCGCGCTGATCGCGGGCTTCGCGTGCGGGGCGGCCGTGGTGTCCTGTGCGCTGGGCGTGCCCTGGATCGCCGCGCTGATCACGGCGGTCGCGGTGCTCGTCGCGGGCGGCTTCCTCGCCGCCACCTCGGTCTTCTCCGTCTGGCTGCTCAACGCCGTCTACGAGCTCGACGAGGCCCGGGAGACCCGGGCCCGGCTCGCCGTCGCCGAGGAACGGCTCCGGTTCGGCCGCGACCTGCACGACGTGCTCGGCCGCAACCTCGCCGTGATCGCCCTCAAGAGCGAACTGGCCGTGCAGCTGGCCCGCCGCGAACGGCCCGAGGCCGTGGAGCAGATGATCGAGGTGCAGCGGATCGCGCAGGAGTCGCAGCGGGAGGTGCGGGCCGTCGTACGGGGCTACCGCGACGCCGACCTCGCGGCCGAACTCGCGGGCGCGCACGGCGTGCTGAGGGCCGCGGGCATCGACTGCACGGTGACCGGCGACACCGCGGGCCTGCCCGTAGAGGTGCAGTCGGCACTGGGCTGGGTGGTCCGCGAGACGACCACCAACGTCCTCAGGCACGGGAACGCGGAGCGGTGCACGGTGAGTCTGCGGGTGACGGAGGGACGCGTGGTGCTGACGGTGGAGAACGACGGGGTCACCCCGCCGACCGGTGGCGGGACCGGCGGGTCCGGCATCGCCGGGCTGCGGGAACGGCTCGCGGCGGTGGCCGGGACTCTGGAGGCGGGACCGGTGCGCGCGGACGGGTTCCGGGTGGTGGCCTCGGTGCCGCTGTCCGGCCGGACGGCCGGCGCGCGGGTGGGCGGAGTCGCCTCATGACCGCTCCGGTACGGCTGCTGCTCGCCGACGACGAGCACCTGATCCGCGGTGCGCTCGCCGCGCTGCTCGGCCTGGAGGACGACCTCGTCGTGGTCGCCGAGGCGGCCACCGGGCCGGAGGCGCTCGCCATGGCGCGGGCCCACCGGCCCGACGTGGCGGTCCTGGATCTGCAGATGCCCGGCGCGGACGGTGTGAGGGTCGCCACATCGCTGCGGTCCGAACTGCCCGGCTGCCAGGTGCTGATCGTGACCGGCCACGGCCGCCCCGGACACCTGAAACGGGCCCTGGCCGCCGGTGTGCGGGGATTCGTCCCGAAGACCGTCAGCGCGCAGCGGCTCGCGGAGATCATCCGTACCGTGCACGCGGGAAACCGCTACGTCGACCCGGAGTTGGCCGCCGACGCGATCTCCGCCGGGGACTCGCCGCTGACCGCGCGGGAGGCCGAGGTACTGGAACTGGCGGCCGACGGCGCGCCGGTCACGGAGATCGCCGAGCGGGCCGCGCTGTCGCCGGGAACGGTACGGAACTACCTCTCCTCGGCGGTCACCAAGCTCGGTGCGGAGAACCGTCATACGGCAGTGCGTCTCGCACGGGAGCGAGGTTGGGTATAGTTGCTCTCGCGCCACGGCGCATGCGGACGTAGCTCAGTTGGTAGAGCGCAACCTTGCCAAGGTTGAGGTCGCGAGTTCGAGCCTCGTCGTCCGCTCCACGGAGAAGGCCCCCGGTTTCCACCGGGGGCCTTCCGCGTTCACGACCAGGTGTTGCCCGTCAGCCGCTCGTACGCCTCGACGTACTTGGCCCGGGTCGCCTCGACGACCTGGTCCGGCAGCGGCGGCGGGGGCTGCTCGCTCCTGCGGTCCCAGCCGGACTCGGCCGACGTCAGCCAGTCGCGCACGAACTGCTTGTCGAACGACGGCTGGGCGCGGCCCGGCTCCCACTCGTCGGCCGGCCAGAAGCGGGAGGAGTCCGGGGTGAGCACCTCGTCGGCCAGGACGAGGGTGTCGCCGTCGAAGCCGAACTCGAACTTGGTGTCGGCCAGGACGATGCCCCGGTCGCGGGCGATGTCCCGGGCCCGCCCGTACACCGCGAGGGTGGCCTGGCGCAGCTGGGCGGCCGTCTCGGCACCGACCTGCCGGGCGACCTCCTCGTAGGAGACGTTCTCGTCGTGCTCGCCGACCTCGGCCTTGGTGGCCGGGGTGAAGATCGGGGCGGGCAGCTCGGAGCCGTCGACCAGGCCCTCGGGGAGGGCGAGTCCGCAGACCGTGCGGGACTCCTGGTACTCGGCCAGGCCCGAGCCGGTGAGGTAGCCGCGGGCCACGCACTCCACCGGGAGCATATTCAGCGACTTGCAGATCAGGGTGCGGCCCGCCCAGTCGGCGGGCGCGCCCTCGGGCAGCTCGGTGCTGACTACGTGATTGGGCGCGAGATCGGCGAGCTTGTCGAACCACCACAGGGACAGCTGGGTGAGCACCCGGCCCTTGTCGGGGATCTCGGTCGGCAGCACCCAGTCGTACGCGGAGATGCGGTCGCTGGCGACCATCACGAGGTCCCCGGCCGCGTTCTGGTACAGCTCGCGCACCTTGCCGGTGTGCAGATGCACCAGGCCCGGCACCTCGACGGGCTCGGGCTTTTCAACGAATCCGGACACGGTTCCTCCCCGTGGTTCTGTACAGGTGCCCCCGATTCTCCCGTATGCCGGGTTGCCGTCGGACACGGGGTCAGTCCCGTTTGCAGATGCGGTCCAGGAGATTGGCGGTGGCGCGCTGGACCCGGGGGTCGACGTGACCGGGGCGGTCCAGGGCCGGGGACCAGGCGAACGTGCCGGAGGCGAAGACCAGGGCGCCGGAGGGGGCGCGGTAGAGCGAGGTCTCCTGATGGCGCAGGACGCCGTCGCCGTCGGTGTACGGGGAGTGCGCCAGCAGAATGCGCTCCTCGTGCTCGGGCAGCGCGGTGCGCGGGAAGTAGCGGTCGGCCTCCCCGGCCACCAGGCCCGGCAGTTCGTCGCCCTCCTGCGCGCCGGTGGCCTCCCACAGCCAGTGCCGTGCGTTGCGGACGATCAGCGGGTGCGGCTCGGGGACCCGCCCCGCGTACTGGATGCCGACCGTCTGCTGCTCGGCCCGGTCGATCTCGCGCCAGAGCACGGCCCTGCCGGGTCCCTTGCGTTTGCGGCAGGTGAGCAGGCGGTCCGCGACCCCGGACGGGGACGGCCCCAACTCCACCTGCCAGTACATGGTGTTGGCCGAGAGGAAGACCAGCGAGGTGCCGCTGTCGCGGGCCAGGTCGACGGTGCGGCGCATCCGCGGCGACCAGTACTCGTCGTGCCCCGGGAAGACCAGGCCCCGGTAGCGGGCCGGGTCGACCCGGCCGGCGTGCAGGTCGCGGGCGTCGGCGTAGGCGAGGTCGTAGCCGTAGCGCTCGGCCCAGCGGATGAAGTCGTAGGCGTGGCCGACGTGCAGCGGCAGGCCCGCGCCCGCGTACGGCCGGTCGAAGGAGACCGTGGTGGCCGCGTCGGCCTCGCCGAGCAGCCGGCCGCCCTCGTCCCAGGCGTGGTACAGGCTGGCGCCGGTGCGGCCGTCCTCGGGGTAGAGGTTGTAGGCCTGCCAGGTGATGTCCGGCAGCAGCAGGAGCAGGTCGGCCGGGTGGTTGTCGCGGATCGTGAACGGTACGTGGGAGCGGTAGCCGTCGGCCGTGGTGAGCACGGCCACGTAGGCGCCGATGCTCCAGTACGACGGGACCTGCAACCGCCAGGACAGCCACCAGTGGTGGCAGGAGACCGTGCGGTCGGCGGCCAGCGGCGGCGGCTGCACGATGCCGGACAGCCGCGGGCTGGTGGTGATCTTGGCGGCGCCGTCACCGCCGTAGTGGCCGATCCGGTAGACGTCGACGCTGAATTCCTGCGGCGGATCGACGGTGATGTGGAAGTCGACGGCCTCGCCGGGACAGACCGCGCCGGTCGAGGTGAAACCTTTGATCTGCCGGTGCACGTCGTCCGCCGAGCGGGGGCCGCCGGCGCTGCGGGGCGCCGGGATCCGCGGGTTCTCGCCGGTCGGCTGCGGCCGGCTCGGGTCGACGTACCAGGGGACGACGTGACCGGTGTCGTCGAAGTAGGTCTCGCTGCCGCGCAGCCAGGGGACCGGCCCCAGGCCGAAGGGATCCGTGACGGCGTGCGCGAGTGCTCCCGACTCCCAGCGGCGGATGTGGTCCGATGCCATGGTGGCTCCCCTCCCTCGTGCCCCCGTGAAACGTGCTGGGACGAGTCGTCGTGCGGTGGCGCGGTCCCGGGCGGATGCCGGACCGTGGCCGGCTGTCCTGTGGCGCTTGTCTTATGTCGGATGCGCTTGCCATATGACCGAACGGTCCCAGCACATCACATAACGCACGTGTCCGGTCACGGTTCGTTGTGAATTTGCCTGAAGTGGAACGCTTCGCTCCGCCAAAGCCCCGAAACGCCGAGGTCAGACCAGCCGTACGGGCTTCTCGGGACGTATCCCGGACTCGACCAGCCAGGCTCGCAGCGGGGCCGGGTCTCCCTCCTCGATGAGACTGAGGACTCTGGGCGTCAGGTCGGCGGCTCGCTCGCCGTCGACCAGCAGGGACGGGCCGTCGAGCCAGTCCAGGCCGGGGGTGGCTCCGGCGGTGTCCACGGCCGCGCAGCACACCATCGCCCGGACGTGGTCGGCGAGCAGCTCGCGGGCGGTGCGCGGGGGCTGGAGGGGGAAGAGGGGCAGCGCGCAGTCGTCCCACAGGGCGCTGTGGGGGCCCTGTCCGGCGGGCGCGGGCCCGTCGGGGCCGGGAGTGGCCGCGGCGGCCTCCTCACGGGCGAGGGCGGCGGTGAGGCCGGCGGCCAGGGCGGCGCTGCACTCGGTGCCGGCGGCCTCCTCGGCGTCCTCGGCGTCCTCGGCGGGGGCCGGCGCCTTGGGCCCGTCGGGCGCGGCCGGTTCGGTCAGGTGGTCCAGGACCCGGGCCAGCGTGGGGCCGCCGGGATCGGGGGCGGCGGGGTCGAGGGTGGCGCGGACGCCGAGGGAGTCCAGGACCCGGTGCAGCCGGGCCGCCTCGGTGCGCCAGGTGCGGTCGACGACCTCCTCCGGATACTCCTGCCAGGCCACCGGCGACCAGTCGGGACCCGGTTCGGCCGGGCCGCCGTGGAAGAGGCGGGCGGCGAGCAGCGAGGCCGCCTCGTCCACCAGGCCCGGCTCCTCCAGCAGGTCGCAGGCGGGCCGCTCGCCGAGCCGGGAGGCGAAGCCCTCGGCCAGCCGGTCCCGCCGGGACAGTTCGGTGAGTGCCGCCACCACGCCCGCGTCCAGCCGGGAGGGCCAGCGGCCCATCCGCCAGGCGGGCAGGGCGACCCGGGTCAGGAGCCGGTCCCAGCCGGCGTAGGCGAGGCCGACCTGTTCCTGGGCGACGATCCGCAGGCCGTAGTCCACGGCCTGCGCGCGCTCGGCGGCCGCGGCGGCGACTCCGCGCTCCATCAGCGCCGCGTGCTCCCGGCAGCTCCGCAGCAGCAGCCGGGCCACCCAGCCGAGGCCCGCGCACACCAGGCGGGTCGCCGGACATCGGGCGGCCGTCGAGGAGACGGCGACCGTCGCGTCCAGACCGCGCACGAAGCGGCGGGCGGCGGCTATGTCCGGCTGCGCGGAGGGGCCCGTACCGGCGACGACCGGGGCGAGGACGGCCCGCAGTTCGCCGACGCGCATCCACCACAGGAACGGGGAGCCGATGACGAGCACGGGTGCGGCCGGTACCCGGCGGTGCGGGCCCGGACTGCCGAGCTCGTCGCGGCCCTTGGGCGCGGGCGGGCCGTGCGCCGGATGGGTGCGGTCCTCCAGCCAGCTGTCGCAGTCCGGGGTGAGGGCTATCGCGGAGGGCGCCGGGACGTCGAGGCGGTCGGCGAGGTCGCGCACCATCCGGTACAGGTCCGGGGCGGACTCCTCCGGGATCGGGACCGTCGGGCTCACGGCCGGCCGGGCGCGGGCCACGACCAGCGCGACACCGGCGGCGGCCAGCAGGACGACGACGGCGAGCGCGCCGACCGTCCAGCGGGCCGTGTCCCAGCCGTGGCCCACGAAGTGCCCGGTGGAACCGCCGGCCAGCAGGATCACCGTGGCCGCCGCCGGCAGCAGCGCCACGGCCAGGGCCCGGCCGCGGACGCGCAGCACGGCGAGGGCCCGGGTCCGCGCCGCCTGCGCGCCCGCCTCCACACCGATTCCGCTGCTGGTACTGGTCACCGGGACCTCACCCCCTCCCTGCTGTCCTCGGCCTGTCCTGGCTGTTGCTCACTCCCCCACTGTGGCACCCGCCACTGACATCGCAATGCCGGTGGGCCAAGTGCCGGAACGCCTGCGCCGCACCATAGTTGGGGCCTCGGCCCCCGTCAGCCGGATGGGGCATCGGTCACTCGATGGAATGGCTTTGGTCAGAGGTGATCGACAGACAGCAATGATCAGGCCCCGGATTTCGGGGTCCGGGGCCTGGTCGGGATCGTTCGGTGACGCGGCGGCGGGCTCAGGCCTCGGCCGCCGCCTTCGCCGCGATGTCCGTCCGGTGCTGCGAGCCGTCGAGCCCGATCCGCGCCACGGCCGCGTACGCGCGCTCACGCGCCTGGGTCAGGTCCTGTCCGGTCGCGGTGACCGAGAGGACGCGGCCGCCGGCGCTGACGACCGCCTCGCCGTCCCGCTTCGTGCCCGCGTGCAGGACGTAGGCGTGCGGGGCGTCCTGGGCGGCCACCGCGTCGAGCCCGGTGATGGGGTCGCCGGTGCGCGGGGTGCCCGGGTAGTTGTGGGAGGCGACGACCACGGTGACCGCGGCGTCGTCGCGCCAGCGCAGCGGCGGGAGGTCGTCGAGGGTGCCGTTCGCGGCGGCGAGCAGGACACCGGCCAGCGGGGTCCGCAGGCGGGCGAGGACCACCTGGGTCTCGGGGTCGCCGAAACGGGCGTTGAACTCGATGACCCGGACCCCGCGCGAGGTGATCGCGAGACCGGCGTAGAGGAGTCCGGAGAACGGGGTGCCGCGGCGCCGCATCTCGTCGACGGTGGGCTGCAGCACCGTCTCCATGACCTCGTCGACCAGCTTGGGGTCGGCCCAGGGCAGCGGGGAGTAGGCGCCCATGCCGCCGGTGTTCGGGCCCAGGTCGCCGTCTAGGGCCCGCTTGAAGTCCTGGGCGGGCTGGAGCGGGAGGACCGTCACGCCGTCGGTGATCGCGAAGAGGGAGACCTCGGGGCCGTCCAGGAACTCCTCGATGACCACGCGGTCGCACTCCGCGGCGTGCGCGGTGGCGGTCGCCAGGTCGTCGGTGACGACGACGCCCTTGCCGGCCGCGAGCCCGTCGTCCTTCACGACGTACGGCGCACCGAAGGCGTCGAGGGCCGCGGCGACCTCGTCGGCGTCTGTGCAAACGTACGAACGGGCGGTGGGCACGCCGGCCGCCGCCATCACGTCCTTGGCGAACGCCTTGGACCCCTCGATCCGCGCGGCCTCCCCGGAGGGGCCGAAGACGGGGACGCCCGCCTCGCGCACGGCGTCGGCGACCCCGGCGACGAGCGGGGCCTCGGGGCCCACCACGACGAGATCGGCGCCGACTTCCCGGGCCAGGGCGGTGACGGCGGCACCGTCCAGGGCGTCCACCGGGTGCAGCTCGGCGACCTCCCCGATACCGGCGTTGCCGGGGGCACAGTGCAGCGCGGTGACGTCGGAATCGAGGGACAGAGAGCGGCACAGGGCGTGTTCGCGGGCGCCGCTGCCGATGACGAGGACCTTCACGGGGGCCAGCGTAGCCGGGCGGGGGTACTGGAGGTTCCTCCAAGGGGGGGCGCGGGGGCGGGGAGGGCCGCCGCGCGGGAGGTCACTCGTTCTGGAACTCGTCCACCACGGTCGCCCCCAGCTCCCGCACGATCAGCTCGTGGCCGGAGAGGGCCGACTCGTCGAGATCGGGGTCGTCCTCCTCGGGGATGTCGTCCTCAGGGGAGACGGGAGGCGGTTCGGGGGCCACGGGCGGCGGGGCCGCGGACGCCGGTGACGCCTGCGGCGGAGCGGACTGCGGTGCGGGCCGGGGAGCCGCCGAACGGGCCGGGGCCGCCGGGGCGGCGCCGCCGTAACCGGACGGCGCCGCGGGCGCGCCGCCGTAACCGGGACCGGCCGGGGCCGAGCCGCCGCCGCCCGTCGGGTCGACGACCGCCTCGATCCGCCACGTCACGCCGAACTGCTCGGTCAGTGCCTGCCGCAGCACGTCCTCGCTGCCGCTGCTCGCGAAGTTGTCGCGGGCACCGGCGTTGACGAAGGCGAGCTGGAGGGTGGTGCCGTCGAAGCCGGCGACCTGGGCGTTCTGGCTGAGCAGGATCCAGGTGAAGCGGCGGCGGTTCTTGACCGCCTCCAGGATGTTCGGCCAGAGGTCACGGGGGTTCGGGCCGCCGACGGGAGCGGCGGCCGCAGCGGCGGGGGAGGCCTGCGCGGAGGGTGCCGGGGCGGCCGGAGCCGCGGCCGGCTGGGCCGCCGGGGCGCCCGCGGCCGTGGGCCAGCCGCCGGGGCGCCGGGCGACGCCGCCACCGGCGGAGGCGGCGGTCGGCCAGGCGCCGGGCGCGGCGGCGGGCGCGGTGGCGGCGGGCGGGGCCGCGGCGGCGGCCGCGGGGGCCGGAGGAGCCGCCGGGGCCGAGGACACGGGTGCCGGGGACACGGGTGCCGTGGACACCGGCGCGGACGGCTGCGGGGCGGACGGCTGCGGGGGCGCCTGCTGGACCGGCGCGGGGGCGGGCTCGGGTGCGGCGCCGCCTCGTACGGCGGCGCGGGCCGCGGCGGGGCCGCCGCCCTGCGGGACGGCGCCCTGCGGCACCTGGGGCGCCGGATGGGCCTCGGGCCCCGGCACGTATCCCATCGCGGGCGCCGCGCCGCCCCCCGAGAAGTTGACGCCCCGCTCCAGCCGGTCGAGGCGGGCCATCAGGGACCGCTCGTCGCCGTAGGCGGCCGGGAGCAGCACGCGCGCGCAGATCAGCTCCAGCTGGAGCCGCGGCGAGGTGGCGCCGCGCATCTCCGTCAGGCCCTCGTTGACGAGGTCGGCGGCGCGGCTCAGCTCGGCCGCGCCGAACGTGCCGGCCTGGGCCTGCATCCGCTCCAGGACGTCGGCGGGCGCGTCGAACAGCCCCTTCTCCACGGCGTCCGGGACGGCGGCGAGGATCACCAGGTCCCGCAGCCGCTCCAGCAGGTCGGCGACGAACCGGCGCGGGTCGTTGCCGCCCTCGATGATGCGGTCGACGACCTCGAAGGCGGCGGCGCCGTCACCGGTCGCGAAGGCCTCGACGACGGAGTCGAGCAGGGACCCGTCGGTGTAGCCGAGGAGGGAGGTGGCCATGGCGTAGGTCACACCGTCGGCTCCGGCCCCGGCGAGCAGCTGGTCCATGACGGACATGGAGTCACGCACGGAACCGGCGCCCGCGCGCACGACGAGGGGCAGCACGCCCTCCTCGACGGGGATGTCCTCCTTGCCGCACACCTCGCCGAGGTAGTCCCGCAGCGTGCCGGGGGGCACCAGCCGGAAGGGATAGTGATGGGTCCGTGACCGGATGGTCCCGATGACCTTCTCGGGCTCGGTGGTGGCGAAGATGAACTTCAGGTGCTCCGGGGGCTCCTCGACGACCTTGAGCAGCGCGTTGAAACCGGCCGACGTGACCATGTGGGCCTCGTCGATGATGTAGATCTTGTAGCGGCTTCCGGCGGGGCCGAAGAACGCCTTCTCGCGTAGCTCACGGGCGTCGTCCACACCACCGTGAGAGGCCGCGTCGATCTCGATGACGTCGATGGAACCCGGCCCGTTGCGCGCGAGGTCCTGGCAGGACTGGCACACGCCGCAGGGCGTCGGCGTCGGACCCTGCTCGCAGTTCAGGCAGCGGGCGAGGATCCGTGCGCTGGTGGTCTTCCCGCACCCACGCGGCCCGCTGAACAGGTACGCGTGATTGACCCGGTTGTTCCGCAGCGCCTGCTGCAACGGGTCGGTGACATGCTCCTGCCCGATGACCTCGGCGAACGACTCCGGGCGATAGCGGCGGTACAGCGCGAGAGACGACACACATACGAGGTTATAGGCGCCCACTGACAACCAGCCCCGCCCGCAAACGCAAGCGCCCCCCACGCACCCGCCAGAGCCGACCTACCCTTGCTGCCTTCCGGCCCTGGGGGAGTTCAGTCAGATAGCGCCGCGTGAGGGGCTCCGCACAGAGTACCCGACGTCAGGGGGTGAGAACGAGTTCGCGAGCACTCCTCCCGGTCATGTAATGTCTCCAGCGGAGGATTCGCCTAGAGGCCTAGGGCGCACGCTTGGAAAGCGTGTTGGGGGCAACCCCTCACGAGTTCGAATCTCGTATCCTCCGCCAGTGCCTCACCGGGCACGATGTCGAAGGGCCCCACCGCAAGGTGGGGCCCTTCGACGTTGTCCTCAGACCCCGTTGTCCTGGTTTTTGTCCACAGTGGGTTTCTCCGGGGATCCCCAGATGGCTTCGGCGATCTTCCGGGCCACGTCCTTGAGCATGGCGTCGGGCACGTGGAGGTACCGCGCCCGCATGCTCGCGGAGGTGCCCGGCTCCCAGCCCATGATCTGGTCGATGACTCGGGCCGGGACACCGAGCAGCATGAGCACGGTGGCGGCGGTGTGCCGGGCGTCGTGCAGCCGGCCGTTCCGCACCCCGGCGTCTTCCAGCAACCTCTTCCAGTCGTGATAGTCCGTGTTCGGGCTGAGCGGGCCACCCAGCAGCTTGGTGAACACGTAGTCCGACTCGGTCCACAGGTCACCGGCCGCCTTGCGCTCTCGCGCCTGCGTCTCGGCATGGGCTCGGAGCATGGCGACCAGCGGGCCCGGCAGGGGCACGGCGCGTCGGCCGGCACGGGACTTGGTGTTCTTCGTCTCGCGCCTGACCTGCGCCTTGTCCGGGCAGTACCCCGCCTTCCGGCCGCACGGCGAGTCTTCCGCGCACCCGTGCTCGTACCGGGGGCGGAGGCGGTTCCGGCGCAGCTTGAGGTACTCATTGGTGAGGTCGACGTCAGACCAGCGCAGGCCGAGCGTCTCGCCCTGCCTCAGTCCGAGCGCCAGTGCCAGCATCCAGCGAGCGCTATTGCGGCGTTTGTTGGCTTCGAGCAGCAGGCACTGCACCTCTTCCACGGAGTAAGGCTCCACCTCGGATTCGTCCTCTTCCATCCGCGGCGGCTTCGCCAGTGCGGCGGCGTTCTTCGCCGCGTAACCGCGCCGTACCGCCTCCCCCAGCGCGGTACGGGCCGTGCGATGGGCCTGGTGAGCCGTTCCGGCCTTGCGCGCACCGTTCGCCTGCATGCGACGGTACAGGCTTTCCAGGTGCTCGGGCTGCAAGCGGTCAAGGCGGTGCTTGCCGACGCCGGGCACGAGGTGAACGCGAACGGCGACCTCGTACCCGTCGTAGGTGTTCTCACTGACGGTCGGCTTGGCAATGTCCTCAACCCAGTGTTGAAGCCACTTCTCAACCGTCCACGCCTTGCCCGGCTGCTGTGCAGAACCCCCGTCGCGCTGCTTCTCCAGCTTCTTGACCTCATCAACCAGGTCCTCGCGCGTCTTGCGCGTCAGGTGCCGTCGGTAGGGCTCCCCGTTGTCCTTGTAACCCATCGGGACACGCGCGTGCCAACGGCCATCCGCACCCAGGTAGACAGCGGATTCGCCGTTAGCGCGGCGAGTGCCCTTCTTCTTCTCTGCCACAGGCAGGCTCCTGCTTCTTGATGCGGGAATTGGAAACCGGGGCGGCGGATTGCCCAAGCGGCAGCGCGGCCGCCCCGGGCGCCATCAAGCGGCGCGGTAGACGGTGCGGAGGCGAGCGACGTACGCGGCCGGCGCGTCGGCGGGAACGCGACGGAGACGGCCGACGGGTACGGACTCCAGCTCCCCGGAGCGGATGAGCGCGTAGCACGTGGTCCTGCCGATGCGGAGGCGCCGGGCAGCCTCTTCGACGGTCAGCAGCACGAGGGTGGGGTCCATGACATCGGCGACCTTGACCGTGTCCATGTGGATGACGCTCCTTCGTCTCGCGTGGTGGGAGTTGGGAGCGGGGCCCTTCCGGGCCCCCTTCTGAGGGGTGCTACTTCCGCTACCGCCGCTACCGCGCAGGTCAGGGGCCTGTTCGGGGTAGCGGGAAGGGGTAGCGGTAGCGGATGGGTAGCGGGACGGTAGCGGCGACTCGGGGCCGTTGCCGCTACCGCGTTGTTGCTGGTCAGGCCAAGTTTTCGGTGCCGGGTAGCGGAGGTAGCGGACTTTCCGGGGGTGGGGGGCAGTAGCGGGCCCACGCGTCCCACAGATCGGCGGCGTGATAGCCCTTGAGGACGCTCCCGGCGGTCTTGATGTTGCGGGAGGCGATCGGCTCGTTGTCCGCCGTCATGTACTCGGCGAGCATCCGCGACAACCGGCGGTTGTCGAGCGGCTTGCCGTGCAGATCGGCCCACGGCGCGTCGTCCAGGGCGTTGAGCCGGTCCAGGATGGCGACGGTGGGCAGGCGGTCGATACCGACCATGACGTGGTCGCGCAGGTCGGCGAGCAGCCGGATCCCGAGACTGCCCTTGTCGTTGGCCGTGGACGCGGTCACCAGCGCCACACACGCGGCACGGGCCCGCTCGGGCCACTCCCCGCCGACCGCGTCCGCGATGGCCAGCAGCGGTTCCCACACGTCCGCCGGCCGGTCGGTGACCCCCTCGGGCATGTCGGGCCAGGCGCCCATCACGACCCCCCGCGCGTGTTCGGCCCATGCGGCGAGCCGGTCACGGAGCTTGTGCCCTTCCGCCTCGTGGACGCGGGCCCGGAACGATTCCACGCGCTCGTTGCGGGCCCGCCGGCGCATCCGGATGATGACCGACCGCGTCATGATCGTGTCCGGGAGCGAGCCGAGACCCGCGACCGCAACCGCGCAATACGAAGGGAACTCCTGAACGGTCTGGTTGCCGCCGTCTCCGACGCACCGGTAGGTGACCCCGGTCCGGCGGTGCCCGGCGTTCAGGAACCCCCGCAGTTCCTCGTTCTCCCCCGCCTTCGGGCCGAACACGGTGTCGATCTCATCGAAGAGGATCGTGGGCCGGCCGTTCGGGTTGGAGACGGAGCGGAACAGGGCGGCGGCGGACGCGTTGACCGCCGTCATCGGGGCGGGCACGAGGGTTTCCACGATCTCCAGCGCGCGGGACTTCCCCGACCCCGGCTCCGGGGACAGGAACGCCAGGCGTGGGGTGGAGTCGAAGCAGTCGAGCAGGTGGGCGTGCGCGTCCCACAGCGCGACGGCAACGTAGGCCGCTTCGGTGGGGAAGACGTTGAAGCGGCGGTGGAAGGCTTCCACCTCGTTGAGCAGCGCGGCGCCGTCGATGACGTCGGTCATGCGGCGGCCCTCCCTTCGGTGAGCGAGGCGGCGGCCCCGGTGCATTCCTTGGCCCGGTGGTACTCGTAGTCGGCGATCAGCGCGGCGACGTCGGGGGCCCCGGTCGCGGTGGCGGTGAGCCCGCACGCGCAGGCACAGGCGGCGGTGGGGGTGTCGGCGTAGCGCTTGGACCAGCGGGCGCCGTCGTAGGGGTGGCGGTAGACCGGCGGCGCGTAGACGCGGATGCCGGGCCGTTCCGGCGTCGGGTCCGGGAGGGTGCCTGTGCGCGGGTCAGGGCTTGTCCGGACGCCCTTGCGGGCGGCGCCTTTCGGCTCGCCCACGGCCACCGCGTCCACAGGCTGTGGAGCGGCGCGCGGGCCGTCCGGAGTGGTGGGGATGCTCTTCAGGAGGGGGCGGGATCGGGGGCTCATGCCGCCTGCCTGCGACCGGTGTTGTGGGTGATGGACCAGTCCAGAGCACTACGGAGGGTCGACCGGCACTCGGCAGCCGACAGTCCGGCCCCTTGCCCCGCCTCCTGAAGAGCGTCCTCGACCACGTGCCGGGGGAGGTCGCCCCACGCGACGAAGCGCCCCAGAGCACGCGCCGCCCGGAACAACGAGCCTTCCCGCGAACCCTGTTGGGCCATCGCCACGTTCCGGATCTCGTTGGCGAGTGCTACATCCGCATATCGCCGCGATTGCCCCGCTACGGCCCCTGAGGGGGTCTGTGCGGGCTTGGGGGAGGGTTGCAGGACGCTTTGGAGCCAGTACGGCAGAGGGGCCACCACAGGGGCGCACGGGGCTTCGTAGGCTCCGGCGGGGGTGATGCTGCCGGCGGCGACCACGTATCCGCCCCACGCTCGGGTGTCGACCGAAGGGGCCACGGTCCCGGCGGTGTTGGCGAGCCGGACGCCGTGCGGTGCGGTGAAGTACAGGTGTTCCCCGCCGCTTGCGGTCCGGACGCGGTAGGTGTCGGGGACGGCGTGCCCGGCGCGCTCGCAGAGCGCTCCGAAGGTTGCCGCGCCGCCAGGCGCGTCCGAACTGCCCTTGCCCTTGCCGTTGTTCTTGGGTACGTCCAGGTCGACGACCAGCAGCCCGGAGGGGCCGCATGCGATGCCGACGTTGAACGGGGCCCGTGACCATGCGGCGCGGATGCGGGCCGGGTCGGTGGTGGCGCGCTGCTCCCACTTCCGGTGCCCGGCCGTGCACTCCCCGGTGCCGGGGCACGCGCGTTCGCCGTGGAGGGCCGGGGGCTTGGCTCCGGGGCGTAGGGGGAAGACGTGCCAGCCGCGTCCGGCGGCGTCTAAGGCTGCATGGAGCAGCGCGGTTTGGGTGTCATGGGTCATGCTGGATGTCTCCAGTTCCTCGTACGGATGCTGGGTGACAAGGGCGGCCCCGCGACTTTGGCGAGAGGTGGGGCCGCCCTTGGCGTAGCTAGAAGGGGGGTTCGCTGCTGTAGCCGTTGGGCGGGGTGCGGCGCGTCCAGCGGGGCAGGGGCAGCAGGGTCATGCGCCAGGTCGACCAGCACGGGCACGGCTCGATGTCACTGCCCCAGTACTCCCCGGTGTCGGGGTAGCTGTAGTGCTGCTCGATGCCCCCCAGTCCCTGGCAGTCCGGGCAGTCGGGGCGGGGGGTGTCGGTCAGGATCAGGGCGCGGCGGGTGTAGTCGATGACCTTGAGTCGCAGACGGAACATGAGCGTTGGATCTCCTGTCAGCCGTTGTGCTCGTTGTGGGTGCGGGCGATGACTCCGTAGGTCTTGCTGCTGGTGTGGTGCTGGCTCACCGGCGCCCGGTAGTGGTGGTGGGTCTCGGTGTGGACGCCCTTGAGGGAGCGCAGCGCGGTCCCGATCGCGGCGAACACTCCGGCGACGGCGGCGATGGGCAGGGTGACGAACAGGACCGAGGTGAGGGAGACGGCGGCGAAGCCCTGGCAGGCGAGCCAGACTCCGCAGCCGACGCCGACGAACGCGGCTCCGACGCCGATGCCGGCGACGGCGGTCCCGGCGGCCCACGCGGGCACGATCCGCCGGTCCGGCTGCATGACCGGGGGCGTGTCGCCGTAGGCGGGAAGCGGGCTGTCGTCCCGGTAGCTGGTCGGGGTGTCGGGGGCGGGCTTGTAGGCGTCGGCGATGATCCGGGCGGCTTCGGCTGCGGCCACGTCGTCGCTCATCCGGACGCCCGGCGCGGACGTGTCGGGGGTGGTGTCGGGGTGCATGCGGAATCCCTTCCGGTCACGGTCCAGGGAGGAGAAGGCACCCCCTTCCGGGGGCGCTGAGAGGGGGGTTCAGGGGCCTGACCTGCGCTGCCTCCCTGCCTCCCTGACTGATCATTCATGCAGGTCAGGGCCAGGGAGGCGGGTCAGGGAGGGGGTCAGGGAGTTCTCCCTGTCTCCCTGACCCGGCACGGTTCGACTCCCTGTCATTCGGAAGCGGAAGCGGAACCCTGGTTGTCGCGGTCGGCGAGCGCGCGGGTGATCCGGTCGCGGGCGATGGTCATCTTCCCGTCGGACTTGTAGGGCTCGGCTCCGGTGCCGTCCAGGACGCCGGTCAGATCCAGGAACGACCATCCGCCGTAGGTGCCGGCGTCCAGCGCGGCGAGCCGGGCGAGAACGTCCTTGGTCCGCACCCTGGCCGCGTCGCCCATCACCTGCGCGATGTCGGCGAGCGGGTCACGCGGCGCGTCCGACTTGACCACGCTGAGGGTGGTGACCCCGTCGCGCAGGGCCTTGGCCCGCTCGCAGATCGTGTACGCGGCGTCGTTGTCGATGTAGTGCGTGCGGACCGTGATGGACGCCTGGCCCTTGGGGATCTCGATGCCGTCCGAGGCGACCACGAGGGTTCCCTTGTCCAGACCGGGACGCAGCAGGTGAGGGGCCGCGCCGCCGTCAACGGCCTTGTCCCCCAGCGCCATGCGTGCCTGTGACTCGGTGCCGAGCGCGAGGGAGGCGCGGGTGTGGGCGCCCTCGCGCACGAGCTTGGGAAGGTTCTGGTCGGTGGGGTCCTGGGTGCCCTGCCAGAGCAGCACGTTCACGGCGCGGCCCTGGTTGTGGACCTTCCGGCAGGCCATGAAGTACCGGGAGTTGGACTTGGACCCGCCGTACGGGCGCTTCTCGTCGTCCTTGACCGGGCACATGAACGCCACCTGCGCTTCGTCCACCAGCAGGATGAGCGGCGGGAACTCGGTGCCGGGCGGGGCCTGGAGACGGCGGTTCATCTCCTGAACGCCGGCCTCAACCATCTCGGTCGCCTCGATCACGTGCTCATCGGTCGGGCCCTGGATCAGGACCGTGGCCAGACCCTCGAACATGGCCCAGTCACCTGCGCCCTTGAGGTCGGCGATCCGGAACTCAATGGTCCTGTCCAGGACCGCCCACAGGGCGAGCGCCCGCAGTCCTGCGGTCTTGCCCTGGTTCGACATGCCGGTGACCAGGATCATCCGCTGGAACAGGCTCAGGGCCGCCGCGTCGCCGCGCAGGTCCTGACCCCACGGGGCCTTGCCCTTCTTGTAGTCGGCGGTCATCGTCTCGTCGGTGACCAGCGGCGACGGACCGATCGGCTCATCCAGCGCACCCGAGTCGGCGACCCACAGGCGGACCGTGCGGGCGGCCGGCGGGATCGTGATGAACACCTCGTGCTCGTGCCGGGTCAGGTTCTCGGCAAGCTTCCGGCGCCGGTTCTGCACCTCGATCGTGGACACCCCCGACGGAAGCGTGACGTCTACCTCGACACCACAACCCGCGATCCGGATCGGCCCCAGCATCGACGCGCCGGCGTCGCCCATCTCCTTGA
This sequence comes from Streptomyces sp. NPDC091282, assembly GCF_044757385.1. Taxonomy (NCBI): domain Bacteria; kingdom Bacillati; phylum Actinomycetota; class Actinomycetes; order Kitasatosporales; family Streptomycetaceae; genus Streptomyces; species Streptomyces sp. NPDC091282. Next base: position 154,149 of record NZ_JBIVUX010000005.1, read on the forward strand.
TGGCGTTGCGCAGCGCGGGTACTCCGAGGTCGCGCAGGGCCTTGACCACGATCGAGGGGGTGATGGGCTCGCCGTCGCTCGATCGGTGCTGCTCGGGCAGCGACCACGACGGGGCGGCCTTCTGGTGGGCGCCCACCGACCAGAGGGCGAGCAGCGCGAGGAACGGGCCGATCGTGACGGCGGGACCCCAGACGACCTGAACGATGGTGATCATCAGGTTGATGAACTTGATGACCGCCATCAGCGGCGTGACCACCTCGGTCACGTCCTTCGTGGCGATGGCCATGCAGACCCCGAGCGCGACCAGTAACCCAACGCCCGTGCCGGCGGACACGGCGGCGCCCTTGGCCGCTTCCACCGGGGAGTGGAGGAGGTCCATGCGGCGGCGGTGGCGTGCCTCCCGGAAGTGCTGGCCGCGCTCTTCCCACTCGCGGGCCTCTTCCAGGTTCCCCGCCGCCTCAGCGGCCCGCATCAGCCGCTCGTAGCGGGCGGGGGTGCGGGCCTCCCACGCGCGGCGGGTGACGATGCGTCCGCCGCCGTAGACGTAGAGGGCGTGCCGGGCCGCCGCGCGGGCCGACGTCTTGGTGACGTCGTGCGTCACGGCCGTACGGATGGCCCGCCCGGAGCGGATCCACAGCGGCAGCCGCGGGGCGGGTGCCGGGTCGGGGACGACCGTGAGGACCGTCGGGCCGTGGGCGTCGGCGGCCGGGTCGGTGGGCTTGTGGAGGTCGATGACGTTCTCGGTCATGACGGCAGGTCTCCTGAACGGGAGGCGAGGGAGGGAAGGTCGGTGCACCGTGCGCGCTGTTCGGCACGGCTGAGCTGGGACGACTCGGTGCGGGGGCCGTCGACCCAGCAGAACGGGCGGATCGTGTCGGCGGCGGTGAAGACCCGGATGGCGCTGCCGGCCGGGGCGTCGGGCAGCGGGTAGACGCGGGCCCGGTCCACGCTGGCCAGCAGGCGGGCGCCGTGGTGCTCGCACCCGTTCGCCCCGGCGTTGAAGGCGTCCAGCACGGTCACCACGACCGGACCGACACAGCCGGTCGGGTCGTCGGGGTGAGCGGCGGGGCAACGGCGGTCCATGCTCACCACCACCCGGAAGACGTCTTCTTGGCCTTGGCCTGCGCGTACTCGGTGACGATCCGCTGGCGCTCGCCGTACAGGGCGGTCAGTTCGGCGTTCAGCCGGTTCTCCACCGACGATCCGATGGAGTCCATGCGGGATTCGGCGCGGCCGGTGGAGCGGCCCTGGTGGATGCTGCGGGCGCCGCCGGCCATCGCCCGGAACATGTCCCGGCGCTCACGGCCGGTCAGCGGCCACCACTCACCCCGGCGGACCGCTTCCAACTTCTTCTGCGTCTTGCTGATCTCGCGGTCCACGCGGCGGGTGTCGGGCTTGCCCATCTCAGACGGTCCCTTCCGGGAAGGCGCACGGCGTGCAGGCACCGAGCGCGGTGGGGATGACGTAGCCGGCGTCACGCCGGCAGGCGGGGCAGGTGCGGCGGGCGGCATTGGCCTTGGCGAGCGCCGCCCATCGGCCCGCCGTCATGGGCCGGACCGGCTTGGCCAGGTCGACCCGGTACAGGTAGGCGACCAGCGGCGGGCGCCTGCGGCGGGGGCGTTCGAGCTGCGCGGCCACCTGCTGACCGCCGGGGCGCAGGTTGCGGGCCCTGAGTTGGCGGCGGGTGGCGTAGCCGTCCGGGGCCAGGTGCCACCGGAACACCGGCAGCGCGGCCATCAGGCGACGCGCTTCCAGGACGCCCGAAGGCGGACCTCGGATGCGGAGTGGCCGGCGGCGCGGAAGCGGGTGGCCATCTCCCGGTACGACAACGGCGGCTGCTCACTGAGCCGGATGGCGTCTACCACGACGTCGAGTGCGTCATCGGTGAGCGCGGGACCGGACTCCAGCGCTGCAACCGTCTCCGAGGGGCCCCAGACGGGCAGTTCCCAGGAGGGGGTGACGTCGGGTGTGACGCGGGCCGTCACGCTGTTCAGGGCCCGTCCGGTGCTCTCGCCCTTGCGGGCGGTCTCCAGCTTCGACCACGCGTCGGCGAGGGTGTCGGCGGTCCGGGCTTGGACGCGGGCGACGCGCGCCCCCGCCTCCGTCACGGCCGTCAGCCGCGTCTCTTCCGTGGACGCTTCGGCACGGAGCCGAGCGCGGGCTACGGCCGCGTCATCGCGGGCGTCTTGCTGAATGCCCCGGATCAGGTCCAACGCCGCCGGGGTGAGTGCGGTGCGCTCCCACAGGCCGTGGACCAGCCACAGGGCCTTGGCGGCGACCGGCAGCCACGCCACGGCCAACCACGCGCCCTGAGATGTTTCGTCGGCGAGCAGGGCGTGAGTGACCAGGACCCCGGAGGCGACGGCGCCGAAGCCCCAGCCGACGCCGGTCACGGCGTTGCTGTGGTCGCCCTGCGCGGCCAGGCGGCGTTCGTATGCGAGGGTGGCGAGCCAGCCGCCGTCGATACCGAGGCCGACGACCAGGGCGACGCCCTTGGGCATCGACTCCCCGAGCCACATCACGACCACAGCCAGGGTGAGGACCATGGACACGGCGGTCATGGCGACCGCCGGCAGCACGGTCAGCAGCCGTTTGGCGTTGATGTTCCTCATGCCGCACCGCCGGGCAGGCTCGCGCCGGCCGTGCGGTTGACCAGGGCCACCCGGGCGGCGAGCGCACGGCGGCGGGCCCGACGAATCCGGCGGTCGTCCAGCTCGGTGGGGGTGCGGTCCAGGGTCATGATCTGCGCGTCGAGCAGGTCGACGTCCGCCAGGATTACGGGCATCTCCAGCTCGATCGCGTCCAGCTCCGCGGCCGTGGGTTCCATCCACGGCTCGAACGCGGTAACAGCGTCCTGAACAGTCACGATGGGGTTCATAGGGTCTTGTTCCTCTCATCCAGGAACGGCCCGAACAGCGGCCCCGGTGTTCCAGCACCGGGGCCGCACGCCGTTGAAGTCGGGTGATCCGGCTCCCCTCAGCGCTGCACGTACAAGACGTGCAGCGGAGGCAACCGGCCGCAGCGCAGTGAGTGGTGCGGTGGTCGTGCGGGTGTCTCCTTCGGGAACGCGGGCTCCCGTTTCAGGCGTATGGAGAAGCGACCCTTCGGTCTGAGCCCTCCGGTTGACCAGGGGTCCGGGTCCCTCGGCCTGCTCTGTCCCAGGCCCCTTCGCCGCAGGGCAGCCCTGAGAAAGCACAGGAATGCCCGAGGCGCTGTAGCTATTGTCCGTACAATGGCTACAGACAGGATGTTGGCAGAGCCTAGGTGTGACTGCAAGGGCATTGGCCACATTGACTAGACAATGGAGTCGGTGAGCGGCTTCCATGGGAGGCATGGCAGTGACTCGTCTCGGGCGGAACCCGATGTACCAGCAGATCGCGGACACGCTGCGGGAGCAGATCACGTCCGGGAAGCTCGAACCAGATGCGAAGCTTCCGACGGAAGGGGAGCTGCGTGATCAGTACGGCGTGTCGCGGGAGACCGTGCGCAAGTCGCTCGCTCAACTCGTGAACGAGGGGCTCGTCATCTCGGCGCGTCCGCAGGGGCACTTCGTCCGGCGCCGCCGGCCGATGGTGTTCCGCCCCCAAGCCGAGTTCCGGAAGCGGCCGTACTCGCCGGAGATGGACGCCTTCATGACCGAGTACTCGGCAGAGGGGCGCGAGCCACAGCAGGTAATCGAGGTGGCCATTGTGGAGCCGCCGGAGGACGTAGCCAAGCGGCTTCGCTTGGAACCGGGCGAACTGGTCGCAGTGCGGAAGCGCGTTCGCTACCTCGACGGCGAGCCGTTCAACATCAATGACAGCTACTTCCCGCTCTCGATGGTGCGGGATTCGGAGATCATGCGCCCGGAGGACATCGCCCGGGGCGCCAATGAGGTTCTAGCCGAGCTTGGATACCGGCAGGAACGGGCGCTGGACGAGCTCTACATCCGGATGCCCACACCGGAGCAGGTGCGCCGCCTGGACCTCGGTCCTGGAACACCGGTCGGCCTCCATGTCTTGACCGGATTCACAATCGAGGGGCAACCCGTGCGGGTCGCAGTGACCGTGCTACCCGGTGACCGACACGTGATCTCCTACGAGCGACAGCGCGAAGCGCCGAACGAGGACGCATGAAAGATCTACTCATTCGCCCCGGGCGCCTTGATGAACTGGGCACCGTAGAAGCGCTGCTGCGTGAGGCGTCTGCATGGCTTGCCTCGCGCAACATCGACCAGTGGCAGTACCCGCCGCACCGTGATCGCATCACGGTGGCTTTGGAGCGGGGCGTGTGCTTTCTCGCGTTCCAGTACGGCGAGCCGATCGCAACCATTCAGGTGGACGACTTCGCAGACCCCGAGTTCTGGACTCCGGACGACAAGCCGGACACGGCTCTTTACGTTCATCGCATGGCCGTAAGGCGCGAGACGGCCGGCGTCGGCGTCGGCGGCATGCTATTGGATTGGGCGTCGGAGCATGCCGCAGCGCAGGGCAAGCAATGGCTGCGGCTGGATGCGTGGAAAGATAACAAGGGTTTGCACCGCTTCTACAAAGGCGCAGGTTTCACGCTCCTCCGTATTGTGGATCTTCCGCACCGCAGGTCAGGAGCCCTGTTCCAGCGCGCAACCGGGTGGGCGTCTGACATCAGCAGTTGACATCAGCACGGTCGTACAACGGCGAACGAGAGTGGCGTGCGCGGGGTGCTTCCATCCCGTCTGCAATCGACCCAGGCAGAGCCGAGCAGACGCGGCCCATAGCGTCCAGGTCGTTCGTACAGTGGCGCGCTCCATCCGGACGCCATGAACCACGCCCGCTCCACGGTATGTGGGCCGACGGCAGACGGGATGGAAGCCGGGGTGAGTGGTGGGAACGAATCGAGCGGACCGGTTACGTCATGTGCGGGATCTCAGACTGCCGACCAGCCACAGAGAGCAAGCGATAGTGTTTCTGCCCAACCTTGCCCGACTGAGACCTTTGGACGGTTACCTCTAGCGTGACCTCGACATCCCGGTCGAGATTTTCCTTTACTGCCGGAATTAGAGAATCATCCACGTAGCCATGAATTTCAGTCCCGGCCTTAGTCTCGAAATAAAAGATTTGGCGCCTCGTCCGTAGGCCATCCAATCGGCCGAGCATCTTCGCTGTGACTCTCTCTTCGCGGGCAACCTCTAGTCGCCTACGGATCTCTCGGGCGTGGCCAGGAGTCAGCTGCGACCGAAGCTTCTCACCTCCCCGCCGGGTAAGAGTGAGGCCTACGCTTACCTCAGAATTGAATCCGTCGATCAGATCAGAAACGGCGCGCCTGACCACCGGTGAAGCACCCATGAGTGAATCAATGGAATCCTCGTCTTCCCCTGTCTCCGGCAGCGCTCTAATTAGCTCCGCCATCCCGATTTCCGCCCAGCCTGGGCCATCGAGGGAAACCACATCGTCGTGCGCATGGTCCACGTTCGGAGTCAACTTGACCGACAAGGAACCGAAAGCGGCTGAAGCTACATTGAATCGGGCAACTTGAAAATCTTCGGGGAATAGCCTGACCACGTCAGCTAGGCGGGAGCGCCGAGACTTCGCCAAACGAGCTACTGCGCGCTGGATTCGCCGCAGAAAGTCTCCGGCGTCATTCGCGGATACCGCGTGATCGGGGGCAAGCTCATCGCGAAGATAAACCTCGAAGTCCGCCGTTGCAGCAGGCGTCATAGCGAGATCGGGAATCTTCTCTGCCGCCGCCATGAGGGAAGCGCGCCGGATGGCTGCCAGAGGGCCACCCAGATCCGCGTTCTCCAGTGCGCGGGCATGTAGATGACGGAGGTCGTTGGCTACCATGTCACCTCCAGATATCCCTTACTTGCGCCCGGCGTGATCGTGCCATCTGCCTCTTTGATGCTGGACCAGGTAAGGTCCCACATCTTGAGAGCATCTTCGTCAATTGACAGGACGAAGAAGCAGTCGATCAAACCGCCCATTGGCTGAACCCTCGGTGTTGTGAAGCCAGGCTGCTTAACCTCTACACCCTGCAAGGTGAGCAACTGAACAAGGCGCTCCTCCTCGGCGGGACCGAAGTTCTGCACTTCACCCGGATCGACGATGATCACCATGTCGATGTCCTTCGGTGCCGTCGGCTTGTGCGTACAGAACCCACCGTCTACCCACAGTGTGCCGTGTGAGAAGAGCTGGCGCAGTAGAGAGTAGTGGATCTTGAAAGCGTCGAAGATGAGTTGTCGCGCTTCCTGATGAGGAGCGCGAGCCACGAAAAGATCATGCATCTCTTCGAGGCTTGCAGGGTGCTTTCCCGCAGGAAGCCGCCCGTGTGGGGTGAGCTGAAGAATGGCAGCCCCCTCTCCTCGCCGCCCCACTGTGGGCAACACTGCCATGAGAGCCATACCCTACCCGTCCCCCCTTAGCACGCGGCAATCCTGCTGTTCCAGGAGCTTTCGGTGCTAGAACCGTGAATCGGCAGCTAGGTTCGCCATCCGGCTGTCGTCTAGCAAGGTCTCGGCGTGTGCAGACCTGCCGATACGGCCGCCGTGGCGCCCGCGGCCCTCTGCGGCTGGCACGGGGAAGCCTAGCTCCGACGACCGACAGCAGCGGTAGGTACCGGGGGCGAAATGCTGGATGCGTGCACCGAAGGTTCCCTCACGGACGGGGACCCCTCGCTGCCTATGGGCTGCCCGTCTAGGCGATGTGCCCCCGCGCAGAGCTCACCGCCCATCCAGGGAGGGCACGTACAGCAGCGGCGTACCGCAACCACAGCAACCGGCTATGCCCAGCAGTGCCCATCGGCGCCCTTCCGGCAGCCTGTATGACCCCTGATGACTGATCTCTGTAGAGCTACGGATCAGGTGGTTGTAATCGGTTCGGCCGACTGTTGAGACGGTAGAACTGCCAGCCCGGACCTCCTCAGCCACTCCTCGTACCGCCAGTGCAGAGCATCGGTGTGCGGGCGCTTCGGCAGGTCCCGTAGATGAGCCTTCGTGATGCGCAGGTCATCGAGGGTGGGACCGCCTGGCACTGTTACGACGTCGAGCGTGTCCGGGTGGAAGGCGAAGAGATACGCGTCGTAGGCACGGTGCAGAGCGGCATTGAGAGGGATGCCGTTGCGGGGGTCGTTTGTGCCGTCCTCGCTGACCGGGCGAAGGTGGGCGGCATCGAGCATCTCCCGAACTGTGATGTCCGTCAGGGGGCAACGCGGCGAGTAGCGCTGGAAGACACGTAGCTTGAAACGTGGCTGGCCAGGGCGCTCGGTCACGTCTCGCCGACTTCGCCGGGTTTCGTTCCCCGTGAGGACGAAGGGCTCGTCGTCTGAGTGATCCTCGCTGAGCACCTGCTCGGGGGGCGTCTCGTCGTACGAGAGCAGGAACGTACTGCTCTGGTCGTCCCATCCCTCGACCCAAGCAAGGCGTGCGATGCGCCACTCAGATCTAGGCGTCGGTTTGGCGGAAGTGAAGATCGGCAACCGTAGGTCGGCTGCCGCCTTCATCGCGTTAATCTCCGCGGCATCGCGCCCGCCGGGCCGCGCGGTCTGCGGGTAACGGTAGAGCGCCCCGTCTTCGGTGAAGTCGTCTGAGTAGTGAGCACCGGTGTGGAGGATGCCGACAGCGATTCCGCCGTCGTGGATGGCGTCAGTTCTGGCTACGTCCGCCCAGACGCCCTGTCCGCCGCCGTAGGCGCCGTACTCGCGTAGGGCCCGTGCCGGGACCCTACTCAGGTCAGGGTTCGTCGCTCGCAGATGCGACCACACGGCGAGCCGCCAGGCACGCTCTCCTTCGACCGACTTCGGTCGACCATCAACGATGACGAAGCCCAGGCGGGCGAGCATGCGGTTGGCGTGGTCCCGTCCGCCGCTGATGACCGGCTCGGGGAGGATCCCGTGTTGGTGCTTATGGGCCACGTTGAGAACGGCTTTGGCGTCGTACAGCTTCTCGTCGTGCTGTAGGTAGAACTGGTTCGCTCGGTCGAAATCGTGAGCGGCGAGGAAGGTGTCCCGCCCCGCTTCGTCGTACTCGGCCAACGTATCCAGCACCGCTTCCCTGCTGATCTCGCCCCTAGTCATGGCGGAAGCCTAGGCCGCACCACCGACAGCGCTGCCATGTCATGTCGGTATGCGCCCGCGACGGGCCATAGGTGAGTGGCCCGGCGCGTGCGGCCCCACCGACGAGCGAGCAGGACACCCGGCCGGCCGGCTCCCGGCACGCACCATGCACCGTCACGCCGATCGTTTCTGCGGTGAATTCGGTGGCCCACCCGGGTGAGAGCCCCAGGGAGCGGCGCGCGGCCCGGTATCCGCTACCGGTACACCCACTGGCGTGATCAAGAACGTGCTGCGCGCTCTGCCCGCGCTCGCCCTGACCGTCCTCCCGCTCGCCGCTCCCGCGGTCGCCGCCCCCGCTGGAGACCGGCCGGCCGGACAACTCCCGGCAGCCGTGGTATCCGCCGCGGCCGCCCGAATGGCCCCGCCGTCAGCAGCCGAGGTGCCGCTGTTCGAAGCTCTGTCATGGATCACAGAGGCCGAGGAGGGCTCCCGGAACGGCTACAGCCGGGAGCAGTTCAAGCACTGGAACCGGGGTGAGAACCCGTCCGACGGCTGCGACACCCGCAAGGAAGTCATCCTGTCCGAGGCGCTGGAGGCCCCCGAGGTCGGCCCCAAGTGCGCCCTGAGCGGGGGCCGCTGGTTCTCCGAGTACGACCAGAAGTGGGTGACGTCCTACCGGGACCTGGATGTCGACCACATGGTCCCGCTCGCCGAAGCCTGGGACTCCGGGGCCGCGGGTTGGACGGCGGCCCGCAGGGAGGCGTACGCCAACGACCAGGGCGCACCCAACAGCCTGATCGCAGTCTCCGGCAGCTCGAATCGCTCGAAGGCCGACAAGGACCCAGCGGACTGGATGCCGGTCCCGGTCGACCGCTGCAAATACACCGTCGACTGGGTCGCCGACAAACTCCGCTGGCGCCTGACTGCCGACGTCGCCGAAGTCCAGGCACTGGACCGCTTCGCCGAACAATGCCCAACTGCGACCGTCACCTACCAGCAGGCCCTCTAGGACCTTCCCTCAGCATGTAGGCGGCTGGACAAAGGGGTGGAGACGCATCACCGAGGTTCCAGCCTTGTGAGCATGACGCAGGCAGCGGCGCAGGAGTCGCCTGGTGGGGAAACGGTGCTACTCCTGCGCCGAAGTCTCCGCACTCTTAGATATTCGACCGGGTGACTCGGAGATTACCCGCGTACGATGTCTACAACATCGAGGGCACTCCGGGCACCACGACCGTAAAAAAGCGTAATCGAAATAAGCCCCGTTGCCCCCATGAGTGCGGTAATTGCGGGATCCGGCATATCGAAGAAGGAAACCGCAATAGCCGTTCCTGCGATCAGCGTTGCCGCCAGCACCAGACGTAGAGGCTCCCAGTCCCGCCCAGGCTCGATGCCCTCCAACTTGTCCGGCGCAAGGAGTGCTCCGTACAGACCGCGAGAATAGTTCTCCGCAATTTCTAAAATGCACACAACAACAGCTTTTAGGGATTCGCTGGGGGCTCTATCAAGGTCCTTCTCGATCTTCTCTAGAGCCGCAATGACGATGCGTTGGTGAGTCCTCAACCTGCGCGCTCGTGCGGAGAAAATTGGAACGTATGCGCTCTGGTGCTGCCGTGCCAGTTGCCGCTTCAGGGTTCGCAAATCGCGGAACAGTCGATTCATGTTCTGGGCATGATTTCGTACCCCCATCCGTCGCACACGATCCGCAGAGATCGCCACAGCGGCAATTCGGCCAATGAGTACAGTTTGGCGGGCCATGGCAGATTTACTTCGCCTACTGCTTACGCCGAGCGTTGTGATGCGCATCGCTAGAGCATACGGAACTCCGACGAGTATCGTGAAGGCTACATAGAAAAAAAGGTGTAAAAAAGGAGGGTGACGGCAATCAGTGCGGCCAAAAGTACGGGCATACCGACAAGCTGATCCGCGAAACCTTGCACCCTTTTCTGCGGTGGGCGATAACTGCTACCGACCGTAAAGGCAAATCTCTCGTACCAGAAAATGACTTGAGCATACAGGGCCATGAGTACGATGATTAGAGCCGCATGAATAAACCGAAAAGGAATTTTGTAGTTTCGCGCCCACGCCCATCTATGTAGTGCAATGCGCACCCGAGGAGAAGGTCTCTCAACTCCTAGGCTGCTCAAGGCTGCGTAGAACGTGGGCAGAGTCTTACGCGATCTCTCGGAAGAAATGAAGGATTCGATGCGCAACGGACCCCCTGAGTCGATATTTCCTCTCAGTCGAGCGTAGCGGCGGATGGGGCGGGAGGGGCCGTGGATGCGTGAACTGTGTAGGTGCCGAGGATCGGCACGTTAGGAATCTACGTTGCCTAGAAGGCGCACGGTCCAGCTTCCTAGGGGGCGCCGGAGGGAGCGTGCGGCCAACCTGCGGCCAGCGCGCCGTTTGTTTGGTCCAGGGCGAAGATTGAATGGCCAGGTCACGGCCTTAGTCGATCGCAGTACCGGGCCGGTCTTGAAAGCCGCTGTGCTGCCTGCGGAGTGCGTACCCCCTGCTTCATCAAGCCCCGGCTGCGCTCCGCTCCGCCGCCGCTCCTGCCTTCGGCCCGCTTCGGCGGGCGGCGCCGACGTACCCCATAGCGGCTGGGCGGTCGCGCCAAGTCATCCGAGTGCTCAGATCCTCTGACGTTCGTTCAGGTCCCTAAGTAGATCAGGAGAATCGGCGACGGCAGCTCGGACGTCCGCCATAGCCCTCCTAAGACGTGCTCTCCAAAAGAGACGTGAGCGTAGTGGATGCCAAAGCGCGTGGTAGACGACCTCGGTTGCCGCATTCAAGCCACGGACATACCGGGTGGCCAGACCACCGCCATACTCGGGGTCGGGGTATTGCTCAAAGCTGCGACGGCTCTCCAAGAAGAAGGCGACCCGAGTTCTCGAGTACCACTCGGACACTTCGCGTGGTACTCCGGCAATCATCGCGGCCGACTCAAAAGCGTGGACTGCCCTGCGCAGTCGTCCCCACTCTTCTGGATCACCTTGGGACCAGACTGCTTCCTCTAGAGCCGTCATTGCTGCGCGAGCAGCAGCGCGAGCCTGACGACGCTCGGGTGCCGCACTGACGTACTGGGCAACGACTGCACCTACGCTGCCCGCCCCGAGGAGCTGAAGCACCCCCACAAGATCCGCCACGTAGGGACCGTATCAGCGGCCAACTGTCCATCTAAGGCGTTTGAGGAACCGGGCCGTTACTGGGCCGTCCTAGGGGACTGAACGACGGCCAACGGCCCCTTCCGACCGCCCTACTGGACACTTCGCAGGTCAGAGGAGCACTCGCCCAACCTCCCCGAGAGCGGTTGCTGTCCTCTCCTTGTCCTGGTCTTTGTCCAGTGCACCCACGACCACCACTGTTCGTGGACGTACGCGAGCCCCGTCTGACCTGCCCCGCGAACCTCAGCGAACGCCTCCGGACGGCCGCGCGGACAGTTGGAAAGCGTGTTGGGGGCAACCCCTCACGAGTTCGAATCTCGTATCCTCCGCCAGTGCCTCACCGGGCACGATGTCGAAGGGCCCCACCGCTTGCGGTGGGGCCCTTCGACGTTCTCCGTCTCAGTTTCCGTCTCAGTTCGTTTTCGGGAGCTCCCAAAGCGCGTCGCCGACTTGCTGCGCGACTTTGCGGAGCATGGTCCCAGTCACGTGCATGTACCGAGCACGCATTCGGGCCGCTCCCCCAGGCTCCCAACCCATGATCGAGTCGATCACGACGTCCGGGACGCCGAGGATCAGCAGGACGGTCGCGGCGGTGTGGCGAGCGTCATGGAGACGGCCGTCCCGCACGCCCGCGTCCCTGAGGAGCCGCTTCCAGACGTGGAAGTCGGTGTTCGGGCTCAGTGGTCCGCCGATCGGCGACGCGAAGACATACCCCTTGCCCTCCCAGTCGGCACCGGCCGCGATCCGGTCCAGCCCCTGAGCTTCCTGGTGCTGGCGAAGAATCTTGATCAGCGGATCGGGCAGGCCGATGGTGCGCCGACCCGCGCGGGACTTGGTGGACTTGTGCTCGCGGCGCGTCTGCTCCTTCTGAGGGCAGTAGCCCGCCTTCCGGCTGCACGGGTTGGCGCCACATCCGTGGGCGTATCTGGGACGCAGCCGGTTCTTACGGATGCGGACATACCCCGCGTCGAGGTCGACGTCTTCCCAGTGCAGGCCGAGCGCCTCACCCTGCCGCAGCCCGAGCGCCAGGGCAACGACCCAGCGCGCGCTGTTGCGGAGCTTGGCCGCTTCCACGAGCAGGCTCCGAACCTCCTCCATCGTGTACGGCTCGATGTCCTCCTCTTCGAGCCGCGGAGCCTTGGCGATCTCCGCCGCATTGGTGACGACGTGCCCACGACGCACAGCCTCGCCAAGGGCCACTCGGATCGTCCGGTGGGCGTGGTGGGCGGTGCCGGCAGAACTCCCGGACTGCTGCATCTTCCGGTAAAAGCGTTCGAGGTGCTCCGGCTCCAGGCGGTCGAGCTTGTGAGCACCCAGGCCGGGGACGAGATGCACGCGTACGTCGACCTCGTACCCGTCGTACGTGTTCTCCGAGACGTAGGGCTTGGCAATGTTCTCGACCCAGTGCTCAAGCCAGGATCGGAGCGTCCAGCTCTGCCCCGGCTTCCTCAACTTCCTGTCGTCCCGCGCCCGCTCCATCTCGCGGACGGCCTTGGTCACCTCAGCCTTGGTCTTGCGCTCGATGTGGCGGCGGTCGGGCTTGCCGTCATCACGAACGCCGACCGTCACCCGACCGTGCCACTTCCCGTCCTTGCCGAGGTAGATGGTCGAGGCTCCGTTGGGCTGGCGAGTGCGCTTCTGCTCTGTCACGTCGTCCCCCTCAGGCCGCGTGGGCAGGTCGGTGGCGAAGCTTGGCCACGTAGGCGGGTACGGCGTCGGCGGGGACCCGGCGGAGCCGCCCAACCGTGACGGACTCGATCTCTCCGGCGAGGACGAGCCGAAAGCACGTCGTACGGCCGATACGGAGTCGACGAGCGGCTTCCTCGACGGTCAGGAGGGCCAAGGACGGGTCGAAGGGTTCAGCCATGAGTGGGTTCTCCTTCCGTTCCGGGGGTGGGTTCGATGGATGCGGCGAGCCAGGCTTCGGCGTCGGAGAGGCCGGTGCCGGCGAAGACCCAGTGGGCGAGGACGTACGTCGTCTCGGGGGTCGGTTCGCTCGTGACCGCTTGGGCTCGGCGCCATTCGGCGCGGGCGGTGCGGAGGGCGCCGAGGGTGGTGGAGTAGCGGCGGGATTTGGTGGAGAAGTGGCCGCGGAAGCCGAGCATGTGGGCCCAGGCGCGCAGACGGAGGTGTTCGAGCTCCTTGCGAGCGCCGAGGGTCCAGGCGGTTCGGATGAGGCGGCGGGCGTGGTCGCTGATGTCGAGCTGGGCGAGTTCGGCGGCGAACTTCAGTGGGCGGTCGAGAGCTCCCGTGGCCGTCTCGGCACCCTTGGTGGCGTACTTGGCGATGTATGCCGCTACGGCCCGCTCGGTCAGCTCCTGGCCGTCGTCGAAGTCGGCGGATCGGATCGTGCGGACGTCGAGTTGGCGGCCGAAGGTGAAGGTGTGCGGGCGTCCCTCGATGAGCGGGCCGTCGACTCGGACCTTGGACGCGGCCGCGCCGATGGCGTCGGTGAGCAGCTCGGCGGTGGCCCAGGCCGGGGGCGGGGTGTCCCCGCCGCCGGGGCCGTCGAGGCGTATGACGGCGTGGAAGTGGACCGCGCCGCGCTTCTGGTACTCGGCGACCTTGGCGAAGGACACGCGGGCGTGGTCGCGGAAGGCGCGTTGGGAGAGCCCGGCACGCTTGGCGACCTCCCGGCGGAGGTAGGTCGAGAAGCGTCGCCAGAGGGGTCCGGCATGGGCGTTCCAGAGGACGGCCGACTCGTAGTCGTAGGTGTCCGGGTCCAGCGGGGTCCCGAGTGCTTCGTCCTCCGAGGCGTGGCGGGTGCCGCAGCGGCAGGGGCGGCCGTCGGTGCGGCGGTTGTGGACCGGGCCGAACCCAGGGGCGGTGAGGGTGGCGAAGACGCGCGGATGGGCCGCGACGCGTTCGGGGGTGCCCTTGCCGCCGCGCAGTCCGGCGGTGATCAGTTGGAAGGTGTCGCGGCGGTACACCTCGGCGCAGGCCGGGCAGCGGGTGACGCGGCGGTTGTTGCAGCGGACGAGAAGTTGGCCGGCCGGGAGGCTGTTCGAGTCGAGGTGCTGGAGGATCCGGCCTATCTCGCCGGTCGCGGTGTCGACGTCGTACTCGGTGCGGTGGCCGTCCAGGCGTATGGGGTGGGTGCAGCCGCCGAGCCCGGAGAGCTGCCGGAGGATACCGGGCAGGGTGCCGTGTGAGGCGAGCTTGGCAAGTTCCGGAAGTGGCGGCGGAGTACTGCGGGTGAAGATGGCGTCTCCTTCTGGCTGGCTCGGTCAGGAGTGATGGGCCCCGGGGCGGCCGACTGCATGGCGGTGCTGTGGCCGCCCCGGAGGCGGGCGCGGTTCAGCGGCGGTGCTGGTCGCGGAGCAGGGAGCGCAGGACCACGGCGGCGACGGCGACGGATATCGCCGTGACGGCGACAGCGGCCAAGAGCGCGGTGAGGACGACTCCGCCGACGAGGACGACCGCGACCGTCTTCTGATCGAGGGAGACCGACGGAAGCGAGTGACGGGCGGGAGCCGGGTCGGTCGGCGTGTGGGTGTGCGCGGGCGGCGGTGTCGGGTTGTCCGGGTACTTGGGCAGGAACACAGCGAGCCTCTCCATGTCTACTCGTCTAGTCATGTGAGCCGTTTATGACGGTCACGCCGGAGCGTGTGCCGGACTCGATGGCGGGGGCGAAGAAGGTGTGCGAGAGCCAGAAGCCGAAGAGGGCGATCAGGACGACGACCCAGGTACGTACGCCGAGGTACTTGATCGCTCCCCAGACGAAGAAGCCGAGGACCAGGACGAGCGGCAGGCTGACGGTCACGGTGTAACGGTTCCTTTCAACGGACGGGGCAGCGATGGGTGCGGGCGGCGAGTTCGGCGGCGGCGCGGCTGTCGTAGTCGGCGGAGAAGTTGCAGCGCGGGGCGGTGCAGGCGGCGGTGTGCTTCTCCCGGCCGCGATGGTCGTAGGCGGTGCCGACCTGCACGGGGCCGATGCGGGTGACGTTGCGGAAGCGGCGGTTCGCGGACATCGGGCTTCCTTTCAGAGGTGGGCGGCGATGGCTTCGGCCATGGGTGCTGGGACGCCGAGGCGGGCCCGGAGGGTCGGGGTGTCGATCGGGGCGCCGGTGCGGGTGTGATGCTCGGCAGCGACCTTGCGGGCGTGGTCGATGAGGGCTGTCGGGACAGGGACGGGAGGATGTTCCGCCGGTGCCTCGATGACGGGCGGGGCCGGGGCTTCGGGGACGGGTTCGGGCTCGTTCTCCTGGTTGTCGATGACCTCGGCACGGTCCGGGGCCGTCTCGGGAGCCGAGTGGGCGAGGAGGGTTCCGCCGAGGAAGGCGACGGCGGGCCAGCCCGCGACGAGGATGCGCAGCCAGGCCGGGACGTCGGCCAGGTCGAGCAGGCCGGCGGTGGCGACGTTCGCGCCGAGGGACGCGGCGAGTGCGATGACGAACCAGCACCAGGCCGCCGCCTTGCCGGTCCCGGAGCGCAGTCGACGCCAGGCCGCGACAAGCAGCAGGTCCACGGACACCGGGTAGGCCCAGGCTTTCCAGCCGTCCTGCCCGGCCGCCGTGGCGATGTCGTGGATGTGGGCGAAGGACAGCGCGGCAGCGATGAGCGCCTGCACGAGTACTGCGTCGACCCGGGCCAGCTGGGCACGCACGATGGCAACTCCTTCCGGATTCGGGGCGTGGAGGAGTAGGGACGTGGCGTGAGGAGGTCACGCCGACCGGTGAAGAGGTGTGGGAGCAGCTAGGCGACGTCGGCCAGCGGCTCGACGGGCCGTACGGGCACGTCGGGGCGGAAGGGCTTCAGCGCGGGTACGTCGGGGGCCAGGTGGGCCGTCTCGCGGCAGATGTCGGAAGCGTCGCCGAGGGAGAGGTAGGGCGTGCGGATGCGGGACCAGCCGCCGGACGTGTCTCCCGCGACGGCGAGGCCGGGCAGCTCAGGGGCGATGGCACAGGCGGCGAGAACGGCTTCCGGGGCGATGTCGCCCAAGGCCATCTTGGCCGAGGCTTCGTCGTTGACGCGGTGGCACACGCGGCCGGTCAACTGGGCCCGGAGCATGGTGGCGCCCTTGCCGAGTTCGGCGCCGAAGCGCTGCCCGCACACCTCCAGATAGATGCCGGCCGCGCGGCCGAGCTGGGCGAGCCGGATGAGCTGCGTGACCATCTCGTCGCGACGGTCTTCGTCCTTGCGGGTGGCCGTGAGGAACAGTTCGGCCACCTCATCGACGAACAGGACGACGGGCACGGGCCGTTCGTTCTCGGGCAGTCCCCAGATGTCCGAGGTGATCTCCTCGTCCGGGGTGCCGGGTGCGATGCCCTGTCGGGCCTTGATCAGGTCGTATCTGTCCTCCATCTCCTTCACGAGCACGGGCAGCAGTTCCGCGGCTTCGTCCGGGTCGGTGGCGAGGGCGGACAGGCGCGGGGCGAACGGCGCCAGCTCGACGCCGCGCTTGCAGTCGATGCCGGCGAGGGCGACGGGCTGCGAGGCGAGTCCGGAGACGAGATGGCGCAGGTACATGGACTTGCCCGAGAGCGTTGCACCGAGGGTGAGTTGGTGGGGTACGGCCCGGTAGTCGCGTACGAAGGGCATGGCGTCCTCCCGCAGCGCGACCGGGACCTTGAGGAGCCTGGCATCGAGCTTGCGAGGCATCCGCACCTTGCGCAGGACGTCGAAGCCGACGAGCCGCAGTTCGACGACACCCGGCTTGACGGTGGAGACGTAGACGGCGTGGACGCCCCAGGCGTGCCGCAGGCGTTCTGCCGAGGCGGCGACGTCGGCGGGTTCTTGCCCCGGAGCGAGGCGAAGGCGGACCCGTAAGCCGGTGGTCGTGGGCCGGATGATGCCCCGGCGGGGCGGTACAGGCCGTACCTCCCGCCGTGTCGTGGCCTTGACGGCGAGGACCCGCAGTCGGGACGGGGCCACGGTCAGACCGCAGGCCTCCATGACGGAGGCGTACGAGCCGAGCAGCCGGACGGTGGATATCGGACCACCGACGGCCGACCAGTACAGGGCCGGATGCTTGGCCCTGGTGTAGGCGGCCCCACCGCCGAGCGCGGCAGCAGGACCCCCCACTTCCAGAAGCGACACGAGATCGGTCATCAGGCCGTGGCCCCCAGAGCGGCCGGGAAGGCAGCCGGGGTGACGGCGGCGGCCCGGTAGGCGATGCCGTGACGCTGCTGCCCGTTGAACACCGACTCCCACGGCCGGGCGATGAGCCCCGGCAGCGAGACGGGCGAGCCGAGGGCCAGCCCTTCGGACACGCCGCCCTCCGGGACGGTGACCTTGATGAGTGAGGACTCTCCGTCCTCGATGTACACGACGCCGACGGTCATCAGCGCCTCACCGCTCACGGCGTCCTTGGCGATCTCGCCGGTCTGCCGGTCCCGGACCTTCGGTTCCGGAGCCTCCGTCAGCAGGATCGTGGCGGCGGCGGTCTCAACACGGATGGTGCGCAAGGCACATACCACTATCTACTCGTCTATACAAGAAGCGATCCACGAACCCGACTCGCCGGGCTCACGTGACCACCCTGCCACACAACTTGCCAACTCGTCTATACGAGTAGGCCTGTTGGGGTGTACGAGTTCGAAGAAGCGTCCCCACGCACCCGCCAGCAACCCTCCCTGCATCATCCGAACGAACCGTCTTCCCGCACGACGAACAGGTCGCATCCGTCATGTTCGAAGCGGACCCGCCCGTCGAACTCCGAGGCGGCGCGGGTACAGACTCCCCAATCCCGCCCCAGCTCCCCGCTCAGCGCGACCCAGTACCGACAGCCGCCGCACTGCTCGTCGTACCAGTCGTCCCGATAGTCAGACCGGCGCGTCGACCTGTTCTGCACCTGCGACCAGCGTTTATGGCACGCGTGGTTGTGCGCGCGGTCGTCACCCGTCCACGTGCCGCCGGATACAGCCGAGTCCCCGCTCATGTGGCCGGGAGCTGGTACGACAACACGTAGGCGTCCGCCGCCATGACCGTGTCGCAGACTTCGACGGGCCGCTTCTCGGTGTCGAAGGCGGTCCGGATCAGGTGGATCACGGGCACGCCGGCCGCCAGGTGGAGCGTCTTCACCTCGGCGGGCGAGGGCATCCGGGCGCGGATCTCCTCCTCGAAGTGGTCGAGACGGTGGCCGAGTTCTTCGAGACGGGCGTAGATGCCGCCGGGGCCGGGGTTGGGTTCGGCGATCTGCGTACCGCGGGCGATGTCGAGGGGCAGGTAGGAGGTCGCGAACTCGACCGGCCGCCCGTCGAGGAGGTACCGGCGTCGCCGTGCGAGCACCCGCCGCACGGAGCCCAGCCGGGCGGAGACGTCCTGGCTGGCCTTCTCTTCCTTCACTTCGAGGCTGTCGACCTGGGGGTGACTGCCGGCGGCGTCCGCCTCCACGATGAACGCGGACTTCCCCTGCTCACGGTGGCGCCGGGCGAACCGGTCGGAGGCGAGTCGCCGCACGGGCGGGCGCGGCCGGACGAACACGCCCTTGCCGTGCTCGGCGTGCACCAGACCCTCGCCCGTGAGGATGGAGAAGGAGTTCCGGACGGTCATCCGGGACACCCCGTAGTGGTCCACCAGCTCCGCTTCCGAAGGCAGCTTCTCGCCCTCACGGAACTGCCCGCGGTCGATGGCTTCGCGCAGTTGATCGGCGATCTGCCGGAAGACCGCACGATCGCTCGTGGGGTCGAGATCACCGAGGAGGCCCGAAGGAAGCGAAGGGCTCACGTGTGTACTCCTTTAGGTATCTAGACGAGTGGGCGAGTGTTGTTGCTACGGTGGAGAGCCTAGCCATCCGAGAGGGCCGAGGAACGTGAGCACAGAACGCCCGCACTCCGTGAGCGTGGCCGGGGTCGTCGTCGACGGCCAGGGCCGGGCCCTCTTGATCCAGCGCCGGGACAACGGCAAGTGGGAGCCCCCGGGCGGCGTCCTCGAACGCGAGGAGACCATCCCTGAGGCCCTGCAACGCGAGGTCCTCGAAGAGACCGGCATCAAGATCGCGCTTCCCGCGACCCTCACCGGCGTCTACAAGAACATGACGGGCCTGATCGTCTCTCTGGTCTTCCGCTGCGAGGCTGCCGACGGCACGCCCACTACCGGCGACGAGACCCGCGCACTGCGCTGGGCCACCCGTGAAGAAGTCTCCGAACTCGCCGACGAGGCTTACGCGATCCGCGTCCTGGACGCACTCGACGCGACAGCTCCGCCGGCCATGCGCGCCCATGACGGCGTGAAACTCGTCTAGTCCGAACCCGCTGCACATGGCGGCCTACCAGCATGAAGGAACTTGTATGCACGAGTATACGAGTAGAGCGCGGGTCTGGGGCCTGTCTTGCCCAGGTTTCCCGGAAGAGGTCAGCCGGGCCCGCCGCTGGACCCGGGACATCCTGCGCGGCTCCCCTTTAGCCGACGACGCCGAACTGATCGTGAGCGAGCTGAGCGCGAACGCGATCCTTCACACAGCGAGCGGTGCCGAGTGCGGCAGCTTCCACCTGGCCGTGGCCGTCTCGGCGCAGGTGATCGCGGTATCGGTGACGGACGACGGCGGCACGGGCATGGCCCCCAAGGCCGAGCACCAGGACCAAGACGCCGAACACGGCCGCGGACTCGGCATGGTCAGCGCGCTCGCTCACCGGGTCGTCGTCCGTCAGAGCCAGGCCGGCCACACGGTCACCGCGGAGCTCTTTACCGACGGCCTTCCCGGCGGCCACCCATGCTGAGGACGACGACCAGGCCCGGATTCTGGTGCGAATGCTGGACCCGCCGCCTGGACGACAAGCAACCACCGACGCTCCTCGGCTCCTACGACGCGTACACCGAGGTCGAGGCGAACAACTGGGTCTCCACGATCCTGCGGACCATTTCACCGGCCCTCGACACGGACACCTCCCAGGAAGCGTGGGGACAACTCCACGACCACCGGGTCAACACCCGCCGAGCCCTGATCCGCCGTGTGCCCTGGACAGTCTCAGTCACCCACGCCCGCACACTCGTCACCTGGACCGTGAGCCCGGTGGCCTATCTGCCACTCGCACACCGCCAGAGCACCGAACTCCCGCGGTGCGCCTACACCTTCAAGACCCATCAGCCCTAAACGACGAAGTGAGTTACAACTTTCTCTACTGGTTCAAGCCCCGGCTGCGCTCCGCTCCGCCGGGCGGGCTCCCGGCGCCGCTCGGGGCGCCGCTCCTGCCTTCGGCCCGCTCCGCCCCGGCTGCGCCAACGCCCGCCCACACGTGGATAGGCCCGGAGGCCATGAGTCAAGCACCCGACGTTCATGGCCCACGGTCACAGACGATGCCTCCGGCGGGGGATCGGCCGGCACCGGGATGGAAGGGGCGCCGTTCCCGGCCGCGGGCACATCGTGGCGAGCGTTGGGGGCTCCCATCCCGTCCACCATCGACCCAGGCAGAGCCGAGCAGACGCGGCCCATGGCGTCCAGGTCGTTCGTCCAGTTGGGCGCTCCACCTGGACGCCATGAACCACGCCCGCTCCACGGTGTGTGGGTCGACGGCGGACGGGATGGGAGCTGGGGAGAGTGGTGGGTTGAGGTAGAGGATGTTGCCATGGCAGATGAACCGAGACGCCCTCTCAGCGAGCTTCGGCAAGGCGAGACAGTTCAAGCAACGATCACTAGTCACCGGCCATGGGGCCTCACGGCAAAGCTCGACGAGTACGACCCGGTGGGCGCCTCACTGGACGCGATTCGCCGCGGAAGCGAGCCGGGAGTGAAGCGACTCGTGCAGGAGCTGCCGCCCGTGGGAGAGACCGTCGACCTCGTCATAGGCGAGGTGCGTGATTGGCACAGCAAGCCGTGGATATGGGTCGACCTCACGGCACCTAGTCCAGCCGAAGACTGACCGTGCCCCGGCATGCCCGATCGAGCGGTGAGCAGGCAGCGAGAGCCGAGCTGTCAAGGGCGCCCGGATCGTCTGACACCAGTGGCTGACACCAACAACGGCGTACGGCGCCGATCAACGCCGAACCTCAGCGGCAGCCGGACCAGGGTTCAACGGATGCTCACCGTGGTCGACAGGTACATGCGATCGACCTGATAAGGATGAGGTCAGAGTGCAAAGCCTGCGTTCGGGGCGCTGCACGGCCGGCAAGCAATGAACGACGCCCCACCAGCTTGCCCCCAGCCAGAGTCCACTGATCGTGGGCCGACGGCGGCAGCTCCAGCCCAGAGTCTCGGAGCCGACCTCTCACCATCGCTGGCGACGATCGCACATGGGGCCTACGTGCAAGCGACGCAGCTTCCGAGGTCTCCGGCCAAGAAGAGGGTGCAATTCTGCCGCCGGTCAGCCGGGTAGATAGCACCAAGGCAGATCGGATCATCCCCGGCTGCTCGCAGGGCCCGAACTGCCTCGGCTAGCCCTGCCTTGCTGATGCCCTGCTCAAGCAGGCACTCCTCACGCCACGCCCAAACATCCCATAGGCGACGAGCCGAGACAGGATTGTTGGACCAGACCACAAACTCAGCGCCGGCAGCGAGGCGCTCGACTGCCTCGCGTGAGCGATCGCTCCCATTGCTCTGCAACAGAGCCACGAGTCCCTCACGGTTCACACGCACAGTATGACGGGCGCGTTCGGATGTGCCTGCGGGAGGAAGCTGAGCGTCTCGTCGAGAGTCCAGGCCGTGGGCACCCGCCACGCCTAGGATCAGCGGCTATGAGCGACTCGGACAGCGTTCTTGGCTGGCTGCAGGGGTGGTACGCCGAGCAGTGCGACGGCGATTGGGAGCACGAATGGGGTGTCAAGATCGCGACGCTCGACAACCCTGGGTGGACCATCGCCATTGATCTTGAGGACACTTCGCTCGAAGAACGCGAGTACCCCAAGCAGACCATCAGGCGCGGCCCCCATGACTGGATCTTCGCGCGAGTGGTAGACCATCAATTCGACGGCGCCTGCGGTCCCGGCAACTTGACCGAGCTCCTGACGATGTTCCGGTCGTGGGCCGAAGAGCGCTAGCTGTACAGCAGCGGAGTACAGCAACCACCGCGACCGGTCCCGTCCCGTAGCGTCCTTGTAGACCCGAAGCGCGGCCTGTATGACCGTCACTGACCGATCTATCTAGAGCTACGGATCAGAAGGTCGCTGACATCCACGGCTGACATCAACGACGCCGGACGGAGGCGTATGCCAGCGCCCGTGTCCGGCCGTCGCACCAGTCGACGACCCCAGCCGGAGCGCGCCCGGATCGAACTTACAAGGCGGCGGTCGTGGGGCTCTCGCACACCCAAGGCTCCTCCGTCCGTCCTGGCGCGAGGCGAGAAAGCAGTGCAACCGGTGAGCCTCCTGAGGTGTCGTATGGAGCATGATCGACATACGTGTGCGGCACGTCTTCCGTGCTTCTTCGCTCGTGGTGGTCCTGGCGTCTTTGTCGCTCGCCTGCTCTGGCGGCCAGGGCGCGGCTCCGGGTGACGGGAAGTCCCCCGTCACCGATGTCCGCAAGACGGCATCGGCCGCTGCGGCCGAGGGGACGCCTGCCCCGAGCACAGCGCAACCGGCACCGGGAGCCGGTGTCGAGAAGGTCCGCGACGTGTTCGCCCAGCTTCAGGCCACCTACAACGACGGGTGCACGACCCCGGGGAACTGCGAATACTTCCTCGGGCGCGTGTTCGACAACCTCAGCGCTCTCGACAAGGCGATGGAAGCGGATCCTCAGGGCCCTGGACATTTCAAGGAGCCCCGTGCGTGGATCGCGCAACTCCGGACCAGACTGGGCGGCGACAAGTCCTTCGAAAACCTCAAAAAGCACCAGGACCTGCTCACCGGAACGCGGGACAAGATCAATGCCTGGATGCAGAACCACCCGGAGGACTACCGATGAGCCGAGGCAGAGCCGCAACGACATCGCCGTCATCTACCGGGAGGCCGAAGCCGTACAGCACGGAAGTCAGCAACCTCAGTAACCGAGACTGTGCCTCAAAAGCCAGCCACGGCTGACTGAACAGCGGGGAACCGATCAGCCATCTACCGCGCGCCTGTGGGCCTCCGCCGCAGCTCGGGCCAAGAGCAAGCCTTAAATGCCCTCAGCTTCCCAAGCTGAGGTCTCCGCCGTCGCGGTCCGTCAGTCCAGCCAGACGAGCATCGCGTCGTCCGCCCTGGCAGCCGCCTCGAAGAACTGTGTGAGGTCGTCGTACCAGGGACGTCCCCACTCCAGCGTGCCGGGCTCACTCCATCCGAGTGGATACACCTCGGCACTGGTCAGTTCAGCGGGGTCCACCCCACTAATCAGCTGGGCATAGGTGATTCCTCGCAGAGCTTCCGCTGCGAGCCGGACCCGCTCAGGCCGCAGGTACCTCGGAGGCCCGTACCCCCAGTCCTCGTCCTCGGCGAACGGCTCCTCACCGTGGATCACGTTCACGGGGAACTCGGCACGCGCCATCAGGAAGCGGAGCATGTCCCAGGTCTTGTACGTGCTGAAGTGGCGCGCCTCGGCCAGCGCAGGATCCGACTCCTCCTCGGCATCCTGGACCTCTTCGACGAAGTTCAAAGCCCAGTCGGGATCATGGATCACTCGGTCAAGCTCAGCAGCCGTGACGCGCAGGTACTCACCGATCATGCTCATGGCCGGAGACTAGGCGAGACCACTGACAACTGCCGTCGGACGGGTCCGTCTCAGTTTCCGTCTCATTCAGCCCGGTTCACCGGCGTTCGGCCAGGACCTGGAGCCGATCCCAGCCTGGTGACGAGCCGCCGTTGAACGCAGGTGAATGCCCCCGAACGCAGCCTTAGACCCCACCACCACAGTTGGAAAGCGTGTTGGGGGCAACCCCTCACGAGTTCGAATCTCGTATCCTCCGCCAGTGCCTCACCGGGCACGATGTCGAAGGGCCCCCTGGAAACAGGGGGCCCTTCGACGTTGTTCGTCTAGTTTCCGTCTCGGTCGGCCTCCGCGGAGAAACAACCAGGTGCGCTCTCCTCGGTGACGACCGGTTCCGCCCAGGCCGCGAACGCGAGGACGTCCCGCTTCGCCATGTGTCCGTCCACGACGTCGTAGAACTGCCGACGCACGCGCGGCCCGAGCCGGATCACGTAGCGCACGCCCTCGACGTCCACCGCGCCGATCTCGCCCCGGTCGCCGTCCCCGGCGAACCCCTCGGCCTCGGTCACCTGCCAGCCGGCCTTCGAGGCGAGATACACCCAGGTGCCGAACGCCCGCTCGCGATCCGAGTAGGGCGTCACACCGCCGACGCGCGCGATGATCTCGACGGGGTCCGTCCGCTTGTCCATGGTTCCTCCACCGCTGTCTCCTCCCGGACGGGAGACAGGCGACCCCGGATCATGACAGACGCCAGGCCCGGCGCCTCCTCGGGCGTGGACGACCTGGAGAAGCTCCTCCCGGACACCATCGTCGTCACGCGAGGGTGACCGGCCCCTGACGCGTCCCTGTCTTCCGGCGAAGGCTCAGAGAAGGTCCCGCCAGAAGGGGGCCGTCGCCTGTGGGTTCCAGCTCTCGTCGACCTCGCCCCGTGCGCCGTCGAACTCCTGGTGCATGTAGTCGGCCAGGTCAAGGCCGTAGTAGATGATGTCGGTCTGCCACATCGAGAGGACCGGGTGTCCGAAGCTTCCCCGGCCGGCCGGCAGGTACCGGTGGGCGTAGACGGGCACCAGCACCGGCGCTTCCGACAGGTGATGCCGCGCCGTCTCCAGTGCCGCCGTTCCGTCAGCCGGACGCTCGCCCCAGCCCTCGTGCCAGAAGGTGTGGTGCCCGACGTCGAGCAGAACGCCCTCGACCGGCCAGGCGAGTTGTTCTCGCAGGCTGTCAGAATCGCCGCTCCGCCATTCCGGCCAAGGTCTGGACCAGGTCTGCCCGTCCCTGGGCGGGATGTTGACCGGGAGCCCGGCCGCGAGGAACGACCGGTGGTCTTCCGCGAACTCGAAGCCGAACTCGCCCTCGATGCGACTGAACTCTGCGTCCGTCAGGCCCGGTTCGAACGCGTAACGGCCCGTCCGTGCGAGGCGGCGTGCGGCCTCCGCACCCAGGCGTGCTCCCTTGTCATTGCCGATCACCGTCGCACGTTAACGCCGGCCAGGGCCGGGAGTCACCCGAGTTGTGAACGGGACGCCACCGCCCCGGCCCTACCCCGCGATCCGGATCCCCTTGGTCACCGTCACCTGGTCCAGGTCCGACACCCGGACCGTCAGGTTCATCGTCCACTCGCCCGGGATCGGGAGGTTCACCGCGTCGGTGGCCCAGTAGCCGCCGCGGTCGGTGAGGGCTGCCGGGAGGGGGCCGATCTTCTGGGCGGCGAGGGTGAAGGAGAGGCGGAGTTCGGGGACGGCCGAGATGCCGTCGTCGGGGCCGAAGACGACCGCCTGGACGGAGTTGGCGCCGACCCGGCCCGGGTCCAGGGTGATCTGCACCTTGCCGTGGCCGTTCGGGGTGCCGACGTCGAAGGGGACCATCGCGACGGCGGCGGCCGGGATGCCGCCCGCCGTGGCCCCTCCCGTCCCCTGCTCCGCCGCCTCGGCGGCCGCGCGGCCGGGCAGCGTGCCGGTCAGGATCGTTGTGACGACCAGGACGGCGACACCGACGGCGACCTCGGCGAGGACCGAGCGGCGCAGGCCCCGGTGGTCCGGTGCGGGATCCGGCTCCGGCGCGGCCGGCGGGGTCGCCTCGGGCGGTGCGCCGACCGTCTGCGGGACGCGGTCGCGGGCCGTCGCCGCGGCCGTGACGGGCGCGCCCGCCAGCCTGGCCGTCCAGCGGCGGGACTGGGACGCCGCCGCCAGCAGCAGGATCACGGCGGCGATCTTCAGGAGCAGGAGACGGCCGTACGTCGTGCCGGTGAGCGCCTGCCAGGAGCCGAGGCCGCGCCAGGACTGGTAGACGCCGGTGACCACGAGGACCGTCACCGAGGCGAAGGCCACCCGGGAGAAGCGGGTGACGACGGCGGCCGGGAGGGAACCGGCGTCGGTCCGGCGGAGGACGGTGAGCAGGGCCGTGAGGCCGCCCAGCCAGAGCGACATCGCCAGCAGGTGGAGCACCGAGGACGTGATCGCCAGCGGCACCTGGATGCCGGCCGAGGCGTGTTCCGCCGTCGCCCAGGTCAGGGCCAGCGCGACGGCGAGGACGCCGGTGGTGACCAGGAACGGGCGGGACGACGGGCGGAGGCGGTCCGCGCGGCGGCGGACGAGGACGGCGTACAGGCCCGCCGTGACCGCCAGCAGGGCGACCCTCGCCAGCAGCACCAGACCCGGGCGGCCCGTCGCGGTCCTGCCGAGCGCGGAGAGGTCGAAGGCCGCCGCCGGGGAGGTGCCCTCCTCGTACGGGGAGCGGAGGAGGAAGAGGAAGAGGGTGGCGGCCAGCAGGGTCCACCAGGCCGTCCGGATCGGCCCCCGCAGCGGTGCCGGGTCCGGCGGCCGGCACAGGGCCAGGAAGGCGGTCCCGCCGAGCAGCAGCGCCACCGCGAGGTAGGCGACGTAGCGGCCGATGTCGTAGAGGCTGCCGGTGGCCGGGTTCTCGACGGGTCCGGCGGGGACGGCCGCGGTGGTCGCCGACGGTTCGCCGACGGAGAAGGTGAGGGCTCCGGAGACGGGGTGGCTGTCCGCGGACACGACCCGCCACGCCACGGTGAATGTGCCGGTGCCGAGCCTCTTCGGGAAGGTGATCCGGGCGGTGTCCGCGCCGCCGGGTCCGTGTCCGGGGCCGCCGGTGGTCACGCGGTGGTTGGTGGGGTCGTACACCCGGAACGAGTCGTCGAGCAGGCCGACGGACTCGGTGAAGGTGAGGGTGACGGAGCCGGGCGACGACTTCAGTACGGCGCCGTCGGCGGGGTCGCTGCCGCGCAGGGCCGCGTGCGCGGAGGCGGGGGCGGCGGAGGCGAGGAGCAGGGCGGTGAGGAGGCTGCCGAGGAGGGCGAGGGCGCGCAGGGTCCCGCGGGGGGCCGTCGTGCACCGCCGGCCGTGTTCTTGGCTCACGTCACCGTCCTGAGTCCGGAAGCAGGCGTTCCCGGAGGATACGGATACGGGGCCCGCAGCACTCATCGGGGTGCGGTACTCCTGGTGCGGTGTTCGTGGTGCGGTGCGCCGTCACCACGTCGGGCGGGCGGACACCCCGCCGTCCACCACGAGGTCGTGGCCGGTGATCCAGGACGCCAGCGGGGACGCCAGGAAGACCACCGCGTCCGCCACGTCCTCGGGGCGGCCGAGGCGGCCCGTCGGCACCGCCTCCTGCCATCGGCGCACCCCCTCCGGCCAGGCCTCGGCCAGGCCCTCCCGGTCGATCAGGCCGGGCGAGACGGTGTTGACGCGGATGCCGAGGCGGCCGTACTCCAGGGCCGCGGAGCGGGCGTGCATCACCACCGCCGCCTTGGCCGCGCTGTAGTGGGCGTGGCCGACGGCCGGGTGGGACGCCTCGATGGAGGCGATGTGGGTGATCGTGCCGCCGCCGGGCTGGGCGCGCATGATGTCGGCGGCCGCCTGGGTGCACGCGAAGACGCTGCCGAGATCGGTGTCCACGACCGCGCGCCACTCGGCCGCGGTCATGCCGGGCAGGGGCTGCACGGGCTGCACGGCCGCGTTGTTGACCAGCGCGGTCAGCCGTCCGCCGAACCGGTCCGCGGCCTCCTGGACGATCCGGTGGCAGGTCTCCTCGTCGGACAGGTCGCCCTGCACGACGACCGCGCGGTCGCCGATGGCCGCGGCGACCTCGCGCGCCGCCGCCAGTGCCGTACGGCAGTGCACGGCGACCGCCGCGCCCTGTTCCGCAAGGCGCAGCGCGATGGCCCGTCCGATGCCGCCGCTCGCGCCCGTGACCAGGGCCGTCTGTCCGTCCAGTAGCTGGTTCATGGACGGCAGAGTCCCGTGATGCGGGCGGCTTCGGAGGGGTAACGCGCCGTGAGACCGGCCGCGTTCCCGTGTTCGTACCCCTCGAAGGTGAATCCGGGGGCCATCGTGCAGCCGAACAGGGTCCAGGCGCCGGGCGCCGCCACCCGGCCGCCCATCCAGGTGCCCGCCGGGACGGTCAGCTGGATCTGCTGGCCGCCGCCGAGGTCGGGACCGAGGACGGCGCTGCGGGTGCTGCCGTCGGGGGCGAGGAGCAGCAGGTCCAGCGGGTCGCCGAGGTAGTGGTGCCAGATCTCGTCGGTGGGGAGGCGGTGCAGGGCCGAGAAGTCGTCCGCGGTGAGGAGGCCGACCATCGCGGTGCCCTCGGGCCGGCCGTCGGCACGGTCGGGACCGGCCCAGGTCTGCCGGAACAGGCCGCCCTCGCGCGGGATCGGCTCCAGGCCGTAGTGGGCGATCAGGTCATCGGGGGTCAGCATCCGCGAAGGCTACCGCCCGGGTCAGGAAGGCCAGTTGCGCGTGCTTCTCGGGCAGCCGGACGTCGGGCAGGTCGATCTCGGGGAGCACGACGGCCGGGCCGCGGGTGAAGCCCTGGCGGGTGAAGCGGGCGATGGCCTTCTCGTTGCGGACGTCCGGGTCCACGACGATGCGCCGGCGGTCGAGGGTGCGCAGGGCGAACTCCGTGACGGCGGACAGGAGGGCGTCGGTCCAGCCGGGGCGGGGGCCGTCCGGTCCGGCCGGGGCGAGCAGGACGTGGATGCCGATGTCGCCGGGGCGGACGTCGTAGCACTCGCCCACACGGTCGGCGGCCGGGTCGTACGTCTGGAGGAGCGCGGCCGGGACGCCGTCCTTCTCGGCGAGGTAGGCGTGGTGGGTGTCGAGGCCGGCCAGGTGGGCGTAGATCTCCACGACCCGGGCGCGGGTGAGGCCGGTCATGCCCCAGAAGGCGGCACGTTCCTCGGCGACCCAGGCGTGCACGACGTCCGCGTCGCGCTCGGGGTCCAGGGGGCGGATCCGGACGGTGCCGTAGCCGTCGACGGTGTACTCAGTCATGGGTCTCCTCCACGAGGTGCAGCCGGTCCCAGTCGGTGCCGACCGGGGCCAGGTCGCCCTTGAGCCACAGGGCGAGTTGATCGGTGTGGTGCGGTGCGCCGGGGACGCCGTCGGCGCCGAAGGGCACCACCCAGCGGCTGTTGTCGCGGTCGGCCAGGTCCCAGACGTACCGGGCGGCCGGGCCGCGGGCGGCGAGGTCGGTGAGGCCGGGGACGGCGGAGGTGCACAGCACGCAGTCGTGGTCGCCGGACAGGGCCGGTCCCTCGTACGGCCCGTCGGGCAGCGCCCGCCAGGGGGCGAGGCGGTGGGTGTCGCCCCAGGTGCCGGCGGGCCCGCTCACGGCGACGTCCTCCACCGCCGCGCGGACGACGGCGGCACGGTCGATGCCGAACAACTCCTCCGCCCTCAGCAGGTGTTCGAGGGCGAAGGCGATCCGGGGGGTGAGGGCGAGCCAGGGCAGCAGGACCTCGGGGACGGCGGGGGGTTCGGCGAGGGCGGCGAAGGCGGGGTGGGCGGCGAGGCGTCGTACGACCGCGGTGCGCAGGGCCGCGTAGGCGGCGGCGCCGGTGCTGTCGGCGTCCATCCGGCGGTCCCAGGCCAGCAGCAGGTCGCGCAGGCCGGCCGCCCCGGTGGTGAGGCCGTCCAGGGCGGCGAGGTGGTCGAGGAGGGGCGCGGCGGAGGCGAGGTGGGTGTCGGTGTGGATCGCCGGCAGGTCGGCGGCGGACCAGGTGCGGCGCTCGTCGAGGAGGGCGCGGATGCGGTCGGCGCGGTGCGGCGGGGCGAACTCGACACCGAGGGGGGTGGCGGGGCCGCGCTGGTTCGCCATCACGGCGACGCCGTCGGTGATCTCGCCGTACGGCATCTCGTGCCAGCCCTGCCAGGCGTGGCCGTCCGTCCAGGCGGGCGCGAGGCGGAGGCGGTTGGTGCGGGAGCGGACGGGGACGCGGCCGGCGACGCGGTGCAGGACGCCTCCGGCGGTGTCGGCGGCGTGCACGACGTTGACGGGCTCCGTCCAGGCGTCGAAGGCGCGGTCGACGTCGGCGACGCTGCGCGCCCGGAGCAGGGGGAGGAGGGCGCCGAAGCCGAGGTCGCCGGTGACGCGGGGCGGGTATCTCAGGGCCAGCGCCTCGGTTTCGCCGTCGGCGTCGGCGTCGGCATCCGGCGTGCCGTCCGTGCCGTGCGCGGAGCCGGCCGGTCCGTGGGCCGAGATCACCGGGCCGCGGGCGGTTTCGAGCACCTCGACGCCGATCGGCGGGCCGTCCGCCACCTCCACCGTCTCCGTGTGCCGTTCGGTCCGCCGCCAGGTGCCGTCCGGGTCCAGGGCCGTCACGTCGGTCCCGGTACGGCGCAGGCGTTCGCGGTAGAGGTCCTGGTAGTCGGCCATCGCGTTGGTGATGGACCAGGCGACCGTGCCGGTGTGGGCGAAGTGCGCGATGCCGGGGACGCCCGGGACGGCCAGGCCGACCACGTCGAACTCCGGGCAGGCGAGGCGGATCTGCTGGTAGACGCCGGGCGCTTCGATGAAGCGGTGCGGGTCGCCGGCGAGCAGGGCGTGGCCGGTGGTGGTGCGGGAGCCCGCGAGGAGCCAGCCGTTGCTGCCGGCGGTGCCCGGACCGTCGGTGGCGAACAGCGGGACCGCCTCCTCTCCCAGGTGCCGGATCGCCTGCTCGCGCCAGAGCTTGGCCGGGAAGCCGGCGAACAGGATGTGGGTGGCCAGCCAGACGCCCAGCGGGTGCCAGGGCTCCCAGGTGCCCGGGGTGAGGCCGGTGCGGGCGAACTCGGGCGCGCGGGCCGCGCCTGCGGCCAGGCCCTCGTTGACCCCTCGCACGTAGGCCCGCACCCAGTCGGCGGTCTCCGGGTCCTGTCTCTCCAGCGCCTCGAAGCAGCGTCTCGCGGTGTCCGCGAGGCGGGCCCGGCGGGCGAAGACGTCCCAGGCCGCGGCCTCCGAGCCGAGGAAGGACGCCGAGGTGCCCTGGGCCCGGTGCCGTTCGACCTCCAGCTGCCAGGCCCGGTCGTGGGCGGTGACCCGGCCCTGCGCACGGGCGAGTCCGCGGGCGTCGGCCGCCCGCAGGTGCGGAATGCCCCAGGGGTCTCGGTACGTCGTGACGGTCACCTGCGACACCTCTTGTCTAAGGTTAGGCTTGCCTAAGCTGAATCGTGGGGGAATCGTACGCGAGCGGTGCGGGAGCGACGCGGGCCGGGCCGGGGCGGTGCGGGGCCGGTGCGGGCGCGGAGCAGGTGCGGGTGCGGGTGCGGGCGCGGGCGCGCGGAGGGGGTGCGGGCGCGCGGGGCCGGTGCGGGCGCGGGATCATCGAGCCATGGACGCCACTTCCGACCGGAACGACACGAGCGCCGGCGCCACGGCCCTGCGCCTCGCCCAGGACCCCGAGGCCGACGCACTGCTCGGCCGCAGCAGGCTCGCCGACCTCATCGGCATGCTGCTCGACCAGCAGGTGCCGATGGAGTGGGCGTTCAAGGGACCGGCGGCCATCGCCCGGCGGATGGGGACGGACGGCCCGGACGCGCACGAGATCGCCGCCCAGGACCCCGAGGCCTTCGCCGCGCTGCTCTCCGAGAAGCCCGCGGTGCACCGCTACCCCGGCTCCATGGCCAAGCGGATCCAGCAGCTGTGCCAGTACCTCGTCGACCACTACGACGGTGACGCCGAGGGCCTGTGGCACGACGTCGGCAGCGGCGCCGAACTCCTCGCGCGGCTGGAGGACCTGCCCGGCTTCGGCAAGCAGAAGGCGCAGATCTTCCTGGCCCTGCTGGGCAAGCAGCTGGGGGTCCGGCCGAAGGGCTGGCGGGAGGCCGCGGGGGCGTACGGGGAGGCGGAGGCGTTCCGGTCCGTCGCCGACATCACCGGACCCGAGTCCCTGGCGAAGGTGCGGGCGCACAAGCAGGAGCTGAAGGCCGCCGCGAAGGCGGCGAAGGCCGGGGAGAAGAAGCCGGGACGGTAGCGGGAGAACAAGCCTGGACGGTGGCGGGAGAAGAAGCCTGGACGGTGGCGGGAGAAGAAGCCGGGACGGTGGCGGCTCCGTCACCCGATCGGCCGCCTCCTGCTGGCAGCGGTGAACCCGCAGGTTTCAGCTGGAGGCATGACCGAGCCTCCCAGCACCGGCCCCGCCGACGACGACCGCACGGCCCACGCCGCCCCGGCCTCGGCTTCAGCCCACCCGCCCGCCACCGTCCCCACGCCCGGGTATCCGACGGCCACCGCCTCCCGGCACGAGCCCGAACCGCCTTTCGAGGGACCGCTGCACGCCCTCTCGAAGGCGGCCTGGCAGACCGTCCTGCTCACCGGGATCGCCTCGCTGATCCTGGGCGTCCTGGTCCTCGTCTGGCCGGGCGCCTCACTGCTCGCCGCCGGCGTGCTCTTCGGCATCTACCTGCTGATCAGCGGTGTCTTCCAGCTGGTCTCGGCGTTCGGCACGCACAAGACGACCTCGCTGCGCGTGCTGGCCTTCATCAGCGGCGCGCTGTCGATCGTGCTGGGCCTGTTCTGCTTCCGCGGCCCGCTGGAGTCGATCCTGCTGCTCGCCCTGTGGATCGGGATCGGCTGGCTGATCCGCGGCATCACCCAGACGATCGCCGCCGTGCACGACCCCGGGATGCCCGCCCGCGGCTGGATGGTCTTCCTCGGGATCGTCACCTTCATCGCCGGCATCGTGCTGATCGTCTCGCCGTTCGAGTCGGTCGCCGTGCTGACGCTGGTCGCCGGTATCTGGCTGGTGGTCGTCGGCATCGTGGAGATCATCTCCTCGTTCGGCATCCGCGGCCGGGCCAAGCACATCCCGCAGACCCTGTGAGCGCCGTCAACCTCGCGCCTCACCGGTACGCCGAGCGAGCGGATCTCACGCCGGGTGCGGTGAACACCTCCGGCCGCGCGGGGAGATGACCGCCATGAGCAGCGGTTCGCCTTGCGGGCGCCCGCGGCCGGGACACACCTGGCTGCGGGCGCTCGTGCTGCTGCTCGCCCTGCTGCTGGCCGGTGCGGGAACCGCGGCCGGGTCCCGCACCGCGTCCGCCGCACCGGCCGCCTCCGCCGAGACGGCCGAACACGACGCCCTCGACACCCCGCTGCGGCTCCCCGCCCGCGCCGTCCACCGCGCCGACGTACCCCAGCGCCCCGCACCGCTCTCCGGTACGGCGCCCGCCGATCCGGCGGACCGCCACCGCCCGTGCGCGGCGGCACCGCGTCCGCCGTACGCCACACCCCTGCTGCGCACCGTGGTCCTGCGCTGCTGACCGACCGACAGCTCCCGCACTCCCCCAGGTCAGTCGGTACTACGCAAGGAACACAGCCATGTCCTCAGACCCGTACGCCGTCCTGCGCGCCCTGCTGCGCGCGGAGGCCGCCCGCAGCATGCCGAAGCCGGAGGCGAAGATGACGGAGCCGCCGAGGCCGCGCCCGCAGCAGCAGAAACGCGGCTGACTCCCGGAACCACCGGACGGCCGGGCGGCCCGCGCGGGGCGCCCGGCCCGGCCGGCCGTCCCGTCAGCGGCGCCGGCGCGCAGTACCGAACAGCGAACGGGTGATCTCGCGGCCCAGCTGGGTGCCCACCGATCGGGCCAGGGACCTGAACATCCCGCTGCCGACCACCTGTTCGACGAGCGAGGGTTCCGCCGCGCGCGCGGGTTCCCTCCCCGCGGGTGCCGCCGGCGCGGACTCCCGGGCCCGCTGCAGTTTCTCGTAGGCCGACTCCCGGTCCACAGCCTGTGCATAACGTCCGTACAGGGCGGACTCCCGGACCGCCTCGTCCAGCTCGGCCGCGTCGACCGGCGCCATCAGGGACTCCGGGGCCCGCAGCCGGGTCGCCGCGACCGGGGTCGGGGCGCCCCGCTCGCTGAGCACGGTGACGACGGCCTCGCCGGTGCCGAGGCCGGTGAGCAGCTCTTCGAGGTCGTACGACGACTTCGGGAAGGTCTGCACGGTGGCCCGCAGCGCCTTCTGGTCCTCGGGCGTGAAGGCGCGCAGCGCGTGCTGGACGCGGTTGCCGAGCTGCGCCAGGACGTCGGACGGTACGTCCTTCGGAGTCTGCGTGACGAAGAAGACGCCGACCCCTTTCGAGCGAATCAGGCGGACCGTCTGGGTGATGGCCTCCAGGAACGCCTTCGAGGCGCCGCTGAACAGCAGATGCGCCTCGTCGAAGAAGAAGACCAGCTTCGGCTTGTCGGCGTCGCCGATCTCGGGGAGGTCGTGGAAGAGGTCGGCCAGCAGCCACATCAGGAAGGTGGAGAAGAGCAGCGGCTTGTCCTGTACGGCGGCCAGCTCCAGGACCGAGACGACGCCCCGGCCGTCCGCCGCCGTACGCAGCAGGTCGGCCGTGTCGAACTCCGGCTCGCCGAAGAAGTCCGCCATGCCCTGCGCCTCGAAGGCGGTCAGGGAGCGCAGGATCACCCCGGCCGTGGCCGTCGACAGCCCGCCGATGCCCTTCAGTTCGGGCCGGCCCTCGTCGGAGGTGAGGAAGGCGACCACCGCGCGCAGGTCCTTGAGGTCGATCAGCTCCAGGCCCTTGGTGTCGGCGTAGTGGAAGATCAGGCCGAGGCACTGCTCCTGGGTCGGGTTGAGTCCGAGCACCTTCGCGAGCAGGACCGGGCCGAAGCTGGTGATCGTGGCGCGGACCGGGACGCCGTGGCCGAGGCCGCCGAGCGCCAGGAACTCCGCGGGGAAGCCGGTCGCCGTCCACTCCTGCCCCACCTCGCCGGCCCGTCCCAGCACCCGTTCGTCGCGCCGTCCGGGGCGCGCGATGCCGGACAGGTCGCCCTTCACGTCCGCGAGGAAGACCGCAACGCCCTGCGCCGAGAGCTGTTCGGCGATCAGCTGGAGCGTCTTGGTCTTGCCCGTGCCGGTGGCGCCGGCGACCAGGCCGTGCCGGTTGAGCACGGCGAGCGGGATGCGGACCTGGGCGTCGGGACGGCACCGGCCGTCCCAGAGGAGGGCACCGAGGTCCAGGGCCGGACCGGTGAAGGCGTACCCGGCGGCGATCGCGGCGGCTTCACCGGCACTCATCATCGGAGCCCCTGTTCCGTTTTGCCTTTTTGTTGACCTTTACGGTGTCTTTTCCAGCGTCGCACTCGGGCGCCATGGCTGCGCCCGGAACGTCAGGACCGGTAGGCTTTCCGTGTGATCTTCAAGCGCATCGGAAACGGCCGGCCGTACCCCGACCACGGCCGGGAGAGCACCCGGCAGTGGGCGGACGTCGCACCGCGCCCGGTCCGCCTCGATCAGCTCGTGACGACCAAGGGGCAGCTCGACCTGGAGACCCTCCTCGCCGAGGACTCGACGTTCTACGGCGACCTCTTCGCGCACGTCGTGAAGTGGCAGGGCGACCTGTACCTGGAGGACGGGCTGCACCGCGCGGTCCGTGCCGCCCTCCAGCAGCGCCAGGTGCTGCACGCGCGCGTGCTCGAACTGGACTGACCGGGACCGACCGGGTCGGTCCGGGCACCCCGGCCGACACCCTTTCGTCACCCGCCGGTTGACGCCGGTTGACCCTTTCGGGTTGGACCGCGCGACGTCGGATGATCATCTATTAGTCAACGCTCCCGCGGCGCACTACGCTGCGCTCATGAGCATGCTGACTCCCCCCGGCATGGGCGGCCAGTACCGGATCACAGGGGACAAATACCCACGCATGCGCCCGCGCCGGCGGCATGCCCGGCTCGTCCTCTCCGCGGTCGCCTCCGTCACCGCGCTCGGCCTCGTCGGCTGGGGCACGCTGCAGCTCATCGACGTCTTCACGGGCGGCGGCAAAGAGGCTGCGGCGGCCGGAGCCACGGCGTGCGTGAAGCAGGCCGCGGCCAGTGCGAAGCCCGCGGCCGGCACTTCCGCAGCGGTCCTGCCCAAGCCGGCCCAGATCACGGTGAACGTCTTCAACGCCACGACCCGTACGGGGCTGGCGAAGGACACCGCGGACGAACTCAAGAAACGCGGCTTCAAGATCGGCGACGTCGGCAACGCGCCGGCGAAGTTCGACGCCAAGGTGAAGGGCACGGCCGTCCTGCTCGGACCGGCCGCGGCCCTGCGCACCTCGCTGCCGGTGCTGGCCACGCAGGTCACGGCGCCGGACCAGCGCACGGAGGCGGGCCGCAAGGGCGCCGCCGTGGACCTGATCATCGGCGACGCGTTCAAGGCCCTCACCCCGCAGGCGGCCGCCGTGAAGGCCCTGACGGCCCTCTCCCATCCCGAACCGCCGGCGAACACCACCAAGAAACACTGCTGACACCCCCGTCCGCCCGACCGCCCGGCCGGACGGGCCCCGGGCGAGGGCCGAACCCCCGTCCGGGCGCGGCCCGTCGGGCGACGGCAATCGGGTGTCGTCCGAGCCCGCCGGGCAGGATCGGGGCCGTGCGGGTCAGGGCCGCCACGTCTTTGCGTGGGGCAGCCGCGGCCGTGCGGGCCGACTGTCGCCCGGCCCGCACTCCGCGGCGCCCCGCCTGGTACTACTCGGGCGTCCCGGCGGGTGCTACTCGGCCGCCCCGCCGGTGCTACTCGGCCGCCCCGGCGGGTCCTACTCGGCCGCCCCGTACAGGCGGTCGCCCGCGTCGCCCAGGCCCGGGACGATGTAGCCCTGCTCGTTGAGGTGGTCGTCGACGGCCGCCGTGACGACCGTGACCGGCGTCCCCGCCAGCTCCCGCTCCATGACCTCGACGCCCTCCGGCGCGGCCAGCAGGACCACCGCCGTCACGTCGTCCGCGCCCCGCCTGATGAGCTCGCGGATCGCCGCGACCAGCGTGCCGCCCGTGGCCAGCATCGGGTCCAGGACGTACACCTGGCGCCCGGAGAGGTCCTCCGGCATCCGCGAGGCGTACGTGGACGCCTGGAGCGTCTCCTCGTTGCGGATCATGCCGAGGAAGCCCACCTCGGCGGTCGGCAGCAGCCGGACCATGCCGTCCAGCATGCCGAGCCCGGCGCGCAGGATCGGCACCACCAGCGGGCGGGGACGGGCGAGCTTGACGCCGGTCGTGCGCGAGACCGGGGTCTGGACGTCGACGGCCTCGGTCCGCACGTCACGCGTCGCCTCGTAGGCGAGCAGCGTGACCAGTTCGTCGGCGAGCCGCCGGAACGTCGCGGAGTCGGTGCGCTGGTCGCGCAGGGTGGTGAGCTTGTGGGCGACCAGAGGGTGGTCGACGACGTGGAGACGCATGTCCACAACAGTAACCGCGTCCGCGAACACCTCGCGCGGACCCACCCGGCGTCTCGTTGGCATCAAACCCCCCGTCCGGGGGAACGTGGGAGTGACCGGACTGGGGTGGTGTGACCGTGTCTGATCTTCCTGAAGTGCCAGGATCCGCCGACCGCGGCTACGGCGCGCCCGAGGGCGAGACGGAGGCTGAGCGCCGGCGCCGCCGTGCCCGCTTCCTGCGCGACCTCGCCGAGGCCAGGGCCCTGCGCGACCGCGTCCAGCCGCGCCGCGTCAAGACGGCCCGGCTGCGACACGCCATGCGCATGCGGACGTTCCGCTGGTAGGAATCGGCGACACCGCGGGAACGGCGGACGTCGTACGGCCGATCGTCCGGCAAAGATCCACTGCTTGGGGGGCGTTGCGGTCCGTCATGGGGAAGGCCGTGCGTGGCCCGCGGGAAAACCCGCGTACGATCCGCAGGTGGCGGCAACGAGTGCGCTGGTGGTTCCGTACGCGGGCGGCTGGAAGCCTCTTTGCATACGTGCGATCAAAACTGCCGGACACAGGGAGCCGAAGACGTCCCCTGAACGCCTTGTTTCTGCCACGATTCCGAGTGGGTGGGCTCGGAGCCCAGCTCTCCCCGCCCAGAACCTCCGCCGGGGGGACCCCCAACCGGCACGCCTAGGACCAGTGGGAGAGTCACGGTGTACTTCGCCGCACTGCTCGCGCGCACCGAAGACGGGTGGGAAGCGAGCGACACAGAGCTCGACGATGTGGAGACCCTGTCGGACCTGGCCGACCTGGCCAGGGAATCGGCGCCGGACGCCGACGACACGGTGCTCGTCTTCATCGAGCAGGAGGACGCGTGGTTCGGCGTCGTACGCGTGGACGGCGAGGAGGACCCCCGGGTCTTCGTCTCCAACGCGGCCGCTGCCGCCCGTAGCTCGTACGGCGAGCTCCTGCTCACGGACGAACTGCTCGGAAGGGAGCCCAAGGACGAGGACGACGACCTGGACGCCCTCGATCTCGACGGCACCGAGGACGGCGAGCCGGAGGCCGAGGACGACGAGGACACCGACACCTCCGCCGTGCCGTCCGGCCCGGTGGGCGACAGCGGGATCCTCGACGACCTGGGCGTGAGCGCGAAGGAGCTGCTCTCGCTCAGCGACGACGCGCTCAGTGAGATCGCCGAGGTGCTGGGCGCCGCCGAGGTCCTGGAGACCGTCCGCTGACCTCCCACGAGGCAGCCGGGTCCCCGGACCCGGTACGCGACCGCTGGCGGGCCGCCATGCGACTCGCCCTGGACGAGGCCGGACAGGCCGTCCGGGGCGGGGACGTCCCCGTCGGCGCCGTCGTGCTGTCCCCGGACGGTACGACGGTGCTCGCGACCGGTCACAACGAACGTGAGGCCACCGGCGACCCCACCGCGCACGCCGAGGTCCTCGCGCTGCGCCGGGCCGCCGCGGCGCTCGGGGAGTGGCGGCTCACCGGCTGCACCCTCGTGGTGACGCTGGAGCCCTGCACCATGTGCGCGGGCGCCCTGGTCCAGTCCCGGGTGGACCGGGTCGTCTACGGCGCGCGCGACGAGAAGGCCGGGGCCGCCGGCTCCCTCTGGGACGTCGTGCGCGACCGGCGCCTGAACCACCGCCCGGAGGTCGTCGAAGGCGTCCTGGCCGGGGAGTCCGCCGGGCTGCTCACGGAATTCTTCCGGGACCGCTGAGGACCGGACGAGAACCGGACGAGGACGGGCACGAGGCTGGACCGGACGAGAGCCCGACGAGGACCGCACGAGGACCGCACGAGGCTGGCGGATGACCTGCCGTGACCGGCCGGGGAGCCCTTCCCCGCACCGGTCCGTGGACCGGTCCCCGGGCTGTTCCCGGCTCCCGAAAAGCGATTTCAGAGCACGGCCCTCCGTGCTGTAAGGTCTCTCTCGGTAGCGTGTCCGAGCGGCCGAAGGAGCTCGCCTCGAAAGCGAGTGTGGCGCAAGTCACCGAGGGTTCAAATCCCTCCGCTACCGCCGTGAAAGGGCCCCGTCGAAAGACGGGGCCCTTTGCGCGTCCACGGTCGCGGACAGCCCCGTCACGCGCCCCCGTTCACGCCCCCCGGCCCGGCAACGGGCCTCGACCAGCGGGCCGTTGGCCCGCGAGGGGGGCGTGAAGGTTACACTCGCGGCCGGCAGCAGGGTCCACAGGCTACGCAGACACGCCGGCAGAGGCAGGCACAGGGGAGGCCGCGGTGGCGGTGAATGCCAAGAAGATCGCCACGTACGTGCTCGTGGTCTTCGCGCTCTACGTGATCATCACAGACCCGGCCAAGGCGGCCGATTACGTCCAGATAGGATTTGAGGGCATTTCGGACGCCGCCAAGGCCGTCGGAACGTTCATGACCTGGCTCGTCGACGGAGCCAAATAGCGCACCACCCCGGGAGCAACCATGATCCGCCACCTGGTCCTCTTCAAACTCAACGAGGGCGTGGAGCGCGACGATCCGCGGGCCGTCGCGGGCGCCGCCGCCTTCCGGGCGCTCGGCGGAGCGATCGAGGAGCTGCGCTTCTGGGAGTGCGGCTGGAACATCACCGACCGGCCCATCGCCCACGACTTCGCCATCAACTCGGCCGTCGAGGACGCGGAGGCGCTCACGCGGTACATCGAGCACCCGGCCCACCAGGAGGCCGCCGCGCAGTGGCGGGAGTTCGCCACGTGGGTGATCGCCGACTACGAGTTCTGAGCCGCCGCACGCCCCGCCGCGGGCGTACGGCGCCCGCTGGCGACAGGCCCTCCGCCCGGAACGGCGGGGGGCCTTTTCGCGTCTTATGCCCCAACTTGCCAACTTTCACTCTCAACACGACGTTATGCGGTGCTTGCGCACAGTGCACATGTCTTGTGATGCT
Source organism: Streptomyces sp. NPDC091282 (assembly GCF_044757385.1). Classification (NCBI taxonomy): domain Bacteria; kingdom Bacillati; phylum Actinomycetota; class Actinomycetes; order Kitasatosporales; family Streptomycetaceae; genus Streptomyces; species Streptomyces sp. NPDC091282. The sequence goes on from NZ_JBIVUX010000005.1 coordinate 194,129, forward strand.
ATGACCGCTTTTGACGGATGATTGACCGATGAAGAGGTGGCGTTGACCGTGTCGGCCAGTTCTGCGCCGCCCCAGGAAGAGGCGCCAGCTCCCGCTCCCCCCACGCCCCAGCCGCCCGCCCAGGCGCCCGCACCGCCCCCGGAGAAACGGCGGGGCGCCGACACCCGGGCGCTGACCCAGGTGCTCTTCGGGCAGCTGAAGGACCTCAAGCCGGGCACGCCGGACCACGGCCGGGTGCGCGCGGCGCTCATCGAGGCGAACCTCCCGCTCGTGCGGTACGCGGCCGCCCGCTTCCGCTCCCGCAACGAGCCGATGGAGGACGTCGTCCAGGTCGGCACCATCGGCCTGATCAACGCCATCGACCGCTTCGACCCGGAGCGGGGCGTACAGTTCCCGACCTTCGCGATGCCGACCGTCGTCGGCGAGATCAAGCGCTACTTCCGGGACAACGTCCGCACGGTGCACGTCCCGCGCCGGCTGCACGAGCTGTGGGTCCAGGTCAACAGCGCCACCGAGGACCTGACCACGGCCTTCGGGCGCTCCCCCTCCACCGCCGAGATCGCCGAGCGGCTGCGGATCAGCGAGGAGGAGGTGCTGTCCTGCATCGAGGCCGGCCGGTCGTACCACGCGACCTCCCTGGAGGCCGCCCAGGAGGGCGACGGGCTGCCGGGCCTGCTGGACCGCATCGGCTACGAGGACCCCGCCCTGGACGGCGTGGAACACCGCGACCTGGTCCGCCACCTGCTGGTCCAGCTCCCCGAGCGCGAGCAGCGAATCCTGCTGCTGCGCTACTACAGCAACCTCACCCAGTCGCAGATCAGCGCGGAGCTGGGCGTCTCCCAGATGCACGTCTCCCGGCTCCTGGCCCGCAGCTTCCAGCGCCTGCGCTCGGCGAACCGCATCGAGGCCTGACCCTCCACCGGCCCGACCCCCGCCGCCCCGCCCCGCCCGACGCCCCACCCGCCTCCCGGCCCCTGGTGCCCGCCCCGGCTCCGCGCCCAGCCCGACGCCCCACCCCGACCGACTCCCGGCCCGAGGGCCCACCCCGACCGACACCCGGCCCGACGCCCCACCCCGGCCCGAGGGCCCGCCCCGGCCCCGGTCCAGGCCCGATGGCTCCGCCTCCGTCCGGCGCCCGCCCCGGACCGACGCTCCGGCCCCGCGCCCACCCCGGCGCCCCGCCTGGAAACGCGGCTCAGCCGCCGCCCCTCGTCCGGCCCGAGCCCCCGGCCACAGGCCGCGCGCGCCGTCGCACACGCCGTCGTACGGGCCGCCGTGCGCACCGGCGCAGCGCCCGCGGCGGGACCCGTTATCCCGTCGAGACACGCTTCCGACGACTTCGCGCGGCCATAACCGCAAGCAGGATCGAGCCATCACCGTCGCGAGCGAATCGCTCACCAGCACAGTTCCCGACAGTTCGGGGTCGAAAAAGCGTCAGACCCCCTGCATCCAGGGCGGATTCGGTTTTTGGATGTCGACATGTCACTACAGCGTGTTGCCGACATGTGACATTCTGCGGGAAGCGCGTTTGCCGGGGCTCCGGCTCCGGTATTCAGGTGAAGGCGCCGTTCCTCGTGAGGGGCGTCGCCGCGACCGTCCCGCGACCCAAAGGGGGTGGCATGTCCGCAGAACAGGGCAGCTCGAAGGTGCTTACGCCCACGAAGAGCGAGGCAGCGCCCAAGGAGCTCGACGCCATCGACGTGCTCGACAGCATCGACGGCGCCCCGGCGCTGGAGACCCCGCCGACCCCGGAGGTCCCGGGCACCACGGAGGGCCTCGACACCCGCACCCTGTCCCGCTCCCTGTTCCTGCGCCTCGCCGCACTCGATGAGGACAGCCCCGAGCGTGCCTACGTCCGGGACACCCTGATCGAACTGAACCTCCCGCTCGTGCGCTACGCGGCGGCCCGCTTCCGCAGCCGCAACGAGCCGATGGAGGACATCGTCCAGGTCGGCACCATCGGCCTGATCAAGGCGATCGACCGCTTCGACTGCGAACGGGGCGTGGAGTTCCCGACGTTCGCGATGCCGACGGTCGTCGGCGAGATCAAGCGGTTCTTCCGCGACACCTCCTGGTCGGTCCGCGTCCCGCGCCGCCTCCAGGAGCTGCGCCTGGCCCTCACCAAGGCCAGCGACGAGCTGTCCCAGAAGCTGGACCGCTCCCCGACGGTCACCGAACTGGCCGCGGTGCTGGGCGTGTCCGAGGAGGACGTGGTCGACGGCCTGGCCGTGGGCAACGCCTACACCGCCTCCTCGCTCGACTCCCCGGCCCCCGAGGACGACGGCGGCGAGGGCTCGCTGGCCGACCGCCTCGGCTACGAGGACACGGCCCTGGAGGGCGTCGAGTACCGCGAGTCGCTGAAGCCGCTGCTGGCCAAGCTCCCGCCCCGCGAGCGCCGGATCATCATGCTCCGCTTCTTCGCGAACATGACCCAGTCCCAGATCGGCGACGAGGTCGGCATCTCCCAGATGCACGTCTCCCGGCTGCTCACCCGCACCCTGGCCCAGCTCCGCGAGGGCCTGATCGCGGACTGAGCGGTGCCGACGGGTTCCTTACTGACGGAGCGTCAGCCACACTGGCGCGATGCTTCTCCGTAGGACACCGAGCGGCCGCCGGGGCGCCGTCACGGCGGCATCGGCGGCCGCGCTCTGCCTGGCCTCCGCACTCACGGCGTGCGGAGGCGGTGGCGGCGGTTACACGGCGGTGGGGGCGGTGGGCACCGGCCCGGGGTCACCCGGGCCGTCATCGGGCCCCACGGGCTCGGTGACGCTGGTCCCGCTGGACGGCTCACCGGCCGGGACGCCGCACGGGTCGGCCGGAGCGGGCGGAGGTCCGGCGGCCGGCACCGCGGGCGCACCCACCGGTCCCGCGGCCACGACCACGAGCCCGCCTGTCGCCTCACCGGGGCACAGCGGCACCGGGAACCGGCGGTCGGACGCGCCGGAACCGCACGCGCCGGAACCCGACCCGTCTGTGTCGGCACCCTCCTCGCCCGCCCCCACGAGCCCCGCCGCCCCCGCCGACCTCACCTGGAGCGCTCCCGTCCGCGAGGCCACCGACAAGCGGTGGTGCGAGAAGGTGACGGTCGGGTTCCGCAACACGGGCGGCACGGCGGTCCGTTCGGGCACGATCACCCTCGGCACGCACATCATCGGCGCGCTCGGCGTCGACTGGGCGACGATCACCTCGACGCGGCCGCTGCCGGTCCCGGTCGCGCCCGGCTCCCGCGGGAGCGGGACCTGGACGGTCTGCGTGGACGACTGGCGGGTGCCGCTGGGCATGCACGTCGAGACCCGGATCGTGACGGTCGACTGGAGCTGAGCCGTCCCGTCCGTGCGGGTACGACGAAAGCCCGGGGCGCCGGACACCCCGGGTTCCACGTCGCGCCGCCGCCGCGGCCCTCGTAGCGCCGAGGGGCCGGGCGGGCGGCGGGTGACTACTTGAGCGCCAGCCAGGCCACCGCCGCGACCACGACCACCACGGCGACGACGCCGAGGATCAGGCCGATGCGGGGGCCGCCGGAGGCGGAGGGGGAAGCCGTCTGCTGAGGGGTCTGCGGGGCCTCGTCGACGAACGCGCGGAACATCTGGGTGCTGCCGGCGGGGTCGTAGTTGCCCTGGGGGCCCTGGGTGTTAGCCATGCCCCGAGACATTAGCGAATCCAGTGGTCCGGCCCAAGTGGGGGGCCACCCGCAATCACAAGCCGCCTCACCTGGCTGTTTACGATCGCAATACTTGCCTTTGCCAAGTTTTGGCCTCCAGCATCGCCCATATATTTGCCTGTGGCAACCAAGTAGTTCTATGGTTGCCCCAAGCAACGAATACGGGAGGTGTGATGGCGGAGCAGGCGCAGTTCGAGGAGCTGGCGCGTCAGCTCAGCGCCGTCGGAGCCGTGAAGCGGGACCTCGCGCGGATTCTTCCGCACGAATGCCCGGCCGGTTCCGCGGCCGTGCTGACGCTGCTCGGCCGCTACGGATCCATGCGCATGAGCAAGCTCGCCGAGCTGCTCGCGGTGGACATGTCCGTGACCAGCAGGCACGTGGCGCACGTCGCCGAGCGCGGCTGGATCGAGCGGTCTCCCGACCCGGCGGACAAGCGGTCCCGCATCCTGCGCCTCACCCCCGCGGGCGAGGCGACGCTGGTGGACCTGTCCCGGCGCAGCACCGAACTGCTCACCGAACGGCTGGGCGACTGGAGCGACGAGGAGGTCGACCAGCTGATCCGGCTGATGACCCGGCTCCGGGACAGCTTCGACTGCCGGCCCGCCACGCCGCGGCTGACCGCGACGGCCCCCGCCGGACCGGTCCCCGGCGCCGCAGGCACCACGGCCGAGGTCACCTCCGCCGCCCGCGCCCCCACCGCCCCCGTACTCGCACCGACCACCCGTACACCCGCATAAGACGTAGAAAAGGAAGCCCATGGCAACGACCACACCAGCCGGTGTGCGGGCCCATGCAAAGCACGGGGGAGGCTCCGTGGAGCAGGCTGCCCCGATGTCCCACCGGCAGATCATGGAAGCGATATCCGGGCTGCTGCTCGGCATGTTCGTGGCGATCCTGTCCTCCACGATCGTCACCAACGCGCTGCCGCACATCATCACCGACCTGGGTGGCGGCCAGTCCGCCTACACCTGGGTCGTCACCGCCTCGCTGCTGGCGATGACCGCGACCACCCCGCTGTGGGGCAAGCTCGCCGACCTGTACGACAAGAAGGCGCTCGTCCAGATCGCCCTGGTCATCTACGTCCTGGGTTCCGCGGCGGCCGGTCTGTCGCAGAACTCCGGCATGCTGATCGCCTGCCGTGTCATCCAGGGCGTCGGTGTCGGCGGTCTGTCGGCGCTCGCCCAGATCGTCATGGCCGCGATGATCTCGCCGCGTGAGCGCGGCCGTTACTCCGGCTACCTCGGTGCCACCTTCGCCGTCGCCACCGTCGGCGGCCCGCTGCTCGGCGGTGTCATCACCGACACCTCGTGGCTGGGCTGGCGCTGGTGCTTCTACGTCGGTGTCCCGTTCGCCGTCATCGCGCTGATCGTGCTGCAGAAGACCCTGCACCTGCCGGTGCTGAAGCGTGACGTCAAGGTCGACTGGGCCGGCGCGTTCTTCGTCGCCGCCGCCGTCTCGCTGCTCCTGGTCTGGGTCACCTTCGCCGGTGACAAGTACGACTGGATCTCGTGGCAGACGTACGCCATGATCGGCGGCTCGATCGTCCTCGGTCTGATCTTCATCCTGGTCGAGTCGAAGGCCAAGGAGCCGATCATCCCGCTGCGGCTGTTCCGCAACCGCACCATCACGCTGGCCTCGATGGCCTCGCTGTTCGTCGGTGTCGCGATGTTCACCGGCACCGTCTTCTTCAGCCAGTACTTCCAGCTGGCCCGCGACAAGTCGCCGACGATGTCCGGCGTGCTGACGATCCCGATGATCGGCGGCCTGTTCATCTCCTCCACCGTCTCCGGGCAGTTCATCACCCGTACCGGCCGCTGGAAGGCCTGGCTGGTCAGCGGTGGCGTGCTCGTGACGGCCGGTCTCGGCCTGCTCGGGACCATCCGGTACGACACGGCGTACTGGAAGATGGCGATCTTCATGGCGCTGCTGGGCCTCGGCATCGGCATGATGATGCAGAACCTGGTGCTCTGCACGCAGAACCAGGTCGAGCCCGCCGACCTCGGGTCGGCCAGCTCCACGGTCACCTTCTTCCGTTCCCTCGGCGGTGCGGTCGGCGTCTCCGCGCTCGGCGCGGTGATGGCCCACCGGATCACGCACTACGTGACCCAGGGTGCCGCCGACCTCCCGCACAAGTACCAGGCCGCCCTCGCGGGTTCGAGCTCGTCCAGCGACAGCCTCCCGGACCTGGGCGCGCTGCCCGCCCCGCTGCGCATCCTCTTCCAGAGCGCCTACGGCCACGGCATCGCCGACGTCTTCCTGATCGCCGGCTGCCTCGCGGCCCTCGCGTTCCTGATCACCCTGTTCATCAAGGAGGTCCCGTTGCGGACCAAGGGCGCGCTCGCCCAGGCCGCGGCCGACGCCGAGGAGCAGGGCATCGACGCCGCTCCGGCCGCCGCCGTCACCGCCGTCACCGCCGCCGTCCCGGCTCCCGCCGAGGAGACGGTCCCCAGCTGGGCCGTCCCGGTCGCCGCCGCCGGCACGGACACCGCCGCCGAGACCGCCGGGCAGTTCACCGCCGTGGCGACCCTCGCCGCCCCCGAGCAGTCGGCGGGCTCCGGCTCCACCCCGGTGCACGGCTTCGTGCGCGGCGCCGAGAGCGCCCCGGTCGCCCAGGCCGCGGTCACCCTCATCTCGCTCTCCGGCCGCCAGCTCGGCCGCGCGGTCGCGGGCTTCGACGGCTCCTACCGCCTGGACGCCCCCGGCGCCGGCTCGTACGTGCTGATCGCCTCCGCCGACGGCTACCAGCCGCAGGCCTCCACCGTCCTGGTGGGCGAGGAGCCGCTGCCGTACGACATCCTGCTCAGCGGCACCAGCGGCCTGAGCGGTGTGGTCCGCGGCGCGGGCAGCGCGCTGCCGGTCAAGGACGCCATGGTGATCGTCACCGACGTGCGCGGCGACCTGCTGGCCACCGCGGCCACCGGCGAGCAGGGCCAGTTCGTCTTCGGCGACCTGGTGCCGGGCGTGGTGACGGTCGCGGTGAACGCGGCCGGATACCGCCCGCGCGCCCTGCCGGTCCAGATCGGCACCACCGGTGTCACCCGGATCGAGGTCGACCTGGACGCCGGCGCCCAGCTCCAGGGTGTCGTGCGGGCCCCGCACGGGCCGCTGGCCGACGCCCGCGTCACCCTCGTGGACGCGGCCGGCAACGTGGTGGGCACCTCCACCACCGGCCTGGACGGCGCGTACGCCTTCGCCGACCTGGACGGCGGCGACTACACCGTGATCGCGACGGGCTACCCGCCGATCGCCACCGCCCTGAACGTCACCGGCGCCGGTGTCGACGGGCACGACATCGAACTCTCCCACCCCGGCGAGTAGTTCACCCCGGCCCGGGGCAGCGATGGTGCATCGGCTGCCCCGGGCCGTCACACTCTGCGCAATTTATATGGCTTTTCACGCCTCTAGATCGGTTTTCAGGGAGAATTCGGGATGGGACTCACCGCCAGGATCCGCACCCGGGACGGATGGGCCGTGTCGCACGCGGTCGTCACGGTGACCGACATGACCGGCACCCAGGTGCTGCGCGTCGAGGCGGACGAGGAGGGCACGGTACGGGACCCGAACCCGCTCGCGCCCGGGGCGTACACCGTCATCGTGACCGCCGTGGGCTACGCGCCCGCCGCCTCCAGCGCCATCGTCACCGCCAGCGGGCGGGCCGAGATCGGCAAGGTGACGCTGGCCCGGCAGGGCGGCACCGAACTGCCGCCGCCGGGCCCGTGGACCGTCGACCCGGCGCACTCCACCGTCGCCGCGGTCGCCCAGCACCTCGGCATCTCCAGCGTCCGCGGCCGCTTCACGGACTTCACCGCGGCCATCGAGATCGCCCCCGACGACGTCACCAAGTCCCGTGTCCAGGCCGTCATCCGGGCTGCGTCCATCGACACCGGCAACGGCATGCGCGACACGCACCTGCGCTCCGCCGACTTCCTGGACGTCGAACGCTTCCCCGAGCTCACCTACACCTCGACGGGTCTCACCGTGGCCGGCTCCGACCGCTGGACGGTCCACGGCGAACTGGCGATGCGCGGTGTCGTGCGCCCCGTCGACCTGCACCTCGCCTACCTCGGCACCGGCGCCGACCCCTGGGGCGGCACCCGGGCGGCGTTCCGCGCCACGGCCGAGCTGCACCGCGAGGACTTCGCGATGAACTACAACCAGGTCGTCCAGGCGGGCATCGCGGCCATCGGCACCACCCTCAAGGTCGAGCTGGAGATCCAGGCGGTCCAGGGCGAGTCCCTGCCCCAGGCGTAGGACCGGCAGGGACAGGCAGCGGCCGGGCGGGGCCGGGCAGGGCGGCCTAGGCTGACGCCATGGCACCGAACATCGCGACGAACACCGCCGTCTCCCTCGACGAACTGCTGGACTTCGTACGGCCCCGCCACCGCGCGATCCTGCTCACCCGCCGCGCCGACGGCGGCCCCCAGGGGTCGCCGCTGACCTGCGGGGTCGACGACTCCGGGCGGATCGTGGCCTCCACGTACCCCGAACGGGCCAAGACCCGCAACGCCAGGCGGGACGAGCGGGTGAGCCTGATCGTCCTCAGCGACGACTGGAACGGGCCGTGGGTCCAGGTCGACGGCACCGCCGAGGTGATCGACTCGCCGGAGTCCGTGGAGCCGCTGGTGGAGTACTACCGGAACATCGCGGGCGAGCACCCGGACTGGGACGAGTACCGGGCGGCGATGCTGAAGCAGGGCAAGTCCATCATCCGGGTGACGCCGGAGCGGTGGGGGCCGGTGGCCACCGGCGGATTCCCGTCCCGGCTGGCCGCGCCCGAGGCCTGAGGCCTCTAGGACGGGCGGGTCACCTTGGCCTCGATGCCTGCGATCAGCAGGTCCAGGGCGAAGGTGAAGTCCCTGTCGAGCATGTCGGCGACCGTGTCGCCGCCCCTGGCGGCCATGAGGTCCGCCGACTCCTCGATGATGGCGGCCGTCGCCGGGGACTCGGTCACCGCGGTCATCGCGGTGCTGAAGTACTCGTCGGGGGTCATGCCGGCCGTCGTCACCCGCTCGGCGAAGTGGCCCTCGATCGTGCCGAACCCGTACACGAACTGGAAGACGGCCGAGATCGCGCCGGTCACCCCGTGCGCGGGCAGGCCGGCGCGGCGGACGACCTGCTGGACCGCCCGGGAGAACGCCAGCGAGTGGGGGCCGATGTTGAGGTAGCGGCCGGCCAGCGGGGAGAGCCAGGGGTGGCGGACCAGCAGCGCCCGGTACTCCGAGGCCAGCGCCCGCAGGTGCACCCGCCAGTCCGCGTCGGACCCCTCGGGCAGGCTCAGTTCGCCGAAGGCCGCGTCGAGGGCGAGTTCCAGCAGGTCGTCCTTGGTGTCGACGTACCAGTACACGGACATGGCGGTCACGTTGAGCTCGGCCGCCAGCCGCCGCATGGAGAACTTGTCGAGCCCGTCGGAGTCCAGGAGCCGGACGGTGACGGAGGTGATGCGGGCCCGGTCGAGACCGGACGGCTGACCGCTACGACCGCCCTTGCGGGCCTTCTCCCCCAGCCACACACTGGCCCGCGCCATCATGGCCTCCTCCTCGACGATCACTTCCGACGATGCTACGACCGCAAGGTCCCTTCGGGGTTGCGGGGAACCGCCCTACCGGCCACCCACGGTCCCGCAGCCGCAAACCCACCCATACCCCCTGCCCCCTAGGCGGCATTCCTCTCCGCCCGGCGGAGAAGTCCCGCCGCCACGAACCCTCCGGCCACCACGGCCACCGCCCCCACCAGTTGCCCGGCGCCCAGCCCCGCCGACAGCGAATCGCCCGACGCCACCCGGGAGCTGAGCACCGCGCCCAGCACGGCCACCCCGAGCCCGTTCCCGAACTCCGCCAGCGTCCCGTTGATCCCGGCCCCGACCCCGGCCTTCTCCGGCGGGATCGCGCTCATGATGGCGTGCGCCATGGCCGGGTTGGCGATCGCGCACCCCGCGCCGATCAGCAACAGCCCGAGCAGCGTGCCGCCGTAGCCGCTCGCGTCCAGCACCGCGATGGACCCGAGGCCGCACGACATCAGCACCATGCCCAGGGCTATCGCCGCCGGCGTACCCAGCCGTGCCGCCCACCTGGCCGACACACCGGTGAAGTTGAGGGCGACGACCGTGAGCGCGAGCGGCGCGGTGCGCAGGCCCGCCTCCAGCGGGCCGTAGCCGAGGACGAGTTGCAGGTGCTGGGTGAGCAGGAAGAGCGCGCCGCCCATGCCGAAGGTGATGAGGACCGCGCCGGCGACGGCACCCGTGAAGCGGCGGTCGCGGAAGAAGTGGGGGTCGAGCATGGGCGAGGGGGTCCGGTTCTCCCAGTACGCGAACAGGGACAGGACCGCCACCGCCACGGCCGCCGTGGCCAGGACCCGCGGCGAGGCCCAGCCGTGCACGGGACCGGAGATGATCGCGAAGACCAGCGCGGTCATGCCGACGGTGGAGAGCAGCGCGCCGGGCAGGTCGGGCCGGTCGCCGCGCGGGGCCTTCGACTCGGGGACCAGGACGACGACCGCCGCCAGGGCCAGCGCCGCGACCGGCAGGTTGATCAGGAAGATCGCGCCCCACCAGAAGTGGTTGAGCACGAACCCGCCGATCAGCGGCCCGGCGGCGAAGCCGAGCGCGTTGACCGCGCTCCAGATGCCGATGGCCTTCGGGTGCTCGTCCGGGGTGAAGATCTGCATCACGACGGCCAGGGTCGTGGTGAGCAGGAGCGCCCCGCCCACACCCATGCCGGCCCGTGCGGCGACCAGTTGGGCCGTGGACCCGGCCAGTCCGGCGGCCAGCGAACCCGCGCCGAACAGGACGAGTCCCGTGATCAGCATCTTCTTGCGGCCGTAGCGGTCGGCCGCGCTGCCGGCGGTGAGCAGCAGGCCGGACTGGACGAGCGAGTAGGCGTTGATCATCCATTGGATGTCCGCGGTGGTGGCGTCCAGCTCCCGGGTGAGGGAGGGGATGGCCACGTTCAGAACGGTGTTGTCGAGCAGCACGGTGAGCTGGGCCAGGCAGATCACACCGAGGATCAGCCAGCGCTGGGGGTGGCCCTGAGACATCATGCTGTACACCGTAAAGGGACTCTTCTACGGTGTACAGCATGATTTCTCGAGGGGTCCCCCAGCCGGTCCCTCAGCTGCCGCCGGTCTTCCGTGTCAGGTCGTAGAAGGTGGACGAACCGGCGGTCACCTTCGTGAAGTTCTTCTCGACCCACGAGGTGATCTGCGCGGACGTCCCGCTGCCGCTGCCGCCCATGCCGCCGCCGGTGCCCGAGGCGATGAAGTAGTGGATCCTGCCGTCCGCCACGTACTCCTTGAACCGCGCGAGCGTCGGGGACGGGTCGGTGCCGTTGAAGCCGCCGATCGCCATCACCGCGTCGCCGGTGGCCAGCTGGTAACTCGCCGCGTTCTGGGCGCCGATGGCCGCCGCGACCCAGGTGTACCCGGACGCGTCCTCCTTCAGCAGCTTCTTGGCCTCGGAGCCGACAGTCGCGCCGTTCAGCAGGCCGCCGACGCCACCGCCGCCAGGCATGCCGCCGCCCTCGCCCGTCCGGCCGCCGGGGAAGCCGTTGCCGTTCTGGCTCTGGCCGCCCGGCATGCCGCCACCGGGGAAGCCGCCGGTGCCGGTGCCGCCGCCCGGGAAGCCGTTCTGGCCCTGCTGGTTCTGGCCCTGCTGGCCCTGCTGGTTCTGGCCCTGCTGGTTGCGGCCGAAGCCACCCGGACCACCGCGGCCGCCGCCGGGACCGCCGCCACCGCCGAAGCCCATCATGCTCGCGCCCGCCGGACCCGCCGTCGGGATGGAGCCGGTGTGCGCGGAGTTCACCGTGCTCAGGGTGTACGCCGTCGGCCCCGCCAGCGCGGCCGCCAGACCGGCCGCCGCCGCCCCGAGAGCGAGCCGGCGGCCGATCCGGCCCGCGAAGACCAGGCCGAGCGCGGCGGTCAGACCGCCCACCAGGACCAGCCACTTCAGCCAGGGCAGGTAGTCGGCGGTGCGGTCGAGGAGCGCGTAGCCCCAGACCGCGGCCGCGACCACGGCGGCGGCGAGGGTGACCGACGCCCACGGCTCGGCGCGCCTCTCCCACAGCAGCCCGGCGCCCATGCCGATCACGGCGGCGAGGTAGGGGGCCAGGGCGACCGTGTAGTACTGGTGGAAGATGCCGGCCATGTAGCTGAAGACGACCAGGGTGATCAGCAGCGAACCGCCCCAGACCAGGAACGCGGCCCGGGTCACCGACGTCCGCCTCAGCCTGCGCGTCGCCACCAGACCCGCCACCAGCAGGATCAGCGCCGACGGGAGCAGCCAGGAGATCTGGCCGCCGATCTCGGAGTCGAACATCCGGTCCCAGCCGGTCTCGCCCCACTGCCCGGACCCGGTGCCGCCGCCACCGCCGCCGACGCTGCCGGTCTCGTCGCCGCTGATCCGGCCGAGGCCGTTGTAGCCGAAGGTCAGCTCCAGGAAGCTGTTGTTCTGCGACCCGCCGATGTAGGGGCGGGAGGAGGCCGGCCACAGCTCGACGACCGCCACCCACCACCCGGCCGAGACGATCAGGGCGCCGGTCGCGAGGGCGAGCTGGCCGATCCGCCTCCGCCACGTGCGCGGGCCGGCGGCCGCGTACACGAGGGCGAGCGGCGGCAGGATCAGGAAGGCCTGAAGGGTCTTGGCGAGGAAGGCGAAGCCGATCGCCACGCCCGCCCACACCAGCCACCTCGTCCTGCCGTCCTCGACGGCGCGGACGACGAAGTAGCAGGCCAGCGCCATCAGCAGGGCCAGCATCGCGTCCGGGTTGTCGAACCGGAACATCAGCGCGGCGACCGGGGTGAGCGCCAGCACGGCGCCCGCGATCAGACCGGCCGCGGGGCTGGAGCGGCGGCGCACGGAGGCGTACACGACCGCGACCGTGCCGACGCCCATGAGGACCTCGGGGCCGAGGATCGTCCAGGAGTTCAGGCCGAAGAGGCGGGCCGCGATCTCCATCGGCCACAGGAACGCCGAGGGCTTGTCGACGGTGATCGCGTTGCCCGCGTCCAGCGAGCCGAAGAACATCGCCTTCCAGCTCTTGGTGCCGGCCTGGACGGCGGCCGAGTAGAAGGAGTTGGAGTAGCCGTTCGCGCTCAGGTCCCAGAAGTAGAGCACCGCGGTGGCGAGCAGCAGGCCGAGGAAGGCCGGGCGTGCCCAGCGCGGGTCCTCGGGGCGGCCGCGCCACAGCCGGCGGGCGAGGGGCCGCCGGGGCTCGGCGCGGGCCGCCCGCGGTACCGGCGGGGCGGGGACGTCCGGCGCCCGCAGTGCCGCCGGGGGAGCCTCGGGCTCGGGTGCCGGCCGGTCCTGACGGTCGGTGGGGGTGCTGGTCATCGGGGTTCCCCCGGATCGGTGTCATGGGGGCGCACGGGCTGCAGCCGCAGGGTGGCGTCCCTCCGGGTGCCGTCCGCGGCCTCGTCGGCGCGGAGTCGGGTGGTGGTGCCCCGGTCGTACGGGTGGTGGGCCGGGCGTTGCGGGAGCGGGCCCTGCGGCAGGTGTCCGCCGGGGACCGTGGTGTACGTGGGCGACGACGGGTGGTGCGCTGCCGCCGTCGCGGAGGCCGTCTCCCGGCCGCCGTCCCGGTCCGGGAAGACCCAGGCGCGGAAGAGCAGGAACCTGAGGACGGTCGCGGCGAGGTTGGCGGCGACCAGCACCGCCAGTTCGGTGGAGTGCGCGGGGTCGCCGCTCGCCGCGTTCAGGGCGGCGAGCGAACCGCTGGTGAGCGCCAGGCCGATGCCGAAGACGACCAGGCCCTGCGCCTGGTGCCGGACCGCCCCGCCCCGGCCGCGCACCCCGAAGGTCAGCCGCCGGTTGGCGGCCGTGTTGGCGACGGCCGACACCAGCAGCGCGAGCGCGTTGGCGACCTGCGAGCCGGCGAACTGCCGGAAGAGGCTGTAGAGCAGGAGGTAGAAGAGGGTCGACAGGGCGCCGACCACGCAGAAGCCGACGAGCTGGCGGGCCAGGCCCTTCGGCACGTCCTGGATGTCCCGGTCGCGCGGGTCGTCGCCGAACGGGCGGGCGATCCGGTCCAGCGGCAGCGAACCGGTGGCCAGCGCCTTGCCGACCCGCCACACGCCTGCGAGGTCGTCGGCGGCCGTCCGCACGATGTGCACGGTCGAGTCCGGGTCGTCGACCCAGTCGACCGGCACCTCGTGGATGCGCAGGCCCGCGCGTTCGGCGATGACCAGCATCTCGGTGTCGAAGAACCAGCCGGTGTCCTCCACCATCGGCAGCAGGACCTGCGCGACGTCGCGCCGGATCGCCTTGAAGCCGCACTGCGCGTCCGAGAAGCGGGCCTGCAGCGAGCCGCGCAGGATCAGGTTGTACGAGCGGCTGATGAACTCCCGCTTGGCGCCGCGCACCACGCGCGACGAGCGGGCCAGCCGGGAACCGATCGCCAGGTCGGAGTGGCCGGAGATGAGCGGCGCCACCAGCGGCAGCAGCGCGTTCAGGTCGGTCGACAGGTCCACGTCCATGTAGGCGAGGACCGGTGCGTCCGAGGCCGACCAGACGGTCCGCAGCGCACGGCCGCGGCCCTTCTGCTCCAGCCGGAACGACCTGACCTCGGCGATCTCCGCCGCCAGGCGCCGCGCCACCTCGGGGGTGGTGTCCGTGGACGCGTTGTCCGCGACGGTGATGCGGAACGCGTACGGGAAGGTGCGCTTGAGGTGATCATGCAGTCTGACGACGCATGGGCCGAGGTCCTTCTCCTCGTTGTAGACGGGGATCACTACGTCCAGGACAGGCGTACCGGCGTCTGCGGCCGGGAGGTGCTCCCGCGCCGGCAGGGTGCCGGGAGAAGAGTCGGTTCGCATGGAACGACTCTGTTCACGTGCCCTGTTGCACCCATGTGGTGGCACTGTGCTGGGCCTGTGAGTGCGGTTGCCGGCAGGTTTCGGGATCCGGCCGCGGGACCGCCGGGGCGAGCGCGGGCAGGTAGAGGGTGAACACCGTGCGGCCGGGAACGCTGTCCACGGTGACGGCACCGCCGTGCGCGGAGGCGACGGCCTGCACGATGGCGAGCCCGAGCCCGGTGGACCCGGTGGCCCGCGAGCGCGCGGAGTCACCGCGCGCGAACCGCTCGAAGACGTGTGGCAGCAGCTCGGGCGGTATGCCCTGGCCGTCGTCCTCGACGTCCACGCACAGCCACGGGCCGCGTCGCTGGACGCGGGCGGTGACGGTGGTCCCGGGCGGGGTGTGCTTGCGGGCGTTGCCGAGCAGGTTGACGAGCACCTGCTGGACGCGGGCCGCGTCGGCGGCCACCGGGGCGGGCTCGTCGGGCAGGTCCAGGCGCCAGTTGTGGTCCATGCCGGCCGCGCGGGAGTCGCTGACGGTGTCGACGACGAGCGGGACGAGGTCGGTGTGCTCGAACTGGAGCGGACGGCCCGCGTCGAGGCGGGCGAGCAGCAGCAGGTCCTCGACGAGCAGTGTCATCCGGCCGGCCTCGGACTCGATACGGCCGAGGGCGTGCCGGGTGTCGGGCCCGATCTCCTCCCGTCCGCGCCGGGTCAGTTCGGCGTACCCGCGGATGGAGGCGAGCGGGGTGCGCAGCTCGTGGCTGGCGTCGGCGACGAACTGCCGTACCCGCATCTCGCTCTGCTGGCGGGCGTGCAGGGCGCCGTGCACGTGGTTGAGCATGCGGTTGAGCGCGGCGCCGACCCGGCCGACCTCGGTGTGCGGGTCGCACTCCGACTCCGGGACCCGCTCGCTGAGGTTGACCTCGCCGGTGTGCAGGGGGAGTTCGGAGACGCGGGTGGCGGTGCTGGCGACCCGGCGCAGCGGGCGGGTGGCCACGCCGACCATGACGGTGCCGGCGAGGGAGGCGGCGATCAGGCCGGAGAGGGTGAGGCTGATCTCGACGATGATCAGGGTGTTGATCGTGCCGTCGACGTCGGAGGTCGGGATGCCGACGTAGAAGGTGCCGTTGTTGCCCACGACGTACTGGACCTGGTAGCTGCCGAGGCCCGGGAGGTCGACCGTGTGCGCCCGCTGGTCCCGGGCGACGGAGCCGAGGACCCCGCGCTGGGCCTCGGTGAGGTTCTCGGGGGTCATCTGGGTGAAGCCGGCCGAGTTGTTCTTCTTGGTGCCGACCTTGCCGCTGGTGATCGACCCGTTCTCCACCTCGGCGGCGACGGTCCGCTGCGGCTGCGGCCCCTGGGTGACGAAGTCGCCGAGGCCCTTGGTCTGCTGCGGCGCGAGGGTGCCGGCCTTGCCGCCCGCCGGATCGCCCCTGCCGCCGAAGCCGCCCACGGGCCCGCCGGCCACGCGCAGCGCGACCTCGCGGAGGTTGCTGTTCAGCTGCCCGTACAGGTGGTCGCGGAGCACGAGGGTGGTGACGGTCCCGATCACCGCGCAGACCACGGCGATCAGGGTCACGGACACGACGACGAGCCGGGTCCGCAGGGTGCGCGGCTGACCTACCCGTCGCTGCTGCGCCCGCGGCCGTCGTCGCCCGCTCATGACGCGGCGGGCTTGATCAGATAACCGGCCCCCCGCCGGGTGTGGATCATCGGCTCGCGGCCGGCGTCGATCTTCCTGCGCAGGTAGGAGATGTACAGCTCGACCACGTTGGCCTGGCCGCCGAAGTCGTAGGACCAGACACGGTCCAGGATCTGGGCCTTGCTGAGCACGCGCCGCGGGTTGCGCATCAGGAAGCGCAGCAGCTCGAACTCGGTGGCGGTGAGGTGGATCGAGTCACCGGCCCGGGAGACCTCGTGGCTGTCCTCGTCCAGGGTGAGGTCGCCGACGACGAGCACCGAGTCCGACCGCCGGTCGGCGGCGCCGGAGCGGCGGATCAGCCCGCGCAGCCGCGCCACGACCTCTTCGAGGCTGAACGGCTTGGTGACGTAGTCGTCGCCGCCCGCGGTCAGGCCGGCGATGCGGTCCTCCACGGCGTCCTTCGCGGTGAGGAACAGCACGGGGACGTCGGGCAGTTCGCGCCGCAGCCGGCCGAGGACGGTGAGGCCGTCCATGTCGGGCAGCATCATGTCGAGGACGACGGCGTCCGGCCGGAACTCCCTGGCGGTCTGGAGGGCACCCGTGCCGTCACCGGCGCTCCGGATCTGCCAGCCCTCGTACCGCAGGGCCATGGACAGGAGTTCGGTGATCGACAGCTCGTCGTCCACCACAAGCACTCGGACGGGGCTCCCGTCCGGCCTCAGCAGTTCGGTGCGCCCCTGGGGCGAGGTCGTGGTCATGGTGGACACCCTGTCGGGGCCCTCTGAGAACACGCTTTCAGAGATCTGTGTTTTCCCTGAGAAACGCACAGGTACCTCTCAGGGAACCCCTGGGAATCCCCTCGCCCGCCCACGGCTCGGCGCCGCCGCCCGGCCCCGGGCTGTGCGGATCATGTACGTCCGGGGTGCGTCCGGGGTGCGTCCGGGCGGGCCGACGAGGCCTCGATGAACCGCTGATGAGAGCGTACCGCCGCGGAACGCCGGGCGCCCGCCGGTGATGTGCCGTGCCGGGCGGCTCCGGACCGCCCCCGCCGGGTCCGTCCCGGGGATGCTCCCCGGGTCTCCGGCGCGGCTCAGAACAGTCCTTCCTGAGGCGCCGTGAACTCGCGGACAGGTACGTCGATTTCGCCCTCCCGCCCCGCTTCCGCGGCGGCCAGCTCCCAACCGGGCAGCAAGCGCGTGTCGAGGACGACGACGCCGCGCCGGGTGGCGAGATGCAGGTCCGGCCCGGCGGCCGCGACGAGTTCACCGCTCACCGCGCCGCCCGGGGTCAGCTCGGCCACCTCGCCGACGGCGGCGGGTGCCCCGTCGAGTCCGAACACCCGGACGTGGTCGACGACTCGGCAGGGTTCGGGCACGAGCGCCTCCGGCCACTCCCCGAGCGCCAGGGCCCGCTCGTGCAGTACGACGATCTCGGCGGCCCGCTCGGCGGCGCTCCCCGGCAGGGCGGACCGTACGGCGCGCTTGGCGCCGTAGGGGATCCGGTCGGGCACCCGGAGCGCGGCCCGCAGCAGCTCCTCGGCCCGCCGCGCGGCCATCAGCGGCCCGGCGCCCAGCCAGCTGAAGCACACGGCACCCTGTTCCAGCAGCCGGGCCGGGCCGCGCTCGACGGCGGTGATCCCGACCTTGGCCATCCCGGGCCCGAACCACGCCAGATACACGTGGTAGGGCCGGGGATCGTCGGGTACGCCGTCGGCGGCCACCGAGTGCGCCCGGTCCAGCCGGGCGCACTCCTCGCAGCGCGCGCCCGTACTGCGTCCGGACACCGTGGCGCGGACCGCGCAGGCGTGCCCCCGCGCTCCCACGCACTCCCGGACACCCGCGCCGGCCGCCCGGAAGGCGACACGGCCGCCCGGCCCGAGCGCGCTGCGCCGCCCGCCGCTCCACACCAGCACGGGGCCGCCGTCCGGCCACCGCAGCCCCGAGCATTTCCACACCTGTGCCATCACTCACGAGCGTAGACGCGGGGACTGACAACGCGGGGCGGGGCGTGGCGGGGTCGGGGTGGCGGCACGGGCAGTCACGTGCGGCCGCCCGGCGCCGAGCCGTCGGTCAGCCGCCGGCCCGTGCGGGGGCCGGTTCGGTCTCCCCGGCGCCGGACACCGGGGCGAGCAGGGATCCGGCGGGCCTGCCCCGGCCCGCGAGCCGGCATCCCACGCATCCGGGGTGGCCGTCGCGCGCGCCGGCGTCCCGGGTGCCGAGGGCCCACTCGGCGCGGGGCCGCGGGCCGGGCGGCTTGCCCCAGCCGGTGAGGTGCAGAGACCAGGTGACCAGGACGCTCACGACGGTCACCACGCCGCCCGCGACCAGGGCGGGCACCGAGACGGCGCACACGCCCCACCCCAGCACGCCGCTCCCGGCCGTCGCGATCGCGGTGCCCGTCCACCCGGCGACCGTATGGCCCTCATCGTGCAGACTCATGTACCCGCCTCCCCTTTCATAGGCAGCGGAAAGCCCACCGGCGGCTGAGGCCCGGCGCCCGACGCGAGGGCGACCGGAATCTCTCACCACCTAAGACATTTACCAGCCATATATCTCACGCGCTAAGAGAATATGCCAGCCCTCCGGCGAAACTTCTAGGAATCGGGAACGACCATGCACGGCAAGCCGCGACCGCCCGCGGACCCCGCCCGCGCCCTGTCCGCGATGGACCACCTCATCGCGGCCCACCTGCTCGGCCAGCAGGAGCTGGCCAGGCGGCTCGGGGTCGGCGTCACCGACCTCACCTGTTTCGGCTTCGTCCTGGAGGCCGGCGAGGACCTGCTGACCGCGGGCGACCTGGCCGCCCGCGCCCATGTGACGACGGGCGCGGTGACGGGCATCCTCAACCGCCTGGAGCGCGCGGGCTACGTGACCCGGCGCCCCGACCCCGACGACCGCCGCCGGGTCCGGGTGGCCGCGGTCCCGGACGCGGTCGGCCGGGTCGGCGCGGTGTACGCCGGTCACTACCGGGGCCTCGCCGACCTGTTCGCCGACTACACCGCCGACGAACTGGCCGTCCTCACCGACTGGTTCACCCGCGCGACGCGTCTGGCCCACGAGTCACTGGAAGGGCTGTCCTCCCCCGGGTAGAGGGGCCGCATCCACCCGTTTTCCACCCCGCTTCCACCCATGGGCCGAAGTGCCGGACGGGGCCGGAACCGGATAGTCGAGGCATGACGCTTTCGGACTGGATCATCGATGTCGCCCTCATCCTCGTGGTCGTCAGGCAGCTGCGGGAGGAGAGGCTGACGGCCTTCCGGCTGCTGCTGCCGCTGGGTCTGGTCACCTGGGTGGCGACCAGCTACCTGCACGACATCCCGACAGCGGGCAACGACCTCGTCCTCATAGGGACGTTCGCCGGCATCGGCATCGCCTGCGGCGTGGGCGGCGGCCTGCTCACCCGGGTCCGCCTCGCGGACGGGCACGTCCGGGTCAAGGCGACCCTGGGCGCGGCGGCCCTGTGGGTGCTCAGCATGGGCTTCCGGCTGGGCTTCGCGGTCTGGACCTCGCACCCCTCCGGCCAGACCCGCATAGGCCGCTTCTCCGCCGACCACGACATCACCAGCGCACAGGCCTGGGTCGCCGCACTGGTCCTCATGGCCGTCAGCGAGGTCGTCGTCCGGCTGGGCATCATCGTGCTGCGCGGACAGACCCTCCGCGGCCGCGAGCGCACCCGCGTCCTGACCACCGCCTGAGCCGCGCGGGCCTCCTCCGAAGGCCCGCCTCCCCGCCCATCGTCCCTGTCCCTCCCCTGTGTTACGTTGCGCGCCTTGATCGTGAGGGTTGTGTGGGGGGCCTTTCATGAAGTCGGCACGTATCTCGGTGCCAACCACCGCGGCACTGCTCCTGGGACTGACGACCGTCATCGGTCCCGGTGCCACCGGTTCGTACGCGGCACCGTCGGACACGCCTCTGCCCCTCGCGCACTTCGCGCACCTGGTGGTGGACGCTCCGCACGGGCACCTGTTCTTCAGCGGCGGCGCGGGCACCGACGGGATCCTCGTCACCGACCTCGACGGCGGACACCCGACGACGATCGGCGACGAGCCGGGCGCCACCGGCCTCGCCCTCTCCGCCGACGGATCCACGCTGTACGCGGCCCTCCCGGACGAGGACGCGATCTCGGTGATCAGCACCGAGAAGCTGACCGAGTCGGCCCGCCTGTCCACGGGCTCGGGCACCCGTCCCGACTCGCTGGCCGTCGCCGGGGGCACCCTCTGGTTCGGTTACGGCACGGCGGGCGCCGGCGGCATCGGCTCCGTCGACGGCACCGGGGCGGTCACCCTCCGGCAGGACCCGGACGGCTGGACGGCGCCGCCGATGCTTGCCACGACGCCCACGCCCTCGGGCGCACTCGCGGCCGCGGCACAGACGGGCGGCACCTCCGCCGTCGTCACCTACCGGGCCGAGGACGGCGCCCTGACCCGGCAGGCCGCCAAGGAGCTGCCGGTCCCCGACCTGAGCGACATCGCGCTCACGGCGGACGGGACCCACCTGGCGGTCCCGACCGTCCGCGGCGCGACCGCCGGCCGCTACCGCACCTCGGACCTCGCGCTCGACGGACGGTTCGCGGACGGGGTGTACGGCAAGGCCGTCGCCGTGGCGGCGGACGGCACCCTGGCCACCGGCTCCCACTCGCTCGTGACGTTCCCGGAAGCCGGCGAGGGCGAGTACACCGAGTACACCTGGGCCCGGGACCTGGACTCCGCCCCGCACGGGCTCGCCTGGACACCGGACGGCAGCCGGGTCTACGGCGTGGCCGTCGACGCCTCCGGGGGGACACCGACGCTCCACATCGCCACCGCCCCGGAGACCGCACCGGTCACGCTCTCCGGAAAGGCGACCACTCCGCTCGCCCCGGGCGAGGCCTACTCGTTCGTGGTGTCGCCCGCGTCCAGCCTCGCCCTCGGCGCCGGACAGTCCCTGCTCCCCGGCACGGTCCGCATTACGCGCTACGACGACGCCGACCCGGACGGCGTGCTCGTCCCGGACCCGGTCACCACCCCGGCAAGGATCCCGGTCGACTTCTTCGGCTCCTACCGCGTCGACGGCACGGCCCCGAGCACCGGCGGGCTGAGCTTCCGCGTCGAGTACTCCGGCGGGGGCGCCTACGGACCGGCCGCCCGGCCCTTCGACGTCCCGGTCGCCAAGTACGCGCCCACCATGGCGCTGACCGCCCCCGCCACCGCCGCCCGCGGCGGGGCGCTGACCGTCACCGGACGGCTCACCTGGCCGCACCCGCAGGTGCGGACCGGCACGGTGCACGTCCTCAAGACGGACGCGGCGCACCCCTCCGGCTACCCGGCGGGCACCGCGTCCGTCGCCGCCGACGGCACCTTCGCCTTCCACGACACCCCGCAGGTCGGCGGTACGAACACCTACGCCTTCACCTACGACGGCGGCACGTCCTACCTCCCGGTCACGGCGTCGGCGAAGGTCCAGGTGTCCCGGACCACACCCGCCCTGACCGTGACGGCGAACGCGAAGTCGTACCGCTCCGGCACGACCGCCAAGGTCACCGCGCACCTGGGGACCACGAACGACTCCCGCACCGTGACGCTCTACGCCCAGCCCGCCGGCGCGTCCCGGACCCAGCTCAGAAGCGGCAAGGTGGACGCGCACGGGAACCTCACCGCCTCGTACAAGATCACCCGTAACACCGTCCTCAGCGCGGCCTTCACCGGCGACTACCACTACGCCCCGCGGACGGTGACCACGACGGCGACCGTCACCCCGACGACCCGGACACAGGTGCAGTGGCCGGTCTCGACCACCCGCATCGGTTCCACCACCTACCGGGTGTTCTACAAGTCCGAGGCCACCATGGGCTTCGACGTCCAGGTCACACCCCGTCAGTCCGGCGGCTGCACGACGGTCTACGTCGAGCACTACCAGTCGGGGTCCTGGCACCAGGTCGCCGCGAAGAGCTGCGTCGCCCTGTACGGCGACGGCTGGTACGGCTACAGCCGCTCCCTGAAGCTCTTCACGAGCAACGACCGCTACCGCGTCCGCGCCCACTACACGCCCCCGGCCAAGGGCGCCCAGACCGGCAGCACGTGGACCGCGTGGACCTACCTGACGGTCCGCCCCGGCAGCCCCGGGTAGGCCGGAACACCTCACTGCCAGGAAACGCCGAAGGCCCCGGAGAGATCCGGGGCCTTCGCTGTCGGCTGCCGGCCGCCAGGGCCTGTCCTAGGCGGCCCTGGACGACGCTGAGGGCGCGGCGGGCTCCTGCGCGTCCTCGGACCAGGAGCTCTCGTCCTCTCCGAAGTCCGGGGCCTGGAAGGGCATGATCGCGGGAGGCGGGGAAACAACGGTGGAGCGGCGGGGTTGCCCTTCCACGGCGGAGAACAGCGACGTCGAGTCGATGAGAGGTCTGCCTTTCGTTACGGGTCCCCGGAAGGACCCGGCGTGCCGTGACCGGGCACAGCGGTCCTACAGCTTGGTCATCTTGGCGTACGGGCTCAGGATCCGCATCTGTGCCGAACCGAAGTCCACGAGGGCCGCGGTTCCGTCCTCGACACCGATGACCCGGCCGAGTCCGTACACGTCATGAGTGACCTGGTCGCCCACCGCGAAGTGCTTGGGAACCGGTACGACCGGGGCCTTGAACGGGCTGGTGGGCAGATGGCGCTTCGGCGCCGCAGGCTTTGTCATGACTCAGTATGAGCCTACGCACGGCCCATTCCGCTGTGGTCGTCGGCACAGATCCACACCCGACACCCCGCATCATGCCACTGACCTGGTATTTCCCGCTTCCATTAGATCTGCGCATCGTGACGGCCGGGTCGGTGAGCGAGCCTCCGTTCGAACCAGCGGTACGCGTACCGCGTCCGTCTCCTCCGCAAGAGGCGGACATATAGGGACGAACCTAGACTGGCGGGGTGGGAGAAGCCCCCGGACCAGGGAGATGGGCACCATGGCCAAGCGTGGGAACAAGCGGCGGGCCCGCAAGAAGAAGAAGTCGAACCACGGCAAGCGGCCCAACGCCTGAGCCGGCCGACACCCGAGGCCCCGGATCTCTCCGGGGCCTCTTGTCTCTGTGCACTCGGCAGGATTCGAACCTGCAACCTTCTGATCCGTAGGATCGGGCAGCGCACCGTAAAGACTGCCTGCGGCCCCTCACTCCGTTTGCATAGATTGGCGATCTTGTGCGCCCGTGTGCCGTCGTTGCCGTCAAGGCTGCCGTCACCTCCGAGCGATGGTGTAGCAGCGATTCGACCTGGCCTCGCGCATCAGGCGCGGACTCGCAGCGATCAGGACGAGCCGGATGCGGACTTCCACTACACCAGGCCAACCCGCCCTCCCGCCTCCGCACCAGTCTTGCTGTCCAGAAGCGCATGCAGAGCAGTCAACCGCTTGACTCCGAGTTGGGAGCACGTCACAACCGGTCTGCTCCTACCGCCCAGACTGGCAGCATATTAGAACACAAGTTCTTGTGACTAGTCAGACTAAAGCGGTCAAAGTTACTGATATAGAGAAACGGGTTGTCTGTGACCAGAGACCAGCTCCATGATTAGTTGGCATGAGGATGATCCGAGCGCGGATTGAGAACTTCCGCTGCCTTCAGTTGGCCGAAGTGCGGTTTGATGGCGTCACATCCATCATCGGCCCCAATGGAGTTGGCAAATCAACTATCTTGCGCGCGCTCGATTGGTTCTTCAACGGAGAAAAGGGAACGTCCCTAGATCTCGACGATCTGTGCGTTGAGGCAGGTAGCAGTCGCATCCGTGTAGAAGTTGAGTTCGACTCACTCACCACGCAAGATCGGGAAGAGCTAGGCCACTACGCCCCCGACGGGGTGGACAGTCTCATCATTTGGCGCACATGGGATAACGGCGACGACAAGATCACCGGAAAAGGGATGACCTTCCCGCCATTCGAAGCGGTCCGCAGTCAGCCAAACGCTACCGCCAAGCGGAAAGCTTACAATTCGCTACGCGAGGAACGGCCTGATCTTGAACTTCCATCAGCTGGCAGTGAAGCACTGGTGGAAGAGGCGATGATCGTTTGGGAAAGAAATCACCCCGATAGGCTCATAGAGTCCGACATCCAGGCAAATAACTTCTTCGGCTTTGCCGGAAAAGGGAAGCTCGCCAGCCTATTCGAATTCATCCTCGTGAGCGCAGACCTGCGCGCTCTTGAGGAATCGACTGACACCCGATCTGCGATTTTTGGGCGAATCATCGAACGCGCCGTGGACAGAAAGATCGCTGATGCCGAACTGGCGGATCTCGATGCACGATTGAATCTGGAACGGGCGCGCATTTCGACCAAAAACTTTGCCCCTCAGTTGGATCTAATCTCCAAAGAACTAACCAAGGCAGTCGAGGTTTTCTCAGCAGGCAGAAACGTGACGGTCTCGCCAGTCGACAACCCTTACAAGCCCGTCAGGGCATCCTTCAAGGTGAGTATTGTGGATGGCCCTGTCGAAACAACCGTCGAGCGTCAAGGGCACGGATTCCAGCGTGCCATGATTATTGCCGCACTAAAACTTCTTTCGGATCGCGGTGGCGAAGGATCGCGATCCAAGGCTGTGTGTTTGGCCATCGAGGAGCCAGAGCTATATCAGCATCCCGTACAGGCCCGAGCCTTCTCTCAGGTGCTACGTAAAATTGCTGAAGATCCGAGCCAAATGGCCCAAGTGGCATATGCCACCCATAATCCGATCTTCGTTGACCCGCATCACTTTCACGAAATCCGCCGAATCAGCCGTGTGCGGAACAGTTCCAGCCATAGGGCCATTTCCATTGCCCATGTGCGAGTTGATGACGTGATCGAGAAGTTGTCAGGTTTCGTACCTGAGGAGCGAGTTCGCAAGCAAATTGGGGCGGCGATTCTAAACAGGCTACCTGAGGCCCTCTTCGCCTCTGCCGTTGTACTAGTAGAGGGGGAAACCGACAAGGCCGTCCTGGAAGGAACCGCCACACGTGATGGAGCCCCGTTGGCGGTGGAAGGCGTTCATGTGGCCGAGGCCGGCCACAAGACAGCTATCTACCTAAGCCATGCCATCCTTACGCTGCTCGGAATCCCATGTTTCGCAGTATTTGATGCCGATGCCGGGGTTGGCATCAGAATGGAAAAAAATGGAAGGAAACCGCGAGATATCCGCAATGCAGAACTGAGTGAGCGTGCGGAGAATCACCGCCTTCTTATGTATCTCGGACAATCGAGCATCTCAGATCTGCCCCCCACTCACGCAGACATTGACTACGCAGTGTTCGCAGACTGTCTGGAGGAGACGCTTAAATCCGATTGGCCCGAGTGGGGAGAGAAGGTCGATGAACTCATTCAATCCGGCATCGGGTACAGCGAAAAGAACACCTACACCTACGCGCGAGCAGCATTCGAGGCAAGTGGAGAACCGCCGTTCGTCATTAAGCAGATCATCCAGAACGCAAAAGCCATGGCGAGACAGGGGCAGTGATGGAGAGACTTCCGGTTACCTCTTCCAACATCATATCGGTCGGCTACGAACCGGCAGAGATGGTGCTAGAGATCGAATTTCATTCTGGGATCTACAGGTACTTTTCCGTCCCGGAAAGCGTCCATAGTGGCCTGATGTCGGCTT
This sequence comes from Streptomyces sp. NPDC091282, assembly GCF_044757385.1. Taxonomy (NCBI): domain Bacteria; kingdom Bacillati; phylum Actinomycetota; class Actinomycetes; order Kitasatosporales; family Streptomycetaceae; genus Streptomyces; species Streptomyces sp. NPDC091282. Next base: position 219,787 of record NZ_JBIVUX010000005.1, read on the forward strand.
CTAGTCACGGCCGCTACTTCGCTCGCACAATCAAGGACCGATACTCATTCTCGAAGGTTGCCTAAGCTGGCGATTAGCGAAACAAAAAACAGCAAGAGCCCCCGCAGCTTGCGCATGCGGGGCTCTTGTTCGTCAGCTCAGGTAAGGAGTGCGCCGACAACGCTGTTCGTGGCGATCGCTTCGGCCACTTGCATGCCCGCGATCAATGTCATCCTGATTTTTGTCATGATGCACTCCTTTCGTTCGAAGATGGACTATCGGACTCCGGTTTGTTTCTCTTCAGGAACTGGATTCCGTAATTCAGACCAACTGCGACCAAAACGAGCACCAAGATCAGCGCTACGGGAGTCGAACCCGCCCCACATACCCCTGGCCTCAACTGACGACGCCTCAAAATAGCACGAGCTCCCGAGTTGGGCACCTATCAGGTCAGGTTGATCGTCCGTCAAGGTGCCCTCCCAACGACTTGGAGGGTGAGTTGTAAGTCGCCTCCGTCAGAGTTGCCGTTCACCGCGGTCTACGAGGTCAGCCGAGATAGGGCCGCTCACGGTGCTCAAGGAAGTGACGGATCCGGAGCCGCTGCGTGTGGTGCATCGGCAGTTCATCGATCTCTTCCGGCTGGACGAATCGCAGCTCCGTGGACTCGTCCGAGATCGCAAGTCGGCCGCCCACCATGCGGGCGGTGAAGCAGACGTTGAACTGCCGACGCACCTCACCGTCCGAGTAGGCGATGACGTGGCGAGGGTCTGTGTACGTGCCCACGAGCCCGGTGATCTCTACGTCCAGACCCGTTTCTTCCTTCACCTCGCGGGCGGCCGTTCCTGGGAGGGAATCGGTCATCTCCATGCCGCCACCAGGTAGCGCCCAGAGATCGTTGTCCCGGCGGCGCTGAAGGAGCACACGCCCTTCGTCGTCGGTGACCACGGCAGACGCGGCGACCACCAAGCTGTTCGGCTCTGGTGCTGCTGGGTCGTCGTAGTACTCGGTCCGTGCCATGGTCACTCTTCCGTTACCGGTGTCGCGGTCTCCCACACAGCGTCGAAGCTGCTGGCGTAGGTGTCGAACATGCCGCCCTCTCCGTTGCGCCGAAGATGCCACACGGGAGCACCGTAGGCGTTCACGCCCCAGACATGGGCATTGACCAGTGTCTGGTCATCCGCGCGGTAGATCGAGTTGTAGAGCGTGGTGGCATGGGTCCGCACCTCGATGCCAGGTACCCCGGCAAGGGGGCGATAGTGCATGAGGGCGAGTCGGCAACGGGACTCGATGCCGTGGCCGAACCGCTCTTCCGTGCCGCGCTGTTGAACATTCACGCTGTCCGGATCGCCGATCGCGATACGAACCGCGCACCCGTCGGCAGCTCGCTCTCGCAGCAGGTCGTTAAGCCGCGGGTACGCCTCGTGCAGGAAGACGGCGGCATACACCAACACGTCGATGTGCCTGCGGGCCTGGGTCAACATGTCCACGAAGGTGGAGACGGGGATGTCCGCCCGCTGATCGTAGAGAGCCACAAGTTCCGGGCTGACTGCGCGGGCAGGGCGTGCCTGCCGGAGCGCGGGCCATAGAGCGTGCACGTCTTCTCCTAGCGTTTCCGCTGCCAGCATGGCCGTGGCACGACGCGGCGTACGCCCCAAATTGACCCATCGTTCAACGGACTTGGGATCGACTTCGACCTTGTCCGCAAGGGCGGTGTACGTCCAGCCGCCGGCCGCCATGGCAGCACGTAGCCTCTCGTTCGGCATCCCAATCTCTCCCAGCACTCGGGGACGGCGATAGGGACGTTCTACCCGACGCGGGACGTCCCGAAGTGGTGTTTGTCGGAGGTTCCGACGTCCCCATGAGCGACAGGATGCTCGTGCACATGGCGAGCAACCAGCAGACCAGACCAGGCATCGGTGAACTGGCGAAGGACACCTCCAGGAACCGCATCGGCGTCGTCATGGATGAGGTCGGCGGCCGTGTGCAGATAAGGCCGATCGGCGGCGGCGCCGAGTGGGACGCCATGCCGGACGACGTGGAGCCGCCGAGTGCGCGGGAGGAACTGAGCGCACGTCTGGCCATCAAGAACCGCAATCGTCGGGCCGGGCTGTGATGCGCGTTATCGGCCAGTACGCGGGAGTCCTGTTCATCGTGGTGATCAGCGGGTCGTGCGGCCTGGTGATCGGCATAACTCTCGCCATGGGCCAGTAGACGGGCCGCCCCGGACGGGTGCCAACTCCCCGGCTCCCCCTTCCCCGTTCGGGGCCGGCCATCCAACCCACGCACCGCCACACACGAGGAGTAGTCGCATGACGGCAACGGTGAACGATCAGAAGACCGGTCGCGCGGTGGCTGGTGAGGAGCTGTTCGAGAGCCTCGCCCACTTCGTGGTCGTCCACAACGGGCAGTCGCCCGAGCGCGCCGAGCGGATCGCGGACCAGGCGGTCGCCTTCCTGGTCACCGCAGCCACGGCCAACGTCCCCATGGTCCCGTCCGATGACGTGGACCTCGGCCTGCACGCCCTCATCCTGCACACGAAGGAGTACGCGAGGCTGTGCGAGCGGTACGCGGGCCGCTTCCTGCACCACAACCCGAAGCCGGGCGGCGGGCCCCGCGATCTGCTGATGGTCATCACCGCGGCACGCGCCATGAAGGCAGCGGGCTTCAAGGTCTTCGACGACCTGTGGACCGTGGACGGCACGAACCTCGCGCAGTGCGACTCGGACTGCGGCCGTCCGTACGGTCAGGACTACCAGGAGTAGGACACGACAGCAGCGACGCGGCCGGCCTCGACTCGTGGTCGGCCGCGTTCACCCGGAAGGAGAACAGACGTTGCCCGGGTCACCCCCTGAACTGCCGATCGTGGTGTTCGACGCGCTCATGCCCACGTCCCAGCGCCTGGTCCTCGACCGCCGGGGCTCCATGGTGTGGGAGGTAGAAAGCCGTCGCGGCCACTACGCCGTGAAAGTCGGCTACCCGATCGAGGCCACGGCCGAATGGGCCGCCCAGCCCTGGACCGCCCTCGCGCCCGCACGTGAAGGGGCCGTTCTGCTGCGCCTCGGCCTGGTCGACCTCGCGTACGGCGAGTGGGAACGCGGTACCTGGAACTTCCAGCCGTGGCACGAAGGGCCGGACCTGTACCAGCTCTGGGAGCCCTGCCGTAGGCCGGACTCGTCCATCACACCGCACACCAGCGTGGCGTTGGGCTGCGTAGAGGCGCTTGCCGAACTGCACGCCAAGGGCTGGGCGCACGGTGACGTACAGCCCGCCCACTTCATCATCGGCCCGGAACAAACGCACCTCATCGACCTCGCCCTTGCCCGAGGCGGCCATGTGCCCGAGGGGTACGACTTCCCGTTCCGCGGCTGCCTCGTTCACTACGAGGCACCGGAGATCGCGCGCAGCGTCCTCGACACCGGAGAAGCCGAGCCGACGCCGGAAGCCGACGTGTACGCGCTCGGGGCTTCCCTGCTGATCTCCGCTACCGGTTGGCGGGCGATGGAGTACCCGGACGACGCTCCTCGCTCGGTGCAGAGAGAGGCCGTGGCGGACGGTCGGCGCCGGCTCGTGAAGGCGCCCGGTGAGCTGGGCGAGTTGATCGACGCCATGCTCAGCCACGCGCCAGGGGACCGGCCCACCATCTACGAGGTGGGCAAGGCTCTGAGCTGATTCCGAAGCGCCGGTTTCGTCGGCGCAGCTGGCACGGCTAGGGCCAACAACCAAAAGACCGGACCACCCCTCAGCCTGGACAGCATTCCGGGTGGTCCGGTCGCGAAAGCCCTGATCAGGACCCCGATGCCGACGGTACCGGGGCGGTTGGCGTGCTCGAAGGTGGGTGCGGCTGCAACCCCGGCGTCCGCAAGGTCCGCTTCCACGACCTGCGCCTCGCTCCTCCACGAACAGCGAGCCGACGTCCGCATGATCATGGAAGTCCTCGGCTGCAGCTCGATCCGAGTGACCATGGAACATCTACACCTTCGTCCGGCTCGACTCCCAGCGCTCCACCTTCGACCGCGTCGGCGACGCGCTGAGGGGTGACGGCAACGATCCGGACGACGATGACGGCGCGGCCGGCATCCGGGTAGCCGTCTGATCGGCCTCCGAATCCAGTCGCCGTCAACCACTGCCGTCAAGACAAAAGCCAGAGGCCCTGTGGATCGCTCCACAGGGCCTCTGGTCTGCTGTGCACTCGGCAGGATTCGAACCTGCAACCTTCTGATCCGTAGTCAGATGCTCTATCCGTTAAGCTACGAGTGCTTGTTTTTTTGTTTTTTCTGTCTTGGCTCCCGGCCCTTCCGGCCCGCTCGCGGCGACAGGAAGAACATTACATGACTGCCGCCGCCATGTGAAATCCGTTAGCCGCACCCCTTGTGAGCTGCGGAAACGACGGATCCGGGGCCGTGAACGACTCAGGGAGCCCGACCTGAATGGTCGGACTCCCTGAGGCAGGTGCGGAGGCGGAGGGATTTGAACCCTCGATGGGCTTTAAGGCCCAAACCGCATTAGCAGTGCGGCGCCATAGACCGGACTAGGCGACGCCTCCAGCACAGCCGCCCGCGCGAGCGCGAGTGGTGCGTGCAGATGATGACACAGTCGAGCGTGCTGTCACCAATCGGCTCCCACGGTACTAGGCAGTCGGGCCGCAGGGCAAAGCCCTTCCGGTGGGTCGGGGCGGCGCAACGTCCGGGCCGCCGGCGCGTTGGGCAGGGCATGTCTCACTTCGCCGTGCGGGGCGCCCTCGGGGCCGTCGCCGCCGTCCTCGGATCCCTCCCCGCCCTGCCCGCCGCCGCGGGGCAGGGCGACCACCTCACCGTCACCGTGCGGCACGCCGGGGCCGGGCGGGACGGGACGTACGAGCTGTCCTGTCATCCCGGCGCCGGCAGTCACCCGGACGTGAGCGCGGCCTGCGAGGCACTGGACCGGAACACCCGCTGGGGACATGACACCTTCGCCCCGGTCGCCCCCGGCACCGCCTGCACCATGCTCTACGGCGGACCCGCCACCGCCCACGTCACCGGCACCTGGGCCGGCCGCCCGGTCGACGCCGACTACGACCGCAGCAACGGCTGCGAGATCGGCCGCTGGAACCAGCTGGTGCCGCTCCTGCCCGACCTCGGTGGCTGACCCGCCGGCCGCCTCGTCGGCCTCCCCGGCGGCCCGGCCGGCGCACGGCGAAGGCCCCGCGCCCGCGAAGGTTCCGCGAAGGCGCGGCGAAGGTGACGTGTGTCGGTCACATGTTCGCCGTCACTTCGTCGTGCGACCTCCCTCTCATCCGGCGCCGTGAGCGCAATCGGTGCCTTTAGACTCCCTCGCGTGACACGTCGCGGGCCGGTTGGCAAGATGGCCCGAGCGGTCGGCAAGGTGCGGTAACAGGGAGGAAGCGTCTCGTGAGCAGCAGGCCATCCCGAGGCGCTGCTCGCCTCGCAGCCATACTCGATGCACTTCCGGACGCGTTGGTGCTGGTCAACGCCAACGGGACCGTCGTCAACGCGAACACGATCGCTCTGGAGGCGTTCGAGGCACCGGGTACCGCGCTGGTCGGGCGAGGGCTGCTGGATCTGCTGCCGGACTTCGACTCGCGGCTGATCCCCGGGTCGATGCGCCGGCCCGACCACATGGACCCGCGTGGACGCACCAAGCCGACGCGGATGATCGCCCGCCGGACCGACGGGTCCGAGTTCCCGGTCGAGGTGACCAGCGCCAACCTGGAGAACGGCCAGCAGGCGTACGACGGTTACGGCTACGGCGCCGACGAACTGCTGATGCTCGTCGTGCGCGACCTGACCGGCACCGTGGACACCGAGGCCGAGCTGGCCCGCTCGCAGCGGCAGACCGAGATGATCCTGCGGGCCGCGAGCGAGGGCGTCGTCGGGACGGACACCGACGGGCGGATCGTGCTCGTCAATCCGGCCGCCGCCCAGATACTGGGCTACCGCGCCGGCGAACTGGGCGGCAAGGAACTGCACAACCTGGTGCTGCACGCCCGCGCGGACGGCTCCCCCTTCCCGTACGCCGAGTCGCCGCTCGCCGACACCCTGCGCTCCGGGCGCAAGCACCGGGTGCGCGGACAGGTGCTGTGGGCCAAGGGCGACAAGAAGGTGCCGGTCGACCTGACGACCGCGCCGGTCCGCGACGGCGACCAGCTCGTCGGCGCCGTCATGACCTTCACCGACCGGCGGCCGTACGACAACCTGGCCGAGGAGAAGGACGCCCGGGAGAAGGCGCACGCCGAAGAGCTGGAGCGGCTCTCCGAGGAGCACGCCTCCGACCTGACCGCGCTGCGCCAGAAGCACGTCACCGAGGTCGAGGAGCTGCTGGAGCGGCAGGCCGAGGAACTGGCGTCGGGCGAGGAGCGGTACGCGGCCCTCGGCGAGCGCGAGAAGGACCGTTACGAGGCCCTGTACGGGCGGCACGAGCAGCTGCTGACCCTGCTGGCGCAGTCGCTGCGCGGCCCGCTCGACGAGCTGCGCCGGGAACTGGCCGCGCTCGCCGCCGACGACGCCGGGCAGCTGTGGCCCGAGGCCAACCAGGTGCTGCACCACCTCTCGGCCGGTTACTCGCGCATCACCCAGCTCATCGACAACGTGCTCGGCTACCAGGCGCTGGACGCCGGGACCGAGGACATCAGCCGCACGAAGGTGATGCTGGACGCCGTCGTCGCCGCCGGTGTGGAAGGCGCGGTGGAGCTGATCGGGCCCGGCCGGGTCCAGTTCGCCGTGCACGCGCCGCCCATCGAGGCCGAGGTGGATCCGCAGCGGCTCGCCGTCGCGCTCGCCCACCTCGTCGCGGACGTCGCGGGTGTCGACGCGACCGGCAACTCGCCGGTCTCCGCAGGCGGCTACATGGACAACACCGTGGTCGTCGCGGCGGCCCAGCGCGGCGAGGTCGTCCGTATCGAGGTGCGCGGGCCCTACCCCGGCGGCGATCCGGTGCACGAGCCGATCGTGCGGGGCATCGTGCGCGCGCACGGCGGTGTGCTGCAGACGCACGAGGTGCCCGGCATGAGCGGCAGCGCGTTCGTCCTGGAGGTGCCGATCGGCGGCGGCGCGGGTGCCGTGCCCGCGCCGGTCGGTACGGCCGTGGCCACGCTCCCGGCCGCTTCCGCCGACGACGGCGGCGGCGGCGCGGGCGGGCGGCGGCGGGCCCGGCGGTCCTCCGTGGACGCCTTCCTGGACAGCGACGTGCCCGGCGGCGAGGCCGCCGAGGGCGAGGCCCCGGCCGGTGCGCCGACCGGGCGCCGGCGCCGGCGGGCCGCCGGGGCGGCGGACCAGGAGAGCGGACCGGCCGCGATCGAGAGCGCCGCGGTCCCCGACGGTGCCGAACCGGCGTCCGGGGGCACCGGGCGGCGGCGCGGGCGTCCGGCCGACGCCGCCGCGGGGTCCGGTGCGGGCGACGGCGGGGCCTCCGAGGGCGCCGTGGTGACGGCGGCCGAACAGGGATCGGGTACGGCCGCGGCGGGGACGGGCCTCGGTGGCACCGTGCCGCCGCAGGGCGTGCCCGCGCCCGCGGCCGGACGCCGCGCCCGGCCTGAGCCCGACGAGCGTCTGGCGCTGCCGCCGGCGCTGCCCGCGGCCACCGCGCCCCAGGACGACGAGGAGCAGCCGAGCGGACGCCGGCGGCGGGCGCTGGCCGCGGCGGCGGAGCGGGCCGAGCAGCAGCAGGCGGGCCCGCGCCCGGTCTTCGCGCTGCCGCCCGCCGAGGCCGACCGGGTCCCCGAGCCGGCCCCGGTGGCCGCCGAGGAGGGCCGGCACGACGCCGTGGCGCACGACCCGGCCGAGGACCACACCCCGCCGCAGCCGCATCCCACCAGCGCGCCCACCGGCCGCCGCAGGCGTTCCGTGGGCCAGCCCGAGGAGGCCGCCCAGGCCGTCGTGCCGTCGGTGCCGGCGCAGGCGGGCGCCCCCGGTCTGCCCGTCCCGCCCGCGCAGCCAGGTCCGGGCATCCCGGCCCAGGCGGGTCCGCCCGGTCAGCCGGTTCCGCAGGCGCCGGCGGGCGCGAGCGCCGTACCGGTGCAGACGCAGGCACCGGCGCAGCCGCAGGGCGTCGCCGTACCGGTGCAGGCACCGGCGCAGACGCAGGGCTCCGCCGTGCCGGTTCCGGGGCAGCCGGTGCCCGCGCAGCCCGCCCCGGCCGGCGCCCAGCCGCTCCCGGCGGAGGCCGCCCCCGCGGCTCCCGGGCCGCGGCAGTGGCCGGACGGCGCCGAGGAGGCGCCCGCGGCCGCCGCTCAACCCGCGCGCGCCGCACAGCCGTTGCCCGCCGAGGCGACGCCCGCGCCGGTCGACCCGGACTCCACCCAGGGCCGCGCGTTCAGCGTGCGGACGCTGGGCCAGGGCGTGCCGTTCTCGCGGCAGGCCGCGCAGGTGCAGCAGCCGACGGCGACCCCGCCGCCGCACCAGCCGAACGGCAACGGACGGCGCCGCAAGCTGGGCACGCGCGACGACCAGCAGCAGCCCGAACCGGGTGCCCGGCCGCATCCGCAGGCCGACCAGACGGCGTCCCAGCCGCTGCCCCAGCCGTCGACGGCCGGGCAGTCCCGGCTCGTGGGGGCCACCGAGGGTGCCGGACGGTCGTACGCCATAGGCGCACCGGACGTGAACGCCGCCGAGGGCCCGGAGCCGCTGGACGGTCCGGGCGGCGCGGTCGAGGTCGCGGATCCGCCGCGTCCGCAGCCGCTGGACGACGAACTGCCCCCGGAGCCGCTGGACAACCCGCGCCGGCTGCTGGTGTGGCCCGCGCCGGACGTCACCACGCAGCAGGCGCTGAGCGACCGCGGCTACCGGCCGGTGATCGTGCACTCCCGCGAGGAGGTCGACGCGCAGATCGCCGCGTTCCCCGCGGCGCTGTTCGTGGATCCGCTGACCGGGCCGATCACCCGGACCGCGCTGCAGTCGCTGCGGCAGGCGGCGGTGGCGGCCGAGGTGCCGGTGATGGTCACGGCCGGACTGGGCCAGGCGACACGCGAGGCGGCGTACGGCGCCGATCCCGCGGTGCTGCTGAAGGCGCTCGCGCCGCGGGACACCGAGCAGCATCCGCCGCGGGTGCTGCTCATCGAGGAGCACGCGGAGATCGCGCTCGCCCTGACGGCGACGCTGGAGCGGCGCGGGATGCAGGTCGCGCGGGCGGCCAGCGACGCGGACGCGGTGGCGCTGGCCGGGCAGCTGCGGCCGAACCTGGTGGTGATGGACCTGATGCAGGTGCACCGCGGCCAGGCCGGGATCATCGACTGGCTCCGTGCCAACGGGCAGCTCAACCGGACGCCGCTGGTCGTCTACACGGCGGCCGTCGACGAGGCCGACCTGCCCCGGCTGGCGTCCGGCGAGACGGTGCTGTTCCTCGCGGAGCGGTCCACGAGCAACGAGGTGCAGGACCGGATCGTGGACCTGCTGGCCCGGATCGGCACGAACTAGGACATCGCCAACTTGGGCATCGGCAACTAGGACATCGGCAACTAGGACATCGCCGACCAGGGCATCGGCAATCAGGACATGGCCTGGGGCCCGCTTGAGCGCCCCGGAAGGGGCGCGGGGAACCGCGCGGCCGGCCGCGGACGTGCCGCGGCCGGGCGAGGGCGGTTCCCCGTCGTCGGCCCGGCGCCGGTCAGAGGCTGGTCACGTCCAGGTCGCCCTCGGCGTACCGCCTGCGCAGCACCTTCTTGTCGAACTTGCCGACGCTCGTCTTGGGCACCGCCGTCACCATCGTCCAGCGCTCCGGCAGCTGCCACCTGGCGATCTTGCCCTCCTCAGCGAGGAAGACGCGCAGGGTCTCGAAGGTGGCCGTGGAGCCCTCCCGCAGCACGACCGTCGCCAGCGGGCGCTCGCCCCACTTGTCGTCCGGTACGGCCACCACCGCGGCCTCGGCGACGTCGGGGTGGGACATCAGCGCGTTCTCCAGCTCCACCGAGGAGATCCACTCGCCGCCGGACTTGATGACGTCCTTCGCGCGGTCGGTCAGGGTGAGGAAGCCGTCGGGGGAGATGGTGCCGACGTCACCGGTCTTCAGCCAGCCGTCCTCGCTGAACTTGTCGTCGGGGCGCAGCGGGTCGGCGTCGGGGCCGTTGTAGTAGGCGCCCGCGATCCAGGGGCCGCGAACCTCCAGCTCGCCGGCCGACTCGCCGTCCCAGGGGAGGCGTTCGCCGCCGGGGCCGGTCAGCCGGGCCTGGACACCGGCCGGGAAGCGGCCCTGGGTGAGGCGGTAGGCGAACTCCTGCTCGGTACCGACGGCGTGGGCCGGCGGGCGGGAGACCGTGCCGAGCGGGGAGGTCTCGGTCATGCCCCAGGCGTGGCAGACCCGCATGCCCAGCTCGTCGAACGCGGCCATCAGGGAGGGCGGGCAGGCCGAGCCGCCGATGGTGACCTGGGTGAGCGAGGTGACGTCACGGGGCCGGGCGGTGAGTTCGCCGAGCAGGCCCTGCCAGATGGTGGGGACCGCGGCCGCGTGCGTGGGCCGCTCGCTCTCGATCATCTCGGCGAGCGGGGCGGGCTGCAGGAAGCGGTCCGGCATGAGGAGGTTGACGCCGGTCATGAAGGTGGCGTGCGGCAGGCCCCAGGCGTTGACGTGGAACTGGGGCACCACGACCAGCGAGGTGTCCTGGTCGGTCAGGCCCATCGACTGGGTCATGTTGACCTGCATGGAGTGCAGGTAGATCGAACGGTGGCTGTACACCACGCCCTTGGGGTCGCCGGTGGTGCCGGAGGTGTAGCACATGGCGGCGGCCTGGCGTTCGTCCAGCTCGGGCCAGTCGTACGTGGTCGGCTTGCCGGCGATCAGGTCCTCGTACTCGTGGACGGGCACGGTCGCGCCGTCCAGCAGGGACCGGTCGCCGGGTCCGGCGACCACGATGTGCCGGAGCGGCGCGAGGTGCGGGAGCAGCGGGGCGAGCAGCGGCAGCAGCGAACCGTTGACGATCACGACCCGGTCGGCCGCGTGGTTCACGATCCAGGCCAGCTGTTCGGCGGGCAGCCGCAGGTTGAGCGTGTGCAGGACCGCGCCCATGGAGGGGATCGCGAAGTACGCCTCGGTGTGCTCCGCGTTGTTCCACATGAGGGTGGCCACGCGGTCGTCGTCCCGGACCCCGAGGTCGTCGCGGAGGGCGTGGGCCAGCTGCGCGGAGCGGGCGCCGATCTCGGCGAAGCTGCGGCGGTGCGGCTCGGCCTCGCCCGTCCAGGTGGTCACCCGTGATGCGCCGTGGACCCGTGACCCGTGCGTCAGGATCGTGGAGATCAGCAGCGGTACGTCCTGCATGGTGCTCAGCACGGCGTCCTCCCGTGGCGACATTGCCTACTCGGCGGTAAAGGGGCTGCGCTGATTCTGCTCACATACCGGTCGGTATGTCACTAGGGGCGAGACAACTGACACAGTCGGCGGTGGTCTGTCCGGCTATCGGGCGATCTCCAGCTCGGGATCCTCGCGCAGCTTGCCGAGCGCACGCGACACGGCGGACTTCACCGTGCCCACGGACACCCCGAGCACCTCGGCCGTCTGCACCTCGCTGAGGTCCTCGTAGTACCGCAGCACGACCATCGCCCGCTGCCGCGCGGGCAGCTTCATGATCGCCCGCCACATCGCGTCGTGCAGCGCCTGCCGCTCGGCCGGGTCGTCCCCGCCGCCCACCGGCTCCGGCTCGGGCAGCTCGTCGCAGACGAACTCGTCGACCCGGCGCTTGCGCCACTGCGAGGTCCGGGTGTTCAGCAGGGCCCGGCGCACGTAACCGTCGAGGGCCCGGTGGTCCTCGATCCGCTCCCAGGCCACGTAGGTCTTGGCGAGCGCGGTCTGGAGCAGGTCCTCCGCGTCGTTCGGGTTCGCGGTCAACGAGCGGGCGGTACGGAGCAGCACCGGCTGGCGGGCCCTGACGTACGACGCGAACGACGGGTACGGCCGGGTCTGCCTCGCCGAGACAGCGGCGCCCGAAGCGCTGGTGCAGACGGGTGTGGTCATGGCTCCACGCTATGAGCGAACGGTACGAGGGCGGATCGGCCGCAGGTCCCGAAGGAGAGTCCGCCTCAGGTTGTAGGGGTGGGGCCGGCTACACCTCCTGAAGGTGGAGTACGAGGGCGGTACTCCTGCGGGTTCACCCCTGGGGGTGCGGACCGGCCGGGGCCCCAAAGCGGGCGCCGGCCGGCCCCCGGTTCACCCGTCCGAGGTCAGGACCAGCCCCGATGTCGGCACCCCGGTGCCGGCCGTCACCAGGACCCGGCCCGCGCCCGGTATCTGGTTCGCGCCCGTGCCCCGCAGCTGGCGTACTCCTTCCGCGATCCCGTTCATCCCGTGGAGGTACGCCTCCCCGAGCTGTCCGCCGTGCGTGTTCAGCGGCAGCCGCTCCTCGGCGACGAAGTCCGCCGCCTCCCCGCGTCCACAGAACCCGAACTCCTCCAGCTGCATCAGCACGAACGGCGTGAAGTGGTCGTACAGGATGGCCACGTCGACGTCGGCCGGGGCCAGGCCCGAACCGCGCCACAGCTGTCCGGCCACCACGCCCGTCTCCGGGAGGCCGGTCAGGTCGTCCCGGTAGAAGCCGGTCATCTGCTCCTGGCCCCGGCCGGCACCCTGCGCGGCCGCCGCGATCACGGCCGGCGGACGGGGCAGGTCCCGCGCCCGCTCCACCGAGGTGACCACGAGCGCCTGGCCGCCGTCCGTCTCCTGGCAGCAGTCCAGCAGGCGGAGCGGTTCGACGATCCAGCGGGACGCCGCGTGGTCGGCGAGGGTGATCGGACGGCCGTGGAAGTAGGCGGCGGGATTGGTCGCCGCGTACTTCCGGTCCACCACCGCCACGTGGCCGAACGCCTCCGGGGTCAGCCCGTACGCGTGCAGGTAGCGCTGCGCCGCCATCGCCACCCAGGACGCCGGGGTGAGCAGCCCGAACGGCAGCGCCCAGCCGAGCGCCGCGCCCTCCGCCGACGGCTCCCTGCGCTGCACACCCGAGCCGAACCGGCGTCCCGACCGCTCGTTGAACGCCCGGTAGCAGACGACGACCTCGGCCACTCCCGCCGCCACCGCCAGCGCCGCCTGCTGGACCGTCGCACAGGCCGCGCCGCCGCCGTAGTGCACGCGGGAGAAGAACGACAGCTCGCCGATCCCGCAGGCCTGCGCCACGGTGATCTCCGGACTGGTGTCCATCGTGAACGTCACCATCCCGTCCACGTCGGCCGCGGTCAGCCCGGCGTCGGCCAGCGCGGCCCGCACCGCCTCCGCCGCCAGCCGCAGCTCGCTGCGCCCCGAGTCCTTGGAGAACTCGGTGGCCCCGATCCCGGCGATCGACGCCCGCCCGCCGAGCGTGTCCCGGCCCCGGACGCTCATGCCTCCTCCTCGTCGACGATGGTGACGGTCACCAGGGAGCCGGTGAGTTCGACGGTCACCGTGCCGGTGACGTGGTCGCCGAGGCCGTTGGTGCCGGTCACCCGGATCACCGCCGTGTCCGTGGTGTGGTCCAGCTCCTCGATGCGGCCGGTCAGCACCATGGTGTCTCCCGGGTGGTTGGGCGCGCCGAGCCGGATGGCGACCTTGCGGAGTTCCGCCGTCGGGCCGAAGTAGTCGGTGACGTACCGGCCGACCAGGCCGTTGGTGGTCAGGATGTTCATGAAGATGTCCGGCGAGCCCTTCCGGCGGGCCAGCTCGGCGTCGTGGTGCACGTCCTGGTAGTCCCGGGACGCGATCGCTCCGGCCACGATCAGCGTCCGGGTGATCGGGATCTCCAGGTGCGGCAGCTCGGTGCCCACGCCCGGCCGTGTCGTCTCAACCCGCATGCGCGATCAACTCCCCCAGTTCCTGGAGCACTTCGCTCCCGCTGCCCAGATAGGCGTCCAGCTGGCGCCCCCACAGGAAGTGCCGGTGCACCGGATGGGCGACGTCGGCGCCCGCGCCGCCGTGCAGGTGCTGGCCGGTGTGCACCACCCGCTGCCCCGCCTCGGACGCCCACCACGCCGCGGTCAGCGCGTGCGTGGCGTACGGCAGCCCCGCGTCCCGCCGCCAGGCCGCCTCGTAGGCCGTCACCCGGATCGCCTCGACGTCCATGTGGGCGTCGGCGGCCCGGAGCTGGACGGCCTGCCGGGTGGCGAGCGGGCGCCCGAACTGCTCGCGGGTGTTGGTGTGCGCGACGGCCCGGGCCAGCGAGCCCGCGCAGACACCGGCCTGGAGCCCGGCGAAGGCGGTGCGGGCGACGGCCAGGACGTCGGCGTAGGCACCGGGGCCGCCGGGTCCCGGAGCGCCGCCGAGGGGCTCGGCCGGGGCTTCGCGGAGCGTGAGCCGTCCGGCCGACCAGGGCGCGGTCAGCTCGGTCTCCTCGACGCCGGTGCCCTCGCCCGCGCCGAGCGGCACCAGCCAGAGCCGCCGGCCGGCGTCCGCGACCAGCACGTGCGTGGCGTCGCGCAGCCAGGGGACGACGGGGACGGTGCCGGTCAGTCCGCCGCCCGCCGCGGGCCGTACCCCCCGCTGGGCCGGAAACGCCCCGGCGACGACCACCGAGCCGTCCTCGATCCCCGGCAGCAGCCGCTCCCGCTGTTCCTCCGTGCCGTGCGCGGCGACCGCCAGCAGCCCGTACGCGCAGCTCGCCGCGTACGGCACCTGGGCCGTGGTCCGCCCCTGTTCCTCCAGCAGCAGGACCAGCCCCAGCAGGCCCAGTTCGCCGACCGCGGCGACCAGTCCGGCGCCGGTGAGGGCCTTCCACAGCTCCTGGTCGCTGCCGGTGCCGGCGGCCCGCAGCCGTTCGTGGGTGGCGAGGTCGGCGAAGACACCGGCGGCCAGGTCGCGGGCCGCGGCCTGCGCTTCGGTGGGCGTGAAGTCCATGTCAGGCCTCCCCGCCGCCGGGACCGGCGAGGCCGTCGACGGTCCGGAAGACGGGCAGGGTCAGCGTGCCCTCCTCGTCCTCGTAGCGGCGGAACTCCACCCGTACCGGCAGGCCGATCCGCACTTTGTCGTACGGCACCCCCACCACGTTGCTCACCATCCGCACGCCCTCGGCGAGTTCGACCAGGCCGACCGCGTACGGAGGGGAGAAGGCCGGGAAGGGCGGGTGGTGCATCACGACGTACGAATGGACCGTCCCCTCGCCGGCCGACTCGACGGTGTCCCAGTCGAGGCCGCCGCAGGCGTTGCAGCCCGGCAGCCAGGGGTGGCGCAGGGTGCCGCAGCCGGTGCAGCGCTGGATGAGCAGGCGGCCCTCGGCCACGCCCTCCCAGAAACCGGCGTTGTCCCGGTTGACCACCGGCCGGGGCCGCGCCGGGGCCCTGACCGGCCGCCCGGCGGGCGCGTACTTCAGGACGCGGAGGCGGTGCACGCCCACCGGCTCGCCGCCGACCCGGATGTCCGTGCGCGTGGTGATGAAGTAGCCCGTGCCCAGTCTCGTCGTCTTCCGCGCGGACACCGTCTCGATCACCGTGTCGAAGACCGGTTCGTCGCCCGGCCGCAGCGGGCGCAGGTACTCCTGCTCGCAGTCGGTGGCGACGATCGAGACGCAGCCCGCGTCGTCGAGCAGGGCGGACATCTCGTCGTACGCGCCGGTGCGTGACGGGTTCCCGGACAGGCCGCCCATCGTCCAGGCCTGGAGCATGGTGGGCGGGGCGATCGCGTCCGGCCCCTCGTACGCCGGGTTCGTGTCGCCCATCGCCTCGCACCAGTGCCGGATCATGGGCAGGTTGACCGGGTCCTTGGCGGTGCCCGCCCGGGAGGCCGGCAGCCCCTCGTACGCCTTGAGCCGCGCTCCCAGCGCGTCAGTCTCCCCGGCCACGGCCACCCCTCCTCATCCCGAGCCGCATCGTCGCGACGATCTCCCGCTGCACCTCGCTCACCCCGCCCCCGAACGTGTTGATCTGCGCCGCCCTGTTGAGCCGCTCCAGCTCGCCGCCTTCGAACGCCCCCGGCGATCCGGACCGGACCAAAGCCGCTTCGCCGACGATCTCCTGACACATGCGATACGTCGCGACCGCCGATTCCGTTCCCGCGAACTTCACCCCGCTGGCCTCCGCGGGGGCCACCCGGCCCGCCCCCGTGTCCCCCACCAGACGCCAGCTGAGCAGGCGGTTCGCCGCCAGCCGGGCATGCGCTTCGGCCAGCCGGAAACGCACCCAGGGCTCGTCAACACGGCGAGCGCCGGTCACCGGATCGGGGGTGCGGGCGGCGGTGAGTGCCGCCTCGTAGAAGTCCTCGGCCTGCATGGCGGTCGCGGCGAGGGCGACCCGCTCGTGGTTGAGCTGGTTGGTGATGAGCGACCAGCCGTCGTGCTCGGCGCCGACCAGGTGCCCGGCCGGAACGCGGACGCCGTCGTAGTACGTGGCCGTGGTGGTCTGGCCGCCCACCGTCTCGATCGGGGTCCAGGAGAAGCCGGGGGCGTCGGTGGGGACCAGGAGGATCGAGATGCCGCGGTGCCTGGGCGCGTCCGGGTCGGTGCGGCAGGCGAGCCAGATCCAGTCGGCGTGCTGGGCGCCCGAGGTGAAGATCTTCTGGCCGTCGATCCGCCAGCCGTCGCCGTCCCGCACCGCCCGGGTGCGCAGGGCCGCCAGGTCGGTGCCCGCGGAGGGTTCGCTGTAGCCGATGGCGAAGACCAGGTCGCCGCCGAGGATGCCGGGCAGGAACCGGGCCTTCTGCTCGTCGCTGCCGTACTTCATGAGCGTGGGCCCGACCGTGTTGAGCGTGACCATCGAGACGGGGGCGCCGGCCCGGTACGCCTCGTCGAAGAAGACGAACTGCTCGTCGGCGCCCCGCCCTTGACCGCCGTACTCGACGGGCCAGCCGAGCCCGAGCAGACCGTCCGCGCCGATGCGGCGCAGCAGGGCACGGCGCTCCTCGGGTGCCTCGGGCACGAGGGAGGGCATCAAGGACGCGAAGTAGGCGCGGAGTTCGGCGCGCAGCCGCTGCTGGCGTTCGGTGGGGGCCAGATGCATGGTTTCTGACTGTCCGTCAGATACGGACGCCTGTCAAGGTCGAACCGGCGGGCGCCGGGAGCCGCGAGGGCCGGCGGCGCGCGGGAAAAACGCCTGCGCGGCGGTACCGGAGTACCGCCGCGCAGACGCGCTACATCCCCACGGAGCACACCCCACCAGGGCTCAGAGGGGGACTACCACAGCTGGGTGAAGTGGACGGCAACGTTGTCGTTGCCCTGCTGGAGAGCCGTCCAGGCGGAGCCGTTGACCTGCGCGGTGTTGCTCTGGTTCGACGCCCCGTTGCCCACCGCGTTCTGCTGTGTGGTGGAGGAGTTGCCGTTGTTGTCGTGGCCGACACCGCTGCCGATGATGCCCGCCACACCGGCGTTGGCGCTCGATCCGTTGCCGGCGATCGCACCGTTGTCCGCGGCGGCGACACCGGCGAAGAGAGCGGCGGCGAGCGGGAGGGCGGAGACGGCAGCGAGGACGCGGGCGGTACGGATGCTTGCCATGTTGTTTCCTCTCAGAGCCCGGCTAAGCCGGAGAGTACGTCAAGTACGGCTGTTTCCCAGGCAGTTGGCCGACCGCCTCGGGGTTGTCATCGACGTCGCGAGATCAGGATTGCCCACCGAATCCCCGGCGAACCAGTCCTTCCGGTCTCATTCGCCCTCAAGCGTGATGACAAGTCGATAAACCCCTTTCGCCATCTTTGGTCGATTCACGTCCTGATCGTGACCAGTCAGGACAGCACCACCACAAGCACTCCAAGAGGAGAACCGATCCGGCACCGATTCCGGCCAGACCCCCGCCCCTGGCACGGCACGCCGGCTCCCCCTTCCCTTTTTCGAACGTACGTACGAACATGGATCCATGGCCACCACCGACCGGCAGGCCACGACGCTGGCCCTCGCACACGCCCTGTCAGCCGCCGAGCGCGGCCTGGCCGTCATCCCCCTGTCCCGGACCAAACTCCCGGCCCTGCGCTCCCCCCACCGATCCCCCCACCCCGACCAGCCGCGACAGGCGCTGCCGCCCTGCCACGGCGAGTGCGGCCGCCCCGGCCACGGCGTGTACGACGCCACCACCGACCAGACCCGCATCCGCGAACTGTTCGCCGCGGCACCCTGGGCGACCGGCTACGGCATCGCCTGCGGACTGCCCCCGTACCGCCTCATCGGCGTCGACCTCGACGTGAAGACCGGCACCGACGCCCCCGGCGCGCTGCGCGAACTGGCGCTCCGGCACCTGTTCACCATCCCGCCCACGGTCGTCGTGCTCACGCCCAGCGGCGGCCGCCACCTCTGGCTGACCGGCCCGCCGGACGCCGTGATCCCCAACTCGGCCGGCCGGCTCGCCCCCGGCATCGACATCCGGGGCGCGGGCGGCTACCTGGTCGGCCCCGGCTCCCGCACCGACCACGGCGTCTACGCCACCGCCCCCGGCACCGAACACCTGGTCCCGGCCCCCTGCCCGCCGTCCCTCCTCCGCCTCCTGCTGCCACCCCCGCGGGCCCCGCACCCGGCGACCCACCCCTCGGTCGGCGACCGGGGCCAGGGCCTGGTCCAGTTCGTCCTCGCCGCCCACGAGGGCCAGCGCAACACCCGCCTGTTCTGGGCGGCCTGCCGCGCCTACGAGAACGGCATCGGCCGCGCCCTGCGCGCCCCGCTGACCGACGCGGCGGTCCACACCGGCCTGACCGAACGCGAAGCCCGCGCCACGATCGCGTCGGCGGCCCGCATGACGGGCCACCGCCCCTGAACGGCGGGCCGTCCGCCATGTCCGGCGGCCCTGAAGGACCCGAGGTCAGGGCCGCGGGGGCGGCGGCCTCCGGGGCGGGGTGCGAGAAGTCGTACACCGCCCAGTCCGTGACGCGGACGTACCCGAGGCGCTGGTAGAGGGCGTTGCTGGTCGGGTTGGCCGCGTTCGTGTAGAGCACCACCTCGCGCGCGCCCGCGGCGCGTGCGGCCCGGCTCACCTCGGCGGTCACGGCACCCGCGTAGCCGTGGCCGCGCAGGTGGGCCGGGGTGTAGACGGGGTCGACCCGGACCATGCCGGCGACCATCGGGTTCACGCCCGCCATGGAGACGGGGGTGCCGTCCGGCGTCTCCCACAGGGTGTAGCGCTTCTCGGCGAAGCGGGTGCCGGCCCAGGAGGCGGCGTCGATGACGACGTCCTCCCCGACGTCCGCCGCGAACTCGCGGCACCAGCGCATGAGGTGCTCGTGGTCCGCCCCGCCCATGATCCGGCCCCGGCCCGCCGGGAACGGGTCGGGCGGCGTGAGCGTGCCGAGCCGGTAGAGGTGCATCCGGACCCGGAGCGCCGGCGTCGCGCCGGTGTGCCGGGACCAGGCCTCGGCGAAGGCGGCGGCGGTGTCGTGGTCCGCGCTGACGAAGGGCAGGGAGTGCCCGAGGGCGGCCAGGCGGGCGGCGAGTCCGTCGGCCTGCCCGGAGTCCAGCGCGGAGACCGTCAGACCGCCGGGCAGGAACCGGTAGAAGAACGCACCGACCTCCCCCGCCTCCTCCAGCCGCCCCAGCACGGGAACCCGTCCGCCGACCCCGGCCCGCCCGAGGACGCGCAGCCTCTCCAGCACCGAGAGCTGGGAGGTGTGCACCACGGGCCGCGACCGCAGGAAGCCCCCTGCGGTCGCGAGGAACTCCTCGACGTCGTCGGTCAGACACCAGTCGGCTGAACGCATACCGCAAGCCTTCCGAGCGCCGGGGGATCCGTCCAGTGCCCGGAGGTCATCCGCTTCCAAGCGCTTCCTTGACCGGCTCCGGAGACGGTCATGGCCGTTCATTCATCGCGCCGTTACCTGCGACAACGCCTCTTTGACAGGGGTCTCGACGGGCTTGTAGACGTTCATGGTTCTCGGACGTCCGTGCTCGCGCATCGAGCCGGCGGACCTCCGTCGCATCCCTCAACGACCGAAAAGGACAAGCGTGTTCCTTTCCCCTCACACCGCCAGAGCGGCGCGTGTCATAGGCACGTTCGGCGCCGCCGCCGCACTCTCCGTCGGGGTGGCCGCCACGGCGTCGGCATGCACCATCGGCGACTTCTCGGCGGCTGCCGTGTGCGACGCGGGCGGCAACGGCGTCATCCGCGTCACCGACAGGGACGCCTCCGGCACCCCGGCCACCGTCAGCCTGTACGTGCAGCTCAGCATGCCCGGCGGTGAAAGGCTCATCACCACCAGGACGATCGAGCACCCGACCGCACAGGGCGTCTCCGTCGACCTCACGCCCCTGGACTGGTACGCGGGGGAGACCTTCCGGATCCACGTCAAGGCGACGGACAAGGTCGACGACGACATCCAGCCGATGACCGTCGTGGGAGACGAGACCTGCGCGCCCTCCGGGACCCCGTCCTCGTCCCCCTCCACGACGCCCGCGCAGCCCTCCGCGACGCCCTCCGCCACCGCCACCGGCGCTCCGAGCCCGGCGCAGAGCAGCAGCACGGCCGCCGCTCCCGCAGCGAGCGGCGCGCCGTCCCCCGCGGGCGGCAGCGGCAACCTCGCCGAGACCGGCGCGAGCAGCGGCACCACTGTGATCGCCGGCACCGCGGCGGCCCTGGTCGTGGCCGGCGGCGGCATCGTCCTCGCACTGCGCCGCCGGGCAGCCCACGGCTCCCGCTGACAGCCCCTTGACGGCCCCTGGGCACGGCCGTGGCTTCCTTCCGCCCGGGTGCCCGGTGGAGAACCGGGCCCGCACGGAGACCCACGGAAGCCTGCGGGGCCCGGGCAGCGGAACGGCCCCTGACCATGTCATCCGGTCAAGGGCCGTTCGGCCTGGCGGTGGGTGTGGGATTTGAACCCACGGTGACATCGCTGCCACGACGGTTTTCAAGACCGTTCCCTTAGGCCGCTCGGGCAACCCACCCCGCGTCGACCGAGATCGGCGCGGGGAACAGAGTAACCGGTCGGCACGCGCGTGTGCGGGTCAGTTGTCGCCCACACGGGAGCCCAGGGTCATTTCGACCGTGTGCTCGGAACCGCCCCGCTTGTAGGTGACCTGGACCTTGTCGCCGGGCTTGTGGGTCCAGATCTCGCCGATCAGGGTGGGGCCGCTGTCGATCACCGTGTCGTCGAGCTTGGTGATGACGTCGCCGGGCTTGAGGCCGGCCTTGGCGGCGGGGCCGCCCGACTCGACCGCGGCCGAGCCGCCCGAGCCGGAGTCGGTGATCTGCGCGCCGCCGCTGCTGTCCTCCAGGGACACCGACGCGCCGATCTTCGCGTAGACCGGCTTGCCGGACTGGATCAGCTGCTGGGCGACGTACTTGGCCTGGTTGATCGGGATGGCGAAGCCGAGGCCGATCGAGCCCGACTGCCCGGTGCTGCCCAGGCCGCCGCTGGTGGAGGACTGGATCGCGGAGTTGATGCCGATCACCGCGCCCGAGGCGTCCAGCAGCGGGCCGCCGGAGTTGCCGGGGTTGATGGAGGCGTCGGTCTGCAGGGCGCTCATGTAGGACGCCTTGCTGGTGGAGCTGCCGTCGCTGGAGGCGACCGGACGGTTCTTGGCGCTGATGATGCCCGTGGTGACCGTGTTGGACAGGCCGAAGGGGGCGCCGATCGCGATGGTCTCGTCGCCGACCGCCACGTTGTCCGAGTTGCCGAGGGCGAGCGGCTTGAGGTCCGACGGCGGGTTCTTGAGCTTGATGACCGCGACGTCGTACCCCTGCGCGTGGCCGACGACCTCGGCGTCGTACTTCTTGCCGTCCGGGAAGGTGGCGGTGAGCTTGCCGCCGTCCAGGGCGTCCGCGACCACGTGGTTGTTGGTGACGATGTGGCCCTGGGTGTCGAAGACGAACCCGGTGCCGGTGCCGCCCTCGCCGTTGGTCGACTCGGCCTCGATGGTGACCGTGCTCGGCAGCGCCTTGTTGGCGACCGCCGCGATGGTGCCGGCGGCGCGCTTGACCTGGGTGGCACCGCCGTCGGCGGAGGCGGAGACGGTGGTGGAACCGAGGTTGTCGTTGTTCTTGGCCAGCGTGTAGCCGAGGCCGCCGCCGAGGCCGCCCGCGACCAGCGCGGCCACCAGGACGGCGGCGATCAGACCGCCGCGTCCGCTGCCCTTCTTCGGCGCGGTCTGCGGCTGCTGGAAGGGCTGGTGCTGCGGGTACTGCTGGTCGTACGACGAACCCCAGCCGGCGCCCGCGGCGGCCCCGGCACCCGCGCCGGAGTCGGCGTAGGAGGGCGTCGCGGGGGGCGGGGGCGGCCAGGAGCCCTCGGGGCCCTGCGGCGCGGCGTACGGGTCACCCGCGGGCGCGCCCTGGGGCACCGGCGGGATCGGGGTGGTCGGCGATTCTCCGCCGTCGGACGCGGCTGCCTGCGGCGGGGCAGCGGGAGACGTCGGCGGCACAGGAGGTGCGGACGGGGCCGGAGGTACCGGGTTGCCCTCGTTCTCGGTGCTCACAGCTTCTCTCCTCGGTCCACGGCTTTTCGTCTCGGTCGCACTCGGTCACGCTCTTTCACGCTTGCAGTCGTCCGGCGCGATTCAGCTGAGCATGTGCTTTTGTACGTCGTCAGCTTTTCCCACCGGCCGTCAGGGCACCATAAGCGGTGGCTGTGGGTACACCGACAACCTTTATATAGGGCCTGTCTGACAAAAGTTCCCTTTACCGGCATCCTGGATGCCCCCACGCGCGTCCGCACGGTGGCACCATGTCGCGGTGACCCACGCACCACAGCATCGCATTCAGGTCGTCGCCCACCGCGGGGCCTCCGAGGACGCCCCCGAGCACACCCTCGCCGCGTACAAGAAGGCCATCGAGGACGGCGCCGACGCCCTGGAGTGCGACGTACGGCTGACCGCGGACGGCCATCTGGTCTGCGTCCACGACCGCCGGGTCAACCGTACGTCGAACGGCCGCGGCGCGGTGTCGGCCCTGGAGCTCGCGGACCTGGCCGCCCTGGACTTCGGCTCCTGGAAGAAGGGGCCGGCCTGGCGGGGCCGGGACGAGGAGCCCGAATGGGAGGTCCGGCCCGAGGACCGCGGGGACACCTCCGTCCTGACGCTGGAGCGGCTGCTGGAGCTGGTCGCGGACGCCGGGCGGCGGGTGGAGCTGGCGATCGAGACCAAGCACCCCACGCGGTGGGCCGGGCAGGTCGAGGAGCGGCTGCTGCACCTGCTGAAGCGTTTCGGCCTGGACTCCCCGGCCACCCCGGCCGAGTCGCGGGTGCGGGTGATGAGCTTCTCGGCGCGGTCGCTGCACCGGGTGCGGGCGGCCGCGCCGACGCTGCCGACGGTCTACCTGCTGCAGTTCCTCTCGCCCCGGCTGCGCGACGGACGGCTGCCGGCCGGGGTGGGCATCGCGGGTCCCTCGATCCGGATCGTGCGCAACCACCCCGCCTACATCGAGCGGCTGAAGCGCAACGGCCACCAGGTGCACGTCTGGACGGTGAACGAGCCGGAGGACGTCGACCTGTGCCTGGAACTCGGCATCGACGCGATCATCACCAACCGGCCGGGGGCGGTGCTGCGCCGGCTCGGCCGGTGAGCCGGAGCGAGCAGCCGTGGCATCCGGCGGGAACCGGCCCGGACGTGGCACGGGACCCGGCCCCGACGTGCGACGGGACCCGTCCCGGAGACGGAGCGCGACCCGGCCCGAGATGAGGAGCCGCACCCGTGCCGGGATAAAGAGTCGCGTAAGTAATTCCCGCACCCCTTGACCGCACAGCCCGCTCACACCATCCTCACGTATCGGCCACACCATCGAAATCCAGCCACACGTAGCCGTATCCGGGGGATACGGCGACGGGTTCGTCACGGGGTGTGCTCCGGCGCGTTCGGTCCGTATTCGCCCGTTGCGAGTGCGTCACCGGGCATTCATTGGCCGGTTTCCGGTTCAGGCCAATGGGGCATCCACACCGTGGCGTGGGGCAAAGGAGGTCTCGGGGGTGGCGTTGGTGGTGGCACAGGAGGTGCCCACGTCGTCGAGCATGGCCGTACCCCATGGCCCTGCGGGCGTGGGCAAGGCGAGGCACCGCATGCGCGATCAGCTGCGCACCGGCGGTGTATCGGAATCGGTCATCGACGATGCCGTACTTATCCTTTCCGAACTTTTGAGCAATGCCTGCAAGCACGGGCGGCCCCTGGGGGACGCCCTGGCCGGTGACGGGGACGTCCGGGCCGCGTGGCGCGTGGACGCGCGCGGCAGACTGGTCGTCGAGGTGACGGACGGCGGCGGGCCCACCCGCCCGGCTCCGATGACCCCGTCGGTCACGGCGCACGGCGGCCGCGGGCTGAACATCATCACGGCCCTGTCCGACGACTGGGGCGTCCGGGACGACGCCCGGGGCGAGGTGACGGTCTGGGTCGTGATCCACAAGGGCGTGGTCGATCCCGACGGCCCGGTCCGCCGCGACGCCTTCGCTACGCGCGTCATGGCACCCGCTGCGGCGGAACTGGCCGGCCTGGACTTCGCCGACGCGTTCGACGACCTCGACTGACCGGAACGGTGCGTTCGGCACCGGGTCCGACCGCACCGACGCGTTCACCGACCCCGACCGACCGCACCGTCGCCTTCACGACAGCGACCGACCGCACCGCCGCGTCCGCCGACCCCGACGCCGACCCCCACCGACCGCACCGACCCGTCCGGCGGTGCCCGCGCCGCGGCTCCGTCCACAGGTACCCGTGGCCCGGGGCGCGAACGGCTAGGCTCCCGCCCGTACGAGACGAGCCGTAACCGGGAGACACCCAGATGGCCAAGAAGCGCCCCCAGACAAAGGCCACGCGGCCGCAGCTCAGCGATGCAGCCAAGGCCGGCGGCACTGGAGACTTTCCGGTCGTCGGCGCCCGCGAGCCCTGCCCCTGCGGCAGCGGCCGGCGCTACAAGGCGTGCCACGGCCGGGCGGCCTCGCACGCGGCGACCGAGCTGGTGCACCGCCCGTTCGAAGGGCTGGCCGGCGAGGGCGACTGGGTGGCACTGCGCGAGCTGGTCCCCGCCGCCACGGTCGAACTGGCCCTGAAGGACGGCCTGCCCGAGGGTGTTCCCTCGGTCACACTGGCGACGGTGCTGCCGATGGCCTGGCCCGCGCTGCGCCGCGAGGACGGCACCGTCCTCCTCGGCCTACAGAACGACACGTCGTCCGGCGACATCAGCCGCGACCTCGCCGACACCCTCCAGCGTGCCCTGGCCGCCGAGCCGGGCACTCCGGTGCAGGGCCGCCGGGCGCCCGCCGACAGCCCCCGGCTGCAGGATCTCCTCGACCCCGAGGGCGCGTTCGAGCCCGTCGTGCACGACGGTTTCGAGTTCTGGGTGCAGGACGCGGAGAACGCCACCGCGGAGGTCGCCGCCTCCCTGGAGCGGGCCAACGCGGCCGCCATCCCCACGGTGAAGCTGACCGGCGTCGAGTCCGCCTACTGGTGCGAGACGCCGGACAAGAACCACCTGCGGTGGGTCATGCCGTATCCCGAGGAGCAGCTTCTGGACGCTCTCGCGCGGCTGCACGCGGCGGGCAGGTCCGGTCTCGGCGAGGGGACCCGGCTGGTCGGTTCCTTCCGCGCCCACGGCCTCACCGTGCCGGTCTGGGACCTGCCGAGCGGGATCGGCGCGGAGGACGTCGAGAAGCCAGCCGCCGAGTTCGCCGAGCGCCTCACGGCTGCGCTGGCCTCGGAGGCACCGCTCACGGCGGACGAGCGTCGGGCCCGCGGCGGGCTGACCAACCGGCAGGTCACGCTCAGCTGACGATCAAGGGAGCGGAGGGACGCGGCTGACCGACCGGTCAGCCGCTCCGAGCCCGTGCGCAGGGGTGACTCCGGTCACAACTTCCGTACGCAGCAAGCAGATACGTGTCCGAATAGCCGAGACCGAATTTGCGAACCGCCGATCTCTTGTTACCGTCTCAGTAGCCCGGTTGCTGGTGCATCCCCCGTCGCCAGCAACCGGGCCTTTCCATGCCCGGCTCCGGTGTACGAACCGACGGGATACGTCAACTCCCGTCAGTGGCAGCGGAGTTGCCTTCGTCGCCCGCGGAGTTGTTCTCGTCGCCCGCGGTGTTGCTGGCGCTGCGCAGCAGCAGCGGTCCGTCGTCGTCGCGCGCCGCGAACTCCGTGACAGCCGTGTAGGCGTCCAGCGAGCCCCGCGTGTGCTCCCGGGGCGTCTCACAGGTGGCGGGGTCGTCGGCGGCGTCCGCGGCGCAGTGCGTCTGCACGGTGCGGCCCTGCGGGCCCATCAGGCTCAGCACCGACTCCAGGTCCGCCCCGGTGGCGTTGCGGTAGTAGGTGCGCGCCCAGGTGTCCGCGCCCTGGGCCATCACGCAGGTCTGCGCCTCCACCCCGCCGGGGGAGGTGAGTTCGGGACCGCAGCGGGCGGCCGTGGCCAGGCCGAGGCCGAGCGTCTTCGGAGAGCGGGCGGGCGCCGGCAGCTTCTCGTCGTCGCTCCGGGCCGGGTGTCCGGCGGCCTCGCCCACCTGCCCCGCGGACGCCACGGTCAGCGGCAGCGCGACCGCGCACACCATCACCCCCGCGAGGGCGAGCAGACGGAGTCGGGGGTCCGGGGGTTGCCCCCCAGAATTACGCAGCATGAGCGGAAGATAACCAGCGAGGCGCGAGAAGCGGCGCTCTCGCGCCCGACACCCTTACAACTCGGGTGCGCTCACACCCGTACGGGTGAGGGCGTCGACCACGGCGTCCACCACGGCCTCCACATCGGGCACCCACGGCTTGGCCGAACCGGGCAGCGGAGCACGCTCCCAGCGGATGCCGCCCTGGCCGGTCTCGGACGGCGGCAGGGCCAGATAGCCGCCCTCACCGTGGAAGCGGAGCGAGCCGGGGACGAAGTCCTTGGCGTACAGCAGCTCGCCCAACTGCTCCATGGAGTACGGCTTGACCAGCAGCGCCCAGCGGGTGGGCGACGCGACCACCGGGCCCAGGCGCATGCCGCGGCGGTCGAGCAGGGTGAGCGCATGGGAGGCGGCGAGGGCGGGCAGACTGACCGCGCAAGGCGCCTTGCCGGCGGCTCCGGTGGCGAGGACGACCGGCGCGGCCGGCCGGTTGCCCCACCACCAGCGCACCATGCGCTCGTCGGTGGTGGCGGCGAGCAGACCGGGATCGAAGGGGTGCGCACCGGGCACCGTGCACTCCGGGTCTGGACAGGCGCAGCGGGCCCGGCCCTGCGGGTCCGGAGCCACGCCGGGGAGCACGGGCCACTGCCATTCCGTGGCGAAGGTCAGGGCCGCGCCGAGAAGCTCAGACCCCTTGTCTTTCCGCCTGGACAGGAGCCTGCGTCGCCTTCCGAGGATCTCGCGCATGAGCGCTCGTTCCTTTCCGTTGCACCGCTGGCAACACCGTGGACCACATCACGTCATGTGTCGATCACTTCACTGTGCGTACCTGTTGGCGCATCACACCCCTGCGCTGGCAAGGGGAACCCCAGGGGGTCGAGCCGGGGGCCGCGCCGGCATCCACATACTGCGTCCATCAAAAGCACGGCCACGGCGTGGGGGTGGCGAAGTCTGGCGTTTTGCCGTTCCGAGTGTTTCTCTCCGCCGCCGCCACGGGAGGATGGGGCACGGTCGTCGGTGGTTAAGACGCCCGGGTCCGTCGCCAGGTTCCGGGTGATCCCCAACCACCCCTGGCCTTCTCCGAGTACGTACCCATCACGACCGCTGTGACGCTCCGTGGAGCAAGGCCAGTCGACCGCAATGAACCGTTGCCCGAGTCAGTTTTAAGCCAACTTCGCTTTTGTGCAAGCCGTCCGGGAGAAGTCACCGCAAGGCTCGTGGACACCAGGAATCCCGGCAGGACAATGCTGGACATCCCCTCACGAGTGCGTGTACATGTGGAGCCACCGCCGGTGGCGCAGGAAGACATGGGGGTTTGCGATGCTTCTGAGCAATACGCACAGGTCTGAAAGCCGGACGCGATGAACGCCCCGCACCCTCCGAAAGTGGCTGGAATCGATTCAACGGTGCCCACGCCCGCACACACTGTCGCACCGGTCTCCCCCGCCCCGGGCGCCCCTCCCGTTCCGAAGCCCCCCGCCGCACCGGCACCCGGCACCGTCCTCCAGGACCGTCTGGCCGGCTGGGTCTCCGACCTCACCACCCTCCACGAACTGACGGAACGGCTGGCCCGCACCGCCGCACTTGAGCCCGCGCTCCACGAACTGCTGCGCGCCGGTGCCGCCCTGGTGGGCGCCCGGCGCGGACTCGTGGCGCTGGAGCCGGCCGACGGCCTCGGTCCGCACACCACGCTCGGTCTCGGACTCGGCCGCGCGGACCTCGGCCACCTGGAGACCGTCCCGGCGGGCGCGCTGCCGTACGACACGGGCACCGCCGCCGAGATCGTGCACCCCGACCTGTTCGCCGAGGACGGCCTCGACCCCCGCCACCGCGAGGTCGCCGCCCGGCTCGGCTACGCCGCCAGCTACGCGCTGCCGCTGACCACCGACGCGACCGCCCGCCTGGGCGCCGTCCTGTGGCTGTACGACGGCCCCGCCGAGCCGGACGATCGCCAGCGCCATCTCGTCGGCCTGTACGTCCGCTTCGCCGCCGAGCACTTGGCGCGGCTGCTGGAGGTCGAGCGCACGCGCGCGTGCATGGCGACCATCGCCGAGGAACTGCTCCCCTCCCGGCTGCCCCGGGTGGCCGGGGTCCAGCTCGCCGCCCGGCACCGCACCGGACCGCGCGGCGGCGGCGACTGGTACGACGCACTGCCGCTGCCGGACGCCGCACTCGGCCTCGCCGTCGGCTCGGTCACCGGCTCCGGGCCCAGCGCGGTGGCCGCGATGGGCCGGCTGCGGGCGTCCCTGCGGGCGTACGCCGTGATGGAGGGCGAGGACCCGGTCGCGGTCCTGTCCGACCTCGAACTGCTGCTGCGGCTGACCGAACCGGCCCGCTCCGCCACCGCCCTGTTCGCCTACGTCGAGCCCGCGCTGCGCAAGGTCACCCTGGCCGGCGCCGGGCACAGCCCGCCGCTGCTGATCGGGGAGCGCCGCACCGAGTTCGCCGAGACGTCGGTCTCGGCGCCGCTCGGGATGCTGGCCTGCTGGGAGGCGCCCAGCGTGGAGATCGAGGCCGCGGCCGGGGAGACCGTGCTCTTCTACACCGACGGCCTGCTGCACCGCACCGGCGACCCCATGGACCGCGCCTTCGCCCGGCTGCACACGGCCGCCGCGAGCGTCCCGCGCGCGCTGCGCCACGACCCCGGGGCGATCGCCGACCACGTGCTGCGCACGGTGCTGCCGGACGGACTGGACTCGGCCGACGGCGCGGAGGACGTGGTCCTGCTCGCCGCCCGTTTTGACTGATCGGTCAGTCAAAAGGCCAGGTCACCCCGTAAGGCACCGTCCGGCCCTGGGTCACCGTTCAGTACGACCGTACGATGGACGCGATTCAGTGCAGTGTCGAGGAGGATGACCGTGGCCGACGAGCTCAACCCGGAGACCCCGGAGACCGAGCAGGAAGAGCCGATCAAGCAGCGCAAGAACGGCCTGTACCCGGGCGTGTCCGACGAGCTCGCCGAGAGCATGAAGTCCGGCTGGGCCGACACGGAACTGCGCGACCTCAAGCCCGTCGAGCAGGCCGGGCACACCGCCCGCCGCCGCGCCGAGCTGTCCGCCCGCTTCCCGGGCGAGCGCCTGGTGATCCCGGCCGGCAACCTGAAGACCCGCTCGAACGACACGGACTACCCGTTCCGTGCGTCGGTCGAGTACGTCTACCTCACCGGCAACCAGACCGAGGACGGCGTACTCGTCCTGGAGCCGAAGGACGACGGCCACGTGGCCACCGTCTACCTGCTGCCCCGCTCCGACCGCGAGAACGGCGAGTTCTGGCTCTCCGGGCAGGGCGAGCTGTGGGTGGGCCGCCGCCACTCCCTGACCGAGTCCGAGGCGCTCTACGGCATCCCCGCCGCCGACGTCCGCGAACTCGCCGACGCGCTGCGCGAGGCCACCGGCCCGGTGCGCGTCGTGCGCGGGTACGACGCCGGCATCGAGGCCGCGCTGACCGACAAGGTCACCGGCGAGCGCGACGAGGAACTGCGCGTCTTCCTCTCCGAGGCGCGGCTGGTCAAGGACGAGTGGGAGGTCGGCGAGCTGCAGAAGGCCGTCGACTCCACGGTCCGCGGCTTCGAGGACGTGGTGAAGGTCCTCGACAAGGCCGAGGCCACCTCGGAGCGCTACATCGAGGGCACGTTCTTCCTCCGCGCGCGCGTGGAGGGCAACGACATCGGCTACGGCTCCATCTGCGCCGCCGGCCCGCACGCCTGCACGCTGCACTGGGTCCGCAACGACGGCCCGGTGCGCTCGGGCGACCTGCTCCTCCTGG
This sequence comes from Streptomyces sp. NPDC091282, assembly GCF_044757385.1. Classification (NCBI taxonomy): domain Bacteria; kingdom Bacillati; phylum Actinomycetota; class Actinomycetes; order Kitasatosporales; family Streptomycetaceae; genus Streptomyces; species Streptomyces sp. NPDC091282. Next base: position 249,880 of record NZ_JBIVUX010000005.1, read on the forward strand.
ACGCCGGCGTGGAGACGCACAGCCTCTACACCGCCGACGTCACGCGCACGCTGCCGGTCAACGGCACGTACAGCGAGGTGCAGAAGAGGGTCTACGACGCGGTGTACGACGCCCAGGAGGCCGGCATCGCCGCGGTGCAGCCGGGCGCCAAGTACCGCGACTTCCACGACGCCGCGCAGCGGGTGCTGACCGAGCGGCTCGTGGCGTGGGGGCTCGTGGAGGGCCCGGTGGAGCGGGTGCTGGAGCTCGGGCTGCAGCGCCGGTGGACGCTGCACGGGACGGGCCACATGCTCGGCCTGGACGTCCACGACTGCGCCGCCGCGCGGACCGAGACGTACGTGGAGGGCGTCCTCGAACCGGGGATGGTGCTCACCGTCGAGCCGGGCCTGTACTTCCAGGCCGACGACATGACCGTGCCCGAGGAGTACCGCGGGATCGGCGTCCGGATCGAGGACGACATCCTCGTGACGGCCGACGGGAACCGGAACCTCAGCGCGGGCCTGCCCCGGCGCTCGGACGAGGTCGAGGCGTGGATGGGCTCGCTCAAGGGCTGACGCGCGCGCCGAACGGCCGGGCACCCGATGGGTGCCCGGCCGTCGTCGTTTTCGGCGGGCGAGGGCTGTGCGCGGGTGCGGTCACGCGGTCACAGGGCCGGATCACGGTCGTGCAGGACCCGCTGGAACAGCCTGCTGTCCCGCCATTCTCCATTGATGTGGAGATACTGCGGCGCATCGCCGATCGTCTCGAATCCGCATTTCTTCAGCACGCGTTGCGACGTCGTGTTGTCGATGAGGGTGGAGGCCTCGATCCGGTGCAGCCCCAGGTCGTCCCTGGCGATCTCGCACACTCGCTCCAGGGCGGCGCTGGCGAGCCCGCGGCCCGTCTGGTCACCGGCCACCCAGTAGCCGACGTACGCACTGCAGAAAGGCCCGAGGGAAATTCCGGAAAGGGTGATCGCGCCGACGATCCCGCGGTCCGGCGCGGTCTCCATGACCCAGGGGACCATGATCCCGTCGGCGGCCTGTCGCAGCAGGCCATCGATGCGTTCGGTCTGGCCCTCGACGGTGAAGAAGGAGTCGGGTCTGAGCGGCTCCCAGGGTTCGAGATGCTTTCGGTTCCCGGCGTACGCGGCGGACAGCGGTTTCGCGTCGCCGACGGCAATGGGACGCAATATCACGCCGGGCAGGATTGCCTTTTCTTTAATCTTTTCGAGAATCATGCGCGCACCTTAGCGCGCGGGTTATCCGGGAGGGAGAGTCACGCCGAAAGCAGAGAAGGATCTTTGGTCCACTTGAGGATCTTGTCGAAGCTGACGACCGTGCCGTCGCGACCCGGTTTGTTGCCGATGTGGACGTGATCGGCGAGTTCCCTGATCAGACAGAGCCCTCTGCCGTGCTCGGCGTCGGGACGGGCGGGCCTGATCTCCTGGGTGCGGGTGAACCCCGGCCCGAGCCCCGGCCCCGAGTCGGTCACCTCGATACGGCACTTCTCGCCGTCCAGGTAGGCGGTGACCCGGTACGCCTCCGAGGGGCGGTCCGCCCCGCCGTGCTCGACGGCGTTCGCGCAGGCCTCACTGAGGGCGACGGAGAGGTCGTAGGAGATCTCGGGATCGACGCCCGCCGTCTCCATCGTGCCGATCAGCAACCGCCGGGCGAGCGGGACGCTCGCGGCCTCACGCCGCAGATGGAGTGACCACCAGATGCTCATGCTCCAGCCTCCTGGCCGCGGCTCGACATACCGATACCTATTGCCACCCGTGCGCGCGTGTAAGCACTCCGTTGATGTGAGAACGCCCATCCGGAGGATGCGCCCGGGGAGGTTTCGGTGTATGTGCGGGTGGTTCGCGGCAAGGGCGATCTTCCGCTTCTTCCACTCCTTTCACCTGTAACCGAATCTTGCGGACCTGCCGTACGACGGGCGGGGGCCCAGTGCGATGATGAGCCCGCCATGAACGCCCCCCACCCGCGCGCGGCGCGCACCGGAAGAGGACTGCGGCTCCTGCGGGCCGTGGTGTTCGCCGCGCTCTGCGTCGTGCTGGCGGCGGCGGGGCACGCCCTGGCGTCCTGCGCGACCGTTCCGCTGTGGACGCTCGGCGCGGGCTTCCTGGGCACCCTGGCGCTCGTCGTCCCGCTCACCGGGCGGGCCCGCACGCTGCCGGGGATCGTGGCGCTCCTGACGCTCGTGCAGGCCACGCTGCACACGCTGTTCGGGCTCGGGCAGCACGGCGCCGCGGCGATGTCCGCGGGCTCGGCGTCGTCGATGACGTCGATGACGTCGATGACGTCGATGTCCTCGATGCCGGGCATGTCGGCGACCGACGCCTCGCTGGTCGAGCGGGCCGCGCGACTGGTGTGCGGGGCCGGGGCGGCGCAGCTCAGCCCCGCCCACGCCTACAAGATCCTCTCCGACGCGCACCTCAGCACGGCCGCCCCCGGTCCGGGCACGGGCACGGTGGCGGACGCCGCCGGGGCCTCCGGCCCGATGCTGCCCTCCGTGCCCATGCTGCTCGGGCACCTCCTCGCGGCCGTGATCGCCGGGTGGCTGCTGCGCCGGGGCGACCTGGCGCTGCTGCGGCTCATCGACCTGTCGACGCACGGAGTCGCCGAGGGAGCGCTCGTCCGTGCCCTGCGCGGGGCGCTCGCGCTGGCGTGCGCTCTGCGCGCCGGACTCGTGGCCGTACCCGAGGCACCCGTCCACGGCCGCCGCGCCACCTGGGCCGAGCCGCCCGCGCCGCACACCGTCGCACTCCAGCACTTTGTGATCCGGCGCGGTCCGCCCGCGGACGCCGCCGAACTCGTTCTCGCCGCCTGACGCGACGCGACCAGAGCACTTCCCGGGACCTGTCCGGTCCGGAAGGCCTGCCGCCGTCGCGCGGCACGCGCGCGTGCCCGCACTTCCCGCTGCCCGCGCGCCCTTTCGACGACAGAACTCACTCAGAGTGGAGTGCTCCCCGCCATGAAGGCTTTCCGTGCCATGAAGGCTTCCCGTCTCGCCGCCGTCACCGCTGTCGCGGGCACGGCCGTCCTGGCCGTCTCCTCGCCCGCGTTCGCCCACGTCAGCGTGCAGCCCGAGGGCACCGCCGCCAAGGGCGGTTACGCGGTCATCGACTTCAAGGTCCCCAACGAGCGCGACAACGCCTCGACGACCAAGGTCGAGGTCACCTTCCCCGCCGACCACCCGCTCGCCTCCGTCATGCCGCAGCCGATGGCCGGCTGGAAGATCGAGGTCACCAAGGCCAAGCTCGCCAAGCCGATGGAGATGCACGGCGAGAAGATCTCCGAGGCGGTCACCAAGGTCACCTGGACCGCCGAGGACAAGGGCGTCGAGCCCGGCTACTTCCAGAAGTTCCCGCTCTCGGTCGGCGCCCTGCCCGAGAACACCGACGAGCTGATCTTCAAGGCGATCCAGACGTACTCCAACAAGGAGGTCGTCCGCTGGATCGAGGTCCAGCAGAAGGGCCAGGAGGAACCCGAGAACCCGGCGCCGACGCTCGCGCTGTCCGCCGCCACCGACGACCACCACGCAACCGCCGCCGAGGACACCGCGGCCAAGACCGAGACCACGGCCTCCGACGACTCCGGTGCCACGGGCGGCAGTGACACCACCGCCCGCGTCCTCGGTGTCGTCGGCATCGTGGTCGGCGCGGCCGGGGTCGCCTACGGCGCCCTCGCCGGCCGCCGCCGGTCCACCGGCTCCGAGGCCTGAGCTCCACGTCCGTAACGCGCACAGGGGGCCGTGCGAGGCTGTCGAGGCTCCGACAGCTTCGTACGCCCCGGTAGCCCTCGTACGCCCCCGGTGCGCGCCGGATCTCTCACATCTGGGACATTTTCCTATGCGCAAGAAGACGTTCGCCGCGGCCGCGCTGCTCGCCGCCGCCACTCTCACCCTCTCCGCCTGCGGCAGCGGCGACGACGCCAAGTCACCCGTCACCGTGGTCGCCGGAGACACCTCGAACAAGGCCGCGACCGTCCTGGACCAGCCGTTCACGAAGCCCGACCTGGTCCTCACCGACACCCACGGCAAGAAGTACGACCTGCGGGCCGAGACCAAGGGCAGGCCGACGCTCGTCTACTTCGGCTACACGCACTGCCCTGACGTCTGCCCGCTGACCATGAACAACCTCGCGGTCGCGAAGAAGGCGCTGCCCAAGGCGGACCAGGAGAAGCTGCGGGTCGTGTTCGTCACCACCGACCCGGGCCGCGACACCCCGGCCGAACTCGGCAAGTGGCTCAAGGGCATCGACCCCGAGTTCATCGGCCTGACCGGCGACTTCCCCACCATCCAGGCCGGTGCCCGCAGCATCGGCATCTCCATCGAGCCGACCCACAAGGACAAGAAGACCGGCAAGACCGTCTCGGTGCACGGCACCCAGGTCATGGCGTTCTCCCCGAAGACCGACGGCGGGTACGTCCTCTACGGCGAGAACGCCACGGTCGACGACTACACCAAGGACCTCCCCAAGCTGATCAAGGGGGAGAACCCGTGAGGCGTCCGGTCCTGAGGCTCCCGGCGCCGACCGGACGGCGGCTCGCCCTGACCGGCGTGGCCACGACCGGCATAGCCCTGACGAGCGCGCTGCTCCTCGCGGGCTGCGGCGGCTCGGACACCGCCTCGGGAACCGACCTGTCCGTCGGCGCCTCTTACATGCCCCAGCCGGTCTCCGCCGACATGGCCGCCGGCTTCCTGACGATCACCAACAGGAGCGGCACCGAGGACGAACTGACGTCCGTCACCAGCGACTCCGCGGGCCAGGTCACCCTGCACGAGACCACCGGCGGGGCGATGGAGCAGGTCAGCTCCTTCGAGGTGCCCGCCCACGGTCAACTCGTGTTCAAGAGCGGTGGCAACCATCTGATGTTCGAGAAGCTGAAGCGCCGCCCGGAGCAGGGCGACACGATCACCTTGAAACTGAAGTTCGCCAAATCCGGTCCGCTCACCGTCGAGATGCCGGTGAAGTCCGCCACGTACAACCCGTCGACCGGACACTGAGGGAGGGACCGACCTTGACCCGGACCATCACCCCCCGCCTGCGCACGCTGGTGCTGCTGTTCCTCGCCGTCACCGGCGCGCTGCTGGCGGGCGCCGGACCGGCCTCCGCGCACGCCGCGCTGACCGGCAGCGACCCCGCCCAGGGGGTGGTGGTCCCGAAGGCACCCGACCAGGTCTCGCTCACGTTCTCCGAGAACGTGTCGACGAACGACGACTCGATCAGGGTCCTCGACCCGCAGGGCAAGCGGGTCGACCTGGGCAAGCCGAACAACCTGACCGGGACGAGCTACGGCGTCCAGCTCAAGAGCGGCCTCGGCAAGGGCACGTACACCGTCGCCTGGCAGGTCGTCTCGGCGGACAGCCACCCCGTCGCCGGCGCCTACACCTTCTCCGTCGGCGCCCCCTCCGCGACCGTCGCCTCGGTCGGGGACCAGAACGCGGGCGGCGGAGCGGTCGGCTGGCTCTACGGCTTCGGGCGGTACATGTCCTACGCCGGGTACATCGTGCTCGTCGGCGGCGCCGCCTTCGTGCTCGCCTGCTGGCAGCGCGGCGCCGGGGTGCAGGCCCTGCAGCGGCTGGTCGTCGGCGGCTGGCTGACGCTCACCGCGGCCACCCTCTGGCTGCTGCTGCTGCGCGGCTCGTACACCACCTCCGGCAGCTTCGGCGACATCGTCGACCTCGACCTGCTCGGCCAGGTCCTGCAGACCAAGACCGGCGCCGCCCTGGTCTCCCGGCTGCTGCTGCTCGCGGCCGCCGCGCTGTTCATCGCCGTCCTCTTCGGGACCTACGACAAGCGCGAGGAGGGCGCGGACAAGCGCGACCTGACCTTCGGCCTCGCCATCGGCGGAACCGTCGTGGCCGCCGGGCTCGCGGCGAGCTGGGCCATGGCCGAGCACGCCTCCACCGGGCTCCAGCCGGGCATCGCGATGCCGGTCGACGTCCTGCACCTGCTGGCCGTCGCCACCTGGCTGGGCGGCCTGGCCGCGCTGCTGGTCGCCCTCTACCGGGCCCCGGCCGACATCCCCGTCGACTCCACCGCGGTCCGCCGCTTCTCCCGCGTGGCCTTCGGGAGCGTGGTGGCGCTGGTCGGCACCGGCGTCTACCAGTCCTGGCGGCAGCTGGGCTCCTGGTCGGCCTTCACCGACACCGCCTACGGACAGCTGCTGCTGGTCAAGATCGCCTTGGTGGCGCTCCTGGTCGGCATCGCCTCCGTCTCCCGGCGCTGGACGGGACGGCTCGCGGCCACGGCCGTGGCGAGGACCGACGAGGACGACGCGACGACGACGGACTCGGCCCGGACCGAGAGCGAGGCCGATGTCGATGTCGAGGCCAATGTCGACGCCTCGGTGGAGGCGGAGGAGGAGAGGGAGACCGTCAAGGCGTCCGCCGCCACCAAGCAGGCGGCCGGCACGGCGGACACGGCCGTGGGCACCGGCGCCCCCGCCCGTGACGAGACGGCGGACCCGGACCGCGCGGCCCAGCTGGCCAGGCAGCAGGCCGCCAAGGACGCCGCCCGGCAGAAGCGCGTGCGGGACGCCGATCCGAACCGCTTCGGCCTGCGCCGCTCGGTGCTCGCCGAGGCCGGGGTCGCGGTCGTCCTGCTCGCGGTCACGACCGTGCTGACGCAGACCGAACCGGGCCGCACCGAGCAGGACGCCAAGGCCGCGGCGGCGTCCTCCTCGTCGTCCTCGGCGTCGAGTTCCTCCGGGGGCGCGCTGACCCTCGACATGTCGTTCGACACCGGCGGCACGGACGGCAAGGGCGTCGTCCGCGTCGACCTCGACCCCGCGGCCGTGGGCCTCAACGAGATGCACGTATACGTCCAGCGCCCCAACGGCCGGGCCTTCGACATCCCCGAGGTGAAGGTCGCCTTCACGCTCGCCGCCAAGAAGATCGGCCCGCTTCCCGTCGCCCCCGACCACGTCACCACCGGGCACTGGGCCGCCGACGGCGTGCAGATCCCGATGGCCGGCGACTGGCAGGTCTCGGTGACCGTGCGGACCTCCGACATCGACCAGGTGACCGTCTCCAAGAACGCGCAGATCGGCTGAACCGCACCATGGCTGAACCATCCCAGTCCCTCCGCCCGCCGGTCACCGGGGAGAGCCCGCCGGCCGCGGGCCTCAGCCGGCGCGCGCTGCTCGGCTCCGCCGGGGCCGGCGGCCTCGTGCTCGGCGCTGCGGGCGCGGGCGTCGGCTACGCGGCCGCACCCGCGCAGGCCACTCCGCTGACCTCGGTGGGTTCCGACCGCGCGATGTTTCACGGGAAACATCAGCCCGGCATCACCGAGGGTCTCCAGGCGCGCGGCCATCTCGTCGCCTTCGACCTGGCGGCGGGCGCGGGCCGCAAGGAGGCCGCCGCGCTGCTGCGCCGCTGGTCGACGACGGCCGAGCGGCTGATGGCGGGCGAGGCGATGACGCAGGACGACACGGACGTGGCCCGTGACGCCGGTCCCTCGTCGCTGACCGTCACCTTCGGCTTCGGCAACAGCTTCTTTTCCCGCACCGGCCTGGAGAAGCAGCGCCCGTCCGCCCTGGACCCGCTGCCCGACTTCTCCTCCGACCACCTCGACCCGTCCCGCAGCAACGGCGACCTGTGGGTGCAGATCGGGGCCGACGACGCCCTGGTCGCCTTCCACGCGCTGCGCGCCGTCCAGAAGGACGCGGGCAGCGCCGCCCGGGTGCGCTGGCAGATGAACGGCTTCAACCGCAGCCCGGGTGCCACCGGCCGTCCCATGACGGCCCGCAACCTCATGGGCCAGCTCGACGGCACGCGCAATCCGAAGCCGACGGAGTCCGACTTCGACCGGCGGATCTTCGTGCCGTCCTCCGGTTCCCCCGGCCCGGCCTGGATGGCGAACGGCTCCTACGCCGTGGTCCGCCGCATCCGCATGCTCCTCGACGACTGGGAGAAGCTGTCGCTCGCGGACCAGGAGAACGTCGTCGGACGCAGGAAGTCGAACGGGGCACCGCTGTCCGGAGGGTCCGAGACCACCGCGATGGACCTGGAGAAGGCCAGGTCCGACGGCGAGTACGTGGTCCCGCTGAACGCCCACGCCCGGATCACCCGGCCCGACCAGAACGGCGGCGCGGCCATCCTGCGGCGCCCGTTCTCGTACCACGACGGCATCGACGCGGACGGTACGCCGGACGCGGGACTGCTCTTCGTCTGCTGGCAGGCGGATCCGCTGCGCGGGTTCGTGCCGGTGCAGCGGAAGCTGGACCGCGGGGACGCGCTCTCGCAGTACATCCGGCACGAGGCGAGCGGACTGTTCGCGGTGCCGGGCGGGGCGGCCGCCGGGGAGTACGTGGGGCAGCGGCTGCTGGAGGGCTGAGGCGGCCCGGCGTTGCGCTTCCGGGTTTCAAACCACCCGGTCGAGTGGATCCGATGGATACGGGCGGCCCTTGCTCCCCTGCGCCCATTAGGGTGAGGGCATGCCAGCGAGCTATGCGTATCTCGGTCCCGAAGGCACCTTCACCGAAGTCGCCCTGCGCACGCTTCCGGAGACGGCCACCCGGGAGCTCGTCCCCTACGTCTCCGTGCAGTCCGCGCTGGACGCGGTACGCGTCGGCGAGGCCGAGGCCGCGTTCGTGCCGATCGAGAACTCCGTCGAGGGCGGGGTCACCACGACCCTCGACGAGCTGGTCGCGGGCGAGCCGCTGACGATCTACCGCGAGGTGCTGCTGTCGATCACCTTCGCGCTGCTGGTCCGGCCGGGCACCAAGATGTCCGACATCAAGACGGTGACCGCGCATCCGGTCGCCCAGCCGCAGGTCCGCAACTGGCTGCGGACCCACCTGCCCAACGCCCTGTGGGAGTCCGCCGCCTCGAACGCGGACGGCGCCCGGCTGGTGCAGGAGGGCCGGTACGACGCCGCGTTCGCCGGCGAGTTCGCGGCCGAGCGGTACGGCCTGGAGGCCCTGGAGACCGAGATCCACGACGCGCAGAACGCGCAGACCCGGTTCGTCCTGGTCGGCCGTCCGGCCCGGCCCGCGGCCCCGACCGGCGCGGACAAGACCTCGGTCGTGCTCTGGCAGAACGACGACCACCCCGGCGGTCTGCGCGATCTGCTCGGCGAGTTCGCCACCCGGGGGATCAACCTCATGCTGCTGCAGTCCCGGCCCACCGGCGCGGGCATCGGCAACTACTGCTTCTGCGTCGACGCCGAGGGCCACATCTCCGACCGCCGGGTGGCGGAGGCCCTGATGGGGCTGAAGCGGATCTGCCGCCAGGTGCGGTTCCTCGGCTCGTACCCGCGTGCGGACATCAGGCCGGGAGAGACGGCCGGACCGACCCGTCCGGGGACGTCGGACGCGGAGTTCATGGCGGCCTCGGACTGGGTGGCGCGCTGCCAGGACGGCCGCTTCTAACCGGCCATACGTCCATATCTTCGTTATCCACAGGAGTTATCCACAGGTCCTCAACTCGACCTGGGGACAAGTCGACAGGAACGCCTGACCCTGTCGACAAATCGGCCCACAGCCCACCGGCGGGCCGGTGATCACCCACATCACCCTTCGTCCACTCGTTTCCCATGGTTCATCTTTTGGAGCGACGCCTTTCCACTCGAAAGTGGGTGTTGTCCAGGTTTGGATGGGGAATTCCCTTCTTCGCGGACCGGCCACGGAGTGATCAATTCCGGAGTCCACACGTCGTCCACACACCCTGTGGATAACTCTCCGGAGGGTGTGGATCCCTGTGGACAACCGATCCCCAAATCCCGTTCTCCACAAGGGAATCAAGTCAACCGCGGGCCGTCGGCGTGCCCCGTCCCAGGGAGTGAGACACTTTTTATTGACACGCTCGGCAATTCCCTCATAGCGGAACGTAAGCCGCGATTCGGAACACGGGTCCATAGTGATTAGTGGGGGGCAACCCCGCACCGGTAGCCTTGGCCCCGTGATTGACCTACGTCTGCTCCGTGAGGACCCCGACCGTGTGCGCGCGTCCCAGCGCGCCCGTGGAGAGGACGTCGCCCTCGTCGACGCCCTCCTCTCCGCCGACGAGCGGCGCAGGTCCTCCGGCGTCCGCTTCGACGAGCTGCGCAACGAACAGAAGCAGCTCGGCAAGCTCATCCCGAAGGCCTCCGCCGACGAGAAGGCCGAGCTGCTGAAGCAGGCCGAGCAGCTGAAGGCGGACGTCAAGAGCGCCGACGCCGAGCGCGACGCGGCCGACGCCGAGACCCAAGAGCTGCTGCTCAGGCTCGGCAACCTCGTCCACCCCGACGTGCCCGTCGGCGGCGAGGAGGACTTCGTCACGCTGGAGACGCACGGCACGATCCGCGACTTCGGCGCCGAGGGCTTCGAGCCCAAGGACCACCTGGAGCTCGGCCAGCTGCTCGGCGCGATCGACGTCGAGCGCGGCGCCAAGGTCTCCGGCTCCCGCTTCTACTTCCTGACCGGTGTCGGCGCCCTCCTGGAGCTGGCGCTGGTCAACGCGGCGATCGCACAGGCCACCGAGGCCGGCTTCACGCCGATGCTGACCCCGGCGCTGGTCCGGCCGCAGTCCATGGCGGGCACCGGCTTCCTCGGCCAGGCGGCCCAGGACGTCTACCACCTGGACAAGGACGACCTCTACCTGGTCGGCACGTCCGAGGTGGCCCTCGCCGCCTACCACATGGACGAGATCATCGACGCGGAGCGGCTGCCGCTGCGCTACGCCGGCTTCTCGCCCTGCTTCCGCCGTGAGGCCGGTTCGCACGGCAAGGACACCAAGGGCATCTTCCGCGTCCACCAGTTCGACAAGGTCGAGATGTTCTCCTACGTCGCCCCCGAGGACTCGGAGGCGGAGCACCAGCGTCTGCTGGCCTGGGAGAAGCAGTGGCTGACCTCGCTGGAGCTGCCGTTCCGCGTGATCGACGTCGCCACCGGCGACCTCGGCTCCTCCGCGGCCCGCAAGTTCGACTGCGAGGCGTGGATCCCGACGCAGGGCAAGTACCGCGAGCTGACGTCGACCTCGGACTGCACCGAGTTCCAGTCCCGCCGGCTGTCGATCCGCGTCCGTGACGGCAAGCAGATCAAGCCGCTGGCCACGCTGAACGGCACGCTGTGCGCCGTACCGCGGACGATCGTGGCCATCCTGGAGAACCACCAGCTGCCCGACGGTTCGGTCCGGGTCCCCGAGGTGCTGCGCCCGTACCTGGGCGGCCGGGAGGTCCTGGAGCCGGTGTCCCGGTGAGCTTCCCCTACGGGCTCATCGCCACCGACCTCGACGGAACCCTGCTCGGCGCCGGTGAGTCGATCTCGCGGCGCACCCGTGACGCGCTCGCCGCGGCCACCGCGGCGGGCGCCGCGCACATCGTCGTCACCGGCCGTGCCGTCCCCTGGACCCGGCACATCCTGGACGACCTCGGCTACCACGGCCTCGCCGTGTGCGGTCAGGGCGCGCAGGTGTACGACGCCGGGTCGCACCGCCTGCTGACGTCCGTGACCCTGGACCGTCAGCTGGCCGGGGTCGCGCTGGCGAAGATCGAGGCGGAGGCCGGTCCGCTGTACCTCGCCGCGAGCCGTGACGGCCTCGACGGCGAGGTGCTGGTGGGTCCCGGCTACGCGGTGACCGGCACGCTCCCCTCGACGCCGCTGACGGACGTGGCGGACCTCTGGGCGGCGCCGCTGAACAAGATCTACATCCAGCACCCGCGGCTCTCCGACGACGAGCTGGCCGAGGTCGCCCGGCGGGCGGCCGGCGGTTTCGTCACGGTGGCCATGGCGGGCGAGGGAATCGTGGAGCTGCTGCCGCTGGGGCTGTCGAAGGCGACCGGCCTGTCGCTGGCCGCGCGGCGGCTCGGGCTGAAGTCGGGCGACACGATCGCCTTCGGCGACATGCCGAACGACATCCCGATGTTCGCGTGGGCGGCTCGTGGCGTGGCCATGGCCAATGCGCACGAGGAACTGAAGGCGGTGGCCGACGAGGTGACGTCCTCCAACGAGGAGGACGGGATCGCGGTGGTGCTGGAGCGTCTGCTCGGCTGAGCCCTGCCGGGCCGCCGCGGCGGTGCGGAGGATGCACGGATCGAACGTGCGCGGGCTTTCCGGGCCCGACCATGGCTCGCTTTCCTGAAGCACAGGGCGAGCCGGTGCCTTACCACTCGGCCAATCCTCCGGGTGGGCGGCCCACGCGAGAGCGACCATCGCGTGCTCGAAGCGGCCGCCCCGGGCAGCTACCCGGCGATCCGCCGACGGCTGCCCTGACGGGAGCGGGACGTACTGCCGTGCATGGACATCGTCCGGCTCCTCTCCCCGTTCGTGGTGGTACAACGAGTGTGGCCTGGGGCCGAGTCGGCTGCCACCGAATTAACCGGTGGCCGCGGGACCGGCCCCGCGGCCCGGGACCCGCCCGCCGGCCCGCGGTCGAAGACCGCCTACCGGCGCCACCACTTGCGCCGTGCCTTGCTGAAGAACCATCCCGCCGGCGCCCTGTCCGACCGCCACGGCTGCGGTTCCGGCGCCTCCGCGCGCCACTTCGCGGCCAGCATCCGGGCTCGCGCGGACGGCTCCGAGGTCTCGGCCGACCGTATGAACTCCTCGTTCAGGACGACGCCGTCCCAGTCCTCAGCCATCCCCGTTCCTCTCCACAGAGCGCCCTCCTTTGCCCAGTGTGCCTGGGCAAAGGTCAAGCCCCCGTCAGTAAAGCGGGTGTCTACTCCTCGCCCGCCAGCGTCAGCGAGCGCAGCTTCTGGCCGGCGTACCAGGTGGCGAGGACCGTCACCACGACCAGCAGCACCGTGGCCGTCGTCAGGGACACGTCGGACGTGACCAGCTCGCCGCCCGTCACCTTGTGGGCGACCGCCAGGGCCCACTGCTGGACGCTCAGCGTGCGCGCGCCGGGGACCAGGGAGCCGAACAGGGCCTCCCAGACCAGCGCGTAGACGAGACCGAAGACCACCGCGTGCCGGGACACCGTGCCCAGCAGCAGGAAGAGCGCCGCGTAGGCGATCGACGCGACCAGCGCGGCGACGGTGTAGGCGACGGCGATCTGCTGGCCGTTGCCGTTCAGGATGAAGCCGGCGATCAGCGTCGGCAGGGCCGAGAACACCATCGTCACGGCGATCGCCACGATCAGCTTGGTGAGGATGATCGTGGGCCGCTTGATCGGCTTGGACAGCAGGTACACCACCGAGCCGTCGTCGATCTCCGGGCCGATCGCGCCGGTGCCGGCGATGACACCGATGATCGGCACCATGGTCGCGAGCGCGAGGCCGCCGAGCAGGTCGGAGGCGGTCTGGTCGTCCGCTCCCGCCAGGCCGCGGACGACGACGGAGATCGCGATGAGCAGCAGGGGCAGCGCCCCCAGGATGAGGGCCCGGCGGCGGCCGAGCAGGGCTCGATAGGTGAGCCGGGCGACTGTGGGGTCGTACATCTTCGGCCTCCTACGCCGCGACCAGGTAAGAGAACACGGATTCCAGGGACTCGTCGGACGGCGAGACCGTGAGCAGCCGGATGCCGTGGTCGCGGGCGACCTTCGGCAACAGGGCGGTGAACCGGCCGAAGTCGACGGCCTGGATGCGCAACGCGCCCTCGGTGACGTCGACTTCGATGCCCGAGGTCGACGGGTCGGCGATCAGCGCGGCCGCGAGGGCCCGGTCGTCGCTGGAGCGGATCAGGTAGCGGTGCGGGCGGTCGGTCATCAGCCGGCGGATCTTGCGGAAGTCGCCGCTGGCCGCGTGCCGTCCGGCGACCACCACCTCGATGTGCCAGGCGAGTTGCTCGACCTCTTCGAGGATGTGCGAGGAGAACAGCACGGTGCGGCCGTCGTCGCCCATCCGGCGCAGCAGGTCCATCAGCTGCATGCGCTGGCGCGGGTCCATGCCGTTGAAGGGCTCGTCGAGCAGGAGCAGCGAGGGGTCGTGGACCAGGGCGGACGCCATCTTCACGCGCTGGCGCATGCCCTTGGAGTACGTCGAGATCTTGCGGTCCTGCGCATACTCCATCTCGACGGTGGCCAGCGCCTTCTGCGCGGCCTTGGCGCCGAGACCGTGCAACTCGGCGTTGGCGACGACGAACTCGCGGCCGGTGAGGAAGTCGTACATCGCCTCCCGCTCGGGGACGATGCCGATGTGCCGGTAGATGTCCTCGTTGCGCCAGACCGGCTGCCCGTCGAGGGTGACCGTGCCGGTGGAGGGGGCGAGGAAGCCGCCCATCATGTTGATGAGGGTGGACTTCCCGGCGCCGTTGGGGCCGAGCAGGCCGGTGACGCCGGGGCCGATGGTCATGGTGATGTCGTTGACGGCGACCACGTTGCCGAACCAGCGGGAGACGTGGTCGATGGAGAGCGTGGTCACAGTCCCACCTTCTTGTAGCGGCGCAGCAGCAGGCCGTAGCAGGCGGCGATGAGGCCGACGATGACGAGCAGGTACACCGCGCCCTGGGCGTGCGAGGGACCGTCGCCGCCCGGGAAGGTGTTGGTGCCGCCGAGCAGGGCGGTGCTCAGGCCGCCGATCAGGGTGACCGGGGAGAACAGGCCGATCCACGGGACGGCGCCGGTGCTGCCCTGGGCGTCGGCGATGGCCTGGAGGGTGGAGACCGCGCCGTAGGAGATGGTCAGTACGGCGATCACGGCGGCGATGCCGAAGCCGCGGCGCGGCGTGACCGACGCGATGACCAGGCCGATGCCGGCCAGCAGGAGGGACAGCAGGGCCACCGAGAGCAGGCCCTGGCCGAACCCCTCGCTCTGGTGGGCGAAGTCCATCTTGGAGAGCAGGGCGCCCACGTAGAGCACGACCAGCGGGGCGCCGGTGAGGATGAAGAGAGCCGAGGCCAGGGCCGCGAACTTGGCCTGGACGTAGTCTGCGGTCTCGATGGGCCGCGAGAAGTACAGCGGGATGGTCTTGAAGCGCAGGTCGCGGGAGACGGCCTGGGGTGCCTGCGAGGCGACGTACAGGCTGATGACGGCCTGCATGATGATCGCGTAGCGGGTGTAGGACACCGGCAGGTCGTGCGCCTTGGTGGCGACGGCGACCGCGACCATGATGGCCGCCGGCACGCACATCACCGCGAACAGCAGCATCGGCAGCACCTTGGACTTCACCGAGCGGCCGAGGCCGTAGGAGCCGCGCAGCGTCTGCGAGTAGAGGGAGACGCGCGCGTAGGCGCGGCCCAGGCGCGGGCCGTCGTAGCCGCGGTAGCCGATGTCGTGGATCCGGGACTGGTCACCCGCGGGGGTGGCCAGAGGCTGCTCAACCGCCATGGACGGCCGCCTCCTTCCGCTGCTCGTCGCTGCTGGTGAAGACCTCGGAGATGTGGTGTCTGCGCTGCTCCATGCGGACCAGGCCGAGCCCGAGGTCGGCGACGACGTCACGCACCAGGTCGTACGTCTCCTCGCCCTGGGCGGTGAGCAGCAGGATGTGGCCGGCGCCGGGGAGTCCGCCGCCCTCGGCGTTCGTCTCCACCCCGCGCGCGTGCAGCGCCTCGCGCACCGCGCGGGTGCCGTCGGGGTGCTCGTCGCTGTCGGTGACCTCGATCGCGAGGGTGGTCGTGGACTGCGTGAAGTCGGTGGTGGAGCTGGACCGCAGCAGCTTGCCGCCGTCGACGACGACCACGTGGTCGCAGGTGCGTTCCAGCTCGCCGAGCAGGTGCGAGGTGACCAGGACCGAGATGCCGAAGTCGGTGTGGATCCGGCGGATCAGGCCGAGCATCTCGTCACGGCCGACCGGGTCGAGGCCGTTGGTCGGCTCGTCCAGGAAGACCAGCTGCGGGTCGTGGACCAGCGCCTGCGCGAGCTTCACGCGCTGCTTCATGCCGGTCGAGTAGCCGCCGATGGGGCGGTACCGCTCCTCGTAGAGCCCGACATGGCGCAGGGTGTCGGCGGTGCGCTCGCGCGCGGCGGCGGGCGGCAGGCCGGACATGCGGGCCATGTGCACGACGAACTCGGTGGCCGAGACGTCGGGCGGCAGGCAGTCGTGCTCCGGCATGTAGCCCACCCGCTCGCGGATGGCGGCACCCTTGGTCGCCACGTCCAGGCCGAGCACTTCGGCTCGGCCTTCGCTGGCGGGGGACAGACCCAGCAGGATCTTGATCAGGGTGGACTTGCCGGCGCCGTTGGCTCCGACGAGTCCGGTCACACCGGGTCCGATGTCCACGGACAGCCGGTCGAGCGCGGTCACCCGGGGGAACCGCTTGCTCAGGCTTTCGGTCGCGATCACAGTCACGCCATCGAAGGTAGTGACCCGGACCGCCGGGGGTCGTCAGACCCGAGAGCCGTCTTCGGGTCACTCTCGAGTATTACGGGACCCTAGGGGATCCCCTGCCTGAGGGCTACGCGGAGTTGTCCACAGCCCCCGCACCTCCTATTGACGTTGTCTCTAACAACTGTCACATTCACCAGTGTCAGGTTACGGACGCGTACCGCAGTCGACGGGGACGGAGCGGATGACGACGACAGCGCAGGACGTACTCTCCGAACGCGCCACGGAGCTCCAGGGTTTCCGGCGCGTGCAGCGGCTCGCCTACGACTGCGCGGAGGCGGTCGCGGCCCGGCTGGAGCCCGGGATCACCGAGCGCGAGGCGGCCCGGATGCAGCGCGAGTGGCTGCGCGCCCGCGGCGTGCGGGACTGGTTCCACCTCCCCTTCGCCTGGTTCGGCGACCGCACCGCCTTCACGGACTTCCGCGTACCGCTGCAGTTCTTCCCGACCGACCGCAGGCTGGAGCCGGGGATGCCGTTCATCCTCGACATGGCCCCGGTGTTCGAGGGCTGCACGGCCGACATCGGCTACTCCGGGTCGCTCGGCGTCAACCCGGTGCAGGACCGGCTGATGGCCGACCTGGAAGCACACCGGGCACTGATCCTGCGCGAGGTGCGCGAGCGCCGCCCGCTGCGCGAGATCTACGAGGACGTGGACCGCCTCATGGTCCGCCAGGGCTACGCCAACCGGCATCGCGCGTACCCGTTCGGCGTGATCGCCCACAAGGTGGACCGGGTGAAACAGCGCCGCTGGTCACCGCAGCTGTTCGGGTTCGGCACCCAGTCCCTGAAGGGGCTCGCCTCCGACGCCCTGCACGGCCACCGCGACGGCTGGTCGCCCCTGTGGTCGCCGTACCGCTTCTCCGACCACCCGCCGCGGCCCGGCCTGTGGGCGGTCGAACCCCATCTCGGCTTCCGGGGCACCGGAGCCAAGTTCGAGGAGATCCTCGTGGTCACCGACTCCCGGGATCCCGAGCAGAGCGCCTTCTGGCTGGACGACGATCTGCCGCACGTGCGGCGCTGGGCGGAGGACAAGTGACGGCACTGAAGGGCGCACGCGAGCGGCGGGTGCACACCGGCGGCATCGAGCTGTGCGTGGCGGAACTGGGCGACCCGGCACAGCCGACGGTCGTCCTCGTCCACGGCTATCCGGACAGCAAGGAGGTCTGGTCCGAGGTCGCGCCCCGCCTGGCCGAGCGCTTCCACGTGGTGCTCTACGACGTCCGGGGCCACGGCCGCTCGACCGCACCGCAGCCACTGCGCGGCGGCTTCACGCTGGCCAAGCTGACCGACGACTTCCTCGCGGTGATCGACACCGTCAGCCCGGACCGGCCGGTGCACCTGGTCGGCCACGACTGGGGCTCGGTGCAGTCCTGGGAGTTCGCCACCGTGGGCCGCACGGAGGGCCGGATCGCCTCCTTCACCTCGATGTCCGGCCCCTCCCTCGACCACTTCGGGCACTGGATCAACGCGCGCGTGAAGCGCCCGACGCCCCGCCGGGTCGGCCAGCTCCTCGGCCAGGGCGCCAAGTCCTGGTACGTGTACCTGCTGCACACCCCGGTCGTGCCGGAACTGGCCTGGCGCGGCCCGCTCGGCAGGGCCTGGCCCGGCATCCTGCGACGGGCCGAGAAGCTCCCCGCCGGGGACTACCCGACCGATTCCCTGCGCTCCGACGCGGCCCACGGCGCCTGGCTGTACCGCGACAACGTCCGGCCCCGGCTGCGCCGCCCGCGCGAGGACGCCTACGCGCACGCGCCCGTGCAGCTCATCACGCCCCTCGGCGACGCGTTCCTCTCCGAGCGCCTCTACGACGACCTGGAGCGCTGGGCACCCCGGCTGACCCGCCGCACCCTGCCCGACAAGCACTGGATCCCGCGCACCCGCCCGGACCAGGTGGCGGCCTGGATCGAGGAGTTCGTGATCTCCGTGGAGGACGGCCGGGGCGCCGAGCCGAAGCGTGCGGACCGCCATGCCCAGCGGTTCGGCGGCCAGTTGGTCCTGGTCACCGGCGCGGGCAGCGGCATCGGCCGGGCCACGGCGTTCGCGTTCGCGGAGGCGGGCGCGCGCGTGGTGGCCGTCGACCGGGACGCCGAGGCCGCCGTCCGCACCGCCGAGCTGTCCCGGCTGATCGGCGCGGCGGACGCCTGGGCCGAGACGGCCGACGTCTCCGACGAACAGGCCATGGAGAGGCTCGCCGAGCGCGTGCACCGCACGTACGGGGTGCTGGACGTGCTGGTCAACAACGCGGGCATCGGCCTGTCCGGCTCCTTCCTCACGACGACCACGGAGGACTGGCGCAAGGTCCTGGACGTCAACCTGTGGGGCGTGATCCACGGCTGCCGCCTGTTCGGCGCCCGGATGGCCGAGCGCGGCCAGGGCGGCCACATCGTGAACGTCGCCTCGGCGGCCGCCTTCCAGCCCTCGCGGGCACTGCCGGCCTACAGCACGTCCAAGGCCGCGGTCCTGATGCTGTCCGAGTGCCTGCGCGCCGAACTCGCCGGCCGGCGCATCGGCGTGACCGCGATCTGCCCCGGCATCGTCAACACCGGCATCACGTCGACCGCCCGCTTCACCGGGGTCGACGAGGAGGAGCAGCGGCGCAGGCAGCAGCGCTCGGCCCGGCTCTACGGGATGCGGAACTACCCGCCGGAGAAGGTCGCCTCGGCGATCCTGGAGGCGGTGGAGCACAACCGGGCGGTGGTCCCGGTGACGCCGGAGGCGCGCGGGGTGCGGCTGCTGTCGCGGGTGGCACCGGGGGTGCTGCGCAGGATCGCGCGGGTGGAGCCGAGGCTGTGACAGCCGGGTCCCCGGCCGGGTCCGCCTATCGCATCGAGGACCTGGCCCGCCTGTCCCGGACCACCGTCCGCACCGTCCGCGCCTACCAGGACAAGGGCCTGCTCCCCCGCCCCGAGCGCCAGGGCCGGGCCAACCTGTACTCCGACGCGCATCTCACCCGCCTCCACCAGATCGCCGACCTCCTCGCCCGCGGCTACACCCTGGCCTCCATCAGGGAACTGCTCGACGCCTGGGACACCGGCCGCGGCCTGGCCGGTGTCCTCGGGCTCGTCACCGAGGCCGAGGGTCCCTGGACCGACGAGCAGCCGGCCCGTCTGTCCCGCGCCGACCTGGACGCCCGCTTCGGCGGCGCACCCGACGACACGGCCGTGGCCGAGGCCGTGGCGCTCGGCATCCTGGAGCCGGTGCCCGGCGACCCCGGTTCGTTCCTCGTGCCGAGCCCTCAGGAGCTGGCCGTGGCAGCCGAGTTGCACGCGGCCGGGGTACCGCTCACCGCGATCGCCGGTCATCTGCGGGAGTTGAGGGTCCAGGTGGAGCACATAGCCGCCCGTTTCCTGGAGTTCACCACCGAGCACGTCTTCGCCCGCTATCTCGACGACCCGCACCACCGCACCGACGCGAAGGCGGCCGAAGCGGCCTCGCTGGTACGGCGCCTGCGTCCGCTGGCCCAGCTGACGGTGGACGCCGAACTGGCGCGGGCCATGCGCCTGTTCGCCACCCGCGAGGTGCGCAGACGGCTCGGGGCGGAGGAGCGGGCGGAGACCCCGGACCAGACGCGCACCGTGGCCCTGCCCGCCGACACGATCGAGTCCGTACGGAGCCTCGTTGGCCCGGAGCACATCGCCGAGTTCATCGCACTGGCCGCCGAACGGGAGGCGCGAGCGCGGCACTTGGACGCCCTCACCGCAGATCACAGGCCTGTTACCGATCTTGGCGAAACACCCTGAATCACCCGGCCGTTGTCCACAGCGCCGCCAAATTCCTTGTGGATAACAGCACTTGGCTGTGGATCAAACCTCCCGCGAAAAAAGAGCTGCGTGATCCGCGTCTCTCCCGGCACGCTGGCCGGATGAACGACGAGAAGAACCACAGACCGAACGGCGAAACGAACGACAAGCCGACCATAGGACAGAACGACAGGATGAGGGACGAACGGCGCACCGTGAAGGTGTCGAAGTACCTCTCGAAGCACCTGCGCCACCAGCCCGAGCGCATCGGCCTCACGCTCGACGAGGCCGGCTGGGTGGAGATCGACACACTGCTCGCCGCCGCGGCCGCGCACGGCTTCCCCGTCACCCGCGAGGAACTGGACCACGTCGTCGCCGCCAACGACAAGCAGCGCTTCGCGATCGAGGGCGCCCGGATCCGCGCCAGCCAGGGCCACAGCGTCGACGTCGACCTCGGACTGCCCCCGGCGACCCCGCCGCCGTACCTCTACCACGGGACCGTGGACCGGTACCTGGACGCGATCCGGAGCGAGGGGCTGCGCCCGATGAACCGGCACGACGTGCACCTGTCGGCCGACCGCGAGACCGCGACCCGGGTCGGCGCCCGCCGCGGACGCCCGGTCGTCCTCTCCGTCGACGCCGGCGCGATGCACCGGGACGGGCACGTCTTCCACGTCAGCGCGAACGGGGTGTGGCTGACCCGGGCCGTACCGCCGGGGTACCTGCGCTTCCCCGGCCCGCACTGACCCTGCATGATGACCGGTATGGACCAGAGCGACCGCAGGGACCACCTCCCCACGACCGAGGCGGCCGTGACCGCCCTGCACGCGATCGCCGCCGAGCACGGCCGCGAGATCGAGGTGACCCACGACATCGGCGCCGACCGGACCTCCCGGCGCGTGGCGGCGGGCGTCGGTGTCACCGCGGACCCCGACGGTTCGCTGCCGCACGAGGCGTACGCCGAGTTCGGCGGGGCGCCGCAGGTGAGCGTGCGGCTCTACCCGGACGACGACGCGCTCATCACGGTGGAGGGCGTCGAGTTCCACGACGTCCCGCGCGACGACGTGCCCGCGTTCCTGCGCTCGGTCTTCGGCGGCCTGGCCAGCGTCCGCTCCCGCCGCTTCCCGCCCGTCTCCTCGCTGGTCGTGCCGCTGCCCGGCGACCGCACGTACAAGGAGACCGTCCCCGTGTACCTGCTCACGCCGTGGCTGAGCCGCCGCATACGGTGACCGTTTCGTCCACCGCCGACGGCGCCCCTTAGTCTCGAACGCATGAGTCTGCGCCTGAGCACCGTGATCCTGCCGTACCGCCGCTGGAACGAAGGCGGCCGTACCGCCTGGACGCGGGCCGAGGAACTGGGCTTCCACACCGCGTACACCTACGACCACCTCTCCTGGCGCAGCTTCCGGGACGGCCCGTGGTTCGGCGCGATCCCGACGCTCACCGCCGCCGCCTCCGTCACCGACCGGATCCGCCTGGGCACCCTCGTCACCTCGCCGAACTTCCGGCACCCCGTGACGCTCGCCAAGGAACTGATCTCCCTCGACGACATCTCGGGAGGCCGGGTGACGCTCGGCATCGGCGCCGGCGGCACCGGCTTCGACGCCACCGCACTGGGCCAGGAGCCGTGGACCGCGCGCGAGCGTGCCGACCGGTTCGCCGAGTTCGTGCCGCTGCTCGACCGGCTGCTCACCGAGGACTCCGTGACGCACGAGGGCACGTACTACTCGGCCCACGAGGCGCGCGACATCCCCGGCTGCGTGCAGCGGCCCCGGCTGCCCTTCGCGGTCGCGGCCACCGGCCCGCGCGGGCTGAAGCTCGCCGCGCGGCACGGACAGGCATGGGTCACCACCGGCGACCCGAAGCTGTACGAGAACGGCACGCCCGAGCAGTCCGTCGAGGCACTGCGCGGCCAGACGGCGCGGCTCGGCGAGGCCTGCGCCGCGATCGGCCGGGACGCGTCCGCGCTGGACAAGGTGCTGCTCACCGGCTTCACCCCGGACCGGGCCCGTCCGCTGACGTCCCTGGACGCCTTCGTCGACTTCGCCGGCCGCCACCGGGAGCTGGGCTTCACCGAGCTGGTGATCCACTGGCCCATCCCGGACTCGGACTTCGCCGCCGACGAGAAGGTCTTCGAGCAGATCGCCATGGAGGCCCCGGCCCAGCTGACCTGAGCCCGCGGGACGGGGGACCGGGTCCGGCCGGGGGCCGCGAAAGTCGTCTGTGTCTCATCTGTGCGCCGCACCGCACTGGCGTGCGGGCATATGCGCGAGAATGGGCCGGTGACCTCAGCGACCAGACAGCCCGAGACCCCCGCCTGCGCGACCCCGCCCCGGCTGATCGCCACCGATCTCGACGGCACCCTGCTGCGCGACGACAAGTCGGTCTCCCCGAGGACGGTCGCCGCGCTGGCCGCCGCCGAGGAGGCGGGCATCGAGGTCTTCTTCGTCACCGGCCGCCCGGCCCGCTGGATGGACGTGGTCAGCGCGCACGTGCACGGCCACGGCCTCGCGATCTGCGGCAACGGCGCCGCCGTGGTCGACCTGCACGGCGGCCCCGGCGCCCACCGCTTCGTGAAGGTACGCGAACTGGCCAGGGAGAACGCGCTGGACGCGGTGCGCCTGCTGCGCGAGGCCGCGCCCGGCACGGTGTACGCGGTCGAGCAGACGTACGGCTTCCACCAGGAGCCCGCCTATCCCAAGCTGCACATGGAGAAGCCGGACCACCTGCTGCCCGCCGAGGAGATCCTCGCGGCCGACGGGCTCGGCACCGGCGAACCCGTGCTCAAGATCCTCGCCTTCCACCCCGACCTCGACCCCGACGCCTTCCTCACCCTCGCCCGGCTGGCCGTCGGCGACCGCGCCACCGTCACCCGGTCCAGCCCCAGCGCCCTGCTGGAGATCAGCGGTCCGGGGGTCTCCAAGGCCAGCACGCTGGCCCTGGAGTGCGCCGAGCGCGGCATCTCCCACGAGGAGGTCGTGGCCTTCGGCGACATGCCCAACGACGTCGAGATGCTGACCTGGGCCGGACGCTCGTACGCGATGGGCAACGCCCACCCCGCCGTGATCGCCGCCGCCTCCGGCCGCACGGCCGCCAACAACGAGGACGGTGTCGCGGTCGTGATCGAACGGCTGCTGGCCGCCCGCGACTGACCCGGAGCGCCGGGCGGTCCTAGGGCGCGGTCAGCAGGCCGCCAGGCGCCTGCGCCGGTGATTCCGTCGCCGCCTCCCGTTCCGCCATCGTCCGGAACGGGCCGGTCACGGCGGCCAGTTCCCGGTACGGCCCGCGCTGCGCCACCCGGCCGCCGTCGAGCACGATCACCTCGTCCACCGCCTCCAGGCCCGCCAGCCGATGGGTGATCAGTACCGTCGTCCGGCCCTCGGTGGCCGCCAGCAGGTCGGCGGTGAGCGCGTCCGCGGTGGCCAGGTCGAGGTGCTCGGCGGGTTCGTCCAGGACCAGTACAGGGAAATCGGCGAGCAGCGCCCGGGCGAGCGCCAGCCGCTGCCGCTGGCCGCCCGACAGCCGGGCCCCGTGCTCGCCGACCAGCGTGTCGAGCCCATCGGGCAGCCCGTCCACCCAGTCCAGCAGCCGGGCCCGGTCCAGCGCGTCCCGCAGATCCGTGTCGGTGGCGTCCCTGCGCGCGAGCAGCAGGTTCTCGCGCACGGAGCTGTCGAAGAGGTGCGCGTCCTGGGCGCACAGCCCGACGAGCCGCCGGACGTCGTCGCTCTCCACCGCGTACGCGTCGACGCCGGCCAGCGTGTAGGAACCCGCTTCCGGGTCGAGGAACCGCAGGAGGACCTGGGCGAGGGTCGTCTTGCCGGAACCGGAGGCACCGACCACGGCGACCCGCCGTCCCTGGTCGAGGGTCAGGTCAAGGCCGCTGAGCGCGTCCCGGTGCTGGCCCTCGTGACGGGCCGACAGCCCCCTCAGGACGAGGGGGAAGGGCGCGGCGGGCGCCCGGCGCGGGCGCTCGGGCTCCCGTACGGGTTCCGGCGCGTCCAGCACCTCGTAGATGCGCTCGGCGCTCTTGCGCACCCGCTGCCGGTGCCGCACCGCGAGGGGAAGCCCGAGGACGGCCTCGAAGGCGGCCAGCGGCGTCAGCACCACCACCGCCATCGCCACCCCGCTCAGCCGCCCGTCGGCCACCCCCTGGGCGCCCACCAGCGCCGTGGCGGCGACGGTCAGGCCCGTCAGCAGGGCGGTCAGTCCGTCCCCGAGCGCGGTGACGGCGGCCGCCCGCGAGGCGATCCGGGTGAGCGTGCCGTCGGCCTGCCGGACCTCGCCGGTACGGGCGGGCAGCGCGCCGGCGACGGTCAGTTCGGCGGTACCGGTCAGCAGGTCGGTGACCCGGGTCGCGAGCAGGCCGCGGGCGGGCGCCAGCCGCTGCTCGGCCCGGCGGGCCACGGCGGAGGTCACCAGCGGGACACCGACACCGGCCGCCAGCAGCCCCACGGCGAGGGCGGCCCCCGCCTCGGGCAGCAGCCAGGCGGTGAAGCCCACGGCCGCCGCCGACACGGCCGCCGCCGCCCCGGCGGGCAGCAGCCACCGCAGCCAGTAGTCCTGCAGCGTGTCCACGTCGGCGACCAGCCGGCTGAGCAGATCCCCGCGCCTGGTCGCACGGAGTCCGGCGGGAGCGAGCCGTTCGAGGCGCCGGTAGACCGCTACCCGGGTGTCGGCCAGCATGCGCAGCACCGCGTCGTGCGAGACCAGCCGCTCCCCGTAGCGGAACACGGCCCGCCCGATGCCGAAGGCCCGGGTGGCCGTCACGGCGACCATCAGATAGAGCACCGGCGGCTGTTGCGAGGCCCGCGAGATCAGCCACCCGGAGGTCGCCATCAACCCCACGGCACTTCCGAGCGCCAGCGCACCCAGCAGCAGCGCGAGCGCCAGCCGTGCCCGCCGGGCCCCGGAATCCGCCCGCACCCGGGCCAGCACGCCCTTCCCCGGCACGGCCGCCGAGCCCGCCCCACCGCTCGGAGCAGGCACGGGCCGCTCCTCCGAGCCGCGCTCCGGCCGGTCGGCCGCCTCACCCTCCCGACGACCCGGTCGAGCAGGGGCCGGGCGGAGTTCCCCGGGGGCCTCGCCGCCGGAGAGCCGCACCACCCAGTCCGCCGCCGGGAGCAGCGCCGGCCGGTGCACCACCAGCAGCACCGTCCGCCCGGCGGCCAGCCGCCGTACCGCCGCCACGACCTCGGCCTCGGTCGCCCCGTCCAGCGCTGCCGTCGGCTCGTCCAGCAGCAGCACCGGCCGGTCCGCCAGGAACGCCCGTGCCAGCGCCAGCCGTTGCCGCTGTCCGGCGGAGAGCCCCGCGCCGTCCTCACCGAGCACGGTGGCGGCGCCGTCCGGCAGCGCGTCCACGAACTCCAGGGCGCCGGCGTCCCGCAGCGCCCGCCGCACCGCCTCGTCGTCCGCGTCGGGACGTGCGAGCCGTACGTTCTCGGCGATCGTGCCGGCGTACAGATGCGGTCGCTGCGGCACCCACGCGATCCGCGACCGCCACGCCTCCAGGTCGACCGCACCGAGTTCGGCTCCCCCGATCCGTACCCGGCCCGCCGTCGGCCGCACGAACCCCAGCAGCACGTCCAGCAGCGTCGACTTGCCCACTCCGCTCGGGCCGACCAGCGCCACGGTCTCGCCGGGGGCCACGGTGAACGACACGTCGGTCACCGCGTCCGCCGAGCGGCCCGGATAGCGGACCGTCACCCCCTCGAAGGCCAGGGACGCCTCGGCCGGGACCTCGCCCGCACCGGACGCCGGCAGCGGCGTCTCCAGCACCGCGAAAATCTCCTCCGCGGCCGCGACCCCCTCCGCCGCCGCGTGGAACTGGGCACCCACCTGCCGGAGCGGGAGGTACGCCTCCGGGGCCAGCACCAGGATGACCAGTCCGATGTACAGGTCCATGTCGCCGTGCACCAGCCGCATGCCGATGGTTACGGCCACCAGCGCCACCGAGAGCGTGGCGAGCAGTTCCAGGGCGAAGGACGAGAGGAAGGCGATCCGCAGGGTCCGCATGGTCGCCTGCCGGTACTCGCCGGTGATGCGGCGAATGGACTCGGCCTGCGCCTTGGCCCGCCCGAACACCTTCAGCGTGGGCAGCCCTGCGGTCACGTCCAGGAAGTGGCCGGACAGCCGCGACAGCAGCCGCCACTGACGGTCCGTCCGGGACTGGGTGGCCCAGCCGATCAGCACCATGAACAGCGGGATGAGCGGCAGCGTGCCGACGATGATCGCCGCGGAGACCCAGTCCTCGGTCACGATCCGGGCCAGCACCGCGACCGGGACGACCACCGCGAGACCCAGCTGCGGCAGGTAGCGCGAGAAGTAGTCGTCGAGGGCGTCGACACCTCGCGTGGCGAGCGTGACCAGCGATCCGGTCCGCTGACCGGTCAGCCAGCCGGGTCCGAGCGCGACCGCCCGGTCGAGAAGCCGGCCGCGCAGTTCGGACTTGACCGCCGCGCTCGCCCGGTGCGCCGCCAGTTCGGTCAGCCAGGAGACCAGCGCCCGGCCGACAGCGACGCACACCAACAGCACGAGCGGTGTGCGGAGTTCGGATGCCGAGTGGCCGTGCTGGAAGGCGCCGACCACCACGTCGGCGATGAGCATCGCCTGGGCGATGACCAGCCCGGCGCCGACGGCACCGAGGCCGACGACGGCAGCCAGGAAGAGACGAGTGGCTCGGGCGTAACGCAGCAGACGCGGATCGATTGGTTTCACGTGAAACATGCCCTTCGGCCCGGAGTGGGTGTTTCACGTGAAACACCCACTCCTTGGACTCTTACGGACTCAGTGGGCGGCTTCGGCTGCGATGTGCTGCGTGCCGATCCGCTTGCGGAACACCCAGTACGTCCACCCCTGGTAGAGCATGACGAGCGGCGTGGCGATCGCCGCCAGCCAGGTCATGATCTTCAGGGTGTAGGGGCTCGACGAGGCGTTCGTGACCGTGAGGCTCCACTCCGGGTTGAGCGACGACGGCATGACGTTCGGGAAGAGCGACAGGAAGAGCATCGCCACGGCGGCCACGATGGTGACGCCGGAGAGGGCGAACGCCCATCCCTCACGGCCCCGCAGATTGGCTCCCAGGGCGGCGACCAGCGCGACGACCGCCACCACCAGGGCCACCAGGCTCTTGCCGTCCCCGCTGTCGGCCTGGGTCCACAGCAGGAAGGCCAGCGCCAGCACGGCGCTGAGCAGACCGACCTTGGTCGCCAGCTTCCGCGCCCGCACCCGTATGTCACCGACGGTCTTCAGCGCGGTGAACACCGCCCCGTGGAAGGTGAACAGGGTCAGCGTGACGAGTCCGCCGAGCAGGGCGTGCGGGTTGAGCAGGTCCCCGACGCTGCCGACGTACTCGAAGTGCCGGTCGATCTTCACGCCCCGCACGATGTTGCCGAAGGCCACGCCCCACAGGAACGCCGGGATCAGCGAGGTCCAGAAGATCGCGGTCTCCCAGTTGCGCTGCCAGTTCTCCTCGGGCCGCTTGGCCCGGTACTCGAAGGCGACACCCCGGACGATCAGGCAGACCAGGATGACCAGCAGCGGCAGGTAGAAGCCCGAGAAGAGCGTGGCGTACCACTCGGGGAAGGCGGCGAAGGTCGCCCCGCCCGCGGTGAGCAGCCACACCTCGTTGCCGTCCCAGACCGGGCCGATCGTGTTGATCAGCACCCGCTTCTCGGGCCGGTCGCGGGCGAGCAGCTTGGTGAGGATGCCGACCCCGAAGTCGAAGCCCTCCAGGAAGAAGTAGCCGGTCCATAGGACGGCGATCAGGACGAACCAGACGTCGTGAAGTTCCATGACTGCGTCTCCCTGGGCCTAGTACGAGAAGGCCATCGGCTTGTCGGCGTCACGCGCCTCGCCGCCGATCTTCGTGGGCGGGTTGAGGTCGTCGTCGGTGAGCTCGGGCGGACCTCCCTTGATGTACTTCACGAGCAGCTTGACCTCGATGACGGCGAGGACGGCGTACAGCGCGGTGAAGGTGATCATCGAGATGAGGATCTCGGTCTGGGAGACACCGGGGGAGACGGCGTCCCGGGTCTGCAGGACGCCGTAGACGACCCACGGCTGCCGGCCCATCTCGGTGAAGATCCAGCCCCAGGAGTTGGCGATCAACGGGAAGCCCAGCGTCCATATCGCCACCAGCCAGTACAGCCGGCCGAGCTTCGGGCTGAGGGCCTTGTTCTTGAAGAGGACCAGGTGCGGTACCTCGTCCTCGCCGACCCGCAGATGCTGCGGCAGCATGAACTTCCTGCGGGTCAGCCAGAGTCCGGCCAGGCCGATGGCGAAGGACGCCATACCGAAGCCGATCATCCAGCGGAACGCCCAGAAGGTGACGGGGATGATCGGGCGGTAGTCGCCCGGACCGTACTTCTGCTGTTCGGCCTTGTTGGTGTCGTTGATGCCGGGGACGTAGGAGTTGAAGTCGTCGTCGGCGAGGAACGACAGGACACCGGGAACCGACAGTTCGACGCTGTTGTGGCCCTTGCTCACGTCGCCGTAGGCGAAGATCGAGAACGGTGCCGCGTTCTGCCCGTCCCACAGGGCCTCCGCGGCGGCCATCTTCATCGGCTGCTGCTTGAACATGACCTTGCCGAGGGTGTCGCCGCTGATCGCGGTGAGCATGCCGGCGATGACGACGGTGACCAGACCCAGCCGCAGCGAGGTCTTCATCACGGTGATGTGCTTCTTGCGGAACAGGTGGAAGGCGGCGATGCCCACCATGAACGCGCCACCGGTCAGGAAGGACGCGGCCAGCGTGTGGAACGCCTGGGCCAGCGCGGTGTTCTGGGTCAGGACAGCCCAGAAGTCGGTCAGCTCGGCGCGCCCCTTCACCTTGTCGATCTTGTAGCCGACGGGGTGCTGCATCCAGGAGTTGGCCGCGAGGATGAAGTACGCGGACAGGATCGTGCCGATGGAGACCATCCAGATGCAGGCCAGATGGATCTTCTTGGGCAGCTTGTCCCAGCCGAAGATCCACAGCCCGATGAAGGTGGACTCGAAGAAGAAGGCGATCAGCGCCTCGAAGGCGAGCGGGGCGCCGAAGATGTCACCGACGAACCGCGAGTAGTCGGACCAGTTCATGCCGAACTGGAACTCCTGCACGATGCCGGTGACCACGCCCATCGCGATGTTGATCAAGAAGAGCTTGCCCCAGAATTTGGTCGCCCTGAGGTACTTCTCCTTCTCCGTGCGCACCCATGCGGTCTGCAGGCCCGCCGTGAGGGCGGCCAGGGAGATCGTCAGCGGGACGAACAGGAAGTGGTAGACGGTGGTGATGCCGAACTGCCAACGCGCCAGCGTCTCCGGCGCCAGGGCCAGGTACACGTCGTCAGTCTCCTTACGTCGCCGAGAACCAGCGGCACTTTGTGCCCTTTGTCACGTACATACGGAACAAACGAGACGAGCTTGTGAATGCATTCACATTCACAAGCCATTATGACCTACTGATTTTCGAAGGAACCACGGGGGTCATGTCTTCTCCGTCACGTCGCCTCGCGACCAGACCGACGGCGACAGCGACAGCGACAGCGACAGCGACGGGCGCAGTGTCGGCCGCGGCGACCGGTTTCACGTGAAACCCCAAACGAAACGGGGCCGCCTCACCGGCGACCCCGTACGAGTGCGAACAGCTCGACTGCCGGACTCCCGGCGGTCAGAGCTCCTTGCGGAAGTGCTCCGCCGCCTTCAGGAAGATGTCGTTCGCCTCGGTCTCCCCGATCGTCACCCGGACACCCTCGCCCGCGAACGGCCGGACGACCGCGCCGTGCCCCTCGCAGAGCTGGGCGAAGGCCGTCGTACGCTCGCCCAGCCGCAGCCACACGAAGTTGGCCTGGGTCTCGGGCACCGTCCAGCCCTGGGCACGAAGGTCGCCGACCACGCGCTGTCGCTCGCACACCAGCGAGCCGACCCGGCCGAGCAGTTCGTCCTCGGCCCGCAGGGAGGCGATCGCCGCCTCCTGGGCGAGCTGGCTCACGCCGAACGGCACCGCCGTCTTGCGCAGCGCCGCCGCCACCGGCTCATGGGCGATCGCGAAGCCGACCCGCAGGCCGGCGAGGCCGTACGCCTTGGAGAAGGTGCGCAGCACGCAGACGTTCGGCCGCTCGCGGTAGATCTCGACCCCGTCGGGCACCTCGGGGTCGCGGATGAACTCCCGGTAGGCCTCGTCGAGGACCACCAGCACGTCCTTCGGCACCCGGTCCAGGAAACGCTCCAGCTCGGCCCGCTTCACGACCGTGCCGGTCGGGTTGTTCGGGTTGCAGACGAAGATCAGGCGCGTCCGGTCGGTGATGGCGTCCGCCATCGCGTCCAGGTCGTGCACCTCACCGGTCGTGAGCGGCACCTGGACCGAGCGGGCGCCGCTGATCTGCGTGATGATCGGGTACGCCTCGAAGGACCGCCAGGCGTAGATCACCTCGTCGCCGGGACCGCTGGTGGCCTGGAGCAGCTGCTGGGCCACGCCGACCGAGCCGGTACCCGTGGCCAGATGTCCGACGGGGACGCCGAAACGGTCCGCCAGCTCGTCCATCAGACCCGTGCACGCCATGTCCGGGTAGCGGTTCAGGGCCGCCGCGGCGGCGGTCACCGACTCCATCACGCCCGGCAGCGGCGGATACGGGTTCTCGTTGGAGGAGAGCTTGTAGGCAACCGGGCCGTCCGCCGCAGCGGGCTTGCCCGGCTTGTAGGAGGGGATACCCTCCAGCTCGGCGCGCAACTTGGGGCTCGTCTCGCTCACCGCAGTCCTCCTCGCGACCACCGGCGGACCCTCCGCGCCGCCGGCATCCAATACTGCTTACCTTATGAGGATTCGGCTCCGCTGCGTACAGGAGCGGTGCGACCCGGTAGGTGAGGGCCTGACCTCGTCCGTCCCACCGGCATCACGGGCAACACGACACGAAGGCGCATTTTTCGGGGGCGCGCCCTACATATATCTACGCGCCGGTGGCTCGCGCCGTAGCGCGCATCACCCGTGAAGGTGAGTTGAGACCTCTTCGAGACATCGGGCACTTGGCAGGCCCATGCGTGCCGACACGACACGTCTCCCTATTGGATCGTTCAACTGACTTTTTTTCTAAGGTAGTTGACCCGCTTTGACCTTGCAGAAACGTGCCTGTCAACGCGTGCATATGCGTCCGCACTACCCCACCGCATGAGCCCTACTATCGGCTCGCCATGACAGCAGCAGGGAAGCACCAGGTGAGCCGCGCGGAAACCTCCCGGCGAGGCAGCCGGCCGGGCCGAGCGGGCATCAGAGACGTCGCCGCCGCCGCCGGGGTCTCCATCACGACCGTCTCCGACGCCCTCAACGGCAAGGGCCGGCTCCCGGATGCCACCCGGCGCCATGTCCGCGAGGTCGCCGACCGGCTCGGATACCGCCCCTCGGCCGCCGCCCGCACCCTCCGTACCGGCAAGTCGGGACTCATCGGCCTGACCGTGACCACGTACGGGGATGAACCTTTCACCTTCACCGAGTTCGCGTACTTCGCCGAGATGGCACGGGCCGCCACCTCGGCCGCGCTCGCCCGCGGCTACGCCCTGGTGATCCTCCCCGCGACCTCGCGCCACGACGTGTGGTCGAACGTCGCCCTGGACGGCACGGTCGTCATCGACCCCTCCGACCAGGACCCGGTGGTCAGCGAGCTGGTCCGGCAGGGCCTGCCGGTGGTCTCCGACGGCCGTCCGGCCGGCGAGCTCCCGGTCACCGCCTGGGTGGACAACGACCACGAGGCCGCCGTACTCGGCATCCTCGACCATCTCGCCGACGCGGGCGCCCGCCGGATCGGCCTGCTCACGGGCACCACGACGGACACGTACACCCACCTGTCCACCACCGCCTACCTGCGCTGGTGCGAACGGGTCGGCCAGGACCCCGTCTACGAGGCCTATCCGGCGCACGACCCGTGCGCGGGCGCGGTCGCCGCCGACCGGCTGCTGGCCCGCCCGGACCGCCCCGACGCCGTCTACGGCCTCTTCGACCCCAACGGCACCGACCTGCTCGCCGCCGCCCGCCGCTACGGACTGCGCGTCCCCGACGACCTGCTGCTGGTGTGCTGCAGCGAGTCGACCGTGTACGCCAACACCGAGCCGCCCATCACCACGCTCTCGCTGAAGCCGCGCCGGATCGGGACGGCGGTGGTGCAGCTGCTCATCGACGCGATCGAGGGCGTGGAGTCGGACCAGCCGGTCGAGCAGGTGATACCGACCGAACTGATCGTGCGCACCTCCTCCCAGCGACGTCCGCCGCGCACCACGGTCAGCCCGCCACGGGCACCGGAGGAGGAGTAGCACGAACGGCTCCTGCCCACGCGCGGACGCCCCGCACGCACGCCCGGCCGGGCGGTACGCGTGCGGAGGCGGCCGACGCGCCTGCCGGCCGTCGTCACAAGACGGCCGGCGAGCGGCCCGCGCGCGGCCGAACCCCCGCCCAACCGGGACGAAAGCCGCGCTGAAGTGGAGTCCTGCTCCGATTCACCACCCCTGGGTCATCACACGGCGCGACGGGCGTTCCTATGATGGGCCCACGACACCGCGGGCCGCTGCGACCAGGCAGTCCGAAGCGGTGCAGCTGCGGCGCGATGGTGGAGGGGTCTGATGACTCAGGGGGCCGGTCAGGGACCCGAGGCGGAACGAACGGCGACGTTGCGCGACTTCCGGGTGCCCGCGTACGTCAACGAGACCGGTCCGTACGCCGAGAGCACCCACCCGGGCGAGGCCGCCCCGCCGCTCGACGAGCCGTACCCGGACGGATATCCCGAGGGGTACACGCCCACCCAGCGCGACCTGCCCGTCATCAACCGCGGCGACACGGTCCAGCTGCCGGTCGAACCGGACCCCGATCCGGCCGCTCGGACGGCGACCGGTAACGGCCCGCTGTACGTCGTCGGCGACGTGCACGGCTACGTCGACGAACTGCTCGGCGCGCTGCGCGAGCAGGGGCTGATCGACGCCGACGGGCAGTGGTGCGCGGGCACCGCCCGGCTCTGGTTCCTCGGCGACTTCACCGACCGCGGCCCCGACGGCATCGGCGTCATCGACCTGGTGATGCGGCTGTCCGCCGAGGCGGCCGCGGCCGGCGGCTACTGCAAGGCCCTCATGGGCAACCACGAGCTGCTGCTGCTCGGCGCCAAGCGGTTCGGCGACACGCCCGTCAACTCGGGCGCGGGCACCGCCACCTTCCAGGCGGCCTGGCTGCTCAACGGCGGCCAGAAGACCGACATGGACCGGCTCCAGGACCACCACCTGCAGTGGATGGCCCGCCTGGACGCGGTCGAGGAGGTCGACGGCTACCTGCTGGTCCACTCCGACACCACGGCCTACCTCGACTACGGGGACTCGATCGAGGCGGTCAACGACACGGTCCGCGAGACCATCACCCGCAATGACGCGGACGAGGTCTGGGACCTGTTCCGCAAGTTCACCAAGCGGTTCTCCTTCCGCGACGAGGGGGGTGCAGACGCCGTCCGTTCCCTTCTCGATACGTACGGCGGCACCCGCATCGTTCACGGACACAGCCCGATTCCCTATCTGCTCGGGGAAGTCGGCTCCGAGGACGGCGAGGAGAACGCGGGTCCCGTGGTGGAAGGACCGCACGTCTACGCGGACGGGCTGGCCATCGCCATGGACGGCGGAGTGACCATGGCCGGAAAGCTGCTCGTCAGGCAACTTCCACTGGACGTCTGAGGGTTCGGCGCGCTGTTCTGTACCCCGACGTCACACGCGGGCCACCCCCAATTTCCGGCAACCCCCTGTCACCGCGTGCCTTGACGGCTCTACCATCGGTTTATCCGTAGCAGGCTCCCCTCCGTTTCTGCCCGACGGTTCGCCGGCGTGCGAGCCACCAGCCCTACGGAGCATCGGGGGATGCACATGAACAGCGTTCCGCAGCACCTGCACAGCGAGGACCGCCAGGAATACGAGCGGATCCTCGATGAGGCGCTGCGCTCCGCCCCTTACCGTCCCGAACTGGCCGGCGCCGGCCGGCCTCTGAACACCGAACAGCTGCGCACCATGGCGCTCAACGCCACCGCCCTGATAGCGGCGGCCGCGGCGGCCGAGTACCAGCACTACGTGAAGGTCCGCGAGGAACTGCGCAACCCCGCGCGGTCCACCCCGTCCACCGTCCACGAGTCCGGCTCCGCGGAGCCGGCCACGGGCGGCGCCATGGGGCTCGCCACCACCCTCGGCGAGGCCGCCGAGACCACCGGCGCCGGCGGTTTCGCCCTCGCCCTGGTCCTGGCGCCCGTGCTCGCCGGCACCGCCGCCGCGATCTTCCTGCTCGTCGGCTACGTCCTGAAGATGCTGGATCCGGCTCCGGCGTTCGCCCAGACCATGCTCACGGCGGGCTGGGTCTTCGGCGTCGTGACCGCGGCCGCCATCCTCATGGCCGGCGCGGGGCTGCTGCTCACCGCACTGCGCAACAGTCCCTCACTGGAGGCCGGAGCCTACGGTGAACCCGGCGGGGAGGTCTCCAAGGCCCGCGACGCCTGGCGGGACGCCCTGCTCGAACGCGGCATCCTGCCCTTCCTGCGCGAGGCGCTGGCCGCGGGACCGGGCACGGCCGAGCTGCGCCGCACTACCCCGTCGGGTCCCGGCAGCCGGATGCCGCGGCTCGGCTACGGCCGTCCCGGCTTCAGCACCGACGACGGCGCCGCGCCCGCCCCCCGGCCGAGCTTCACGAGCCCGGACTACACCAGCCCGGACTTCGGGGGGCCCGAACACCAGCCGGAATAACCCGGCTTGCGCCCCGGCGGGGGCGCAGGCCGGACACCCGGCGGCGAAGGGGGGCTGGGTACACCCTGCATGGGGAGGACAGTCCCATCCTCCGACGTCTCCTGTCCCGGTTAGCTGGTGATCGACGCCGACCAGGACTCAGAGGACCGGGGGATTCGGACATGCACAAGCCGTCGTCGAGGAAGGCCGGGGCAGCCGTGCTGGCAGCAGCGCTGCTCGCGCTCGGCTCGCCCGCTCTCGCCACCGCCGCCGCGGGGCACACGGCCGCACGGCACGCGTACGACCAGGACACGCTCCGGCGGGACCTGGCCGCGGTACGGAAGGCCGGGGGCGGTGACGTGAACGTGCTGGCCAGGGTCGACCGGGCCGACGGGCCTCCGCTCATGGCACGCATCGGGACCAGGACGGCCGGCTCCTCGGCCCCGGTCCCGTGGAACGCGCACTTCCGTGTGGCGAGCACGACGAAGACGTTCGTGGCGACCGTGGTCCTGCAACTCGTCGCGGAGAATCGGCTGTCGCTCGACGACACCGTCGAGCACTGGCTGCCAGGCGTCGTCACCGGGAACGGCAACGACGGCGGCCGTATCACCGTCCGCGACCTGCTCCGCCAGACCAGCGGGCTGTACGACTACATCGACGACCCGGACATCCAGGACCGGCTGCTCCACCACTTCGACGAGAACCGCTACGACACCACGCCGGCGGCCGACCTGGTCGCGGTGGCGATGCGGCACCGGCCGGCCTTCGTGCCCGAGCCGCACGGACCCACCCGGTGGGCGTACTCCAACACCAACTACCTGCTGGCCGGGATGATCGCGGAGAAGGCCGGGGGCGCTCCCTGGGACGCGCTGGTCGAGCACCGGGTGATCGCGAAGCTGGGACTGCGCGACACCTCCGTCCCCGGTCTCGACCCGTTCCTGCCCGGCCCCTATGTGCGCGCGTACCTGACGGGCGCCGACGGCGAGCGGCTCGACGTCACCGAGCACAGCCTTCAGCACAC
Organism: Streptomyces sp. NPDC091282; assembly: GCF_044757385.1. Classification (NCBI taxonomy): domain Bacteria; kingdom Bacillati; phylum Actinomycetota; class Actinomycetes; order Kitasatosporales; family Streptomycetaceae; genus Streptomyces; species Streptomyces sp. NPDC091282. Next base: position 285,512 of record NZ_JBIVUX010000005.1, read on the forward strand.
CGCGGACTCCGGTGTGGTGAGCACCACCGCCGACCTGAACACCTTCTTCCGGGCCCTGGCCGGCGGAGAGCTGCTGCCCGCCGCGCAGTGGCGGGAGATGCGGCAGTTCGTGGAACGGACCGACGACCCGGAGGACGTGGCCGAGATGCCCGAGGGCACCTACGGCCTGGGGCTGCGCGAGATCCCGCTCTCCTGCGGCGGCTTCTACTACACCCACGAGGGCGACGGAGCGGGCGTCAACACCCGCCCCGCGGTGAGCGCCGACGGCAGACGCGCGGTGACCGTCTCCCTGACGACCACCACCGCCCCACCGGACCTGCCGGCCCTCAACCGAGCGACGAACGCCCTCATCGACCACGCCCTGTGCACCCGGCCGCCTAAGGCCTGACCCCGCCTCCTGCGCCGGCTCGGTCCACGACGGGGAGAGGGACCCGGCTCCCGCTCGCCGCGAGGGCCGCCGGGACTCGGGGCGCTCAGAGCAGGCGCAGGTCGGGCAGCCGGCCGACCACGACCACGACGCTCACCGGCTTTCCCGTGCTCGCACGTCCCAGCCACACCGGATGCGTGCCGTCTCCGTCGGTGCAGAAAGATACGAGGTCACCGCCGGTCGCTTGATCCGTGGTGCGCACGTACCCGTCGCTGACGGTCTCTCCGGCGTCGTCCTCCTGCTCCACGAGGTAGCGCCGGTAACGGTCCGCGAGTCCTTCCCACCCCGAGGCATCGGCGAAGGCTCCCGCGGCGCCGTCCGTGTCGAAGCCGTATATCTCGTTCTCACGCAACAGCCTGACGTCGTCGCCCTCGGCCAGTGCCGGCTCCCAGGAAGCGGCTGGTTCCTCCGCCAGCAGGAGGCGGACGGCGACCTCCTCCTTCACAGCCGTGCGCACGTCCTCGTACTCGCTCTCAAAAGCGACCACGGCAGCCTGCACGCGGTACTCACCCGGGGGGATCCGCTCGGACAACTCGCGGCCGGCGCCGCGGCCCTCGGTGAGCGGATCCGCGACGACCAGCCTGCCGCTGGGCAGGCGAAGAGTCGCGATGTCCAAGATCGCGCTGACCGTCATCTCCGGCTCGACGCTCGTCGCGATCCGTGTGCCCGGCTCGAACAGCTCGTCGAGATGGGCTCGTCGAGCCGGACGCGGAGGCCGCCAGAGGGAAGGACGGGCATCGGCGGCGCGGTGCGCGCCCCATGCGTCGGTCCCGCTCCCGGTGGCGTCCACGAACTCCGGCTGCTGCCCCGAGGGCAACGGCTGCGACAGGAGCAGCTGCCCGACCCCGCGTACGCCGAACGCCTCCCGCGCATGCCACCGCTCCTCTTCGGGGATGTTCGCGGGCGTGTGGTGCGACGGTCCGCTGTCCCCCTTCGGCCGGCTCACCCTGCTCCCCTTGCCATCCGGAAAGAGATCCACGTAGCTACGTCCGGCTTCGGGGGCGAACTCGGCCTGCCCCTCGGTGTCATAGCGCCATTGCCCGACGTGGCGCAGAAACAGACGCCCGGGTTCGAGCAGGCGCCAGTCGACCTCCATGGTTCGCCGACCCTGATCGTCGTACACCCATGCGCCCACGTGAGAATCGCCCCAGGCCACCAGGTGCACCTCGACCGGTGAGGTGCGGCCCTCCAGCCGGTGGACCATGACGTAGGGCTGCCCCGCACGGTCCCGTGCCTCGGCCTCTGAGCGCGAGAGCGGGTGGACCACGGTCCGGGAGGCGAGGTCCCATCCTTGCGCGAAGGACACCTTCACCGTCTGCTCACCATCGCCCATCATGCCTCCCGAGCTGCGCCGATCCTGCTCCCGCCGTTTCGAGGAACCATAGGCGCGGCATGTGACAACGGCCGGGGCGCTGTGGACGAGCGGTAGGACAGGCGGTGCCCGGATCGGCCGACCCCGAGCACCGCCCGGATGTCAGTCGGCGATGGGCAGATACACCCGGTTCCCGCTCGCCGCGAACTCCTTGGACTTCTGGGCCATGCCCTCCTCGATCTCACCCCGGCTTCCGCCGTGCTCGCGGCGGATGTCCTGGGAGATCTTCATCGAGCAGAACTTCGGTCCGCACATCGAGCAGAAGTGCGCCGTCTTGGCGGGCTCCGCCGGGAGCGTCTCGTCGTGGAACTCGCGGGCCGTGTCCGGGTCCAGGGCGAGGTTGAACTGGTCCTCCCACCGGAACTCGAAGCGGGCGTCGGACAGCGCGTCGTCCCATTCCTGCGCGCCCGGGTGGCCCTTGGCGAGGTCGGCCGCGTGGGCGGCGATCTTGTAGGTGATCACGCCGGTCTTGACGTCGTCCCGGTTGGGCAGGCCCAGGTGCTCCTTGGGCGTGACGTAGCAGAGCATCGCCGTGCCCCACCAGGCGATCATCGCGGCACCGATGCCGGAGGTGATGTGGTCGTACGCGGGCGCGACGTCCGTGGTCAGCGGGCCGAGCGTATAGAACGGAGCTTCATCGCAGATCTCCTGCTGAAGGTCGATGTTCTCCTTGATCTTGTGCATCGGGACATGGCCCGGGCCCTCGATCATCGTCTGTACGTCGAAACGCCTGGCGATCCGGTTGAGTTCCCCGAGCGTGCGCAGCTCCGCGAACTGGGCCTCGTCGTTGGCGTCGGCGATGGAGCCGGGGCGCAGGCCGTCGCCCAGTGAGTACGTGACGTCGTAGGCGGCGAGGATCTCGCAGAGTTCCTCGAAGTTCTCGTACAGGAACGATTCCTTGTGGTGCGCGAGGCACCAGGCCGCCATGATCGAACCGCCGCGCGAGACGATGCCGGTCTTGCGGTTGGCGGTGAGCGGCACGTACGGCAGCCGTACGCCCGCGTGGACGGTCATGTAGTCCACGCCCTGCTCGGCCTGTTCGATCACCGTGTCTTTGTAGATCTCCCAGGTCAGCTCCTCGGCCCGGCCGTCGACCTTCTCCAGTGCCTGATACAGCGGCACGGTGCCGATGGGGACGGGGGAGTTGCGCAGTACCCACTCGCGGGTGGTGTGGATGTTGCGGCCGGTGGAGAGGTCCATGACCGTGTCGGCGCCCCAGCGGGTCGCCCAGGTCATCTTCTCCACCTCCTCCTCGATGGAGGAGGTCACCGCGGAGTTGCCGATGTTGGCGTTGACCTTCACCAGGAACCGCTTACCGATGATCATCGGCTCGATCTCCGGGTGGTTGACGTTGGCCGGCAGCACGGCCCGCCCCGCCGCGATCTCCTCACGGACGACCTCGGGGGAGACGTTCTCCCGGATGGCCACGTACTCCATCTCCGGGGTGACCTCGCCCCGGCGGGCGTAGGCCAGTTGCGTGACCGCCTCACCGTCCCGGCCGCGGCGCGGCTGGCGCGGACGGCCCGGGAAGACCGCGTCCAGGTTGCGCAGCCCGCCACGCGGAGCGGTGTGCTTGATCCCGTCGTCCTCGGGGCGGACGGGGCGCCCGGCGTACTCCGCGGTGTCCCCGCGGGCGATGATCCAGTTCTCCCGCAGCGGCGGCAGGCCCCTGCGGACGTCGGTCCCGACGAGCGGATCGGTGTACGGGCCGGAGGTGTCGTAGAGCGTGACCGACTGCCCGTTGGTGAGATGCACCTGACGGACCGGCACCCGGAGGTCGGGGCGCGAACCCTCGACATACCCCTTGTGCCAGCCGATGGACTTCCCGGCCTCCGTGGACGGTTCACCCGGAACGGGCGATTCGTCCTGACTGGAGGCAGGCGTGCGTACGTCCTTGTTGGTCATGAGACCTACTCCCTACGCCGGCATTACCCGGTAACAGGTTCGGCGGTCGACGCAGCGGCTTCCGTCGGGCGGCGTTTCCTGTGAAACATCACTCGTTCCACGTGAAACATCGCGAATACGGAGGTCAGCGCCCTCTCAGCCCGGTGCTCCGAGCTCCCGCGTGTGCAAAGGTGCCTCCACGCTAGCGTCAATTCGGGCGCGGTGAACAGAGGGCCCCTGTCGTTCTTGCGATGATCTGGCGGTGACCACGACACAGCAGCACCCCTATCCGCCCCCCGACCCGAGGCGTGGCAACGGCGCCGGGCAGGGCGGGGGAACCGGCCACGGGGGCCATGGTGCCGGTGACGGACCCGGCCACGGACCGGGTGGCACGCACACGCAGGGCCACGGACGGGACGGCGTGCACGACCAGGGGCACGCCCACAGTCACGACGACGGCCACTCCCACGGCCACCCGCCGGGTCAGGGCTCCGGTCAGGGCGGTTCCGGGGCAGGCGGCGGACACGGTCACTCGCACAGCCACAGCCATGGACCCGCCACGCCGGTCTCCAAGCACCTGCGCAAGGTCATCGCGGCGATCCTCATCCCCTTCACCGCCGCGGTCGTGGTCGGCCTCGCGGTGCTGTGGCCCGGTGGCGCTCCGCCGCACGAACGCACCGGCGTCGGCTTCGACCGCCAGACCCAGCAGGCCACGGTGACGAAGGTCATCTCGGTCAGCTGCAAGTCCGTCAACGCCTCCGGGGGAGGCTCGGCCGGGGACACCTCCACCGGCGAGGGCGACTCGGCGAAGCCGGAGGACGGCACCTGCAAGAAGGCAACGGTCCGGGTCGGTACCGGAAAGGACACGGGCCGCACGTTCACCGAGATCGTGCAGCCCGACCAGTCGCGGCAGTTGCACGAGGGCGAGAAGGTCGTGGTCGCCTACGAGCCCTCGGCGCCCAGGGATCTGCAGTACTCGGTCACCGACGTGAACCGGAAGTTCCCGATGGCGCTGCTGGCCGGGATCTTCGCGCTCGCCGTCGTCGTGGTGGGCCGGCTGCGCGGTGTGATGGCCCTCGTCGCGCTCGCCGTCAGCTTCATGGTGCTCACCCTGTTCATCCTCCCGGCGATCCTGCAGGGCTCGAATCCGCTGCTGGTGGCGGTGGTCGGGTCGAGCGCGATCATGCTGATCGCGCTGTACATGTGCCACGGCCTGTCGGCCCGGACCTCGGTGGCGGTCCTCGGCACACTGGTGTCGCTGTGCCTGATCGGCGTCCTCGGTTCGGAGTTCATCGACTGGGCGGCGCTCACCGGCAACACCGATGACAACACCGGCCTGATCCACGGCCTGTACCCGTCGATCGACATGAGCGGTCTGCTCCTGGCCGGCGTCATCATCGGCTCCCTCGGTGTCCTGGACGACGTGACGGTGACCCAGACCTCGGCCGTCTGGGAACTGCACGAGGCCAACCCGACGATGGGCTGGCGCGGGCTGTACCGGGCGGGCATCCGCATCGGCCGCGACCACATCGCCTCCGTGGTCAACACCCTGGTCCTGGCCTACGCGGGCGCCGCGCTGCCGCTGCTGCTGCTCTTCTCCATCGCGCAGAGCAGCGTGGCGACCGTGGCCAACAGCGAGTTGGTGGCCGAGGAGATCGTGCGCACCCTGGTCGGCTCGATCGGCCTGGTCGCCTCGGTGCCGGTGACCACGCTGCTCGCGGCCCTGGTGGTGTCGGCCGACCGGCCGGGCAGGGAGGCGGTCGCCTCCGCGGAGGTTCCGGCGCGCGGCGGGCGGGGGCGGCGCAGGAAGCGGTGAGGGCGCCCCTGAGGCGGTGAGCACGCTCAGGGAGCACGGTGCGGGCGCTGAGGCGCGGTGTGCGCCTCAGGTCGCGGTGTGCGCCGGGAGCGGGCCCGCGTCGGCGGGCAGAGGGGCCAAGGTCGAGCCGGGGACGCGCAGAAGCGTTACTGCGCGTCCTCGCACGACACGGCGGAGCGGCACGCGGCTGTGCCGTAACGCTTCAGCCCGCGCTCTGCTCCTCGGCCAGGATGCGGTCCAGGGCCTCTTCGAGATGCGCGTCGAAGTCGGCGAGCGCCCCTTCCTGCCCCAGGGGCACCAGCTTGTCCGTACGGTCGAGAAAGGCCACCAGCGGCGGCGCCGACGACCGGAACACCGCCTGGTCGCAGCCGACCTGAAGCCTGATCAGCACCTCGCCCAGCACCTCGGAGTCGGCGGGGGCGATGTGCACGTCGCCCTCCCCGCAGGGCCGGCCCACCCCGTCGATCAGCAGCTCACGGCCGAAGGCCCAGGTCACCGGCGCGTCCCCGGGCAGATGGAAGGTGAGCCGTACGGCATACGGATCACTGGTCTCGTAGCGCAACTCCACGGGGATGCGGAAGGAGAGCTCCTCCGAGACGAGAAAGCTCATCATGACTTCTGCTTGTACGGACTCGCGCATCGCCTACCCCGTCATATGGCACCGACTGGCCGGTTTATCCCTGAGATGGTGGTCAAATCTTGCTGAACGTACACAGCAGATCACAAGGAGTGAGTTTTCAGATACTGATAGCGATCGCCAGCGAGCCCAGATGCCGTCCCACCTCGGCCTGCAGCTGCCGCGCGGCGGGCAGCAGCCGGTCCGCCTGGTGGACGGGCAGGGAGATGGCCACCGTGGCCGCCGTGGTGCCGACGGTGATGGGGATCGCCGCGCACACCGCGCCCAGCGCGTACTCCTGACGCTCCATCACCGGTTCCATCCGCCGCGTCCGCTCCAGCCGCCGCAGCAGCGTATGGCTGTCACGGACGGTGTACGGGGTGAGCGTCTGCAAGGGGTACCGGTCGAGATGGTCACGGCGGGCGTTCTCGTCCAGCTGGGAGAGCAGGCACTGGCCGACGGCGTGCGCGTGGCCGGTCTCGCGGAAGTCGGCCCATTCCTCGACCGCCGGAGTGCCCGGCGAGTCGGCGACGCACATGACCTCGATCTCACCGTCCCGGTACATCGCGTAGTACACCGGAGCGCCGATCGCGTCCCGCCAGTGGGCGAGGGTGTCGACGACCGCGCTGCGACGTTTCTGCTGCGCTCCGCTGCTGCTCAGCCGCTCCGCGGCCTCGCCGAGGAAGAAGAATCCCTTGTCCCGGCGCAGATAGCCCTCGTGGACGAGGGTGCGCAGCAGGTGGTAGGCGGTGGGCAGCGCGAGGCCGGTCTCGCGCGCCAGTTGTTTGGCGGGGGCGCCGTGTTCGTGTCCGGCGACACATTCCAGCAGGCGCATCGCGCGCCGCACGGATCCGATGAGGGTGGCCGAGTGCGGCTGCGCGGGGTCGGGCGGGGAGGCCGGCCGCTGCACGGGGGGCGTGCTGGACCGGCGCTGGGTGGGGGGTGGGGGATGTTCCGTGGGTGCGGAGGTGGCGTCAAGCGTGGCCAAGGGTCACTCCCGGAGCGCGAGGGGGTCAGCGACTCTAACCGTCTGCCGCCGCTCCGGGTCGGCCTCTGCGCGAAACTTCCCTCCCCCGAGGGAACAGGCGATTCCTGTTACCGGTCACCGATTCCCACGGTGCTCACCAGTCGCTCTTCGACGAGGAGTTCGACATGAACTTCCGCACGACGTAGATGAGACCACCGACCAGCGCCACGAAGATCAGCAGCTTGAAGAGCAGGTAGGCCAGGAAGCCGACGATGGAGCCGATCAGACCGCCGAACACCACCAGCGCGATCACCGGCACCGCGATCCACTTCACCCACCACGGCAGACCCGTGAAGATCTCTCGCATTGCCCTGCCCTCTGCTTTCCCGTGCGCCTCGGCACGTACGGTCGTCTCGTGCGTGCCGCACGATGCGATGTCCTGCACACGATGCTAGAGCCGCGAAGGGTGCGTCCGGGGGCCTCTGATCCCCCGTCCTCCCCTGACCTCTCCCCTAGGGAACCCTGAGGGCGGGCATCAGGCCTCGGGCGGAGAGAAGACGACCAGAACCCTCAGGTCCTCGCTGATGTGATGGAACTTGTGGGCCACACCGGCCGGCACGTACACGACGCTGCCCCGGGCCACCTGGGTGGTCTCCATGCCGACGGTGATCGCGGCGCGGCCGCTCACGACGAAGTAGACCTCGTCCTGGCCGTGCGGGTTCTGCGGGTCCTGGGCGCCCGCGTCCAGGGCGTAGAGGCCGACGGACATGTTCCTCTCCCGCAGGAACTGCAGGTAGGCCCCGTCGTTGGCGGCGCGCTCCGCCTCCAGTTCGTCCAGCCGGAATGCCTTCATCGCCGTCGTTCGCCCTCGCCTCACTGCTTGCATCGGATCTCTTCTGCCACGATCAGACACATGATGAATTTCCTAGTCAAGACGATCGCCAACGCGGGCGCCCTCGCCGTCGCCGTGTGGCTGCTCGACAAGATCACCCTGACCGGCGACAGCACCGCCAAGAAGGTCTGGACGCTGATCCTGGTCGCCCTGGTCTTCGGTCTGGTGAACTTCCTGGTCAAGCCGATCGTCAAGATTCTTACCTTCCCGCTGTTCATCCTCACGCTCGGCCTGATCACCCTGGTGGTCAACGCGCTGATGCTGCTGCTGACCTCCTGGGTCTGCGACAAGCTGGACCTGAGCTTCCACGTGCAGGGATTCTGGACGGCCGTGCTCGGCGGCCTGATCATCTCGATCGTGTCCTGGGCCCTGAACATGATCCTTCCCGACACGGACTGACCCCCGATGACCTACCGCGTCTGCTTCGTCTGCACGGGCAACATCTGCCGCTCCCCGATGGCCGAATCCGTCTTCCGCGCCCGGTCGGCCGAGGCCGGGCTCGACGACCGTGTCGAGGTCGACAGTGCCGGCACCGGCGGCTGGCACGAGGGCGACGGCGCCGACCCGCGCACCGTCCGCGTCCTTGAGGAGCACGGCTACGAGGGCGAGCACACCGCGCGCCAGTTCCAGGCGTCCTGGTTCGACCGCCTCGACCTCGTGATCGCCCTCGACTCCGGCCACCTCAAGGCGCTGCGCGCCCTCGCCCCCACCGACGAGGACGCCCGCAAGGTACGGCTCCTGCGCTCCTACGACCCCGGTGCCGCCGGCGACCTCGACGTACCGGATCCGTACTACGGCGGTCTGGACGGCTTCGAGGAGTGTCTTGAGATGGTGGAGGCGGCGAGCAAGGGACTGCTCGCCGCCGTACGCGACGAAGTGGAGGGAACGGCGGCATGAGTGAATCCGACTCCGGCCCGGTGACGGGTGAGGGCACGCGCGCGGTGCGCGCGGGACTGCCCGAGCCGGTCAAGAACGAACCGACCCTGCCCGGTCCGGTGTTCGCCGCGCACTTCCACCTGCCCGGCGAGGTCAGCGGGCCGTACGCCTACGGCCGTGACGAGAACCCGACGTGGACCCACCTGGAGCGCGCCATCGGCGAGCTGGAGGCGCCGGGCGAGGACGTCGAGACACTGGTGTTCGCCTCGGGCCTCGCGGCCGTCTCCGCCGTGCTCTTCTCGCAGCTGCGCGCCGGGGACGCGGTCGTACTGCCGTCCGACGGCTACCAGGTGCTGCCGCTGGTCCGCGCCCAGCTGGAGGCCTACGGCATCGAGGTGCGCACCGCTGCGACCGCGGGCGACGCCCAGCTCGACGTCCTGGACGGGGCGAAGCTGCTGTTGATCGAGTCGCCGTGCAACCCCGGGCTCGACGTGTGCGACATCCGGCGGCAGGCCGTGGAGGCACACGCGCGGGGCGCCCTCGTCGTCGTGGACAACACCCTCGCGACCCCGCTCGGCCAGCGGCCGCTGGTGCTGGGCGCCGACTTCTCCGTGGCCAGCGGCACCAAGCAGCTCACCGGGCACGGCGACGTCCTGCTCGGCTACGTCTGCGGACGCGACGCTCAGGCCATGGCCGCCGTGCGCCGGTGGCGCAAGATCATCGGTGCGATCGCCGGGCCCATGGAGGCCTGGCTGGCCCACCGGTCCCTGGCCACCCTGGACCTGCGCGTGGACCGGCAGAACGCCACCGCACTGGTGCTCGCCGAAGCACTCGGCGAGCGGCCGGAGGTGACCGGGCTGCGCTACCCGGGACTGCCGGACGATCCCGCGCACAAGATCGCCACACAGCAGATGCGGCGCTACGGCTCGGTGGTCTCCTTCGCGCTGCCCACGCGCGCGCGTGCCGACCGTTTCCTGGAGTCCCTGCGGCTGGTCGACGACGCGACGAGCTTCGGCGGGGTGCGCTCCACGGCCGAGCGACGGCGGCGCTGGGGCGGGGACGACGTACCGGAGGGCTTCATCCGGCTGTCGGTCGGGGCGGAGGATCCCGACGATCTGGTGGCCGACGTGCTCCGTGCCCTCGACGAGTCGGGGCAGTGACCGGATTACGGACGCTCGGGCCGATCCGGCTACGCATGTCGGACGGTCCGAGCCTCCCCCCTCGTGGCTCGGACCGCCCCGGTTCTCGCGCGTCAAGAACCGCGCGACCAAGGCTAGTTGACTCTGCGTCAGTGTCCAATCACTGTAGGGGCAGAGACCTATCGACTTATTTATAGTTGGGGACCTGCCCCGAGGGCCGGCACGGGGCAGGGCGAAGGGAAGGGCGAACGATGGACCTGGCCTTGCTGCGGACCTTCGTGACCGTGCACCGGGCCGGCTCCTTCACCCGCGCCGCCGCCCTGCTCGGACTCTCGCAGCCGGCCGTGACCTCGCAGATCCGCACCCTGGAAAGACAGCTGGGCCGTCCGCTCTTCCTGCGCCAGGCCCGTGGGGTGACCCCGACGACCATCGGTGACGAACTCGCCCACAAAGCCGCACCGCACCTCGACGCCCTCGTGGAGATAGCGGAACGCGGCCGCCACGACGACTCCTCCGTGCGCACCCTGCATCTCGCGGGCCCGCCCGAGTTCACCGCCGAGCGGGCCCTGCCCGCCCTCTCGGAGCTCGCCGCCGACGACGGCCAGGCCTTCGCGCTGCGCGCCTCGTTCGGCAACGCCGAGGAGACCCTGGAGGGGCTCTCCGCAGGCCACCACGACCTGGCCATCAGTACCGTCCGGCCGCGCGGCGCCCTGCTCACCGCCACCGCCCTCTGCGATGAGGAACACGTTCTGGTCGCGGCTCCCCGCTGGGCCGAGGAGATCGGCGCCGGGACGGTACGGGACAAGGGTGCGCCGGTCCTGGAGAACCTGCCCGTCGTCGAGGTCCACGAGTCGCTGCCCTTCGTCTCGCGCTACTGGGGTTCCGTCTTCGACGCCCGGCCGGCCGCCTCCGGCACCGTCGTCGTACCCGATCTGCGGGCCGTTCTCGCCTGCGCGGTCGCGGGCGCCGGTCTCGCCGTGCTGCCCCGCTATCTGTGCGCGGCCGCCCTGGGCCGCGGCGAGGTCCAGGAGCTGCACGAGCCCGCGATCCCCCCGCTGCGGACCTACTTCCTGGCGGTGCGGACCGGCACGCTCGCCATGCCGCATGTGGCGCGGGCACACGAGTGGCTCCACCACGCCGCCGCGGACTGGGGCTGACCAGATCAGGCGGTGTTGACGCGCTGCGGCCGCACGGTGGCGCTTCGCGATGTTTCACGTGGAACGAGCTGGGCCACATTTCTCCCATGACCGTCCGACCCGTGGTCAAGCGCACCGCACGCGCCGTTCTCCTGGACGGCGACGACCTGATCCTGATCAAGCGCACCAAGCCAGGTGTCGATCCCTACTGGGTCACCCCCGGTGGCGGGGTCGAACCGGAGGACACCACTGTCGTCGACGCCCTCCACCGCGAGGTGCACGAGGAACTCGGCGCCAAGATCACCGACGTGGTGCCGTGCTTCGTGGACACCGTGGAGCACATCGGCGACACCGGCAGTGCCACCGGTGTGAAGGTGCAGCTCTTCTTCGTCTGCCGGCTGGAGTCCATGGACCCGGCTCTGCGGCACGGCCCCGAGATCGAGGAGCCCGCCGGCGAGTACGAGATCGTGCGCGTCCCGTTCACCCGGGTCGGCATCGCCTCCGTGCACCTCGTGCCGCTCTCCCTGCGCCACTACCTCGACGGCAACATCGAAGGCGTACGGGCCATGCACGCCCCCGACCTCGGGTGACGGATCAGTCGCCGACGACGACCAGTTCCTCGACCGAGTCATGCCGGATGCGGTGCGCCGGGATGCCGACGTCCCGCAAGGCGTGCACACCGTTGCGGATCATGCCGGGCGGCCCCGAGAGGTAGGCGTCGTACTCGCTCCACGATCCGTACGTGCGGATGGCGTCCGGCAGCTGGAGGTGCGCCTGCTGGTCGACGATCGTGCGGACCGAGAGCCAGGGGTGGCTCTGCTGGAGCCGGAGCAGGGGGTCGATGTCGTACAGGTCGTAGTCGGTGCGGGCGCCGTAGAACACCTCGACCGGTCGGCGGGCGCCGCGTTCGGCGATGTCCTCGACCAGCGCCTTGATGGGGGCGATGCCGGTGCCGCCGCCCAGGCAGAGCAGTCCGTTGTCCTTCGTGTGGTCGACGGTCATCGAGCCGACGGGCGGCCCGAGGCGGATGACGTCACCGGGACGGGCGCGGTGCACGAGCGCGTTGGAGACCCAGCCCGCCGGCACGGCCTTCACATGGAACGTCAGCAGCCCGTCCGAACGGGGCGCGGAGGCGAAGGAGTAGTGCCGCCAGACCCGTGGCCACCAGGGCGTCTCCACGCTCGTGTACTGCCCGGCGAGGAAGGGGTACGGCTGGTCGGGGCGGACCGTGATCACCGCGACGTCCGGGGTCCTGAGGTCGTGGGCGACGACCTGCGCATGCCACCAGGCCGGCGCGCGCAGTTCGTCCACCGACGCCGCGTCGATCATTACCTGGGACATCGTCGTGTACGCCCGCACCCAGGCCGCCTCCGTCTCCGGGTCCCAGACGGCCGCGGCGTACTTGCTCAACGCACCGATCAGGCACTCGCCGACCGCCGGATAGTGCTCCGGGCGGGTGCCGTACTTGCGGTGGCCGCGGCCCAGGTTCTGGAGGTACTCGACCAGGACGGGCGTGTTGTCGATGTGTTCGGCCGCGGTGAGCAGCGCCTTCAGCAGCCGGTCCCGCTGGGTGTCCATGGCGGCCGGGAACAGGGAACGCAGTTCGGGATGGCGCACGAAGAGCAGCGCGTAGAAGTACGAGGTGACCTTGTCGGCGACCGGGCCGACCTCGGCCATGGTGTTCTGGATGCGTGCCGCGTCCGGGGAGGCCCCCGTGCCCGGCTGCGCGGCGCGCTGCGGCGGGATCCGCTGCCCCGCCGCGGGGGCGTGCTGCCCGACCGGCGGGCCCTGAGCGGGGCTCTGGAGGCCGCCGGGCTCCTCCGTGGGCCGTATTCGCGCCTGAGCCCCTTCCGGCGCGGGAGGACGGCCCTGAGACGGTTCTTGCCGACCGCCCGGTCCCACGACCGGATGTTCGGCGGCGGGCTCGACCGGGGCCGCCTTGCTGGGGGACGTGAACCAGCTGCTGCCGCCGGCCCCGTCGTTGCCCGCCGACGTGGTGGTCGGAGCATCCATGGTGTGCCTCGCCTCGAACATCTTTCGGTCGGTCTGCGCACTTCACTCGGAAGGTGCTGGTCTTCCCCCGTTGACGGCTGGCTCTTCCCGGTCCGGCCTGTGGCCGACACACGACCCCATTGAACCCGCGCTTCTTACGCGTACGGACAAGTACGGCGAAAGTGTGACATGGACCGCAGTCGCTCCCGGCGGGACAACTCCTCCCGGACAGGAACCGGAGTCGACCCTACCGGCCGCCGCCTCCCACACAAGTTCCCCCTGTCTCCCCCACCAATCCGACAACGGGCGAACCACAAGGTCCCTCAACTACCGGACGCCACGAGTCAATTCGTAGGCATCCCACAGATCCTGGCCCGTGTACGAGTACGTCGCGAGACCGGCTAGATGTCCGTCCGCGTTGACCGCCACGGAGACCGGAACCACGCGGAACAACTCACGGTCCGACAGGGAATCCCCGTAGGCGACACAGTCCGCCCGGCCCACTCCGAACTCCGCGCACAGGCGGTCGGCGATGGTCACCTTGGCCGCGGCGTCGAGAAGGCCCGCCGGATCCACCGGATCGACGAAGGGCACCGCGGGGAAGCGCGACCCGAAGGCCGCGTGGGCGCCCCAGTCCAACAGCCGCTCCACGAAGAACGAGGGCGAGAGCGAGACCACCGCGCAGTAGTCGCCCGCTGCCCTGATCTCGGCCCAGACATCCCGGATGCGGGCCAGCCAGGGCGCTCCGTCGAACGCGGCGGCCACCTCCGCGACGGTCAGCTCGGCCCAGAGGGCGTAGACCCGCGCCGCGTACTCGGGCGGGGTCATCCGGCCCGCCGACATCACCCGGTCAAGCTCTACCGTCTCCGCTTCCAGACCGAGTTGACGGGAGATCTCGACGGGAGCGGAGGTGCCGTGCAGCAACGTGCCGTCGAGATCGAAGAGGTGAAGTCTCGCCATGCCTCCCGAGGCTACTGGGAAGCCACCTCGTCCTGGGCAGGTCCCGGGCAGCGACTGTGAGGCGATGTTTCACGTGAAACGTCCCCCGTCTGTCCAGAGGTTGTGCACGGGGCTACCGCATGGCCAAAACCCCGTGCGTCTCCCTCGAAACGGGTGGACGCCACGGCTGCCGGTCGGACAGCCTGACCTGCGTGCCCACTCCTGCCGTCGCCACTCTGCCCATTCGCCGGCTGACGCCACGCGACCTCACCGCCTGCGCCGACTTGTCCGAGGACCGGGGGTGGCCGCGCGAGGAACACAAGTGGCGGCTGCTCCTGTCGGCCGGGACGGGGCACGGCATCGACGACCCCGCCGGAGGCCTGGTCGCCGCCTGCGTCGTCACGGAGTACGGCTCAGGGGAACGTCCGGATCTCGGTGCGATCGGCATGGTCCTGGTGGCCGCGCGGCACGCTCGTCAGGGTGTCGGACGCCGGTTGATGCGGCACGTCGTCTCGGCGATGGGGACGGTCCCCCTGACCCTGTACGCGACCCCCTACGGCCGTCCGCTCTACGAGGAGCTGGGGTTCAAGACCACGGGACGCTCGGAGATGCTGACCGGGTTCTTCACGCCGGGCGGCCCGCAGTCCCGCGTGGCGACACGGAAGGCCAACGCCGAGGACCTCGGCGCCATCCTGCGGCTGGACGAGGAGGTGTTCGGCACCGACCGCACGCCTCTCATCGCCCGCCTGCCCGCGTTCTCCGACCAGTTGCGGGTGGCCGTGGACGGCGGAGAGATCGTCGGCTTCGCGGCCGCCTGGCCCAACATGGACACGCACGTCGTCGGACCGCTGATCGCCCGCGACACGGAGACGGCGAAGTCCCTCGTCACGTCGCTCGCCGCCCACACCGACCGGCCGCTGCGCACCGACATCGACGTCCGTCACGAGGACCTGCTGGCCTGGGCCAAGGACCGGGGGCTGGCTTCGGTCGCCATGAACTCCGTCATGACCTACGGCATCACGGAGGTGCCGGGAGACTGGACCCGGCGGTTCGCGCCGCTGACGGTGGCGGCGGGCTGAGGCTCCGCCCGCACGGCGCCCGTCGGCCTCCCTGAGGAGGCGACGGGACGGCTCAGTGGTGCATCGACTCCTGCCGTGCCTCCCGCGCACCGTCCGCGGTCGCCGGGCTCGGGACGGCATCACGGCGCTCCAGCGCGGCCGACAGGAAGGCGAGGACGAGGGCGGCCGCGGCGAGGGCGGCGCCGACCCAGTTGGGGGAGGTGTAGCCGAATCCGGCGGCGATCACCATGCCGCCGAGCCAGGCGGACAGGGCGTTGCCGAGGTTGAAGGCGCCGATGTTCACCGCCGACGCCAGGGTGGGAGCGCCGTGCGCCTGGTCGAGGACGCGCTTCTGCAGCGGCGGTACGGTCGCGAAGCCCAGGGCGCCGATCAGGGCGACGGTCACCGCTGCCGCGATCTTGTTGTGCGCGGTGACCGTGAAGAGGGCGAGGACGACGGCCAAGGCGCCCAGGGACACGTACAGCATGGGCATCAGGGCCCGGTCGGCGAACCTGCCGCCGACGAGGTTGCCGCCGACCATCCCGAGGCCGAAGAGGACCAGTAGCCAGGTGACGGAGCCGTCGGCGAAGCCGGCGACGTGGGTCATCATCGGCGCGATGTAGGTGATGGCCGCGAAGACACCGCCGAACCCGAGGACGGTCATCGCCATGGCGAGCAGGACCTGGGTGTTCTTGAACGCGGCCAGCTCGTGCCGCAGGTGCACGCCTTCCGGCTTGGGCAGCTCGGGCACCAGCCTGGCGATGCCGGCCAGGCCGACCACACCGAGGGCGGCGACGATGCCGAAGGTCACGCGCCAGCCGACGTGCTGTCCCACCAGGGTGCCGAGCGGGACACCGATGACGTTGGCGACGGTGAGCCCGGTGAACATCATGGCGATGGCCCCGGCCTTCTTGCTCGGCGCGACCAGTTCGGCCGCCACCACTGAGCCGATGCCGAAGAAGGCGCCGTGGGCGAGGGAGGCGACCACGCGGCCGATCAGCATGACGGCGAAGGAGGGGGCGAGGGCGGACACCAGGTTGCCCGCGACGAACAGGGCCATCAGCAGCATCAGCATCCGCTTGCGCGGGACCTTGGTGCCGAGGACGGTCATCAGCGGGGCGCCCAGCACCACACCGAGCGCGTAGCCGGTCACGAGAAGGCCGGCGGTGGGGATGGAGACACCGAAGTCACCGGCGACCTCGGGCAGCAAACCCATGATCACGAACTCGGTGGTGCCGATTCCGAAGGCCCCGATCGCGAGGGCCAGAAGCGCGAGAGGCATGGAAGACCTTCCCAGACGATTGCAGGTGCGCTTAGCGTGCGTCCACATTAATTGCAGACGCGGGCTAAATGCAACCGCCGGATATTGCGCGTCTGCTCTATCCTGGGTTCAGCCGCTCCGGGACGGAGGAACACGCCAATGACAGCGACGGACCCAGCGCTCACCGCCCTAGCCCAGGGCTGGTGCGCACTTTCCCTGCTCCACGGGAGGATCGAGGCGCACATCGAGCGCGCCCTGCAGGCCAGGCACGACCTCAGCGTGCGCGAGTACTCCCTGCTGGACGTCCTCAGCCGGCAGCACGACGACGAGGGCGGCCATCTGCAGATGAAGCAGGTCGCCGACGCCGTCGTGCTCAGCCAGAGCGCCACCACACGGCTGGTGACCCGCCTCGAGGACCGGGGCCTCCTGGAGCGCTACCTCTGCCCGACGGATCGGCGCGGCATCTACACGAACGTCACCGAGACGGGGCTGCGGCTGCTCGAAGAGGCTCGCCCCACCAACGACACCGCGCTGCGCGAGGCCCTCGACGAGGCGGCCAGGAACCCCGAGCTGGCTCCCCTGGTACGGGTCGTGGAATCGCTGAACGTGCCCGCATAGGCTGCGAGCATGGGAGATCTTGACATACGCGCCGCGGTCGCCGACGACGTCCCGGCCATCGTCGGCATGCTCGCCGACGACCCGCTGGGCGCCCGGCGGGAATCACCGGACGACCTGACCCCCTACTTCAGCGCCCTGGAGCGGCTCAACGCCGACCCCAACCAGCGGCTGGTGGTCGCCGTGCGCGAGGGCCGCGTCGTCGGCACGCTCCAGCTCACGTTCATCCCCGGCCTGTCGAGGCGGGGCGCGACCCGGTCGATCATCGAGGCCGTACGCATCCACGCGGACGAGCGCGGCGGCGGGCTGGGCACCCGGTTCATCGAGTGGGCGATCGAGGAGTCCCGCCGTCAGGGCTGCCAGTTGGTGCAGCTGACCTCGGACGCGTCCCGCACCGGCGCCCACCGCTTCTACGAGCGGCTCGGTTTCACCGGCTCGCACGTCGGTTTCAAGCTGGAGCTCTGACCCGCGGGCGTTGACGGTCCGCGCGATCCTCAGGGTGGCGTTTCACGTGAAACGCCACCCTCCGCCGGTCTAGCCGATCCCCCGCCATCCCTCGGGGTCCACCCCACCGGGTACCGGAGCGGTCTCTTCGTACGGCTGGCGCGTGAACACGAAGGATCCGAGGTCCAGGTGGCTCACGGTGTCGTCGGACCGCCGTACGGGCCGTAGAAGCTCTCCGGCGTAATAGCCCTCGAGTCCGGTCCAGGTGCCGTCGCCGTTGGCCCGGAAGCACGCACGGCGGCCCGCGCCCGACAGCGGCCCCAGCGAGATGAGCCCGTCGGCCGTCACCCGCAGGGCGAAGGGGTGCGTGCCCCAGTACCACTGGCCCGCCAGCTCCAGGACCGACGGGTCCACCTGGGCCAGCGGCCGCCACGGCTCGGGAATGCGCGGCTCGGCCTCCGCGACGATGCGTACGAGGTCGGCGCCGACGGCGGTCACCGTGGGGCCCGAGGTGCAGTTGGTGAGCACCACGGCCGCGACGTCGTCGTCCACGCTGATGGTGAGACTGGCCAGGAAGCCGGGCAGCGAGCCGGAGTGCCCGACCAGCAACCGGCCGTCACGGCGCTGGATCTGCAGACCGAGCCCGTAGGTGGCACCGTCCAGCACATCGGCGGGCTCGGCGGGAGCCGCGGGGACGCGCATCTCCCGTACCGACTCGGCGCTCAGAACCCGGTCGTCACCGGCCGCCAGGAACACCGCGAAGCGGGCCAGATCGCCCGTGGTCGACCAGAGCTGCCCCGCCGGTGCCATCCGCCCGAGGTCCTCCAGCGGCTCCGGAAGCATCGCATCGGCCCAGGGATGCACCGCCCAGCCACCCGCGTGCGGCGCGAGCGGCCGGCAGCTCGTGCGGTCTAGACCCAGCGGTTCGAGCACCTCCCGCCGGAGCACCTCCTCCCAGGGAGCACCGCGCAGCCCCTCGACCAGGGCGCCGAGCAGGGTGTAACCGGGGTTGGAGTAGTGGTGCCGGCGGCCGACCGGGTGCAGGAGAGGCTGCTCTCCGAGGACGTCGCTCAGCTCGGGCCGCAGCGAGCCCGGAGTCCGCTCCCACCAGGGCGCGGGCGACTCGGCCGCCAGCCCGCCGGTGTGCGCGAGGAGTTCGGCGATCGTCGCCTCCCCCGCGCCGGTGCCCGGCAGATGCTTCTCCAGCGGATCGCCGAGATCGAGCAGCCCTTCGTCACGCAGCCGGAGCACCAGGACCGCCGTGAACGTCTTGGTGATCGAGCCGATGCGGTACTGCACGTCCTCGTCCGGCTGGTGCCCGCCCACCGAGGTCCGCGCTCCGTGCCAGACGGCCCGGCCGCCGCGCACGACGGCGGCCACCAGTGACGGCGCCCGTCCCTCGGCCTGGGCGACGGCGATCCGATGCAGCAGCGCCCGTCGGGTGGCGGGCAGCAGCTCTTCCTGAAATGTCGTCATGCGCCCAGTCCACCCGGTGAGCAGGGCCGCGTCGAGTCCATTTCGGTGGTGCGGATCAGGTCTGTGCCATGTCCACGAAGCGGGAGTAGTGGCCCTGGAAGGCCACGGTGATCGTCGCGGTCGGACCGTTTCGGTGCTTGCCGACGATGATGTCGGCCTCGCCCGCGCGCGGCGACTCCTTCTCGTAGGCGTCCTCGCGGTGGAGCAGGATGACCATGTCGGCGTCCTGCTCGATGGAGCCGGACTCACGCAGGTCGGAGACCATCGGCTTCTTGTCCGTACGCTGCTCGGGACCACGGTTGAGCTGCGAGAGCGCGATCACCGGGACCTCCAGCTCCTTGGCCAGCAGCTTGAGGTTACGGGACATGTCCGAGACCTCCTGCTGACGGCTCTCGGAGCGCTTGGAGCCGGACTGCATCAGCTGCAGATAGTCGATGATCACGAGCTTGATGTCGTTGCGCTGTTTGAGCCGGCGGCACTTGGCCCGGATCTCCATCATCGACAGGTTCGGGGAGTCGTCGATGTACAGCGGCGCGGCCGACACGTCGGGCATCCGGCGGGCGAGCCGGGTCCAGTCCTCGTCGGTCATCGTGCCGGAGCGCATGTGGTGCAGGGCGACCCTGGCCTCGGCGGACAGCAGACGCATCGCGATCTCGTTGCGGCCCATCTCAAGGGAGAAGATGACGCTGGGCAGGTTGTTCTTGATCGAAGCGGCCCGGGCGAAGTCCAGCGCGAGGGTGGACTTACCCATGGCGGGGCGGGCGGCGATGACGATCATCTGGCCTGGGTGCAGGCCGTTGGTGAGCGAGTCCAGGTCGGTGAAGCCGGTGGGCACGCCGGTCATCTCACCGGTGCGGGAGCCGATCGCCTCGATCTCGTCGAGGGCACCCTCCATGATGTCGCCGAGCGGCAGGTAGTCCTCGCTGGTCCGCTGCTCGGTGACCGCGTAGATCTCGGCCTGCGCGCTGTTGACGATCTCGTCCACGTCGCCGTCGGCCGCGTATCCCATCTGCGTGATCCGCGTTCCGGCCTCGACGAGACGGCGCAGCACCGCACGCTCGTGGACGATCTCCGCGTAGTACTCGGCGTTCGCGGCCGTCGGCACCATCTGGACGAGGGTGTGCAGATAGGAGGCCCCGCCGACCTTGTTGATCTCACCGCGTTTGGTGAGTTCGGCGGCGATGGTGATGGGGTCGGCCGGCTCGCCCTTGGCGTAGACGTCGAGGATCGCCTGGTAGATCGTCTCGTGCGCAGGCTTGTAGAAGTCGTGGCCCTTGAGGATCTCCACGACGTCGGCGATGGCGTCCTTGGACAGCAGCATGCCGCCGAGCACGGACTGTTCGGCGTCGAGGTCCTGCGGCGGGATCCGCTCGAAGGTGGACCCTCCGCCGTCCCAGTCCCCGCTGTCCCGGCCCCGGTCGTGCCGGTCGTCCCGCCCCCGGCCGCTGTCACCGCGTCCGCGGGAGGCGGGCAGGCGATCACTGGGACCGGCCTCGGCCCACGGATCGTCCAAGGGCTCGGAAATACTCACCGAGCCACCTCCTCCCGTCCGCCCGGCGGACCTCGCCGTGGCCACATTTCTACGGCACGGCACTGACAAACCAAGGCGCCCATTCCGGTTCCCAGCGCGTCGGTTTTGTGAGGTTTCCGAGGCCATGTGGAGGAGCGTGCGCCGGACCACGGTAGGCCCGCGGGCACCGTCAGCCAATCTGGTTATCCACAGGCCATGTGGACGACGGCCCGTATGCTGTGGAGAACTCGCCGAAACCTGTGCACGACACGGTGGACAGCCCTGTGAACAAGCCCTCGAACTTTCTTGGCGACTCGCTCTGACCTGCACCTTTCCCGTCCACCGGCTGTGCAGAAGAAAAACTTTCCCAGTCGGATCAAGATCGCTTCAGCCGATCCGTGAAGGCATGGCCCACACCGACCCGAGTAAGGGGCGCATGGCAATTGCATCTCTTACCTGTGGACGATTAGATTAGCGCCCATGTCACAGGCTCCCGCGATCCCCGAGGCCACCCGACGCCGGCACGACCGCGAGATCGTCGCACTGGCCGTCCCGGCCTTCGGCGCGCTCGTCGCCGAGCCTCTTTTCGTCATGGCCGACAGCGCCATCGTCGGCCATCTCGGCACCGCGCAGCTCGCGGGCCTCGGCGTCGCCTCCGCACTTCTCACCACCGCCGTGAGCGTCTTCGTCTTCCTCGCCTACGCCACCACTGCGGCCGTCGCCCGCAGGGTCGGGTCCGGCGATCTTCCCGCGGCCATCCGCCAGGGCATGGACGGCATCTGGCTGGCGCTCCTGCTCGGACTGGGCGTCATCGCCGTCACCCTGCCCCTGGCCCCCGGCATCGTTGATCTCTTCGGGGCCTCCGCCACCGCCGGACCCTACGCGACCACCTATCTGAGGATCTCCGCACTGGGCATCCCGGCCATGCTGATCGTGCTCGCCGCGACCGGCGTCCTGCGCGGCCTCCAGGACACCCGAACCCCGCTGTACGTAGCCGTCGGCGGCTTCGTCGCCAACGCCGCCCTGAACGCCGGGCTCGTCTACGGCGCCGGACTGGGCATCGCCGGCTCCGCCTGGGGCACCGTCATCGCCCAGTGCGCGATGGCGGCGGTCTATCTGACCGTCGTCGTGCGGGGAGCCCGCAAGCACGGAGCATCTCTGCGCCCCGATGCGGCCGGGATCCGTGCCTCGGCCCAGGCCGGGGCACCTCTGCTCGTCCGGACGCTCTCCCTGCGGGCCGTCCTCATGATCGCCACTGCCGTGGCCGCCCGGCTCGGCGATGCCGACATCGCCGCCCACCAGATCGTGCTGTCCCTGTGGAGTCTGCTGGCCTTCGCCCTGGACGCGATAGCCATCGCCGGGCAGGCCATCATCGGCCGCTACCTCGGCGCGGGCGACACCGCCGGCGCTCGTGAGGCATGCCGTCGGATGGTCCAGTGGGGCATCGCCACCGGAGTCGTCCTCGGTCTGCTCGTGGTGGCCGCCCGGCCGTTCTTCCTGCCCCTGTTCAGCAGCGATCCGACCGTCAAGGACATCGCGCTGCCGGCGCTGCTCATCGTGGCACTCTCCCAGCCGATCTCCGGCGTGGTCTTCGTCCTCGACGGCGTCCTCATGGGTGCGGGAGACGGGCCGTATCTCGCCGGGGCCATGGTCATGACGCTGGCCGTCTTCACGCCGGTGGCGCTTCTGGTCCCCGCCTTCGGCGGCGGGCTCACGGCACTCTGGGCGGCCATGACCCTCATGATGCTCACCCGGATGCTGACGCTCTGGCTGCGCACCCGCTCGGGCCGCTGGATCGTGACCGGTGCGACGCGCTGACGGTCCACCACCCCGCGCCTGTTTCACGTGAAACGTGAATCACCGCGAGCTGCCACGTTTCACGTGAAACACCCGCCGCACTGCACGATGCCGGCAGACCGAAGGGGGCCGCACCCTCGCGGGTACGGCCCCCTTCAGCTACTGCTCGATCCGATCGCAGCCTCAGGCCGCGACGACCTCGATGCTGACCTTGGCGGCAACCTCGGGGTGCAGACGCACGAACGTCTCGTGGGCGCCCAGCGTCTTGATGGGCGAGCCCAGCTCGATGCGGCGCTTGTCGACCTCGGGGCCACCGGAAGCCTTGATCGCCGAAGCGACGTCGGCCGGGGTGACGGAACCGAAGAGACGACCGGCGTCGCCCGAGCGGACGGCCAGACGGACCTTGACGCCCTCGAGCTGGGCCTTCACGGAGTTGGCCTGCTCGATGGTCTGGATCTCGTGGATCTTGCGAGCACGACGGATCTGCTCGACGTCCTTCTCGCCACCCTTGGTCCAGCGAATAGCGAACTTCCGCGGGATCAGGTAGTTGCGAGCGTAACCGTCCTTGACGTCGACGACATCGCCGGCGGCACCGAGGCCAGAGACCTCGTGGGTGAGGATGATCTTCATGTGTCGGTCACCCTTCCCTTATCGCGCGGTGGACGTGTAGGGCAGCAGCGCCATCTCACGGCTGTTCTTGACGGCCGTGGCGACGTCACGCTGGTGCTGCGTGCAGTTGCCGGTCACGCGGCGGGCACGGATCTTGCCGCGGTCGGAAATGAACTTCCGCAGCATGTTCGTGTCCTTGTAGTCCACGTACTGGACCTTGTCCTTGCAGAACGCGCAGACCTTCTTCTTAGGCTTGCGCACAGGCGGCTTCGCCATGGTGTTTCTCCTGTGTGATCAAGAAGTGGGGATGCGAGCCGTGCCCTAGAAGGGGGGCTCGTCCGAGTAGCCGCCGCCACCGCCGCCGCTGCCGCCGGAGCCGCCGCCCCAGCCGCCGCCACCCTGGTTGCCACCGCCGGCGGGAGCGCCGGAGGCCCAGGGGTCGTCGTTGGGAGCGCCGCCGCCCTGCTGGCCACCGCCGGAGCCGCCGCCCCAGCCGCCGCCACCCTGGCCGCCACCGCCGCCGTAACCGCCCTGGCCACCGCGTCCGCCACCACCGGCGGTCTTGGTGACCTTGGCCGTGGCACTGCGCAGGCTGGCGCCGACTTCCTCGACGTCCAGCTCGTAGACCGTGCGCTTGACACCCTCACGGTCCTCGTAGGACCGCTGCTTCAGCCGGCCCTGCACGATGACGCGCATGCCTCGCTGGAGCGACTCGGCGACGTTCTCCGCCGCCTGACGCCAGACCGAGCAGGTCAGGAACAGGCTCTCGCCGTCCTTCCACTCGTTGGTCTGACGGTCGAAGGTGCGGGGAGTGGACGCGACGCGGAACTTCGCGACCGCCGCACCGGACGGGGTGAAGCGCAGCTCGGGGTCGTCGACAAGATTGCCGACGACCGTGATGACGGTCTCGCCTGCCATGGGGGTACCTCTCGGCGGGTTTGCTGCTGGCTGCTTGCTGCTACTCGAAACCCGAGATCAGCTGAGCGGGAAGCTCAGTGGGTCTCGGGACGGAGGACCTTGGTCCGGAGGACCGACTCGTTCAGGTTCATCTGGCGGTCGAGCTCCTTCACGACCGCAGGCTCGGCCTGCAGGTCGATGACCGAGTAGATGCCCTCGGGCTTCTTCTTGATCTCGTACGAGAGACGACGACGGCCCCAGGTGTCGACCTTCTCCACCTTGCCGTTGCCCTCACGGACGACGGAGAGGAAGTTCTCGATCAGGGGGGCGACAGCGCGCTCCTCCAGATCGGGGTCGAGGATGACCATCACCTCGTAGTGACGCATGTGGAACCCACCTCCTTTGGACTCAGCGGCCACGGTCGTTCCGTGGCAGGAGGGTTGTGATGCGTACGCAACGGTATCGGCCGCCACTGACAAGCGGGGGGCTTCCCTCGGGATCCCCGGCCGCGGGCCTGGGCAGACACCGGTGCAGACGGTACACACTACCCGCACACCTGCTTCCGGTTGAAATCCGGCCGCCGGGGCCCACAATCTGTACACATCGGGTGTGTACGGCGCTACGATGCGCCGCTTTCCGCAGGAGGTGCCCCATGGCACAGGCATTGCGACCCAACACCGCCGGATCCCTGTTCGCCACCGACGGCAAGACCCATGTGCTCCAGGACACGCTGATGGCCGTGACGCTGGCGCTCGGCCTGATCGCCTTCATCACGTCGTTCTTCCACAGCCTGCACCTGCTCAGCTCGTGGGCCGGCCTCATCGGCATCTTCACCGGCCTGTACGGCCAGTGGGTCTCGATCACCACACGCGAGCGCTTCGGTCTGATCCTGGGTCTCGGTGCCGCGGGCATCGGCTTCTTCATCGGCATGGCCCACGGCGGCCTGTTCGGATAGGCCTCCGGCCCCCTCCCGCACCACCGCGTCACGCCCCGGCCGCACCGGTGCCGGGGCGTTGGTGGTGTACGCCCAGTCGGGTCACGGACAAGGCGCAGTAGGCTTCGCCGCGAGAGCCGGAGCCCCTGTACCCATGGGGACACACCAGCCCGAGGAGCGCCCCGACATGAGCCTGACCCTGCGGACCATCAGCCGCGAACAGCATCTGGCATACATCCAGAGCCTGCCTGCGGCTAGCCACATGCAGGTCCCGGCCTGGGCAGATGTCAAGGCGGAGTGGCGTTCGGAGAACCTCGGCTGGTTCGACGAGCGCACCGGCGAGATGGTCGGCGCGGGCCTGGTGCTGTACCGCCAGCTGCCCAAGATCAAGCGCTATCTCGCGTACCTCCCCGAGGGCCCGGTCATCAACTGGTTCGCGCCGAATCTCGACGAGTGGATCCAGCCGATGCTGGCCCACCTCAAGCAGCAGGGCGCGTTCTCCGTGAAGATGGGCCCGCCGGTGATCATCCGGCGCTGGGAGGCCAACTCCATCAAGGCCGGCATCCAGAACCCGGACGTGAAGCGCCTGCGTGACATCGAGGCCGACTTCATCGAGCCGCGCGCCTTCGAGGTGGCCGACAAGCTGCGCCGGATGGGCTGGCAGCAGGGCGAGGACGGCGGCGCCGGCTTCGGTGACGTGCAGCCGCGTTACGTCTACCAGGTGCCGCTGGCGAACCGTTCCCTTGAAGAGGTCCACAAGAACTTCAACCAGCTGTGGCGCCGCAACATCAAGAAGGCCGAGAAGGCCGGCGTCGAGGTCGTCCAGGGCGGTTACCAGGACCTGGCGGAGTGGCAGCGGCTGTACGAGATCACGGCGGTGCGCGACCACTTCCGGCCGCGTCCGCTGTCGTACTTCCAGCGCATGTGGACGGCGCTCAACACCGAGGACCCCAACCGGATGCGGCTGTACTTCGCCCGGCACAACGGGGTGAACCTGTCCGCGGCGACGATGCTGATCGTCGGCGGGCACGTCTGGTACTCCTACGGCGCCTCCGACAACATCGGCCGCGAGGTGCGCCCGTCCAACGCCATGCAGTGGCGGATGCTGCGGGACGCCTACGCACTCGGCGCCACCGTCTACGACCTGCGCGGCATCTCGGACTCGCTGGACGAGACGGATCACCTCTTCGGCCTCATCCAGTTCAAGGTGGGCACCGGCGGCCAGGCCGCCGAATACCTCGGCGAGTGGGACTTCCCGCTGAACAAGCTGCTCCACAAGGCTCTCGACATCTACATGTCGCGCCGCTGACGTCACGCTCCGTGCTTCTATAGCCTGAAACACCCCAGCCATCCAGAAAGGTCCCAGGTCCGGCCATGGCGCTCACGCTCTACGTCGACACCGCGCGCTGGCGTGCGCACCACAAGCACGTGCAGGAGCAGTTCCCGGGTCTCGTCCCGGTCTGCAAGGGCAACGGCTACGGGTTCGGGCACGAACGCCTGGCGGAGGAGGCCACCCGCCTCGGCTCGGACGTCCTGGCCGTCGGCACGACGTACGAGGCCGCGCGCATCAAGGACTGGTTCGGCGGCGACCTGCTGGTGCTGACGCCGTACCGGCGCGGCGAGGAGCCCGTCCCGCTGCCCGACCGGGTCATCCGCTCGGTCTCGTCCATCGACGGCGTGTACGGCCTGGTGGGTGCACGCGTGGTCATCGAGGTGATGTCCTCGATGAAGCGCCACGGCATCAGCGAGCAGGACCTGCCGCAGCTCCACTCGGCCATAGAGAACGTCCGGCTTGAGGGCTTCGCCATCCACCTGCCGCTGGACCGGACCGACGGCTCGGACGCCGTCGAGGAGGTCATCGGCTGGATGGACCGGCTGCGCGCGGCCCGGCTGCCGCTGCACACGATGTTCGTCAGCCACCTCAAAGCCGACGAACTCGCGCGGCTGCAGCAGCAGTTCCCGCAGACCCGCTTCCGGGCCCGGATCGGCACCCGGCTGTGGCTGGGGGACCACGACGCCACCGAGTACCGCGGGGCGGTCCTGGACGTCACCCGCGTCGCCAAGGGCGACCGGTTCGGCTACCGGCAGCAGAAGGCGGCCTCGGACGGCTATCTGGTGGTCGTGGCGGGCGGTACGTCGCACGGGGTGGGCCTGGAGGCGCCGAAGGCCCTGCACGGCGTCATGCCGCGCGCCAAGGGCGTCGCACGGGCCGGCCTGGCCACGGTGAACCGGAACCTTTCGCCGTTCGTCTGGGGCGGCAAGCAGCGCTGGTTCGCGGAGCCGCCGCACATGCAGGTGTCGATCCTGTTCGTGCCGAACGACGCTCCGGAGCCGACGGTGGGCGAGGAGCTGGTGGCCCATCTGCGGCACACCACCACCCAGTTCGACCGCATCGTGGACCGCTGACCGGTCCCCGGAACGCGAGAAGGGCCGTACACGGTTTTCGTGTACGGCCCTTCCCTCTGGCGTCCTCTGCTCCTGCGGTCCGAGCCGCTCCCTGCGGAAGCTGTTCGCTCAGAGCGAACTGTCCTCGGGGGCCCGGTTGCCCCACTCCACCTGCGGCCCCTCGAACTGGGCGGCATGACGCGGGGGACGGGCCGCCGCGCCGAGCACGAAGACGTCCTCCGCGCCGTCCAGCACTCCGCCCGAGGGGTCGTCGTCACCGGAGCGACGCACCACGTCCCGCTCGGGCATGAGGGCGTCGCGTACGACCATCGCGCAGAGGTAGAGCGTGCCGAGCAGGTGCACCGCGATGGCCCAGTGGTAGCCGGCGGTCGGCAGGCCCTTGTGCGCGTCACCGCTGGTCGTGTACGCGAGATACATCCAGATCCCCAGGAAGTACGCCACCTCGCACGCCTGCCAGATCAGGAAGTCCCGCCACTTGGGCCGGGCGAGGACGGCCAGCGGCACCAGCCACAGGACGTACTGCGGGGAGTAGACCTTGTTGGTGAGGATGAAGGCGGCCACCACCAGGAAGGCCAGCTGCGCGAAGCGCGGCCGGCGCGGTGCGGTGAGGGCCAGGGCCGCGATGCCCAGGAAGCAGAGCACCACCAGGACCGTCGCCGCGTTGTTCACGAACGTGGTGCTGGGCGGGCTCGTCGTGTTCTGCGCCCAGATCAGCCAGAAGGAGCCGAAGTCGACACCCCGCTCCTGGCTGAACGTGTAGAACTTCGACCAGCCGTCGAAGGCGAAGATCATCACCGGCAGGTTCACGGCGAGCCAGGCGACGACGGCGCCGCCGGCCGCGGTGAGGAAGTCCCGCCATTTGCCCGCACGCCAGCACAGCAGGAACAGGGGCCCCAGGAGGAACACCGGATACAGCTTGGCGGCCGTGGCGAGCCCCAGGAGGACGCCGAAGGCGAGAGGACGGCTCCGGGACCACATCAGCATCGCCGCGGCCGTCAGAGCGACCGCCAGGAGGTCCCAGTTGATGGTGGCGGTCAGGGCGAAGGCGGGCGCCAGGGCGACCAGCAGACCGTCCCAGGGCCGCCGGCGCTGCGTACGGACGACGCACACCGCGATGACGGCGGCGCAGATCATCAGCATCCCGGCGTTGACGAACCAGTACACCTGCTCCTGGAGCTGGATGCTGCCGCTGCCCGGCGTGAGCCACGCGGCCACCTCCATGAACACACCGGTCAGCACCGGGTATTCGAGGTAGTCCATGTCGCCCGGGAGCTTGTCGAAGTACGGCACCAGGCCGTCCGCGAAGCCCCGCCCCTGGTAGAGGTGCGGGATGTCCGAGTAGCAGGCGTGGGTGTACTGGGAACTCGCGCCGAAGAACCAGCCGCCGTCGTAGCAGGGCGCCTTCTGGATCAGGCCCAGGGCGAACATGCCGATCGCCACGAGGACCACGACCCGCAGCGGCGTCCACCAGGACGTCCCGAGCAGCGCACGCCGCCCGATGGGGCCACCGATCAGCTCACTACCGGCGGCGGCGACCGGGTCCTCCCGGGTCGGACGCACCGGCTCCGGCTCGCGCACGCCCGCGGGCGTCGTCTCTGCACTGGGCATGGGGCCCATCCTGCCGTACCTCTCTAGGAAAACGCCGAGGGCCGCCGCACCTCGTCGGATGCGGCGGCCCATGTTTCACGTGAAACACACGTCGGCGGGCGAAATGGTCACCTACCGGTCAGATCTCACGGCTAGCCGTTCGGTCCGCCGAAGAGATTCCCGTTGCCTCCACCATTGGCATTGCCTCTGGTGTCGCCTTCACCGGTCGACTCGGTGGCCGATGGCGAGGACGTCGTCCCTCCCGTGCCGCCCGCGTCGGTACCGCCGTCGCCCTGGCAGTTCCAGGCGAACCGGCAGGACTCGGTCACGGTGGGCGAGGGAGCGGTGACCGTCTCGCTGGGCGTGGCGCTCGGCGTCTCGCTGGGCGTCTCGCTCGGCGTGATGGTCGGGCTCGGCGTCGGGGAGGGGGCACCCGCCTCGTCGGCGATCTCACCGATCTTGGTGGCGTCCGGGAAGCCGGGGTCGTTCTTGCCCTTCAGCGCGGCCAACATGTACTCGGTCCACACCGAGGTCGGAATGTCACCACCGTGGATGGACGCCACGCCGGCGGTGCCGTTCATGGAGAGCAGCTCGGCGTCCTTGGGGTTCTCACGGAACATCGCCACCGAGGTCGACAGCTGCTGCGTGTAGCCGACAAACCATGCCGACTTGTTGCTGTCGGTGGTACCGGTCTTGCCCGCTGCCGTACGGCCCAGGGCCTTGGCATTGGTACCCGTACCGTTCTGGATGACGTTCTGCAGGACGTCCGTCACATTGTTCGCGACGTTCTCTTCCATGGCCCTGGTCTGCTTCGGCTTCTCGAAGCCGCTCAGCTCCCGTCCGTCCTCCTTGACCGTGATCACGGAGTACGGGTCCACGTGTTCGCCGGACGCAGCGAAGGTCGCGTACGCATCGGCCATGCGGATGGCGCTGGGAGTGGACGTACCGATGGCGAACGACGGGTTCAGGCCCTGCAGCATGCTGTCGGTCAGAATGCCGGAGGCATGGGCCATGTCCCGCACCTTCGTGAGTCCCACGTCCACGCCGAGCTGCACGAACGGCGTGTTGACCGACTGCTCCATCGCCTTGCGCAGGGTGATGTAGCCCCAGGGATAGCCACTCTCGTTCCTCTGCCGGAAGATCGAGTTGTCCTTGTTCAGGTAGTACGTACCGTCCGGCCTCCGCACCTTGAGGTTGTCGTCGCCGTTGTACTTGCTCAGCGGCGAGACCCCTTCGCCGTCGGTCTTGTACGTGCCCTCCTGCATGGCCGCAGCCAGGACGAACGGCTTCCACGTCGAGCCGACGGGGACACCGGAGGTGTCGGCGTTGTTGGTGAAGTGGTTGTTCTCGTAGCCGGCGCCGCCGTACAGGGCGACGATCGCGCCGTCCTTGGGAACGACGGACGCCGCGCCGAACTGGACGTACTTGTCCTTGTCCCGGTGCTTGGGATCCAGGCGCGCCTTCTGGACCTTGTTCACGGCCGCGTTCAGCGCGTTGACCTTGTCCTTGTCGAAGGTCGTGTAGATCTGGAAGCCGCCCTTGTCGAACTGCGCCTCCGTGACGTTGGAGTGCGCGAGGACATACTTCTTGGCCGTGTCGGCGAGGTAGCTGATCTGCCCGGTCATGCCCTTGACCGCTTTACGGCCCTGGGGCTCCGGGTACTTCTTGATGGCCGTCTGGTACTCGGCGTCCGAGAGGTGCTGATCCTTGTGCATCTCCCCGAGGATCCAGCCCCAGCGGTCGTGCGAGCGCTTGTAGTTGGCGTCCTTGGTGGCCGCCGGGTCGATGTCCGGGTTGCCGGCCGGGTCGTAGTAGGTCGCGCCCTTCAGCAGGGCCGCCAGGACCGCGCACTGGCTGGGCTTGAGTTCCTTCGCGTCCACGCCGTAGTAGGTCTGGGCGGCGGCCTGGATGCCGTACGCCCCACGGCCGAAGTACGAGGTGTTCAGGTAGCCCTGCAGGATCTCTTGCTTGGTGAACTTGGTGCCCACCTTGACCGAGATGAACATCTCCTTGAACTTACGGGTGACCGTCTGGTCCTGGCTGAGGTAGGTGTTCTTCACGAACTGCTGGGTGATCGTCGAACCACCCTGCGTCTCACCGCCCTGGGCCATGTTGACCAGCGCACGGGCGATGCCCTTGAAGTCAACGCCGGGGTCCGTGTAGAAGCTCTTGTTCTCCGCCGAGATCACCGAGTACTGCATCGCCTTGGGGATCTGGTCGATGGTGACGTTCTGCCGGTTGATGCCGGTGCCCGTCGCGACCATCTGCTTGCCGTCGGCCCAGTAGTAGACGTTGTTCTGGGACTTGGCAGCGGTGTTCTCGTCCGGGACGCCCACCATGGCGTACCCGACGCCGACCAGCGCCACCAGGCTGCCGAAGAACGTGATGCACAGGCCGGAGGCGAGCTTCCAGGAGGGAACCCAGCGGCGCCAGCCGAACCTGTTCGCCCTGGGGTAGTCGATCAGGCGCTTCTTGCCGGGCGCCGTCGACGCCCGGCCTCTGCCACGCCCCGGCCCGGCAGGACCACCGGGACCGCGGCCTCCGTTGTCGGGCGTTCTGCGGCGGCCTCCGGTGCTCTTCTGCGCCGCCCGGCGTGCCTCGGCTCGGCCGCCGTAGGGGCGCTCTTCACCCCCCGAGCCCTGGGAGTCCGGCCCGGAGGAACGGGACCCATAGGAGTCGGAAGGAGACCCGGTGGCGCCTCGCGGGGCCGCACGGCGGCCGGCGGACGGGTCGGACTGGCCGCGTCGGGCCGCGGCACGTCCGCCTCCCTGCGGCTGCTGCGGTTTGCGACGGTGCTCGCTCATCGAACGATTACTCCTCGGGCAGGCGCACCCGTGCGCGCCTGGAAACGGCGGCTGGTTTCCGGTCCCCCCGAAGTACGGATGTGGTCGGTCCTGCATTCACCCGTACTGCACCGAGGACAGGGACGCCCCCCAGGCGTCACTTGGTTCCCGGTGGTCTGCATGCCGCACAGACTACGCACCACCAAAACCCGCCGAGCCCCGAAGTTCACCCCAAATCAGGCAAGTTGCCTCCTACGAATCGGTGATGTGATCCCGTTCACCGTCGTTCCTCTTGTCGCACCGGGATCGCCGATCTATCGTCATGATGTATCGAGCCGATACATCAGAGCGAGATAAGCGCATCAGAGACGAGAGGAGGCGCTCATGAGCCGGCGGTCCGGCATTCTTGAGTTCGCCGTACTCGGCCTGCTCCGCGAATCCCCGATGCACGGCTATGAGCTGCGCAAACGGCTCAACACCTCGTTGGGCGTCTTCCGGGCGTTCAGCTACGGGACGCTCTACCCCTGCCTCAAGACGCTGCTCGCCAACGGCTGGTTGATCGAGGAACCGGGCAGCACCTCCGAGGACGCCCTGGCCGCGCCGCTCTCCGGCCGCCGCGCCAAGATCGTCTACAGGTTGACGGCCGAGGGCAAGGAGCACTTCGAGGAGCTCCTCTCCCAGACCGGCCCCGACGCCTACGAGGACGAGCACTTCGCCGCCCGGTTCGCCTTCTTCGGCCAGACCTCGCGCGACGTGCGGATGCGCGTGCTGGAGGGCCGACGCAGTCGGCTGGAGGAGCGCCTGGAGAAGATGCGCGCCTCGCTGGCACGCACCAGGGAACGCCTCGACGACTACACGCTTGAGCTCCAGCGCCACGGAATGGAGTCCGTGGAGCGCGAAGTGCGCTGGCTGAACGAGCTCATCGAGAGCGAGCGGGCCGGGCGGGACATGAAGAGTCCCGCTTCCGGGGGGTCCGCTCAGCAGAACACCACCAATGGAACGGCGGGCAACCTGCCCCGGTCCGGGGAGACCCGGCCGGATTTGCCCGGCGACACCACCACGTGAGACCCGGTCAGGGCCTCACTCGTACACACAGGGAGCAACCGGAATGGGTTCGGTGCGCGTAGCCATCGTCGGCGTCGGCAACTGTGCCGCGTCGCTGGTGCAGGGAGTCGAGTACTACAAGGACGCCGATCCGGCGTCCAAGGTCCCCGGCCTGATGCACGTCCAGTTCGGCGAATACCACGTCAAGGACGTCGAGTTCGTCGCCGCGTTCGACGTGGACGCCAAGAAGGTCGGCCTCGACCTCGCGGACGCCATCGGCGCCTCCGAGAACAACACCATCAAGATCTGCGACGTGCCGAACACCGGCGTCACCGTCCAGCGCGGCCACACCCTCGACGGTCTCGGCAAGTACTACCGCCTGACCATCGAGGAGTCCGAGGCCGAGCCGGTCGACGTCGTCCAGATCCTCAAGGACAAGCAGGTCGACGTCCTCGTCTGCTACCTGCCCGTCGGTTCCGAGGACGCGGCGAAGTTCTACGCCCAGTGCGCCATCGACGCCAAGGTCGCGTTCGTCAACGCCCTCCCGGTCTTCATCGCCGGCACCAAGGAGTGGGCGGACAAGTTCACCGAGGCGGGCGTCCCGATCGTCGGTGACGACATCAAGTCGCAGGTCGGCGCCACCATCACGCACCGCGTCATGGCGAAGCTGTTCGAGGACCGGGGCGTCATCCTGGACCGCACGATGCAGCTGAACGTCGGCGGCAACATGGACTTCAAGAACATGCTGGAGCGCGACCGGCTGGAGTCCAAGAAGATCTCCAAGACGCAGGCCGTCACCTCCCAGATCCCTGACCGGGACCTCGGCGAGAAGAACGTCCACATCGGCCCGTCCGACTACGTGGCCTGGCTCGACGACCGCAAGTGGGCCTACGTCCGCCTTGAGGGCCGTGCCTTCGGTGACGTCCCGCTGAACCTGGAGTACAAGCTCGAGGTCTGGGACTCCCCGAACTCCGCGGGTGTCATCATCGACGCCCTGCGCGCCGCGAAGATCGCCAAGGACCGCGGCATCGGCGGCCCGATCCTCTCCGCGTCGAGCTACTTCATGAAGTCCCCGCCGGTCCAGTACTTCGACGACGAGGCCCGCGAGAACGTGGAGAAGTTCATCCGCGGCGACGTCGAGCGCTAGGTCGACACAGCGCGGGGCGCTGGCGTCCCGCGCTCGCAAAAAATCGCTCCTGCCAGGGCTGTGAGAGTCCCCGGGTCCCCCGACCCGGGGACTTTCCCCATGTGTGAGGCTGTGCCCCATGCCTGTCGTCCGCGACCTGCGTGTCCTGCTCCGCCTGCGGAACTTCCGCCGTCTGCTCGCCGTCCGTCTGCTCTCCCAGGGCGCCGACGGCGTCTACCAGGTCGCGCTCGCCGCCTACGTGGTCTTCTCGCCGGAGAAGCAGACCTCACCGGCAGCGATCGCCTCGGCGATGGCGGTCCTGCTCCTCCCGTACTCCCTCGTCGGCCCCTTCGCCGGTGTCCTGCTGGACCGCTGGCGCCGTCGCCAGGTCTTCCTCCACGGCAATCTGCTGCGCGCGCTGCTGGCCGCCGTCACCGCCGCACTCATGGCCGCCCAGGTCCCCGACTGGCTCTTCTACGCCTCCGCCCTGTGTGTCACCGCCGTCAACCGCTTCGTCCTCGCCGGCCTGTCCGCCGCCCTGCCGCGGGTCGTCGACACCGAACGCCTGGTGCTGGCCAACTCCCTGTCCCCGACCGCGGGAACCCTCGCTGCGACGATCGGCGGCGGTCTCGCCTTCACCGTCCGGCTGCTGGCATCGGACTCCGACACCGCCGTGGTGCTCCTGGGCGCGACGCTGTACCTGTTCGCGGCACTCGCCTCCCTGTCCATGGCTCCCGGGCTCCTCGGCCCCGATCGGCACCCGGCACGGCCCGGTCTGGGCACGGCCGTGATCACCACGGCACGCGACCTCCGGGAGGCGATACACCACCTCGCCGAACCCCGGCGCCGCGAGACGGTCCGGGCGCTGCTCTCCATGACGGTGATGCGCTTCTGCTACGGCGCCCTGCTGGTCCTCGTGCTGATGCTGTGCCGCTACGCGCTCTCCTCCGACCCGGACGACGGACTCGGGCTGCTCGGACTGGCGCTGGGCATATCCGGCGCGGGCTTCTTCGCCGCGGCCGTGGTGACACCGTGGGCCGTGGGCCGGCTCGGCCCCGGGCGCTGGATCGCGGTGTGCGCCGCGACCGCCGCCGTACTGGAGCCCGCCTTGGGTCTCCCGTTCACGACCGTCCCCATGCTCATCGCCGCCTTCGTCCTGGGACTGATCACCCAGGGCGCGAAGATCGCCACCGACACCATCGTCCAGTCGTCCGTCGACGACGACTTCCGGGGCCGGATCTTCTCCGTGTACGACGTGCTCTTCAACGTGGCTTTCGTGGGCGCAGCCGGCGTCGCCGCCCTGATGCTTCCACCGGACGGCCGCTCCGCCGCTCTCGTGGTCACCGTCGCCCTCATCTACGCCGGTGTGTCGACGTTCATGGCCCGCTTCGAACGCCGCTGAGAGTCACACCGGCCCTGCCGGTCCTGCCTGTACGGCGAAGGGGCGATGTTTCACGTGAAACATCGCCCCTGTCTTCCGTTCACGCGCCGTGTTTCACGTGAAACATGCCCCGCTCATGTACTCAGCCCTGCTCGGCCCACCACTCCTTGAGCGCTGTCACGGCAGCGTCCCGCTCCATCGGCCCGTTCTCCAGCCGGAGCTCCAGCATGTGCTTGTAGGCCTTGCCGACCTCCGGGCCGGGCCGGATGCCCAGGATCTCCATGATCTGGTTGCCGTCGAGGTCCGGACGGATGGAGTCGAGTTCCTCCCGTTCCTGAAGCTCGGCGATCCGCTCCTCCAGGCCGTCGTAGGCGCGGGAGAGCGTCGCCGCCTTCCGCTTGTTACGCGTGGTGCAGTCGGAACGGGTCAGCTTGTGGAGACGGCCGAGCAGAGGTCCCGCGTCACGGACGTAGCGGCGGACCGCCGAATCCGTCCACTCACCGGAGCCGTAGCCGTGGAACCGCAGATGGAGTTCGACCAGGTGCGAGACGTCCTTCACCAGGTCGTTGGAGTACTTCAGAGCCGTCATGCGCTTCTTGGTCATCTTCGCGCCGACCACCTCGTGGTGGTGGAACGAGACACGACCGTCCTGCTCGAAACGGCGAGTGCGGGGCTTGCCGATGTCGTGCAACAGCGCGGCGAGACGGAGAGTGAGGTCAGGACCGCCCTCCTCCAGCGCCATGGCCTGCTCCAGGACGATCAGCGTGTGGTCGTAGACGTCCTTGTGCCGGTGGTGCTCGTCGCTCTCCAGGCGCAGGGCCGGAAGCTCCGGCAGGACGTGGTCGGCCAGGCCCGTGTCCACGAGGAGCGTCAGCCCCTTGCGGGGGTGAGCGGAGAGGATCAGCTTGTTCAGCTCGTCCCGGACCCGCTCGGCCGAGACGATCTCCAGCCGGCCGGCCATGTCCTTCATCGCGGCGACGACCTCGGGGGCCACCTCGAAGTCGAGCTGAGCCGCGAAACGGGCGGCGCGCATCATCCGCAGCGGGTCGTCCGAGAAGGACTCCTCGGGCGTCCCCGGAGTGCGCAGCACACAGGCCGCGAGGTCGTGCAGCCCGCCGTGCGGGTCGATGAACTCCTTCTCCGGCAGCGCCACCGCCATGGCGTTGACGGTGAAGTCACGCCGGACGAGGTCCTCCTCGATCGAGTCGCCGTACGACACCTCGGGCTTGCGCGAGGTGCGGTCGTACGCCTCGGACCGGTACGTCGTGATCTCGATCTGGAAGGCTCTGACAGCGCCTCCCACGTGGGCTTCCTTCTGTACCCCGACGGTGCCGAAGGCGATGCCGACCTCCCAGACGGCGTCCGCCCAGGGCCGGACGATCTTCAGTACGTCCTCGGGACGCGCGTCGGTCGTGAAGTCCAGGTCGTTGCCGAGCCGGCCCAGCAACGCGTCCCGGACCGAGCCGCCGACCAGGGCAAGCGAGAACCCGGCCTCCTGGAATCGGCGGGCGAGATCGTCGGCGACGGGCGCCACCCGCAGCAGCTCGCTCACCGCGCGCTGCTGCGCCTGGCTCAGGGCAGAGGAAGGAGTCTCTTCATTGGCGTTCGGCACAACAGAAAAGGGTACGTGCCCCGAGCGGCCCGAATCTCCTCCATATCCCGGCAGCGCCCCACACAGAGCCTCCATGAAAAGGCGTGGGACATCTCACTGGATTCCCCTACAAGGGCAGCGCTCGGCACTTACACGAATCCCGCGGTGATACTGGATATAGGGGACGGGCCGGTCTCCTCTTCCGATCTTGTGGAGCAGACCGCGGCACTTCCGTTCAGCGCACCTCGTTACCATGCGTGGACGCACATTCCGACGACCGCTGACAATGACGAGGGACGGACGAGCGCGTGGCCGAGGCGGCAGACTTCCAGGGGACGCCCTCACCTGCCCGCCGCTGGCTGCGGCGCACCGGGGCACTGCTCGCGGGCGCGCCGCTGCTGGCCGCGCTGGTGCAGCTGCCCGCCGCGCTGCCGGCGCAGGCGGCCGACTCGGACGCCGTGTCCGTCGCTCTGGACTCGCTCAGCCCCAGCGCGCCCACGGACGGGGACACCGTCACGGTCTCCGGCACGGTGACCAACAACGGCAAGCAGGCCGTCACGGACGCCCACGTGGACGTACGCGTGGGTTCTCAGCTCAGCGCACGCTCCGCCATCGACGCCGCGGCCCGGCATCCCGACGATCTCCAGTCGGGTGTGGGTACGGCGGTCGGCGGCAAGTACAGCGAGGACTTCGACTCGCTCGCCCCGGGCGTCGCCGAACACTTCAGCATCTCCGTACCGGTCGACAAGCTCGGCCTCGGCCAGGACGGCGTGTACCCGTTCGGCGTCTCGCTGTCCGGCCAGACCTCGGCGCAGCCGTGGGACCAGGTGCTCGGCATCCAGCGGACGTTCCTGCCGTGGCAGTCCTCCGCGGCGGACACGCAGACCAGGACGACGTACCTGTGGCCGCTGATCTCCTCCGTCCACGTGACGGCGAAGACCGGCGCGGGCGAGCTGCAGACGCCGGTCTTCCTGAACGAGGACCTCGCCAAGGAGATCTCGCCCGGCGGCCGGCTGGCCCAGATGCTGGCGCTCGGCAAGGACCTCGACGTCACCTGGGTGCTCGACCCTGATCTGCTGGCCTCCGTGGACGCGATGACCCGCAGCTACCGGGTCCAGGGCCCCGGCGAGAGCACCACGGCGGGCACCCACCAGGCGGTGGCCAAGCAGTTCCTGGCCGACCTGCAGAGCGCGGTGGCGGACAAGGAGGTCGTGACCCTCCCCTTCGCCGATCCGGACCTCGCTTCCCTCGCCCACAACGGCACCAGCGTGACCGGCTCGCTGAGCCACCTCAAGGACGCCACCGATGTCGCCGCCACCACGGTGGAGACCGTGCTCCACGTCACACCGAGCACGGACTTCGCGTGGCCGGTGAACGGCGCGGTGGACCCGTCGATCATCAAGGTCGCCACCTCGGGGGGCGCCGACAAGGTGATCGCCCGCAGCGACAGCCTCCAGGAGACGGGCGGGCTGTCCTACACGCCCTCCGCGGCGCGTCCGATCGGCGGTGGCACGACAGCGGTGGTCGCCGACGCGCGCCTGTCCACGGCGTTCCAGGGCGACCTGACGAACGCCGACTCGGCCACCCTCGCCGTGCAGCGGTTCCTGGCCCAGAGCCTGGCGCTGAACACCCAGACCGACAAGCAGCGCAGCATCGTGGTCGCCCCGCAGCGCATGCCGTCGGCCGGCCAGGCCCAGGCGATGGCCGCGGCGATCACCGCGCTCCAGGACAGCAACTGGTCGCAGCCGCAGACCCTCGCGGCGGCGGCCAAGGACAAGCCCGATCCCGGCGCGACCACGAAGATCCCTTCGTCGTCCGCCTACCCCTCCTCGCTGCGCAAGCAGGAGCTGCCCCGGACGGCCTTCGAGCAGATCGCCCGCACCCAGGACAAGCTCGACAACTTCCAGGTGGTCCTCACCAACCAGTCGCGGGTGGTGACCCCCTTCGGGCGGGCCATAAACCGTGAGATGTCCACGTCGTGGCGCGGACGCGGCAGCGAGGCCGACAGCTTCCGCACGGGCGTGGAGTCCTGGCTCGACAGCCTCCTCGGCCAGGTCAAGCTGATCGACAAGTCCGAGACCAAGCTCTCCGGCCGCAGCGCCGTCATCCCGGTGACCGTCCAGAACAACCTGGTCCAGGGCGTCGACCATCTCGTCCTGCGGCTCACCTCGACGATGCCGACCCGCCTGGAGATCGGCGGCAAGGCCTACTACGAGCAGCCGGTCGAGGTCTCCGGCGGCCACACCCAGTCCGTGAAGTTCTCCACGTCGGCCAACGCGAACGGCCGGGTGGAGGTCATCGCCCAGCTCTACACACAGGACGGGCAGGAGTACGGCGCCCCGGTCCAGTTCGACGTGAAGGTCACCGAGGTCACGCCCACCGTGATGCTGGTCATCGGCGGCGGTGTGCTGCTGCTGGTGCTGGCGGGCTTCCGGATGTACACCCAGCGCAAGCGGGCGGCCGCCCGCCGCGCCGGGGAGGACGGCGGCCCCGACGAGACGGGCGAGGACGCCCCGGAGACCCCCGAGGCCCCGGAGGCCCCGGAGGGCACCGGACCCGAGGTCTCCGGCGGGCCCGGGAACCCCGACCCTCGCGGCGATCGTCTCCACGAAGAGTCCGAGGCGGGCTCCGGGGCAGACGACCCTGAGCAGCCGAGTGACCCGACACCGGACACCGCACCGGAAAGCGCCGACCCGTCCGGAACGGGTGAGAGAGTGGACCGTTGAGCGATGTCGTGGCCGGTGTGGCCCGGGACGATGAGGTGGGGTAACCATGAACGCGCCGTACGACGGTGAACGCGGCCAGGGCGCGGCCGGTTCGGGCTACCCCGAGCCGCCGCCGGAGGCCGGCCAGGTCCCGCCGCAGCAGCACGCGGCTGACATGTACCTCCAGGACGCCTACGACCAGGACCCCTACCGGGCGCGGGACCTCTCCGCCCAGGACCCGGTCGCCGAGGCGCTCTACGACCGCGCCGCGCACCCGCCGCCGCCCCCCGGCACGTACCCGCAGCAGCCGCTGTACGGCCAGCCCGCCCAGTCGCCGTACGCCCCCGACCCGCACGTGTGGGCCCAGACGCCGGCGCCGGAGCCGGAGAGCCCGAACCAGTACCTGCCCTACGGCGACAACCCGCGCACCACCCAGTACGTGGGCGTGGACGACCTGGTCACGCACTCCGGCGAGGAGCACCACGAGCCGGACGCCTTCGCGCACCTGTTCCGGGACCAGCAGCAGGGCGGCGGCACCCCGCGGTCCGTCCCGAATCCCGCGGCCCAGTACCCGCAGCAGCCCTCCGGTCCGTACCCGTCGGCGCCGCAGGCTCCCGCCGCCCAGAACCAGTACGGGACCCCTCAGTACCAGGCGCCCCGTTACCCGCAGGCACCCGTCGCGCCCGAGACCCCCGCCACCGAGCCGGAGCCCATCCCTCCCGCCGCTGCCACGGCGTCCTCGGCCCCCGCTGCCAAGAAAGGCGGGCGTGCTTCCGGGCTGCTGAAGTCCAGCGCCGTGATGGCGGCGGGCACGATGGTCTCCCGCCTCACGGGTTTCGTCCGCTCCGCCCTGATCGTCTCCGCCCTCGGTGTGGGCCTGCTCGGTGACACGTTCCAGGTCGCCTACCAGCTGCCGACGATGATCTACATCCTGACCGTCGGCGGCGGCCTCAACTCCGTCTTCGTGCCGCAGCTGGTGCGGGCCATGAAGGAGGACGAGGACGGCGGCGAGGCCTTCGCCAACCGCCTGCTCACCCTCGTCATGGTGGCGCTCGGCCTGCTCACCGCTGCCACGATCGCGGCCGCCCCCCTGCTGATCCGGGTGCTGTCCGACTCGGTCGCCAGCGACCCGGCGGCCAACGAGGTCGCCATCACCTTCGTCCGCTACTTCCTGCCCTCGATCTTCTTCATGGGCATCCACGTGGTGATGGGTCAGGTCCTCAACGCGCGGGGCAAGTTCGGCGCGATGATGTGGACCCCGGTCCTCAACAACATCGTCATCATCGTCACCCTCGGCCTGTTCATCTGGGTGTACGGCACCGCGGCGCACTCCGGGATGAAGGTCACCACGATCCCGCCGGAGGGCCAGCGGCTGCTCGGCCTCGGTGTCCTGCTCGGCCTCGTGGTCCAGGCCCTGGCGATGATCCCCTACCTGCGCGAGACCGGCTTCCGGATGCGGCTGCGCTTCGACTGGCGGGGCCACGGCCTCGGCAAGGCCGCCACCCTCGCCAAGTGGACCGTGCTGTTCGTCCTCGCCAACCAGGCGGGCGCGCTCGTCGTCTCCCAGCTGTCGACCTCGGCCGGAAAGAGCTCCCCGGTCGACGGCACCGGCTTCGCCGCCTACGCCAACGCGCAGCTGATCTGGGGCCTGCCGCAGGCCATCATCACGGTCTCCCTGATGGCGGCCCTGCTGCCGCGGATCTCCCGCTCGGCCGCCGAGGACGACACCGGCGCCGTCCGCGACGACATCTCCCAGGGCCTGCGGACCACCGCCGTCGCGATCGTCCCGATCGCCTTCGGATTCCTCGCACTCGGCATCCCGATGTGCACCCTGATCTTCGGCTCCTCGGGCACCAGCTCGGCCACCAACATGGGGTTCATGCTGATGGCCTTCGGCCTCGGCCTGATCCCGTACTCGGTGCAGTACGTCGTCCTGCGCGCCTTCTACGCCTACGAGGACACCCGCACCCCCTTCTACAACACGGTCATCGTCGCCGCGGTCAACGCGGGCGCCTCGGTCGCCTGTTACGTCCTGCTGCCGTCCCGCTGGGCGGTGGCCGGCATGGCCGCCTCCTACGGCCTCGCCTACGCGATCGGCGTCGGCGTGGCCTGGAAGCGGCTGCGCAAGCGGCTCGGCGGCGACCTGGACGGCTCCCGCGTCACCCGCACCTACGCCCGGCTGTGCATCGCGTCCCTGCCGGCCGCTCTGCTCAGTGGTGCGGCCTGCTACGGCATCGGCCACACTCTGGGTCAGGGCGTGGCCGGGTCCCTCGCCGCGCTGCTGGCCGGCGGGGCCGTACTGCTCGGTGTCTTCTACATCGCCGCGCGCCGCATGCGGATCGAGGAGCTCAACTCTCTCGTCGGTATGGTGCGCGGGCGTCTGGGGCGCTGAGGCAGGGGTACGCGCACAACCATCGACCGCCGCCGTGTGTCGTGCATAGCGGCAGACTGTGGGCACAATTGGTTTCGGCGTCGGACGGCGTGCAACGGATGGGGAGGCAGGGAACGACGGTGGCGGAACGGAGCACGGCTGCCGTCGACGTGGCAGACAACAGCGGTGACAAGCCGCTGACCGCCAAGGCGGTCCAGTCCACGGCCGACGGGGTGGCCCAGAACCCGGAGCGGGACACGGACAGCGAAGAGGTACAGGGGAGCAGCACGGCGGCAGGGACAGACAACAAGGCCGCACCCCCCGAACTGCACAGCGGTCACAAACTCGCCAGACGCTACCGCCTGGAGGAATGCGTCACCCGTCTGGACGGATTCAGCAGCTGGCGTGCGGTCGACGAAAAACTGCGTCGCGCCGTCGGCGTGCACATCCTGCCGTCCGACCATGTCCGCACCCGCGCCGTGCTCGCCGCGGCCCGCTCCGCGGCACTGCTCGGGGATCCGCGCTTCGTACAGGTTCTCGACGCGGTCGAGGAGAACGACCTCGTCTACGTCGTGCACGAGTGGCTCCCGGACGCGACCGAGCTGACCGCGCTGCTCGCGGCCGGACCGCTGGAGCCGCACGACGCCTACCAGATGGTCAGTCAGATCGCCTCCGCGATGGCGGCCTCGCACCGTGAGGGGCTGGCCCATCTCCGGCTGAACCCCAACGCCGTGCTGCGCACCTCCACCGGCCAGTGGCGCATCCGCGGCCTGGCGGTCAACGCGGCGCTGCGCGGTATCGGTTCGGACACTCCGCAGCGCACCGACACCGAGGCCATCGGCGCCCTCCTGTACGCGGCGCTCACCCAGCGCTGGCCGTACCCGAGCGATGCCTACGGCCTGCCGGGTCTGCCCAAGGACATCGGCCTGATCGCTCCCGACCAGGTACGGGCCGGCGTCCACCGCGGCCTGTCGGAGCTCGCCATGCGGGCCCTGGTCAACGACGGCGCCACCGCCTCCCGCCACGAGTCCGCATGCACCACGCCGGAGGAGCTGGTGAAGGCGATCGGCGAGATGCCCCGCATCCGCCCGCCGGAGCCGTCGTTCGCGGCGCCGCCCGAGTACCAGCGCACCACGTACCAGCAGGGCACCTACGGCCGCCCCACGCCTCCCGGCGCCACCCAGGTGCTCCAGAGCCCGCCGCCCCCGCTCCAGAGCCGTACCGGCAAGGCCCTCAAGTGGGCGGTCTCCGCCCTGCTGATCGCCGCGCTGGGCCTGGGCAGCTGGCAGCTCGCGGACGCCCTGATGGACCAGGGCGACAAGTCCGGTGACACCACGAACACCAAGACGACCGACGACGGCGACAAGGGCGCGCCGAAGCCGGTCAGCAAGCCGATCGCCATCAGCGGGGCACAGGACTTCGACCCGTTCGGAGACGGCTCCGAGAAGCCGGCCGACGTGGGCAAGGTCTACGACGGCAGCCCGTCGACCTACTGGCAGACCGACTTCTACAAGGGCGCCACCTTCGGAAACCTGAAGCCGGGCCTCGGCGTCATCCTCGATCTCGGCAAGGTCCAGCAGATCGGGAAGGTGACCGTTACCTTCATGGGAGACACGTCCGTGGAGTTGCGTGCCGCGGCCGGCGGCGCCGCCTCGCAACCGACCTCCTTCGACGCCTACACGAAGGTGGCCGACGGCTCGGGGACGAGCGTGACCCTGAAGCCCGGCAGCTCCCTCAAGTCCCGGTACCTGCTGGTCTGGCTGACCAAGCTGCCGCTGACGGAGGACGGCAACTACCGGGGACGGGTGGCGGACATCAAGGTGACCAGCTGATCACAGGGCGGAGGGGCAGATGGCGGAGGGGGCCGGCTTTGACGGTGTGAGCGATCAGGATCTGCTCGCCCGCCATGTCGAAGGCGACCCCGACGCCTTCGGGGAGATCGTGCGCCGCCACCGGGACCGGCTCTGGGCGGTGGCGCTGCGGACCCTGGGGGACCGCGAGGAGGCCGCGGACGCCGTCCAGGACGCCCTCGTCTCCGCCTACCGCGCCGCCCACACCTTCCGGGGCCAGTCGGCCGTCACCACCTGGCTGCACCGGATCACGGTCAACGCCTGCCTCGACCGGGCCCGCAAGGCGGCCTCCAGGAAGACCGCGCCCGTCGACGACACGGAGCGGCTGGAGCAGCTGCTGGAGCCGCACGAGTCGGCCTCCGCTCCGGCCGAGCGCAATGATCTGCACCGCCAGCTCCTCGAAGCCCTCGGCACGCTTCCGCACGATCAGCGTGCGGCCCTCGTCCTGGTCGACATGCAGGGGTATCCGGTGGCGGAAGCGGCCCGGGTCCTCGACGTGCCCACGGGGACGGTGAAGAGCCGCTGCGCCCGTGGCAGAGCCAGACTCCTCCCGCTGCTCACCCACCTCCGACCGGAGAGCGCGGCCGCCCGGAAAGAGACGGACCCGGCACGGAACCGGGCGGAGGGGACATCCGTCCCACCGGCAGCGGGTCCCGAGGACGGAGACGCGCGGAAGACCGGGCCGAGTGATTCAGCCGCAGTGAAGGGCGGAGGTGGGCGAGCGTGACTTCCTCGACAGACACGACCGGGCACCCGGACGTCGCGGAGATCTCCGACCTCACCGAGGGCCTGCTCCCGGCCGGCCGCACCGCTGAGGTGCAGCAGCACCTGGACAGGTGCGAACTCTGTGCCGACGTCCTCGCCTCGCTGACGGAGATCCAGAGCCTCCTGGGCGAGCTACCGGGACCGCAACGCATGCCAGCGGACGTCGTGGGTCGTATCGACGCCGCCCTCGCCGCCGAGGCGCTGCTCGACGCCACGGCACCCGAGACTCATGTTTCACGTGAAACATCGCCTGTCCCGTCGGCTCCGGTGCACCCTCCCGCCGGACGGTCGAGCGCGTCGACCGGTCCCGGCCGTAAGGATCGCGGACAGGGACGCGGGCACGACCGGCGTGGGCGACGCCGACGCACCGTCGCGCTCGGGGCCGTCCTCACCGCGGCCGTCCTGGGTGCCGGCTCGTTCCTCCTCCACTCGCTGAGCGACAACGGAACGACGACGGCGCAGAACCGGCCGACGAACTCCGCCGCGGGCTTCTCCAAGTCCACTCTCCAGACCGAGGTGGACGACCTTCTCGGCACGAAGACGGGCCTGCAAGGCTCCAAGAAGCCGGATCTGGGGATCCAGGGCACGTCCACCGCGCCCGGCACGTCGGACACTCCCTACACCACCCGGATCCAG
Source organism: Streptomyces sp. NPDC091282 (assembly GCF_044757385.1). Taxonomy (NCBI): domain Bacteria; kingdom Bacillati; phylum Actinomycetota; class Actinomycetes; order Kitasatosporales; family Streptomycetaceae; genus Streptomyces; species Streptomyces sp. NPDC091282. The sequence continues at coordinate 330,414 of NZ_JBIVUX010000005.1, forward strand.
CCCTCGGTGTCGGTGCCGCAGTGCGTCCGTCAGGGCATCAGCCGCCCGGACGACGTCCTCGGTGCGAAGAAGGGGACGTACGAAGGGAAGGACGCCTACCTAGTCGTTCTCCCCGATGCCTCCGACAGCTCCCGGGTCACGGTCTTCATCGTCGATGCCACCTGCGTGAGCCGACCGTCGGCCCCGGCCGGTCAGGTTCTGCTGACGGAGTCCGTGGCACGTCCCTGAGCGGACTCGGAGTGCCCCTCGGTGCGATCCACCGCGGCAAAGGACGCATCGTCCGTCGCACCCTGGAAATCCGTACGGTAAGGGACCCCCGTGTGCCCGGACACACCGGGAATGCACGCCCCGTAGGATCCGTTGGGTGGGATGAGAGCTTCTGAGAAGAGCTCTCACCGGTCGAATGACGTAGACCAGAGACGAGGAATCAAGCCGTGAGCGACGTCCGTAACGTGATCATCATCGGCTCCGGGCCCGCCGGCTACACGGCGGCGCTCTACACCGCGCGCGCGTCGTTGAAGCCCCTCGTGTTCGAGGGTGCCGTCACCGCCGGCGGTGCGCTGATGAACACCACCGAGGTGGAGAACTTCCCGGGCTTCCGCGACGGCATCATGGGTCCCGACCTCATGGACAACATGCGTGCCCAGGCCGAGCGCTTCGGTGCCGAGCTGATCCCCGACGACATCGTCTCCGTCGACCTGACCGGTGAGATCAAGACCGTCACGGACACCGCCGGTACGGTCCACAAGGCGAAGGCCGTCATCGTCACCACGGGCTCCCAGCACCGCAAGCTGGGTCTCCCGAACGAGGACGCCCTGTCCGGTCGTGGAGTCTCCTGGTGTGCCACCTGTGACGGGTTCTTCTTCAAGGAGCAGGACATCGCCGTGATCGGTGGCGGCGACACCGCGATGGAGGAGGCGACCTTCCTCTCCCGGTTCGCCAAGTCCGTGACGATCGTCCACCGCCGGGACACCCTGCGCGCCTCCAAGGCGATGCAGGAGCGTGCCTTCGCCGACCCGAAGATCAAGTTCGCCTGGGACAGCGAGATCGCCGAGGTCCAGGGCGAGCAGAAGCTGTCCGGTCTGAAGCTGCGCAACGTCAAGACCGGTGAGCTGTCGGACCTCCCGGTGACCGGGCTGTTCATCGCGATCGGCCATGACCCGCGCACCGAGCTGTTCAAGGGTCAGCTGGACCTGGACGAGGAGGGCTACCTGAAGGTCGCCGCGCCCTCGACGCACACCAACCTGACGGGTGTGTTCGCCGCAGGTGACGTGGTGGACCACACCTACCGCCAGGCGATCACCGCGGCCGGCACCGGCTGCTCCGCTGCTCTCGACGCCGAGCGTTTCCTCGCCGCCCTCGCGGACGAGGAGAAGGCCGAGCCCGAGAAGACCACCGTCTGATCATCCCCCTTCCGCCCCACCGCACGAACGAGTAAAGGAGCCCGCCGTGGCCGGCACTCTGAAGCATGTAACCGACGCCGACTTCGATGAGGTCGTCCTCAAGAGCGACAAGCCTGTCCTGGTGGACTTCTGGGCCGAGTGGTGCGGCCCGTGCCGCCAGATCGCCCCGTCCCTTGAGGCCATCGCCGCCGAGCACGGCGAGAAGATCCAGATCGTCAAGCTGAACATCGACGAGAACCCGTCGACGGCCGCCAAGTACGGCGTCATGTCGATCCCCACCCTGAACGTGTACCAGGGCGGCGAGGTCGCCAAGACCATCGTCGGTGCCAAGCCGAAGGCCGCGCTCCTGCGCGACCTCGACGACTTCATCGCCGAGTGACGTTTCACGTGAAACACGAATGGGCCAACCCCCCGGGGTTGGCCCATTCGCTTTGAGGGCTCACCCGGACCGGCCGGATGAGCCCTGAGGCGGACCGGCCGGATGACACCGTCAGAGCGGCCGCAGGGCCGGCTCCTTCTGTACGGCCCCCAGAAGCCGGTCGAGGGCCAGTTCCACGTCTTCCTTCCAGGAGAGCGTGGTGCGCAGCTCCAGCCGCATCCTGGGGCGTGTGGGGTGCTGCCTGACCGTCTTGAAGCCGACCGCGAGCAGATGGTCGGCGGGCAGCAGACAGCCCGGCTCCTTGTAGCGGGCGTCGCCGAACGCCTCGATCGCCTTGAAGCCCCGCCGCAGCAGATCCTTGGCGACCGTCTGGATCATCACGCGCCCGAGACCCTGTCCCTGGTAGCCGGGCATGATGTAGCCGGTCATCAGCTGGACCGCGTCCGGCGAGACCGGGCTCGTGGGGAACGCGGTGGACCGGGGCACGTACGCGGGCGGTGCGTACATCACGAACCCCACGGGTGCGTCATCGACGTAGACCACCCGGCCGCACGATCCCCAGTCGAGCAGGACGGCGGAGATCCAGGACTCCTTCTCGGCCGCAGGCGTACCCGCCCTTACCGCTGCTTCGCCGCTGACGGGGTCCAGCTCCCAGAAGACGCACGCGCGGCAGCGCTTGGGAAGGTCCTGGAGGTTGTCCAGCGTGAGCGGTACGAGCCGACGCCCCATGAAGGCTGATCCTCGCTTCCTTCGCCCGCAGCATCGCGAGCGGCTGTCAGAGCACTGCGTTCTCTGAGCAGACTGCCGACGAATCCGACGGTCGCGCCCAGTCCCAGGGCCGCGCTCACCAGTCCGGTGCGGCTCATCGATCGCATGGCCCCCGCCTCCCATTCAGAGGTGCTGCCAGCTGTCAGGTGGATCCGCCGTACCCGAACGCATGCTATCCACCCAGCGATTCCATCGAAACCGACTAAAAGCAAAGAGCGGATCGTGTTCCGGTACACACCGGACACGACCCGCTCCGCTGGGCGCCGAGGTCAGTCCTCGGACTCCTCGGACTCCTCGGAGTCACTGTCCTGGACTCCCTGGGGCAGGACCGGGCCCTCGCCCGGAGCCAGCGTGCCGAGGATCCGCTCAAGGTCCTCCATCGAGGCGAACTCGACGGTGATCTTGCCCTTCTTCTGGCCGAGGTCCACCTTCACCCGGGTCTCGAAGCGGTCCGAGAGCCGGGTCGCGAGATCGGTCAGCGCCGGGGAGACCCGCGCGCCCGCACGAGGACCCTTGGCCCGGGTTGCTGCCTGCGGTCGCGAGCCCATGAGGGTCACGATCTCCTCGACGGCCCGCACCGAGAGCCCTTCGGCGACGATGCGGTGGGCCAGGCGGTCCTGCTCCTCCGAGTCGTCGACGGAGAGCAGCGCCCGGGCATGCCCGGCCGACAGGACACCGGCCGCGACCCTGCGCTGGACGGCCGGCGAGAGCTTCAGCAGCCGCAGGGTGTTGGAGACCTGCGGCCGCGAACGCCCGATACGGTCGGCCAGCTGGTCGTGCGTGCAGTTGAAGTCCTTCAGCAGCTGGTCGTAGGCGGCGGCCTCCTCCAGCGGGTTCAGCTGAGCACGGTGGAGGTTCTCCAGCAGCGCGTCCAGAAGAAGCTTCTCGTCATCCGTCGCCCGGACGATCGCCGGGATCGCCTCCAGGCCGGCCTCACGGCAGGCCCGCCAGCGCCGCTCACCCATGATGAGCTCGTAGCGCGAGGGACCGAGCTGGCGTACGACGACCGGCTGGAGAAGACCGACCTCCTGGATGGAGGTGACCAGCTCCTGCAGAGCGTCCTCGTCGAAGACCTCACGCGGCTGGCGAGGGTTCGGCGTGATGTCGTCGAGCGGGATCTCCGCGAAGTGGGCGCCCATCGGAGACGCCGGCGCCTCGGGAACCACACCGAAGACCGAGGGCTCCTCGGGCTCCTGTGACACCGCCGGCAGCGTCGTCACCTTCGCGGCGGCGACGCCTCGCTCGGTCGTCAGCACCGGGCCCGCTGCCACCGACGGAGACCCCGTGCCACCCATCGCTGCCTGGGCCGGGTTCTTCTCGGTCGGGGCAGCTGGGATCAGCGCGCCGAGGCCACGTCCCAGCCCCCTCCGTCGCTCGCTCACTGAATGCCCTCCACCATGCTCGTGTTGCTCTGGGTGCCGATGTGGGCCTGCGTCGGGTCGTAGCTGACACCGAGGCCCCTCAGCGCGATTTCTCGGGCCGCCTCAAGGTAGGAGAGGGCACCGCTCGATCCAGGATCGTAGGTCAGAACCGTCTGCCCGTAGCTCGGCGCCTCGGAGATACGGACCGAGCGGGGAATGCTCGTCCGCAGCACCTCTTCGCCGAAGTGACTGCGCACCTCTTCGGCGACCTGGGAAGCGAGTCGCGTCCGGCCGTCGTACATGGTGAGCAGGATGGTCGACACGTGCAGGGCGGGGTTGAGGTGCCCCCGCACCAGGTCGACGTTGCGCAGCAGCTGGCCGAGGCCTTCCAGGGCGTAGTACTCGCACTGGATCGGGATGAGCACCTCGGCGCCCGCGACCAGTGCGTTGACCGTCAGGAGGCCGAGCGAGGGCGGGCAGTCGATGAGGATGTAGTCCAGCGGCTGCTCGTACGCCTGGATCGCCCTCTGGAGACGGCTCTCCCGTGCCACCAGCGACACCAGCTCGATCTCCGCACCGGCGAGATCGATCGTGGCGGGGGCACAGAAGAGACCTTCGACGTCGACCACCGGCTGGACGACCTCGGCCAGCGGCTTGCTCTCGACCAACACGTCGTAGATGGACGGAACTTCGGCGTGGTGGTCAATGCCCAGCGCGGTGGAGGCGTTGCCCTGTGGGTCGAGGTCGATCACCAGAACGCGGGCACCGTGCAGGGCCAGTGACGCGGCAAGGTTGACGGTCGTCGTCGTCTTGCCGACACCGCCCTTCTGGTTGGCCACCACCATGACTCGGGTCTGCTCCGGACGTGGCAGACCCTCACCGGCACGGCCCAGCGCTTCTACCGCGAGTTGGGCAGCACGACCGATGGGAGTGTCGTCCATCGGAGGCGGTGTTTCACGTGAAACATCCGCCCCCATCGACTCGGTTCGGGGACCGGGGACCGGATCGGTCATCGGTCCCGCGATGTTGGCGTCGGACCGCAAGGATTCACTCTCCTCGACTTCAGGCTCGCAATGAACAGAGCCTCCCATGCCTTCGGGGTCGTGAACCAGTGAGGCCTGGTGTTCTGTGGAGAAATCCACCTCTGTGGACAACTCCGTGCCCCGCAAGAAGGACGGAGTGTCACGGGCTGCCCCCTCTCTGAGAGAACCGAGAGGCTTTCGGTCGCGTGGTTCGGCCGCGGCGCGGCCCCGGCCGATGATGCCGTGCAACAGTGAGCGACGTTTCACGTGAAACACGATGACAACAATTTGTCCTTTATGCGGGTGACACTCCGCCGCAGAGCACCCCGTCTCCCCCGCAGGGGTAAACATCGTCTTTTGCTACGAGCAGGAACATGCGGAGCCGGGGAGCTTCACGTCGCACGAACAGCGACGTTGAGCACTGTGCCCCTCACGCCGCAGAGGCGCCCTCCCGGGCCGGGAGGGCGCCTCTGCGGCGTTCATAGCTCTGCGCTGCGGTCAGCGTCGTCGCCGTACTCGGCCCGTGCGAGCGGCCTTGGCCCGCTTCGCCGCGAACCGGACGCCGCCCGGGCTCTCGCCGACCTCCACCCGCACGACCGTGGAGAGCGGGTCCACCACCCCTTCACCCACATGCAGGATGGACGTGGAGACCGCGCCGAGCTTGGTCAGGGCGGTGGACGCGGCCTTCAGCTCCTCCTCCGCCGTGTCCCCCTTGAGGGCGAGCATCTCGCCGTAGGGACGCAGCAGCGGAACGCCCCAGGTGGCCAGCCGGTCCAGCGGGGCCACGGCCCGCGCCGTCACCACGTGCACGGGAGGCAGCTTGCCCATGACCTCTTCGGCACGGCCGCGCACCACGGTCACATGATTCAGACCGAGCAGCTCGACGACCTCGGTGAGGAAGTTCGTGCGCCGCAGCAACGGCTCCAGCAGGGTGATGTTGAGGTCCTCCCGGACCAGTGCCAGCGGAATGCCCGGCAGCCCGGCGCCGGAGCCGACATCGCACACCGTCACCCCTTCGGGGACGGCCTCGGAGAGCACCGCGCAGTTCAGCAGGTGCCGCTCCCACAGGCGGGGCACCTCCCGAGGGCCGATCAGACCACGCTGCACGCCTGCCTCGGCGAGCAGCTCCGCGTAGCGGACCGCATCGGCGAAGCGCTCGCCGAACACTTCCCGCGCCTGCTCAGGCGCCGGGGGGAGCTCCGCAGCCTCCGTCACGGGGACCGTCCTTCCGTACCGCGCCGGCGCTCCGCGCACCGGCCACCAGAACCACCAGGCTGACAAAGTTCGGCCCCGCCTGCTCAACAGACGGGGCCGGTGAAACGGTGCGGCCGATCAGGCGGGCAGCACGACGACGAACCGCTGCGGCTCCTCGCCCTCCGACTCGCTGCGCAGCCCGGCGGACTTGACCGCGTCGTGCACGACCTTGCGCTCGAACGGGCTCATCGGCTTGAGCTTCACGGGCTCGCCCGTGCTCTTCACCTCGGCCGCGGCCTTGGCCCCCAGCTCGGAGAGCTCGGTGCGCTTCTGGGCGCGGTAGCCCGCGATGTCGAGCATCAGGCGGCTGCGGTCACCGGTCTCCCGGTGCACGGCCAGCCGGGTCAGCTCCTGGAGCGCCTCCAGCACCTCGCCGTCGCGGCCGACCAGCTTCTGCAGGTCGCGGCCGCCCGCGTCGCTGATGATCGACACGGAGGCTCGGTCGGCCTCGACGTCCATGTCGATGTCGCCGTCGAGGTCGGCGATGTCCAGCAGACCCTCGAGGTAGTCCGCCGCGATCTCGCCCTCCTGCTCCAGGCGGGTCAGGGTGTCTGCACCCTCGGCAGCGGAGGTGGTGCCTTCCGTCACGGGATGGGCTCCTTCTTACTTCTTGGACGGGGACTTGGGGCGCTGCGGACCGCCCTTGCGCTGACCGGACTGGGCCCTGCTGCGGCCGTTGGCCCCGCCCTTCGGGGGCTGCTGGGCGGCCGGCTTGGCGTCCTGCGGCTCGTCGGACTTCTCCAGCGAGGTCGTCGGCTCGGCGGAGTCCTCCGTCTCGGAGGCGGACGGCTCGGCCGAGGCGGACGGCTCACCGGCCGTCTTCGTGGTGCCGGACTGGCGCTGGGCCTTGGTCTGGCGCTTGGGCTGCTGACGCTTGGCGGCGGTGACCGCGACGCCGTCCTCGGTCCCCGCGGCGGCCTGGGCCTCGCCCTTGACCACACTGCCGTCGGCCTGGGCCACCAGACCCGCCTTGGTCAGCGAGTTGATGAACTTGCGCTCGAACTCGTTGCGGTCCCGGCCCTTGGACACGATCGCCTTGATGATGGTGCGCTCGCTGCGCTTGCGGGCCTTGCCGTGGGCGGTGACGTGGTGGGTCAGACGCTCCAGGTAGGAGGCCTGCGCCTTGGAACCCGGGGTCGGGTTGTTGCGGATGACGTACATCTGCTGACCCATGGTCCACACGTTGGTGGTGAGCCAGTAGACGAGGACACCGACCGGGAAGTTCACACCGAAGACGGCGAACATGACCGGGAAGACGTACATCAGCATCTTCTGCTGCTGCATGAACGGCGTCTTCACCGTGGTGTCGACGTTCTTCGTCATCAGCTGGCGCTGCGTGTAGAACTGCGACGCCGACATCAGCACGATCATGACGGCCGTCACGATCCGGACGTTGGTCTGCGAGGCGTCGAGCGAGGTGATCTGCGCTTCGCTGCTGAAGAACTTGGCAGCGAGGGGAGCGCCGAAGATGTGCGCCTTCTGCGCGCTCTCCAGCAGGCCCTGGTTGATCACACCGATCGTCGTGCCCGAGGCGATGCCGTTGAGCACGTGGTACAGGGCGAAGAAGAACGGCGACTGAGCGAGGATGGGAAGGCACGAGGAGAGCGGGTTGGTACCCGACTCCTTGTACAGCTTCATCATCTCTTCGGACTGGCGCTGCTTGTCGTTCTTGTAGCGCTCCTGGATCTTCTTCATCTCGGGCTGCAGCGTCTGCATGGCCCGGGTCGCCTTGATCTGCTTCACGAAGAGCGGGATCAGGCAGATGCGGATCAGGATCACCAGAGACACGATGGACAAGCCCCAGGCCCACCCGGTGTCGGGACCGAAGATCTTCCCGTACACCGCGTGGAACTGGACGATGACCCATGAAACGGGTGTCGTGATGAAGCTGAAGAGGCTGGCAATCGTGTCCACTAATCATGCTCCTTGGGCATGGGACGAAGTCTCTGCGGCCGGGCTCGAAGGAAGCTCGGGGGCGAGCTTCTCCTCGGTGGCCGGTTCGGCGGCGGAGGGCCCGCCCTTGCGTGCACGCCAGGCGTCACGCAGCATTTCGTGCCACCGCGGTCGCTTCCGCGGAGGAACATGATCCACACCGCCCAGCGACCACGGATTGCACCGCAGGATCCGCCAGGCAGTGAGTGCCGTCCCCTTGATCGCACCGTGCCGGTCGATGGCGGTGTAGCCGTAGTGGGAGCACGACGGGTAGTACTTGCACACCGGCCCCAGCAATGGACTGATCGTCCATTGGTACAGCTTGATCAGAGCCAGCAGTGGGTACTTCATCGCGCGCCCCCTCCCAGTAGCCGTTCGATGGCGGCGTCCAGGTCTCGGGCCAGCTGTCCATGGTCGGCGTCGCCCGCTCCGGGCAGCGCTCGTACGACTACCAGGCTACCGGGGGGAAACAGGGCGACTCGGTCGCGCATCAGGTGACGCAGTCTGCGCTTGACTTTGTTGCGTACGACCGCGCCACCCACTGCTTTGCTCACGACGAAACCCGCACGCGTCGAGGGAGCGCTCTCCCCAGGCGCGTGCGGGTCCGTGGAACCGCTACGAAGGTGGACGACGAGGGACGGGCGGCCGGCCCGGCGCCCCCGTCGTACAGCGGTCGCGAAGTCCTCGCGCCGCCTCAGCCGGTTCTCGGTGGGCAGCACGATGTCATGACCTGATCGGAATCAGGCGGACAGGCTGGCGCGACCCTTGCTGCGGCGGTTCGCCAGAATCGCGCGACCGGCACGGGTACGCATCCGCAGGCGGAAGCCGTGGGTCTTGGCGCGACGACGGTTGTTCGGCTGGAAGGTGCGCTTGCTCACTCGGGGGCTCCAGAAATCAAATCGGTGTGGCGGGTGCCGTCCTGGCTGTCACCGTGCGCCCACGAGTAGCTCGCGTCACGCCCGAGTGCACCGCTTCCCGATCACCTTCAGCGATCTGTGCCCATCGGAGGCAGGCGGCAGCAGCCATCGACAACTCGACCTGGTTACGGTACGCGGGGCTACGCCATTCGGTCAAACCAGCAGTGACCGAGAGACACTATCCACAGGCTGGGGACAACAACTTGAACCGCACCCGCCACGCTGACTACCGTGGCTGAACTCCGATTCGTTCCTTTATCCCCGCCCGACCCGATATTCATCCCGACCCGTCCGCGAACCACACGTTCGTGGGACCTGTGAGAGAGCGTGCCCTGTGGCTGACGTACCTGCCGATCTTGCCGCAGTGTGGCCACGCGTATTGGAGCAGCTCCTCGGCGAGGGCCGCGGGCAGGGCGTGGAGGGCAAGGACGAGCACTGGATCCGGCGCTGCCAGCCGCTCGCCCTGGTGGCGGACACCGCCCTGCTCGCCGTGCCGAACGAATTCGCGAAGAACGTGCTGGAGGGCCGTCTGGCCCCCATCGTCAGCGAATCGCTCAGCCGCGAGTGCGGGCGCCCGATCCGGATCGCGATCACCGTGGACGAGTCCGCGGGCGAACCCCCGACCCCGCCGGCGCCCCCCGCGCAGTCCCACCGCTACGAGGAGCCCGAGCAGCTGCCCGCGCCGCAGTACGACGGCGGATACGGCCGGCACCGCGCCGAGCACCCGGGCGAGCAGGGCGGCCGCGACCAGCTGCCGCCGCGCGCCGACCAGCTGCCCAACGCCCGGCCGGCCTACCCGTCGGAGTACCAGCGCCCCGAGCCCGGCGCCTGGCCGCGCGGCGGTCAGGACGAGTACGGCTGGCAGCAGCCCCGGCTCGGCTTCCCCGAACGCGATCCCTACGCCTCGCCGTCCCAGGAGACCTACCGCTCGGACGGCTACGGCGACTCCTACGGCCAGGAGTACCGGCCCCAGCAGCCCGCGGACCGGCCGTCGTACGAGCAGCAGCGCGGCGACTTCGAACCGCAGCGCTCCGACTACGACCGTTCCGAGTACGACCGGCCGGGCTACGACCGTTCCGACTACGACCAGCGCGACGGCGGCCGCCGCGAGCGCTCCGAGCCCCCTGGCGGGCAGGGCCAGGGCCGCCGTGGCGGACCCGGACGCCCGGACCTGCCGGCGGCCGGCGGCGGTCCGGGCGCGCCCGGACCGCTGGGGGCCAAGCCCGCGCCGGCGCCGGGACCGGGCGAACCGACCGCCCGCCTGAACCCCAAGTACCTCTTCGACACCTTCGTCATCGGCGCGTCCAACCGCTTCGCCCACGCGGCCGCGGTCGCCGTCGCCGAGGCGCCCGCCAAGGCCTACAACCCGCTGTTCATCTACGGCGAGTCGGGCCTCGGCAAGACGCACCTGCTGCATGCCATCGGGCACTACGCGCGCAGCCTCTACCCGGGCACCCGAGTGCGGTACGTCAGCTCGGAGGAGTTCACCAACGAGTTCATCAACTCGATCCGCGACGGCAAGGGCGACAGCTTCCGCAAGCGGTACCGAGAGATGGACATCCTGCTCGTCGACGACATCCAGTTCCTCGCGGACAAGGAGTCGACGCAGGAGGAGTTCTTCCACACCTTCAACACGCTCCACAACGCGAACAAGCAGATCGTGCTCTCCAGCGACCGGCCGCCCAAGCAACTGGTCACCCTGGAGGACCGGCTGCGGAACCGTTTCGAATGGGGCCTGATCACCGACGTCCAGCCGCCGGAGCTGGAGACGCGCATCGCGATCCTCCGCAAGAAGGCGGTGCAGGAGCAGCTCAACGCGCCGCCGGAGGTACTGGAGTTCATCGCCTCCCGGATCTCGCGCAACATCCGTGAGCTGGAGGGCGCGCTGATCCGGGTGACGGCGTTCGCGTCGCTCAACCGGCAGCCGGTCGACCTCGGCCTGACCGAGATCGTGCTGAAGGACCTGATCCCCGGCGGCCAGGACTCGACGCCGGAGATCAGCGCCTCGGCGATCATGGCGGCGACCGCGGACTACTTCGGCCTCACGGTCGAGGACCTGTGCGGCAGCTCGCGCGGCCGGCAGCTGGTCACGGCGCGGCAGATCGCCATGTACCTGTGCCGTGAGCTCACCGACCTGTCGCTGCCGAAGATCGGGGCGCAGTTCGGCAACCGGGACCACACGACGGTGATGCACGCCGACCGGAAGATCCGGGCACTGATGGCGGAGCGGCGCTCGATCTACAACCAGGTGACGGAGCTGACGAACCGGATCAAGAACGGGTAGCGGTCCGGCAGGCGGTCCTACGGCGTCCCAGGCGCCCTCGGGAGAGATCCCGGGGGCGCCTTTTCGTGTCCTGGGGACGGTTCGGAGGGACCCGGTTCGTGTCCTGGGGACGGTTCCGAGGGGCCCGGTTCGCGTCCTGGGAGCGGTTCGGAGGGGTCCGGAGCCGGTCGGCGGAGGCCGGTCGCGCGGTCGCGCCGTCCTCGCGAAGGCCCGTCGGCCGGGTCCGCTGTTCGATTACCAGCCGGGTTACGGGCGTCCTCCACAGATTTGCCGACTTTCTTGCGTCCACACCCTGGGGACTGCGAAGTTGTCCCGAACGCCGTCCACAGGCCGACCGGTGAAACGGCATCAGACCAGCTCAGGTGGGTGTGGATTCGTGGACGACGGATCTCCACAGCCTGTGGACGAAGAAATGATCCACAGGCTGTGCACGAAGTTGTCCACCGCTACCCCACAGGCCGAGGGGCAGTTGTCCCCAGCGATCCCCAGCTTCTCCACACCGCTGTCCACTGTTCGGCAACGTGACGCGCCCGCTCACCGTGTCGAGTGAAAGGCGTCACACGAAGCTGCCAGGTTGGCCTGTGGGAAAGGTGGGTAAAGCTGGGGACGGCGTTGGGGAGAACTCCCCTCGGGCTGTGCACGGGATGTGCAGAACTTTCTGTTCTCCACAGAGACACCCGGTTGTCCACCGGCTGAACCCACAGGGGCGGTGGACAAAATCTGGCCCCTGAGCTGCGAAAACAGGGTTATCCACGGTATCCACAGCCCCTACTACTACTGCCAACTAGAGAGAGCTGGGAATCCGTTTCGAAGAGGGCCCTGTGCACAACTCGCTCTTCGGCCTCTGACCGCGCCTCGTCACGACTTGACCCCGAGGGGCACCAGCTGTCAGTGCGGTGCGTCAGACTGGTCCCCGGTGTTCTTCCCCTCCCGGGGACCGACGACACCGAGTCAGACGACGAAGACGCAGCAGGGCGAGAAGCCCCGGCAACAGCAGGAGGCGGGCTTACGGTGAAGATCCGGGTGGAACGCGACGTACTCGCGGAGGCAGTGGCCTGGGCGGCACGCAGCCTCCCGGCCCGTCCGCCGGCGCCGGTCCTCGCCGGCCTGCTGCTGAAGGCGGAGGACGGCCAGCTGAGCCTGTCCAGCTTCGACTACGAGGTCTCCGCGCGGGTCAGCGTCGAGACCGAGGTCGAGGAGGAGGGCACGGTCCTCGTCTCCGGCCGGCTGCTCGCCGACATCTGCCGCGCCCTGCCCAACCGGCCGGTGGAGATCTCCACAGACGGTGTACGGGCCACGGTGGTCTGTGGATCGTCCCGCTTCACGCTGCACACCCTGCCGGTGGAGGAGTACCCCTCCCTGCCGCAGATGCCGAACGCGACGGGCACCGTCCCCGGTGAGGTCTTCGCCTCCGCCGTCTCCCAGGTGGCCATCGCCGCCGGGCGTGACGACACCCTGCCGGTGCTGACCGGTGTGCGCATCGAGATCGAGGGCGACACCGTCACCCTGGCCTCCACCGACCGCTACCGATTCGCGGTCCGTGAGTTCCTGTGGAAGCCGGAGAACCCCGAGGCGTCCGCGGTGGCCCTGGTGCCCGCCAAGACGCTCCTGGACACCGCCAAGGCCCTCACGAGCGGCGACAGCGTGATCCTGGCGCTGTCCGGCTCGGGCGCGGGCGAGGGCCTCATCGGCTTCGAGGGCGCGGGCCGGCGTACGACCACGCGGCTGCTCGAAGGCGACCTGCCCAAGTACCGCACGCTGTTCCCGACCGAGTTCAACTCCGTCGCCGTGATCGAGACCGCCCCGTTCGTGGAGGCCGTCAAGCGCGTCGCCCTGGTCGCCGAGCGGAACACCCCGGTGCGGCTCAGCTTCGAGCAGGGCGTGCTGATCCTGGAGGCGGGCTCCAGCGACGACGCACAGGCTGTGGAGAGGGTCGACGCGCAGCTGGAGGGCGACGACATCTCGATCGCCTTCAACCCGACCTTCCTGCTCGACGGCCTGAGCGCGATCGACTCGCCGGTGGCCCAGCTGTCGTTCACGACGTCCACGAAGCCGGCGCTGCTGAGCGGGAAGCCCGCGCTCGACGCGGAGGCGGACGAGGCGTACAAGTACCTGATCATGCCGGTGCGCCTCAGCGGCTGAGCGCCCGGAGTTGTCCACAGCTGTGCACGGCGCCGTGGGATCCCTGTGGGTGACCGGCGCTGTGCACAGGTGGGTTTCCCCAGGTGAGCGGCTATGCCCACAACTGTGCGCAAAGGGTCGCGATTAGGCTCGGGCGCGGCACGCACGTGCCACTCCTGCCTCACCGCAACCTAAGGAACCAACTGATGGAGCTCGGTCTCGTCGGCCTCGGCAAGATGGGCGGCAACATGCGCGAGCGGATCCGCCGCGCGGGCCACACCGTCGTCGGATACGACCGCAACCCGGACCTCGCCGACGTCCACAGCCTGGAAGAGCTTGTGGGCAAGCTCAGCGCTCCGCGCGTGGTGTGGGTGATGGTCCCGGCCGGCGCCCCGACCCAGTCCACGATCGACGAGCTGGCCGGGCTGCTGGAGCCCGGTGACGTGGTCGTCGACGGCGGCAACTCCCGCTGGACGGACGACGAGCGGCACGCCGAGGAGCTGGCGGCCCAGGGCATCGGCTTCGTCGACTGCGGTGTCTCCGGCGGCGTCTGGGGCCTGGAGAACGGCTACGCGCTGATGTACGGCGGCGACGCCGAACACGTCGAGACGGTGCGGCCGGTCTTCGACGCGCTCAAGCCCGAGGGCGACTTCGGCGCGGTGCACGCCGGCCGGGTCGGCGCGGGCCACTTCGCGAAGATGGTCCACAACGGCATCGAGTACGCGATGATGCAGGCCTACGCTGAAGGCTGGGAGCTGCTGGAGAAGGTCGACTCCGTCACGGACGTCCGTGAGGTCTTCCGCTCCTGGCAGGAGGGCACGGTCATCCGTTCCTGGCTGCTCGACCTCGCGGTGAACGCCCTCGACGGGGACGAGCACCTGGACCAGCTGAAGGGTTTTGCACAGGACTCCGGCGAGGGCCGGTGGACCGTGGAGGCCGCGATAGACAACGCGGTGCCGCTGCCCGCGATCACCGCCTCGCTGTTCGCGCGGTTCGCCTCCCGTCAGGAGGACTCGCCGCAGATGAAGATGATCGCCGCGCTGCGCAACCAGTTCGGCGGCCACGCCGTAGAGACGAAGTAGCGGGTCGGGAGGTCGGCGAAACACTCATGCACGTCACGCATCTGTCGCTGGCCGACTTCCGCTCCTACGCCCGGGTCGAGGTCCCGCTCGACCCGGGCGTCACCGCCTTCGTCGGACCGAACGGCCAGGGCAAGACCAACCTGGTCGAGGCCGTCGGCTATCTGGCCACCCTCGGCAGCCACCGGGTCGCCACCGACGCTCCGCTGATCCGGATGGGCGCCGAACGGGCGGTCGTCCGGGCGCAGGTGCGGCAGGGCGACCGGCAGCAGCTGATCGAACTCGAACTCAACCCCGGCAAGTCCAACCGCGCCCGCATCAACAGGTCCTCGCAGGTCAGGCCGCGGGACGTGCTGGGGATCGTACGCACGGTGCTGTTCGCTCCGGAGGACCTCGCGCTGGTGAAGGGCGATCCCGGCGAGCGGCGGCGCTTCCTGGACGAGCTGATCACCGCGCGCTCGCCCCGGATGGCCGGTGTGCGGTCGGACTACGAGCGGGTTCTCAAGCAGCGGAACACCCTGCTGAAGTCCGCGGCCCTCGCCCGGCGGCACGGCGGCCGCTCCATGGACCTGTCCACCCTCGACGTGTGGGACCAGCACCTTGCGCGCGCGGGCGCCGAGCTGCTCGCCCAGCGGCTCGACCTGGTCGCCGCGATCCAGCCGCTGGCCGACAAGGCGTACGAGCAGCTGGCGCCCGGGGGCGGCCCGGTCGCGCTGGAGTACAAGCCGTCGGCGCCCGGCGAGGCCCACACCCGCGAGGACCTGTACACCCAGCTGATGGCGGCCCTCGCCGAGGCCCGCAAGCAGGAGATCGAGCGGGGCGTCACGCTGATCGGCCCGCACCGCGACGACCTGGTCCTCAAGCTGGGGCAGCTGCCCGCCAAGGGGTACGCCTCGCACGGCGAGTCCTGGTCGTACGCGCTGGCGCTGCGCCTGGCCTCGTACGACCTGCTGCGCGCGGAGGGCAACGAGCCGGTCCTGGTCCTGGACGACGTGTTCGCCGAGCTGGACGCGCGGCGCCGGGAGCGGCTGGCGGAACTGGTCGCGCCCGGCGAGCAGGTGTTGGTCACCGCCGCCGTCGACGACGACGTGCCGCATCTGCTCGCCGGCGCGCGGTACGCGGTGGCGGACGGGACGGTGGAGCGCGTATGAGCACCGACGATCCCGGTCCCCGGAAGGAGCCCTCCGGCGTGGACCTGGCGCGGGTGGCGCTCAGGGCCGCGAAGGAGGCGGCACGCGCGCGGGGCGACGCGGCACAGCAGCGCAAGCAGGCGCGGCGCGGGGGCCTGCGCTCCGGCGCGCGCGCCGACGGCCGCGACCCCATGCCGCTGGGCCCGGCGATCAACCGGCTGATCACCGAGCGCGGCTGGGAGACGCCGGCCGCGGTCGGCGGGGTGATGGGCCGCTGGCCGGAGATCGTCGGCGAGGACCTCGCCAAGCACTGCGTGCCCGAGCGATACGACGAGGACGAGCGGGTGCTGGTCGTGCAGTGCGACTCCACGGCCTGGGCGACCCAGCTGCGCCACCTCGCGCCGGCGCTGGTCGCCCGCCTGAACGAGGACCTCGGGCACGGTTCGGTGCGGATGATCAAGGTCCTGAATCCCGGCGGTCCGGCCCGGCGCTACGGCCCGCTGCGCGCCCCCGGAAGCACCGGTCCCGGCGACACCTACGGGTGACTTACGTCACGCGATGAGCCGAGTGCGGAGCCGTCGTACGGCCCCCTCGGCCCCTTGGCGTACCACCCCGCGCGGGTGCGTACCTCGACCTGACCCCGGAGTAGCCAAGGGTTGACGGCCCGAAGCGCTGAGTGCCGCTGTGAGCCTCTTGGAGCCCCCATCCGTATATCGGGAGTCGGCGGCGACCGGTTCAGGGCGGCACATGCGGACTCAGGTACCGGCAAACCCCCATCACTGTCGGCGCTACCGGTAGACTGGAAGACAATCCCGCCCCGCCCGTGGGGACCGCCCGGGAAAAGCTGAGCAACGCTGATCAAGGCTTACCAACGCAACATGCCGCAGCCGCTCCGGCAGCCCTCTCTCGAGGGGGACCCTCAGGAGTCCGGCTCGTGCTGTGCCAGTGCCAGAAAGGGCGCTTCGTGGCCGATTCCGGCAACCCCAACGAGAACATCCCGTCCACCGACGCCGGCGCGAGCAGTGAGGTCACCGCCTCCTACGACGCCAGCGCCATCACCGTGCTCGAAGGGCTGGACGCGGTCCGCAAGCGGCCCGGCATGTACATCGGCTCCACCGGCGAGCGCGGTCTGCACCACCTGGTGTACGAGGTGGTGGACAACTCCGTCGACGAGGCTCTGGCGGGTCACGCGGACACCATCGACGTGACGATCCTGGCCGACGGCGGCGTGCGCGTCGTCGACAACGGCCGTGGCATCCCCGTGGGCATCGTGGCGTCCGAGGGCAAGCCGGCCGTCGAGGTCGTGCTGACCGTGCTGCACGCGGGCGGCAAGTTCGGCGGCGGCGGCTACGCCGTCTCCGGCGGTCTGCACGGTGTGGGTGTCTCCGTCGTGAACGCCCTGTCGTCGAAGGTGTCCGTCGAGATCAAGACCGACGGCCACCGCTGGACGCAGGACTACAAGCTGGGCGTCCCGACCGCTCCGCTGGTGCAGCACGAGGAGACGGCCGAGACCGGCACCTCGGTCACGTTCTGGGCGGACCCGGACATCTTCGAGACCACCGAGTACTCCTTCGAGACGCTGTCGCGGCGCTTCCAGGAGATGGCCTTCCTCAACAAAGGCCTCACCATCCGGCTCACCGACGAGCGCGAGTCGGCGAAGGCCGTCGCCGGCGCCGACGAGGCGGGCGCGGACGAGAAGGCCGAGGTCAAGACCGTCACGTACCACTACGAGGGCGGCATCGTCGACTTCGTGAAGTACCTCAACTCCCGCAAGGGCGACGTGGTGCACCCGACGGTGATCGACCTGGAGGCCGAGGACAAGGACAAGAGCCTGTCCCTCGAGGTCGCCATGCAGTGGAACAGCGGCTACAGCGAGGGTGTGTACTCGTTCGCCAACATCATCCACACGCATGAGGGCGGCACCCACGAGGAGGGCTTCCGCGCGGCGCTGACCTCGCTGATCAACAAGTACGCGCGCGACAAGAAGCTGCTCCGCGAGAAGGACGACAACCTCACCGGCGACGACATCCGCGAGGGTCTGACCGCGATCATCTCGGTCAAGCTGAGCGAGCCGCAGTTCGAGGGCCAGACGAAGACCAAGCTGGGCAACACGGAGGCCAAGACCTTCGTGCAGAAGGCGGTCTACGAGCACCTGAACGACTGGCTGGACCGCAACCCGGTCGAGGCGGCGGACATCATCCGCAAGGGCATCCAGGCGGCCACCGCGCGCGTGGCGGCCCGCAAGGCCCGTGACCTCACCCGCCGCAAGGGCCTGCTCGAATCGGCGTCCCTGCCGGGCAAGCTCTCCGACTGCCAGTCGAACGACCCCACCAAGTGCGAGATCTTCATCGTCGAGGGTGACTCCGCCGGCGGCTCGGCCAAGTCCGGCCGCAACCCGCAGTACCAGGCGATCCTCCCGATCCGCGGCAAGATCCTCAACGTCGAGAAGGCGCGGATCGACAAGATCCTGCAGAACCAGGAGATCCAGGCGCTGATCTCCGCCTTCGGCACCGGCGTGCACGAGGACTTCGACATCGAGAAGCTCCGCTATCACAAGATCATCCTGATGGCGGACGCCGACGTCGACGGCCAGCACATCTCCACCCTGCTGCTGACCTTCCTGTTCCGCTTCATGCGGCCGCTGGTCGAGGCCGGGCACGTGTACCTCTCCCGCCCGCCGCTCTACAAGATCAAGTGGGGCCGGGACGACGTCGAGTACGCGTACTCGGACCGCGAGCGCGACGCGCTCATCGAGATGGGCCGGCAGCGCGGCAAGCGGGTCCGCGAGGACTCGATCCAGCGCTTCAAGGGTCTCGGCGAGATGAACGCCGAGGAGCTGCGCGTGACCACCATGGACCAGGAGCACCGGGTCCTCGGCCAGGTCACCCTGGACGACGCCGCCCAGGCCGACGACCTGTTCTCGGTCCTGATGGGCGAGGACGTCGAGGCCCGCCGCGCGTTCATCCAGCGCAACGCCAAGGACGTCCGCTTCCTCGACATCTGAGTCGGTCTCAGCTGACCGCACAGGGAAGGATCTTCACCAGCAATGACCGACGAGAACACTCCCGTCACCCCTGAAGAGGGCGGCGAACTGGCGATGCGTGTCGAGCCCGTCGGGCTCGAGACGGAGATGCAGCGTTCGTACCTCGACTACGCGATGTCCGTCATCGTCTCCCGGGCGCTGCCGGACGTGCGGGACGGACTCAAGCCCGTCCACCGCCGGGTGCTGTACGCGATGTACGACGGCGGCTACCGCCCCGAGCGCGGCTTCTACAAGTGCGCGCGCGTGGTCGGCGACGTCATGGGCAACTACCACCCGCACGGCGACAGCTCCATCTACGACGCGCTGGTCCGCCTCGCCCAGCCGTGGTCGATGCGCATGCCGCTCGTCGACTCCAACGGCAACTTCGGCTCGCCCGGCAACGACCCGGCGGCCGCCATGCGGTACACCGAGTGCAAGCTCGCGCCGCTGTCGATGGAGATGGTCCGCGACATCGACGAGGAGACCGTCGACTTCACGGACAACTACGACGGCCGCTCCCAGGAGCCGACCGTCCTGCCCGCCCGTTTCCCGAACCTGCTGATCAACGGCTCCGCCGGTATCGCGGTCGGCATGGCCACCAACATCCCGCCGCACAACCTGCGCGAGGTCGCGGCCGGCGCCCAGTGGTACCTGGAGAACCCGGAGGCCTCGCACGAGGAGCTCCTGGACGCGCTGATCGAGCGGATCAAGGGCCCCGACTTCCCGACCGGCGCGCTGGTCGTGGGCCGCAAGGGCATCGAGGAGGCCTACCGCACGGGCCGCGGCTCGATCACCATGCGCGCGGTCGTCGAGGTCGAGGAGATCCAGAACCGCCAGTGTCTGGTGGTCACCGAGCTGCCGTACCAGGTGAACCCCGACAACCTGGCGCAGAAGATCGCCGACCTGGTGAAGGACGGCAAGGTCGGCGGCATCGCGGACGTCCGCGACGAGACCTCCTCGCGCACCGGCCAGCGCCTGGTCATCGTGCTGAAGCGGGACGCGGTCGCCAAGGTCGTGCTGAACAACCTCTACAAGCACACCGACCTGCAGACCAACTTCGGCGCCAACATGCTGGCGCTGGTCGACGGCGTGCCGCGCACGCTCTCCCTGGACGCCTTCATCCGGCACTGGGTGACGCACCAGATCGAGGTCATCGTCCGCCGTACGCGCTTCCGCCTGCGCAAGGCCGAGGAGCGGGCGCACATCCTGCGCGGCCTGCTGAAGGCGCTGGACGCGATCGACGAGGTCATCGCGCTGATCCGGGCCAGCGAGACGGTCGAGATCGCGCGCACGGGCCTGATGGGGCTCCTGGAGATCGACGAGATCCAGGCCAACGCCATCCTGGAGATGCAGCTGCGCCGGCTGGCCGCCCTGGAGCGCCAGAAGATCATCCAGGAGCACGACGAGCTCCAGGCGAAGATCACCGAGTACAACGCGATCCTGGCCTCGCCGGAGCGGCAGCGGGCGATCGTCAGCACCGAGCTGGCGGCGATCGTGGACAAGTTCGGCGACGACCGCAAGACCATGCTGGTGCCCTACGACGGTGACATGTCCATCGAGGACCTGATCGCCGAGGAGGACATCGTCGTCACGGTCTCGCGCGGCGGGTACGTCAAGCGGACCAAGACCGTCGACTACCGGGCGCAGAAGCGCGGCGGCAAGGGCGTGCGCGGGACGAAGCTGAAGGAGGACGACATCGTCGACCACTTCTTCGTCTCCACCACCCACCACTGGCTGCTGTTCTTCACCAACAAGGGCCGGGTCTACCGGGCCAAGGCGTACGAGCTGCCGGACGCCGGCCGGGACGCGCGCGGTCAGCACGTGGCGAACCTGCTGGCCTTCCAGCCGGACGAGGCGATCGCCGAGATCCTCGCCATCCGCGACTACGACGCGGCGCCCTACCTGGTGCTCGCCACCAAGGCCGGTCTGGTCAAGAAGACGCCTCTGAAGGATTACGATTCGCCCCGCTCCGGCGGTGTCATCGCGATCAACCTGCGTGAGAGCGAGGACGGTTCCGACGACGAACTGATCGGAGCCGAACTGGTCTCGGCGGACGACGATCTGCTTCTGATCAGCAAGAAGGCTCAGTCGATCAGGTTCACCGCCTCCGACGACACCCTGCGGCCCATGGGCCGTGCCACCTCGGGTGTCAAGGGCATGAGTTTCCGCGAGAGCGATGAACTTCTGTCGATGAATGTTGTTCGACCCGGTACGTTCGTGTTCACTGCCACCGACGGGGGGTACGCGAAGCGGACCCGTGTCGACGAGTACCGCGTCCAGGGCCGTGGCGGCCTCGGCATCAAGGCCGCCAAGATCGTGGAGGACCGCGGTTCGCTCGTCGGCGCGCTGATCGTCGAGGAGAACGACGAGATCCTCGCCATCACCCTGTCCGGCGGTGTGATTCGTACGCGAGTCAGCGGGGTCAGGGAGACGGGCCGTGACACCATGGGCGTCCAACTGATCAACCTGGGCAAGCGCGATGCCGTGGTCGGCATCGCACGGAACGCCGAGGCCGGCAGCGAGGCGGAGGAAGTCGACGGCGAGGACGTCGTGGACGAGGCCGTCGAGACCGTCGAAGGTGTCGAGACCAGCGGTACGGACGAGGGTGAGGCGCCCTCGGCCGAGTAGCACGAGGAGAGAGTCATCGTGAGCGGAGCCACGGGCGCCGGATCGGCCGGTACCTCCACGGGTACGGACGCGGACGGCGGCGGCCGTGGCTCCGCCGCGTCCGGCGGGCCCACCGAGGGCGGTGCGCAGCCGATGGACACGCACACCACCCAGCTGAAGGCGGTCAAGGCGTCCCCGGCGGACGCGAAGGGAACCCAGGGGGGAACCGTGACCGACACCCGGGGCGGCCAGCAGCCGAACCCCTCCCCGCTCCCCGGGGAGCGGCGCCAGGAGCAGTCCGCGGGCCCCTACCACCCGCCGCAGGCCTACCCGGCGGCCCAGGCCGCCGCGCAGGCGCCCGCAGGGGCGGTACGGCGGCCGCGCACGGGCGCCGGGACCCGCACCGCCCCGCGCACCCGCAAGGCCCGCCTGCGGGTCGCCAAGGCCGACCCGTGGTCGGTGATGAAGGTCAGCTTCCTGCTCTCCATCGCGCTCGGCATCTGCTCGATCGTGGCGGCGGCGGTGCTGTGGATGGTCCTGGACGCGATGGGCGTGTTCTCGACGGTCGGCGGCACGATCTCGGAGGCGACCGGCTCGAACGAGTCGAACGGCTTCGACCTCCAGTCGTTCCTGTCCCTCCCGCACGTCCTGATGTTCACGGCGATCATCGCGCTCATCGACGTCGTCCTCGCGACGGCGCTGGCGACCCTCGGCGCGTTCATCTACAACCTCTCCGCGGGCTTCGTCGGCGGCATCGAGCTGACCTTGGCCGAGGACGAGTAACCGGCGTCCAAACCTCTGCCGTCGGTCCGCCGACAACCGATTTTGGGACTGCCCCGGTCGTGCGCTAATCTTCAGGAGTCAGCGCGCGGGACACACACCGCAGAGCGCGGCGGGGCTATAGCTCAGTTGGTTAGAGCGCATCCCTGATAAGGATGAGGCCACAGGTTCAAATCCTGTTAGCCCCACCAGTACGAAGGCCCCCGGTCCGGACGGATCGGGGGCCTTCGGCGTTTGTCGGCGGGCGGAGCCGGTGGTGGTGCGGGCGGGGCTCCGCGGGCCGGCGCCCGGGAATGCGAAAGCCCGGTCGCTGGCGACGGGGGATGCACCAGCGACCGGGTTGCGGCCAGCCTAACAAGGCGGCCTGTGCGGCGGGAGTCAACTTCTCAGCCGTCGTGCGCAGTTGTGATCGGGATCACTCAAAGGCGGTCGGGCGGCGGGCCGGTTCAGGTGTCGCACGGCGGGTCGTAGGCGAGCCGGGGGAGGTACTCCCGCCACTTCGCCTCGGTCAGGACGTTGCGGGTGGCCGAGCAGATGCGGCCGACGGCCCGGTCGACGTCCAGACTCCACAGCCGGACCGTGCCGGCGCCGCTGGAGACGCCGAGCATGTTGCTCCTCGGGCTGAACGAGAGGAAGTTGCCCGTCTTGGCGTTGGGACTCATGGACTGGCCGATGGGGTGGGCGGCGGACGGGGCCGAGACGTTCCAGAGGCGGACCGTGTTGTCGTTGCCGCCGCTGGCCAGGGTCCTGCCGTCGCGGCTGAAGGTCAGGGACACCACCGCCTCGGTGTGACCGGTGAGGGCCGCACCCAGGCGGGTCGCACGGGCCGGGTCGGCGACGTTCCAGAGGCGGACCGTGTCGTCGTCGCTGCCGCTCGCCAGCGTCGCCCCGTCGGGACTGTAGGCGAGGGTGTTCACGGGGCCCAGATGGCCCCTGAGGGGCCCGCCGAGGGCCTTGGGGCGGGTGCGGTCGGAGACGTCCCACAGCCGGACGGTGCCGTCCGCGCTGCCGCTCGCCAGCGTCCTGCCGTCCGGGCTGAAGACCAGCGCGTTGACGTAGCCGGTGTGGCCCCTGAGGGGCTCACCGAGCCGCTTCGGACGGGCCGGGTCCGTGATGTCCAGGAGCTGGACCGTGCGGTCGTCGTAGTCGGCGGCCACGGTCCTGCCGTCCGGGCTCAGCGCCAGCGCCTCGGCGCCCGCGTACCGGGTCTCCAGCCGGACCGGCGGACCGTAGCGGTGCGGACGGGCCGGGTCGGAGACGTTCCACAGCTGCACCCGGCTGACGCTGTTCTCGCCGGTCAGGACGACCAGGGTGCGGCCGTCGCGGGTGAACACCATCGAGCGCAGGTCCCGCCACCCGGTTCTGAACGGCTCGCCGAGCGCCCTGGGCCGGGCCGGGTCCGCGATGTCCCACAGCCGCATCCGGCTGTCGCCGCCGCCGGTGGCCAGGACCCGGCCGTCCGGGCTGAACGCCCCCGACGCACCGATCATGTCCGCCCCGGGTATCGACCACAGCCGTACCTTGCCGTCTCCGCTGCCGGTCGCCAGGGTGTGCCCGTCGGGGCTCCAGCCGACGGCGTACATCTCCCCGCTGCTGCCCGCGAGCGGCTCGCCCACCTGCGACGGGAAGGCCGGGTTGCCGACGTTCCACACGCTGGCCGTGGAGTCCGCGCTGCCCGCGGCGAGCATCGAGCCGTCGGGACTGAAGGCCACCGACCAGACGGGCCCGGTGTGGCCGGTGAGCGGGGCGCCGAGGGCCTTGGCGTGCTCCCGGTCGGTGACGTCCCACAGCCGTACGGTGTCGTCCGTGCTGCCGCTGGCCAGCGTGTGGCCGTCGGGGCTGAAGGCCACGGAGTGCACGGTGCCGGTGTGCCCTGTCAGAGGCGCCCCGACCCGTTCGGCACGCCGGGGGTCGGACACGTCGTAGAGCAGGATCGTGTTGTCGTCGCCGCCGGTCGCGAGCGTGCGGCCGTCGGGGCTGAACGCGAGCGAGCGTACGGCCTCGGAGTGGCCGGTCAGGGTGGTGATCGGGCGGGGGCGGCGCGGGTCGCGCACGTCCCACAGACGGACGGTGTGGTCCTCGTCGGCGGTGGCCAGCGTCCTGCCGTCGGGGCTGAAGGCCACCAGGTAGATCGTGCCGTCGTGACCGTCCAGCGGGGTGCCCAGGGGCGCCGGGTGCCGCGGGTCGGAGACGTTCCACAGCCGTACGGTGCCGTCGTCGCCGGCGCTGGCCAGGGTCCTGCCGTCGGGGCTGAAGACCGCGCTGGAGACCCAGCTGGTGTGGCCGGACAGCGGCGCGCCCAGTGCTCGGGGCCGGGTCGGGTCGCTGACGTCCCAGAGGCGGACCGTGCGGTCGTAGGCGGCGGTGGCGAGCGTCCTGCCGTCCGGGCTGAAGGTGGTGAGGTAGACGGCTCCGGTGTGGCCGAGCAGCGGTGTCGCCAGCGGGGCGTTGACGATCGACACGAGGCGGTTGTCGGCGCCCTCGTCGCCCGGACGCAGATCGTGTGCGACCAGGTCCAGTTGGGCGGAGAGCGCCGGGTCCGAGTACTGGAACCGGTCGGCCTCCGCGACCACCTGCTCGAAGACGGCGTCGTCCCGCTGCTGCCGGGCGACCACGGCGGCGCCTCCGGCCAGCAGCGCCAGCACGACCAGCGCCGACACGGCGGCCCTGCCGAGCCACACGGTGCGCCGGCGCAGCCGGACCGAGGCCGCCAGGAACCGCACCGCGCTGCGGGTCAGCAGGGTGTCGTCGGCCGACCTCGCCCAGGTGTGGGCCTGCTCCAGCCGTGAACCCCGGTACAGCAGGGCGGGATCGTTCCCGGACTCGTCCCAGGAGCGGCCGTCCTCCTCCAGACGCTGGCGCAGCAGATTGCCGTTGCGGTCCTCGTCCAGCCAGTCGCGCAGCCGGGGCCAGGCGTGCAGCAGCGCCTCGTGGGTGATCTCCACGGTCTCGGCGTCCAGCGTCACGAGGCGGGCCCGCACGAGCGCTTCGAGGGACTCCTCCGTCTTGTTCGGGTCGGTGGACTCCGCGGCCAGCTGGCGCCGGGTGCCCCGCCGGCGGGTCGCCTGGGTGTCCTCGCCGAGGCGGACCAGGCGGAGCAGCAGCAGCCGGGCGGCGGTCCGGGCCGCCGGGTCCAGGCTCGTCCAGGCCCGCTCGGCGGTCGCGGCGACAGCGCCCTGGATGCCGCCGGCGGCCCGGTAGCCGGCCAGTGTCAGGCGGCCTGCCTTGCGGCGCTGCCAGGTCGCCAGCAGGGCGTGGGAGAGCAGCGGGAGGGCGCCTGCGTCGTGGGCGCCCCGCGGACCGTCGTCGCTCACCTCGCGGACGATCAACTCGGCGAGACCGGGCTCCAGTTCCAGGCCGACCGCCTTGGCGGGGGCGGTCACCGCCTCGCGCAGCTCGGCCGTCGTCAGCGGGCCGAGCACCATGTGACGGTGCTGGAGCGCGTCGGCCAGCTCGGGATAGCCCAGGCACTGCTCGTAGAAGTCGGCGCGGATGCCGAGGACGACCAGCGCGGGAGCGGGTTCGCCGGGACCGGCGGAGGTGCTGGCCGCGTGCAGGAGCTGGACGAAGGCGTGCCGGTCCGCCTCGTCCGCGCAGAGGGTGAAGGTCTCCTCGAACTGGTCGACGATCAGGACCGGCCGGGCCGTATCGGATCCCGAGGGCCATGTTTCACGTGAAACATCCTCGCCCTCGCGCCCGGCCCAGGACCTGACCGCCTTTCGCACGGCCTCCGGATCGTCCAGGTCCTTCAGACCGGCCAGCTCGGGTATGCGCCGGGTCAGTTCCCTGACGGGTTCGGCCCCGGGGACGAGCTGCACCACCTCGTGCGGGCGCTCCGCCTCCTCGGCCAGGGCGCCGTTCTGCAGCGCGGTGACCACGCCGGCGTTCAGCAGCGAGGACTTTCCCGCCCCCGAGGCTCCGACCAGCATCACCAGACCGCCGGTCGCCTTCGCCGAGCGGAGCTGGTTGATCAGGGCCTCGGTGCTGCGCTCGCGGCCGAAGAACCAGCGCGCGTCCTCACGGCGGTAGGAGGCCAGGCCCCGGTACGGGCAGACGCCGTCGGCCGGTACCAGGGCGCCCTGATCCTCGGCCGCCTCCGGCGCGGACAGTTCGCCGGCCGGGTCGGCCACGGCCCGCTCCCACAGCTTCTGCCACTGGGTCAGGTCGTACAGCCCGGAGGAGACGGGGGCCGGCTGGGAGCGCCGGGCCTGGGGGATGAGGACCTGGAGCACGGCGGCGAGCGCGGCGAACTGCGCGGGCACGTTCTTCGCCCGTCGCCAGTCGCTGATCCGCTGGGCGGAGACCCGTACGGGACGGCCCCGCTCATCGATACGATGCAGCCGGTCGACCGCCTCGGCGACGCGTTTGAGCGGAGGATTACCGGCCTCCTTGTACAGCAGCGCGAGACGTTCCGCGAAGGCTGTGCGTGCCCCTGCGTCGGGCCCCAAGGCGCTCCACCCCTTACTCCCGGGCTGCTGGTCATCCGGACCGGAAAACTCACTTTATACGGCTGACCTGCGGCGAAGCCGTGGACCGGACGTCCGGACCTCCTCAGATGTGCACCTCGACTGGCAGGATTTCGCTCCAGCAAGGCGGTGGCCGGGCCTCGCCCGGCGGGCCGACCAGCTCAGCGTCCGCGAAGCCGGCGCACGGCACCGCATGTTCTCGGTCAGGTTCCACCGGCGATTCCCCGCCGGTGTGGCGCGACGACGGCAGCTGCTCTCTGCGACCGAGCGGACCCCACGGGGCCCGAGATCACCCGCGCCGTTCGGCGCCGGTCCCCACGTGGGGAGGGACCGGAGCCGAACGGCACGGGTCACCGTGCACGAAGAGCCTCGGCGCGGGACGCGCCGGGAGCGGCGCTCAGGGCCGCGAGGGGGCCGGCCGGCAGCCGGAGCGTGTCGGCCCGGCCGACCGGGCCGGTGCGCGCGTACGCACGGCCGGCACGCGCGGAGTGCAGCTCTCTACGAGGCGAACAGGCCCAGAGCCGAGTCCAGGGACCAGGTCTGCCAGCACAGGGCGAACAGGCCGACCGCGGAGATCAGGGCCATCATCAGGTTCTGGCCCTGTTCCGCCCAGTCGTGGATCATGAGCGTCAGATAGACCATGTTGAGCAGGAACCCGGCCACCAGGGCGACCGGTGTGAGGAAGCCGAAGACCAGGCCGAGGCCGAGGGCCAGCTCCGCGTACGCCACCACGTAGGCCATCAGCCGGGGCCGCGGCGCGACGACCGTGTCGAAGCCCCACCGGACCACCGGCCAGCGGTGTTTCTCCGCGACACCGGCCGCCCACTGGATGCCCCCGCCGCCGAACCACTGCTTCTTGTCCTTGTGCCGCCAGCTCTCCAGCCACCACAGACCGAGCCCGATGCGGAGCACCGCGACCCACTCGGCACCGCTCAGCAAGGCAGATCGCATCCCGCACCCTCCCCGGATCCGTCCCATCATCTGACGATCCGTCAGTTCAGCGGAAGCCGGCGTGACCCGCAAGGGGTCCGGCGGCTCTTGCTGGCGCGGGCTCGCGGGCCTAGCCTGAGGGCCACAGCAAAATCTGATGGACCGTCAGTTAAGCGGGCATCCAAGCAGGCAGCAGGGGGTAGGCATGGCAGAGAACGCGACCGGCACCCAGGAACTGCCCAGGGTCGTCAGCGTGGACGACCACGTGATCGAGCCCGCGCACCTCTTCGAGAGGTGGCTGCCGGGCAAGTACCGGGACAAGGGCCCCAAGCCCTTCACCGCGGGCATCGGCGAACTCGCCTACGTCGGCGGAAAGTACCGCTTCACCACCGACCCCGAGGGCCAGATCACCGACTGGTGGGAGTACGAGGGGCTGCTCTTCCCCTACAAGCGCATCATCGCGGCCGTCGGCTTCTCCCGGGACGAGATGACGCTCGACGGCATCACCCGGGAGCAGATGCGGCGCGGCTGCTGGGACCCCAAGGCCCGCCTCGACGACATGGACATGAACCACGTGGAGGCCTCCCTCTGCTTCCCGACCTTCCCCCGGTTCTGCGGGCAGACCTTCGCCGAGGCCGAGGACAAGGAGGTCGCGCTGGCCTGCGTCCGCGCCTACAACGACTGGATGGTCGAGGAGTGGTGCGGCGACAGCGGCGGCCGGCTGATCCCGCTGTGCCTGATCCCGCTGTGGGACATCGACCTCGCCGTCGCCGAGATCCGGCGCAACGCCGCGCGGGGCGTCCGGGCGGTCACCTTCAGCGAAATCCCCACCTACCTGGGCCTGCCGTCCATCCACTCCGGCTACTGGGACCCGTTCTTCGCGGTCTGCGAGGAGACCGGGACGGTCGTCAACATGCACATCGGCAGCAGCTCGCAGATGCCCGCGGCCTCGCCCGACGCCCCGCCCGCCGTGCAGGCCTCGCTGAGCTTCAACAACGCCATGGCCTCGATGATGGACTTCCTCTTCTCCGGGGTCCTGGTGCGCTTCCCGCGCCTCAAGCTGGCCTACAGCGAGGGCCAGATGGGCTGGATCCCGTACGCCCTGGAGCGCGCCGACGACGTCTGGGAGGAGCACCGCGCCTGGGGCGGGGTCAAGGACCTGATCCCGGAGCCCCCGTCGACGTACTACTACCGGCAGATCTTCTGCTGCTTCTTCCGCGACCGGCACGGCATCGAGGCGATCGAGACCGTCGGCGTGGACAACGCGACCTTCGAGACGGACTACCCGCACGTCGACTCGACCTGGCCGGAGACCAAGCGGGTCGCCCAGGAGCACGTCGGCGGGCTGGCACCGGAGGTGGCCTACAAGCTGCTGCGCGGCAACGCGATCCGGATGCTGGAGCTGCCTTTCACGTAACCCGGTTCGACGGGCCGCCGGATGGGCAGGGGACCACCCATGAAGGTCTCCGTGTCGGTCTCCGTCGACGCCGACGTCTGTTACGGGTCGGGCGAATGCGCCTTCCGGGCACCCGCGGTGTTCGGCTTCGAGGACGGGTACGGTTTCGTCCTGCCCGGACGCGAGGAGTCCGAGGACGACGACCTGCTCCGGGACATCGCCGAACGCTGCCCGTCCCAGGCGATCCGGATCAACGGCACGAGGGTCACCGGCTAGCGGATGAGCACCACCGGCACGCAACGCACCGGACCCGGCGGGCTTGCCGACCTCCTGGCCACCCTCGGCCGCGGCTGGGTCCGGGACTCCCCGCTCCCCTGGGGAAAGCCCCGCGCCGTCCGCGCGCTCAACGCCTACCTGCGCGACCATCCGCGCCGGCGGGTCGTCGAGACGCGCTCCGGCGCCCGGTTCGCCGTCGACACACAGGACCTCATCCAGCGCTACCTCTACCTCTTCGGGGTGTGGGAACCGCACATGACCCACTGGCTGCGCGGCAGGCTGGCGCCGGGGGACTGCTTCGTGGACGTGGGCGCCAACATCGGTGTCTTCAGCGTCCTGGCCTCCGGGCTGGTCGGGGAACGGGGCCGGGTCGTGGCCGTCGAGGCCTCTCCCGTCTTCCACCGCCGCCTCGAACAGCAGCGCGCGCTCAACGGCTGCCGGAACATCCGGGCGGTCAACGCCGCCGTCTCCGACGTACGCCGCACCCTGACCTTCGTGCTCGCCAGCTCCGCCAACATGGGCGCCAACAGCATCGTCCCGTGGGACGGCCCGGCCGAGTCGAGCTTCGACATCGAGGCCGTGCCGCTGCCCGAGCTGCTGCTGCCGCGGGAGATCGCGACCGCACGCGTCGTCAAGATCGACGTGGAGGGCGCCGAGGGCGCGGTCGTGCGCGGGCTCGCGCCGCTGCTGGAGAGACTGCGCCCGGACGCCGAGATCACCGTCGAGGTCACCCCCGACCGCATGGCGCGGCTCGGCGACTCGGCCGAGGACCTGCTGCGCACCATGACCGACGCCGGCTACCACGTCTACCGGCTCGCCAACGGCTACGCGGCCGACAGCTACCCGCGCATCCTGCACGACGGGCCGCTCGCCCCGGTCCGCTGGGAGGGACCGGTGACGGAGGAGAGCGACCTGGTCTTCTCCCGGACCGACGCGGCGACGCTCACGCCCTAGACCGGAACGCCCCGGGCCGGACGAGCCCCAGGCCGTGTCCGGCTCAGAACTGCTGCTCGGACGGGTCCCGGTCCCGCGCGGCCGGGTAGCGCCAGCCGAACTCCGCCAGCGCCCGTGCCCGGGCCGCCACGACCGCCATCCGGGCCTGCCGTTCGGCCGGGTCGGTGTGCGCGGGCCGGGCGGTGACCTGGCCAGGCCACTTGCGGTACAGCAGCCCGGCCTCCGCCGTGAACCAGCCCCGGCTGACCGCGTCCAGGGCCAGCAGCAGCCCGGTGTCCTCGGAGGCCGGCAGCGCCATCCAGCCGCCCAGGGCGAGCAGCAGGTCGCGGCGGACGAAGAGGCCGGCCGGGTGGACCGGGGCGCGGAAGTCGTTCGCCGCCCAGGAGGCGAGCACCGTCCCGGGCTCGATCGGCCCGTCCGCCGGGTCGCCGGGGAAAGTCACCGTGGAGCCGTCGGGCAGCAGGTCCAGGACGCGTGAGGTGGCCCAGCCGACCGCCGGGTGGGTCTCCAGGACGGCCAGGTCACGCGCCAGCGCACCCGGCACGAGCCGGTCGTCGGCGTCGAGGATCTTGACGTACGGTCCCTCGGCACGGGCCAGCGCGAGCGTGCGGGCCACGCCGGGACCGCCGGGGCGGCCCTGCCGGTACGACACCCGGTCGTCGTCCGGGACGTACGGGCGGACCTCGTCGCCGTAGCCGTCCTCCTGGATCAGCCACCGCCACCGCCAGCCGTCCGGCAGCCGCTGCTCGCACAGCGACCCGTAGGCCTCGGGCAGGAAACGGGCCGACGGCGCGTGGACCGCGGTGACGACGGTGACGCACCGGCTCACGGCGGCGCTCACCACCTTTCCAGGTGTGTGGTGAAGAGCAGTTCCGTGCGGTCGCCCGGGAGCGTGACGACGGAGACGTCCACGACACGGCCGTGGATGTCGTACGACGTCTTGCGCAGCACGATCACCGAGGTGCCGGCCGGCAGGTCCAGCTCCCGGGCCTCCTCGGGCGTCGGCGGCCGGGCGGTGAGGCGTTCCTCGACGCGGGCGACCTCGATGCCGACGGTGCGCAGCTGATGCTGGGTGCCGCCCGGCCAGGGTTCCCTGGTCTCGTCCAGGAGCGCCGGGTTCGCCGCGATCAGGTCCCGGACGAGGTAGGAGCTGACCAGGCTGAAGGGCGCGGGTTCGGCCGAGCACCGGGTCCGGTAGGTGCGTTCCAGGAGCACCGTGCCCGCCGGTACGCCGAACGCGTCGGCGAGGTCGCCGGGCGCGTCCAGTTCGCGGTACCGGGCGAAGAAGACCAGGTCGTCGAGGACCAGTCCGGTCTCGTGTTCGGTCGCGCCGGTCGCCGCGCGGGTGGCCTCCGGCATCCTGGCGCGGTCCTTCTCCCACTGGTGGCGCGTGTTGTCGCGGAGCATCCGGGTGCGGGGCCCGCGCACGAAGGTGCCGCTGCCGTGCCGCTTGTCGATCAGGCCCTCCGCGCACAGCAGCCGCAGCGCGTTCCGGACCGTGGGCACGCTCTTGCCGAAGTGCCGGGCCAGTTCCGTCTCGGCGGGCAGGCGGGCACCGGGTGCGAGGCCGCCGCTCCTGATGGAGCGGCGCAGGTCGTCGGCGATCTCCTCGTACGCCTTGGGCACCACTTCAGCCTACGACTCCTGAAGAGGAGCTGAGGAGTCGAGCCGGGCCCGGACGTGCGAAGACCCGCGGCCGGATCCCGGTCGCGGGTCTGTGTCGCAGTAGGCGCTGGTACGTACGCAAGTCGCCCTTGCGCCGTTGCGTCTGAGCCGTCTGGGGAGGATCAGCAGTCGAGGTTGGCCGCGGGGGGTTCGGCGGGGTTGTCCGATTCCGTCGTGTCCAGGGGCCGCTGGCGGCAGCCGGGGGTTTTTCCGTGGGCCTCGGCCCTGATGCGCTGCTTCATCGTGGGGGGCAGGGACCTGGCCTGTGACCAGAGCCAGTGGGTCTGTGCCGGGATCATCACCCGGCCGGTCGGGCCGTGCTCGTCTCCGGTGTTGCTGTTGCGCGGGGTCTCGGTCTGCGGTACCGCGGCGGCGGTGGTGGCGGAGACGAGTCCGAGCGCCGTGCACAGCGCGAGGAAGGCGGTGACGAAGGCGGTCCACAACTTCATGACCTTGGCGTTCCGAGCCATGGCCCCTCACTTTCGGGTTGGGCGATTTGCGTACTTTCCTCATGATGTGTATGTGCGTCGCGAAGTGGGGGACGTCGACCTGTGGCGCGGCGATGTTCTGATGAACACCACCCGGACGGACGCAAGGGGTCCAAAAAATCAGAAGAAAGGCCCGCGAAAGCGGGCGAGAGGCCGCAAAGTAACCGTCCGTGGGGGTGTGATCACCCTCCGGCCGAAACGGTCCGCCCGGGCGTGACGCCCCCCGCAACACCGTGCGGTGAGCCGGAGTTGGGGCCGGATGCCAGGTCACCGATCGATATCGGTCGGTGTGTATAGTCGGGCGCCAGAGGTCCCCTACGTCAAGGAAGAGACGAGGTCGCGCGGTGAAGAAGCTTCTCCTGGTCGCACTGGCCGCCATCGGCGGGCTCCTCGTGTACCGCCAGATCCAGGCGGATCGCGCCGAGCAGGATCTGTGGACGGAGGCGACTGACTCCGTGCCCACGGGTTCGTGAGTACCGACAACCAACGACACTGAGACCCCGACCGCCTCGCGGTCGGGGTTTTGCGTTGTCCCGGGCCGTCCGACGGGTCCGGGGCGCGCGCGAGGGGGCCGTTTCGGACGGTGGTGCGAATCGCCGGGTGGCGCGGCGGCGCGCGCGGCAGTATGGGCGCGGTCCGGGCCTGGACGGCTGACGAGCGAGTGCTGGGGGCGCGCGTGATACGGCGGTGGCGTACGGCGGCGGGACGGCGAGGCGGCGCGAGGACCGCCCTCGCGCTGACGGCCGTGCCGGTGACGCTGCTGGCGGCACTGCTGCTGCCGGCCTCTCCGGTTGCGGCGGACGACGGCAGCGGTTATGCCTTCGCCCCGGGCGCCCGCACGATCGAGGGTGCCGCCGGCAGCGCGGCCGCCGAACCGCTGGAGCCTGGCACGACCTACCGCAGCACCCTGCCGGACCGGGGCAAGCGGTACTTCCGCCTCGAACTCGCCGCCGGCACCACCGCCTACGTCCCGGTCACGGCGGTGCCGCCGGCCGACGCCACCGTCTCGGCGAGCGACGGCATCGGCGTGTCGGTCCAGGACGCCAACGGCGCCACCTGCGGCTACGACGGCGCCCGCTTCGGCGCCGGCCTGAGCCCCCGGCCGGTCACGGCGCTGGGACGCCGGGACACGGGCCGCACGCTCTGCAAGGACGCGGGCACCTACTACGTGGTCGTCGAACGGCTGGCGTCCGGCTCGCGGACCACGACCCCGGGCAGCTGGGACCTGGAGATCGCGCCCGTCACCGAACCGGGCCTGGTCAGAGCCGGCGCCACCACCGCACCCGGGACCTGGGACTCGGCCTCCCCCGAGCCGGTCACCGGCACCGCCCGCCGCCGTACCGCGGGAGCCGGATTCGCCACCGCCCGCACCCTGGGCCCGGGAGTCTGGCGGACCGGGATCAGCCCCGGTCAGACCCTGTACTACGCGGTACCGGTCGACTGGGGACAGCAGCTCGCCGCCACCGTCGAACTGGGCAGCGGCGGCGACGGCCACGGCTATGTCAGCGCCGCGCTCAACCTCTCCCTGTACAACCCGGTCCGCGGCCCCGTGGAGGACGTCTCCCTCGGCTACGACGGCACCCAGAAGACGTCCTCGCCGGCGCCCCTGCCACCCGTGGCCTACGCCAACCGGTACGCCGTCCCCGGCGAGGAGAACGCCGTCCGCTTCGCCGGCGCCTACTACCTCGTCGTCCACCTCACCGGCCAGACCGCCGACACCTTCGGCAACGGGCCGTACGACGTGACCCTGCGGGTCCGCGTCGACGGCACCCCCGGATCCGGCCCCCGGTACGCCGGTTCACCCGTCCCCAAGGGCGTCTTCGACCCGCCGTCCGACCAGGGCGGCGGCGGCCTGTCGGTCCCGACCGGCGGCGACGGCACGTCGATGCGGCTGCTCGCGGCCGGCGGGATCGGCACGGGCACCGCCCTGCTCCTGGTCCTGGGCGTGTGGACGCTGACCGCCCGCCGGGCTCAGATGCGGGTCAACGCCCAGAAGCCCACGGCGTAACAGGCCAGCGCCAGCAGCAGGATGGGCACGGCGGCCGCCGCGGGCGGCCCGGGCCGGCGCACCTTGCGCCGACGCCGTCCGTGGGTACGCGCCGGGGGCCGCGGCGCCGGCTGCGCGTCGTGGGCGGTGTAGGTGGCCGTGCCGGTGGTACCGGTGCCACCCGTGGCACCGCTGTGCGGCTGGACCGGCGGTAGGGGCTGGGCCGGGGGCCACGGGCTGTGCGACGGGTCCGGCTGCGGCTGCTGATGGGCGGCGTACGGCGGGTACTGCGGTGCGGGCCGCGGCTGTTGCGAGGGCTCCGGGATCGGGGCGGGGGAGAACGGCGCGCTGGGCGGCGGGAGACGGAAGCTCCCGGTGTCGGACATGTCGGCCGGGACCGAGGCGGAGCCCGTGGCGGCGGAGCCGGTGGCGGGGGCGGCGGCCGGAGGCGGGGCCGCGGCCGGTCGCGGGTCGGTGCTTCCCGTCCGGTCCGTGGCTCCCGGTACGGAAGCCGAGCCGGTCGGCGTCGCCGCACCCGGCTGCGGTGTCGCGCCGTGGTCCGCCGGACCGGCGCTCGCCCGCGAACTCGGCTCTCCCGAAACTCCAGTTGTGTTCGCCGTGCCTGTCGCGGTCCCTGTCGGGTCGATCCCGGACGCCGTGCGCAGCGGGCCTGTGGGATCGAATCCCGGCGGCAGCGGGCCCAGTTGGTCGAAGATCTCGATCAACTCGTCGTCGGCGCCCGGCTCGGGGAGGAGTTCCACCGCCTGGGCGAGGGCCTTGCGCGCGCCGGTGGCCGTGCGGAAGCGGCGCTCCGGATCGGGCTGGAGGAGGGTGGCGACCACCTGCCACAGCGGCTCGGGGATGCCCTTGGGCGCTCCCGGTGTGCCGTGTTCGGCGAAGTGCTGGACGAGCGCCTTGGCGTCGGGTTTGGCGCCTTCCAGGAGGAACAGGGCGACCAGGCCGACGGCGAACAGGTCGGCCCTGAAGTCGGGTTCCGCGCCGAGGAGTTGTTCGGGCGCGATGTAACCGGGCGTGCCGACCACGAGGTTGGTCTCGGTCAGCCGGGCCTCGCCGAACCGCATGGCGATGCCGAAGTCCGACAGGCGCAGCCGCGGCCGGGCCGTCCCGCTGGCCTCCAGCAGGATGTTCGCGGGCTTGATGTCCCGGTGGACCACGTCCTCGGCGTGCACCGCGGCGAGGCCGGAGAGCAGTTGGTCCAGGAGCGTGCAGACGAAGCCGGGAGGCAGGGGACCGTAGTCCCCCACGAGGTGGACCAGCGAACCGCCGGCGACCAGGTCCATCGTGAACAGGACCTTGTCGTCGTCGGCGGCCCAGCTGGCCGGAGCCAGGACATGGGGGTGGTCGATGCGCAGCGCCTGCTCGCGGACGAAGCGCAGCAGCGCGTGGGCGTCGCTCTGCTGGAGCACCTTGGCGGCCACATAGCGCTTGCGCCGGTGGTCCCAGGCGCGCCAGACGGCACCCACCCCGCCGTGACCGATCGGGTCGGCCAGTTCGTACCGGCCTGCGAAGACCTCACCCATGACTGCCCGTAGCCCTCCCCCTGCGGTCCCCTCGGTCCCCCCTGCCTCACACCCCCGTTGCCTTCCCCCCGATGAGCGATACGACCCCTCTCGCGTGACCCCCTCGGCCAGGGCCGGGCCCCGCCCGGTTCACCGGACCCCCTCCGGTGCGCCGGGCCGCGGCTCAGCTCTGGTGCGACTGGTAGTGCGTGACGGCGTCGGAGGTACGGCCGGCGCCGTAGACGCGGAGGAACTCCGCGAGCTCCGGATGGGTCGGAGCCAGCGTGTCCGCCGCGTCGATGATGTCACCGGCGGCCGCCACCGAGCGCAGCAGCGACTGGATCTCGCGGACCACCCGCTTGACCGTGGGCGCGCCCGAACCGCTCGTCGTCTGCGTGGTGTTGCTGAGCACCGAGCCCCCCTGGGACTTCTTGATCTCGTCCATCCGCTCGGTCGCCTCGGCCGCGCTCACGCTGCCGTCCGCGACCTGCGCCGCCAGGTCCTGGAGCAGCTGCACCCGCTGGACCACGGCCGGGTTGCCGATCTTCGCCCGCTGCCCGCTCATCAACTGCGACAGCATGGGCGCGGACAGCCCGAGGACCGCCGCGAGACGTGCCTGGTTGAGCCCCAGGTCGTCGATGAGCTTACGGAAGAGCGCCCCCAACGGCTCCCCGTACCAGTTCCGCTGCAGCTCCCGCGCTCTGGCGGTGGCTTCCTGCTGTGCGGCGTCCATTGCGTCTCCCCATCGCTTCCCCAAAAAATCCACGGTTCGCTACAGCGAACCCCGTCGAGCATCCTACGGAGCGTGGTCATCCGCCGGGACCCCCAATCTTTTTGTGAGGTACGGGGGGTGACCCGGTACTCTGGTCTGCGGCACCGGTCGGCGGACGTTCCGCAGGGTCGGCGCTTCCCTCACGGGGCCTTAGCTCAGTTGGTAGAGCGCCGTCTTTGCATGGCGGATGTCAGGGGTTCGACTCCCCTAGGCTCCACCCCGTGAGACCCCTTCGACCTGCGGAAACGCAAGTCGAAGGGGTCTTTTTCGTGCCGGGTCCCGGCCGGATGCCCGCGCGTACGTCTCGTGCCGAGGCGGCTACGTCACGTGACGGAAGCGTGACCGGGCAGTTCGACGGTGACGCGGAGCCCGCCGGCCGCCCGCGGGGTGAGGGCGAGGGTGCCGTCGTGGGCCCGGGCGATGGTCTTGACGATGGCCAGGCCGAGGCCGACCCCCGCGTGGCCCGTCCGTACCCGCTCGGTGCCGCGCTGGAACGGCTCGGTCAGCGTCGAAACCAGCTGCGGACCGAGGGGGCGGCCGGTGTTCTCCACGGTGAGCACCGCGGTTCCGCGGCGGACCCGGGTGGTGACCCACACGGTGCCCTGGCCGGGCAGGTTGTGGACGATCGCGTTGTGCACGAGGTTCGTGGTCAGCTGCAGCAGGAGCGCCGGCGACCCGGTGGCGGGCGTGACCTCGCCGGAGGTCTCGAGGGTGACGCCGTGCCGCTCCGCGAGGGGCAGGAGCGTCTCGGTGGCCTCCTCCGCCATCAGGGACAGATCGACCTGTTCCCTGGTGAAGGACCGCTGGTCGGCGCGGCTGAGCAGCAGGAGCGCCTCGGTCAGGTCGATCGCCCTGGTGTTCACGGCGTCGAGGCGTTCGATGATCTCGCCCGACCGGTGGTCCGGGTCGCTGCGGGCCACGTCCAGGAGCGCCTTCGAGACGGCGAGCGGGGTGCGCAGTTCGTGCGAGGCGTTGGCGGCGAACCGCTGCTGCTCGGCCACGTGCGCTTCCAGCCGCGCGAGCATCGTGTCGAAGGCGTCGGCGAGTTCACGGAACTCGTCCATGCGGCCCGGCAGCCGGATCCGGTGGGACAGCGATCCGTCCGTGGCCAGCCGGGTGGCGTCCGTGATGCGGGTCAGCGGGGCCAGCATCCGCCCGGCGAGGACCCACCCGCCCACCAGGCCGAACAGCAGCAGGAACGTCAGGACGGCGACCGCGGTCGGCGCGAAGGTGCGCACGACGGCCAGGCGGTACTCGGGATCGATGATCAGCCCGGGGTGCGACACGCGGTTGAGGAACACCCACACCGCCGCCAGCAGCAGCGCGCCGGCCAGCATGACGAATCCCGCGTAGCTGAGGGCGAGTTTGAGGCGGGCGCTGGGCCCCGGTGCCCTATCCACGGCCCTCCGCTCCCTCCCGCCCCGTGTCCGGCCGGGTGTCGATGCGATAGCCGACGCCCGGCACGGTGGCGATGACCCAGGGCTCGCCGAGCCGCTTGCGCAGCGCGGAGACGGTGATGCGGACGGCGTTGGTGAACGGGTCGGCGTTCTCGTCCCACGCCCGCTCCAGGAGTTCCTCGGCGCTGACCACACCGCCCTCCGCGCCGACCAGGACTTCGAGGACCGCGAACTGCTTCCTCGTCAGCGCGACATAGCGGCCGTCCCGGAAGACCTCCCTGCGGAACGGGTCCAGACGCAGTCCCGCGATGTCCCGTACGGGAGGCCGGTGGTGGGCGCGTCTGCGGTCCAGGGCCCGGAGCCTGAGGGCGAGTTCCCGGAGCTCGAACGGCTTCGTGAGGTAGTCGTCGGCGCCGAGTTCAAAACCGGAGGCCTTGTCGTCGAGACGGTCGGCCGCGGTGAGCATCAGGATCGGCATGCCGCTGCCGGACGCGACGATGCGTGCGGCGATCTCGTCGCCGGAGGGCCCGGGGATGTCACGGTCGAGGACGGCGATGTCGTAGCTGTTGGTGTCCAGCATCTCCAGGGCGGTCTCGCCGTCGCCCGCGATGTCGGCCGCGATCGCCTCCAGGCGCAGGCCGTCGCGGACCGCTTCCGCCAGGTAGGGCTCGTCCTCGACGATCAGCACACGCATGCGGTCGATGCTACGAGTCGGCCCCTGTCGTCCGCGTATCGAAAACCGCATACGCGGCGGCGACACCGCACGGTGTCGACTGGCGGGACGACGCCGGGAACGCCGGCCGTCGCCGGAGTGATCGAGGACGGACGATGACGCGGAGGGACACCGCTGCGGCGGACACGCCGGACACCGCTGCCACGAGGGACGCGGCCGGTGCGGCGGGTGTGGTGGAGCCCGGCCGGGACGGCTCGGGCCGTCGGGACTCCGGCGCCGGGAGCAGGACCGGACGTGCCCGCTGGGCCGTCCGGGGCCTCCTGCGCCGCGCCGCCCGGCCCGGACCCTGGAGACGCGGCCGGGTGCTCGCCGCCCTGGCCCTGCTGCTCGGCCTGGTCATGCTGCTGCACGCCGGCATCCCGAACCGGATCGGCCACCTGGGCTCTCTCGTGGAGAGCCTGCTGCCCTGGTGCGGCCTGTTCGTGCCGGTGCTGCTGGCCGCCGCGCTGTGGCGCCGCTCCGCTACGGCCGTGGCCGCGCTGCTGCTGCCCGCCGTGGTGTGGCTGAACCTCTTCGGCGGGCTGCTCGCCCACAAGTCCCTCCCGGGCGGCGACCTCACGGTGGCCTGCCACAACGTCGACGCCGGCAACCCCGACCCGGCCGGCACCGCCCGCGCCCTGGCCGCCTCCGGCGCGGACGTGCTCGCCCTGGAGGAGCTGACCGGCGGGGCCACGGACACGTACGAGAGGGAGCTCGCGAGGACCTACCCCTACCACGCGGTGCTGGGCACGGTCGGGCTGTGGAGCAGGCTGCCGCTGTCGGACACCCGGCCGGTCGACATCGGCACGGACCAGGGCCCGCTGGCGGACACCGTCCCGGCCGCCGTCAAGGCGGGGTACAACCGGGCCCTGCGCACCACGGTGACCACCGCCCACGGCCCGCTGGTCGTGTACGTCGCCCATCTCGGCTCCGTACGGCTGCTGCCCAGGACCGGCTTCTGGACGTCCCAGCGGGACGCCGGCGCGCAGGCCCTCGCCAGGGCCGTCGCCGCCGAGCGGACCGAGCGGGTGGTGCTGCTCGGCGACCTGAACGGCACCACGGACGACCGCGCGTTCGCCGGGCTGACCGGCATCCTGCGCTCGGCCCAGGAGGCGGCGGGCGACGGGTTCGGTTTCACCTGGCCCGCGGCGTTCCCGGTGGCCCGGATCGACCAGATCCTCGTCCGCGGCGTGCGGCCTCGGAGTTCCTGGGTGCTGCCGGCCACCGGCAGCGACCACCGGCCGGTGGCGGCCCGGGTCAGCTGGTGAACAGGCCCGCCGCGCCCCGTACCCACGGGACGCGGCGGCGCGCCTGTTTCACGTGAAACGTCGGCTCAGAGTCCCTGGTCGTCGCGGGACGCCTGCTCCTCCGCCTCCTTGGCCTGTACCTCCGGATGCAGGGCGGCACTGCCGTCCACCGAGCCGAGGTGCCCGGATTCCGGGACCTCCGTGGCCGCCGGGGGCTCGACCAGCCAGTCCGGGTTGGCCTGCTTGTCCCACCACTTCCACGTGGCGAAAGCCGCCCCGGCCAGCACGCCGACCACGGCGAACGCCTTGAAGGCACGGCCGAACGACGAACGCCGCTCGTTCCTGCGGGCCAGCTTCTCGATCTCCTCGGCCGAGACGTTGCCACGCAGCGCGGCCAGCGCGGCCGCACCCCGCGACGCGGCCTCGTCACGGACCGGCCCGGCCGCCGCCACGGCCTGCTCGATCCTCGGACGCGAGTAGTCGGCCGCCTGCCGGGCGGCCTTGCGGGTCAGGTCGGCAGCATCGTGCGCCGCCTGGTCCACCATCGGTGGCACATGGGTCCGCGCCTGTTCCAGACGCGGCACGAGACGAGCGTCGTACTGGACGCGGGCCTGCTCGGCGGCCTGCGACACCACGGGCGCGAGCCGTACGCGTGCCTCCTGCGCGTAATACGCGGCACGCTCCTTGGCCGTGTCGGCGTAGGGCGCCACCACGTCCGCGGCGTGCCGCACGCTGTCCTTCGCCGAGCTGGTCGCGGCGCGCACGCTCTCTTTGCGGGTCACGGGTTTCCTCCTCCTCGGTGGCGTACGGTATTTCGACTTTCCACCCTTTAACGGATCATGCCTGTCGACAGGCCGAGCGGCGCGCGAGGACGGGCATACGGGTGCAACCGGAGCTGAGAGGGACCTGCCGACGACGATGCCACGGATCGGTGCCCCGCGCTCCCGACCGGAGTACCCCGTCGGGGTTTCCGCAAGCGATTCGTGAGGATCCGTGTGGGGAGCCGCCTGGCGGGCCACCCGGCCGCCGTGGCGTGCGAGGATCGTGAGGGCGGACCCACTCACCGGGTCACCCCCGCGCACACGAGAGCACGACGGAAGGCGGACCGTGGCCGAGCAGCTCTACGCCACCCTGAAGACCAGTCTCGGTGACATCGAGGTCCGGCTCTTCCCGAACCACGCGCCGAAGACGGTCAAGAACTTCATCGAACTGGCGCAGGGCGAGCGTGAGTGGACCCACCCCGCCACCGGCGCGGTCTCCACCGACCCCCTGTACGACGGCACGGTCTTCCACCGGGTGATCGGCGGATTCATGATCCAGGGCGGAGACCCGCTGGGCACCGGCATCGGCGGGCCCGGCTACAAGTTCGAGGACGAGTTCCACCCCGACCTCCGCTTCGACCGCCCCTACCTGCTGGCCATGGCCAACGCGGGCCCCCGCACCAACGGCTCGCAGTTCTTCATCACGGTCAACCCCGCGCCGCACCTCAACCGCAAGCACACCATCTTCGGCGAGGTCGTCGACGCGGACAGCCAGAAGACCGTGGACAAGATCGCCTCGGTCACCGTCAGCGGGCCGAACAAGCGCCCGGAGAACGACGTCGTCGTGGAGACGGTCGTCGTCGAGAAGCGCGGCGGCTGATCCGGCCGAAGGGAACCAAACGCCCCGCTCGTCCGTAAGGATGTGCGGGGCGGCGTATTGCCCACGACGAACGAGGGGACCCCATGGAGGACCAGGCGACAGGCAGCGCGCGCGACGCCCACAGCCTGCCCATGTGCTACCGGCACCCGGACCGGGAGACCGGTGTGCGCTGCACCCGGTGCGAGCGCCCCATCTGCCCCGAGTGCATGGTCAGCGCCTCCGTGGGCTTCCAGTGCCCCGACTGCGTACGCGGCACCACCCCCGGCGCGAGCGGCCCGCCCGCCGCCGACACCCGCCCGCGCACCATCGCCGGCGGTACCGTCACCTCCGACCCGCGGCTGCTCACCAAGATCCTGATCGGCCTGAACATCGCGGTCTTCCTGGTCCAGCTGTCCGTCGGGGACAGCTTCACCAACCGCTTCGACCTGATCGGCCAGGCCTTCTTCCCGCAGTTCGGCGACATCGAGGGTGTCGCCCAGGGCCAGTACTACCGGCTGCTGACCGCGATGTTCCTGCACGACAGCTCGAACTACATGCACATCGCGTTCAACATGCTCAGCCTGTGGTGGATCGGCGGCCCGCTGGAGGCCGCGCTCGGCCGCGCCCGGTACATCACCCTGTACCTGGTCTCCGGCCTGGCCGGCAGCGCCCTCACCTATCTGCTGGCCGCCCAGAACCAGCCCTCGCTCGGCGCGTCGGGTGCCATCTTCGGTCTCTTCGGCGCGACCGCGGTCCTCATCCGCCGGCTCAACTACGACATGCGGCCGATCATCGCTCTGCTGGTGATCAACCTGATCTTCACCTTCAGCGGCGGCATCGCCTGGCAGGCCCACATCGGCGGCCTGGTCGCCGGTGTGGTCACCGGCTACGCGATGGTGCACGCCCCGCGCGAGCGGCGGAACCTCATCCAGTACGGCACCTGTGCGCTGGTGCTGGTCGTGTCCCTGGTCATCACGGTCGTCCGGACCGCACAGCTCACCTGAGCCGTTCCGCCCGCGCGGCTCACCTGACCCCCTCCGCCCGCGCAGCCGCCTGGGCCCTACCAGCCCACGCGGCTCGTCCGGGCCGGATCACGGCGGCTCACCGCACCGATACCGAACCGTTGTCCACAGTCGGTGGCGGATCTTGTGCACAACGTGCGCGCACGGCTGCGCCCCCTCCATCTCGCCTGTGTTACCGCAGGTCAGGGAGGGGGCGCGGCAAGTCGCGGCGGGCGTTGTGGTAGTCGTACCGGCGTCAACGCCCGACGGGTTATCCACAGATCGTCTTCTTTTCCCCAGGAGGGTGTGGACAGAAGGTCAGGCCTGTGGATAACTCAGCGAACAGCCATGGGTAGAGCTACTTCCACTGCGTGGAGACGCCGAAGCCGGCCGCGATGAACCCGAAGCCCACGACGATGTTCCAGTTGTCGAGGCTGTCGATCGGCAGCGAGCCGTCGGTCACGTAGAAGACGACGATCCAGGCCAGTCCGATGAGGAACATGGCCAGCATCACCGGCGCGACCCAGGCACGGCTGTTCAGTTTGATGGCGGTCGCCTGCTTCGCCGGGGGCGGCGTGTAGTCGGCCTTCTTGCGGATACGTGACTTCGGCACGAGGGTC
This sequence comes from Streptomyces sp. NPDC091282, assembly GCF_044757385.1. Taxonomy (NCBI): domain Bacteria; kingdom Bacillati; phylum Actinomycetota; class Actinomycetes; order Kitasatosporales; family Streptomycetaceae; genus Streptomyces; species Streptomyces sp. NPDC091282. Next base: position 373,524 of record NZ_JBIVUX010000005.1, read on the forward strand.
TCTCCTGTCGATGCGCTGCGTGGCCGCGCAGGTAACTGGGTCGGGCTCGGAGCAGCGTACAAGGGGACACTAAGGGCACACTGACCGCTCCCCCGGGCGTCCGTTAGCGTAGTGCTTCCGCGGCGCCGAAGGAGATAAGGGTACGTTGAGCAATTCTGCCGACTCCAACGCCACCGGATCAACGGGTGAGGACCCGGCGCGCAAGGGTGGCTTCCGGCCGGTGCGGATTCTCACCGTGGCCGTCTTCGCCCTGGCCGGTCTTCTCTTCTTCACCAGCTTCAACACGGCCAAGGGCACCGACATCCGCTCGGACGACAATCTGCTGAAGCTGTCCGACCTGATCCAGGAGCGCAGCCGCAAGAACAAGGAGCTGGACGAGTCCAACGCGGGCTCGCGGGACCGCAACGAGAAGCTCGCCGAACGGGACGACGGCTCCACCAGGGCCGACGACGACAAGCTCTCGGGCCTGGAGAAGGACGCGGGCACCCAGAAGCTGACCGGCGACGCGATCACCGTCACGCTGAACGACGCCCCGCCGAACGCCACCGCCAAGCTCCCCGGCTACCCGGAGCCGCAGCCCGACTACCTGGTCATCCACCAGCAGGACCTGCAGGCCGTGGTGAACGCCCTGTGGCAGGGCGGCGCCCGCGGCATCAAGGTCATGGACCAGCGGCTGATCTCCACCAGCGCCGTCCGCTGCGTGGGCAACACGCTGATCCTCCAGGGCCGCGTGTACTCACCGCCGTACAAGATCCAGGCGGTCGGGGACCCGGCGAAGATGCAGCAGGCGCTCGCGGACTCCGAGGCGATCCAGAACTACATGGTGTACGTCAACGTCTACGGCCTCGGCTGGAAAGTCACCGAGGACGGGGCGGTGACTCTGCCGGGCTACTCGGGCACAGTGGATCTGCACTACGCGAAGCCTGTGGGGTAAGCAGCCCGTCGTTCTCTGGAGCCGCCGGTGCGCGTGATCGTCAGGACCGTCAGCGAGCTCTGCATCACCGTCGGCGCACTCATCGTCCTCTTCGTGGTCTACGTGCTGTTCTGGACCGGGGTGAAGGCCGACAGCGTCATGCACGACCAGATCGACCGGCTGCAGCGGCAGTGGTCGGACAGCGCCACGGTGCAGCGGCCCGGGACCGACGCGAGCGCCGCTCCCGCGGCGCCGGCCGCCTACCACTACGGCAAGCCCTTCGCGATCATGTACATCCCGCGGTTCGGTTTCACGTGGAACAAGCCGGTCCTGGAGGGCACCGGCACCGACGTGCTGCAGAAGGGCCTCGCCCACTACGCCAGGACCGCCCGGCTGGGCCAGGAGGGCAACTTCGCGGTCGCCGGCCACCGCCGCACCTACGGGGACCCGTTCCTGGACTTCCCTCAGCTCCGTCGGGGCGACGCGATCGTACTGACGGACGGTACGACCTGGTTCACGTATCGGATCGACAAAGGCCCCTACAAAACAGTTCCGACGGACGTTGAAGTGATCGACCCTGTGCCACGTAAGTCCGGGTATACGCGTCCAGGCCGCTATCTCACGCTGACCACGTGCGATCCGGAATGGGGGCACAGTCACCGGCTGATCGTCTGGGCGCATCTGGACTCCACACAGCCTGTGGACGAAGGCAAACCCGGGGCGCTGCGCCGTTAGTCTGGTGCAGTACGGCGGGATTCTGGTGCCGTGGTGGAACGGAAGGGACGGCATGTACGGCTGGATCTGGCGGCATCTGCCGGGCAGCGTGTGGGTGAGGGCGTTGATCTCACTCGTGCTGGTCCTGGCCGTGGTCTATGTCCTCTTCCAGTACGTCTTCCCCTGGGCCGAACCACTGCTGCCCTTCAACGATGTGACGGTGGACAACCAGTGAGCGCGCGGATTCTCGTCGTCGACAACTACGACAGCTTCGTCTTCAACCTGGTCCAGTACCTCTACCAGCTGGGCGCCGAGTGCGAGGTGCTGCGCAACGACGAGGTGTCGACGGCGCACGCCCAGGACGGCTTCGACGGCGTCCTGCTCTCGCCCGGCCCCGGTACGCCGGAGCAGGCCGGCGTCTGCGTGGAGATGGTCCGCCACTGCGCCGCCACCGGCGTGCCGGTCTTCGGTGTCTGCCTCGGCATGCAGTCCATGCAGGTGGCGTACGGCGGTGTGGTGGACCGGGCCCCGGAACTGCTGCACGGCAAGACCTCGCCGGTCGAGCACGAGGGCAAGGGGGTCTTCGCCGGGCTGCCGAGCCCGTTCACCGCGACCCGCTACCACTCGCTCGCGGCCGAGCCGGCCACCGTGCCGGCCGAACTGGAGGTCACGGCCCGCACCCACGACGGGATCATCATGGGCCTCAGGCACCGTGAACTCCCGGTCGAGGGAGTGCAGTTCCATCCCGAGTCGGTACTGACCGAGCACGGGCACCGGATGCTGGCCAACTGGCTGGTGGAGTGCGGTGACCAGGGGGCCGTGGCGAGGTCGGCGGGGCTCGCCCCGGTGGTGGGTAGGGCCACGGCGTGACCGCGCTGCGCCCCGAGCGCGAGACCGATACCTCGTACGGGGATCAGTCGTACGGGGGACCGAGCGCGCTCGGGGACACGGCGCACCTCCCGCCGATGGACGACGAGACCGTGGCGCTGCGGATCCCCGATCCGCCGCCCATATCGGCCTCTGCGGGCACGGCGGCATCATCGGCCTCCGGAGTCCCAGGGGGCGGCCGAGCGGCCCGCAGAAAGGCAGCCAGGCGGCGCGGTGGCCGTCACGGCGGCGCAGCGGAGAGCGCGCCGCCGGAGGACGGTCCGTCGGGGCGTCCGCTCTCCCGGGTGGAGGCCCGCCGGCAGGCGAAGCTGCGCAAGCCGAGCCCGGCCGTCATGGCGAGCCGGGCGATAGGAGAGGTGTTCATCACCACCGGCGTGCTGATGCTGCTGTTCGTCACCTATCAGCTGTGGTGGACCAACGTCCGGGCCCATGCCCAGGCGGGCAGCGAGGCCAGCAGCCTGCAGAAGGACTGGGAGAGCGGCAAGCGCGCGCCCGGCGTCTTCGCCCCCGGACAGGGTTTCGCCATCCTGCACATCCCCAAGCTGGACGTCGTGGCGCCGATAGCGGAGGGCGTCAGCAACAAGAAGGTCCTCGACAAGGGCATGGTCGGCCACTACGGCGAGGGTGCCCTGAAGACCGCGATGCCGCAGGACAAGGCCGGCAACTTCGGTCTGGCCGCGCACCGCAACACGCACGGCGAGCCGTTCCGGTACATCAACCGGCTGACGGCCGGTGACGCGGTCGTGGTCGAGACGCAGGACGAGTACTTCGTGTACAAGGTGACGTCGATGCTGCCGGTGACGTCGCCGAGCAACGTGAGCGTGCTGGATCCGGTCCCGAAGGGATCGGGTTTCACCACGCCGGGCCGGTACATCACGCTGACCACCTGCACACCGGAGTTCACCAGCAAGTACCGGTTGATCGTGTGGGGCAAGATGGTCGAGGAACGCCCGCGCAGCAAGGGCAAGCCAGACGCGCTCGTCGAGTAAGGGCAGAGGCAGAGGAACAGTGGCAGCGACCGCCGACGACACCGAAGAGCAGACCGACGCGCAGGACGTGGTGCCGGGGCCGGGCCGCCGGCCGATCGGGCCGGTCGCGACGGCGGTCAGCTTCTTCGGTGAACTCCTCATCACGGCAGGCCTGGTGCTCGGCCTGTTCGTCGTCTACTCGCTCTGGTGGACGAACGTCATAGCGGACCGCAAGGCGGACCGGGAGGGCGACCGGGTCCGGGACACCTGGGCCCATCAGGACACCGGTCCCGGCGCGCTGAACACGAAGAACGGCATCGGCTTCCTGCACGTGCCGTCCATGAGGAACGGCGAGGTGCTGGTCGAGAAGGGCACCTCGACGGACGTCCTCAACGACGGCGTGGCCGGCTACTACACGGACCCGGCCAAGGCGATGCTGCCCACCACCGGCAAGAAGGGCAACTTCACCCTCGCCGCCCACCGCGACGGCCACGGCGCGAAGTTCCACAACATCGACAAGGTCAAGATCGGCGACCCGATCGTCTTCGAGACGCGGGACGACTGGTACGTCTACAAGGCCTACTCGATCCTCCCCGAGACCTCGAAGTACAACGTCAAGGTCCTCTCCCAGATCCCCAAGGAGTCCGGCAAGACCAAGCCGGGCCACTACATCACCCTGACGACGTGCACACCGGTCTACACGAGCCGCTACCGGTACGTGGTCTGGGGCGAACTGGTCCGCGTGCAGAAGGTCGACAGCGAGCGGACCCCGCCCAAGGAACTGGGCTGACGGGTCCTCCCGGGCGGGCAAGCCAGAGCCCCGGCGTCCTTCCCTGAGGAAGGGCGCCGGGGCTCTGTCGAACCGGGGGCCTCGGTCAGCCGTTGTTGCCGCCGATGAAGCCTCCGCCGCCGTTGCCGCCGTTGTTGCCGCCGACGTTCACCGTGGTGAGGGTGACCTGCGTGCCGCCGGGGTTGTCGACGGGGCTGTTGGCATTCGGGTCCTGGCCGATGACGCGGGCGTTGTCGCTGTTGTCACCGTTGAACTGGATGTTGGTGAAGCCGGCCGCCTGCAGGGTCTGCTTGGCCTGCTGGACGGTCTGGCCGACCACGCTCGGCACGGGCGTCTGCTGCTGCTGCTTGGCCTTGCCGATCTGGATGTTCACCGTGGAGTTCTTGTCGACCTGCGTGCCGTTCGCCGGGTCGGTCGAGACGACCTTGCCGACCAGGTTCGGGTCGTCGGTCTCCACCTCGGAGCAGTTGCCGGTCAGGTTGTTCGCCTGCATCTGCGCCTTGGCCTCGTCACAGGACTTGCCGCTGACGTCCGGGACCGTCGACTTCTCCGCGGCCTTGGCGACCTCCAGGGTGATGGTCGAGCCCTTTTCCTTCTCCGTGCCCGGGTCGGGGTTCTGACTCAGCACCGTGCCCTCGTCCTGGGTGGAGACGGTCTTGGTCACCTTGACCTTGAAGCCCTTGTCCTCCAACTGCGAGGTCGCATCGTCGATGTTCTTGCCGATCACGTTGTCGACGGCGACCTTCGGCGCGCCCGTCGACACCACCAGGCTGATCGTGTCGCCCTTGTTGACGTTCGCGGGGGCGGCCGGGTCCTGGGAGCAGACCTTGCCCTTCGGCTGGTTCTCACAGGGCTTCTTGGTCGGCGCCGCCAGTTTCAGGCCCGAGTTGTCGGCCATCTTCTGGGCGTCCGCGTAGGTCGAACCGACGAAGTTCGGGACGGCGAACGGTTTGTCGCCGCCGTTGCCGCTGACCACCCACTTGCCGATCAGGATCGAGCCGACCAGCACCAGTACGCCGGCGACCACGAGCAGGATCGTCGAGGTGTTGCTCTTCTTCTGCTGGCGCCGGCGGTCCGGGCGCTCGTCGTAGCCGTAGCCGCCGTCGTCCGGGTTCATCGGCGGCAGCATGGTCGTGGCGCCGGCGTCCGAGCGCATCGCTGTCGTCTGCTGGTCGTCGGGGTAGCCGTAGCCGACCGATCCCATGGCGGCGGTGGCGGCGACCGGCTGGCCGTCGAGGCAGGCCTCGATGTCGGCGCGCATCTCGTCGGCCGACTGGTACCGGTAGTTCGGGTCCTTGACCAGGGCCTTCAGGACGATGGCGTCCATCTCGGGCGTGATCTCGGGGTCGAAGACCGACGGGGACTGCGGTTCCTCGCGGACGTGCTGGTAGGCGACGGCCACCGGGGAGTCGCCCACGAACGGCGGCCGTACCGTCAGCAGCTCGTAGAGCAGGCAACCCGTCGAGTACAGGTCCGAGCGGGCGTCGACCTGCTCGCCCTTGGCCTGCTCCGGGGAGAGGTACTGGGCGGTGCCGATGACCGCGGCCGTCTGGGTCATGGTCATGCCGGAGTCGCCCATGGCGCGGGCGATGCCGAAGTCCATGACCTTGACCTGGCCGTTGCGCGTGAGCATGACGTTCGCCGGCTTGATGTCACGGTGGACGATGCCGCTGCGGTGCGCGTACTCCAGGCCCTGGAGGATGCCGATGGTCATTTCCATCGCGCGTTCGGGCAGCAGCTTGCGACCGGAGTGCAGCAGCTCACGGAGTGTCGAGCCGTCCACGTACTCCATGACGATGTACGGGATCGAGACCCCGTCGATGTAGTCCTCGCCCGTGTCGTAGACCGCGACGATCGCGGGATGGTTGAGCGAGGCGGCCGACTGGGCCTCCCGGCGGAACCGGGCCTGGAAGGACGGATCGCGTGCGAGGTCCGCGCGCAGCGTCTTCACCGCCACCGTGCGGCCGAGCCGGGTGTCATGCGCGAGGTAGACCTCCGCCATGCCACCACGGCCGAGCACGTGGCCCAGTTCGTACCGGCCGCCTAGGCGACGCGGCTCTTCCATAGTTCCCTACCAGCCCTCTCCGTCGGTCCCGACCGGCACGGGTGTGCGGTCGGAGGCTGCCGTCCGGGCCTACCGTACCCGGCTGAGTTTGTGTGACCTGGCCAAGCCCGTAACCCGATACAGGACCGGTATGTCAACGTGCACCGATGTGAAGGGGACGTGAGCGGGGTCACTTCTTGGAGTTGATGACCGCCTCCATCACGCTCTTCGCGATCGGGGCCGCGAGGCCGCCGCCGGAGATGTCGTCACGGTTGGCCTGGTCGTCCTCGATCACGACGGCGACGGCGACGGGCTTGCTGCCGTCGGGGAGCTTCGCGTAGGAGATGAACCAGGCGTACGGGTTCTCGCTGTTCTCCACACCGTGCTGGGCCGTACCGGTCTTGCCGCCCACGGTGACGCCGTTGATCTGGGCGTTCGTGCCGGTGCCCTGCTTGACCACCGTCTCCATCATCGACTGGAGGACCTGGGCGTTCGCTGCGGACAGCGGCTGGCTCATCTCCTCGGGGTCGGTCTGGGAGATGGTGTCCAGGTTCGGCGACTGGAGCTTGTCGATCATGTACGGCTTCATCAGCTTGCCGTCGTTGGCGACCGCGGAGGCGACCATGGCCATCTGCAGCGGGGTCGCGGCGGTGTTGTACTGGCCGATCGAGGACAGCGCGGTCTGCGACTGGTTCATGTCGTCGGAGAAGACCGAGGCGCTGGAGCGGACCGGGGTGAACTGCTCCTGGTCGAAGCCGAACTTCTTGGCCTCGGCGAGCATCTTGTCGTTGCCGAGGTCGGCGCCGATCTTGCCGAAGACGGTGTTGCAGGAGTACCGCAGCGCGATCCGCATGGTCGCGTTCTTGCAGGGGATGGTGCCCTCGTTCTTCAGCTCGGTGGTGGTACCCGGCATGACGTACGGCAGCGGGGACTTCGTGGCCTCGTCCGCGGAGGTGTACAGCCCGTTCTGGAGCGCGGCCGCGGCGGTGACCACCTTGAAGGTGGAGCCCGGCGGGTAGGTCTCGCGCAGCGCCCGGTTCAGCATCGGGTCGCTCGGGTTGTACTTCTTCTGCAGCTTCTTCCAGGCCTCGGCGTCGGTGTCCGAGGCGCCGGCGAAGGCCGAGGGGTCGTACGAGGGGTAGCTCGCCAGGGCCAGGATCTTGCCCGTGGCGGGGTCCAGGGCGACCACCGCGCCCTTGCCGCCCTGCTTCTTCAGCCCGTTGTAGGCGGCGTTCTGGGCGGCGGCGTTGAGGGTGGTGACGACGTTGCCGCCGGACCGCTGCTTGCCGGTGATCATGTCGAGGGTGTTGCGGAAGAAGAGCCGGTCGTCGTCGCCGGTGAGGATGCCGTCCTCCAGGGACTCCAGCTGGTTGGCGCCGAAGGCCTGGGAGGCGTAGCCGGTGACCGGGGCCCACATGGGCCCGTTCTTGTACGTCCGCTTGTACTTCAGGTCGTTGAGACCCGAGGAGCTGGACGCCGTGGAGCCGGTGACCGGGTCGCCGTCGACGATGATGTCGCCGCGCGGGGTGGAGTAGCGGGCGATGGTGACGCGGCGGTTCTTCGGGTCGGTCTTGAGGGTGTCCGCCTTGACGTACTGGAGCCAGTTGTCCCGCAGCAGCAGGGTGAGGACCAGCAGGCCGCAGAAGATCGCGATCCGGCGCAGGGGCTTGTTCATGAGGGGCGCACCACCTGGGTCATCTCGGCGTCGGGGTTGGCGGCGGGGGCGGGCGCCGGGCGGCGCGCCGTGTCGCTGATTCTGATGAGGATGCCGATGAGAGCCCAGTTGGCGATCACGGAGGAACCGCCGTAGGCCAGGAACGGCATGGTCATACCGGTCAGCGGGATCAGGCCCATCACACCGCCCGCGACGACGAAGACCTGGAGCGCGAAGGCGCCGGACAGGCCGACGGCGAGCAGCTTGCCGAACGGGTCGCGGGCGGCGAGCGAGGTGCGCACACCGCGCTCCACGATCAGCCCGTAGATCAGCAGGAGCGCCATGATGCCGGCCAGGCCCAGCTCCTCGCCGAAGGTGGCGAGCACGAAGTCCGAGTTGGCGGCGAACCTGATGAGGTCCGAGTGGCCCTGGCCGAGGCCGGCGCCGAGGGTGCCGCCGGAGCCGAAGGCCCACAGGGCCTGCATGGACTGCTCGGAGTGGCCGGCGACGCCCTGCTGGCTGAGCGTGTACTCCTTCATCGGGTCGAGCCAGGCCTGCACACGCTGCTGGACGTGCGGTTCGAAGCTGGCCACGCCGACCGCGCCGGCGCCGGACATCAGCAGACCGAAGACGATCCAGCTGGTCCGCTCGGTGGCGACGTACAGCATGATGACGAACATGCCGAAGAACAGGAGCGAGGTGCCGAGGTCGGTCTCGAATACCAGGATGAGGATCGAGATGAACCAGACGACCAGGATCGGGCCGAGGTCGCGGCCGCGCGGCAGGTAGAGGCCGACGAAGCGGCGGCTGGCGAGCGCGAGGGCGTCCCGCTTCACCATGAGGTACCCGGCGAAGAAGATCGCCAGGACGATCTTGGCGAACTCACCGGGCTGGATGGAGAAGCCGGCGATCGAGATCCAGATCTTCGCGCCGTAGATGTTGGCGCCCAGGCCCGGGACCAGCGGGAGCAGCAGGAGGAACAGCGCGCCGACCATCGAGATGTAGGTGTAGCGCTGCAGGACGCGGTGGTCCTTGAGGAACACCAGCACCACGATGAAGAGCGCGATGCCCATGGCCGTGTAGAGCAGCTGGCGGGGCGCGGCGGTGCCGGCCTGCTTGATGGACTGCAGCAGCTTGGACTGGTCGAGTCTCCAGATGACGACCAGGCCGAGCCCGTTGAGCAGGGTGGCCAGCGGCAGCAGCAGCGGGTCCGCGTACGGGGCGAACTTGCGGACGGCGAGGTGGGCGACGGCGGCCAGGAGGCCCAGGCCCAGGCCGTAGCTCAGCAGTCCGGCGGGGACCTTGTCGTTGATGGCCAGGCCCACGTTGGCGTAGGCGAACACCGGGATGGCGACGGCGAACACCAGGAGCGCGAGCTCGGTGTTGCGCCGGCTCGGGGTGCCGATGGAGCCGATGGTGGACGTGTGGTTCGTCGACGTGTTGGTAGTACTGCTCATCGTGTGACAGGGCCTCTCACGGCTTGCCTACTGCTTACCGCACAGCGAGACGACCTTCTGCTCATCCTCCGAGAGGGTGGGGCCGGGGCTGGGGGTCGCTGAGGTGGACGGGGACGGTGACGCCGTGGAGGACGCCGAGTTCGAGGGGCTTGGCGAGGCCTTGGACGTGAGCGACGTCTTGGTGGTTCCCGTGGTGCCCGCGGTCTGGCCCTTGTCGGTCTTGGAGCTGGTCTTGGACCCGGCCGCCGCGCGCTCCGACTCCTTCTTGCAGGCTGAGGCCTGCACGGCCAGCTCCTGGACCTTCGACCGGGCGTCGGTGAGCCCGCCTTCGGCGATGGTGGCCTTGACCTGCTTCTGCTGGTACGGCGGCAGGTACTTGAGTTCGATCTCGGGGTGGTCCGTCTCCACCTTCGAGAGCGACACCCAGGCCAGGTCCTGGCTGATGCCCTGGTAGAGCGCGACGTGCTCGCCGTTGGCGCCGACGTAGTACTGGGTCTGCGTCCAGCGGTAGCCGCCGTACAGGCCCCCGCCGATCACGGCGAGGGCGAGGATGCCGAAGAAGGATCTCTTCAGCCACCGGCGGCCCTTGCGGGGCTTGACGAAGTCGTCGTCGGTGTAGTCGCCGAAACTGCCGGCCGGCGTGTATCCGGTGGTGTCGCCGGAGCCGGGCGGGCCGAACTCGCCGCCCCCGCCCTGGCCGGGCACCTGGCGGCCGAGGTTCGAGGCACGGCCGGCCGGGGTCTGCATGAAGCCGTTGTCGTGCAGGTGGTGCTGGTTCTCGGCGACGGCGCCGACCACGACCGGGGTGTCGGAGAGCTGCCCGGCGAGGGTGTCCCCGGTGTCCAGGTCGAGGACGTCGGCGATGATGACCGTGATGTTGTCCGGGCCGCCGCCGCGCAGCGCGAGCTGGATCAGCTCCTGCACGGTCTCCTGCGGTCCCTGGTAGCTGGCGAGGGTCTCCTCCAGGGTCTGGTGGGAGACGACGCCGGAGAGCCCGTCGGAGCAGATGAGGTAACGATCACCCGCGCGCACCTCGCGGATGGACAGGTCGGGCTCGACATGGTCGCCGCTGCCGAGGGCGCGCATGAGCAGCGAGCGCTGCGGGTGCGTGGTCGCCTCTTCCTCGGTGATCCGGCCCTCGTCGACGAGCCGCTGCACCCAGGTGTGGTCCTGGGTGATCTGCGTGAGCAGGCCGTCCCGCAGCAGGTACGCGCGGGAGTCGCCGACGTGCACCAGGCCGAGCCGCTGCCCGGTCCACAGCAGGGCGGTCAGGGTGGTCCCCATGCCCTCCAGCTGCGGGTCCTCCTCGACCATGGCGCGCAACTGGTCGTTGGCGCGCTGCACGGCGTGGCCGAGGGAGGTGAGGATGTCGGAGCCGGGCACGTCGTCGTCGAGCGTGACCAGGGTGGAGATCACCTCGGAGGAGGCGACCTCACCGGCGGCCTGGCCGCCCATGCCGTCGGCGATGGCGAGCAGGCGGGGACCGGCGTAGCCGGAGTCCTCGTTGCCCTCCCGGATCATGCCTTTGTGCGATCCGGCGGCGAAGCGCAGTGACAGACTCATGCGCACCTCGCCCGTCGGCTCCGGGTACATCCGCACGGTGCCCACCCTCCGGTCGGGAGCGCGCCGGGGACCGGCGTCCGGTCCGCCGCCGCGTGCTCGCTCCGCTCGCGCCTATCCATGATGTAGCACTACTTCCGCAGCTCGATGACGGTTTTGCCGATGCGGATCGGCGCGCCCAGCGGGATCGGCGTGGGAGTCGTCAGCCGGGACCGGTCCAGATACGTGCCGTTCGTGGATCCGAGGTCCTCGACGATCCACTGGCCGTCGCGGTCCGGGTAGATCCTGGCATGGCGGCTGGAGGCGTAGTCGTCGTCCAGCACGATCGTGGAGTCGTGGGCGCGGCCCAGGGTGATGGTCTGCCCCTGGAGGGCGACCGTCGTACCCGTGAGCGTGCCCTCGGAGACGACGAGCTTGCTGGGTGCGTTGCGCCGTCGGCCGCTGCCGGCCGCCTGCTGCTGGCCGCGCTGCTGCGGAGGCGCGGCCTGCTGGCGGGCGGCGGGCTGCTGCCGGCGTCCTTCTTCCCTACGCGATCCGCGCTGGGTGACGCGCGTACCGAACAGGTCGCTGCGGATGACCTGCACGGCCACGATCACGAACAGCCACAGTACGGCCAGGAAACCCAGCCGCATGACCGTGAGGGTCAGCTCTGACATTGCCCCCGCTTCACCCTTCGGCTTGCCGGTAAATGATGGTGGTGCTGCCCACGACGATCCGCGAGCCGTCGCGGAGCGTAGCGCGGGTGGTGTGCTGCCCGTCCACCACGATGCCGTTGGTGGACCCGAGATCCTGGATCGTCGAGGGCGTTCCGGTCCGGATCTCGCAGTGCCGGCGGGAGACGCCGGGGTCGTCGATCCGCACGTCGGCCTCGGTGCTGCGGCCCAGCACGAGCGTCGCGCGGGAGATCTGATGGCGGGTGCCGTTGATCTCGATCCAGTAGCGGGTGCGGGAGCCGGGCGCCGGGGCGCCGACCGGCCCGGAGGGGCCGGCGGGCCGCTGGGCCGCGGGCTGCGCCGGCTGCGGGTAGCCGTAGCCGGCCGGGCGCTGCGGAGCGCCGGGCGGCGGTGAGCTGGGCATGGGCGGGGCCGCGGCGGACTGCGGGTAGCCGTAGCCGCCCTGTCGCTGCGGGGCGCCGCCGGCGGGCGCGCGATCGGGCGCGGCCTGCTGGTTGCTGGAGGAGGCGAGGGTGCGGCTGCGCACCCGGTACAGGCCGGTGTCCAGGTCCTCGGCCTTCTCCAGGTTGACCTTGATCGGCCCCATGAAGGTGTAGCGCTGCTGCTTGGCGTAGTCGCGGACCATCCCGGCCAGCTCGTCACCGAGCTGTCCGGAGTAGGGGCTGAGCCGCTCGAAGTCGGGAGCGCTCAGCTCGACGATGAAGTCATTGGGTACGACGGTCCGGTCGCGGTTCCAGATGGTCGCGTTGTTGTCGCACTCGCGCTGCAGCGCACCGGCGATCTCCACGGGCTGGACCTCGGACTTGAACACCTTCGCGAAGGTGCCGTTGACCAGACCTTCGAGACGCTGCTCGAACTTCTTCAGGACTCCCACAGGGCACCTCCTCTGTCGCGTTGCCCGTACGGCTTGCCTTACCGCTACTGCTCACTGATCGTATCTACGCGCCCGGCAATCAGCCGGTTCCCCCAGCGGCCCCCCTTCGAACTCCTCGGCGTGCTTCTTCCCGTCCGGGATCGGCACTCCGCTGCCAAGGATCGTAGAGGCGGCTCACGACCAGTGTCCCGCACCCGGCTGCGGACCCGATCCCTCTGTGGACAGATGGCCTGGACCGGTACGAGGTTGATACGTGACCGCAGACTGCTCGGTACGTGGACTTCAGGTGAGCGCTGCCCGCGGATAAGGGATGTGAACCCACCTCCTCCCACGTGCTAGTGTTCTGCATGTCGGAAGGCGCCGCCCCGAAAGAAACACAGGGGCCGGAGACGGAAGACACACCCAATGCGCGGGTGGCGGAATAGGCAGACGCGCTGGATTCAGGTTCCAGTGCCCGCAAGGGCGTGGGGGTTCAACTCCCCCCTCGCGCACAGAGGCAGAGGGCCCATCGTGATCACGATGGGCCCTCTTGCTGTGCTCTCGTCGTCCCGGGCCTGGGTCCAGGGCCCGACGTTTCCCGGGGGCGGGCCAGGACCCGACACCTCGGTGTGGTGATGTGATTTTCCTGCCGGTGTGAGGTGTCTCTCACCGGGCGGTCGAGGGCTCGGTCACCGGACCGGCGGGTGCGGTTCCGGGGCGGCCGCGAAGTTGTCCACAGGGTCTGCCGGGGTCCCGGCGCCCACCTGTACCGTTTTCCCGAGTTGATGTTCGTGCGGGCGGGATGCGCGGAGTACGGGGGAGGCGGTCGACGTGACCGGACGGGAAGAGACGGCGACGGCCGAGGCGCGCAAGCTGCCCTCGCCGAGGGGCTTCGCACGGTGGCCCGTGGAGGGCTCGCCCAAGGAGGAGGGCAAGGCGCTCCGTTCTGCCGTGCCGCGCAGCGCTCACGCGGCCCTGGACGTGGACGGCTCCCGGCCCGACGCGGTGAGCGCGGTCGAGGAGTCCAACCGTGACCGTATTCCGGAGCTGGTCCCGATACGGGTCGGCAGGATGGCGGCGAGCCCGTTCGCGTTCCTGCGCGGCTCGGCCGGCCTGATGGCGCACGACCTGGCCCGCACCCCCATGACCAGGATCGCCACCCAGATCTGCGGCGACGCCCACGCGGCCAACTTCGGCCTGTACGGAGACCCGCGCGGCGACCTGGTCATCGATCTGAACGACTTCGACGAGACGGTGCCCGGCCCCTGGGAGTGGGACCTCAAGCGGCTCGCCGCCTCCCTGGTCCTCGCCGGGCGCGAGGCGGGCGCCGACGAGGACACCTGCCGCAAGGCCGCGGGCGACGCGGCCGGCGCCTACCGCCGCACCATGCGCCTGCTGGCGAAGCTCCCGGTGCTGGACGCGTGGAACGCCATCGCGGACGAGGAACTGGTCTCCCACTCCGACGCCCACGACATGCTCGGCACCCTGCACCGGGTCTCGGAGAAGGCCCGCGCCAACACCAGCGGCCGGTTCGCGGCCCGCTCCACCGAGCCCACCGGGAACGGCGGCCGCCGCTTCGTCGACGCGGCACCGGTGCTGCGCCGGGTCACGGACGCGGAGGCGGAGGCGGTCGTCGCCGGGCTGGAGCACTACGTCACCACCCTCTCCGAGGACCGCCACCCCCTGCTCGCCCGGCACGCCCCGCACGATGTCGCCTTCCGCATAGTCGGCACCGGCAGCGTCGGCACCCGGTCCTACGTCGTGCTGCTCCTCGACCACCGCGACGAGCCGCTGATCCTCCAGGTCAAGGAGGCCCGTCCGTCCGCGCTCGTGCCGCACCTGGCGACGGCCGGTTTCGACGCGCCCGCCGCCGGTCACGAAGGGCGCCGGGTGGTCCTGGGACAGAAGCGGATGCAGGTCGTCAGCGACATCCTGCTCGGCTGGACCACGGTCTCCGGCCGGCCCTTCCAGGTCCGCCAGTTCCGCAACCGCAAGGGCAGCGTCGACCCGGCAGCCCTGGCGTCCGACCAGATCGACGACTACGGCCGGATGACCGGCGCCCTGCTGGCCCGCGCCCACTCGCACGGCGCCGACCCCCGGCTGATCGCCGGCTACTGCGGCAAGAACGAGGAACTGGACGAGGCGATCGCCGCGTTCGCGGTGGCCTACGCGGACCGCACGGAGGAGGACCACGAGGAACTGGTGACCGCGGTCCGGGCGGGCCGGATCCCGGCGGAACTCGGGGTGTGACCGCGGGCGACGGGTTCCGGGCCCCGCGGTGAGGCGCGCCGCGGGACGGGGCCGCGGCGGGCCCGCCGTCCCGGACGCCCCCCCCCGCGTGGCCCGCGGAGATCGGGCCGCCGGGTGGGTGGCGGCCACCGCCGGGGACGACAGGCCCTAGTCTGGTCGGGTGACGACCCCGGAAGCTGAGCAGCCTGAGGCACCGCGGCCCGAGGAACGCCTGGAGCGGTCCGTGCGGGCCGCCGAGCAGGCGCTGATCGAGTTCGAGATCGCGGTCGAGACCTTCCGTGTCGAGGTCGAGAACTTCTCGCGCCTGCACGAGCAGAAGCTCGGCCCGTTCTATCTCCGCCTGGAAGAGCTGGACGCCCGGATCGCCGAGGCGAAGGCCGCCCGCACCGGCGACCCCGAGGACGTCCGCGCCGCCGAGGAGGCCCGCGCCAGGGTCCTGCCCATCCCCGGCGTCGAGGACCTGCTGCACGGCTGGATGGACGGCGACGGCCTGTTCCCGGAGGCCGTCGCCATGCTCACCGAGCAGGAGGTACGGCCTCCGCAGCGGGTGCGGCCCAGCGAGGAGGCCCGCCGGCTCTACCGCGACCTGGCCCGCAAGGCCCATCCCGACCTGGTGCCGGAGGGGGCCGAGCAGGAGCGCCGCGAGGAGTTCCTGACCCGGGTCAACGCGGCCTACGCCCGTGGCGACGAGGCCCTGCTGCGGGAGCTGGCCGCGGAGTGGGAGGCCGGTCCGGTCCCGCCCGAGCGCAGGCCCAGCCGCGCCGAGGAGCTGTACGCCCGCCTGGAATGGCTCTCCGAGCGCAAGGAACTGCTCACCCTGGTCGCAAGGGAACTGGAGGACGGTCCCATCGCAGGCCTGCTCCGGCTGGCCCCCGAGGACCCCGACGGCCTCCTCGACGAGATCGCCGAGAAGCTCCGCAAGGACGTCGCCGAGCGGGAGACGGAACTGGCCGCGCTGCTCGCCCAGGAGTAGCGGTCGGGTAGCGTCGAAGGCATGAACTTCGCAGCGCGTGTGCCCACGGTCGAGGTCACGGACCTCAAGGACGGCGACTTCCTGCTGGACGTCCGCGAGGACGACGAGTGGGAGGCGGGCCACGCCGCGGGCGCCCTGCACATCCCGATCAGCGAGTTCGCCGCCCGCTACGGCGAGTTCACCGAGGCCGCTCCCCAGGACGGCCGGGTCAACGTCATCTGCCGTTCCGGCGGCCGCTCGGCGCAGGTCACGATGTACCTCGTCCAGCAGGGCATCGACGCGGTGAACGTGGACGGCGGCATGCAGGTCTGGCAGGCGGCGGGCCGCGAGGTCGTCACGGACGCCGGAGAGCCGGGCTTCGTCGTCTGACGCGCCCCGAGGCGGAGCGCACGGCCCGAGGGGCACGGGAAACCGCACGGCCGGCCCGCACCGGGTCACACACCGTGCGGCCCGGTGCCCTTCGTCACCCCTTCACCCCAGCGCATGGGCGGCCAGCAGGTCGCCGAGCGCCTCCTCGTGGGCCGCCGCCGGCCCGAGCGCCAGCTCCAGCTGCTTGGCCCAGGCGTGGTAGCGGTGCAGCACATACTCCGTGTCGGCCCCGAACCCTCCGTGCAGGTGCTGCGCGGTCTGCACCACCCGCCGTACCCCCTCCGCCGCCCAGATCTTCGCCACCGCCACGTCACCGGCCGCCGGCAGTGCCCCGGCCGCGCCGGAGGCGATCCGCCAGGCCGCCTGCCACAGCGTGGCCTCCATGGCCCGCAGGTCGATGTACCGGTCGGCGGCCTGCACGGCGACCGCCTGGAAGGTGGCGACGGGATGCCCGAACTGTTCCCGCCTGCCGGTGTACTCGCCGGTCATCCGCAGCACCCTCTCGCCCACCCCGAGCGCCAGCGCGCAGGTCCCGGTGGTCAGCAGCTCCCGCAGCCACTCCCAGGCCCCCTCGGCCGTCACCACGTCCGGCCCGGCGACCCGCGCTGACTCCAGCCGCAGCTCACCGAGCCGTTCCCCGCTGGTCGACACCTGCTCGCCGAGCGTGACCCCGGCAGCCGAGGGCGCCACCAGCGCCAGCACGCTCCGGTCGCCGTCGGTGTGCGCCGGTACGACGACGAGGTCGGCGTCGTAGGCCCACGGCACCGCCGTCTGCACGCCGTCCAGCACCCAGGTCCCGCCGTCGCGGCGGGCGGTCACCGCCAGCTCGGCCGGGTCGTGCCCGGTACGTCCGCTCGCGGCGACGGTCAGCACGAGTTCGCCGCGGCCCGCCGGCGCCAGCAGCCGGTCCCGCAGCTCCTCGTCGCCGTACGCCTGCACGGCGGCCAGCGCCGCGCTGTTCTCCAGCAGCGGCACCCGGGCCAGCACCTTCGCCGATTCCCGCAGCACCAGGCAGAGCGCGATCGCGTCCAGCCCCGCGCCGCCGTGCTCCTCGGCCGGCAGCAGGCTCAGCAGGTCCGCGGCGGCCAGCGTCTCCCAGAGCTCCCGGTCGAAGTGGTCCGCGACGGCGCCGGTGGTCAGCGCCGGGCTCGGCACCGCGTCCGGCGCCACCGCGGCGAACACCCCGCGCGCCGCCTCGGCCGCCGCCAACTGCTCCTCGGTGAAGGTGAAGTCCACGGTCCTGTCCTCCCGGCCGGTCCGCTGATCTGACGGTCCGTCAAGATAGAACAGGTTCTAGAAGAAGGGAACCGAAAACCCCTCCGATCACCAGCTCCTTCCGTCGTAGGCTGACGGCCGCTGTCCGCCGACGCGGGGCGGACACACGAGGGAGGACACATGGGGATCCGAAGCCTGACCCGCATCGAGGCCGAGCGCCGGTCGGCACTGGTGACGGTCGAGCGGTACGACATCGCCATCGACCTGACCGCCCTGCCCGACGGGCCGGAGATCCGCTGCGTCTCGACGATCGCCTTCGGCTGCTCGGAGCCGGGAGCCGAGACCTTCGTCGACTGCGCGGCCGAGGTCCGCTCCGCCACCCTCAACGGCACCCCCCTCACCCCGGGCGACGACGGCCGGATCCCGCTGCCCGCCCTGGCCGCGCACAACGTGCTGCGGGTCGAGAGCGTCCAGGCCGACACCACGACCAGCCCGGGCGCCCACCGGGCCGTCGACCCCGCCGACGGCGAGGTCTACCTCTGGACCAGCTTCGAACCGGACGAGGCCCGCTACGTCTGGGCCTGCTTCGACCAGCCCGACCTCAAGGCCCCGCACGCCTTCACCGTCACCGCCCCGGCCGCCTGGACCGTCCTGAGCAACTCCGGCGACCCGCGCGTCGAGGAGCAGGGCACGGCCCGCCGCTGGAGCTTCCCCGACACCCCGCCGCTGTCCGTGTACAACACCGTCGTCAACGCGGGCCCCTTCCACGGGATCCGCCGCGAGGCCGACGGCCACGACCTCGGCGTCTTCGCCCGCCGCTCGCTCGCCGAGGTCCTGGAACGCGACGCCGACGAGATCTTCACGCTGACCCGCCAGGGCCTCGCGTTCTACGCCGAGGCCTTCGCGATGCCGTTCCCGCAGCGCAAGTACGACCAGGTCTTCATGCCCGAGTTCGGCGGCGCGATGGAGAACTACGGCTGCGTGACCTGGTCGGACATGTTCCTGCGCCGGGCCACGCCCACCCACGCGGAGCGCGAGGTGCTCGCCGTCGTGCTGCTGCACGAGATGGCGCACATGTGGTTCGGCAACATCGTCACCATGCGCTGGTGGGACGACCTCTGGCTGAACGAGGCGTTCGCCGAGTTCGCCTGCCACTGGGCCGCCGAGGGCGCCACCCGCTACACCGACGTCTGGGCCGGCCACCTCGCGGGCGGCAAGCTCCGGGCCTACCTCTCCGACCAGGGCCCGGTCTCCCACCCGATCCACCAGCCCATCCACGATGTCGCCCAGGCCGCGTCGATCTTCGACAACATCACGTACCCCAAGGGCGCCTCCGTCCTCCAGCAGCTGAAGACCTATGTCGGCGAGGACCGGTTCCGCACCGGGATGGCCGCCTACTTCGCCCGTCACGCCTGGGGCACCACCACCCTCCAGGACCTGATCGACGCCCTCGCCGAGGCCGGCGACCGGTCCCTCGCCACCTGGCGGAAGTCCTGGCTGGAGACGGCCGGCACCGACCGCTTCACCCTGGAGCACGACGGCGACACCGTCACCCTGGTCGCCGACGGCACCCCGCGCCCGCAGGTCCTGGCGATCGGCGCGTACGACCGCGCGGGCGACGCCCTCGAACGCACCGCGCTGGTGCGCGTCGAGGTGGCCGAGCCCCGCACCCCGGTCACCGGCCTTCCCGCCACGTCCCACCTCCTCCTGATCAACGACGACGACCTCACCTTCGCGACCACCCGCCCGGACGCCGCCACCCGCGACACCCTCTTCGCCGCGGCGGCCCGGCTGCCCACGGCCATCTCCCGAGGCGTGGCCGCCGCCACCGTCTGGGACATGCTCACGGCCGGTGAGGCCACCGCGGCCGAGGCCGGACACTGCCTCACCGCGGTCCTCGCCGCCGAGACCTCCGACGCCGTGATCGAACCCCTCCTGACCCTCGTCACCGCCATCGCCGAACTGTGGGCCCCGGACGCCGACCGTCCGGCGCTGACCGAGGCCGTGGCCGCGGCCTGCCTGCGGCTCGCCGACGACCCGGGCCGCCGCCAGGTGGCCCTGCGCGGCCTGGCCCGCACCGCGACCGCCGAGGGCCTGGCCCGGCTCCGCGAGCAGGCCGGCGACGACGTGGACCTGCGCTGGCGCGCCCTGGTCCGCGAGGCCGAGCTCGGCGGCGACATCACCGCCGAGTCCGCGGCCCTGCTCGCACGCGACCCCGACCCCGACGCCTGGGTCCGCGCCCTCACCGTCCGGGCCGCCCTGCCCGACCCGGCCGCGAAGGCCGAGGTCTGGCAGCAGGTGGCCGTGGACCGCACGGTGCCCGTGCAGTCGGTCGGCGCGGTGGCGGCCGCCTTCTGGCGCCCGGGCCAGGACGCCCTGCTCGCTCCCTACGCCGAGCACTACCTGACCGAGATCCCCCAGCTGGACCAGGGCGGAATGATCCCGGCGATGGTCTACACCTCCCAGCTCTTCCCGCTGTACGGGATCGACTCCGCATTCGTGGAGAAGGCGCAGCAGGCGGGCCAGGAGGCGGTCCCCGTGGTCCGCAAGACCCTCCTGGAACGCGCCGACACCGTCCTGCGGATGCTCCGCGCCCGCACCGCGAACGCCTGATCCGTCCGCCGCGCCCGGCCCCGGGGCGATCACCAGTCTCGGCGGCCGGGTCCCCGGCATCAACCGCTGTGGACAACCTCCCGCGCGGCCTGTGGAGAACGCGCCGAGGGGAGGTCTTTAGGGCCGTCCCCACCCGCCGCCGCACCGGCCGTGACCTGGGACGCGGGCCCCGGCCACGCGGCGCGGACACCGCCGCCGGGACCGGCCGCAGTGGTGATGGCCACGTCCCCGGGCCGCGCCCCGGGGCTGCGCCCGGCGGCCGGTGCTGAGTACCGTTCCGTGCGAGTGCCGGGCAGCGGCACACCGGGCGGCCCCGGACGGGCCCTCCGGACGGCACGGCGGTACCGGCGAACGGGGCGGCATGGACGCGTACGACGGCGACTCGGACGCCCGGCACGGGCCTAAGGGTCCGGGCGGGCCGCGTCCGGCACCGGGACCCGCCGTACCGGCCGTACCCACGGCGTCCGAGGGCCCCGGCACGGCGGCCGCACCGCATGCCGGTGTCCGCCCGGAGCCGCCGCCCCTTCCGCCCCGGACCGGCGTCGCCGCCCTGTCCCCGCGCTACCAGGTCGGCGCGGCCCTCGCGCTGGCCCTGGTCGCGGTCACCGTCTGCGTGCACCTGGGGATGGTGTTCCTGAGCGTCGCGCCGGCGAACACCGTGACCCGGCAGCACGGCAAGGCGATCGAGGAGTGGGTGTACCCGGAGTTCGAGCAGAACTGGAAGCTGTTCGCGCCGAACCCGCTCCAGCAGAACATCTCCGTACAGGTGCGCGCCGACGTTCTGATGCAGGACGGCACCACGACCACCACCGGCTGGAACGACCTGTCCGCCGAGGACGGCAGGGCCATCGACGGCAGCCTGCTGCCGAGCCACACCGTGCAGAACGAACTGCGCCGGGCCTGGGACTTCTTCGTCACCACCCACGGCACCGACAACCGCGCGATCGGCCTGCGCGGCTCGCTGTCCGAGCAGTACCTGCGCCGGATCGTCGTGATGCGCCTGTACGAGGGCGACGCGACCAGCAAGAAGGGCACCGTCCAGCGGGTCCAGGTGCGCTCCAGCACCACGAACGTGCCGCCGCCGCACTGGAGCGGCGAGAAGGTCTCCGACACCCCGCTCTACCGGGTGCTGCCCTGGTGGACGGTCACCGCGGACGAGGCGAACGGAGGTGTGCGATGAACCGCGTCGCCCTGTGTTTGTCCCGCGCGATCGCCCGGGTCACCGGTTCGGCGCTCGGCCCGTACCAGACGGCCGTCGTGCGGATCGGCTTCGCCGCCACCTGGCTGCTGTTCCTGCTGCGCGAGTATCCGCACCGCCAGGAGCTGTACGGCCCCGACGGTCCCTGGGACTTCGGCCTCGCCCAGCGGCTGACCGCGGACAACCACGCCTTCACGGCGCTGCTGGCCTCCGACGGCCAGGCCTTCTTCGAGGCCTTCTACGCCCTGGCGGTCCTCACGAGCGCCCTGCTGCTGGTGGGCTGGCGCACCCGCACCATGTCCGTGCTGTTCATGGTCGGCGTGCTGTCCCTGCAGAACCGCAGCGTCTTCGTCGGCGACGGCGGGGACAACGTGCTGCACCTGATGTCCTTCTACCTGGTGTTCACCCGCTGCGGTCAGGTGTGGTCCCTGGACGCGCGCCGCGCGGCCCGCGCGCGTGCGGAGCAGGAGCAGGAGCAGGAGAAGGAGCAGCGGCCGGGCACCGACCTGGTCGGACCGGCGCTGTGGACGGTGTCCGGCGTCCTGCTGGTCGCGGCGGCCCTCACCGGCCGCTCCGGCGGCGGCTGGCTGGTCCCGGCCGTCCTGTGGGGGACCTGGGCGGGCACCGCGCTGCGGTGGGCCGTGGGCCGCTGGGCGCGCTCCGCCGAGCCCCGGATCCTGCTGGACGTCGTCGCCGACGTCCTGCACAACGGCGCCCTGTTCGTGATCATGGCCGAGGCCTGTCTGATCTACGCCACGGCCGGCTGGTACAAGATCCAGGGTTCCCGCTGGCAGGACGGCACCGCCGTCTACTACCCGCTGCACCTGGACTACTTCTCGCCCTGGCCGGCCCTGGCCGACCTGCTGTCCGCCAGCGGCACCCTGGTGCTGCTGGTGACCTACGGGACGGTCATCGTGCAGGTCGCCTTCCCGTTCACCCTGTTCAACCGCCGGGTCAAGAACGTGCTGCTGGCCGCGATGATGACCGAGCACGCGGTGATCGCGGTCGTCCTGGGCCTGCCGTTCTTCTCGCTCGCCATGATCGCGGCGGACTCGGTCTTCCTGCCGACGGCCTTCCTGCTCTGGCTGGGCGGCCGGGCGGCACGCGCGCGGGACCGCGTCCTCGGGCGCGGGGCTCCCGCACTGCCGTCCGCCCGCTCCCCGGAGGCGGACGAACGGCCCCGCGTAGGCTTCGGGGCATGACCGACCCCTTGGACCTGTGGGCGCGGGAGGCGCGCTCCGCCGTCCTGCTCGACGGCTTCCACGCCCTCAAGCACGCCCTGCGCTTCGGCGCCCGGGTGCCGGTGGCGGTCACCACGGACCGGGCCGCGGCCCTGGCCCTCGCGGACGAGCTGGCGCCGGACGTGCGCGAGGCGCTGGCCGCCCTGCTGACGGAGGTGGACCCGCGGACGTACGCGTCGCTGGTCGCCCGCCCGCATCCCACGGCGGTGGCTGCGCTGGCGGTACGGCCGTCTCGCGAGGCCAACCTGCGCGAGCTGGCCCGGGACCCGCGCGTCGCACCCGTCGTCGTCCTGGACGAGCCCCGCAACCTCGGCAACGCCGGCGCGGTGATCCGCCTGGCGGCGGGCTTCGGCGCGACGGGAGTGATCACCACCGGCACGCTCGACCCGTGGCACCCGACGGTCGTACGCGGCGGCGCGGGCCTGCACTTCGCCACGGCGGTCGAACGGCTGACCGTCCCGGAGCTGCCCGCCGGTCCGGTGTACGCGCTGGACCCGGAGGGCGAGGACATCCGGAACACGAAGCTCCCGGACCACGCCGTCCTCGCCTTCGGCTCGGAGCGGACCGGCCTGTCGGCGGAGCTGCGCGAGCGGGCCGACCACCTGCTCCGGCTGCCGATGCGCCCGCAGGTCAGCAGCTACAACCTGGCGACCAGCGTGGCCATGACCCTGTTCCACTGGAGCGCTCCCTAGCGGCACGGCACCGCTCCGCCGCGTGGGCGCGACCGGTCTCGGCCGGCGCGCCCCCCGCGGGGCCGGGAGCCGGGGCGGTCAGGCCTCCCGGCGCACCTCGATCACCCGGAAGCGGTTCGCCACGAACGCTCCGTCGCACAGGGCCGCGTTCGCCGCCGCGTTGCCGCCCGAGCCGTGGAAGTCGGAGAACGCGGCCGTCTGGTTCACGTACACCCCGCCGACCAGGTTCAGCGACAGCTGGGCCGCCTCCTCCAGGCAGACCTCCTCCACGGCGCTCTCCACGTCCGGGTGGACGGTGTACGCGCCGACCGTCATCGCGCCCTTGTCGCGGACCGTGCGCCGCAGCAGCTCCACCGCGTCGGCGGCCGAGTCGACGGCGACCGCGAAGGAGACCGGGCCGAAGCACTCGCTCATGTACGCGGCCTCGTCGTCGGGCTTGGCGCCGTCCAGCTTCACGATCACCGGGGTGCGCACGACCGCGTTCGGGAAGTCCGGGTTGGCGATCTCACGGGAGGCGAGGGCGACCTCGCCGAGCCCGGCGGCGGCCTCCAGGCGGGCCTTGACGTCGGGGTTGACGATCGCGCCCAGCAGGGCGTTCGCGCGGGCGTCGTCGCCGAGCAGGCCGTCGACCGCGCGGGCGAGGTCGGCCACCACCTCGTCGTAGGTCTTGGGGCCCTCGTCGGTGCGGATGCCGTCGCGGGGGATCAGCAGGTTCTGCGGGGTGGTGCACATCTGGCCGCTGTACAGGGAGAGCGAGAACGCCAGGTTGGAGAGCATCCCCTTGTACTGGTCGGTCGACTCGACCAGGACCGTGTTGACACCGGCCTTCTCGGTGTACACCTGCGCCTGCCGGGCGTTGGCCTCCAGCCAGTCGCCGAAGGCGGTCGAGCCCGTGTAGTCGATGATCCTGATCTCCGGGCGGGTGGCGAGCGTCTTCGCGATGCCCTCGCCGGGGCGCTCGGTCGCCAGGGCCACCAGGTTCGGGTCGAAGCCGGCCTCGGCGAGCACCTGGCGGGCGACCTGCACGGTGAGGGCGAGCGGCAGCACCGCGCGCGGGTGCGGCTTCACCAGCACCGCGTTGCCCGTGGCCAGGGAGGCGAACAGGCCCGGGTAGCCGTTCCACGTCGGGAACGTGTTGCAGCCGATGACCAGCGCGATCCCGCGCGGGACCGCCTTGAACGTCTTCGTCAGCGCCAGCGGGTCGCGCTTGCCCTGCGGCTTGGACCACTCGGCCGTGTCGGGGGTGCGGACCTGCTCCACGTACGCGTAGGCCACCGCCTCCAGGCCGCGGTCCTGGGCGTGCGGGCCGCCGGCCTGGAACGCCATCATGAACGCCTGGCCGCTGGTGTGCATGACCGCGTGCGCGAACTCGTGCGTCCGGTCGCTGATCCGCTTGAGGATCTCCAGACACACCACCGCGCGTGCCTCCGCGCCCGCGTCGCGCCACGCGCGCCGGCCGGCCGCCATGGCGGGCAGCAGTGTGTCGACGTCGGCGTGCGGGTAGGTCACGCCCAGCTCGATGCCGTACGGGGAGACCTCGCCGCCGGTCCAGTCGTCGGTGCCGGGCTGGCCGAGGTCCACGCGGGTGCCGAGGAGGGCGTCGAAGGCGGCCTTGCCGGCCGCCGCGTCCAGGCTGCCGTGCTCGCCGTAGGCCTTGGGGTGCTCGGGGTGGGGGGACCAGTACGCACGCGTGCGGATCGCCTCCAGCGCCTGGTCAAGCGTGGGCCGGTGCTTGGCGATCAGCTCGTGCACGGTGAGTTCGGCGGTCATGCGGGACCAACTCCTCGTCTGATGAGCTCCCCTTGAGCTCATGACCTGGGCGGAAACGGCCGGACAGAGTTAGAGTAACCGAACGATCGGTCGGGACAAGGGGGCCTGCCGCATCTGTGGAAAACCCCGTGCGGGAGGATCGCGCACATGACAGCACTCGACCTCAGCAGCCCCGTGGGGGTCGCCGGCACCGGCACCATGGGCCAGGGCATCGCCCAGGTCGCCCTCGTCGCGGGCCATCCGGTACGGCTGTACGACGCCGTCCCCGGACGGGCCCGGGACGCCGCCGAGTCGATCGGCACCCGTCTCGACCGGCTGGTCGAGAAGGGCCGTATGGCCGCCGCCGACCGGGACGCGGCCCGCGCCCGGCTGCTGCCCGCCGGGGAACTGGCCGAGTTCGCGGACTGCACCCTGGTCGTGGAGGCCGTCCAGGAGCGCCTGGAGGTCAAGCAGGAGCTGTTCCGGGCTCTTGAGGACATCGTCGACGGCGACTGTCTGCTGGCCACCAACACCTCCTCCCTGTCGGTGACCGCCATCGGCGGTGCCCTGCGCAGCGCCGCCCGGCTGGTGGGGCTGCACTTCTTCAACCCGGCCCCGCTGCTGCCGCTGGTCGAGGTCGTCTCCGGGTTCGCCACCGACGTCACGTCGGCCACGCGCGCGTACGAGACGGCCCGTGCCTGGGGCAAGACGCCGGTCGCCTGCGCGGACACCCCCGGCTTCATCGTCAACCGCATCGCGCGGCCCTTCTACGCCGAGGCGTTCGCGGTCTACGAGGCGCAGGCCGCGGACCCGGCCACCATCGACGCGGTGCTGCGCGAGAGCGGCGGCTTCCGGATGGGCGCCTTCGAGCTGACCGACCTGATCGGCCAGGACGTCAACGAGGCCGTCACGCACTCCGTGTGGCAGGCCTTCTTCCAGGACGTCCGCTTCACGCCCTCGCTGGCCCAGCGCAGGCTCGTCGAGTCCGGCCACCTCGGCCGCAAGACCGGGCAGGGCTGGTACGACCACACGGCCGGCGCCGAGCGGCCCGAGCCGGACACCGCGGGACCGGCCGAGCGGCCCGCCTACGTCGTCGCGGAGGGCGGCCTGGGCCCGGCGGCCGAACTCCTCACGTTGATCCGCGAGGCGGGCATCCAGGTGCGTGAGGAGGAAGAGGACCACGGCACCCGCCTGATCCTGCCCAGCGGCGGCCAGCTGGTCCTCGCCGACGGCCAGACCTCGGTGGAGTTCCGCGACGTCGTCTACTTCGACCTGGCGCTCGACTACCGCCGCGCCACCCGCGTCGCCCTGTCCGCGGGGCACGACATCCAGCCCCGGACGCTCAGCGAGGCCGTCGGTCTCTTCCAGGCGCTCGGCAAGAAGGTCAGCGTCATCGGTGACGTCCCCGGCATGATCGTCGCCCGTACGGTCGCCCGGATCGTCGACCTCGCGCACGACGCCGTCGCCAAGGGCGTCGCCACCGAGGAGGACATCGACACCGCGATGCGCCTGGGCGTCAACTACCCGCTCGGCCCCTTCGAGTGGAGCCGCCGCCTCGGCCGCGACTTCGCCTACGACCTCCTCGACGACCTCCACCTGCGCGACCCGAGCGGCCGTTACGCGCCCTCCCTCGCGCTCTACCGCCACGCGTACGCCACCGAGAAGCGGGAGGGCGCCTCATGACCACCGCCAAGCGCGACACCTACACCCCCGAGACCCTGCTCTCGGTGGCCGTGCAGGTCTTCAACGAACGCGGCTACGACGGCACCTCCATGGAGCACCTCTCCAAGGCGGCCGGCATCTCCAAGTCGTCGATCTACCACCACGTCTCCGGCAAGGAGGAGCTGCTGCGCCGGGCCGTCAGCCGCGCCCTGGACGGCCTGTTCGGGATCCTCGACGAGGAGCACGCGCGCGTGGGGCGCGCCGCCGACCGCCTGGAGCACGTCGTACGGCGCATGGTCGAGGTGCTGATCACCGAACTGCCCTACGTCACGCTGCTGCTGCGGGTGCGGGGCAACACCGGGACCGAGCGGTGGGCGCTGGAGCGGCGCCGGGACTTCGACCACCGGGTGGCCGACCTGCTGAAGGCGGCCGCCGCCGACGGGGACGTCCGCGGTGACATCGAGGTGCGCCTGGCCACCCGGCTGGTCTTCGGCATGGTCAACTCGATCGTGGAGTGGTACCGCCCGGACGGGCGCGGCGCGACCGAGCGGGAGGTCTCCGACGCGGTGGCGCGCCTGGTCTTCTCGGGGCTCCGCGCGGCCTGACGGAGCCCGTCAGCCTCCCGGACCCAGGTCCTCCTCCTCGAACACCAGCAGGGTGCGGGTGCTGAGCACCTCCGGGATGGCCTGGAGCCGGGTCAGCACCAGCTCGCGCAGCGCCCTGTTGTCGGGCGTGTGCACCAGGAGCAGCACGTCGAAGTCCCCGCCCACCAGGGCGATGTGATCGGCGCCCGGCAGCTGCCGCAACTCCTCGCGCACGGTGCGCCAGGTGTTCTGGACGATCTTCAGCGTGACGTAGGCGGAGGTGCCGTGGCCGGCCCGTTCATGGTCCACGCGGGCGCCGAATCCGCGGATCACGCCGTCCTCGACGAGACGGTTGATACGCGCGTAGGCGTTGGCGCGGGAGACGTGGACGCGTTCGGCGACCGAGCGTATCGAGGCCCGGCCGTCCGCCTGGAGGATCTGCAGGATGTCCTGATCAATGGCGTCCAGCGGGCGGGCGGGCGGCAGCCCCGCGCGGTCCTGCGGGCCCTCGGCCATTTGTTCAGGTGGCATGTCCCCCCGCCTTCCTCCCATGGACGTACTGCATTCATTCCAGGTTGTGGAGAACCGTTTGTCCACAGCCTGGAGCCGCCTGTAGCCAAAATGTGCCGGCGACCGAACAATCGGTAGGTGAGACGGGTCACAGCCGACCCGTCTCCCAGCCACCCCCACGAGGAGGTGCCGTCATGACGGTCCTGGAGCAGCGAGGCGCATACCGCCCGTCGCCGCCGCCCGCCTGGCAACCCCGGACGGACCCCGCGCCCCTGCTGCCCGACGAGCGGCCGTACCGCGTCCTCGGGACCGAGGAGGCCGCCGGGGCCGACCCGGAGCTGCTGCGCCGGCTCTACACCCGGCTGGTGCACGGCCGCCGGTACAACACGCAGGCCACCGCCCTCACCAAGCAGGGCCGCCTCGCCGTCTACCCGTCCAGCACCGGCCAGGAGGCCTGCGAGGTCGCCGCCGCGCTGGCCCTCGAAGAGCGCGACTGGCTCTTCCCCAGCTACCGCGACACCCTCGCGGTCGTCGCCCGGGGCGTGGACCCCGTGGAGGCCCTCACCCTGCTCCGCGGCGACTGGCACACCGGCTACGACCCCTACGCCCACCGCGTGGCCCCGCTCTCCACCCCGCTCGCCACCCAGCTCCCGCACGCCGTCGGCCTCGCCCACGCGGCCCGCCTCAAGGGCGACGACGTGGTCGCGCTCGCCATGGTCGGCGACGGCGGCACCAGCGAGGGCGACTTCCACGAGGCGCTGAACTTCGCCGCCGTCTGGCGCGCCCCGGTCGTCTTCCTCGTGCAGAACAACGGCTTCGCCATCTCCGTCCCGCTCGACAAGCAGACCGCCGCCCCCTCCCTGGCCCACAAGGCCGTCGGATACGGCATGCCCGGCCGCCTGGTCGACGGCAACGACGCGGCCGCGGTGCACCAGGTCCTCTCCGACGCCGTGCGGCACGCGCGCGAAGGCGGCGGCCCCACCCTGGTCGAGGCGGTGACCTACCGCATCGACGCCCACACCAACGCCGACGACGCCACCCGCTACCGCGGCGACGCCGAAGTGGACGCCTGGCGCGACCACGACCCGATCCTGCTGCTGGAGCGCGAGCTGACCGACCGGGGACTGCTCGACGACGACTTCGTGCGGCACGCGCGCGAGGACGCCGAGACCATGGCCGCCGACCTGCGCGAGCGCATGAACCGCGACCCGGAACTCGACCCGATGGCCCTCTTCGACCAGGTGTACGCCGAGAGCACCACCCAGCTTCGCGAGCAGCGCGCCCTGCTGCGCGCCGAGCTCGAAGCCGAGCAGGACGACCAGGGCGAAGGCGGCCACCGATGACGACCGTCGCGGCCAAGCCCGCCACCATGGCGCAGGCCCTCACCCGCGCCCTGCGCGACGCGATGACCGACGACCCCGCCGTGCACGTCATGGGCGAGGACGTCGGCGCCCTCGGCGGCGTCTTCCGCGTCACCGACGGCCTCGCCAAGGAGTTCGGCGAGGACCGCTGCACCGACACCCCGCTCGCCGAGGCCGGCATCCTCGGCACCGCCGTCGGCATGGCCATGTACGGACTGCGCCCGGTCGTGGAGATGCAGTTCGACGCCTTCGCCTACCCCGGGTTCGAGCAGCTGATCAGCCACGTCGCCCGGATGCGCAACCGCACCCGCGGCCGGATGCCCCTGCCGATCACCGTCCGCATCCCCTACGGCGGCGGCATCGGCGGCGTCGAGCACCACAGCGACTCCTCCGAGGCCTACTACATGGCCACCCCCGGCCTGCACGTCGTCACCCCGGCCACCGTCGCCGACGCCTACGGCCTGCTGCGCGCCGCCATCGCCTCCGACGACCCGGTCGTCTTCCTCGAACCCAAGCGCCTGTACTGGTCCAAGGACACCTGGAACCCCGAGCAGCCGACGGCCGTCGAACCCATCGGCCGCGCGGTGGTGCGCCGTACGGGGCGCAGCGCCACGCTCATCACGTACGGCCCGTCCGTACCGGTCTGCCTGGAAGCCGCCGAGGCCGCCCGGGCGGAGGGCTGGGACCTCGAAGTCGTCGACCTGCGCTCGCTGGTGCCGTTCGACGACGAGACGGTCTGTGCCTCGGTGCGGCGCACCGGGCGCGCGGTCGTCGTACACGAGTCGGGCGGGTTCGGCGGACCGGGAGGGGAGATCGCGGCCCGGGTCACCGAGCGCTGCTTCCACCACCTGGAGGCACCGGTGCTGCGCGTGGCCGGGTTCGACATCCCCTACCCGCCGCCGATGCTGGAGCGCCACCACCTGCCCGGCGTCGACCGCATCCTGGACGCCGTGGCGCGTCTGCAATGGGAGGCCGAGGGCTGATGGCACAGGTGCTGGAGTTCAAACTGCCCGACCTCGGGGAGGGACTGACCGAGGCGGTGATCGTCAGCTGGCTGGTCCAGGTCGGCGAGGTCGTCGCCATCGACCAGCCGGTCGTGGAGGTCGAGACGGCCAAGGCGATGGTCGAGGTGCCCTGCCCCTACGGCGGTGTGGTCACCGCCCGCTTCGGGGAGGAGGGCGCCGAACTGCCCGTCGGCGCACCGCTGCTGACGGTCGCCGTCGGCGGGACCGACCCGGTCCCCGAGCCGGAGGGCTCCGGCAACGTCCTGGTGGGCTACGGCACCGGGGCGCCCCCGGCCCGCCGCCGCCGGGCCCGCCCGACCGCACCGGACCGGGCCAACGGCTCGGCGGCGCCCGCGGCCGCCGCCGGGACGGCGGTCCACGCGCGTGTGCCCGCACCGCCCGCGGTCACCGAGGGCCCGGTCCCGGTGATCTCCCCGCTGGTGCGCCGGCTCGCCCGGGACAACGGCCTGGACCTGCGCGGGCTGTCCGGCTCGGGTCCCGACGGCCTGATCCTGCGCGCCGACGTCGAGGACGCGCTGCGGGTCGGCGCGACCCGCACCGTCGCCCAGCCCCCGGCCGGCCCGCAGGCCGCCCCGGACGAGGCGGCGAACGGCCGGACCGGCACCCGCACGCCACTCAAGGGCATCCGGGGCGCGGTCGCCGACAAGCTCTCCCGCAGCCGCCGCGAGATCCCCGACGCGACCTGCTGGGTGGACGCCGACGCGACCGAACTCATGCGGGCGAGGACCGCGATGAACGCCGCGGGCGCGTCGAAGATCTCCCTGCTCGCACTCCTCGCCCGGATCAGCACGGCGGCCCTGGCCCGGTACCCCGAGCTGAACTCCTATGTCGACGTCGAGGCCCGCGAGATCGTCCGACTCGACCGGATCCACCTGGGCTTCGCCGCCCAGACCGACCGGGGCCTGGTCGTCCCCGTCGTCCGGGACGCCCACGCCCGTGACGCGGAGTCCCTGACCGCCGAGTTCGCGCGGCTGACCGAGGCGGCCCACGCCGGGAAACTCACCCCAGGCGAACTCACCGGCTCCACCTTCACGTTGAACAACTACGGCGTCTTCGGCGTCGACGGCTCCACGCCGATCATCAACCACCCCGAGGCGGCGATGCTGGGCGTGGGCCGGATCGTCCCGAAGCCGTGGGTCCACGAGGGCGAGCTGGCGGTCCGGCAGGTCGTCCAGCTGTCCCTGACCTTCGACCACCGGGTGTGCGACGGCGGCACGGCGGGCGGCTTCCTGCGCTACGTGGCCGACTGCGTGGAGAACCCGGCGGTGCTGCTCAGGACGGTCTAGGGCCGGTCCGGCCATTCCGTCGGCCGCGCGGCGCCCGCCGGGCGCCCGGCAGATCGCCCGGCCGCCATCGGTTCCCAGTGATCCACCCTCCCTCCATACTCGAAAGGTGACCGACACCGAGCCGCCGGCCTACGACGCGATCGTGTTGGCCGGCGGCGCCGCGAGACGCCTCGGCGGCGCCGACAAACCCTCCGTCCGGGTGGGCGGCCGGCCGCTGCTCGACCGAGTCCTGACGGCCTGCGCGGGCGCCCGGGACACCGTCGTGGTGGCCGCCCCGCGTCCCACCGTCCGGCCGGTCCGCTGGACCCGCGAGGACCCCCCGGGCGGCGGCCCCGTCGCCGCCCTCGACGCCGGCCTGCGCCAGGTCACCGCCGACCACGTGGTCGTACTCTCCGCGGACCTGCCGTTCCTCGCGCCAAAGACCGTGGAGCGGCTGTCCGCGGCCCTGCGCGCCTCCGGCGCCGACGCCGCCCTGCTCACCGACGCGGACGGCCGCGACCAGCCCCTCGTCGCCGCGTACCGCACGGCACCGCTGCGCCGCGCCCTGTCGGACCTGGCCGCGGGCGGCGGCACGGGCGACGGCGCGGCCGCCGGCCTCACCGGTCTCCCGCTGCGGCGCCTGACCGCCGTACTCGACCTCACCCGTGTCCCGGACCCCTTCGCGTCCTTCGACTGCGACACCTGGGACGACATCGCCGACGCCAGGGCACGCATCAGGGAGCATGGTCACGTGTTGGATGAATGGATCTCCGCAGTCAAGGACGAGCTGGGCATCGACCTGGACGTCGACACCGGCGTGCTGCTCGACCTGGCCAGGGACGCCGCGCACGGCGTGGCCCGGCCGGCCGCCCCGCTGACGACGTTCCTCGTCGGCTACGCGGCCGCCCAGGGCAAGGGCGGCCCCGAGGCGGTCGCCGAGGCGGCCCGCAAGGCCGCCGCGCTGGCCCTGCGCTGGGAGGAGGAGGCGAACGCCGGACCGTCCGCTCCCGGTCGGCCCGCCACCGATGCCGGACCCGGCCGGTGACGGCCCCCGGCATCCGGGTCGGCGCGTCCGCCGGGAACACCGACGACGATCTCGACGTCGAGGAGGCGCTCGCCCTCGTGAGAGAGCCCAGGCAGCCCAGGGAGTTCGGCGAAGGGGTCACCGGCGGCCACGGCCGCCCGCCCGCCGCCCAGGGCGAGCACGCCCACGGCGGTCCGCCGGAGCACCAGCACCACCGGGCCACCCCCTGGCCCCAGGCCCGCGAGGCGGCCGCCCGCGCCGCCCGCTCGGGCGCCCGCCGGGCCCCCGTCTCCTTGGCGCTCGCCGACGCCCTCGGCCTGGCGCTGGCGACCCCGCTGGACGCGCTCACCGACCTGCCCTCCTTCGACACCTCGGCGATGGACGGCTGGGCGGTGGCCGGTCCCGGCCCCTGGGACGTGCGCGAGGAAGGCGTGCTGGCCGGGCACGCCCAGCCGGAACCGCTCACCGACGGCGAGGCGGTACGGATCGCCACCGGCGCCCGGATCCCGGCGGACACCACCGCGGTGCTGCGCAGCGAGCATGGCCGCACCGACATCCAGGGCCGGCTGCACCCCACCCGTGAGGTCGTGCACGGCCAGGACATCCGCCCGCGCGGCCAGGAGTGCCGCAGCGGCGACCAGTTGCTCTCCGTCGGCACCCTGGTCACCCCGGCCGTCCTCGGCCTCGCCGCGGCCGCCGGATACGACACCGTCA
Organism: Streptomyces sp. NPDC091282; assembly: GCF_044757385.1. Taxonomy (NCBI): domain Bacteria; kingdom Bacillati; phylum Actinomycetota; class Actinomycetes; order Kitasatosporales; family Streptomycetaceae; genus Streptomyces; species Streptomyces sp. NPDC091282. Next base: position 406,484 of record NZ_JBIVUX010000005.1, read on the forward strand.
CGGTTGTTCCCCGTCCCCGTGCCGAAGTGCTGGTGCTCGGTGACGAGTTGCTCACCGAAGGCCTCCCGAGCGAAGGACGCATCCGGGACGCGCTCGGCCCGATGCTGGCGCCCTGGCTGCGTGCGCTCGGCGCCGAGGTGACCGCCGTACGCCGGCTCGGCGACGACGCCAAGGCCCTGTACAAGGCGATCACCTCGTCCGGCGCCGATCTCGTGGTCACCACCGGCGGCACCGCGTCCGGCCCGGTCGACCACGTGCACTCCACCCTGGAGCGCGTCGGCGCCCAACTCCTCGTCGACGGCGTCAAGGTCCGCCCCGGCCACCCCATGCTGCTGGCGCGCACCCAGCAGAACCAGCACCTCGTCGGTCTCCCCGGCAACCCCCTCGCCGCCGTCTCCGGCCTGCTCACCCTCGCCGAACCCCTGCTGCGCACCCTCGCCGCCCACCCGGCCCCCGAGCCGTACGCGCTGCCCCTCGCGGAGGCGATCCAGGGACACCCCTACGACACCCGGCTCATCCCGGTCGTCCTGCGCGGTGACACGGCCGTTCCGCTGCACTACAACGGCCCCGCGATGCTCCGTGGCATCGCCGCCGCCGACGCGCTCGCGGTCGTCCCGCCGGGCGGGGCCCAGCGGGGCGAGGAGGCGGAACTCCTGGACCTGCCGTGGGCCGCCGCGGGCATCGAGGTGTGTTTCACGTGAAACTTCCGGGCCATGACGCCATCGCCCGCCAGGCGGACGAACACCTGCTGTCCCAGCGGGTGAAACTCCCGACGAAGGTCGTGGACCGTCCGTTCCTCCAGGTCAGCAAGCGGCTGGCCCTGGCCCTGCTGGTCCTGGTCGCCACCGCGTTCATCGTCTACGCCGACCACGACGGCTACAACGACACCTCGGACGGCGGCGTCGATCTCCTGGACGCCTTCTACTACGCGACCGTCACCCTCTCCACCACGGGGTACGGCGACATCACGCCGGTCAGTGACGCCGCCCGGCTCACCAACATCTTCGTCATCACGCCGCTGCGCGTGCTGTTCCTGATCATCCTGGTCGGCACCACGCTCGAAGTCCTCACCGAACGCACCCGGGAGGAATGGCGCCAGAACCGCTGGAGGTCCGCCTTGCGCGATCACACCATCGTCGTCGGCTTCGGGACCAAGGGACGGTCGGCGATCCAGACCGTCTGCGCGACCGGGCTGAAGGCGGAGCAGGTGGTCGTGGTCGACCCCAGCGTCAAGGCGATCGACGCGGCCACCGCCGAAGGCTTCGCCGGAGTGATCGGGGACGCGACGCGCAGCGAGGTGCTGAAGCGGGCCGAGGTGCAGCGCGCCCGGCAGATCATCATCGCCACCCAGCGGGACGACACGGCCGTGCTGGTGACCCTGACCGCCCGGCAGCTCAACAAGGGCGCGAAGATCGTGGCCGCGGTCCGCGAGGAGGAGAACGCCCCGCTGCTGAAGCAGTCCGGAGCCGACTCCGTGATCACCAGCGCCAGCGCCGCCGGCCGTCTCCTGGGGCTGTCGGTGCTCTCTCCGGCGGCCGGCATGGTCATGGAGGACCTGATCCAGCAGGGCACCGGCCTGGACCTGGTGGAGCGCCCGGCGGTCAAGGCCGAGGTCGGCAAGAGCCCGCGCGAGACGGCCGACCTGGTGGTGAGCGTGCTGCGCGGACACCGGGTGCTCGGCTACGACGACCCGGCCGTCGGCACCATCCAGCCGACGGACCGGCTGATCACGATCGTCCGGGCCTCTCCGGGCGCCCAGGTCGCGCCGGACATACGTCCGCTGCCCCGAGCCTGACCGCGACATCCGGTCACGGTCCCGGTCCTGACCAGGACCGCGGCCGGGCGGGGAGTAGCGTCGCAGGCATGTATGCGATCACGATTCCCGAACCTGGTGGGCCCGAGGCGCTGGTGTGGGACGAGGTCCCCGATCCCGTGCCCGGCGAGGGCGAGGTGCTGGTCGAGGTGGTGGCCAGCGCCGTCAACCGCGCCGACATCCTGCAACGGCAGGGCCACTACAACCCGCCGCCGGGCGCCTCCGCCTACCCCGGTCTGGAGTGCTCCGGCCGGATCGTCGAGATCGGTGACGGTGTCTCCGGCTGGTCGGTCGGCGACGAGGTGTGCGCCCTGCTCGCCGGCGGCGGCTACGCGCAGAAGGTCGCGGTGCCCGCCGGGCAGCTGCTGCCCGTGCCCGCGGGCGTGGACCTGCGGCAGGCGGCCGCACTGCCCGAGGTGGCCTGCACGGTCTGGTCGAACGTCTTCATGATCGCCCACCTGCGCCCCGGCGAGACCCTGCTCGTGCACGGCGGCTCCAGCGGCATCGGCACCATGGCCGTCCAGCTGGGCAAGGCGATCGGCGCCAGGGTCGCGGTCACCGCCGGTACCAAGGAGAAGCTGGACTTCTGCGCGGAACTGGGCGCGGACATCCTCGTCAACTACCGCGACCAGGACTTCGTCGCCGAGCTGCGGCAGGCCACCGACAACGCCGGGGCCGACGTCATCCTCGACAACATGGGCGCGAGCTACCTGGAGCGGAACGTGCAGGCCCTCGCCGTCAACGGGCGGCTCGCGATCATCGGCATGCAGGGCGGGGTCAAGGGCGAGCTGAACCTCGGCGTCCTTCTGGGCAAGCGGGCCGCGATCACCGCGACCTCGCTGCGTGCCCGCCCGCTCACCGAGAAGGCGGCCGTCGTCGCGGCCGTACGTGAGCACGTGTGGCCGCTGATCGAGGGCGGCCGGGTCCGGCCCGTCGTCGACCGGGAGCTGCCGATGTCCGAGGCGGCCGAGGCACAGCGGCTGGTGGAGGCCAGCGGACACATCGGCAAGGTGCTCCTCGTCGCCCCCTGAGCCGTACCGCGCCGGTCCGTACCGCGCCGCTCGGTGAGGGGCCGTCGTCCTAGTCCCGCCGTACCCGCAGGGCGACGAAGGCGAGGCCGAGGCCGAGGCCGATCAGGATCAGGCCGCTGCCCAGCGGAAGGATGTGCAGCACGGGCTCGGAGGAGTCGTCCTCGGCGGGGGCCGCGGCCTGCTGGGCGGGCTGCTGCCGGGGCGTGCTGGGCACCGGGCCGGAGGTCCCGGACGGCCGCGCCGAGGTGACGGCCGGGCTCGGGCCGCCGGTCCCGTCGCCGGGCGCCTCCTCGTCCTCCTCCGGCTCGTCCGGCTCGTCCTCGTCCTGGTCCTGCCCCTGGACGGCCGCCGCCGGGCCCTGGGGCCGTCCCGGCCGCATCCTGCCCTCACCGGCCAGGGTCCCGGCCCGGGACGGCTCGGCGGAGTCCGACGCGCTCGCCGAGTCCGAGGGCGTCGCCCCGGGATCCTGGGCGACCACCGGACCGGGGTCGTACGCGTGGGCCGTGCCGTGCGGCAGCAGGACCGCCGCGAGGACGAGCAGCAGGCGGACCAGCGCGAGCCGTACACCGCCCGAGGTGGGTCGTGGCCTTGGAGTCACGTCGGTGACCTCCTGGAACACAGTCGTCAGGGCCGACGATCACCAGCCTCACATCCACCGCCGTGCCCGGCACCTCCGGTTCCGCCGATGGGTCTACGCCCGCCCGGGGCGGCGCGGTGCGGTGGATCAGCCGCCATGGGGGGCACCACGGTGGTGGGAGGCAGGGGTGCGAGAGAATGGCCGCATGGAGATGCCGAGGAACGAACGGTCGCCGGAGAACCCCCCGATCCTGGTCGTGGGCCAGGACGGGATGGCACTCGGAGGCGGCAACGGGGGCGAGGACTCCCGCGAGATCCCGGTGACGGAGATGGTGGAACAGCCCGCCAAGGTCATGCGGATCGGCAGCATGATCAAACAGCTGCTGGAGGAGGTGCGCGCGGCTCCTCTCGACGAGGCCAGCCGGGTCCGGCTCAAGGAGATCCACGCCAGTTCCGTGAAGGAGCTGGAGGACGGTCTGGCGCCGGAGCTGGTGGAGGAGCTGGAGCGGCTGTCGCTGCCCTTCACCGACGACGTGACTCCGACCGACTCGGAACTGCGCATCGCGCAGGCCCAGTTGGTGGGCTGGCTGGAGGGCCTCTTCCACGGGATCCAGACGACGCTGTTCGCCCAGCAGATGGCCGCCCGCGCCCAGCTGGAGCAGATGCGCCGGGCGCTGCCGCCCGGTGTCGGCCACGAGGGCGAGGAAGGCGGCCCGGCGGCCGGCCGCTCCGGCGGGCCGTACCTCTAGGACCGGCTTTTGGCGGACCCCGCCTCAAGGACTGTGACGGCGAAGGGCCCGGCGACAGCGTCGCCGGGCCCTTCCTACCGCTTCGGCCCGCCCGCGGGGCCACGGCGCCGGCGCCTCAGCCGGTGGCCGGGTTGCCCGTCGAGACCTTGAGCTCGACGGTCGGCATGTTCTTGGGGTCGACATCCGTGCCGGCGGCCGGGAACTGGTCCATGACCGTGCCGTCGCCGAAGGTGTTCTCGTCCACGGAGGTGAGCTTCATCCGCCAGCCCGCGGCCTGGAAGCACTCCTTGACGGACCTGATGTACTTGAACTTGAAGTCGGGCACCTGGATCTTGTCGGGGTCGTCGTACGACTCCTGCGGCTCGGTGCACACGGTCTTCTCGACGGTCTTCGAGGTGTCCGGGCCGCGGTAGCCCGAGGCCTGCGAGGCCGAGGCGCTCGTGGTGGCGCCGCCGCTGCCGCCGCTGCCGCCGCCCTTGTCGTCGTCGCCACCGCCGCCGCTGTTCAGCACCAGTGCGACGACCAGGCCGACCACGGCGATCAGCGAGACCGCGACCGACCCGATGACCACCGGCCGGTTGCCCCGGCCACCGCCGGACGGCGACGTGCGGGTCGTCAGGTCGTAGGGCGGCGGGGTCGGTGCCTGAGCGCCGTATCCGGCGGGCGTCTGGTAGCCGGGCTGCTGCGGATAGCCGTACGCCGGAGCGGGCCCCGGAGCCGGGGTGCCGTACGGGTTCGGCGTCGGGTGGTACGGCGTCTGCACCGGCCCCTGAGGCGCCGGAGCCGTCTGGTCGACCGGCGGGAACACCGCGGAGCCGACCCCGGAACCGCTCTGCGTGGGCGGGATGCCCGGGACGATGCTGGGCGCGGCGGTCTGCAGCGAGGCGGCGACCCGCAGGCACTCGTCGCGCATGGACTCGGCGGTCGGGAAGCGCTCGTTCGGGTTCTTCTTCAGCGCGCGGGCGATCAGCGCGTCCACGGCCGGGGGCAGCGCCCGGTTGACCGAGGAGGGAGCGACCGGCTGCTCCTGGACGTGCGCGTAGGCGATCGCCAGCGGCGAGTCCGCGTCGAACGGCAGCCGCCCGGTGACCAGCTGGAACAGCATGATGCCCACCGAGTAGAGGTCGGAGCGGGCGTCCACGCCCCGGCCGAGCGCCTGCTCGGGGGAGAGGTACTGCGGAGTGCCGACGACCATGCCGGTCTGGGTCATCGAGGTGACCCCGGACTGCATGGCACGGGCGATGCCGAAGTCCATCACCTTGACGACCCCGCGCCTGGTCATCATCACGTTGCCGGGCTTGATGTCGCGGTGGACCAGCCCCATCTCGTGACTGATCTCCAGCGCCGCCAGCACGTCGGCGGTGATCTTCAGGGCCTTGTCGGCGGGCATCGCGCCGTGCTGCGCGACGTCCGCGTCGAGCACCGAGCCGAGCGGGCGGCCCTCGACGTACTCCATGACGATGTACGGCATGGTCGAGCCGTCGAGGTCCTCCTCGCCGGTGTCGAAGACGGAGACGATGTTGGTGTGCGTGAGCTTGGCCACGGACTGGGCCTCGCGGCGGAAGCGCTCGCGGAAGGCCTGCTCCCGGCCCAGTTCGGTGTGCAGGGTCTTGATCGCCACCTGGCGGTCCAGGACCGAGTCGTACGCCAGGTGCACGGAGGCCATGCCGCCCGCACCGAGCAGGTCGCGCAACTGGTAGCGGCCAGCGGCCAGCGCCCGCCCCGCGTAACGGCCGTGTGCGCCGTCCTGGCTCATTTTCCCCGTCCCCCGTCGTGCGCTCGCGCACCCTTGTCGATCGAATGTCCCGTTCCTGGTCAAGTCCGGGGCCAAGTCTGCCCGAGGGCACTGACACGTCAAGCGGGGTGCCCGTTCCGTGACCGTACGCGAAAGAAGAGGCGCGGAAGCGTTACGACTGCCGTACGCCCGGTACACAGGATTTGCACGCCGTCGCGGGGTACCGGTTTGATGGCCGGTCCGTCCACGGGACGGAACCCGGACCTGGGGGTTGCGCTGAGGCTGTAGCGTGGCCGACGGAGACCGTGACAACACCGCGCGCACCGCGGGCAGAAACGACGGCGAGGACCGATGGCACAGACGCACAGCGCCCAGGGCCCGTCCGACCCCGAGGCGACTGGCGGCGGCATGTCAGACACGCCGGAGATGTGGGGCAACGGCGGCCTGGTGGGCGACGGCCGTTACCGGCTCACGCACCGGCTCGGCCGGGGCGGTATGGCCGAGGTGTTCGCCGCGGAGGACGTACGGCTCGGCCGGACCGTGGCCGTCAAGCTGCTGCGCGCCGATCTCGCCGAGGACCCGGTCTCCAAGGCCCGCTTCACCCGCGAGGCACAGTCGGTCGCCGGGCTGAACCACCACGCGATCGTGGCGGTCTACGACTCCGGCGAGGACGTCGTCGGCGGCCAGTCCGTGCCGTACATCGTGATGGAGCTGGTCGAGGGCCGCACCATCCGTGACCTGCTGATCAACGCCGAGGCGCCCGGTCCCGAGCAGGCCCTGATCATCACCTCCGGGGTGCTGGAGGCGCTGGCCTACTCGCACCAGCACGGCATCGTGCACCGGGACATCAAGCCCGCCAACGTGATCATCACGCACAACGGCGCCGTCAAGGTGATGGACTTCGGCATCGCGCGCGCCCTGCACGGCGCCTCCACGACGATGACGCAGACCGGCATGGTCATGGGCACGCCCCAGTACCTCTCCCCCGAGCAGGCGCTCGGCAAGGCCGTCGACCACCGTTCCGACCTGTACGCCACCGGCTGCCTGCTGTACGAACTGCTCTCGCTGCGGCCGCCCTTCATCGGCGAGACCCCGCTGTCGGTGGTCTACCAGCACGTCCAGGACATCCCGGTGCCGCCGTCCCAGAGCTCCGAGGGCGTCGCCCCGCCGGAGCTGGATGGCCTCGTCATGCGCTCGCTCGCCAAGGAGCCCGACGACCGCTTCCAGACCGCCGAGGAGATGCGCGGCCTGGTCCAGTACGCCCTGCAGATGCTGTACGACCAGGGCGCCCACACCGGCACCTGGAACACCGGCCCGGTCACCGTGCCCGACGGCCGGCACGCGGCGGCCGGCGGTTTCGCCGGCACCACGGCGATGCAGCACCCGATGAACTCCGCCGGGACCTCGCAGATCCCGCAGCCGATCCTGCCGGCCGGCTACGGCGGCGGTGACGACGGCGGCTTCGAGGGCCACGGCAACCGGGGCAGCGGCCGCGGCAAGCTGTGGATCCTGGCCGTCTTCGCGGTGATCGCGATCGCGGCGGGCGTCGCGCTGGCCCTGAACAAGGGCGGCGGCGACGGCGGCGGCACGGGGACGACGCCGACGCCGAGCGTCTCGCGGAGCGCCAAGGACGAGACGCCCAGCTCCAGCCCCTCCGACAAGTCCAGCGACAAGGCCACGGACAGGGCCACCGACACCAGCGGCTCGGGCGGCGACGACAACTCCCACTACACGCCGTCGGAGACCCCGTCGTACACCCAGTCCCAGACGGAGAGCTCGGACCCGACCGACGAGCCGTCGGACACGGCGAGCGCCTCCCAGCCCACCGACACCGCCAGCTCCCCGCAGACCGACCCCTCCGAGTCGTCGGGCGCGGACGGCGGCAGCGGCAACACGGACGAGGGTTCCGTCGCCGGCACCGGCCTCGGCAACCCTTGAAGGACACTGTCGCCCCTGCGGGGCTGAGCGGCGGGCGGCCTCACCGGACGAACGCGTCGCACACGGCGTCGTACTCGCTGGTCCACCACACGGCCAGCGCGGAGGCGGCCGGGAACTGCGGGTCCGCGCGGGTGTCGCCGCGCTCGTAGTGCCAGCGCAGCATCCAGAAGTCGTTGAGCCGTTCCCACCACACCCGGTGCACGGCCGCCGCCAGCTCCGAGGGCGTGGCGCCGGCCGCGCGCCGGTACGCGCGCGCGTAGGCCCGCACCTTCGCCAGGTCCAGCGGTCCCGACGGGCGGACGAAGAAGATGGCGGCGGCGCGGACGGCCTCCTCCGCGCGGGGCTGCACGCCCAGCCGGTCCCAGTCGACGATCGCGGCGGGCGCGTCGTCCTTGTAGAGCAGGTTGAACGGGTGGAAGTCGCCGTGCACCCAGCCCACCGAGGCGCCGCGCGGCGGACGGCGGCCGGCGTGCTGTTCGAGGAGGGCGCGGCGTTCGAGCAGCCGGTGGCGGGCGAGTTCGTCGAAGGAGTCGGCGGGGCGGTGCCGGCTGACCCGGGCGAGCAGGTCGTCGATGAGCGCGTAGGTGTCGGCGGGGTCGGCGCTCTCGACCGGATGGGGGCTGGTGGCCGGGCGGGTGCGGCCCTTGGGCGGCATCACGCGCTCCAGACACGCGTGCACGGCGCCCAGGAGCGCGCCGAGCCGCGCGCACTGCGTGCGCGTGAGCTGTCCGCCGTGCCGGTGTCTGCCGTCGATCCAGGGGTGCAGCGCGTAGGCGTGGCCGCCGACGACGGCGACCGTACGGCCCTCGCGGTGGGCCAGCGGCGGCGCGACCGGGACGCCGAGGGCGGCCAGGCGCTGGGTGGCCAGATGGCGGCGCTCGATGGCGGCCGGGTCGGCGGTGTCGGGGTCGAAGTGGTGCTTCAGGAAGTAGCGGCCGAGGGTCGTGCGGACGTGGTATCCGCGGTTGAGTAGTCCTTGTTCCACGGGTCGGCAGGCGAGCGCGGAACCGGCGGCGTACAGCCGGAGCAGGGCGCCCAGAGGGGGCGCATGGGGCACGAGGGGTGGTAAGCATGAGCGCAGCACGCGGCAGATGCTAGGGCACCGCCTGGGCCTGTGACCTGGGGATTGTCGCAGGCAGTCGCTGTTGGTCACTTTCGGTCACGTGGTGGACGGTGACGGACCCACTTGCGTGTCCGTCCCCGGGGTGGAAGGTGCCCGGCCGTCGCCCCTTCGGCCGCACGCTCCCTGAAATATGCCCATTCGCCCGTTCTCGACCCGCGACACCTCACTCGTCCGCGAACTCTTCCCGTGGCCCGGTGCGGCGGGATAACGTGCGGTAGTTCCGGCCTCCCGCAGGGCTCTGACCAGCAACCTTCCGGTCACTGTCGATCCACTGGGAAACCCAAGCGGAAAGTACTTGGATTTCCAAGCAAAATCGCAGGTCAGGAGGGGTTTCACAGAAATGTGGAGCACTGGGTAACGTGCATCTTGCAGGGCGCTCGCCGGGGCACCTGTCACGCCTGTTCCCGGCCGAGTGGCACCCACCCCGTGCCACGGGTGTCGGAAACAGGTGAGCCGCACTGGTTCACCCGGCAACCCCGGGGGCCGGACCGACGGAGGAGCACACGTGACCGTGGACAGCAGTGCCGCGAGCCAACCGCGACGCAGCGCCGCAGGCAAGGCCGGTACCACCGGCAGCAAGACCGGCACCAAGCGCACCACTCGCACCACCACGAAGAAGAGCACCGATCCCGAGCTCGTGCAGCTGCTGACCCCGGAGGGCAAGCGGGTCAAGAACGCCGAGTACGACGCCTACGTCGCCGGGATCACCTCCGAGGAACTGCGCGGCCTGTACCGCGACATGGTGCTCTCCCGCCGCTTCGACGCCGAGGCCACCGCCCTGCAGCGCCAGGGCGAGCTGGGCCTGTGGGCGTCCCTGCTGGGCCAGGAGGCCGCCCAGATCGGCTCCGGGCGCGCCACCCGCGAGGACGACTACGTCTTCCCGACCTACCGCGAGCACGGCGTGGCCTGGTGCCGCGGGGTCGACCCGACCAACCTGCTGGGCATGTTCCGCGGCGTCAACCACGGCGGCTGGGACCCCAACAGCAACAACTTCCACCTCTACACGATCGTCATCGGCTCGCAGACCCTGCACGCCACCGGCTACGCCATGGGCGTCGCCAAGGACGGCGCGGACTCGGCGGTCATCGCCTACTTCGGCGACGGCGCCTCCAGCCAGGGCGACGTCGCCGAATCGTTCACCTTCGCCGCGGTCTACAACGCCCCGGTGGTGTTCTTCTGCCAGAACAACCAGTGGGCGATCTCCGAGCCGACCGAGAAGCAGACCCGCGTCCCGCTCTACCAGCGCGCCCAGGGCTTCGGCTTCCCCGGCGTCCGCGTCGACGGCAACGACGTCCTCGCCTGCCTCGCGGTCACCAAGCGGGCGCTGGAGCGCGCCCGCAGCGGCGAGGGCCCGACCCTGGTCGAGGCGTACACCTACCGGATGGGCGCCCACACCACCTCCGACGACCCGACCAAGTACCGGGCCGACGAGGAGCGCGAGGCGTGGGAGGCCAAGGACCCGATCCTGCGGCTGCGCCGGTATCTCGAGGCCGCAAACCACGCGGACGAGGGATTCTTCGCGGAACTCGAGGCCGAGTCCGAGGCGTTGGGCAGGCGAGTGCGCGAATCGGTCCGGGCCATGCCGGACCCGGACAACTTCGCCATGTTCGAGCACGTGTACGCGGACGGGCACGCGCTCGTCGACGAGGAACGAGCCCAGTTCGCCGCCTACCAGGCGTCGTTCGCGGACGTAGAGGGGGCCTGACCATGGCGGAGACCGTGACTGTCAAGAACATGGCGCTGGCCAAGGCGATCAACGAGTCGCTGCGCCGGGCCCTGGAGACCGACCCCAAGGTCCTCGTCATGGGCGAGGACGTCGGCAAGCTCGGCGGCGTCTTCCGGGTCACCGACGGCCTGCAGAAGGACTTCGGCGAGAGCCGCGTCATCGACACCCCCCTCGCCGAGTCCGGCATCGTCGGCACCGCGATCGGCCTGGCGCTGCGCGGCTACCGCCCGGTCGTGGAGATCCAGTTCGACGGCTTCGTCTTCCCTGCCTACGACCAGATCGTCACCCAGCTGGCGAAGATGCACGCGCGTTCGCTGGGCACGGTCAAGCTGCCGGTCGTCGTGCGCATCCCCTACGGCGGCGGCATCGGCGCGGTCGAGCACCACTCGGAGTCCCCCGAGGCGCTCTTCGCGCACGTGGCCGGCCTGAAGATCGTCTCTCCCTCGAACTCCTCGGACGCCTACTGGATGATGCAGCAGGCCATCCAGAGCGACGACCCGGTGATCTTCTTCGAGCCCAAGCGCCGCTACTGGGACAAGGGCGAGGTGAACACGGAGGCCATCCCGGGCCCGCTGCACAAGGCGCGGGTGGTCCGCGAGGGCACCGACGTCACCCTGGCGGCCTACGGCCCGATGGTGAAGCTCTGCCAGGAGGCCGCCGACGCGGCCGCCGAGGAGGGCAAGTCCCTGGAGGTCCTGGACCTGCGGTCCGTCTCCCCGCTGGACTTCGACTCCGTCCAGGCCTCGGTCGAGAAGACCCGCCGCCTGGTCGTGGTCCACGAGGCGCCGGTGTTCTTCGGCTCGGGCGCGGAGATCGCCGCCCGCATCACCGAGCGCTGCTTCTACCACCTGGAGGCCCCGGTGCTCCGGGTGGGCGGGTACCACGCCCCCTATCCGCCGGCCCGCCTGGAGGAGGAGTACCTTCCGGGCCTTGACCGGGTGCTCGACGCCGTCGACCGTGCCCTGGCGTACTGAGGAGAGGGTCGTGACGACGATGACGGAAGCGTCCGTACGCGAATTCAAGATGCCGGACGTGGGCGAGGGGCTCACCGAGGCGGAGATCCTCAAGTGGTACGTCCAGCCGGGCGACACGGTCACCGACGGCCAGGTGGTGTGCGAGGTCGAGACGGCCAAGGCCGCCGTCGAACTGCCCATCCCCTACGACGGCGTGGTGCGCGAGCTGCGCTTCGCCGAGGGCACCACGGTGGACGTCGGCACGGCGATCATCACGGTGGACGTGTCGGGCGGTGCCGCTCCCGCGGCGGAGCCCGCGCCGGCCGCCGAGCCCGTACCGGCCGCCGAGCCGGAGGAGAAGCCGCAGGCCCGCCAGCCGGTTCTCGTCGGCTACGGCGTCGCCGCCTCCTCCACGAAGCGCCGCCCGCGCAAGGGTACGGAGCCGACGGCCGCCGAGACCGCGGTCCAGGCGGCGGTCCAGCGGGAGCTGAACGGCCACGGCCACGCCGTCGCCGCCCAGCCCGCCCCCGAGGCCCCCGCCGTGGAGCGTGCCCGCCCGCTGGCGAAGCCGCCGGTGCGCAAGCTCGCGAAGGACCTGGGCGTCGACCTCGCCACGGTGACCCCGTCGGGCCCCGAGGGCGTCATCACGCGCGAGGACGTCCACGCGGCGGTGGCCGCCGCACCGGCGGCCGGGCCCGTGGCGGTCCCGGAGCAGGCACCGGCCGCGCCGGCGGCCGCTCCCGTGGCGTCGTACGACGGCCCGCGCGAGACGCGCGTCCCGATCAAGGGTGTCCGCAAGGCGACGGCGGCGGCCATGGTGGGCTCGGCGTTCACGGCGCCGCACGTCACCGAGTTCGTGACGGTGGACGTGACCCGCACGATGAAGCTGGTGGAGGAGCTCAAGCAGGACAAGGACCTGCAGGGCCTGCGCGTGAACCCCCTCCTGCTCATCGCCAAGGCGCTGCTGGTCGCCATCAAGCGCAACCCGGACATCAACGCGTCCTGGGACGAGGCGAACCAGGAGATCGTGCTCAAGCACTACGTCAACCTGGGCATCGCCGCGGCCACCCCGCGGGGCCTGATCGTCCCGAACATCAAGGACGCCCACGCCAGGACGCTGCCGCAGCTGGCCGAGTCCCTCGGCGAGCTGGTGGCCACGGCCCGGGACGGCAAGACCTCGCCCGGCGCCATGCAGGGCGGCACGGTCACGATCACCAACGTCGGTGTCTTCGGCATCGACACGGGCACGCCCATCCTCAACCCGGGCGAGGCCGCGATCCTGGCGGTCGGGGCCATCAAGCTCCAGCCGTGGGTCCACAAGGGCAAGGTGAAGCCCCGTCAGGTCACCACGCTGGCCCTGTCCTTCGACCACCGCCTGGTCGACGGCGAACTGGGCTCCAAGGTCCTCGCGGACATCGCGGCGATCCTGGAACAGCCGAAGCGGCTGATTACCTGGGGCTGAAAGCGGATAGGCTGAGAAGCGGGCGGTCGCAAATTTCTCTTGCGACCGCCCGCTCACTCTCAGATCCGGTCCAGCACGTAGACCGGCGCCCCCTCCTCCGTCCCGCCCTGCGCGTGGATGCAGGCGTGCTTGCGCAGCAGCCGTAGGCACTCGTTGACGCGATGCACCGTCAGCCCGGTGCGGGCGGCGATCGATTCGAGCGGCTCGCGCAGCTCACCCTTCTCCACGAGGACCGGGGCGATGACGACGGCCACCGTCCACACGTCCTCGGTCACCGACAACCGCCCCCGCCAGTCAGCGAGCACGGACTCGGTGGTCGGCAGCGCCACCGGCGGACCGTAGGGCCTGCGCCGTTCGCGGACGAGTTCGTCGAGCCGGTCGGCGATCCGCTCCATGGCCAGCACCATGGCCTGCTGCACGGCGAGCGTGCTCTTCTGCAATTCGATCAGTTCGCGCTGCCCGCTCGCCAACTGCTCGTCCAACTGCAGGTTGTGCGCCTCCAGCCGGATGATGGCCTCCGCGATCTGCTCCGGCATGGCGTACGCGATCGGAGCACCCGGCTCGGCGGGCTGCACCTCGGCCTCCTCCAGGGTGTAGGAACCCTCTCGCTGGACCGTCGCGATGACCTCGACGACCCACTCCTTGAAGGGGGCGCAGGCGGGCTTCGTGCAGCCGTTGACGAGAGCGATGAGACCCTGGAGATCGATGAGGTTCATGTCTCGACGCCACTCTCGACCTGCGGGAACGCTGAGAGCGTAACCTCCAGTTACGCTCTCGATCGTCTCTCGATGCTCCTCCGGGACGTGATCGGCCAGAGCCTTCCGGGCGTTGGCGTACCCCAGCTCCTTGCACACGTCCACCGCCGGGAACCAGTGCGTTCCGTCCGGCATGGTCAGTCGTCGTACGCGGGCTCCGGTCGCCGCGTACACGAAGTCGCCGACGTCGATCGCCTCGTGGGACCTGGTGTGCTTGGCCTGCTTGTCGGGTTCGTTCATGTGAACCACCTCCGCCGCGGAACCTAGGGCGAAGAAAATCGAATATGCCAGTCAAATACTGTGATGTTCACGATTGTGAGGGAAGGTCACCTGTTCTGCTGCGCCGGGGCGTTCGGGTGTGCGAAAGGCCCGCCGCACGGATTGCGGCGGGCCTTCGTAGGCTCGGTTCCAGGTGAGTCAGATCGTCGCGAAGCCGTAGTTCAGGAGCTTCGTGGCGTCCGTCGCGCGCTGGGTGATGGAGGAGGAGGCGAGGACGGTGCCGATGACCGTCTTGCCGTTCCGGGTCGCGGCGAAGACGAGGCAGTACTTGGCCTCGGGGCCGGATCCGGTCTTGATGCCGATGGCGCCGCTGTAGCTGCTGAGCAGCGTGTTGGTGTTGGTCCAGGCACCCATGGTGCGGGTGGAACCGGTCTTGGTGATCGTCTTCGCCGTGTACTTCTTCGTCTTGACGACCGCGCGGAAGTTGGCGTTCTTCATCGCGCTGCTGGCGATCTTCGTCAGGTCGCGCGGCGTCGAGTAGTTGTTGCCGTTGCCGATGCCGTCGAACGAGTCGAAGTGGGTGTGGGTGAGACCCAGGCTCTTCGCGGCGGTGTTCATCTTGCCGATGAAGTTGGCGACACGCTTGGCGCGCGTGGTGCCGGAACCGTACTTGTCGGCCAGCGCGTAGGCGGCGTCGCAGCCGGAGGGCAGCATCAGCCCGTACAGCAGCTGGCGGACGGTGACCTTGTCGCCGACGATCAGGTGCGCCTGGGAGGCGTTGTTGCGGACGACGTAGTCGCTGTATTCCTTCTGGATGGTGACCTTGGAGTCCAGGTTCAGGTTCGACTGCGCGAGCACGACCTTGGCGGTCATGATCTTCGTGGTCGAGCCGGTGGACAGCTTGGTGTCCGCGGCCTTCGTGTACAGCGTCTTGGCGTTCGAGTTGTTCATGATGTAGCCGCCCTTGGCCACGATGCTGGGCTTCGTGACGGCCTGGGCGGGCGCCGCGGTGAGGGCCCCGGTGGCGAGCAACGCGCCGGACGTGACGGCGACGGCGGCAGCCTTGCGAATGCGGGTGCCCTTAATGCCGGTAATCAAGTGAGTTACCCCGAGTCGAGTCGAATGCCCCTGTAGTGCGGCCAAGTTGAGGCGGCAGGGAAGTGCGGGCCGCACGTGTAGGACACGTAACTAGCACAGATGGTTGTGCGGTCGCTGGGGGAGACATGAGTCACGTCCGCATGGTGGACGTCGCTCGGCATGCGTACGTGTTGTATCTATGCTGTGGGCATGAGCCTGGCCGTCAAGCAGCCCCCCGCCGCCGACCGCGTGTACGCGCACGTCAAGCAAGCCGTACTGGACCGCCACTACGAGGGCGGCACGCTGCTCACCGAGGGTGAGCTGGCCGAGGCCGTAGGGGTCTCCCGCACCCCGGTCCGCGAGGCGCTGCTCCGCCTTGAGGTGGAGGGCCTGATCAAGCTCTACCCGAAGAAGGGCGCCATGGTGCTGCCGGTCTCCGCGCAGGAGATCGCGGACGTGGTGGAGACCCGGATGCTGGTCGAGGAGCACGCGGTGCGCAAGGCCGTACCGCCGTCCGCGCTGCTCGTGGCCCGTCTGGAGGAACTCCTGGACCGGCAGAAGACCGAGGCCGCCGACGGCGACCTGGCGGCCGCGGCCGTCACGGACCGCTGCTTCCACGCCGAGATCGTCCGCGACGGCGGCAACGAGATCCTCTCCCGCCTCTACGACCAGCTCCGCGACCGCCAGCTGCGGATGGGCGTCGCGATCATGAACGCGCATCCGGACCGGATCGCCAAGTCGCTCACCGAGCACGAGGAGATCCTGGACGCGCTGCGCGCCGGGGACGCCGACCTCGCCGTCGAGCTGGTGCACCGGCACGTCGACTGGTTCGCGCACCTGGCGCGGGGTGAGGTCCGATGAGCCGCGGCGGCACCTCGTTGCCCGGTGACCCGCCCGGCGGCCGGCGGGCCGTCGCGGTCTGGTCCATAGGCGTCTCGGTCTACTTCGTCGCCGTCATCTTCCGTACCTCCCTCGGTGTCGCCGGTCTCGACGCGGCCGACCGCTTCCACGTCAACGCCTCGGCGCTGTCCACCTTCTCCATACTCCAGCTGCTGGTCTACGCCGGCATGCAGATACCCGTCGGCCTGCTGGTCGACAGCCTCGGCACCAAGAAGGTCCTCGCCATCGGTGCCGTCCTGTTCACGGCGGGCCAGCTCGGTTTCGCGTTCTCCCCGTCCTACGGCACCGCGCTCGCCTCGCGCGCGCTGCTCGGCTGCGGCGACGCCATGACCTTCATCAGCGTGCTGCGGCTCGGCACCCGCTGGTTCCCGGTCCGGCGCGGCCCGCTCGTCGCCCAGCTCGCCGGCCTGGTCGGCATGGCCGGCAACCTCGTCTCCACGCTCGTCCTCGCCCGGCTGCTGCACGGCATCGGATGGACCCCGGCGTTCGCGGGCAGCGCCCTGGCCGGCGTGGTCGTCCTGGTCCTCGTGCTGTGCTTCCTGAAGGACCACCCCGAGGGGTACGAGCCGGCGCCCTTCCCGCACCGGGGCGCCGCCTACGTCCGCCGGCAGATCGCCGCCTCCTGGCGGGAGCCCGGGACCCGGCTCGGCCTGTGGGTGCACTTCACCACCCAGTTCCCGGCGATGGTGTTCCTGCTGCTGTGGGGCCTGCCGTTCCTGGTCCAGGCACAGGGCCTGTCCCGCGCCACCGCGGGCGAGCTGCTGACGCTGGTCGTGCTCTCCAACATGGTCGTCGGGCTGGTCTACGGCCAGGTCGTCGCCCGGCACCACGCGGCGCGGCTGCCGCTGGCGCTCGGTACCGTCGGCGCGACGGCGCTGGTGTGGGCGGCGACGCTGGCGTACCCGGCCGAGCACGCGCCGATGTGGCTGCTGGTGGTGCTCTGCACGGTGCTGGGGGCCTGCGGTCCGGCGTCCATGCTCGGCTTCGACTTCGCCCGGCCGGCGAACCCGCCCGAGCGGCAGGGCACCGCGTCCGGGATCACCAACATGGGTGGTTTCATCGCCTCGATGACGACGCTCTTCGCGGTGGGCGTGCTGCTGGACGCGACCGGCGACGACTACTCGGTGGCGTTCTCCTGCGTCTTCGTGCTCCAGGCGCTCGGGGTGAGCCAGATCCTGCGGCTGCGCGGGCGGGCGGCCCGGCGCGAGCGGGAACGCCTGGTGGCGAGCCGGGTGGAGACCGTGCACGTGCCCGCGTGACCGCTTCGCCCCGCCACTCCCGGGGATCCGGTCACACGGCCGGCGGGACCGCCGTCGGCACGAGGGTGAGGTAGGCCAGGCCCAGCACGCCCCGGTAGGTCAGCCAGGACGACCGGTGGGCGTCCAGCCGGGCCCGGGTCTCGGTGGCCAGCGGATGTCCCGGACGGGCCGCCAGCCACACCTCCTGGTCCGCCTGGTACGCCGACTCGAACTCCTCCCACTCCGCGAGGTCGGCCGTCTCCGTCCACTCCGGGCGGAACCCGGCCGCCACCGCCAGGCCGACCAGGGCCGCGAGCCCGTGGTGGTCGGCGGCCGAGGCGCCCGGCCACATACCGGAGAGTTCCTCCTCGGTCGGGGTGCGCTGCCAGAAACCCTCACCGAGCAGGACCCGCCCGCCGTCGGCCACCAGCCGCCGCAGCTCCCGCAGGGCCGTCTCCAGATCGTCGTCCAGCGCCTGGCTCGCCCCGAGGCACAGCACCACGTCGGCCGGTCCGCGGCCGGTGCCCGCCGCCGACTCCTCGGCGAACTCCACCCGGCCGGCCAGCCCGCGCTCCCCGGCCGCCCGCCGTCCCCGCGCCAGGTCCCCGGCGTGCACGTCCACACCCACGCCGCGGGCGCCGGGTACGGCCTCCAGCAGGCGCAGCATCAGTTCGCCCCAGCCGCAGCCGATGTCCAGCACGGAGGCGGGACGGGTGGCGGCGAGCCGTCGTACCATCGCGGCCGCGCGGGCCTCGGAGAGCGGGCCGTGGAAGGTGAGCCGGGTCAGGCGGGGCGGGAGGTCGCCGTGCGGAGCGGTGGCAGTGGTCATGCCGGGCAAGGTAGATGCCCGCGGTCGCCGCGGCCCACCGAATTACCGGTGTCCGCCTCCGGCGTCCCCCGGGTGAGCGCGCACCGCTACTGGGTGACCGCGAAGTTCCGCAGGATCGCCGCCGTCAGCTCCTGGTCGCCCTCCGCCTTCACGCGGTCCGCGGCTGCGTCCGGCGTGGTGCGGCCGCAGGCCAGGCGGACGTAGGTCTCCCAGTCGAGGGTGAAGATGGCGGCGGGGCCGAGCGCGGGCGTGGTCTCCAGGGTGCCGCGGCCCTGGATGTCGATGCGGATGGTGCGCAGGAACTCCACCGGCCCGTGCACGTCGAAGATGACGGCCGAGCTGCGCGGGGCGTCGGCCAGGGTGGCGACCACCCGGGGCAGCTCGTCGAGCAGCACGTCCCGGGCGATCTGCGCGCCCGGCGAGTCGAGGTTGCCGGGCCGGCCCAGTGCCGCGCGCAGGTCCTGCTCGTGCACCCACACGTTGAACGCGTGGGAGCGCATGGACTCTTCGAGGGTGATCTCCGTGCTCATCGGCCCGCGCACCGTGTGCCCCGGCTCCCGCGACTCGTTGCGCAGCTGGCGGTTGCGGCGGATGACCGTGTACTCCAGCTCCGAGGTCATCTCCGGCGCCGTGTGATGGCGCCGTACGTCGACCTGCATCTCCATGTAGCGCTGGGGCTCGTTGGTGACGTGGTAGAGGTCGCGCGGCAGGGTGTGGATCGGACGTGGGTCGCCCAGCATCTCGCAGTCCAGCCCGATGACGTGGGAGACCACGTCCCGCACCGACCAGCCCGGGCACGGTGTCCGCCGGTTCCACTCGCCCTCGGGGAGGGGCGTCACCAGCTCGGATATCGCTTCGATGGAGTGGGTCCAGGCGTCGGCGTAGGGCTGGAGAGTGGGATGCAGACTCACGGAACGGGACCCCTCGGCGGTCGGTACTCGGGCAGGTTGTGGCGGCGCTGCCAATGGGTGGTGGCTGCTGTCGGCGGGTGTCTTGAAACGCTAAGTTACGCTGCTGTGAGGCACCCCGGCAGTGCTTTCGTGTGACGATCGTAGGCCCGTGTGGACGGCTCGAATGCCAGGACGGTGGTAGTGTGCGCGCCTCGCTGATCCAGATCGATGTAAACGAGAACGAATCGGTCGAAGCGCGTCGGCGGCGCGTGGCCGCACTGGTGCGCGAACAGGCGGGCGCCGATCTCGTCGTCCTGCCGGAGCTGTGGACCACCGGCGCCTTCGCCTACGAGGAGTTCGCCACCGAGGCCGAGCCGCTCGAAGGCCCCACCTTCGAGGCGATGGCGAAGGCGGCGAGCGACGCGGGCGTCTGGCTGCACGCCGGCTCCATCCCCGAGCGGGACCCCGAAGGCCCCCTCTACAACACGGCTCTCGTCTTCTCCCCCTCCGGTGAGCCGGCCGCGGCCTACCGCAAGATCCACCGCTTCGGCTTCGACAAGGGCGAGGCGGTGCTGATGGGCGCCGGGCAGGACCTGGTGACCGTCCGGCTCCCGGAGACCACGCTGGGCGTGGCCACCTGCTACGACCTCCGTTTCCCCGAACTCTTCCGCGCGCTCGTCGACGCCGGCGCCGAGACGATGGTGGTCTCGGCGGGCTGGCCCGAACGCCGGCGCGCGCACTGGACCCTGCTGGCCAAGGCGCGGGCGGTGGAGAACCAGGCGTTCGTGCTCGCGTGTGGAACGGCCGGGACGCACGCCGGAGTTCCGCAGGCCGGTCACTCGATCGTGGTCGATCCCTGGGGCGAGGTGCTGGCCGAGGCGGGCGCCGGCGAGCAGGTCCTGACCGTCGACCTCGACCCGGCCAGGGTCGCCGCCACCCGCGAGCAGTTCCCGGCGCTCAAGGACCGCCTGCTCGGCCTGGCCCCGCCGGCCCGCCGCTGATCCTCCGCCGTTCTTCCCCCGGCCCTTCGCTAATCCTCCTCGCGCTCCTTGTCGGCGAGATGGATCACGCACACCGCCACCGCGATCAGCAGCGCCGGATCCGCGTCGTCGCGCACGACGTCGACACCGTAGGTCTCCCGGACGTGCAGCCAGCGCCGGGAGACCACGGCCAGCAGTTCGCCGTCGTACTCCACGGCGAACTCACGGTCGAGGATCTTGCCGCTGACGTCCAGCTCGGTGCCGTCGACCAGCTGGACGCGGTAGTGGTTGCGCAGCAGCGAGAGCCGCTTGCGCCTGATGGTGGCCAGCGGCTCGCCGTCGCGTTCGATCACCATGGTGTCGCGCAGGGCGAACATCTTCTGGTGGATGTCGACCAGCACGCGCCCCTGCCGGTCCTTCAGCTCGAACGTGTCCCGCACCCGCATGGCCTTGCCGTCGACGAGGAAGACCTTGTCGCCGTGCTCGTCCTCGATCCAGTAGTCCTCGCCGAAGCCGAGGAGCCGGTCGCGTACCAGGAATCTCATGTCTGTACCCCTTCCCGGCCGACCGGCCCGAAACGCCGCCGGTAGTCCGTCGGGCTGAGCCCGGTCTCGCGCCGCAGCCGGGCCCGCAGGTTGGCCGCCGTGCCCAGCCCGCTGCGCGCGGCCACCGGCCGCACCCTCGCCTGACCAGGGAGGACGTGGGTTGTCCACAGGGGTGGACGCGCTTTTGCCGGCAAGTGGCACCCTTGGTCCATGAGCGACACATCCCCGGCCCCCACCCCGCGCCGTGCCCGCGTCCGTGCCCCCGAGCTGATCGGCGAGGGCGGCTGGCTGAACACGGGCGACAAGCAGTACACCCTCGCGGACCTGCGCGGACGCATCGTCATCCTCGACTTCTGGACGTTCTGCTGCATCAACTGCCTGCACGTCCTGGACGAGCTGCGGGAGCTGGAGGAGAGCCACCGGGACACGGTGGTGATCATCGGGGTGCACTCGCCGAAGTTCGTCCACGAGGCGGAGCACCAGGCGGTCGTGGACGCCGTGGAGCGGTACGGCGTGGAGCACCCGGTGCTCGACGACCCGCAGCTCGCCACCTGGAAGCAGTACGCGGTACGGGCCTGGCCGACGCTGGTGGTGATCGACCCCGAGGGATACGTCGTCGCCCAGCACGCCGGTGAGGGGCACGCGCACGCGATCGCCCGCCTGGTGGAGGAGCTGGAGGCGGAGCACGAGGCGAAGGGCACCCTGCGGCGCGGCGACGGCCCGTACGTGCCGCCGGAGCCCGAGCCGACCGCCCTGCGCTTCCCCGGCAAGGCGCTGCGGCTGCCCTCCGGGACCTTCCTGGTCAGCGACACCACCCGGCACCAACTGGTGGAGCTGGCCGAGGACGCGGAGACGGTCCTGCGGCGCATCGGCTCCGGCGAGCGCGGCTTCGCCGACGGCCCGGCGGCCGAGGCCGCCTTCAGCGAACCGCAGGGCCTGGCGCTCCTGGAGGACGGCTCCGTGGTCGTCGCCGACACCGTCAACCACGCCCTGCGCCGCCTCGACCCGGCCACCGGCGAGGTGACCACGCTGGCCGGCACCGGCCGCCAGTGGTGGCAGGGCTCCCCGACCTCCGGCCCGGCCCGTGAGGTCGACCTGTCCTCCCCGTGGGACGTGGCCGTCTTCGGCGGCAAGGTGTGGATCGCCATGGCGGGCGTCCACCAGCTGTGGACGTACGACCCGGCCGGCGGCACGGTCGCGGTGGCCGCCGGCACCACCAACGAGGGGCTGGTGGACGGTCCCGCGGCCGAAGCCTGGTTCGCGCAGCCGTCCGGGCTCGCCGCCACCGCCGACCGGCTCTGGCTCGCCGACTCCGAGACCAGCGCGCTGCGCTGGGTCGACCTGGACGGGCACGTGCACACGGCCGTGGGCACCGGCCTCTTCGACTTCGGGCACCGGGACGGCGCGGCCGCGCAGGCGCTGCTCCAGCACCCGCTGGGCGTGACGGCGCTTCCCGACGGCTCGGTCGCGGTGTCCGACACCTACAACCACGCGCTGCGCCGCTACGACCCGGCGACCGGCGAGGTCACCACGCTGGCGACGGATCTGCGGGAGCCGAGCGACGCGGTGCTGGCCGGCGACGACATCGTGGTCGTCGAGTCGGCCCGGCACCGCCTGACCCGGCTGCGGCTGCCCGAGGAGGCGGTCCGGGTGGAGTCGGTCGCGCACCGCACCCAGCGGGCGGCGACCGAGGTGGCGCCCGGCCGCCTCCGCCTGGACGTGATCTTCCAGGCCCCGTCGGGCCAGAAGCTCGACCTGCGCTACGGCCCCTCGACGCGGCTCCTGGTGTCCTCGACCCCGCCGGAGCTGCTGCTCAAGGGCGAAGGACCGGACACGGACCTGTCCAGGGACCTGGAGCTGAACCCGGCCGTGACCGAGGGTGTCCTGCACGTCTCGGCCATGGCCGCGTCCTGCGACGACGACCCGGCGAACGAGTACCCGGCCTGCCATGTGCACCAGCAGGACTGGGGGGTCCCGGTCCGCCTCGCGGAAGGCGGGGCGGACCGGCTGCCGCTGGTCCTGGCCGGCATGGACGAGGAGGCCGAGAAGGCCGGGGAGGCCTAGGCCTCGGCATCCGCGTCAGGCGCCGTACCCGTTGCCGTACTCGTCCCGGTGGTGGTGCCGTTCCTCGACGACCGTCGTCGGTGGCACCATGACCCGCCGGCGACGGGCGACGTTCGTGAACGTGGCGACGCCGATGATGCCGACGGCCATCAGGATCAGGCCCACGACGTCGAGGTTGACGCCCTGCATGTGCCAGTCGGTCGCGAACGTGAGGATGGCCCCCACGGCGATGAGGATGATGCACCCGCCAAGGCCCATGAGCGTTGCCTCCCCTTCAGGTTCGGTGGTTCCGGTCTCCACCGGGTACCCAGGGGCGGGCGGTACATGTGCAACTACCCCTCCAGGAAAGCCGCCAGGGCGTTCGCGAGGTGGAACGGGTCGTCGGAGCCGCACAGTTCGCGGGCGCTGTGCATGGAGAGGATCGCCGCGCCGATGTCGACGGTGCGGATGCCGTGGCGGGCCGCGGTGATCGGGCCGATCGTGGTGCCGCAGGGCATGGAGTTGTTGGAGACGAAGGTCTGGAAGGGGACGCCGGCCTTCTCGCAGGCGGCGGCGAAGACCGCGCGGCCCGAACCGTCCGTCGCGTAGCGGTTGTTGACGTTGACCTTGAGGATCGGGCCGCCGTTGAGCCGCGGGTGGTGCGTGGGGTCGTGGCGTTCGGCGTAGTTGGGGTGCACGGCGTGGCCGGTGTCGGAGGAGACGCAGACGCTGGCGGCGAGCGCGCGCGCCCGGTCCTCGTAGGATCCGCCGCGCGCCAGGACCGACCGCTCCAGCACGCTGCCGAGCAGCGGGCCGTCCGCGCCGGTGTCGGACTGGGAGCCGGTCTCCTCGTGGTCGAAGGCGGCGAGCACCGGGACGCAGGGCAGCTGCGGGCCGCCCGCCGCGACGGCCGCGAGGGCCGCCGTCCCGGCGTGCACGGACAGCAGGTTGTCCATCCGGGGGCCGGCCATCATCTCCTGGTCGCGGCCCAGGTAGGCCGGCGCTTCCACGGGGTGGGTCATCAGGTCCCAGCCGGTCACCGAGCCGGCCGGCACGCCCGCCTCCTGCTCGAGGAAGGCGATCAGGTCGCCGTCGCGGACGTCGTCGCCGAGGCCCCAGACGGGCTGCAGGTGGCGCTGCTTGTCGAGCTTGAGCCCGTCGCTGCTCACCGCGCGGTCCAGGTGGATGGCGAGCTGGGGGACCCGCAGCAGCGGGCGGCGCACGTCGACCAGGCGGGTGGTGCCGTCGCGCAGGCTGAGCCGGCCGGCCAGGCCGAGGTCCCGGTCGAGCCAGGAGTTCATGAGCGGCCCGCCGTAGATCTCCACGGCGACCTGCCGGAAGCCGTGCGCGCCGGTGTCCGGGCGGGGCTTGACCCGCAGGTTCGGGGAGTCGGTGTGCGCGCCGACGATCCGGAACGGCGTGTGCGGCGCGGCGCCCTCGGGGACGTACCAGGCGATGATCGCGCCGCCGCGCAGGACGTACTTGCCGCCCGCCGTCCCGTCCCAGGCGTCCGTCTCGGCGACCTGCCGGAAGCCGGCCTTCTCCAGCCGTTCACCGGCGGTGGCCACGGCGTGGTACGGCGTGGGGCCGGCCGCGAGGAAGGACATCAGGTCGTCGGTGTGGCCGCGGTCGAAGCGGGCTGGTTCGCTCATGCTCCTCACCTTAACGACGTACGGTGGCCCGCTCCCCGGCGAGGGAGCGGGCCACCGTGGAGGAGCGGCGGGCCGGATCAGAAAGCGGCCTCGTCCAGCTCCATCAGGTCGAGGTCGACGTCGGCCGCGATCTTGCGGGCCAGGGTGACGCCCGGCAGCACGTTGGCCGCGAAGAACTTCGCCGCCGCGATCTTGCCGGTGTAGAAGGGGACGTCCTTGGCGGACGCCGTCTCCAGCTTCTCGGCGGCGACCGCGGCGCCCTTGAGCAGCAGGTAGCCGACGATCACGTCGCCGGAGGCGAGCAGCAGGCGGCTGGTGTTGAGGCCCACCTTGTAGATGTTCTTGACGTCCTGCTCGGTGGCGGCGAGGTCGGTCAGCATCAGGCCGACGATCGCCTCCAGCTCCACGGCCGCCTTCGCCAGGTGCTCGCGGGCACCCGCGAGCCGCTCGCCGCCGGTGCCGAGGGCCAGGAACTTCTTGATGTCCTCGGCGAGGGAGTTCAGCGCGGCACCCTGGTTGCGGACGATCTTCCGGAAGAAGAAGTCCTGGCCCTGGATCGCGGTGGTGCCCTCGTAGAGGGTGTCGATCTTGGCGTCCCGGATGTACTGCTCGATCGGGTACTCCTGCAGGAAGCCGGAGCCGCCGAAGGTCTGCAGCGACTGGGCGAGCTGCTCGTAGCCCTTCTCGGAGCCGTAGCCCTTGACGATCGGCAGGAGCAGGTCGTTGAGCGCGTGCTCGGCCTTCGGGTCCTCGCCGTTCGTCTCCTTGACCATGATCGCGTCCTGGATCGAGGCGGTGTAGAGGACGAGGGCGCGCATGCCCTCGGCGTACGCCTTCTGCGTCATCAGCGAGCGGCGGACGTCGGGGTGGTGGGTCACGGTGACCTTGGGCGCGGTCTTGTCCATGAAGTTCGCGAGGTCCGGACCCTGGACGCGCTCCTTGGCGTACTCCAGGGCGTTGAGGTAGCCGGTGGAGAGCGTGGAGATGGCCTTCGTGCCGACCATCATGCGGGCGAACTCGATGATCCGGAACATCTGGCGGATGCCCTCGTGCTTGTCGCCGATCAGCCAGCCCTTGGCCGGGTGGCGGTCGCCGAAGGTCATCTCGCAGGTGTTGGACGCCTTGAGGCCCATCTTGTGCTCGACGTTGGTGGCGTAGACGCCGTTGCGCTCGCCCAGCTCGCCGGTCTCGAAGTCGAAGAGGTACTTGGGCACCAGGAAGAGGGAGAGGCCCTTGGTGCCGGGGCCGGCGCCCTCGGGGCGGGCGAGGACGTAGTGGAGGATGTTCTCCTCCATGTCGTGCTCACCGGAGGTGATGAAGCGCTTCACGCCCTCGATGTGCCAGGAGCCGTCCTCCTGCTGGACCGCCTTGGTGCGGCCGGCGCCGACGTCCGAGCCCGCGTCGGGCTCGGTGAGCACCATGGTCGAACCCCAGGTGCGGTCCACGGCGATCTGCGCCCACTTCTTCTGCTCCTCGGTGCCCTCCTCGAAGAGGATGCGGGCGAACGCCGGGCCGGAGGAGTACATCCACACGGCCGGGTTGGCGCCGAGGACCAGCTCCGCGTAGGACCAGATGAGCGAGGGGGGAGCGGTGGTGCCGCCGATCTCCTCGGGCAGGCCGAGCCGCCAGTACTCGGAGTCCATGAAGGCCTTGTAGCTCTTCTTGAACGAGGCCGGGACCGGCGCGGTGTTGGTCTCCGGGTCGAAGACCGGCGGGTTGCGGTCGGCGTCGGTGAAGGACGCGGCCAGCTCGTTCTCGGCGAGCCGGGTCAGCTCCTCCAGGACGCTCTTGGCGGTGTCGGTGTCCATCTCGGCGAACGGGCCGGTGCCGTACAGCTTGTCGCGACCGAGCACTTCGAAGAGGTTGAACTCGATGTCGCGGAGGTTGGACTTGTAGTGCCCCATGGTGACGGCTCCGTATCCGGATCGGCGAGGCACTGAATCCCCGCGCAAGCTTTCACATACCAACGAGTGGCTCCGATGATGCTACCCGTCGGTAATAAGGCGCAACCCCCACCCGGTGAAGTGTGAGATGGGTCTACCTTCTCGCGGAGGCCGCGCGTCTCGGTAGGCTTGCGCGCATGTACGGCTATGACCAGAACGTCGGCGCACAGCAGCAGTACGCCCAGCCGCAGCAGCAGATGCCCGGCGGCCTCGGCGGGTACGGTCAGCAGCCCCCGCTCTACCCCGAGCCGTCCCCGCCCTCGCTCGCGGACGCGGTGCGCGCCTTCACCACGGGCCAGGTGACCGCCGAGGACTTCCAGCAGGTCTTCGCCACGTCCAAGGTGTACTGCCCGCGCGGTGACAACCCCGGTTTCCTCGCCCTGCACAACACCCAGCAGCCGGTGATCCCGATGTTCACCTCGCTGAAGGAGCTGCGCCGGTACGCGGGCAAGGAGTCCAAGTACTTCGTGATCACGGGCGCGGAGGTCATCGACCTGCTGCCGACCGGCTACGGCTTCGTCCTCGACATGGAGGGCGAACACCGGATGGTCTTCGACGCGAAGGCGGTCGAGCAGATGGTGGACTTCGCGATGCGGCGGATGTACGGCTAGTTCCGATCCGTTGATCGGCGGTGACCGGGCCCGGAGGGAATGTCCTCCGGGCCTTCGTCGTTGGGGGTGGCAGAAAGTTCAACGCTCAACTAAATTGGGCGTACAAGGAGGAGCCAACATGCCTGCAGTGACCGTCGAGAACCCGCTGACCCTTCCCCGCGTGGCCGCACCGGCCGACGCCGTGGCCCGTCCCGTGCTCACCGTCACGACCGCGCCGAGCGGTTTCGAGGGCGAGGGCTTCCCGGTACGCCGGGCGTTCGCGGGGATCAACTACCGCCACCTCGACCCGTTCATCATGATGGACCAGATGGGTGAGGTGGAGTACGCGCCGGGCGAGCCCAAGGGCACGCCGTGGCACCCGCACCGCGGCTTCGAGACCGTCACCTACATCATCGACGGCATCTTCGACCACCAGGACAGCAACGGCGGCGGAGGCACCATCACCAACGGCGACACCCAGTGGATGACGGCCGGTGCCGGCCTGCTCCACATCGAGGCGCCGCCGGAGTCCCTGGTCATGTCCGGCGGTCTCTTCCACGGCCTCCAGCTGTGGGTGAACCTCCCGGCCAAGGACAAGATGATGGCCCCGCGCTACCAGGACATCCGCGGCGGCAACGTCCAGCTGCTCACCACCCCCGACGGCGGCGCGCTGCTCCGGGTCATCGCCGGTGAGCTGGACGGACACAAGGGTCCCGGTATCACGCACACCCCGATCACCATGATCCACGCGACGCTGGCCCCCGGCGCCGAGATCACCCTGCCCTGGCGCCAGGAGTTCAACGGGCTGGCGTACGTGCTGGCAGGCAAGGGCACGGTGGGCGTCGAGCGCCGCCCGATCCACCTCGGCCAGACGGCCGTCTTCGGCGCGGGCTCCTCGCTGACCGTCCGCGCGGACGAGAAGCAGGACGCGCACACCCCGGACCTGGAGGTCGTCCTCCTCGGCGGCCAGCCGATCCGGGAGCCCATGGCCCACTACGGCCCGTTCGTCATGAACACCAAGGACGAGCTGATGCAGGCCTTCGAGGACTTCCAGAAGGGCCGCCTGGGCACCGTCCCGGCCGTCCACGGAATGACCGAGACCGGCCCGCAGGCGTAACGCGGCAACGGCTCCGAGAGGCCCGGCGCGACCACCGCGCCGGGCCTCTCCCCTGCCCGGACACCCGCCCGGCCACCCGCACGGCCGCCGGTTCACCCGGCAGGAGGCGTACGGCAGGGCGTGCGGCGCCCGCACGTGATCCGCTGGAGGCGTGTCCCTGTTGCCCGAGCCCGTGCGCCGGTTCGCCGCCTGGTGCGCCGTGCTGCTCCTGGCCGCGGGCGTCGGCTGGGTCTGCGTCCGGCTCTGCTCGGAGCTGCGCACCGCGGTGACCCCGGTGCTGCTCGCCCTGCTCGGCACCGCCCTGCTCGGGCCGCTGTACCGGCGGCTCCTGACAGCCGGCGTGCAGCGCTCCCTGGCCGCCGGCCTCACCTGCGTCGCCGTCGTCGCCGTGGCCGGCGGCGCCGTGTACATCGTCGTCGCCGCCCTCGTCGACACCGGCGGCCAGATCACCTCGTCCCTCAAGAACGCGGCGAAGTCGCTCGCCCGGCACTTCGGCGCCGCCGGGACCTCCCTCGACGACCTCACGGGCAACGCCAAGGAGCTGCTGGCCAAGTTCGGCGGGACGGCCGCCTCCAACGTCATCAGCGGGGTGAGCGTGGTCGCCGAGGGCATCGCCGTGGCCGTGCTCGCGCTGCTGCTCGTCTTCTTCTTCCTGCGGGACTCGCACCTCTTCGTCGACTCCCTGCGGGCCGTGGCGCCCGGCGACAGCGCCGACATGCTGGAGGCCATGGCCCGCCGTGCCTTCCAGGGCGTCGAGGGGTTCATGCGCGGTACGACCGTCATCGCGCTGATCGACGCCGTCTGCATCACCGTCGGCCTGCTGATCCTGCGGGTCCCCGGCGCGGTCGGGCTCGGCGCGCTGGTCTTCGTCTTCGCCTACATCCCCTACCTCGGCGCCTTCATCTCCGGTGCGGTGGCCGTGCTGGTCGCCCTCGCCGACCGGGGTTTCGTCATCGCGCTGTGGGCGCTCGGCGTGGTCCTCGCCGTGCAGGTGCTGGAGGGCCATGTGCTGCAGCCCATGATCCAGAGCCGGACCGTGCAGCTGCATCCGGCGGTGGTGATGCTGACGATCACGGCGGGCGCCTCGGTCGCCGGGATCCTCGGCATGCTGCTGGCCGTCCCGCTCACCGCGGCCGCCTTCGGGGTCGTGCACGAGCTGCGGGCCCGGTACGCGGCGACCTGACGGCGCCCGGCCCGGCCGCCTAGGCGCCGTCGTCCCCGCCCCTCTCGTACAGCTCGAACCAGATGCTCTTGCCCTCGCCGCCGCGCGGGTCGACGCCCCAGGCCTCCGCCAGGATCTCGATCAGGACCAGGCCGCGGCCCGAGGAGGCCAGCTCGCCGGGGCGGCGCTTGTGCGGGAGGTCGTCGCCGGAGTCCGTGACCTCGACCCGCAGCCGGCGCTCCGGTGCCTGCCCGGAGACCTTGGCGAGCAGCAGCGCGTCCGCGTCGGTGTGCACCAGCACGTTCGTGAGCATCTCGGAGACCAGCAGCACCGCCGAGTCGACCTGGTCGGGCGAGCTCCAGTCGTGCAGCAGCTCCCGCACGTGCTGACGGGCCTCGGCGACCCGCTCGGGCTCGTCCTGGGCCACCGACAGCAGGGTGCGGCGGATCCGGGGCCGTACCGTCAGGGAGTCGTCGCTGCGTCCGGCACCGGGCCGGGACAGCAGCAGGAGCGCGATGTCGTCCTCGCGGCGGTCGGCCAGCGGCCCGGTGGTGTGGTGCGACGAGGGACCGTGCACCGCCTGGACCAGGCCGTCGGCCATCTTCTCCAGGTCGCCGTCGTGGTCCTCCATGATCTCCCGGACCCGCTGCCAGCCGCTCTCCATGTCATGGCCGCCGGTCTCGATCAGGCCGTCGGTGCAGAGCATCATGACCTCGCCGGGTTCGAGGGTGAACCGGGTGGTCGGGTAGTCCGCGTCCGGGTCGATGCCGAGCGGCAGCCCGCCCGCCGTCGGCCGCCGCAGCACCGTGCCGTCGGCCATCCGGATCGACGGGTCGAGATGGCCCGCACGGGCGATCTCCAGCACCCCGGTCGCCGGATCCGCCTCGACGTACAGGCAGGTCGCGAAGCGCGTGTCGGTGATCTCCTCGTCGTAGGTGATTCCGTGCAGGAAACGGGAGGCGCGGGTCAGGACCGCGTCCGGGCGGTGGCCCTCCGAGGCGTAGGCGCGCAGCGCGATCCGGAGCTGGCCCATCAGACCCGCGGCCCGGACGTCGTGCCCCTGGACGTCACCGATGACCAGGGCGAACCGGCCGGACGGCAGCGGGATCATGTCGTACCAGTCGCCGCCGACCTGGAGGCCGCCGCCGGTCGGTATGTAGCGGGCGGCCACGTCCATGCCCGGTATCTCGGGACCCAGCGTCGGCAGCATGGAGCGCTGGAGCCCGTCCGTCAGCTCCCGCTCCGAGTCGGCGATCCCGGCCCGCGACAGGGCCTGCGCCAGCATCCGGGCCACCGTGGTGAGCACGGACCGCTCGTCGGGGGTGAACGACACCGGATAGGCGAAGCCGGCCATCCAGGCGCCCATGGTCCGCCCGGCCACCGTCAGGGGCAGGAAGGCCCAGGACCGGCGGCCGAAGCGCTCGGCCAGCGGCCAGGTCACCGGGTAGCGGGACTTGTACTGCTCGGGCGAGGAGAGGTACACGGCCCGGCCGGTCCGCACCACCTCCGCCGCCGGATAGTCGGTGTCCAGCGGCATGCTGGTGAAGGGGCTGTCCTCGTCGATCTGCTGACCGTGGTGGCCGATGATCGACAGCCCGTCGCCCTTGGCCCCGAAGACGGCCAGACCGTCCGGGGAGAACCCGGGCATCGACAGGCCGCCGGCGACCCGCAGCACCTCCTCGGTGGACCGCGCCTCGGCCAGCGCCCGGCCCGCGTCCAGCAGGAAGGCCTCACGGGAGCGCCGCCAGTCGCCGGTGACCGGATGCTGGGCCGCGGTACCGGGAGACGGCTCGGAGACCTCCTGGATGGTGCCGGTCACCCGGTAGACGCGCTCCTTGGCGTCGTACACCGGCCGGAAGCGGCTGCGCACGGTACGGATCAGCCGGCCCCGCTCGTCCATGACCCGCAGCCGTACCTCGCCGAGCGTGCCCTCGGTGGCTGCCAGCCGGGTGATGCTGGTGTTCTCGTTCCAGTCCACGGGGTGGAAGCGCGACCGGACCAGGGCCTCGGAGAGCAGCGACGGTTCGGCCGGCAGGCCGATGAGCCGCGCCGCCTCCGCATCCGCGGTGACCAGCCCGGTGGCCGTGTCCCAGTGCCACAGCCCGGTCGCGAGGGCGGCAAGGACGTCCTCCACGGCGGGCAGGGGCTCGCCAGTTCGCATTGCCCCACTTTAGGAAGATGAGATCGAAAAAAGCTACTGATCACCGACCTGTGAATGGGGAGAGGCGGCCCTGGGGGGCCCGGTACGCTGGGTGGTGTTTCACGTGAAACACCACGCTGACTCCACACCCCGATCCGCGAAGGCTGGATGAACCACGATGCATCGGTACAGGTCCCACACCTGCGGCGAGCTCCGCTCCTCTGACGTCGGCACCGACGTCCGGCTGAGCGGCTGGCTGCACAATCGGCGCGACCTGGGCGGCATCCTCTTCATCGATCTGCGCGACCACTACGGCATCACCCAGCTGGTGGCCCGTCCGGGTACGCCCGCCTACGAGGCCCTGGACAAGCTCAGCAAGGAGTCGACGGTCCGGGTCGACGGCAAGGTCGTCTCCCGCGGCACCGAGAACATCAACTCCGACCTGCCCACCGGCGAGGTCGAGGTCGAGGTCGGCGAGGTCGAGCTGCTCGGCGCCGCCGCCCCGCTGCCGTTCACGATCAACGCCGAGGACGGGGTCAACGAGGAGCGGCGCCTGGAGTACCGCTTCCTGGACCTGCGCCGCGAGCGCATGCACCGCAACATCATGCTGCGTACGGCCGTGATCTCGGCCATCCGCCACAAGATGGTCGCCCTCGGCTTCAACGAGATGGCCACCCCGATCCTCACCGCGACCTCCCCCGAGGGCGCCCGTGACTTCGTGGTGCCCTCCCGCCTGAACCCGGGCAAGTTCTACGCGCTGCCGCAGGCCCCGCAGCAGTTCAAGCAGCTGCTGATGATCTCCGGCTTCGACCGCTACTTCCAGATCGCGCCCTGCTTCCGCGACGAGGACGCCCGCGCCGACCGCTCGCCGGGCGAGTTCTACCAGCTCGACGTCGAGATGAGCTTCGTCGAGCAGGAGGACGTCTTCCGCCCGATCGAGCAGCTGATGACCGAGCTGTTCACCGAGTTCGGCGGCGGCCACGAGGTCACCTCGCCGTTCCCGCGGATCCCGTTCCGCGAGTCGATGCTCAAGTACGGCTCCGACAAGCCGGACCTGCGCGCCCAGCTCGAACTGGTCGACATCACCGACGTCTTCGAGGGCTCGGAGTTCAAGGCCTTCGCCGGCAAGCACGTCCGTGCGCTGCCGGTGCCGGCGGTCCAGGACCAGCCCCGCAAGTTCTTCGACCAGCTCGGCGACTTCGCCGTCTCGCAGGGCGCCAAGGGCCTGGCCTGGGTCCGCGTCGCCGAGGACGGCTCGCTGTCCGGCCCGATCGCCAAGTTCCTCACCGAGGAGAACGTCGCCGAGCTGACCAAGCGGCTCCAGCTGGCCGCCGGTCACGCCGTCTTCTTCGGCGCGGGCGAGTTCGACGAGGTCTCCAAGATCATGGGCGCGGTGCGGGTCGAGGCCGCCAAGCGTGCCGGGCACTTCGAGGAGAACGTCTTCCGGTTCTGCTGGATCGTCGACTTCCCGATGTTCGAGAAGGACGAGGAGACCGGGCGGATCGACTTCTCCCACAACCCGTTCTCGATGCCCCAGGGCGGCATGGAGGCCCTGGAGACCCAGGACCCGCTGGACATCCTCGCCTGGCAGTACGACATCGTCTGCAACGGCGTCGAGCTGTCCTCCGGCGCCATCCGGAACCACGAGCCCGACATCATGCTCAAGGCGTTCGGCATCGCGGGCTACGACGAGGAGACCGTCGAGCGCGAGTTCGCCGGCATGCTGCGCGCGCTGCGCTTCGGCGCCCCGCCGCACGGTGGCATCGCCCCGGGCGTGGACCGCATCGTGATGCTCCTCGCCGACGAGCCCAACATCCGCGAGACCATCGCCTTCCCGCTCAACGGCAACGCCCAGGACCTGATGATGGGCGCGCCGACCGAGCTGGAGGAGACCCGCCTGCGCGAGCTGCACCTCTCCATCCGGAAGCCGCAGCCGAAGTAGCGGCGGCCCGAGGTCGATTTCCGGCCCCCTTGCGCACGAGAGTGCGCAAGGGGGCCGTTTTCCAAGGTCGTTGACAGGCTGCGCTCCTACCTTCCGGCGCCATGACAGACAACGAGCAACTTCCCCAGCCCCAACAGTCCGACGGGGCAACACGACTGACGCGCCGCAAGGTGGTCGTGGCGGGCACCGGAGCCGTCGCCGCGTTGGGCCTCGGCGGCACCTTCGCGGCGAGGGCCGTGGCCGGGGAGAGGAACCCGGCGGAACCGGAGCCGCGCGACGCCTGCTACACGCTCACCTCCGAACTGGTCGAGGGCCCCTACTACATCGATGCCGACAAGCTCCGCCGGGACGTCACCGAGGACCAGGAGGGCATTCCTCTGCACCTCACCCTCAAGGTGATCGATGCGGAGACCTGCAAGCCGCTCGGGAACGCGGCCGTGGACATCTGGCACTGCAACGCGTCGGGCGTCTACTCGGGGTACGAGGCGGTGGGGAGCGGCGGAGGCGGCGCCCCGCCGACCGGAATGCCCACCGACGCGCCCACCGGCGCCCCGACCGGTCCTCCGCCCGGCGGTGGCGGCGGACATCAGGAGCCCACCGACGACACCCGCTACCTGCGCGGCACCTGGCACACGGACCGGCACGGGCAGGTCACCTTCAGGACCGTCTTCCCCGGCTGGTACCAGGGGCGGTGCGTGCACATCCACGTCAAGGTGCACGTGGACGGCGAGTGGACGGACGCCGGGTACGAGGGCGGGCACACCTGCCACACCGGCCAGCTGTTCTTCGACGAGAGGTCGGTCCTGCTGTCGGCCGAGGTGGAGCCGTACGCGAGCAACACCACCACCCGCACCACCCTCGACGAGGACACCATCTACCCGGACAACGGGCCCGAGGGCGGCCTGCTCCACCTCACCTACGACCGTCACCACATCGCCCGCGGTGTCCGCGGGCGTCTGACCCTGGGCGTGGAGCCGGACACGACGAACGACGGCTGACATCCGTGAGGCGGCCGTGACGCGGTCGTCCGGGAGTCACGGAGGAGACCCCGGGCGACCGCGGCGCGTTCAGACCACGGAGAGCAGTCCGTCGCCGCCCAGCAGGGTGCCCCACTGCTGTGTGAGGCCGACGGCGTTCGGCGTGATGACGCGGCTGCCCGTGGCAGTCGGCCGGGTGGAGCCACCGGGGAAGACCCAGACGGCTCCGGTGGAGTTGTTCTCTCCCGCCGCGCCGACGAACAGCTCCGGCCTGCCGTCCTTGTCGATGTCCCCGACCGAGACCGTCGTACCGAAGAAGTCGTCGGTCTCGGAGGCACCCGGCACCCCCGCGGTGTCCTGGGAGAAGGAGTACGAGCCGGTGCCGAGCGCCCCGCTGCTGCGGCCGGGGATGACGGTGACCTGCCCGGCCCTGTTTCTGGCGAGGTCCTCGAAAGGCGACCCCACCACGATGTCCGCCCGGCCGTCCCGGTTCAGGTCGGCCACGGTGACGGACGTGCCGAAACCGTCGTACTTCTCGCTCGCACCGGGGACGCCTGCGGTGTTCTGGGTGATCTGGACCGGTTCGGCGTCGGTCGCGATGCCCTTCTTCGAGCCGTACCAGAGCAGTACCCGGCCACCCGGTGCCCCGTCCACGCCGGCCTTCTCGGGCTCATCCGGGTCACCGGCCACGAGGTCGGTGAAACCGTCGCCGTTGACGTCGCCGGCGGCCACGATGAGGCCGTTGCCGCGCAACTCGTTGTCGTGCCACGGGTTCACGTAGATGTTGCCGCCGGTCAGGGCGGAGCCCCGGAAGGTGGCGGAAGCCAGGTCCGGTGCCGTGTCACCGTCGAAGTCGCCGAGTGCCACGGACAGCGGGGACAGGGTGCCCTCGTTGTCCACGGCCGACCCGAACGTCCCGCTGCGGGTGAACGGTCCGGTGAAGTACACGGTCGAGTCCATCGCGCTGACCGCGACCCGCGTATGCCAACCGGCTCCGAGGCCGAGCGCGGCGACATCCTCGCCGTAACGGTGTGTCCAGGACAACGGAGACGGCAGGTCCGTGCCGCTCGTCAGGCCGCTCCGGCTGCCCCAGAGCACCGTCACCGCACCGGAGTCGGTACCCTTCGAGCCGTCCTCGTCCGGTGTGCCGACCACCAGGTCGGCGTAGCCGTCCCGGTTCACGTCGGCGGTGGCGGTGGCGGCGCCGAAGGCGTCCCCGGTCTCGCTGACGCCCGGCACACCCGGAGTGTTCTGGGTGATGGTCTTACGGCGGCTCGTCGACAGCCCCGAGGCGGAGCCGTACAGCACGACGACCGCGCCCGCGCCCTCCTTGCCGGACACGTTCGCGCCCGGCGCGGGCAGGACCGCGTCACGGTAGCCGTCGCCGTTGAAGTCACCCGGCACGGCGCCGTGCACGGCCGCGGCCGGGACGGCCGGCAGCAGCACGCCGCCGACCAGAGAGGCGGCCACGAACGCGGCGACACCCCATCTGCGCATGAGTCCCCCCTGAGGATTCCCCGGCGCGGACCCCCGGACGACCGTGTGCCATCGCGGTCGTTCCGGTCGATCGGTGCGGGCCGGGCGACAAGTAAGCGGACTTTACCAGCGCTTGGCCCGGCGACGAGCGGTCAGGTGTCGTAGGTGCCGTCCCAGGGCTCGCTGAAGCCCAGGTTGTCCGGGTAGAGCTCGGCCCAGCCGCCGTCGTCGTCCTCCTTGGCGACCAGGCCGAAGAACACGCCGTCCACGGTGAGCTGGAACGGGCGTATCGCGATGTCCGTGTACGTCCGCTTCGGCAGGCTGCGCAGCATGCCCGCCAGGTGCGCGCGGGCCCGCGTCAGCACCGAGTCGGCGCCGTCCGGATCGCGCTGCTGCTCGGCCCAGCTGCCCGCGCACCAGATCTGCGAGTCGCGGTAGTGGCCGTCGCCGTCGAAGAGATGGAGCACCGCGTAGAGCCGTTTCTGCTCCTCCCAGCCCTCGTCGAGCCGGAACCCCTCGGGGAACGCGTACGTGACCGACGCCAGGAACTGTCCGTCGGAATAGCGGCCGATCGCCTCGGTACGGCCGTGCGGCTCGTAGGCGACCGGGATGAGCTCAGGGGTCATGGCGAAACCATACGGAGGTGTCGTGGGCATGCGCAGGTGGGGTCGGGTGGGTGCGGAAAAATTCACGGCACATTTCTCATCTCCACAACCACCGACGGGTGCCGGGCCCGCTCAGTCGCGTGGGGCGGCGGGCTTCGGGCGGTGCACCCGGCGGCGCAGGGCCGGGCCCAGGCGGACCAGGAGACGCTTGTCGATGCCGGTGACCCGGCGTTCCACGGCCGAGAGCTGCTGGGTGGCGGCCTTCAGCTCCTTGTGGAGGGCGTCGAGCCGGCGGCTGGTCTCGGTGGCCTGCTTCTCGGCGGTGGCGAGCCGGGAGCGCAGTTCCCGGTTCTCCTTGGCGTGCTGGGCCGCCTTCGCGTCGGCCGCGGTGATCCGCTCGCGCAGCCGGCTGACCCGGTACCGCATCTGGCCGTCGTCGCCGCCGTCCCAGACCGGCATCGACGCGGGCAGGTCCAGGGCGGCCAGGCGGGCGTCGAAGGCGGCGCCGCCGTCGCCGTGGGTGTAGGTGTTCTCCAGGCCGTTGCGGTCGAGGAAGGCGATGATGCGCTCGAACCGCTCACCGTGGCCCTTGAGCATCGCGGAGAAGTCGGCGTCCTCGTACAGGTCCCGCGGGTCGGTGCCGGCGTCCAGTTCGGTGAGCGGGCGGTGCGGGATGTCGAAGTAGCGGCAGAGTTCGAGGGTGCGGGAGTCGTGGGTGAGGACCACGCTCGGGGTGCCGGCCAGCAGGGCGGCGACGTTGCCGTGGATGCGGGTGCCGTAGGCGAAGTCGTAGCCGCGCAGTTCGTCGATCCAGGTGGCCGGGTCCAGGGGCATGCGGACCTTGTCCTCCTGGAACAGCGCGTGGCTGAGCTGGAGCGGGAAGGCGTCGGTGTGCCCGGACTCCGGTGAGGTGTCGCCCCACATCAGCAGTTCCGCGTCGACGGTGTTCTGCGCGTAGTAGGCGAGGTGGGGGTAGCGCTCCCACGCGTGCCGGGCGATGCCCGCTATGTCGCCGACGGGTATCGCGTCCGGGGAGAGGTTGAGCGCGATGCGTGAGGCGGCGTCCAGCTCGGTCGCCCGGATCTCCGGGAAGGTGTCGCCGTACAGGAACATCGACGGGCAGCCGATGATGTCGACGTCCTTGAACCCGAGGCCCTTCAGGTAGTCCGAGGTCAGCTCGCCGCGGACGCCGATGGAGGCCGAGCGGTCCAGGACGGCGCGGGCGAAGCGGCGGACCGAGTCCGCCATCGGCTTCAGCCAGTCGGTGTCGTAGTCCGCGGGCGCCTGCGCGCCGACGCCGAACACCACGACCGGGACGGTGAGTTGCTCGATCAGCGTGGTCAGCCGGTCCAGCGAGGCGCGGAACGACGGGCGGAAGGCGTTGGCGAGCGGGACGACGAAGACGTCGTACTGCTCGTTGATCTCCGCGGCCCGCCGTGCCGAGGGGTCGGTCTTGATGCCGTTCGACGTCACCTCGGTGTCCGGGGTGGTCAGCATCTTGTGGGCCGAGTCGCTGAAGAGCAGGTTCCCGGTGTTCGTTCCGATCAGATCCTGGTGGATGAACTCCGCCGGGGTGGCGACACGGAACGGGCTCTTCCCGGAACGGATCAGAATTCGCTTCACGGGCCGCACACTATCCCGGTGGTAAACGTGAGGTGAAGGAGCGGTAAGAGTCTGATAGGTCTCTTTCCTCGGTCTTACCCCGCGCCGGAGGCCCGGTCTTACCCCACGCCGGAGGCCCGGTCCTGCCGCACGCCGAAGGCCCGGCGGAGGGGTCTCCTGCCGGGCCTTCGGGGTGTGCGCGGTGCGGGTCACTCGGCGGGTGCGCCGCCGAAGCGCTCCTTGTACGTCTCCAGGTCCTCGTCCGTGAGCTTGGCGAAGAGGACCGGCGGGACGGTGAAGGGGGTGCCGGCGGGGACGGAGACCAGCGCCTTCGCCTCCTCGGCGGTGACCCAGGCGGCCGTGTCGTCGGTGAGCGCGAACGCCTCGCGCATCGTCTTCGCCGTCGCCGGGATGAAGGGCTCGGAGACCACCGCGTAGAGGTGGATCAGGTTCATCGCCGTACGCAGGGTCAGGGCCGCGCCGTCCTTGTCCGTCTTGATCTCCAGCCAGGGGGCCTTCTCCTCCAGGTAGGAGTTGCCGGCCGACCACAGGGCGCGCAGGGCGGCGGCCGCCTTGCGGAACTGGAGGGTCTCCATGTGCGACTCGTACTCGGCGAGGAGCTCCGCGATCTGGCCGCCCAGCTTCGTCTCGGCCTCGCCGGGCTCGCCGCCGGCCGGGACCTCCTCGCCGAACCGCTTCTTGGAGAAGGACAGGACGCGGTTGACGAAGTTGCCGAGGGTGTCGGCCAGGTCCTTGTTCACCGTGGCGGTGAAGTGCTCCCAGGTGAAGGACGAGTCGTCGGACTCGGGGGCGTTGGCGATCAGGAAGTAGCGCCAGTAGTCGGCGGGGAGGATGGCGAGGGCCTGGTCGGTGAAGACACCGCGCTTCTGGCTGGTGGAGAACTTGCCGCCGTAGTACGTCAGCCAGTTGAAGGCCTTGACGTAGTCGACCTTCTTCCACGGTTCGCGCACGCCGAGTTCGGTGGCCGGGAACATCACCGTGTGGAACGGGACGTTGTCCTTCGCCATGAACTCCGTGTAGCGGACGTCGGTGTCGACGTCGTACCACCAGGACTTCCAGTCGCGGGTCGAGGGGTCCTGGTCCGCCCACTCCTTCGTCGCGCCGATGTACTCGATCGGGGCGTCGAACCAGACGTAGAAGACCTTGCCCTCGGCCGCCAGCTCCGGCCAGGTGTCGGCCGGGACCGGTACGCCCCAGTCCAGGTCACGGGTGATGGCGCGGTCGTGCAGGCCCTCGGTCAGCCACTTGTGGGCGATGGAGGAGGCCAGCTGCGGCCAGTCCTTGTCGTGCTGGGAGACCCACTCGCGGACCTCGTTCTCCAGCTTGGACTGGAGCAGGAAGAGGTGCTTGGTCTCGCGGATCTCCAGCTCGGTGGAGCCGGAGATCGCCGAGCGCGGGTTGATCAGGTCGGTCGGGTCGAGCACCCGGGTGCAGTTCTCGCACTGGTCGCCGCGGGCCTTGTCGTAGCCGCAGTGCGGGCAGGTGCCCTCGACGTAGCGGTCCGGCAGGAAGCGGCCGTCGACCGGGGAGTACACCTGGCGGATCGAGCGCTCCTCGATGAAGCCGTTCTCGTTCAGGCGGCGCGCGAAGTGCTGGGTGATCTCACGGTTCTCGGCGCTGGAGCTGCGGCCGAAGTAGTCGAAGGCGAGCGCGAAGCCGTCGTAGACCGCCTTCTGGGCGTCGTGCGCCTGCGCGCAGAACTCGTCGACCGGCAGTCCCTGCTCCTTGGCGGCGAGTTCGGCGGGGGTGCCGTGCTCGTCCGTCGCGCAGATGTAGAGGACCTCGTGGCCGCGCTGGCGCAGGTACCGGGAGTAGACGTCCGCCGGGAGCATGGACCCCACCATGTTGCCCAGGTGCTTGATCCCGTTGATGTACGGAAGGGCGCTGGTGATGAGGTGTCGAGCCATCGGGGGCTGCTCCCAGGTCGGTTTCGTTGCTGCTTTTGCGAACCTTGAAATCGTAGCCGACATGTGTATGCCGCCCGCCTCTCGTTTTACGGGGTGAGAAGCGGGCGGCACGGGTCCTGCGGTGGGGCCGGGGTGGAACCCGGGGCTTACGGGCGCCAGTCGATCAGTACGCCGTCGTACAGCTCCGCGTCCGTGAGTTCCAGCGGGGTCGGGCCCGCGTGGAAGAAGGCCGCGTTGCCGGTCTTCAGCTTCCGGAGGTAGTCGAAGGCCTTGTTCTCGTGCTCGCCGAACGCGACGAAGGAGAAGAACACCGAGGGGTGCGACGTCGCGGCGTCGGTGAGGGACTGGGTGGCGGGGGTCTTCGCGTCGGGGGCGCCGTCGGTCTGGAAGACGACCAGGGCCGGGGTGCCGGGGGCCTTCGCGGCGATGTTCTCGTCGTAGTGCGCGAGGACGGCCGCCACGGCGGCGTGGTAGCTGGTGCGGCCCATGCGGCCGAGGCCGGCGTGCGCCTCGTCGATCGCGTTCTCCGGGGAGGCCGGGGTGAGGTCGGTGGTGCCGTCCACCTCGGTGGAGAAGAAGACGACGTGGACGGAAGGGGTCTCGGCGTCCGGGGTCAGCCGGGTGGCGAGAGCGAGCGTCTGGTCGGCGAGGGCCGCGGCGGAACCGTCCTTGTAGTACGCGCGCATGCTCGCCGAGCGGTCGAGGACGAGGTAGGTGGCGGCGTGAGTGCCGGTCAGGCCGGCCTTGTCCAGAGCGGCGGCGGCGGCACCGTCGTCCACGGGGTGCGCTGGGTCGGGAGCGGCGGCGGTGGGGGTGGCGGCCTCGGCGACCGGGCCGGTCTCGGTCTCCGCCTCCGGCGCGGGTTCGGCGACGGCGGCCGCGACGGGCTCGGCCGCGGGCTCCGGCCGCGCCTCTCCGTCCGCCTCGGCAGCGGCCTCCGGCGCGTGCTCGGCCTCGACGTCGGCTTCGGCCTCGGCCTTGGCTTCCGGTTCGGTGACCGGCTCCGCCTCGGGCTCGGGCTCGGCGACCGGCTCGGCGGCCACGGCCGTGGCTTCGGCGGTCTCGGCCTCGGCCACGGGCTCGGCGGCCTCCGCGTCAGGCGTCGGCTCGGCGACCGGTTCGGCCACGGCCTGGGCCGCGGGCTCGGACTCGGACTCGGTGGCCGGCTCGGCAGCCGCCTCGGTCTCGGGCTCGGCGGCAGCCGCCTCGGGCGCGGGCGCGGTGACGGCCGGGGCCTCCGGCTCGGCGACCGGCTCGGCCTCGGTGGTCGCGTCGGCGGCGGCCTGGGCCGAGGGCTGCGCCTCGGGCTCGGCGGCCGGTTCCGTGGTCGCGTCGGCCTCGGCGTCCGCGGTGACGGCGGCTTCGGCCTCCGTCGACTCGGCGACGGCCGCCGCCTCCGTTCCGGGCGCGGCGGCGGCTTCCGCCTCGGTCTCCGTCGCGGCCTCGGCTACTGCCTCCGCCTCGGCTACTGCCTCCGCCTCGGCGACTGCCTCGGCCTCGGCCACCGCTTCCGCTTCGGCCACTGCCTCGGCTTCGGTGACCGGCTCGGCGACGGCCTCCGCCTCGGTGACCTGTTCCGCGGCGGCTTTGACCACCTGCTCCGCCTCGGCGACGGCCTCCGCCGCTGCCTCGGCGTCGGTGACCTGCTCGGCCGCCGGTTCGGTCTCCGTGACCGGCTCGGACTCCGTGACCGGCCCGGTCCCGGGTTCAGGCTTCGTGCTCGACTCGGCCGTGGCCTCCGGCTCGGCGTCGGCGAGCGACGTCGTGTCGGCCTCGGGGCGCGGCTCCGGCACGGTGTCGTCGGCCGCCGCCGGCTCCGGCGTGACCTCGATCTCCGGTTCGATGGTCCGAGATGCCTGCTTCGGCACGGTCACGTTGTCGAACGCGGCGGACACCAGATCGTGCTCGTCGGTGTCTGCGGGGCGGGGTTCGGGGACCGCCGCCGGACCGGCCGGTTCCGGTGCTTCCTGCTTCGGCGCCGGCGTCGGCGTCGACTGCGAGGGGAGCTGGTCCGCACCCTCTGCCTCGGCGGGGCGCTGCTTTCGCGACCGGCCGAATGCGTTCCGCAGGAGAGTGAGAATGCCCATGTGCGCAACCCTTCGCGTGAGTTGATACCCGTCAATCGCTGGCCAGGACGGACACGTAAGGTTAGCGGCCCCAGGTTGCGATCTTGGGGAGGGTCGATGACTCCTGTCGGACGTACGGAGGTCGAGTTCCGGCCCCTCCTCAACTCCCCTTCGGCTCCTCTTGGTTCATCCTTCGTTCACGGGGATTGTAACGGGATGGCAAAGCCCTGCGCACGCAACCGCTCCGCGTCACCGGCACGATGCCGTGTGCCGGAGTGATCCGCCCATCAGCTCCACGTGCTCCGTGGCCGTGACCCCGTCGCGCACGACGGTGACGGTGACCCGCCCGGCCGTCGGTTCCGAGAGGTCGAAGGCGTACAGCGTCCGCCGGCCGTCCAGCACCGGCGGCAGCCGGCGGACCGGGATGGGGCTGCCGCCGCACGTCACCGACCGGACGGTCTCGCGGTCCGCGCCGAACACGTGGACCTCGGCGAACGTGAACGTGCTGAGCAGCGGAACGAGCCTGGGACGGGCCGAGATCGGGGCGTCGCGGCGCTCGGACAGGCACGACGACGTGATGAACCCGCCGTCCGTGGCGGCCGAACCCGAGCAGAAGTGCCCGTCGCCGGTCTCCCAGACGAACGTGGCGGCACTCCGGCCGACGGCGGCGGTGGACATCCCGAGCGGGCCCGGAAGGTCCCCGTCGGACAGCTGTGCCGTCAGGCGGGTCCGGGAGGCGTCGACCACCCGGGTCCGGTCGGCCGTGGTGGCCCGCGGCGACGCCGTGTGCGCCGGGGAGGCCGCCGGTGAGGTCCGCGTCCCGGACGGTCCGCCGCCCGCGGTACAGGCCACCGCCGAGAGCAGTACCGCACCGGTCCCGGCCCATGCGAGAAGCCTGTTCATGTGTCCCCCGTCGGCCCATGCCCACGCCCGTGCCCGTGCCCCTGCCCGGAGGGTAGCGCCGGGACCGGTGCCGGGGCAGGCCCTTTCCGCGGCCGACGGGTTCTAGTGCGGTGCCGTGATCGCGCGGGCCGCCGCCACCTCCTGGCGCAGCGGTTCCAGGACGCTGCCCGGCGGGCCCGTGAGGTCGGTGCCGACCGGGACCGGGGTGTCCGCCTCGCGGAGGCTCTCCGCCAACTCGTGCAGGTGCCGCGCGATCCCGTCCACCTCGGTGCGGGACGGGTGCGGCGCGCCGTGCCGCACCCGGACCCTGGCCGCCGTCGTCGCGTCGATGATGCGTTCCACGGCGACGACGAGCGGCCACCAGGCCGCCGCCCGCCGTCCCGTCGGCGGCGGCTCGCTCAGCGCCCGCTGGAACTCCGTGCGGACGCCGGACAGGTCGCGGTAGAGGCGGCGGCGCATCCGGGCCCGCGCGGCCGGGTCGGCGCCGGGCTCGAAGGCCAGGGCGACGTAGGCCGCGGTGTCCGCCACCGCGTCCGCGAGCCGGTCGCCGACCCGGGTGCGCCAGCTCTCCGGCCACAGCAGGTACCCGGCGATCAGCGCGATGGCGCAGCCCAGCACGGAGTCCAGGAGGCGCGGCGCGAGCAGCCCGGTGCCCTGGTGGTTCAGGTTGTCGGACAGGAGCAGGATCACCGGGGTGACGGCGGCGGTCTGGAAGCCGTAGCCGCGGGGCGTGAGGGCGGGGATGAGCGGGGCCAGGAGCATCATCACGGGCACGTCCCACCAGCCGCGCGGCACCAGGGTGAGGACGGTCGCCGCCACCATCAGGCCCACCACCGTGCCCAGGGCGCGCAGCAGCGCCCGGGAGAAGACCGAACCGAAGTCGGGCTTGAGGACGAAGGTGATGGTGAGCGCGACCCAGTAGGAGCGCGGGACCGGGACCAGGGAGACCAGGGCCTGCGCGATGCCGATGCACAGGGCGAGGCGGATGCCGTAGCGCCAGGAGTTGGCGGACAGCATGACGTTGCGGGCGGCGCGGGCGGTGCGGACGCGGAGGGCGGCGGGGCGGCCGAGGCGGTCGTCGATGCCGCTCGGGTCGATGTCGGGGCTGGTGGCGACCTCGGCGAGGTGGCGCAGGGCGTGGTCGACGACGCGGGCGGTCTCGGTGCGCGGCTCGGGGAGGGCGAGGGTCAGGGGGCCGGTGTACCCGGTGTCGATGGCGTCGGCGATCCGGTGGACGGCCGCCGGGATCCCGGCCGGCAGCGGCTTGCCGGCGAGCCGGGCGGCGGGCGCGGCCTCCACCACCGGGGTGATCGCGTTGAGCTGGGCCAGCAGCCGGGTGAGGTCCCGGCTGCGGCCGCGGTACCGGGCGCGCCGGGCCAGGATCAGGTCGTACGACTGGTTCAGCGACTGGGTGACGGTGCGGCGGGCGCGGTCGTACTCCTCGGCGTCGGCGGTGCCGATGGCGGCGAGCTGGTCGGCGGCGGTGCGGTAGGTGGCGGCGACCGCGGAGCGTTCCGGTACGCCCGAGCGCAGCGGCCAGCCCAGCAGGGCGACGAGAAGGACCAGCAGGCCGCCGCCGGTCATCAGGACCGGGGTCAGCCACCAGGCGCCGGGCAGGGGCAGGCCCGCGCCGATCACGGAGTTGAGCAGCAGGAGCAGGCCGGACACGGAGGAGACCGCGCCGATCGTCGAGATCATCCCGGAGACCAGCGCGATGCCGGTGATGACGGCGACCGTCAGCCAGCCCTGCCCGTAGACCAGGGCGCCCGC
Organism: Streptomyces sp. NPDC091282; assembly: GCF_044757385.1. NCBI lineage: Bacteria > Bacillati > Actinomycetota > Actinomycetes > Kitasatosporales > Streptomycetaceae > Streptomyces > Streptomyces sp. NPDC091282. The sequence continues at coordinate 450,939 of NZ_JBIVUX010000005.1, forward strand.
GGTGACGCCGGCGGCGCCGAACACCTGCGGGATCGCGATGTTGAGCAGCCGCATCCGGTAGGCGTCGGCGGTGTCGCCGATGACCGCGGACAGGGCGCCCATGGAGGCGAGCGCGCCGTACGCGGGCTGTCCGGCCGCGAGCCCGACGGCGAGCGGCAGCGCCATGCCGAGGGATGCGCGGACCAGCGCGGGCCGGTTCAGGGGTGCGGCCTGCTGGGGCCGGAGGTTCCTTACCAGCCAGTCGGGAGGAGTGAGGCCGTTGGGGAACTCGCGGGGCATGGGCCCATTATCGGCGCCGGTGCCGTCGGCGCATGACGTCGGCGGCGGGACGCGGCGGCCGGGGGCGCGCCGGGCGGCGGAGACGGGCGCCGCGCGCGGGCCGGACGGTAGGTGCGGAGGCGCGGGCGGGCGGACGGTCGTACGACGGCGGCCGGCCGGGCGTCGCGGAGGTGGCGGCGGGGTGTGCGGAGCCGGTGGGACGGCGAGGGGCCGCGCGGGCTGGGCCTGCCGCGGGTGCGCTCCGGGAGCCGTCGCGGAGGCGCCGTGGTCAGGCTCCCGCGTCGACCCTCGCCAGGAACTCCTCCAGGGCCTCGTTGAACTCCCGGGGCCGTTCCAGGTTCGGCAGGTGGGCCGCCGCCCCGATGACCCGGAGGGCGGCGTCGGGGAGGAGGGCGTGCATGGCCTCGGCGTCGGAGACGGGGGTGTACGCGTCGTCCGCGCCGACCACCACCAGCGCCGGGACCGTGACCTCCGCCAGCACCGGACGGTAGTCGGGGCGTTCGGCCCGGCCGCGCAGGGCCGCCGCCGCGCCCCGCGGATCGGTCCCGGTCATCATGCGGTGGACGTGGGCCTTCACCTCGGGCGCGGCGCGGGGCGCGACCATCTTCTCCAGGACCTCGTCGGCGTAGCCGCGCATGCCCTCGCGGAGCAGGCGGTCGGCCATGGCGTTGCGGTCGCGTACGCCCTGCGGCGTCTCCGGTGCCGGGAAGGTGTCCGCGAGGACCAGGCCCCGGACGCGGTCGGCGCCGAGGCGGGCCCAGCACTCCATGGCGATCTGGCCGCCCATCGACAGGCCCGCGACGACGCAGGTCCGCACGTCCAGCGCGTCCAGGAGGTCTTCGAGGTCCGCCGCGAAGCGGGCGAGCGGGACGCGGCCGGGGGTGACCGGGGAGGCGCCGTAGCCGCGCAGGTCGGGGACGACGACCCGGCGGGAGGCGGCGAAGGCGTCGCGCTGGGGATCCCACAGGGTGCGGTCGAAGGGGTGGCCGTGGATCAGCAGCAGCGGGATGCGCGCGTTTCGCGGGCCTTTGTCGTCGTATGCGAGGAAGGGGGGCATGAGGGCGACCCTAGGCGTGGCCAACTTCTCGGTGCAATAAGATCTTTGCGCTCGGTGCAATGCCGGCGGGGGAGGGACGGGGCGTGAACGACTTCAGGGGAATCGCCGACCGGATCGCGCTGGACATCGCGCGCGGACGGCTGCGGGCCGGGCAACGGCTGCCTCCGCAGCGGGCGTTCGCGCGACGGCACGGAATCGCCGCCTCGACCGCGGGCCGGGTCTACGCCGAACTGGTGCGGCGCGGCCTGGTGGTGGGCGAGGTCGGGCGCGGCACCTTCGTCCGGGCCACCGAGGCCACCCCGCAGGGACGGGCCCTGGTCGAGGACGGCACCGCCCGCGTCAACCTGGAACTCAACTACCCCTCCGTGCCCGGCCAGCAGGAGCTGCTGGCCCCCGCGCTCGCCCCCCTGCTGCGGGCCGACGCGCTCGGCGACGCGCTGCGCACCGGCGCCGCCGACGGCACCCCGCGGGCCCGCGAGGCCGCCGCCGCGCTGCTCGCCACCGGGGACTGGCGGCCCTCCCCCGGCCGTGTCCTGTTCACCGGCAACGCCCGGCAGGCCCTCGCCGCGACCCTGGCCTCGCTGGTCGGTCCGGGCGGCCGGGTCGGGGTCGAACCGCTGACGTATCCGCTGGTCAAGGAGGTCGCCGCCCGGCTCTCCGTCACGCTCGTGCCGGTGCGCACGGACGCCGGGGGGCCCGTCGTCGACTCCGTGCGGGCCGCGCACCGCTCCGCGCCGCTCTCCGCCCTCTACCTCCAGCCGACCCTGCACAACCCGACGTCCCTGACCGTGCCCGCCGAGCGGCGGCTCCAGCTCGCGCGGTGCGTGGGCGAGCTGGGGCTGCCGGTCGTGGAGGACCGGGTCTGGTCGTTCCTGCACACCGGCCCCGAGCCGCCGCTCGCCGCGCTCGCGCCCGACCTGGTCCACGTCGTCGACTCGCTCTCCAAACGGGTCGCGCCCGGCCTCACCGTCGGGTTCGCCGTCGTACCCGAGGACCGGGTGGACGCGGTGGCGGCGGCCGTGCGGTCCGGCGGGTGGGGGCCGGGGGCGTTCGCGCTGGAGGCGGCCGTGCGGTGGATCGCGGACGGGACGGTGGCGCGGCTCGTCGCGGCCAAACGGGAGCAGGCCCTACGGCGGCAGGGGCTGGTCCGCGAACTGCTCGGCGGGTTCGCCGTACGGGCGGATCCGCGGGGCTACTTCGCCTGGTGGGAGCTGCCCGCACCCTGGCGGGCGGACGGTTTCACGGCGGTCGCGGCGGCGCACGGCATCGGGATCACGCCGGGCACCGCCTTCCGCACCGATCCGAAGCGGACGCCGGACGCGGTCAGGATCGGCCTCGCCTCGGCGGCCGAGCCGGAGCTGGTGGCGGCCCTGCGCACGCTCGCGGACCTGGCGGCCCACCACCCTCCGGAGCACCCGCCGGGCAGCGCGGACGCGGCCGGGCCGCACGTCACCTGATCGGCAGGTTCTGCCCGGCGGGCTGCGAGTCCGTCCGCAGGGCCGCGGCCTCGGGCGTCCCGGGAACCGGCTCGGGCTCGGGCTCCGGCTCCGGCGCGCTGCCCGGCCGCCGGCGCAGCCGTCCGCCGAGCCAGGCCAGCACGGCCACCGCCAGGCCGAGACCCAGCAGCAGCCAGGAGACCGTGCGCAGGGTGGACGTCAGGGCGTCGTAGACGGCGGCGGCCGCCGGGTGCGGGACGTCGGGCGGCAGACCGGCCAGGGTGAGCCGGCGGCCGACGCTGAGGGCGAGCCCCAGCAGGCCGCCGCCGAGCGCCGTGCCCAGCGCGGTCGCCAGCACCGCACGGCGGCGGTGGACGGCGACGGCGATACCGGCGACCGCGAAGACGGCCGCCGCCACGGGCAGCCAGAAGCCGGCGACCTCAAGCACGTGGAACCCCTTCCGGAGCCGGTCCAGTTCGGCCGCCGGGAGCACCGCGACGGCCGTGTGCTGGACCGGGATGCGGGCCGCGAGCGGCACATGGTCCTGGGTGAGCTGGTCCTTGACCTGGGCGGTCACCGGCGCGAGGTCGACGGTCACGGCCTCCTCGCGCTCGTCCTGCAGCGCGCCCAGGACCGCGTCGTGGGCGGCCCGGTTGCCCGCGTCCCAGGCCAGCCGGAACGCCCGGGTCTGGGTGAACGAGCGCACCGCCTCACGCACGAAGGGCGCCACCGTGGCCTGCATCGGCCGGCCGACGTCCACCTCGCGCATGATGCCGTCGCCGACGGTGTCCGCCACCGCGTCCCGGACGTCCGGGTCGTCGGCCAGCGGCGCCATCGAGCTGACGTACTGTCCGGTGTCCGCCAGCCCGTACGCCGCCCAGGCCGCCAGCGCGCCGAACGGCAGCAGCAGGCAGGACAGCACGGTCAGCAGCGCCGACAGGGCGTTCCTGAGACGTGCGGCCCGGATGCGCCGTACCGGCCGCGCGGGCCCTGTGGGCGCGGGGGGCACGGAGGGCACGTCTCAAGGCAAGCCCCTGAGGACGGGTCAGGCGACCGGTGGGACTGCATCCGGGGCACGGCGGGGCGCCGGATGGGGCCGAACGGACGACGAGGGCGCCCGTGGACGGCCCGCCGGGCGGCGCGGACCGCGGGACACCGCGCTCCGGTGGAGGGTTGGCCCGAACGGGTGTTTCCTGGTGCTGAGGAGCCGTGACGGCCGGCCGAAAACGCCGGAGCGGCTTCGCAGGGATGCCGCCGGGCCGCCTCGGTGGGCCGGCGGCCGGTGAGGGGAACGTCCCGCGAGGGATCCAGGGGAAACGCGTGGGCCCCGGCCGACCGGCCGGGGCCCACGCGCGGGCGGGAGCGGTCACCGGATGCGATGGCCCACCTCGTCCTCGTGCGTGTAGAAGCGGTAGAACATCACGATGAAGGTCACCGCGGCGACCGCCAGGGACATGCCGACGGAGCGCAGGATCGACCCTCCGCTCTGGCTGTAGAGGAAGCCGAAGGCGATCCCCAGGAACGCGGTCCACATCAGCGCGTGCACCTCCCGCCGCAGCCGCGGGGCGATCGTCAGCACGCCGAACAGGACCAGGGCGAAGACGATCGCGGTGACGAAGCCGAACAGCAGGTTCCAGCCGGTGATGGGGCCGCCGCTGCGCCGGTTGGAGGCCGCCCAGTAGCCGTAGATCAGCCCGGTCACGATCGGGAGGGCCATCCTGCCCATGACGTGCGTGTGCGGGCTGAAGAAGTCGGGCGTGGGGCCCCGCCGGGAGGTACCGCCGGCCGTGGGTGCCGCTTGAGCCATGAGAGTGCTCCTCTCTCCTCGCCCCCGGCTTCCAGGGCACACCTGCGGGTACCCCGTGGCAAGTCGGCCACCCCGTGGCGAGTCGGCCGTCCGGCGTTCCGCGCGGGCGGTCACGACGTGCGGCGGTGCCCGGCCCGTGGTTCGCTGGCTGTCGTGACCGACCACCCGGCCCCGCGGCGGCGCCAGGACCTGCGTCGGCAGCCCCTGGACTGGGTCAGGGGCCGCAGCTTCTCCTGGGCGGCGCCCCTGCTGCTGCTGGCCGGGATCACCCTGGTCGACCTCAACACCACGGAGCGGTTCCGGATCATCTCCTGGATCGTGCTGGTCCCCGGGATCGCGGCGGCGATCTGCGGGATCTGGGCGACGGCCGCCTTCGCGCTGCTCGCGGTCCTCGACTACCTGCTCGTGGACAGCCTGTGGCCGCACAAGTACCAGGCCGGGCTCCCCGACTTCATCCTGGTCACCTTCGCCGGGGTGCTGGCCGTGATCGCCTGCGCGGTCCGGGTCGGGAGCGAGCGGCGGATGCTGCACATGCGGGACATCGCCGAGACGACCCGCCGTACCGTGCTGCGTCCGCTGCCGCCGGGCTGGGCGGGCCTGGAACACGCGGAGGTCTACCTCGCCGCGGACACGGTGGCCCGGGTCGGCGGCGACTTCTACGACATCCAGCCGGGCCCCTACGGCACCCGGGTGCTCGTCGGGGACGTGCAGGGCAAGGGGCTGGGCGCGGTGGAGACGGCGGCCGCGCTGCTGGGCACGTTCCGGGAGGCGGGCTACCACGAGAAGGACCTGGCGACGGTGGCCGGCCGGCTGGAGACCCGGATGCTCCGGCACCGCGGCCACACGGTCGCCCTGGGCCACGACGACGGCGACCGCTTCGCCACCGCGGTGCTGCTGGGCTTCCCGCCGGGCGAGCCGGCCGCGGTGGAGGTGGTCAACTTCGGCCACGAGCCGCCGCTCGCGGTGCGGCCGTCCCGGGTGCGCGCGCTGCCGCAGGGCGACGGACTCCCGCTGGGCATGGGCGAGCTGGTGACGGGCTCCGGCTCGGGCCCGCCGCCGACCCGCACGATCGTCCTCGCCCCCGACGAGACCCTCCTCGTCACCACCGACGGCGTCACCGAGGCGCGGAACGCGGACGGCGCGTTCTTCCCGCTGTCCGAGGAGGTCTCGCGGGCCGCCACCTCCGACCCCGCCCTCCTGGTCGCCCACGTCCGCGACGGCGTGCTCCGGCACACCAGGGGCCGCGTCTCCGACGACACCACGATCTTCGCGATCCGCCGGACGACGGCGCCCTGACCGGGCACGGGCGCCACGCGGAACACTCCCATCCCGACCCAAACCCCTCCCGTGACCCCCGCTTTGCAGGCGCAGCGGTTAACGTGCTGACGTAAGTGGACCTGGGGACAAGGGGGAGGGCCGATGCCCGGAACCGTGCTGCTGCTCGCGGCCTCGCCGACGGGCAAGGGGTGCCTGGTGGACGCGGCCTCCGTGCTCCCCGTGCTCGCGGCCGTGCCCCCGGCGATACTGTCCGGCACCGACACCGCCAACGTCGTGGAACTCGCCGACCCGCTGGAGCCGCAGGCCGTGCTGACCCGGCTGCGCGCCGCCGCGGCCGCCCCGGGCCCGCTCACCGTGTTCGTCACGGGCCAGCTCCAGCTGGACCGCAGGCAGCGGCTGCCGCATCTGGCGCTGGCCCGGACCACGCCCGCCACCGTCCGCTACACCGGCCTGCCCTGGCACTGGATCCGCGAGGAGCTGCGGCTGCGGCCGGCCGGGGCGACCACGCTCGTCCTGGACCTGCACGCCGACCACGAGACCTGGGAGCTGCTGCGCGGCGCCCCGCTGGACTCCGGGCGCAACAACGCGGTCTACGGGCGGATCGCTCCGCCGCCGGCCCGCCGTGAGGTCGCTTCGCCTTCGTACATGAAGGCGGTGGCGACCGTGCTGCGCAGCGGGCACCGGCCGCCGCTCGCGCTGCTGCACCAGCAGGTGCTGGCGCGGCTCGGCGCCGAGGCCGCGGCCTGTGTTCTGCTCAGCACCCGCACCGCGGACAGCGGGGATCCGCACGACGCCATCAGCGAGGCCGCGCGCGGCGGCCGGTACGCGGAGGCCGACGGGCTCGCCGCCCGCTGGGAGGAGGCCGCCGCGCGGGCGCACGGACCGGCCTCCGAGGACGCCCTGCACTGGTCCGAGGTACGGGCCGACCTGGCGATGTTCGCCGGGGACGCGGCCCGCAGCTGCCGGACCTGGCTGACCGTCGCGCACGTCCGGCTGGCCGCCGGGCAGCCCGCCGACGCGCCGGCCGTGGAGACGGCCGCGGACCGGGCCCACCACCAGTGGGGGGCCATCAAGGACGCGGCGCGGGCCCGTGAACTGGGACCCGCGCTCGCGGAGTTGAGACTCAGGGTGCCGGGCCGCCGGGAAGGTGCGCTGGAGAACGTCCAGCAGCACCTGCGGCAGCTTCAGACCAGCTGAGGCACTAGTTCGTGAAGGTGAAGTACTTCCAGGCGCCGTAGGTCGTGGAGTTGACGGTGTCGCCGGAGGTGCCGTTGATGTAGTCGGAGCGGACCCGGAAGCGCCAGCCGACGTCCTGCTTGTGGTTGCCGGTGATCTCCACCTGGGAGATGCCGCTGGTGGCCAGCGCGAAGTACTTCGAGGTGTCCGCGTACCAGCGGCCCTGGTAGTAGACCTGGAAGTCGAAGCGCTGCGCACGGCCGCCGTAGTACGGCATCTTGGTCGTGAACCGCGGGTTCCTGGTCTTGTGGAAGAAGGCGTAGGTCTGGCCCCACGTCTTCTTCGTCTTGTACTGGCCGCTCGCCGTCATCGAGATGCTGACCTCGGCGCCCACCGAACTGGACACCGACCGCGGCGCCCAGCGGGCGTCACCGGTGAACTTCGCGGTGACCTTGGTGTCGCGCTTGAGGTCCAGGGTGACGGAGAGGTTGCCGTGCGCGTCGGCCTTGCCCGACGTGACCAGCTTGTTGGGCTTGTCCGCGCCGAACGGGTCGGCCCAGATCTGCACCGAGCGGTTCTTGTACGTCGTACCGAGGTGGGCGGTGAACTTCACGTCCTGCCCGTACGCGTACACCTTGCCGTTGTTGTTCAGCGTCAGCGTCGGTACGGCGCGGGAGACGTCCACGGTGTCCTTGCCGGAGGCGGCCGCGTGCTCGCCGTCGCCCGCGTAGGAGACCTGGTACGTCACCTTGCCGCCGGCCGGCGGGGTGTCGGTGAACGAGTAGCCGCCGTCGGCGCGGACGGTGACGGCGGGCAGTGCCTTGCCGTTCGGCGAGTCGAGGTCGGTGCGGGTGACGGCGACCCGGGTGCCGGCGGGCAGCGCGGCCGTCGAGGAGACCGTGCCGGTGACGGTGAGCTGCTTGGCGCGGGCGGCCGTCGCCGGGGCGTTCACCGTGACGGTGGTCGCCGCCCGGCCCGGGGTGTCGTACCCGTGCAGGGTGTACGCGCCCATCCCGTCGTAGGCCACCGCGAACAGGCGGGAGCCGTCCGGCGCCCAGGCCAGTCCGCCGGCGGCGAGCAGCGTGTTGGAGTCGCCGAGCTCGTAGTCGCGGACGGCCTCGCTGCTGCCCGGGTGGAAGATGTAGATGTCCGGGGCGTACGAGGAGTCGGTGCCGCCGGCGACCGTGCCGTCGGGGGCGATGGCGACCGCGTTCGGGTAGTTGGTGCTGGTGTACTTGCCGTCCTCGTTGAGGTCGGAGGTCTTGAACACCTGCTGGTAGTACGGCGCTCCGCTGGCCACCACGACGTCCTTGCCGTCGGGGGTGACCTGGAGGTCGCCGAGGTTGCTGCCGGCCTCGCGGGTGTAGGCGAGCCGGGTCGCGGTGCCCGACGAGACGTCGTAGGAGGCCAGTTCGACCGGGCTCTGGTCGGGTTCGCCCGCGACCAGGGTGGCGGAGCCGGGCGCCGCGTCCAGGAGCGGCGCCTCGTACCACCGGTCGTCCTGGCCGAGCGTGACCTCGTGCCGGTCGTCGGTCAGGTCGACCGAGCCGATGTCGCCCTGGGTGGCGCCGCCGTAGCCGAACCACAGCCTGCCGCCCGCGAGGGCGACGCTGCGGGGCTTGTCGCCGACCGCGTACCGGGCGGTCTCGGTGTCGGTCGCGGTGTCGATCACGGCGACGGCGTCCAGGTCCTGGACGGCCGCGTAGAGCGTGCCGGAGTCCGCGGACAGCTCCAGGCCCGAGACCCCCGAGAGGTTCGCGGTGAGCTGCTTGAGCACGGCGCCCGAGTAGTCGGTGACGACGATCTTGCCGTTGCTCGGGTCGCTGACGAAGACCTGCCGGTGCACGCCGTCGACGACGATGTCACCGGTCGACCTGATCGGCAGCGGAGCGCCGGTGTCGGCGAAGGCCGGTGTGGTGGCGGCCAGCGCCGCGGAGCTGAAGAGGACCGCGAGAGCGGTGGCGGCCGTGACGGTGCGGGTGCGCATACGCACGCTGATTCGAACCCCCCGGATCGAACGAAATGGGCGTCACAGGGGCGCGGCCTGCGTGTTGTGCGTGCGCTGTGGGCCGCGTGTGACGGATGTGAGGAAGACTAGGTCATGCCACTGACAATCAGCACCGGGATTGCCCGCCGGCCGGGACGCGTCAGCGCGGCGCGTGTTCGGCGGTGACCGGCGTGGTGGAACGGGGGGTGTCGTCCGTCGCTCTGGCGGGGCCGGCGTTGGCCGCGGTGATGAGCGCCGCCACGGCGATCACGGCGGCTGCCACACTACGGACGGTCGGGGTCCCCCCGATCGAGCGCAGCCGGGAGTGGGGGAGTGCGGTGGGGCGTGCGGATGTGCGTCCGAGCACGGCGACCTCGCAACGACAGGGGCGGGTTAAGCGTGTTTAATCCGCCGTTTAACCTAGGGGCTGACAGAGCTCAACGGCAAGGGGTCCAGGGGGAGTTGGGGGCGAGTGACAGAATGCAGGAACGGGACGATCCGGAGACCATCGGGCGGCGGGTGCAGCACCTGCGCACCGAACGGGGTCTGACCCAGCGCCAGCTGGCCGAACCGGCCTACACGCCGGCCTACATCTCCACCCTGGAGGCGGGCCGGGTGCGGGCCTCCGACGAGGCGCTGCGGCACATCGCGGGACGGCTCGGCATCGGTTTCGAGGAGCTGGCCAGCGGGCGCCCCGCCCACCTCGCCACCGACCTCAGGCTGCGCCTCACCGAGGCGCAGCGCACCCTGGCCACCGGCGCGGCCGAGGAGGCCGCAGGACTGTACGCGGCCCTCCTGGAGGAGGCCGAGGCGCACGGGCTCGCGATCGAGCAGGCGACGGCGCTGCTCGGGCTGGGCGAGTGCGCCCTGGACACCGGTGAGCTGGGACGGGCCCGGGAGTTCTTCGAGCGCGCCGAGCTGTGGACCGCGCAGGAGCCGCTGCCGGTGCGGGTGCCGGCGATCCGCGGCCGGGCGGTCAGCCACTACCTCGCCGGCGAACTGCGGTACGCCGTCTACCTCCTGGAGACCACGCTCGACGAGCTGAACCGCGGCGGCCTGCACGACCCCGACGCCCTCCTGCTCCTGTACGCCTCCGCCATCGGCCCGTACATGGACATGGGCGCCCACGCCCGCGCCGCCCAGGCCGCCGAACTCGCCCTCGCCCTCGCCCCGCAGGCCGGCGACCCCGCGCTGATCGCCCGGATGCACCGCTCCGTCGCCCGTACCCTGCTCGCCGAGGGCCGGGCCGCCGAGGCCGACGCCTCACTGGCCAAGGCCGCCGAGCTGTACCGCCAGCTCCAACTGCGCACCGAACTCGCCAACTGCCACTGGATGCGCGGGTACGTCTGTGCGCAGAACGGCGAACTGGAGCGCGCGGAAGCGGAGTTGCGGGAAGCCCTCGCGATGCTGTCGGAGACCCGGGCGGCCCTGTACCGCAGCCAGGCGGCCGTGGAACTGGCCGACGTGCTGCACCGCCGGGGCAAGTCCGAGGAGGCCGCCGCGCTCCTGCACGACGTGCTCGGCGACTTCTCCTCCGAGCGCGGCGCGGTGCACGCGGCCGCCGCGCACCGCCTGCTCGGCATCATCGCCGAGGACGCCCGGGAGACGGAGGCCGCGGAGGAGCACTACGTCCGCGCGCTGAGCCTGCTGGAGCGGGCGGGCGCCGCCGGTGACCTGGCGGACCTGTGCCGGCTGCTGGGCGACCTGCTGCGCCGCTCCGGCCGGGTGGAGGCGGCCCTGGACGCGTACCGCACCGGCCTCGGCCACCGCACGGCCCCGGGCACCACCACCCTGGGCCCGGCTCCGGCCCAGCCGCCGCTGTAGGGGCGCCGCACTGGACCGTTCGGCCCAGGAACCGGCATTCACCGGTGGGCGGGGGGAACCCTCCGCCCATGCACATCGATCTGACAGGACGTACCGCGCTGGTCACCGGCTCCACGCAGGGCATCGGCGCGGCCATCGCCGAAGGACTCGCCCGGGCCGGCGCGCGGGTGGGGGTCAACGGCCGTGACGAGGGCCGGGTGGCCGAGGCCGTAAGGGCGCTGGCCCGGCGGGTCCCCGGCGCCGACCTGGTGCCGGTGGCCGCCGACGTCGCCACCGACGAGGGCGCCGACCGGGCGCTGGAACTGCTGCCCGCGGTGGACGTCCTCGTCAACAACCTGGGCGTCTTCGGGGCCGCCGACCCGCTGGAGCTCAGCGACGACGAGTGGCGGCGCTACTTCGAGGTCAACGTGCTCGCCGCGGTGCGCCTGACCCGGCTGTACCTGCCGGGCATGACCGGGCGCGGCTGGGGCCGGGTGCAGTACATCGCCAGCGACTCGGCGGTGGTCATCCCGGCCGAGATGATCCACTACGGGATGTCCAAGACCGCGCTGCTGGCGGTGAGCCGCGGGTTCGCCAAGAAGGCGGCCGGCACCGGCGTGACGGTGAACTCGGTCGTCGCGGGCCCCACGCACACCGCCGGCGTCGAGGACTTCGTGTACGAACTGGTGGACCGGGAGCTGCCCTGGGAAGAGGCGCAGCGCACGTTCATGCGCGAGCACCGGCCGCAGTCCCTGCTGCAGCGCCTGATCGAACCGGAGGAGATCGCCCACATGGTCGTCTACCTCAGCTCCGAGCAGGCGTCGGCGACCACCGGCGGCGCCCTGCGGGTGGACGGCGGCTACGTCGACGCGATCCTGCCCTGACGCTCGCTAGGCCTGGGCCCGGCCCTGTTCGCGGACCTGGGCGAGGCGCTGGACGCCGATGTCCAGGGTCTCCTCGGCGGTGCGGTCCGGGAGGGTGCCGAGGGCGCCCGCGGTCAGGACGATCGCGTCGTCGCCGACGCGGACGACGGCGATGTCCACGGTGAGGGTGGTGGGGTCGTCGTCCGTCGACGGCTGCGTGGTGAGGGTGACCCGCAGCCCCTGCCGGGCCTCGCCGACGGTGCCGAGCCCGGAGTCGGCGACCTGCACGGTCTCGGTCCCGGCCGCGGTCGTCTGCGCGCTGAACTGCCCGCAGGTGCCGGGCACCGCCCGCAGCCAGGCCAGGGTCCGGTCCACGTCGGCGGCGCGGCTCGCGTAGACCTGGTAGCGGAGCTGGGCGTCGTCGTCGCCGTCGTCGAGGACGGCGACGGCGTGCGGGCCGGCCGGTGTGAGCAGTTCGTCGGCGTACAGGGCGTCGAGCAGGCGCTGGCAGTCGGGCTGCGCGGTGCCGGCCTTGAGGAGCCCGTCGTGCCAGGTGGCGGTGGAGTCGCCGGCCGTCCACGGCACCCCGAGGTCGCCCGCGTCGATCAGCGCGGCCTGCGCCTGGTCGGGGGTGAGCGCCGGGACGCCGGGCGAGGCGGCCGGGCTGGCGGGCGCGGGGCGCTCCGCCGCGGTCGCGTTCGCCGCCGGGGAGGCGCCCGCGGCGGGCGGCTCGGGCGGCCGGGCCGCCGTACAGGCGCCGGTGGCGAGCAGCGCGGCGACGGCGAGACCGGAGGCGACGATTCTCATGGCGGGGCCTCTTCGGTGACGGGAGTGGTGGACGCGTGAGATCACGCCATCACCCCTGCCGCCCGCTCACCACCGCTCCGGTCCGTCCGGGTGAGCCGCGTGCCACCCCGTGCCGGACGGGCCGCCGGCGGCCGGTCGTAGAGTCGGGCCGACAAAAGGAGTCCCCGTGACCGCTCAGCCCATCCCTGTGATCATCGACTGCGACACCGGGGTCGACGACGCCCTCGCCCTGCTGTTCGCCGTCCGGCACCCGGGCATCGACCTGCGGGCCGTCACCTGCGTGGCCGGGAACACGGACGTGGACGGCGTGGTCCGCAACACGCTGACCGTGCTGGAACGGGCCGGGGCCGGGGACGTACCGGTCGCTCGCGGTGCCGAGCGGCCGCTGATCGAGGCGGCCCGGTCGGCCCGGCACGTGCACGGCACGGACGGCATGGGCGACCTGGGACTGCCCGCGCCCGCCCGCCGCCCCGCCGACGTCGACGCCGTGACCCTGCTGCGCCGCGAGATCCTCGCCTCGCCCCGCCCGGTCACCCTGGTCCCGACCGCGCCGCTCACCAACATCGCCCTGCTGCTGCGCACCCATCCCGAGGTCACCCGCAACATCGAGCGGATCGTCTTCATGGGCGGCGCGGTCGCCACCGGGAACGCCACGCCGGTGGCCGAGTTCAACGTCTGGCACGATCCGGAGGCCGCCGCGATCCTGCTCACCGCGGGCGTCCCGATCACCATGTACGGCCTGGACGTCTTCCAGCGGGTCGTGGTGCCGGGCGCGGACGTCCGCAGGCTGCGCGCGAGCACCGAACCCGGCGCCCGGCTCGCCGGTGACCTGCTGGCCCACCGGCCCGCCGCCCCCGACCCGGACGGCGACGACCCGGACGGCGGTCTCGGTGACGCGGGCGCGGTCTGCGCCGTCGCCGACCCGGCCGGACTGACCACCCGCCACCTGCCGGTCGAGGTCTCCCTGGCCCCGGGAGCGACCCGCGGCCAGACCGTCGTCGACCGCAGGCCGCGGCCGGGCGAGGCCGAGATCCACGGCGCCGGCCGTGAACGGGCCATGGTGGACGTGGCCCTGGACGTGGACGTGGCCCGCTACGTGAAGCTGTACCTGGAGACGGTCGCCGCCTAGGGCTGTCCGGCCGGACGGCGGCGACCGGCGGCGGGTGGCCCGGACGCGTAGGCCCCGGCCGTCGTGGACGGCCGGGGCGTGTCGTGCGGGGCCCGGGGTCAGGCGCGGGTGGCCTTGCGGCGCCGGGTGGCGACGACGATCGCCGCGCCGCCGGCCAGCAGCACGGCCGCGCCGCCGGCGATGAGCGGGGTGCTGGAGTCGGCGCCGGTGTGGGCCAGGTCGCCGCCACCGCCGGAGTTCGTGCTCGGGGCGGGCGCGGGGGCGGTCGTCGACTCGGAGGCGGCGGCCGACGGGGTGGCCGTGCCGGTCGACTCGCTCGCCGACGGCGACGGGAGCTGCGAGGACGGCGGGGTGGTCGCGCCGGCCGGGGTCGACTCCGAGGCGGACGGCGAGGGGGTCGAGGACGGGGACGGCGAGGAGGACTCGCCGGTCGCGCAGTCCTTCGTACCGCCGTTCCAGGACGCGATCAGCTTGTCCTTGATGACCGCGTGGTCCGGGCCGGCCGGCAGGTCGCCGTGGACGAAGCCGTCCTTCGCGTCCTTCTCGCCGTCGAACTTGACCGCGCCCCGGTACAGGTCGATCTGCGCGAAGCAGCCGGCGTCCGGGACGGCGATGTCGAGGGAGTCGCTCTGGCCCTGCTGGACCGTCACCGAGTCGAAGTCCACGAAGACCTGCCGGCCGGAGGTGGCGAAGGTGGCGCCGTGGGCCAGGTAGGAGGCGAGCGAGGCGGTGCAGCTCGCGGCACCGGCGGCGGCCCGCACCTTGAGGTGCACCTTGCCGTCGGCGGAGACCTTCAGGTTCTGGTCGTCGACCTTCACCGAGTCGAAGAAGTCCGTGCCGTCGACCGAGAACTGGCACTTGTCGGTGCCGGTCTCGGTGCCGGCTCCGGTGCCGGGGCTGTAGTGGCCGCCGGACTTCCAGCCGTCACCGCCCGGGGCGCCGCCGTGCGCGAAGGCGCCGGACGCCCCGGCGACGGAGGCGGCGCACAGGGCGAACGACGCGAGGCCCGTCCCCAGCAGGCGGTGCGCGGTGAGATGTCTGGCTATGGACATGGATATCCCGTCGTGGATCTCGCGAGGAGGGCAGCGGAGGCTGCGGAAGGCGAAGAGACACCAGGCTCACTGGTCACATGCGCCACGGTGTGCGCCCATGGTCGTGTGGCGCGGTGAAGCCTGTCAACCTGCGGTGAATCAAGGGGTGTTCGGCGATCGTCACCACTCCTGCACACAGGGAATGATCCACTCCGGTCGGTGCGAAGGTTCACTTTCCCGGCACTGTGGACAGACTTGTCCTCGGTTTTCCCGCTCGGATTCCGTCCCCGCCGAAAGGAACGCGCGTGGCCGACCTCTCCTCCCGCAACCCCGACTGGTGGCGCCAGGCCGTGATCTACCAGGTGTATCCGCGCAGCTTCGCCGACGCGGACGGCGACGGGCTCGGTGACCTGCGGGGCATCACCCAGCGCCTCTCCCACCTGGGCACGCTCGGCGTGGACGCCCTGTGGCTCAGCCCGTTCTACCCGTCCGAACTGGCCGACGGCGGCTACGACGTCGCCGACCACCGGGACGTCGACCCGCGCCTTGGCACCCTCGACGACTTCGACGCACTGGCCGCCGAGGCGCACCGGCTGGGCCTGAAGGTGATCGTCGACATCGTCCCGAACCACACCTCGCGCCTGCACCCCTGGTTCCAGGAGGCCCTGCTCGCCGGTCCCGGCTCGGCGGCCCGCGAGCGCTACGTCTTCCGGCCCGGCCGCGGCGAGCACGGCGAACTCCCGCCCTCCGACTGGCGGTCGGTGTTCGGCGGCAGCGCCTGGCAGCGGGTCCCGGACGGCGAGTGGTACCTGCATCTCTTCGCGCCCGAGCAGCCGGACCTGAACTGGGACCACGAGGAGGTCCGCGCCGACTTCCGCACCACCCTGCGGTTCTGGTCCGACCGGGGCGTCGACGGCTTCCGCGTCGACGTGGCGCACGCCCTGGTGAAGGACCTCGCGCAGCCGCTGCGGGACGTGGCGGAGTTCGGCGCGACCGGCGAGGAGGCGCTGGAGCGGGTGCCGCCCGGCACCCATCCCTACTGGGACCGCGACGGGGTGCACGAGATCTTCCGGGACTGGCGCCGCGTCTTCGACACCTACACCCCGCCGCGCACCGCCGTCGCCGAGGCCTGGGTGCCGGGTGCCCGCCGGGTCCTGTACGCCCGCCCGGACGAACTCGGGCAGGCGTTCAACTTCGAGTACCTGCAGACCCCGTGGGACGCGGACGCGCTGCGCGAGGCGATCACCGGCTCGCTGGCCACCGCCCGCGCGGCCGGTGCCTCCGCCACCTGGGTGCTCTCCAACCACGACGTCGTACGGCACGCGTCCCGGCTGACGCTGCCGCCGGGCACGGACGAGAACGCGTGGCTGCTGTCCGGCGGCCGGGCGCCGGAGATCGATGCCGCTCATGGCCTCCGCCGGGCCCGCGCCGCCACCCTGCTGATGCTGGCGCTGCCCGGTTCGTCGTACGTCTACCAGGGTGAGGAACTCGGCCTGCCCGAGGCGGCGGACCTGCCCGAGGGCGTCCTCCAGGACCCGGTCTGGGAGCAGACGGGCCATGCCCGCAAGGGCCGTGACGGCTGCCGGGTGCCGCTGCCGTGGACGCCGGACGGGCCGTCGTACGGCTTCGGGTCCGGCGGTGCCTGGCTGCCGCAGCCGGCGTGGTTCGGGTCGTACGCCGTCGCGGCCCAGGCCGGTACGGCGGGCTCCACCCTGGAGCTCTACCGCACCGCCCTGCGGCTGCGCCGCAAGCTGATCGAGGGCGAGACGCTGGCCTGGGCCGAGGCACCGCGCGGGGTGCTGCACTTCGCCCGGTCGGACGGCTGGCGGTGCGTCACGAACGTGTCGCACGCGCCGGTGCCGCTGCCGCCGGGCGAAGTGCTGCTGGCCAGCGTGCCGCTGCCGCTGGACGGCACGCTGCCGCCCGACACCACGGTGTGGCTGGGCGCCTGACGGGGTCAGCCGGCGGTGGGACTGGCGCCCGGGGTCACGTTCACCCCGGTGGTGGGGCCGGTCCCGTCCCCGGTCCCCGCTCCGGTGCCGACCCCGGCACCGGAGCCGGTGAAGCCCTTCTCGCCCGGCAGGGCCGGCGGGCTGGTCGTGCTGTTGACCGGCGGGGTGAGGACGACCTGCGGCTGGCCGCCGTCCGGCGGCGGCGGGGTCAGGTCGGTGGCGGGCAGCTTCGGCGGGGTCGTCTCCTGGAAGAGGACCGAGGGGAAGTCGACCAGTCCGGTCTGCTCCATCACCGTGATGTGGTCGAGGACCGTGGCGTTGGCCTGGTCGGCCAGGATCCGCACCAGGGTGTTGCGGGTGGTGGAGCGGATCTTGGCGATGGTGTTGAAGATCGACCCGTGCGTGACCCGCAGGATGTTCGCGAAGTCGGTGTCGAACTTCTTGCCGCTGTCCGCGGTCAGGGTGTTGACGAACCCCTGCTGCTGCGGGGAGGGCAGGTTCGGGATGGCGATGTTGAGCATGGGCGCGATCTTGCGGCAGCTGGCGTCCAGCGCCGCGTGACCGTCGATCAGGTGCTTGCTCGCGGTGATGACCGCCTGGCTCTGGCCCTTCTTCAGGCCGAGCTGGCCCACCGGGTACTCCCACAGTCCGGCCGCGCGCACCTTCACCACGAAGTCGCGGTCGCCCTCGGTCAGGGGTCCCCACTGGGTGTTGGCGATCACCCGGTTGGTGTCGCTGGATACGGTGTTCACGCCCAGCATGCTCGGGTAGGCGAGCGCCACGAGGGTGATGCTCAGCGCTCCGCCCACGAAGAGCGTTCCCGTCGCGTTCCGCGAAAAGCGCACCGGTGCCTCCTGCCGGTCAGTGGTCCCGCGCAGGGGCGGGGTAGGTCACCGGTGAATACGGATGCGGGAAGCACCGGAAACCTTTTGGTTTGGCAAAGAAATTGTGAGGGCCTGCTCTGCCCGGAGCCCCGTCTTCCCATGTCTTGCCCAGGGGAAGGTGATGACTTCCCCTGGTGAATGTGGCCATGACAAAGGCGGGCCTAGCGTCGCGGTATGCCCCCACAGCCACCCTCCCCGCGCCTCCCCCGCGGCGCCGCTCCCGGCCGGGGCCCCGGCCCGGCCGCGCTGCCCGTCCTTCCGTACCGCAAGCCCACCAAGGGCCGCGACTACTGGGTCTTCGACGACGTCCTGCCGGACGTGGACGCCGTGCGCGAGCGCTGCCTGGCCAAGGACGACTGGGTCCAGGGATACCCGTACACCTCGGAGACCTGGCCGGGACTGCGCACCATGCCCGGCCTCGAGCCCGCCGAACTCGCCGTCGTGGAGGGCCTGGTGCGGCAGGCGACCGGCGCCGGGAGGCTGTGGGTGCAGCAGGCGCCCGGCGGCGGCACCCTCAACCACAACTGCGTCCAGGTCGTCGGCGAGGGCGAGAGCGAGCCGCGCCCGCACACCGACTCGCGGTCGCTGTGCCGGTACGCGGCGGTGCTCTACCTCAACCCCGGTGTCGCCAAGGACTGCGGCACCGCCTTCTACCGCCAGTCGCTGCCCGGCGGCCGGCTCGGCGGCAACATCGTGCAGGCCCCGCACAACAACCTCGTGGAGGCGCTCGGGACCCGGTTCGTGCCGGGCGACCACTTCGAGGAGGACGTCCGGGTCCCGCACAAGTACAACCGGCTGCTCCTCTACAACGCCAACCTCGTGCACAGCGCGACCCGTTACGCCGGGAAGACGCTGGAGGAGAAGCGCATGACGGCGGTCTTCTTCTGGATGGCCTGACACCCCGCGGGAGACGACGGGTGGCCGCGGTCCGTAACGGCGGGCGTGACACGACCACGACGGTCCCGTGACGGCCGGCCCCGAACTTCGCCGTCCGGGGCCGCATCGAAAGAGGTGTCCGGCAGAGAGCCGGGAAGGACACCACCGCTGGGGGACCCCATGTCGAACCGCCGCCGCAACCTCCGCAGGACCGCCGCCGCCCTGGCCGGCGCCGCCGCGCTGATGGCCGCGCTGACCGCGTGCGACGGCACCGCGTCCGGCTCCGTCACCTCCGACGGCGGCACGGCGGCCCCGGCGGCGGGCGACTCGGCCCGTGGCACGGCGGGTTCCGACGGCTCCACGGGCTCGTCGAACCCGGCCGGCTCCACCGGCTCCACCGGCTCGAACGGATCCACGGGCTCGGGCGGTTCCGCCGGCTCCGGGGCCGCGCAGGCCGGGAACACCAGCGGCTCGGGCCGCGGCACGGGCGGGAGCACGGGTACGGGCGGCTCGGCGGCCGGGGGCGGCTCCGCGACCGCCGCCTGCCAGGCCTCCGGGCTCGGCTACTCCTGGGCGGACACCGGCAGCGGCAGCGGTCAGAAGCACGCCGTCGTGGCGCTCACCAACAAGAGCGGCCGCACCTGCACGCTCTACGGCTTCCCCGGCGTCGACCTGGTCGACGGCGGCCGGCAGTGGTCGCTGCGGCGCACCGACGCCACCCCGCAGCGGGTCACCCTGGCGAGCGGCGCCGCCGCCCGCTTCACCCTCACCTACCTGCCCTCCGACGCGGGCGACTCCACCGCCTTCACGCCGACCACGGTCGTCATCACCGCGCCGGACCAGCGCACCTCGTACGACCTGCCCTGGCACGGCGGTCCCGTGGTGCTCCAGGACGGCGCGACCCACCCGGGGACCTACGTCGGCCCGGTCGGCCGGTGACCCCTCGGGCCGCGGGGAACCGCTTCACCCGTTCGGCGTAACCCCCGTGGTGCGGTGCCGAGGGCGGCCGGATCGTCGTACCCATGACACAGCAGACGCATCCGGCGCCGGCACCGGCGCCCGCCCCGAACAGCGGCTGGGCCACCGGCGGGGTGGTCTTCGCGGGGGTCCTCCTGCTGATGAACGGCATCTTCGCCATCCTGCAGGGCATCTCCGCCATCGCCACCGACGACGTGTACACCCGCATCCACAACTACGTCTACAAGATCAACCTCACCGGGTGGGGCTGGATCCTGGTGATCCTGGGCGCGCTCGGCGTCATCGCCGGTGCCGCCCTCCTCAAGGGCGCTCCCGGCTGGGCCCGCGGCGTCGGCATCTTCCTGGCCGCGCTGAGCATGGTCGCCCAGTTCCTGTTCCTGCCCTACGCCCCGCTCTGGGCCCTCATCATGATCGGCATCGACTTCTTCGTGATCTGGGCACTGGCCCTGTACCGGCCCGAACACGCCGCACACGTCTGACACGCGGTCATCCCGGGGCGCGGACAGGGCGGAAGCCGGTGCGGCCGGTGGAGCCGCCGGGCCCCGCGGACGGCTCGGTGCCGGACGTGGCGCCGTGGCCCCGCCGCGCCGTCCGGCCAGCGATAATCCCCCCATGGCACCCCCCACCCCCGCCGAACTCCCCCGCCGCGCCGGGGCCGTCGCGTGAGCGTCGGTCTGTCCGAACTGCACCGGCGTCTGCTGCCCGGCCTGCTGTCCGCCGGGGCCGCCTATCCGCTGGCCCTGACCGGCGACTACGCGGCCCTGGCCCACGGCCTGCTGGACCGGCCCGGCCGCACGCTGGAGGCCGCGACCCAGCACCCGGCACCGATGCGGACCATCGCCGAGACGGTCGCCGCGGTCCTGCGCGACCACGGCTGGCAGGTGAGCAGACGCGAGACGGACCCGCTCTCCGCGCAACTGATCGTCACCGACACCGTGTCGGAGGAGGCCGGCGAGGTCGACCTCCTCAAGGAGGCCCTGTGGCACCCGCCGGTCCGTACCGAACTCGGCCTGACGCTGTCCCTGGCGGACACGGTCGGCATGCGGGTCTGGGCGCTGACCGACCGCGGCCTGCCCCGTGACCTCCTCGTCGTGCACGCGGCGGCGGACCGCTGGAGCCTGCCCGACCTGGAGGACCTCGGCCGCCGCCACGCCCGCGACACCTTCGACCTGACCGACCTCCAGGCCCGCCTGACCGGCACCGACTGGATCGACGACCGGCAGTTCACCGCGTACGGCCTGGACGAGCCGGCGGTCGCCGACCTGCGGCACTGGGCCCAGGCCTGGGCGGACGACATCGCGGAACGCCTGATGGAGGCGCAGCCGCCGGAGGAATGACACCCGCGCGCGACGGCTACGCGGGCCCGCCGCGGCGCCCGTCGTCCGGCTCCGGCGACGCCAGGAACTCCACCACCGCCAGGGCGGCCAGCAGGCACAGGGCGATGCCGACGACCACCCAGCCGGTGGGGTAGGACCACAGCAGCCAGACCACCAGGGCCACGACGACCAGGAGCCGGCCGATCCAGGCGTGGTGGCGGCGGACGAAGGGGCCGACCGGGCCGGTCCGCAGACCGGCGTGGCCGGCGGTGGACCGCACCGCGCCGATCCCGGCCGACCACAGCCGCCGTACCAGCCCGGCGTACCGGCCGGGACCGGTGAGCCAGGCGCCCAGGGCGACCACCACGGCCACGGCCACGACCATCCGCACGGTGGTCCGCAGGAAGTGCACCAGCGCGTCGTAGACGGCGGCGGCCGCGCCCGGGGAGACGCCCGCGGGCAGCCGGTCCAGGTAGAACGTGCGGAACACGCTCAGCCCGATGCCGAGGAGCCCGGTGGCGACCGCGACGCCTGCGCAGCCCGCGACCAGGGCGCGGCGGCGCCGGACGCTGAGCAGCACACCGGCGGCGATCAGCAGGACGGCCAGCACCGGCAGCCAGTTGCCCGCGAGTTGCAGCAGCCGCAGGTACGTCCGGTACCGGGCGATCTGGTCGGACCGCGCGAGGGTGAAGTCGGTGTGCACGCTGGGAATGTGCTCGGCGGGGGTCAGGCCCGCGTCGACGAGCCGCTGCTTGACCTGGTCGACGAGCGGGCCGAGGTCGAGGGTGACGGTGTCGTCGGTGAGCCGGACCGCACCGCCGCCGCTGCCGGTGAGCGCCTTGTCGAGGCTGCTGTGGATCCGGCGGTTGGCGTCGGTCCAGACGGTCCTGAACGCGTCCGACGCGGCGGCCTTGCGGGCCTCGTCGTGGACGAGGCTGCGGACGGCCCCTTCGAGCGCGCCGCCCAGCCTGCCGCCGAGCGCCTGCTGCAGCCGGGGCCGGTCCGCCGGGGTCACGTCGGCGAGCAGCGCGGGCAGGTCGAGGCGGCTCATCAGCGCGTCGGTGGCCCGGTTCGCGACCGCGTCCTGCACGGCGGGGTCCGAGGCGAGCGGGCCGACGGTGGCGACGTAGCGGCCGGTGTCGCCCACCACGTCGGCGGCCCACGCGGCGACGACGGAGAGCGGGGCGAGGAGACAGCCGAGGACGACGAGGACGGCACCGAGCAGGGACCGGCCGCGGTGCCGCGAGGTCCGCCGCGCCCGCTCGTCCTCCAGCGCCGTCAGCCGTCCGCGCAGTTCCTCCCACTCGGCCCGCTCGGACCCGGCGTCCGCCATCCGTGCCTCCTCCTCGCCGACGACCGGGCCGCGTGCCCGGCGCGACGGGACGCGCCGCGCGCGGGCGTGCCGGACGCCGGCGCGGGCACGACGCCCACCACCACCCTCACCCGCCCCACCCCCGCCCACGAGCCCACGCCACCCACCCGGGTGACACGGCCCCCGTCACCGGCCCGGATGCCGCGGCCCCGCGTCCCGGGTCCGCGGGTGCGGCCGGAGCGGAATCTCCGGCCGCCCCGGCCGGAACACGTGTGAAGCGGGCGGTGGCGCGGTACGGAGCTACGTACGTCCTCGTCGCGCCGGCCGTCAGGAGTCACGTCGTGAGCAGCATCGCCATCGTGGGAGCCGGGCCGGGGCTGGGGGCCGCCGTCGCCCGGCGGTTCGGGCGGGAGGGGCACCGCGTCGCGCTGCTCGCCCGCGACGCGGACCGGCTCGCCGCGCTGGCCGAGGAACTCGCCGGCCTCGGTGTCGAGGCCCGCGGGTACCCGTCCGACGTACGGGATCCGCTCGCCCTCGCCGGCGCCCTGGAGCGCGCGGGTGAGGAACTGGGGACCGTCGAGATCCTGCAGTACAGCCCGGTGCCGCAGCCGGACTTCATGCGTCCCGTCCTGGAGACCACCCACGCGGACCTGCTCGGGCCCGTCGAGTTCTCGGTGTACGGGCCCGTCGCCGCGGTGCAGCAGGTGCTGCCGGGGATGCGCGAACTGGGCCGCGGGACCGTCCTCCTGGTCAACGGCGGCACGGCCGTCATTCCGCACCCGGACCGCGCCGGTACCTCCGTCGCCTTCGCCGCCGAGAGCGCCTACGGGCACCTGCTGCACGACGCCCTCGCCGGCGAGGGCATCCACGTGGCGCAACTGGTGATTCCCGGGGCCATCGTCGAGGGACACGCGCGCAAGGACCCCGCCGTGCTCGCCGACACGCTTTGGGCCATCCACCGGGACCGGCACGGCTTCCGGCACTACGCCGACGACCTCGACGGATAGCGCGGCGCAGGAGGTTCCGCCGGGCGGGACGAGCGAATCTGCGCGAACATCATTTGTGGGCCGATATGGCGTTCGGCGCGATTGCTCCTCTCAAGGGGCCAGCGATGGCTAAAGGGGGCCAGCGATGGCGGTGGAAATACCTCCTCTCCTCAAGCCCTCCCGGCTCAGAAGCCGTGGAGGCCTGCTCGGTGAGTGCCTGGCGGAGTTCCTCGGGACCTTCGTCATCCTCGCGTTCGGAGCCGGTTCCGTCGCGATGGCGGTGGCCGCGCTGCCGGGCTCGGGCCGGGCGGCGACACCCACGACGATCTTCCTGGCCGCCGGTGACTGGCTCCTCATCGCCTGGGGCTGGGGCCTGGCCGTGACCTTCGCCATCTACGTGGCCGGCGGGGTCAGCGGCGCCCACCTGAACCCGGCGGTGACGCTCGCGTTCGCCGTGCGCCGCAGGTTCCCCTGGGCGAAGGTGGTGCCCTACTGGGCGGCACAGGTCCTCGGCGCCTTCGCCGGCGCCGCGTTGGTCTTCCTCGTGTACCACGACGCCATCAACGCGTTCGACGCCGCGTCGCAGCCGCCGAAGGTGGGCGGGCACACCGAGGCCACCTTCTCCATCTTCGCGACCTTCCCGGCGCCGTACTTCCACGGCGGGATCTGGGGGCCGCTGATCGACCAGATCGTGGGTACCGCGTTCCTGGTCATGTTCGTCGTCGCGGTCATCGACCTGCGCAACACGGCCGTCGGGTCCAACCTCGGCCCGTTCATCATCGGCCTGGCGGTCGCCGCCATCGGCATGTCCTACGGCGCGAACGCCGGCTACGCCATCAACCCGGCCCGCGACTTCGGTCCGCGGGTGCTCACCTGGCTGGCCGGGTGGAAGAGTCTCGCGTTCCCGGGCAACGGCGCCGGATTCACCGGCTACTGGTGGATCCCGATCGTCGGCCCGCTGGTCGGCGGCGTGATCGGGGTGCTGATCTACGACCTGTTCATCGGTGACGTCCTGCACGCCCGCCTGAAGCGGGGCCAGTTGCCTGAGCCGGGCCGGACCCGCCCGACCACGGACGAGCCGTAGCCGGAGCGGGACGCGCGGCGGTGGTGGACGGCGGTCAGGGCCCGGGTTTCTCCGGGCCCTCCTCGCCGGCCTGTTCGCCCAGCCGCCGGACCAGCTGCCGGGCCTTGGAGACCCCGGTGTCGATCTGGTCGCCGTACTTGCCGTCGGTGTGCCGGTCGGCGAGGTCGCCGGCCTTCTCCAGGCCGGTCTCGATGGCGTCGCCGTGTTCCTCGGCGACGTCCTTCGCCTTCTCGGCCGCCTTGCCCGCCAGGTTCTTGAGTCCGTCCAGTCCATCGAACATGCGGGAATGGTCTCCGGCGCGGGCCGTCCGGGGCAAGACCGCACCCGGGGCGACCTGCGGGGCGTGCGGCGTCCGGCGGGGCGTGAAAGGAGCGCCCGGGCGTCTCCCGCCACCGGTGACGGTGGAGACTCGTCGGGCAAGCACCGCCATCCACCTCTGGAGACGACGCCATGAGCATCAGCCCTCTGCTGGCCGGACTGACCGGGAAGCTCCCCGAACTGCGGGCGCTGTACGAGGATCTGCACGCGCATCCGGAGCTGTCCTTCCAGGAGGAGCGGACCGCGGCCGTGGTCGCGGAGCGGCTGCGGGACCAGGGCTGGGAGGTCACCGAGCGGGTCGGCGGCACCGGAGTGGTCGGGGTGCTGGCCAACGGTGAAGGACCCGTCGTGCTGCTGCGGGCCGACATGGACGCGCTGCCGGTGCGGGAGGAGACCGGCCTGCCGTACGCCTCCGAGAACGACGGGGTGATGCACGCGTGCGGGCACGACATGCACGTCGCCTGGCTGCTGGGGGCCACCGACCGGCTGGCGGCGGTCCGGGAGGGCTGGCGCGGGACGGTGGTGGCGGTGTTCCAGCCGGCCGAAGAGGTGGGCGGTGCGCCGAAGATGCTCGCCGACGGGTTCGCCGAGCGGTTCCCGCGGCCGGACGTGTGCCTGGCCCAGCACGTGGCCGCCGCGCCCGCCGGGCTGGTCGGGACCCGGGCGGGGGCGCTGATGGCGGGCGCGGACAGCCTGCGGGTCACGCTGTTCGGGCGGGGCGGGCACGGGTCCACGCCGGAGGCCACCGTCGACCCGGTGGTCATGGCGGCGGCCGTGGTGATGCGGCTGCAGACGGTCGTCTCCCGCGAAGTCGGCGCGGGCCAGCAGGCCGTGGTCACGGTCGGCTCGATCCACGGCGGCACCAAGGAGAACATCATCCCGGACACCGTCGAGCTGAAGATCAACGTACGGTCGACCACGGCGGCCGTGCGGGAACGGGTGCTGGCGGCGGTCGAGCGGATCGTCCGGGCCGAGGCGGCGGCCTCCGCCGCGCCGCGGGAACCGGAGATCGTCCCCATCGACTCCTTCCCGGTCACCCACAACGACCCCGCCGCCACCGAGGCCGTACAGGCCGCGCTGGCCGCCGAATTCCCGGGCCTGACGTTCGAGTTGACCTCGCCGGTCCCCAACAGCGAGGACTTCGGCGCCTTCGGCACGGCCCTCGGGGTCCCCTCGGTGTTCTGGTTCGTCGGCGGCGCCGACCACCGGCTCTTCGTGGACGTCGACCTGGAGGCGCTGGTCCGCGACGGCATCCCGCCGCAGATCCCCTCCAACCACTCCCCGCACTTCGCCCCCGCCCAGGAGCCCACCCTGGAGACGGGCGTCCGGGCCCTGCTCGCGGCGGCCGGCCACTGGCTGGCGCCCTGACCCCGGCCGCGGCCGCTACCCGCGCCGGGCGCCCTGCTCCAGTGCCGGGCGCAGGTCCGCCCGGCGGCGGATGCCCAGCTTCTTGTACGTGTGCGTGAGATGGGTCTCGACGGTACGGCGGGCCAGGTGGAGCAGTGCCGCGATCTCCACGTTGGTGCGTCCCTCGGCGGCGAGTTCGGCGATCCGGCGCTCGCTGCCGGTCAGGGAGCCGGCGCCGGTCCGGCGCCGGGGGGAGCGCGCGCCGCCCTTGCGCAGCAGTTCCTCGGCCAGCTCCGCCAGCCGCAGGGCACCGAGCCGTTCGGCGTGTTCCACGGCCTCCCGCAGACGGTCCCGGGCCCGCGCGGCCTCGCCCGCGGCGGTCAGCTGGCGGCCCAGCGCGAGCAGCGCGCGGGCCGGTTCGGTACCGGCGGGCCCGCCGCCGCGCAGCACCGCCACGGCCTCCTCGGCGAGTTCGAGCCCCCGGCGGCCGCCGGTCGCGGTGCCGAGGACGCGCAGGGCCCGGCCCACCGTGCGCGGGGTGTCCCAGATCCGGGCCAGCCGCAGTTCCTCCTCGGCCAGCGCGATGGCTTCGAGGGGACGGCCCAGGGCCAGCCGGCACTCGGCGGCGGCCGTCCGCCAGGGGGTGACCACCGGGCTGTGGACGTCACGGGCCGACTGGCGGCGGCCGCACTCCAGGAAGTCGTGCAGCGCCGCCGCCGGATCGCCGTCGGCGGCCCGCACCACTCCCC
The DNA here is from genome assembly GCF_044757385.1 of Streptomyces sp. NPDC091282. Taxonomy (NCBI): domain Bacteria; kingdom Bacillati; phylum Actinomycetota; class Actinomycetes; order Kitasatosporales; family Streptomycetaceae; genus Streptomyces; species Streptomyces sp. NPDC091282. The sequence continues at coordinate 477,394 of NZ_JBIVUX010000005.1, forward strand.
GGGCGTAGAGGTACCGGTTCAGCTCCCAGGAGTCGGCCGCCTCCCGCAGGTCGAGGCCGGCCACCAGCTCCGCGGCCTGCGCGGTACGGCCGGTCTCCACCAGCGCGACCAGGATGTGCGCGTGGGCGTTGCCGGGTGTGACCGTCTCCGGCGCGGCCACCGGGTCCGTGAAGTCGGCGCGGGCCGCGGCGATGTCCCAGCGGCTGTTGATCAGGGCCTGGTGCATGGGGTGCAGCAGGTCGGGGCGCTGTCCGGCCAGGCCGCGGTCCACCAGCCGGGCGGCCTCGTCGAGTTCGTCGGCCCACTGGGCGACCGTCGCCGCGGTACCGACCAGGAACGGCTCGGTGAGCGGGTCGGTGGGTTCGGCGAGCAGCGCGCGCAGCCGCCGCATGGCGTCCCGGGCGGAGACGAGGCCCGCGGAGGCCGCGTGCCGCACCAGCAGGGCCTGCCCGGCGGAGCCGACCAGCTCGGGGGAGTGCTCGGCGGTCTCGGACAGCCTGCGGTAGACCTCCTGCCGGATCTCCTGGTCCTGGTCGGACAGGAGGACGGTGGCGGTGTGCAGGGTGCGCACCAGGTCGGGGTGGTCGTTCAGTTCGCCGTCCACGGACCGCAGCACCTCGACGGCCCTGCGGGTGCGGCCCCGGCCGGTGAGCGCGGTGCCGAGGGCGACGGCCGCCCGGACCCGGTCCTGCGGGGGTGCGGGCAGCCGGACCGCCTCGGCGAGCCGCGGGATCGCCGCGGAGGAGCGCGGCGCGGCGTACTCCAGCGAGCCCAGCTCGGTCAGCAGCCGCTGCCTTCGGTCGTCGGACAGGGGTTCGTCCAGGGCCCGGCGCAGGTAGCCGACCGCGTCCTCGGCGCGGCCGTCGAACAGGGCGAGCGCGGCGGCGTCCTGGAGCAGGGACACCGCCCAGGGCGCGGTCACCGGTCCGGTCGCGAGCAGCTGCCGGGCCACCGTCTCGGCGGGCGCGTCGTGACGGAGCATCGCCTCGGCGACCCCCCGGTGCACGGCCCGGCGGCGGGCCGCGGGCACACCGGCGAGGACGGCGTCGCGCAGCAGCGGATGCGGGTAGCGCGGACGGCAGTCGGGGCCGGGGGTGAGCAGCCCGAGGTTGGTCATGGCGGTGAGCCACCCGGCCACCCGCGTCGGATCGGCGCCGGTCAGCTCGGCGAGCAGCGGCGTGATGTCGATGTCGGGCAGCACGGCACCGGTGTTCTCCTCCAGGACGGCGAGGGCACGGGCCACCTCGGTGGTGGCCGGCCCCGCACTGTCCAGCCACCAGCGCACGGCGCCCGGGTAGGCGCCCGGGTACAGCGCGGCGGTGGCGGTGGGCACCGCGGGGTGCCGGGCCTCGCGGAGGTCGTCCAGCAGGGCGCGCAGGAGCAGCGGACTGCCGGCGGCGGCCCGCACGCAGTCCTCGACCCAGGTCCGGTCCGCGCCGGGGAAGGCGTCGCGGACCCGGCCGGCCGCGGCCTCCGGGGTGAGCGGGGCCAGGGTGTGGGTGCGCACGAGGGCCGGCGGAAGGGTGTGGGCGAAGCCGGGGGCGGGCGGGTCCAGGTCGTACTGGCTGCGTTCGCCGACGACCAGGAGGATGGGTAAGCGGTCTATGTGGCGGGCGGACTCCACGAGCCAGCGGCGGGAGGGGCCGTCCGCGAGGTGCACGTCGTCCACGGCGACGAGCAGCGGCGAGTCCTCGGCGTAGGCGCGCAGCACCCGCCACAGTCCCGCGGCGGTCGCCCGCTCGTCGCCGTCCACCGCGAGGTCCGCGAACTCCGGCACCGGGCCGAGGAGTTGCAGGACGGTGGCGAAGGATATGCCGGTGTCGGCGGGCGAGCAGCGGGCGTGCAGCGTCCGCAGGCCGAGGGCGGGGGCCTGCCCGGCGACGGCCTCCAGGACGGTGGTGCGGCCGGTCCCGGTGGCGCCCCGCAGCAGCACGAGGCGGCCGGCCCCGGACCGGGTGCGGGCGGCTTCGCCGGTCAACAGGTGCATGGCGTCGACGAGTTCAGGGGAAGATTGCATCATTCCTGGCTCCTCGCGGTGCGCTGGCGGGTTCGGGCGTCGCCCGTGGGGTTAGAGGCGGCGGCAGCGGGACAGGTTCGGGGGAGCCCTGGCGGGCGGCGGTTTTGTTGCCGGGTCGGCACAATCGGGTCGTCCCGGACCGTGGTTGGCCGCGGGTGCGTCGTGGCCGTTCGCGCAGTTCCCCGCGCCCCGGAAGGGGCGCGGGGAACTGCGCGAGCAACCCCCACCGGCCCGCGGTGGACCACGGTACGAAGCCACCCCGTATCTCGTGGTCCATCTCGTGGTCGTCCACGATTGCCGTTGCCCCTTTGGTCCCCTCAGGCTGGGTACTCCCGCCCGTCACCGTTCCCTCAGGGGTGACGGGCACGTGGACATAGGGGAAGCGGTTGGCCAGCAACAGCTCACCGGCGTCGGTCACCCGTACGCCCGTCGCGGTGTACGCACCGGACCCGATCTCCCGTGAGGGTGCGCTCAGCCAGCTGCGCCGGCACCCGGAGATCGAGCTGCGCGAGGAGTCCGAGACCGGCCCCGGCACGGTGGCCCTGCTCATCAGCGACGGCCTCGGCGAACCCGAACTGACCAGGCTGCGCAGGGTCGTGCGCAGCGAGGGCGCACGGGCGGTGCTCGTGGTCGGGGCCCTGCGCGAGACCGAACTGCTCGACGTCATCGAGTGCGGGGTCGGCGCCATCGTCTGGCGGCACGAGGCCACCGAACTGCGCCTGGTGCAGGCCGTGCTCGCGTCCGCGCGCGGCGACGGCGACCTGCCGGCCGACCTGCTCGGCCGGCTGATCAACCAGGTCGGCACCTTGCACCGTAACGCCGCGGGCCGTCCGGGCGCCCCGGCCTCCGGGCTGTCCGCCCGCGAGGTGGACGTACTGCGACTGGTCGCCGAGGGCCTCGACACCGGTGAGATCGCCAGCAAGCTGTCCTACTCCGAGCGCACCGTCAAGAACGTCATGCACGGGCTGACGACCCGGCTGCACCTGCGCAACCGGGCACACGCCGTGGCCCATGCCCTCCGGGAAGGCTACATCTGACCGAAGGGGCAGCACGCACCGGTTCCCGGGCAACGTGGTGTGCCCGGCCGTTCCTGCGGGCGCGGCGGGGCCGGAGGGCAGGATGGGACATGAGTGCGGACAGGTCCATGGGGTGGTGAGTACGGCGTGATCCACGAGGTGGACCAGGTACTGCGGAACATGCTGACCGGCGGTGCGCTGGAGGGTTCCGGCATCGAGATCTCCTTCGACGCCCCCACCCGTGACTGGGCGGCCCGCCGCAACGGCCCGGTGATCAACAGCTATCTGTACGACATCCGCGAGGACGTGAAACGCCGTCAGCGCGGGCACGTCGACATCCGCGACGACCGGGACGTCGTCGTCAAGCGCCGCCAGCCGCCCCGCTGGTTCCGGCTGTCCTACCTGGTCACGGCGTGGACCAAGCGGCCCGAGGACGAACACCGGCTGATCAGCGCCGTGCTGGCGACCCTGATCCCGAGGGAGCTGATCCACCCCGACGAACTGCCGCCCTCGCTGCGCCGGCTGGGACTGACGGTGGCGCTCTCGGTGGCCGGAATCCAGACCGAGGCCCGTTCCCTGGCCGAGATCTGGTCCGCGCTCGGCGGTGAGCTGAAGCCCTCCCTGGACGTCGTCATCACGGCACCTTTCCCCGCCTACCCCGAGTACGACGCCGGCCCGCCGGTCACCGAGGGCGCCTCGGTCCGCGTCCGCGCCGGACTGGAGGAGGACGCACCGGTCCTGGAGGAGCGAGGCCACCGTCCCGCCCAGATCGCCCAGGCCAAGGCCGCCCGGGGGAACCGGGCGTGACCCTCGACGTCTCCCTGGCGCCGGCCGCACCGCTGCTCGCCCGGCTGGCCGGGCTGCGGGACCGGGCCGCCGCCCTCGTCGCCCACCGTTCGGCCGACGACCCGACGGCCGGCGACCCGCTGCGCGGCCTCTACCTCTCCGACGAGGCGGTACGGCACCTGCTGCGGCCGACGGCACCGGCCGACCTCCCGGACCTGGACGCGGAGACCGGCGACCGGCTCGCCGACCTCGCCGCCCGCCTCGGGCTCGGCCCGCTCGACACCACGGTCCTGCTCATCGCGCTCGCCCCGGACCTGGACCGCACCTTCGAGCCGCTGTACGGCTACCTCAACGACGACGTCGGCCGCCGCCGCGCCACCGTCGCCCTCGCCCTCGACCTGTTCGGCGTCCCCGCCCACCTCGCCGAGGCCCGCGCCCGCTTCCACCCGGCCGCCCCGCTCACCGCGCTCGGCCTGCTCGCCGTCGAGGAGCCCGAACGCCCCTTCCTCAGCCGCTCGCTGCGCGTCCCCGACCGGGTGCTGTCCCACCTCCTCGGCGACGACACCCCGGACCCGGTCCTGGCCGGACACCTGCGGACCCCGTCGTACGACGGCGGATCCGGTGCCGGGGAGGACGAGGAGTTCGTGCGGCGGCTGGCCGGACGGATCGCCGCCGGGCCGCTCCTCGGATACCTGCGGGAACGCCGGGAGGGCGAGGGCCTCGGCTGTGCGACGGCCGCGCTGCGGCTGGCCGGCACGGAGGTGCTGCACTACACCGGCCCCGAGGCGCACGTCCCGGAACTGCTCCGGGAGGCCCGTCTCACCGGCCGTGCCGTACTCGTGGACGCGGTCCAGCCCCGTGCCCTCGTGGCGGAGCTGCACCGGGCCACCGACGTCACCGTGCTGGTCACCAGCCCGCACCCCTACGACCCGCAGTGGTGCGACCGGGGCGACCCGCTCGTCCTTGAGGTGCCGTCCCGGCGCGCGGTGGCCGCCGACACCTGGGCCGCCGTGCTGCCCGGCACCTCGGGCTTCGACCTCGCGGCCACCGTCGCCCCGTACCACCTGGCGGGCGACCGGCTCGTCCGCGCGGCCCGGGCCGCGCAGGCGCTCGCCGCCTTCGACGGCACCGAGCTGACCGCCGGACACCTGCGGCTGGCCGCCCGCCAGCAGTCGGCGTCCGGGCTCGAACAGCACGCCCGCCGGATCCGGCCCGCCGTCGACTGGCGGGACCTGGTGCTGCCGGAACGCCCGCTGACCGAGCTGCGCGAACTGGCCCTGCGGGCCCGCCACCGCGACCGGGTCCTCGGCGACTGGCGGCTGAGCGCCGGCGGCGGCCGGGGCCGTGGCGTCCTCGGGCTGTTCGCGGGGGACTCGGGCACCGGCAAGACCCTGTCCGCGGAGGTGGTGGCCGCCGAACTCGGCCTGGACCTCTACGTCGTGCAGCTCTCCTCGGTCGTCGACAAGTACGTCGGCGAGACCGAGAAGAACCTGGAGCGCATCTTCACCGAGGCCGACCGCACCGACGCCGTGCTCCTCTTCGACGAGGCGGACGCCGTCTTCGGCAAGCGCTCCGAGGTCAAGGACGCCCACGACCGGTACGCCAATCTGGAGTCCGCCTACCTCCTGCAGCGCCTGGAGGCCTTCGACGGCATCGCGCTGCTCACCACGAACCTGCGCGCCAACATCGACGAGGCCTTCACCCGCCGCCTGGACCTGGTGATCGACTTCCCGTTCCCGGAGGAGGAGCAGCGGCTGGCGCTGTGGCGGCACGGGCTGGTGCACGTGCCGAGCGAGCCGGACATCGAACTCGGCCCGCTGGCCCGCGACTTCGAGCTGGCCGGCGGCGCCATCCGCAGCGCCGTGGTCACCGCCGCCTACCTGGCCGCCGGGTCCGGCGAACCGGTCACGGCGGCGGACCTGCTGGAAGGCGCCCGCCGCGAGTACCGCAAGGCGGGCCGCCTGGTGCCGGGCACCTGGTGAACCGTCAGGCAGGCCCTAGTCCTTCGACGGGTGGACGATCAGCCATTCCTGGTCGTCGGTGCGCGAGCAGTAGTACAGCGTCAGGTTCGTGTCGTTGACGCCGGTGCTGTAGCCGGCCACGTCCAGGCAGAGGTTGTCGCTGGCGAAGTTGCGGATCCAGTAGGCGCCGCCCGGCTGCTTGTCGATCCACCAGAGCTGGTTGTCGGCCTTGGTGCCGTCGCACTTGAACTCGGTGATCGGCGCGGACAGCCGCGCGGAGCCGTTGCCGGGCAGGTCCATGCACAGCTGGTCCTTGACGTTGCGCATCTGGAAGAGCGCGGCGGAGCCGGGACCGCCCTTCGGGTAGCGCACCTCCAGGTTCCACAGCTGGTTGTCCGCGGTGGTCTCGTTGCAGGTGAACTCCCGCACCGGGCCGTCGCTGGTCCCCTTCTCGTAGCCGGGGATGTCCACGCACTTCTTGGTCGTCGTGTTCCGCAGCAGGACGTTGTACGCCGGTACGACGGGCTTCGGGGCCTTCTTCTTCGTCTCCTTCGGCGACGGCTGGGCCTGCCCGCCGCCCCCGCCGGACTGGCCGCCCGAGGTGTTCTCCTCGTGGGTCGGCTGCTCGACCGGGGTCGGCGAGGGCGGCGGCGGGGCGGCCAGGGGCGCGCTGGCGGTGGGGCTCGGCGCGATCGAGCTGACGCCCGCCTCCTGGACCTCCTCCCGGGCCAGGCTCCTGACCTGCGGCTTGTAGGCGAACCAGATCAGCGCGAAGGTGATGGCGAGGGCCAGCAGGCTGCCGAAGAGGGTGGCGATCCAGCGGGGCAGGAAGCCCCGCTGGATGTACGTGCCGTCCACAGGCTGTGGATTGACGCCCGACCGCTGCACCGTGAGCACGTAGGGCCGCTGCTCCTTGGGCCCGAACCAGATGATCCGCCGCGGCTTGAGCGTGGCCTTCACGAAGGCGGCCCGGCCCGGTTCGATCTGCACGTTGCTGGGGTGCAGGTCGTAGGAGAGCTGGTCGCCGTGGTCGCTGCCGCCGACCGAGGCGGTGAGCTTGGTGTTGCCGAGGTTGTCGATGGCCAGCTTCGGGCGGCCCCGGAAGCGGCCCTTGACCGTCGGCGGGACCAGCTCGGCCCGTACCTCGGTGAAGGGCGTGACGGTGAGGTTGCCCTCGGGGACGGTGACGGCCTCGGGGTGTTCGGTGGGGGTGATGCGCACGGCGTACGGATTGGGTCCGGCCGTGGCGTCGGAGGTGCGGGGCGGGGCGAAGGTCAGCTCGACCGTGCCGGTGGTGCCCGGGTAGAGGCGCAGTGTCCGGGGTTCGACCGTGGTCCAGGGGGAGACGGGGCCGACCGGTTCGAAGTGGTACTCGTCGACGACGTCGCCCGTGTTCCGCAGCCGCAGGCGGACGCGGGTCGAGGACCCGGGGTCGACGGTCGCGGAGGCGGGCTCCAGGGAGGTCCACAGGGTCATGGGGTCACCGTCAGCTTGAAGGCCTCGAGCCACAGCGTGTTGTCGAGGGTGCCGACGAAGTCGAGGTCGGGGCGGGCGCCCTTGCACCACTGGTCGCCCCAGTCGTGGTCGCGGACCTTCGCGTAGTTGCAGCCCTGCCCGTTGCCGACGTTGAAGGCGAAGCCCTCGATGTAGGGGTCGGCCGCCTTCGTGCTGCCGATGTAGTTGTCCTTGCCGTCCGGGACGATCGCCGTCCAGTTCGGCTTCCACTTGCCCTGGCCGCTGGTGGACTGCGGGTCGTAGACGAAGGCGTTGGCGGCGGAGCCCTGGACGCCGTACACCGCGATGTTGATGGCCTTGATCGGCACGTTCTTGCCGACCGTGCCGGCCATGGTGCCGTCGCAGACGGGCTTCTGCCAGCCGCTGCCCCGGACGAAGGCGCGGTAGCAGATGTGCCGTCCCGACGGGTCGTCGGCGGCGAGCCGGTTCACCGCGGTCGCCGCGGTGTCCTGCTTGGGCTTGGCGGTCACGGTGGCCGTCGCGCCGCCGCCACCCCCGCCGCCTCCCCCTCCGCCGCCGTTGCCGCCGCTCCCGGCGTCCGGCGCGGCGGGCGGGGCGGCGGCCGTGACGCTGGGCGCCGGCGGCGGCGTCGGGGTGGCCGAGGGGCTGGGCGCGATCGAACTGACCCCGGCCTCCTGGATCTGCTCCTCGGCCAGGCTCTTGACCTGCGGCTTGTAGTTGAACCAGATCAGCGCGAAGGTGATGGCGAGGGCCAGCAGGGTGCCGAACAGCGTGGCCAGCCAGCGGGGCAGGAAACCGCGCTGGATGTACGTGCCGTCCACGGGCTCCGGCGTGACGCCCGACCGCTGCACGACGAGCCGGTACGGCCGCTGCTCCTTCGGTCCGAACCAGATGATCCGCCGCGGCTTGAGCGTGGCCTTCACGAAGGCGGCCCGGCCCGGCTCGATCTGCACGTTGCTCGGGTGGATGTCGTACACCAGCTGGTCGCCGTTGTCGTTCCCGCCGACCGAGGCGGTGAGCTTGGTGTTGCCGAGGTTGTCGATGGCGAGCTTCGGGCGGCCCCGGAAGCGGCCCTTGACCGTCGGCGGGACCAGTTCCGCGCGCAGCTCGGTGAAGGGCGTGATGGTGAGGTTGCCCTCGGGGACGGTGACGGCCTCGGGGTGCTCCGTGGGCGTGATGCGCACGGCGTACGGATTGGGTCCGGCCGTGGCGTCGGAGGTGCGGGGCGGGGCGAAGGTCAGCTCGACCGTGCCGGTGGTCCCCGGGTAGAGGCGCAGCGTCCGGGGCTCGACCGTCGTCCACGGGGACACCGGTCCCACCGGTTCGAAGTGGTACTCGTCGACCACGTCACCCGTGTTCCGCAATCGCAGGCGGACGCGGGTCTCGGACCCGGGGTCGACGGTCGCGGAGGCGGGTTCCAGGGAAGTCCACAGGCTCACGCGCCGACGCTATGCGGTGCGCGAAGCCGGCACAGCGGACCGCGGGGCAGACCGTGGCGCCGCAGGGACCGGACCCGTTGCCCCTGCGGACGCCCGCGCGCCACCGGTCTACGAGGCGGAGCGCGTGCCGATCAGGTCCCGGTACAGGGCCGCCTTCTCGGCGTGGGTCCCGGCCTTGCCGAACTCCTCACGCCAGGTCGCGTCCATCTCGTTCAGCCGCTGCACCCAGTTGCCGAAGTCCTTCAGGTCGACGTAGCGCTGGCTCGCGCTGAGCGGCGCGTTGGCACCGAGCTTGTCGTCCTTGTGGCCGCCGACCTGGCTCACCGGGTTGTTCCTGCTCTCACTGCTGGTCACACCGTGTGCGTAGCCGTCCGGGGTCCGGCCGCCGGGTCCCGCGGTCTCGATGCCGACCTGGAGGGCGCCGTCGCGCTTGTCGGTCGGGGGCTTGTAGCCCATGAACACATGCCCGTAGGACTCGTTCGGAAGGATGGTGTCGCCGTGGTAGTCGAGATTTCCCATGCCTCCGATGGCCAGCGGCAGGCCGTAGAGGTGGGTGTGCGGATCGACCGTGTTCTTGAAGGTGGCGCCGAGCTCGCCCTTCTCCACGAAGGAACCCCGCGTGCCGTCCTTCTGGTTGTCGCCGATCTCCATGTGGTGCGTCCCGAACGCCCGCCGGTACACCGGGTCCTCGGGCGTCGACTTCGGCTGCCAGAAGTTCCGGTCCTCCTTGGTGATGTGGAGCCACTGGGGCAGCTCGTAGCCGTGCTGGCCGTCGGCCAGCTGCGGGATGCGGATGTTGACGCGCCCGCCGAAGGCCAGGGCGAAGGCCACGTCGTCCTCGAAGTCCTCATGGACCTTCGTCTCCGGGTTGAAGACCTTCAGCCCCTCCTTGAGGATCAGGAAGATCTTGGTCAGCAGATCGGTGCCGCGCGCCACGCGTGCCTTGTGCTTCGCCGCGTCCGGCACGTCGTCGGTGATGCCGGGCGGCAGCAGGGTCTTCACGAAGGTCTGGAAGATCTGGTCGTCCCGCTCGCCCTTCAGCTGCTCCTTCTCGTCCTGCGGGGTCTCCGCGGCGTGCATGGCCATGTGACGGCCCATCTGGTAGTCCGGCCGGCCGGCCTTGGCCGCCGGCTTGCCCTCCGCACGGTCGCCGACGTGCTGCTGCCAGCGCAGGGTCGCGATGAGCAGCCGCTTGCCCTCGGGCTGCTGGAGCCAGCTGCTGAAGTCGCCCGCCTTGATGTAGGCCTCGGCCTCGGCGCGGGTGCCGATGCCCACGGTCTTCAGCCACTTGGGATCCTCGGCCTCGACCGCCGCGATCGCCGCCAGCTCCTGCGTGGTGAACGCCGGGCCGCCGCGCACCCGCCGGTGCAGGACGCTGCGCACCTGCTTGTTCCTGATCACGTCGGCGCCGCCGACGATGAGCCGGGCCAGCTGGGCGATGGCCGGGATCCCGGCCGACGGCGGGGTCGACGCCCCGGACGAGGTCCTGGGCGAACCGGGCTCCGGGTGCTCGGCCGTGGCCACGGGACCGGGCCGGTCCGCGTCCGCCCGCTGGACGGGGACGCCCTCGACGGGGCTGCGCTGCACCGCACCGGCGGGCGGCGCGGCAAAGCCGGGCAGCGCCAGGTCGGGTGCCGCGCCCCCGGCCAGCTTGCGGCCGTTGGAGCCGGCGCTCCGCTCGAACGGGTCGTCCGGACTGGAGACCTTCTCGCCCCTGCCGTTGGCCGTGCCGGGCACCGGGCCCAGCGCCTGCTGGCGGACGTGGTCGACCTCCTCGTACATCACCTCGTCGGCGACGCGGCTCCCGCCGAGCACGATGTGCGGGCCGGTGGTGTAGGCCCGCGCCCCCAGCTCCTCGGCCGACCGCTGCGCGACCGGCCCGCTGTGGACCCGCACATGGCCGAAGTCCATGCCGTAGGCGCTCTCGGCGCGTTGCAGGATGCGGGGCTCCAGCGGTGCGCCGGGCGAGCCGACCGCGTCCGCGACCGACGTCGGCCGGTGACCGGGTAAGGCTGCCTCGGCGGCCTGTCCCTCCGGCCCGGCGTCCTGCCGGGCGCGCTGGATCGCCCGGGTCACCGCGGCGTTCCCCGCGGCCCCCTGGAGCGCGGCCAGCGGCGGAGGCGTGGCGGCGGGACGGACCGGCGGGCGGACGCGTTCGCCGGTCCGTTCGGCGGTCGAGCGGTTCTCTGCTTCGGTGCGCATACCCGGTCCCCGTTCGGTCGGCGGCCCGTCGGCACGGGCCTCTTCCCTCCGTACCCGGCACCGGCCGGACGCCGGAAGGGCCGCGGGGACAGGAACACGGGCACGCGGAGGGGGCGAGGAGGCGGCCGGGCGGCCCGGCCTGCCCTTGCGGGCAACGACGTTGCCCGCGAACAGGCACCGGAGGACGTTTCGGGACACGCGCTTCGCGCGTGAGGGTGGGAACGTTCCTGTCTCGTACCCCGAGGAGAGCAGAGCATGCCGTCCTACCTGTCGCCCGGCGTCTACGTCGAGGAGGTGGCCAGCGGCTCGCGCCCCATCGAGGGGGTGGGCACGTCGGTGGCGGCCTTCGTGGGCCTGGCCCCGACCGGTCCGCTGAACGAGCCGACGCTGGTGACCAACTGGACGCAGTACGTCGCGTCCTTCGGTGAGTTCACCGACGGGTACTACCTCGCGCACTCCGTCTACGGCTTCTTCAACAACGGCGGCACGGCGGCCTACGTCGTCCGTGTCGGCGGCACCCGGGAAGGCGCCGACGGCACCGCCGACGCGCCCGCCGCCGTCGGCGCCGGCGCCGCACCGGCCGCGCTGCCGCCCGGCGAGGCCAAGCAGCTGGGCACCTTCACGGTGAGCGCGCTGGCCTCCGGCGACCTGAGCGTCGAGGTCTCCGACCCGGAGGGCGAAGGCCCCGCCGAACGCTTCAAGCTGGTCGTCAAGGACGGCGGCAAGGCCGTCGAGACCTTCGACGTGACCGCGAAGAAGGGCGGCCGCAACTACGTCGTCACGCAGGTCAAGGAGCGCTCCAAGCTCATCACCGTGACCGAGGCCGCGCCCGCCGCGCAGCTGGTCCGTCCGGACAACCAGACGGTGGCCCTCGCGGCCCCCGCCCCGTCCTCGCCGTCCGCGTCCCCCGTCGCGGACGCCGGCTCCCACCCCGGCCCCGCCCAGTACCTCGGCGACTCGGCCGACCGCACCGGCTTCGGCGGCCTGGAGGCCGTCGACGAGGTGTCCATGGTGGCCGTGCCCGACCTGATGGCCGCCTACCAGCGCGGCGCGATCGACCTGGAGGCCGTCAAGGCCGTCCAGCTCGGCCTGATCGCGCACTGCGAGCTGATGGGCGACCGGGTCGCGGTCATCGACCCGCCGCCCGGCCTCAACGCCCGCCAGATCCGCGTCTGGCGCCAGGAGACGGCCGGCTACGACTCCAAGTACGCGGCCCTCTACTACCCCTGGATCAAGACCTTCGACCCGGCCTCCGGCCAGTCGCGGCTGATCCCGCCGTCCGGTCACGTGTCCGGCGTCTGGGCCCGCAACGACGCCGAGCGCGGTGTCCACAAGGCCCCCGCCAACGAGGTGATCCGCGGCGCGGTCGACCTGGAGCTCCAGATCACCCGCGGTGAGCAGGACCTGCTGAACCCGATCGGCGTCAACTGCATCCGCGCCTTCCCGGGCCGGGGCATCCGCATCTGGGGCGCGCGCACGCTGTCCTCCGACCCGGCCTGGCGCTACCTGAACATCCGCCGGTACTTCAACTACCTGGAGGAGTCGATCCTGATCGGCACCCAGTGGGTGGTCTTCGAGCCCAACGACCACAACCTCTGGGCCCGTATCCGGCGCAACATCTCCGCGTTCCTGGTCAACGAATGGCGCAGCGGCGCCCTGTTCGGGCAGCGGCCCGAGGAGGCGTACTACGTCAAGTGCGACGAGGAGACCAACCCGCCGGAGTCCGTCGACGTCGGCCGGGTGATCTGCGAGATCGGCATCGCGCCGGTCAAGCCCGCCGAGTTCGTGATCTTCCGCCTCGCCCAGTTCTCCAGCGGCAGCGGCGAGCTCCAGGAGTAGCGGACCCCAGGGTCCCAACCCCCTTGTTTTCCAGGAATCTTGAGAAGAACGGGCAGTAACACATGAGTCTCCAGCCGGGTGACGCCCTCACATCGCACAATTTCGGCCTGCAGATCGACGGCGTGATGGTCGAGTACCTCGCCGAGGTCAGCGGCATGACGATGGAGCAGGACGTCATCACCTACCAGCAGAACACGCCGGACGGGAAGAACCACGTCCGCAACCTGCCGGGCGTGAAGAAGAACGGCACCTGCACGGTCGTCCGCGGTATGACCCAGTCCTCGTCGTTCACCCAGTGGATCAACGAGTCGATCAACGGTCAGATGGCCACGGCCCGCAAGAACGCCTCCATCATCATGATGGACTTCGAGAACAACCCGGTGAAGCGCTACAACCTGCGCAACGCCTGGTGCAGCAAGATCGACACCAGCACGGTCAAGGCGGGCGAGGCCGCCGCGCTGACCGAGACGGTGACCATCACGTTCGAAGAACTGGTCATCGAGTAATGAGGCGTTCGGCTGTCAGGGCCCAGGGCGTGGGCGCGCCGCTCGCACCGGAGGAGCCGGCGCCCCTGGCCCCTCAGCAGCAGGTGGACCGGCAACCGGAGTCACCCGTCGAGGTGCTGCGCACGGAGTTCCCGTTCCAGCTGCCCCGCGGGTACGTCGACGAGCAGGGCACGGTCCACCGGGACGGCGTGATGCGCCTGTCGACGGCGCGGGACGAACTGATCCCGCTGCGGGACGTGCGCGTCCAGGAGAACCCGGCGTTCCTGTCGGTGGTGCTGCTCGGCCGGGTCATCACCCGGCTCGGGACGCTCGCCTTCGTCCACGACGGGGTGGTGGAGAACATGTTCGCCTCCGACCTGGCGTTCCTGCAGGACTTCTACCGGCAGATCAACGCGGAGGGCCACACCCGGGCCGCGGTCAACTGCCCGCACTGTTCGGAGCCCTTCGAGGTGGAACTCGGCGGGAGCCGCCTGGGGGAATCGTGACGTACGCGACCGACCGGCTGCACGAGGAGATCGCGTACGTCGCCTACCACTTCCACTGGAGCCTGGAGGACATCCTGGACCTGGAGCACGCCGACCGCCGCCGCTACACGGCGGAGATCGCGTCTCTGGTGACCAGGGCGGCCTCCGCAGGAGCGGAGGGCTGAGTAGTGGGGTTGTGGGATCGGATGCGCGGGCGCGGGCCCGCCGGCTCCGGGACCGCCGCCGAGGCGGTCACCGGGGCGGCCGTCGAGGCGCCGCGTCCCGTGGCGGCGCCTCGGCCCGTGGTGGCGGCGGCCTGGTCCGGGCTGCCGCCCATTCAGCGTGCCCTCGGCACGTCGGGCGGGCCGGTCGCGGACTCGGGGTTCGGCGGCCGGCTGCCGACCTGGCAGAACCCCTCGTTCATGGGCACGCGGTCGCACGCGGTCCTGGACGGCGCGTCGAGTGCCGCCCTGGCGAGCGGCGGCGGCACGGGACCGACGGGCGCGCGGGCCGTGTCCGGCCTGGAACGCCCGGTCCAGCGCCTGCCGTTGGCGGGACCCGCCGACCAGGCGGGCCCTTTGGGAACGACGGGTCCGGCCGCCGGCCGGCCGTCGTCGGTGCCGGTGGTGCCGCTGCGGGAGGTGCGGACGCCGTCGGCGACGCCCGCCGGGAGCAGTGGTCCGGGTGCCGTTGCGCGTTCCGCCGGGACCGCGGGCACGGCGGGCCCGGCCGCGCCGAACCGGCCGGTCGCGTCGGCCGGTTCCGCCGGTCCGGCCCGTCCGTCCGGTCCGGTGGTGCAGCGGGCCCCGGCGGTGCAGCGGGTGCCGTCGCCGGGAGGGCAGAACGCCGCCCCGGTCGCGCGGACGGCGGCGGCACCGCCGGCACGGAGCGGCGGGAGCGTCCCGCCGGTGCCGTCGGCCCAGGCCTCACCCCCGTCCACGACGGCGTCGGCGGCGACGGCTGCGCCCACCGCGCCGGTCTCTGCGGCGTCTCCGGCGTCCTCGGTTTCACCGGCCGCGCCGAATTCCCCGGCACCGTCGGCTTCTCCGGCCCCGCGGGCCGCGGCGACGCCGTCGGCTTCGCGCGCCTCCGCGACTGGGCCCGCTTCCTCGGCCGCGTCCGCCCGGACGAGCCCGGCGGAAGGACGGCGTGCCGTGGCCGCCGTCCAGCGCTCGGTCGCCCCGGCGGCGGTCGTTCAGCCCGCGGTGCCGGTGGCGTGGGCGCCGCAGCCGACTCCGGTCGCACCGGCTCCGGCCACCGGTCCGCGGGTCACCGCCGCACCTGCCGTACAGCCGCGCCGCAGCGCGCTGACGCATGCCCCGGCGGGCCTGCCGGTGACGGCCGTGCAGCGGCGGACGCTGCCGTCGGCGCCCAGGACACCGGCGAGCGAGGGCGGCCGGACCGGCGGCGGGGCGGCGGACGGTGCCGGGGAGCCGGTACCGTCCGACTCCGGCCACCCGTCGCCCCCGCCCGCCGGCGCCCCTGCGACCCCGGTCACCGCCCCGCCCGCCCCCGACGCCACCACCGCACCGACAGCGGCCCCGGCCCCGCCCGCCGTTCAGCGCTCCGCGTCGGCCTCCCCGGCCCCGCCCGTCGTCCAGCGGTCCACGTCGGCTTCCCCGGTTCCGGCCCCGGCCCCGGCATCCACGCAGCCCGCCGCACCGGCTTCTCCCGCCTCAGCCGCCTCCCCCGCTTCACCCAGGACTTCTCCCGCGACGACACCCTCGCGTACGTCCGCCACGCCCCCGTCCTCGCCTCCGCCTTCGCGGCCCTCGCCGTCCGCCGTGTCCCCGGACCGCGGCGGGCCTTCCGGCACGTCCGGCGCCGGGACGCGGCCTCCGGTGCAGCGCGCCACCGCCCCGGGCCCGTCCGCACCGCGGACCCCGGCTCCGGAAAGCGGTCGTACGGCGGGGAGTTCGGCCCCGCTGCCCACGACCGGCAGCGCCCCCGACACCACCACCGCAGGACCCCTGTCTCCGGCCGCGCCCCCGGCCGCGTCTCCCGTCGCGCCGTCGAGCGGGCGGCCCACGCACTCCCCGGCCGCGAGCGGTGGCCGTGAGGCGCCGGTACAGCGCCGGGTGGCCGAGAGCGCGGCCGCCGGCGGCCCGGCACCGACTGCCGGACCGGCCCCGACACCCGAGCCCGGCCGGCCTGTTCCGGCATCGGAGCCCGGCCGGGCTGCCCCGGCCGGCACATCGACTCCGTCCCTGCCCACCGCACCGGCTCCCCGGCGCCCGCGAGCGGGCCTCGGCGCCCCCGTGGCGGGTCCGGGCCGCGCTTCCGCTCCGACGGGCGGCGGCAGGACGGGCGAGGGGCCGACCGTGCAGCGTGCGCGGACGACGGACAAGCCCACGGTGACCTCCGCACCGTCCCTGCCCGCCGCGCCTTCCGCTCCCGCCGCTCCGTCCACCCCCGCCACCTCTTCGGCGCCTGCCACCCCTTCCGCCTCCGCCGCCGCTTCTGCCCCCTCGGTTCCTTCGTCCGCCTCGGCCCCTTCGGCTCCCTCGGGCGCCGAGCCCCAGGCCCCGCCGCGACCGAGCGAGCCGGGTGCGGCGCCGTCCGCCGCGCCGTCCACCGGCTCCTCCACCGCCCCGTCCACCGGTTCCCCCACCCCGTCCCGTCCCGCCGCGCCGTCACCGTCTGCGGCACCCTCGACTCCGGCCGGGGCCCAGGCCCCGTCCTCCGCCTCCGCCTCCGTTCCCGTGCAGCGAGCCACCGCCTCCGTGCCCGTGCAGCGCGCCGCAATACCCGCTCCCGCCGCGCCCCGCCTCGGTCTCGGTGCTCCCGTCGCGGGCCCGGCCGCGAGCCCGGCTCCCGCGAGGCGCACCGGTCGCGGTGCCTCCGTGCCGCCCGTGCAGCGGAAGGCGTCGAGCGGTCCGGCCACCGTCCCGCGTCCGGCGTCCGAGGCGTCCCGGCAGGGACCGCGAGCCGCCGCGCCGGATCTGCCGGCACCGGCGGCCGGACCCACGCCCGTCCTCTCCACCGCGGCCCCGGCGACACCGCCGGCATCGATGCGGCCCGCTCCGGCCGCGACGGCTCCCTCGGCGCTCCCTCCGTTCGTCCAGCGCGCCGCGACCGCTCCGGCCGCTCCCGGCGCCCCGCTCCCCGGTGCCACCCCGCCGTTCGCGCAGCACCGTCCGCGGCCCGCCCTTCCCGCGACCGCCGGAACGGCTGCCGCCGGGACAGCTGGCGCCGGACCGGCCGCCGCCGCCCGGTTCCCTTTCGTGCAGCGTGCGGTGGCCCCCGCCGCCGCCCTGCCCGTCAGGCCGAGCACCGCCGCCACCACGCCCGGTGAGCCCGTACCGCTGCGGCCCACCGCCCCGATCTCCGCGACCGCACCGCTTCCCGTCGCCCCCACGGGCCGTCCCACCGTCCAGCGCGACGCCCTCGCCACGACCACGGTGAAGGACGTGCCGGTCACCGCCGTCCCGCCCAAGGCGCCCGTGATCCGGGCCGAGCGGCAGCCGCCGCCGCCCGGCGAGCCGCCGCCGTCGTACTCCTCTTCCGGCTCGGGCTCGGGCCCGGACGAGCCGCCGCCCGGATACTCGGCGGTCGCGGAGGGCGGCTTCGACCCGCGCGCCCTCACCGAGTACCAGGTGGACGCCCTGGTGCACCGGATCATCGACCGGATCACCCGGCACGTCCGCACCGAACTCCGCCGCGACCGCGAACGCGTCGGAAAGCTCCGCGACTTCCGCTCCTGACCACGACGACCGCGCACCCACCCCACAGAAAGGCCCCCGATGGACCGCCAGGACCCGGGAACCACAGTCTGGTTCAGCCTCTCCATCGACGGCGAGGACCTCGGTTACTTCAACGGGTGCGAGGGGCTGTCGTCGCAGGTGGAGATCGAGCAGCGGCAGGAGGGCGGCAACAACGGGTTCGTGTGGCAGCTGCCGACCCGCGTCACTTTCTCCCACATCCGGCTCACCCGCCCGCTCACCCCGGACACCTCGAAGGTCGCGAAGTGGATCTCGTCCGTGCAGACGGGAATCGAGCGGCCCACCGGGCAGATCACGGCGCTGCGCGCGGACGGCTCCGAGGTGGCCCGGTGGGGGCTCCTCGACGTGCTGCCGGTGAGCTGGCAGGGGCCCTCCCTGGACGCGGGCAACCCGTCCGTGGCCACGGAGGTCCTGGAGATCGCCCACCACGGCTTCACCGACTGAGCGACGACGCCGACCGAGCGGACTGAGAGGCAGACCAGATCATGGCCAGGAGCAGCCGGGGCGCCGGCAAGAGCCTCGTGCGGGCCACCCTCGCGATTCACGAGCCGCCCGTGGGCACCAGCACCAGCCCGGGGGGCATCATCAAGACGTTCGGCTTCGAGTTCAACCCGGCGGAGCTGTCGATCGGCCGCCGGGCGGACTGGAAGGCGTCGGCGGCGCCGATCGAACGGGACGGCGCGCTACCGGAGTTCCTCGGCACCCACCCGCGCCAGATGAGCGTGGAGATCTTCCTGGACCGATCCGACGACCCGGACAGCAACGACGTGATGAAGAAGGTGGAGTCGCTGCTGGCCTGCTGCGAGGTCACCAGCAAGAGCATCGCCGCCAAGCAGCCGTCACCGCCGTGGGTGGTGTTCCAGTGGGGGTCGTTCTCGACCGCCCACTTCACGGCGTACGTCGCCTCCGTCGACGTCTCCTACTCCCTGTTCGGGACCAGCGGGATGCCGATCCGGGCCAGCTGCCGACTCCAGCTGCACGAGATCCCGAGCAAGACCGCCGGCCAGAACCCGACGTCCGGCGCGCTCACCGCGCAGCGCGTGCACCGGGTCGTCGCCGGCGACTCGCTGCAGTCGCTGGCCTGGCGGGAGTACGGCAACGCGGCCGCCTGGCGGGCGATCGCGGACGCCAACGGGATCGACGACCCGGGGTGGCTGCCCACGGGGACGGAACTGGTACTGCCCGCCGCCGAGGAGGTGCGGTCCTGATGGTGAAGCACGCTTTCTCGAACGTCGTCAAGGTCGTCATCGGCGGCAAGGAGCTGACCGCCACCTCCGAGTACGGGCGGTATCTGGTCGACGCCCACGTGGACCAGGGCGTCGGCGTGCCCGCCGCCTTCCAGCTGACCTTCCGCGACCCGTCCCGCAAGCTGCTGGGCAAGCTGGGCGTCCAGTTCGGCACCCCGGTGGTGATCACGCCGGTCTCCGACGGCCAGGGCACCGGCGACCCGCTGCTGACCGGCGAGGTCACCGGGATGGAGGCCGAGTACGACGGCACCGGCAGCTACGCGGTGGTCCGGGGCTACGACTACGGGTTCCGGCTGATGCGGCAGCGCCGTGTCGTCGCCTACCGCAACCAGACCGCCTCCGACATCGCGCGCAAGCTGGCCGCGCAGGACGGGGTGCCGGTCGGGCGGATCCAGGCCACCAAGACCGTCTACGAGTTCATCTCCCAGTCGAACGTCACCGACTGGGACTTCCTGGCGCGGCTCGCCGACGAGAACGAGATGGTCATGTCGGTCGACGCGGACGGCAAGTTCCAGTTCGTGAAGCAGAAGAGCGCCTCGGGTGCGCCGTCGCCGCAGACCGACGGCGACAAGAGCCCGTTCGTGCTGGAGGCCGGGCACGACATCCTGCGGCTGCGCACCGCGGTCACCGCCTCCGACCAGGTCAACAAGGTCGAGTCGCGCGGCTGGGACGTGCGGACGAAGAAGACGCTGACGGCGACCGTGACCCCCGCCACCAACACCGGCTACAGCATCGGCACCACGCCGGGCGCGGCGGCCGGCGAGTTCAAGACGACGAAGCTGGTCGAGACGCGCACGCCGTACGACAAGCAGTCCGAGGTGAAGTTCGCGGCCGACGCCCTCTCCGACGACGTCACCTCGACGTTCGCCGAGGTGGAGGTCGTCGTGCGGGGCAATCCGAAGCTGCGGCCCGGGGTTCCGGTGGCGCTCGCGGACGTCGGCGACCCCTTCGAGGGGAAGTACACGGTCACCTCGGTCCGGCACGTCTTCGGGGACGCCAAGCACTACGAGACCTGGGTGACGGTCAGCGGCCGGCAGTGGCGGTCGCTGTACGGCGTCGCCTCCGGCGGCGGGGATTCCGGCGGCGACCGGCAGCCCAGCGTGGCGCAGGCCCTCGTCACCGACGTGCAGGACCCGCTCCAGCAGGGGCGGGTGAAGCTCAAGTTCCCGTGGCTGGACGACACCTACGTCAGCGACTGGACCCGGACCATGCAGTGGGGCGGGGTGCGCGGCGGCGGGGTGTTCCCGATGGACGTCGGGGACGAGGTGCTCGTCGCCTTCGACCGGGGTGCCCTGGACCACGCGTACGTCATCGGCGGCCTCTACAACGGCAAGGACAAGCCGACCCGGGTCAAGGACGTGCCGCTGCACGACGGCATGCGCGGCCGGGCCACCCGGCACACCGTCTCCGACCGGGTCGGCAACCGCATGGACCTGCTCGACCAGCGGGGCCGCAAACAGGGCGTCCGGCTGGCCAGCGGCGACGACAGGCTGACCGTCTTCCTGGACCGCCAGAAGACCGAGATCACCGTGGACAGCAAGGGCAGCGTCTCCATCAAGGGCAGCAGGTCGGTGTCGGTGGAGGCGGGCGCCAACCTGTCCCTGAAGGCGGCCGGCGCGCTCAGCATCAGGAGCGGCGGCCCGCTGTCCCTGCAGAGCGCGGAACTCGTCGACATCAAGAGTCCCGCGGGCGCGGTGTCCGTGAACGCCGCCGCCGTGAACCTGATGGCGAACGCGGCGCTGTCGCTGCGCGGCAACGCGGCCGTCGCGATCAGCTCGATGGCCACGGTCGCCATCCAGGCGCCCGAGGTGCCGGTGCTCGGCAACCTGATGATGGGCGGCCTGACCGTGATGGTGATCCCGGCATGAGCGGGCGTGCGGTTCTCCCGGAGAGGCGGGTGCGGGGCTGATGGCAGAGCAGTTCGTCGGCTCCGGCTGGTCGTTCCCGTTGCGTATCGGGCCCACCGGCGGCATCGCCCTGGTCAGCGGCGAGAAGGAGGTGGAGGAGGCCATCCGTCTCATCCTGTCCACGGCTCCCGGGGAGCGCCCGATGCGGCCGGAGTTCGGCTGCGCCATCCACGACCTCGTCTTCGCGCCCGTCAACGAGCAGACCGCGGGCCGTATCCAGCACGAGGTGCACGTCAGCCTCGACCGCTGGGAGCCGCGGATCGAGGTCGAGGACGTGGAGGTCTCCACCGGCGCCGACCCGAGCGTGCTGATGATCGACGTCCGGTACTCGATCCGCGGCACCAACAACCCGCGCAGCCTGGTGTTCCCCTTCTACGTCATTCCCTCCCACGACGAGCCGGACCTGCCTCCCTCCTTCCCGGACTCCTCCGAAAGCGACCGCTGATCCCGATGGCCCTGCCCTCCCCGAACCTCGACGACCGCCGCTTCCAGCAGTTCGTCGACGACGCCAAGCGCTATATCCAGCAGCGCGCCCCGGAGTGGACCGACCACAACGTCTCCGACCCCGGCATCACGCTGGTGGAGACGGTCGCGCACATGGCCGACCAGATCGTGTACCGCCTCAACCGGGTCCCGGAGAAGAACCACCTGGCCTTCCTCGACCTGGTCGGCATCACGCTGTTCCCGCCGTCCGCGGCCCGCACCGAGGTGACGTTCTGGCTGTCGGCGGCCCAGGAGGAACCGGTGCCGGTGCCGGTGGGCACCGAGGTGGCGACCCGCCGTACCGAGACCCAGGAGGCGGTGGTCTTCGCGACCGAGCGCGACCTGACCATCGTGCCGAGCGAGCTGCGGCACCTGCTGCGGCAGCAGGAGGGCTCCGCCGTCGTCGACCTCACCCATGAACTCGCCGAGGGCAAGGACCTGTTGTGCTTCACCGAGGCCCCGAACCCCGGTGACTGCATGCTGCTCGGCCTGTCCGCCGCCGTCCCGCACTGCGCGGTCGCCCTGGACCTGGACAGCCGGGTCGACGGTGTCGGCGTGGACCCGCGGCAGCCGCCGCTGGTCTGGGAGGCGTGGACGGAGGACGGCTGGAAGGAGTGCGAGGTCGACCGGGACGGCACCGGTGGCCTCAACCGGCCCGGCGAGGTCGTCCTGCACGTCCCCGGCGGGCACGTGCTGTCCCGCAACGGCGGCCTGGAGGCGAGCTGGCTGCGCTGCCGGGTCACCGAGCCGCGCACCGACCAGCCCTTCTACACCACCTCGCCGACGGTCCGGTTCGTCGAGGCCTGCACGGTCGGCGGCACCACCGCCGCGGTGCACGCGGAGACCGTGGAGGACGAGGCGCTCGGCGAGTCGACGGGCCTGCCCGGCCAGCGCCTGCGGCTCGCGCACGCGCCCGTCGTCGGGGACACCCCGCCGCTGCTCCTGCAGACCGCCGAGCACGACGGCGAGGCCGGCTGGGTGGACTGGCAGGTCGTCCCGCACTTCGCGGCCTCGGGCCCCGAGGACCGGCACCTCACCCTGGACGCGACGACCGGGGAGATCGCCTTCGGTCCCGCGGTCCGCGAACCGGACGGCTCGCTGCGCCAGTACGGCACGGTGGCCCCGAAGGGCGCGGTCATCCGGGCCCGCCGCTACCGCACGGGCGGCGGCCGGGACGGCAACGTGGCGCGCGGCGCGGTGCAGATCCTGCGCTCCTCCATCCCGTACGTGGCGGAGGTCGTCAACCGGGAGGCCGCGCGCGGCGGGGTGGACGGCGAGACGGTCGGCGAGGCCAAGGTCCGCGCCCCGATCACCCTGCGCGCCCAGGAACGCGCGGTGACCCTGCGCGACTACGAGGAACTGGCCCGCCGCGCCGCCCCCGAGACGGCCCGGATCACCTGCCTGGAGGGCGAGGAGGGCGAGCACGGCTCGTACGCGGTACGGGTGCTGGTGGTGCCGCAGGCGGTCCCGGACCCCGGCGGCCGGCTCCGCTTCGAGCAACTGGTCCCCGGCGACGCCCTGCTGGACCGCATCACCCGCTATCTGGACGAACGGCGGCTGATCGGGACCCGGCTGGCGGTCGGGCCGCCCTTCTACCAGGGCGTCACGGTGGCCGCCACCGTGCACGCCTTCCGCGGTGTGGACGTCGACCGGGTCCGCCACCAGGCCCACGACGCCCTCTACCGCCACCTGGACCCGCTGACCGGCGGCGCGGACGGCAAGGGCTGGCCGTTCGGGCGCCCGGTGCAGTCCGGCGAGGTCTTCGCGGTGCTCCAGCGGGTCCCCGGCGTCGAACTCGTCGACGAGGTCGTGCTGCACCCCGCCGACCCGCTCACCGGCAAGCGCGGCGACCCGACCGACCGCATCGACCTGGACGCCCCGTCCCTGGTCTTCTCCTTCGACCACCGGGTCCGGGTGATCGGCGAATGAACGTCAACGTCCCTGAGGGGGGTGTCCGTTGAGAGGTTCCATCGACGGGCTCGGCTCCTCCGTGCCCATCGGCGCGATGCTCCCGGCGGTCTTCGCCGACGACGACCTGGCGCTGCGCTTCGTCGCCGGCCTGGACGACGTGATCGCGCCGATCCCGAACGTCCTCGACTGCCTGCCCAGTTACTTCGACCCGGCGCTGGCCCCGCTGGACTTCGCGGAGTGGATCGGGACCTGGGTCGGCGCCGAGACGGACGGCACCGAACCGGAGCCCCTGCTCCGCGCGGCCGTCGCGGCGGCCGCCTACCTGCACCGCATCCGGGGCACCCGGCTCGGCCTGTCGGAGACGGTCCGGCTGGCCTTCGGCGTGACCCCGGACATCACGGAGAGCGGCGGCGCCGAGTGGAACGCCCGCCCGCTGGGCCCCTTCCCGGGCCTGCCCCGCCCGCGTCTGCACGTCCACCTCGCGCTGCCCTCCCCGACCCCGGCCGACGAGGTCCGTCTGGAACACCTCGTGGCCGCCGCCCGTCCCGCTCACATGCCGTACACGGTCCAGGTGACCGCTTCTTCCTCGTCCGCCGAAAGGACCCCGCAGCGATGACGACCAACCGGAACTGCACGGAGTGCGGCACGGTCGCCGAACCGGGGCAGTCCTTCTGCGACTCCTGCGGTTCGGTACTGACGTGGGCCGCCGCCGACGCGGCCCCGCAGCAGCCGGCCGCGGCCGCGGCGGCGGCGTCGGCTCCGGCCGTACCGAGCTGGGCGGCCGCCGCGGCGGCGACGGCGCCGGCTCCGGGGCGCGGTGCCGAGACGGACGTACGGCTGCCGCCGCGCGAGCGCGACCAGGCCGTGCCCGCGGCGACGTCGCCCACGGCCGAGACCACCCCGCTCCCCGCGCCCGCCCCGGCCCCCGCCGCCCCGCAGGCCCCCGCCACCGACACCGTCCCGCAGCCCGCGCAGGCCCCGCAGGCGCCGCCCGCCGAGGGCGACCAGGACCGGGCCCGGCGTCTCCTCGTCCCGGTGACGGACCCCACCCCGCCCGCCCCGGCGCCCGCGACCGTGTCCCCCGTCCTCCCCGGCCGCCCCACGCCCCAGCGCCCCGAGACCGTCCGCGCCCCCGGCGAGGACCTCGGCGCCCTCGGCGGCACGCCCTGCCCCTGGTGCGCCACCCCCAACCGGCCCGACCGGCACTTCTGCACCCGGTGCGCGATGCCGATGGCCGGCACCGGCCACGCCGACCCCTCGGCTCCGCGTCCCTGGTGGCGCCGCATCTTCGACTTCCGCAACCGGGAGACCCCGTGGGCCGGCGACCGGCCGCGGCTGCGCCGTGCCTTCGACCGGGTGCTGACCTGGATCATGGCGGCGGTCGTGGTGACGCTCGTCTCCATCCTGGCGTTCAACATCCCGAACGCGGTGAGCGCCACCCGCGACCACTTCGCCAAGCGCGCCCAGGTCTCCCCGGACAAGGTCAGCGCGTCCCGCTCGTACGCCGGGCACAAGCCCGACCTGCTCTTCGACAAGCTCAACAACACCTGGTGGGGGCCGGGGGTGACGGGGCCCGGCGAGGGCGAGTGGATCGAGGCCCGGTTCAGCGAACCGACGCGCCTGCTGAACATCGTCGTCACCGCCGGTGAGTCGACCCACTACGACCAGCTGAAGAAGTCGGCCCTGCCGCACCGGATGAAGGCGACCGTCAAGACGTCCGACGGCAAGACAGAGACCCGGGAGATCACCCTCGACCAGGCGGCCGGCGGCCAGACCCGCAACTTCCGTGCGCAGAACGTCGTCTCGGTCCGCTTCACGATCGAGTCCTCCTACCAGGCCTCGGCCGCCACCCAGGTGGCCATCGCCGAGATCGAGTTCTTCGGCCCGTCGAGCGCGAACTCCTCGTGACCACGCGCCGGTCTCTCCCACGGGGAGCCCGGCGCTACTTGCGCATCAGGGCCCGGTAGACCTTCGTGGATCTGGGGTTGCCGTGGCAGGTCCAGACTCCGTGGGGGCAGTAGTCGGTGATGGTCTGGTAGAGCGGGCGGTGGGCGGTGAACCACCGCACCATGCCCTCCATGTATGCCGGGTCGTCGCCGTTCTCGTACAGCCCCCACTCGGGATAGGAGACCGGCTTGCCGTGCGCGCGGGCGAACGCGGCCTGCGCGCGCAGCCCGTACGGCTCGTCGACCTGGTCCTCGAAGGCCAGGCCGCGCGGGGCGTCGTAGGCGTCCATGCCGATGACGTCCACGTACCGGTCGCCCGGGTAGCACCGGGGCCAGGGGATCGCGTCCCGCCCCCGGTTGGGCGCGAAGTCGAACCGGAACCGCTGGCCCGGCACCGACCGCATCGCCGTGACGATCCGCGCCCAGTACGCCTTCCACGCGGCCGGGTCCGGGCTGCAGCGGTGGGTGTAGGTGTCCCCGTTCATCTCCCAGCCGAGCACCACGACGGTGTCCGGCGCGCCGACCGACACCAGCCGCCGGGCCAGCGTCCGGAAGTGCCCGTCGTACCGTCCCCGCGCCCCGAGGCCGAGCTGCCGGCGCACCTCGGCGTCGGGCAGGTGGGCCTCGGTCCGTTCCAGCATCGGCACGTTGAGGACGAGGAGCCGGTCCGGTGCGGCCCGCCGCCAGTCGGCCCACAGCCGGACGAAGCCGGGGGCGCCCTCGATGTTCCGCCACACGTCACCGGGTAAGTAGGTGTGCCCGACCCGGGGTTCCTCGTGCCCCAGCCAGTCGCCGAGCGCGCTCACCCGGCGCACGCCCTCACCGCCGTAGCCGACGTACGCCCCGAAGGGGCCCGGCGCGGCGGGCCGCGGGGTCTCCGGGCGGGAGGCGGGGACGAGGAGGAGCGCGGCCAGCGCGGCGGCCAGGAGGAACCTCAGACGTGCCATGGGGTGCAGTCTGGCCGTTCGGCACGGGCGAGTTGCCCGGTGTGGGCATCTTGGACTGCTGTGCGAGGAACACGCCGCCGGGCGCCGTGGCCTCCGCGCGTCCGGGCCCGGCGGTCAGAGCGGGGTGTGGTGGCCGACCAGGGCGGACGCGAGCAGCGAGAGCCGGTCGCGCTGGTCCTCGGTGAGGTGCGCGGTGAGGTCGCGGATCTGCTGCTCGACCTCGGTCTCGCAGCTCCGCATCAGCCGCCGCCCCTCCGGGGTGATCGCCACCAGGGTGCTGCGACGGTCGTGCGGGGAGGGGGAGCGGCGGACCAGGTCACGGCGTTCGGCGCGGTCGACCAGGCCGGTCATGCTCGACTTGTCCAGGCCCAGGTGGCGGGCCAGCTCCTGCATGCCGGGCGTGCGGTCGCGGAGCACGCCGAGCAGCCGCAGCTGGACGATCGACAGGCCGTGCTCGGCCGCCACCTTCCCGAGCGCCGCCTGCACCAGGAACGACAGCTGGGCGAGGCTGTCCACGATCCCCAGGTCCGCCTCTGTCCGCGGTTCGTCCGACATGATCGCCATCCTACGAGGATTAGTACGTGGTGCCAACCACTTGACTTGGTATGTGCCGCGAACTAATTTGATTGGTGCCACGTACTAAATCTGGAGGCGGCCCCGACGGGCCCGATCCGCGACGGAGGAGTCACCATGCGCGCAGCTGTCGTCCGCTCGTTCGACCACGCACCCCGCTACGAGGAGTTCCCGGCGCCCGGACCCGCCGAGGGCCGGCTGCCGGTGGAGATGGTCGCCGCCGGCCTGCACCCCCGGGTCCGCTCCGGCGCCTCCGGCACCCACTACACCAGCGACGGCCGGCTCCCCCTGATCCCCGGCGTCGACGGCGTGGGCCGGCTGCCCGACGGGCACCTCGTCTACTTCGTCGCCGACGACGAGGTCCCCGGCACCATGGCCGAGCAGGCCCTCGTCGACCCGCGCCGGTCCGTCCCGCTGCCCGCCGGCGCCGACCCGGTGACCATCGCCGCGGCCGTCAACCCCGCCATGTCCTCCTGGGTGGCGCTGCGCCGCCGGATCACCTTCCGGGCCGGGCAGAGCGTCCTGGTCCTCGGCGCCACCGGCAACGCCGGCCGGGCCGCCGTACAGATCGCCCGGCACCTCGGGGCCGCCCGGATCGTCGCCGCCGGCCGCGACCCGCGCCGCCTTGACCTGCTCCCCGGCCTCGGCGCCACCGACGTGGTCTCGCTGGCCGGGGACCCGGACCAGGACTTCGCCCGGCTCGGCGAGGCCGCCGCGGACGTCGACGTCGTCATCGACTACACCTGGGGCGCACCCACCGAGCGGGCCGTCCCGGCCGTCCTCACCCGCCGCGCCGACCGCAGCGCCCCGCTGGCCTGGATCCAGATCGGCTCCCTGGCCGGACCGGAGATCACCCTGCCCTCCGCCTGGCTGCGCGCCGCCGACCTGCGGTTCATGGGCAGCGGCCAGGGTTCCGTCACCGCCCGCGGGATCGTCGCCGAACTGCCCTCCCTGATGGCCGAGATCACCCGGGGCACCGTCACCGCCGACGCCGTCCCGGTGCCGCTGTCCCAGGTCGAGGAGGCCTGGACCGCGCCCGTCGAGCCCGGCCGCCGGATCGTCCTGACGATGACCGCCGGCTGAACACCGGGCCCGCGTCCGGCCGTACTTGCGGGGACAGCGTTCGTCCGCAGATCGGAGTCCCCCGTGCACGCATCCGCAGCCATCGGCGTGACCGGCCTCGGAGTGATGGGCCGCAACCTCGCCCGGAACTTCGCCCGGCACGGCTACCCGGTCGCCGTCCACAACCGCACACCCGCCCGCACCCGCGCCCTGGTCGAGGAGTACGGCCACGAGGGCACGTTCGTCGGTGCCGAGACCGCCGCGGACCTCGTCGCCGCCCTCGAACGCCCCCGGCGGCTCATGATCATGGTGCAGGCGGGCGCCGCCACCGACGCCGTCATCGACGCGTTCGTGCCGCTCCTGGAACCCGGTGACATCCTCATCGACGGCGGCAACGCCCACTTCGCCGACACCCGCCGCCGCGAGGCCGCCCTGCGCGAGAAGGGCCTGCACTTCGTCGGGGTCGGGGTGTCCGGCGGCGAGGAGGGCGCGCTCCACGGGCCGTCGGTCATGCCGGGCGGCTCCGCGGAGTCGTACGCCGTCCTCGGGCCGATGTTCGAGGACATCAGCGCCAAGGTCGGCGGCGAGCCGTGCGCCACGCACGTCGGCGCGGACGGCGCCGGGCACTTCGTGAAGATGGTCCACAACGGCATCGAGTACGCCGACATGCAGCTCATCGCCGAGGCCTACGACCTGCTCCGCCAGGTCGGCGGCTACGCCCCGGCCGAGATCGCGGACGTCTTCCGGCAGTGGAACGCGGGCCGGCTCGGCTCCTACCTCATCGAGATCACCGCGGACGTGCTCGCCCACGTGGACGCGGCCACCGGCGCACCGTTCGTCGACGTCGTCGCCGACGCGGCCGGGCAGAAGGGCACCGGCCGCTGGACCGTCCAGACCGCGCTGGACCTCGCCTCACCGGTCACCGCCATCGCCCAGGCCACCTTCGCCCGCGCCGCCTCCGGCCGCCGCGCACTGCGCGCCGCCTACGCCGGGCTGCCCGGCGGCACCACGCCCGCGCTGAGCACCACCGAGGCCGACCGCTTCGCCTCCCGCGTCGAACACGCCCTGTACGCCTCGAAGGTCATCGCCTACGACCAGGGCTGGACGATGATCCAGGACGCGGCGGCCGAGTACGGCTGGAAGATCGACCTCGGCGCGGTGGCCCGGATCTGGCGGGGCGGCTGCATCATCCGCGCGTCCTTCCTGGACCGGATCCGCGCGGCCTACGGGGCCGAACCGGACCTCGTCAGCCTGCTGGCCGAGCGGGAGTTCGCACGGGAGATCGCCGCCGCGCAGGTGCCGTGGCGGGAGACGGTGGCCTCGGCGGCCCGCCGGGGCATCCCCGTCCCGGCGTTCTCCGCGGCCCTGGCCCACTACGACACCCTGCGGTCACCGCGGCTCCCGGCGGCGCTCCTCCAGGGCCAGCGCGACTACTTCGGCGCGCACACCTACGGTCGCGTCGACCGCGCCGGCGCCTTCCACACCCACTGGGCGACGGCGGGCCGCCCTGAGACGGCGGGCTGAGGAGCGCCCCGCGAGGGGCATCCCCGGGACACCGATTCAGACGCGGACGCCGAACATGAACGGCCCGCCGATGGTGGACATCGACTCGTAGCGGACGACCGTGCCGGTGCGCGGGGCGTGCAGGATCTGCCCGTTGCCCGCGTACAGGCCCACGTGGTGCAGGTCGTTGAAGAAGAAGACCAGGTCGCCGACCTGGAGGCCGGACGTCGAGTAGATCCTGGTGCCGATCGTCGTCTGCGACTCCGAGGTGCGCGGGATGGAGACCCCGGCCTGCGCGTACGCCCAGGAGGTCAGGCCCGAGCAGTCGAAGGAGGACGGACCGGTGGCGCCGTACACGTACGGCGTGCCGAGCCTGGTCTTGGCGGCGGCGAAGGCGGCGGCGGCCCGGCCGGTGGCGGAGGTGTCGCTGCCGAGGTCCACCCGCTCGCTGGAGGAGCGGCTCGCGCGGTCCTGTTCGGCGGCGAGCGCGGCCTTCTCGGCGGCGGTGAGGCTGTTCAGCAGCTTCTGCGCCTGGGCCAGTTTGGCCTGGACCTCTTTCTTCTTCGCGCCGAGTTCGGTGCGGGTGGCGGCCAGGTCCTTGAGCTTGCCGGTGGCCTCCGCCCGCTCCTGCGCCAGCTCGCGCTGCTTGGCCTGGATCTTCTTCAGCGTCTCGACCTGCTGGCCGCTGAGCTGGTCCAGGGTGGAGGCCTTGTCCAGGTAGTCGTCCGGGTCGGCGGACAGGAACAGCTGGAGCGAGGGGTCGAGGCCGCCGCTGCGGTACTGGGCGGTGGCCATGGAGCCGATGCCGTCCCGCAGTTCGTTCAGCTCGTCCTGGCCGCGGGCGACCGAGTCCTGCAGCGCGGATATCTGCTTCTGGAGCTTGTCCTGCTTCTCCTGGGCCCCGTTGAACTTCTCGGTGGCCTGCTCGGCCTGCTCGTACAGCTTGTCGACCCGGGACTTCACCTCGTCCTTGCTGGGCTTCTCGCCGGGCGCGGCGTTCGCGGCCTGCGAGGAGAGGGCGACGGCGGCAGCGGCGGCCGTGGTGAGCACGGTGACCCGAGCGCGGCTCGGCTGCTTGGGACGACGGTGGAACGCCACGGAGGCGATCTCCTTCCGAGCAGAGGTTCGGGTTACAGACCCTAATGACTCTCTTATGGTCGGTTCAAATCTTCGCATGAAAATTCTTGGCCGTAACTGCTCGGAGCGGAGCGCCTCTTGACGTCACATCGAACAGAAGGGGGCGCGGAGGGTCTGGGGATCGTAAAGAACCTTGACACTCAATTGGTCTAGTCCAACTATGGGCGTCCATGAGACGCACTCGTGCACTGCAGGCCGCCCTGACCGCAACTGCCTTGTCCACCGCGCTCGTCGGTCTCGGAACGGGCGCCGCGCACGCCTCCCCTCAGCACGCCGCGAAGCCCATGCCCACCCGGGTCGCGGCCCCCTACTTCGAGGCCTGGACCGGTGAGAGCCCCGCCGCGCTCGCCGCCGAGTCCGGCAACAAGTACCTCACCCTGGCCTTCCTCCAGACGCCCGCCGCCGGCTCCTGCACCGCCGACTGGAACGGCGACGCCACCATGCCGGTCGCCCGCTCGACGTTCGGCGCCGACATATCCGCCCTCCAGGCCCGCGGCGGCAACGCCATCCCGTCCTTCGGCGGCTACGCGGCCGACACCACCGGCACCGAACTCGCCGACAGCTGCACCGACGTGGACGCCATCGCCGGGGTCTACGAGAAGCTCGTCACGACGTACGGCATCTCCCGCATCGACCTGGACATCGAGGCCGACTCCCTCGCCGACACCGCCGGCGTCGACCGCCGCAACCAGGCGATCGCCAAGGCCGAGCACTGGGCCGACCGCACCGGCCACCCGCTCCAGTTCTCCTACACCCTGCCGACCACCACCAAGGGCCTGACGGCCGCCGGCCTGGCCGTCCTCCAGAACGCCGTCGCCCACCACGCCCGTGTCGATGTCGTCAACATCATGACCTTCGACTACTACGACGGCGCCACCCACGACATGGCCGCCGACACCAGGACCGCGGCCGAGGGCCTGCACGCCCAGCTCGCCGCCCTCCACCCGCACCAGAGCTCCAGGGAGCTGTGGGGCACGATCGGCGTCACCGAGATGCCCGGCATCGACGACTACGGCCCCGCGGAGACCTTCACCACCCAGAACGCCGTGGACGTCGAGCACTGGGCCGCCGCCCGGGGCATCGACACCCTCTCCCTCTGGGCGCTCCAGCGCGACAACGGCGGCTGCGTCGGCACCGGCGGCTCCAACTCCTGCTCCGGCACCGCCCAGGACACCTGGCAGTTCAGCCACACCTTCGCCCGCTTCGCCCAGCGCCGGTAACCACTCCGCCGCGACCGGCGGTTCCCCCGCGCCCTCCGTGCCCCCGGGCCGCCCGGACGGGTCCGCGCCGTGCCGGCGCACCACCGGCACTCGGCCAGGACCCGTCCACGGGGGCCGGCGCCCGCCCGCCGGGATTATTTCGATGGCGATCGGAATAGTCGTCGGCGGTGCCCGGTTGTGCGTTGTATGGACGAGATCACGGATGACACGCACAAGATCGACCTCGGTGCCGTCGGCGCGTGGCGGCACGCGGACACCGAGCCGGAGCTCGCCGTCGAGCTGGAACGGCTCGGCTACGGCACGCTGTGGCTCGGCAACGTCACCGACCCGGAGCTGACCGTGGTCGAACGGCTGCTGGACGCCACCGAGACCCTGGTCGTGGCCACCGGCATCGTGAACATCTGGTCCAACCCGGCCGACCGGGTGGCCCGTTCGTACCGCCGGATCGCCGCGCACCACCCGGACCGCTTCCTGCTGGGCGTCGGCGCGGGCCACCCGGAGGCGACCAAGGAGTTCGTCCGGCCGTACCAGGCCCTGAACGACTACCTGGACGTCCTCGACGACGGCGGTGTCCCGGTGTCCCGCCGCGCCCTGGCGGCCCTCGGCCCGCGGGTGCTGCGCCTGGCGGGCGAGCGCACGGCCGCCGCGCACCCCTACCTGGTCACTCCGGACCACACCCGCGGGGCCCGCGACATCCTCGGCCCCGGGCCGGTCCTGGCGCCCGAGCAGAAGGTGGTCCTGGAGACCGACCGCGGCCGGGCCCGCGCGATCGGCGACGCCACCCTCGGCTTCTACCTGAACCTCACCAACTACGTCGGCAACCTCCGCCGCCTCGGCTTCGACGACGCCGACTTCGCGGACGGCGGCAGCGACCGGCTCTTCGACGCGCTCATCCTGCACGGCGACGCGGCCCGGGTCGCGGAAGGCGTCCGCGCCCACCACAAGGCGGGCGCCGACCACGTCGCCCTCCAGCTCCTGCACCCCGCGGACACCGACCCGCTGCCGGGGTACCGGGCGCTGGCGGCGGCCCTGGGACTGGGCGGCTAGCCGGGCCCGTCCCCGATTCCTGGACGACTTCCCAGACGACTTCCTAGACGACGCAGAACTCGTTGCCCTCCGGGTCGCGCAGCAGGACGGCGTACTGTCCGTCGTCCGGCTCGTCCGTGACCCGGAGCACGGCGGCGCCCGCCTCGACCAGTCTCGCCACGGTGGCGTCGACCCGCCGGGTGCGGACCGGGAGCGGGACACCGCGGCCGCCGCCCACCCGCAGGTCCAGGTGGATCCGGTTCTTGACGGTCTTGGCCTCGGGAACCTGCTGGAACCACACCCGGGGCCCCCGCCCGTCCGGGTCCACGATCGACTCCGGGGCGTCGCCCGCCCCCTCGGGCAGCTCCTCGTCGGGCACGCCGATCGCCGACCAGTACGCCCGCCAGGTGGCGTGCCCGGCGGGCGGCGGCTCCGGCACGTATCCCAGTGCCTCGCTCCAGAACGCCACCAGCCTCGGCGGGTCGGCGCAGTCGATCGTCAGGTCCAGGGCCGGTCGTGGTGTCGTCTCCATGACCGGAGCCTCGCAGACGGGTCTGACACTCACCCCCGGCCGGCGCCCCGGCCCTCGGGCGCGCCGTCGAGCAGCGCGTCGAGCAGCCCGTCCAGCGGCGCGGGCACCCGCCCGGGGTCCAGGGCCTCGACCAGGACCCGGCCGTAATGGATCTTCCGTCCCTTCTTCGTGCCGAGGAAGCGGCGGAGCTGCTGCCGCGGGCTGCGGCCCTGCTGGGCGGGCTGGTTGAGGAAGGTCCGCAGGGCACGCTCGTCGCCCTCGGCCCGGATCAGCTCCGCGACCCGTGGCGGACCGAGGGCGCGGATCAGCTCGTCCTCCAGGTCGGCCGCACAGACGAAGAACCCGTGCGGCCCGGCACCGGCCCGCTCCAGGCCACGGGCGTAGTACGGCCACTCCCGCTCGTCGCACAGCCCGGCCAGCCGCAGCCCCAGGCCGGGCGGCCCCAGCAGCCGGGCGTAGCGTCCGGCGTTCATCGCGCCGCCCATCGACAGCACGCACACCCCCTCGGCCGCCGGATCCCGCCCGCGCCGCGCGGCCAGCGCACCGACGGCGGCGACATCGCTCGGCCCTTCGAGCAGGACGGCGACCCGCACGCCCAGCAGGTCGCCCAGCCGCCCGGCCGACCGCCCCGCCGCTGTCTCGGCCTCGCCGCCGCCGGCCGCCCAGCCGGTCACCGCGTCCCGGAACGCGCTCATGTCCGCCATGGCACGAGTCTCCGTCCGGCCCGTGCGCGGGTGCCAGGGAATTTCCGCCGCCGCGCGGGCCGGGCGCCACCGCGTGCTCCCGGACGGCGGTCGGGCGCCGTCAGCTCGGGAACATCCCGGCGGCCGCGTTGACCCAGGTGCCGCGCCTGCGGCGGCTTCGGCTTCGGGGCCGCCCGCTCCCCGCTCCGGTTCCCGTCCCAGCCGGTCCCCGAGGTCCGTGAGCAGTTCCCCGGCCGGTGGCACGCCGTCCGTCCGGCGCCGCTCCCGTCAGGCCCGCCGGCGACAGGCCGCCGAGCAGTACGACGCCGTACGGCCGGGGCCGCCGCCGCTTTCGATCGGGTCGCCGCAGACCTCGCAACGGCCGCTCACGCCAGGGACCTCATCCCCGGCCCAGCCCCGTGACGAGGAGGGACACCAGGCGGCGGGCGTCGTAGCCGGGGTCGTTCTCCGCGCCGATGCAGAGGTTGCCGACGCCGCGCATCAGCTCGACGGCGGTCAGCTCGGTGCGGATCTCGCCGGACGCGGCCGCCGCGTCCAGGAGCCGGGTGCAGACGGGGACCAGGCGGTCCAGGAAGTAGGCGTGCAGGGTGTCGAAGCCCGTCTGGTCGGAGCGCAGCGCACCGGCCAGCCCGTGCTTGGTGACCAGGAAGTCCACGAAGAGGTCGATCCAGCGGCGCAGCGCCTCGTACGGACCGGCGGCCTCGGTCAGCAGGGCGGGGCCCGCCTCGGCGCAGGCCTCCACCTGGTGCCGGTAGACGGCGATGATCAGGTCCGAGCGGGTCGGGAAGTGCCGGTAGATGGTCGCCGTGCCGACGCCCGCACGGGCCGCGATGTCGCGTACCGGTGCCTCCACTCCCGCCGCCACGAACGCCGCCGCGGCGGCCTCCAGGAGGGTCGTCTCGTTGCGCCGGGCGTCCGCCCGGCGGGGCCGTACCGCCTGCTCCTCGTCCTTCATCGACCGTCCTCCCTCGGGTGCTCCCTGCGCTGTCACCCTATCGGGGCGTTGCTAAACGGGACAGCGTTCCGTATCGTCGGAGACATGAAACGGGACGTCGTCCCGCTTGTCTGTCCGTCCGTGGCCCGGACCGCGCCCTCGTCGCGTCGGGTGGCCGCGTCACGTCATGCGAAGGAGATCCGGTCATGCAGTACCGCACCTTGGGCCGTACCGGTGTGCAGGTCAGCGCGCTCGCGCTCGGCGCGATGAACTTCGGCGCGATCGGCCGCACCACGCAGGCGGAGGCCACGGCGATGGTCGACGCCGCTCTGGAGGCCGGGATCAACCTGATCGACACCGCCGACATGTACGGCCAGGGCGAGTCGGAGGAGATGGTCGGCAAGGCG
The DNA here is from genome assembly GCF_044757385.1 of Streptomyces sp. NPDC091282. Lineage (NCBI taxonomy): Bacteria > Bacillati > Actinomycetota > Actinomycetes > Kitasatosporales > Streptomycetaceae > Streptomyces > Streptomyces sp. NPDC091282. The sequence goes on from NZ_JBIVUX010000005.1 coordinate 512,361, forward strand.
ATCGCCGGCCGCCGGGACGACGTCGTGCTGGCCACGAAGGCGGGCCTGCCGATGGGCGACGAGCGCAACCACCGCGGCGCCTCCCGGCGCTGGCTGGTCACCGAGCTGGAGAACAGCCTCCGCCGGCTCGGCGTCGACCACGTGGACCTCTACCAGATACACCGCTGGGACCCGGCCACGAGCGACGAGGAGACCCTGTCGGCGCTGACCGATCTGCAACGCGCCGGGAAGATCCGCCACTTCGGCTCCTCGACCTTCCCCGCGTACCGGATCGTGCAGGGCCAGTGGACGGCCCACGAGCGCCGCCTGAGCCGTTACGTCACCGAACAGCCCAGCTACTCCATCCTCCAGCGCGGCATCGAGGCCCACGTGCTGCCGGTGACCGAGGAGTACGGGATGGGCGTGCTGGCGTGGAGCCCGCTCGCCTCGGGATGGCTCTCGGGAGCCGTGCGCAAGGGCCGGTCCATCACCACCAGCCGGTCCAGGCTCCGCCCCGAGGGCTTCGACCTCGCCCTGCCCGCCAACCAGGCCCGGCTCGACGCCGTGGAGCGGCTCGCCGCCGTGGCCGAGGAGGCCGGACTGACCCTGATCCAGCTCGCGCTCGGCTTCGTCACCGCGCACCCCGCCGTCACCAGTGCCCTCATCGGCCCCCGCACCCGCGACCACCTGGACTCCCAGCTCGCCGCCGCCGACACGGTGCTCCCCGCCGACGTCCTCGACGCGATCGACGCGATCGTCGCGCCCGGCACCGACCTGGCCGCCCACGAGAAGCACGACACCCCGCCCGCCCTGCTCGACCCGGCACTGCGCCGCCGCTGACCGGCGGCAGGAAGGCCATCCCATGACATCCACGACCCCACCCCGGTTCGGGATCATGACCGCTCCGATGCAGGTGTCCTACGACGACGTCCTGCGGGTCTGGGAGGAGGCGGACCGGACACCCGAGATCGAGCACGCCTGGCTCTTCGACCACCTCATGCCGATCGGCGGCGACCCCGACGGGCCTATATTCGAGGGCTGGACGCTGCTGTCCGCCCTGGCCGCCCGGACCCGACGGCTGCGCCTGGGGCTCCTGGTGACCAGCAACCGCTTCCGGCCGCCCGCGATGCTCGCGAAGATCGCCACGACCGTCGACGTGGTCTCCGGCGGCCGGCTGGACTTCGGCATCGGTGTCGGCTCCCGGCCGAACCCGCCCGAGGCGCGCCGCGAGTACCCGGCGTACGGCCTGCCCTTCACCCCGCCCGCGCAGGCCGTCGAGAGCCTGGCCGAGGCATGCGCGCTGATCCGCCGCCTGTGGACGGCCACCGAGCCCTTCGACTTCCACGGCACCCACCACCGGCTCACCGGGGCATTCGCCAGCCCCAAGCCCGTCCAGCGCCCTCATCCGCCGGTCCTGATCGGCGGGCGCTCGGCCGCGACCCTGAGGGTGGCCGCCGAACACGCCGACCTGTGGAACATCCCGGGCGGTGACATCGAGGACTGCGTCCGGCGCAGCGCCCTCCTGGACCGCTACTGCACGGAGATCGGCCGCGACCCGGCCGAGATCACCCGCTCGGTCCATCTCCCGGTCTCCTACGACCGGCCGGAGACGACCCGCGCCGCGATCGCCGAGGCGCTGGACGCCGGCTTCCGGCACCTCGTCCTCGGCCTGCCGGCGCCCTACCCGCAGGAGGTCGCGCACTGGGTGGCGGACGAACTCATCACCAAGGAGTCCTGAGCCGGCACGGTCCACGGACGCCGGTCCCGGGGGCCCGGCAGCAGCGGGCCGCACCCGGCGCACCGGTTGTCGCCGGGCAGCCCCACGGCGACAACCGGCTGAGCGGGACGTGCCGCGGCGCTCGGTGGCGTCTCACTGCTGAACCGCCGCCCGATCGCACCGGAATCCGGCCCGCTCAAGAGCCGGGTGCCACATCCCGGGCGTTCCAATCCACGAGCCGCGCCCCGCGCGAGGCCGGCCGGGCGGACGTCACCAGCCGAGGACGTCCTCGTCGGCCCGCGCCGCCTGGGGCGGTGTCACCGGGCTGGCGTCGTGGCAGGTGAAGCCGAGCCGGGTCAGCGCGCGGCGCATCTCGAGCGCCGTGAAGTCACGGCGGTTCTGCCGGGTGACCACCTCGCCGACCTGCATCACCGGGTAGAGGCGGCCGTCGATGGTCACGCCGACACCGGTGACGGGTTCGGGCGTGTGGCTGCTCATCGAGTGCTCGACCTCACTCTTGGTCAGGTCGAACGGGAAACGGGCGATGACGACACGCATGGATGCCTCCTCAGGGGGCGACCGCGGGGCGCGGCGGGGGACGGGGGGTGCGGACGGCTGTCAGGGAGTGAGGGTGCGAACGCCCGGGGTGTGGCCCCGCGCTCCGGCCGTGAGCTGGTCCTCCTTCGGCTACGAGTCGGTCCGTGAGGTGGCCCGGCGGGTCCGGGCGGCGGCCGACCGGCCTCCGCGACCGCGGCCGCGGCCTGCGGACCGGGTGCCTTCGCGCGGCGTGGCGACGCTCGGCGCGGGCAGGGTGACGGGCACGCCCGAGGGGGTGCGGGCGCCGGTGATGCGGTGCAGTTCGTCCTCGCCGGGGCGGACCTGGACGGCACGCGCGGTGATCCCGGCGTCCGTCATCAGGCGGTCCACCGCACGCCGCTGGTGCGGCAGGACGAGGGTGACGACGGTCCCGGTCTCACCGGCGCGGGCGGTACGGCCGCCGCGGTGCAGGTAGTCCTTGTGGTCGGCGGGCGGGTCGACGTTGACGACGAGGTCGAGGCCGTCGACGTGGATGCCGCGGGCGGCGACGTTGGTGGCGACCAGGACCGAGACGTGCCCGTCCTTGAACTGGGCGAGGGTCCGGGTGCGCTGCGACTGGGACTTGCCACCGTGCAGGGCCGAGGCCCGGACGCCGACGGCGAGCAGCCGCTTGGCCAGCCGGTCCACCGCGTGCTTGGTGTCCAGGAACATCAGCACGCGGCCGTCCCGGGCGGCGATCTCGGTGGCCGCCGTCTCCTTGTCGGCGTCGCGCACATGCAGCAGGTGGTGCTCCATGGTGGTGACCGCGCCCGCGGACGGGTCGACCGAGTGCACGACGGGGTCGTGGAGGTAGCGGCGGACCAGGAGGTCGATGTTCCGGTCCAGGGTGGCGGAGAACAGCAGCCGCTGCCCGCCGGCGGGCACCTGGTCGAGCAGGGCGGTCACCTGCGGCATGAAGCCCATGTCGGCCATCTGGTCGGCCTCGTCGAGGACGGCGATGCCGACCTGGTCCACCCGGCAGGCGTCCCGCTCGATCAGGTCGCGCAGGCGGCCGGGCGTCGCGACGACGACCTCGGCACCGGCCCGCAGGCTGCTGATCTGACGGCCTATCGACATGCCGCCCACCACGGTGGCGAGCCGCAGCCGCAGGGCGCGGGCGTAGGGGGTGAGCGCGTCGGTGACCTGCTGGGCCAGTTCCCGGGTGGGGACGAGGATCAGGGCGAGCGGCTGCTTGGGCTGGGCGCGCTGCCCGTCCAGGCGGGCCAGCAGCGGCAGGCCGAAGGCGAGCGTCTTGCCCGAGCCGGTGCGGCCCCGGCCGAGGACGTCCCGGCCGGCCAGCGCGTTCGGCAGCGTGGCGGCCTGGATCGGGAAGGGGACGGTCACGCCCTCGGTGCGCAGCGCGGTCAGCAGCCGTTCGGGCATGTCCAGTTCGGCGAACGTCTCGACGGCGGGCAGGGGCTCGGTGAGGGTGACCGGCAGGGCGAACTCCTGGCGACCCGGAGCGGAACGCTGGGTGCGGCCGTTCTTGCGGCCGGCGCCGGAGCCCTGGCGGGCCGTCTGGGAGCGGTCCGGGTGGGCAGTGCTCCGGTCGGTGCGGTGGCGTCCGGAACTACCGCCCGTGCGGCGGCTGCGGTTCATGGGGGAACCTTCCTCGATGCGGCGTATCGAGGAATTCCGGCCGGCGGGCGGACGGCCGCACGAGGAATCACAAGAATGAGCCGGAGAAAAAAAGACAAAAACTGGGGCCCGCACCCCAAGAGCGCGGGCCCCAGCCTGAAATCGCGCGCGAACTTTACGGCTCGCAGCGGATCGCGTCAGCTTCAGGCGGGAACGATGTTCTCGGCCTGCGGGCCCTTCTGGCCCTGCGTGACGTCGAAGGTCACCTTCTGGCCTTCCTGAAGCTCGCGGAAGCCCGAGGTGGCGATGTTCGAGTAGTGGGCGAAGACGTCGGGGCCGCCACCCTCCTGCTCGATGAAGCCGAAGCCCTTTTCCGCGTTGAACCACTTCACGGTGCCAGATGCCATATTGAATCTCCCTTGAGGGGCAGTGCCGGACTCCGCACTTCACGAAGCCGAGTCGCCGCGATGATCACCCCTCCGGAATGATTCCGGAAAGCTTTACAAAGAAAAGAATTTCTCTGGCAACCAAAACTGCAACTGCTATCACGCTAACACAGACAGGCTGTAAGCGGCCATGTGTTTACGGTGCCGCACGGTGATTCTAATGCCGCCGGCGGGGGCAATTCTGTACCGGCGGGACTAGGTATCCGTGGCGCATCCGCCGAGCCGCCGGCTGATGTCGCGGTTCAGCCGGAGGGCGTCCGCCAGCTGGTTCTCCAGGGAGATGATGCGGCAGGCGGCCTCGACGGGAGTGCCCTGGTCCACCAGCTCCCGGGCGCGCGCGGCGATGCGCAGCTGACGGCGGGAGTACCTGCGGTGACCTCCCTGCGAACGCAGCGGAGCGATCAGCCCCGCCTCGCCCACGGAGCGGAGGAAAGCGGGGGTGGTGCCGAGAACCGCGGCGGCTCGTCCCATGGTGTAGGCGGGATAGTCGTCGTCGTCGAGGTTGCCGGCGACCGGGGCGTTCTCAGCGGGCATGACACCTTCGTTTCGAGGACGCGGCGGGGGCCCGGGGCGGGCCTGGCGCCGGTCTCCGGAGGACCCGGCGCCATCCGCGTCGCATGGCAACCCTAACTCCGGCAGCCCTGGAGATGTGGCTCCGCCGTGACAGATTTCCGTCGGCGGTCACACCGGCGCCCCGCACGGCCGGTCGCCCGGCGCCCGGCACGTGATCGCTCCGTTCGGCGTATTCGCCCGGCCGGCGCCGAAGACGCCGGGCTCCGCGCCGCCCCGCGGAGCCCGGCCGCGGCCCTCGCGCGGCCCGTCCGGTCAGCGGGCGGCCCGCAGCTCGGCGAAGAGCTCCGCGCCCCGCCAGGTGCGCGGCGCGGCCTCCGCCGCGTGGACCAGCTCGACCAGGCGGGCGTTCGCGGGCGCGGTCCGTCCGTGCGCGGCGGCCAGGGCGACGATCTCGCCCTGGAGGGAGTCGATCTCGGTGGCCCGGCCGCGTTGCAGGTCCTCCCACATCGAGGAGCGGGCGTGCGCGTCGATCCGCAGGGTGGCGCCCGCCAGCCGCCGGAAGAGGCCGTCGGGCAGGCCGAGGACGTAGGGGGTGACGGCGGGCGCGGTGGGGCCGAGGCGGGCCGGGGCGACCCCGGCGGCGCGGTAGGCGGCGAGGGCCTCGCGCTGGCACAGGGCGAGACAGCGGCGGTAGTCACGCTCGCCCAGCTGGTCGCGGAGCGGCAGCCCGGACAGGGCGTTGACCGCGTTGTTGAGGTTCAGCAGCAGCTTGGCGTGCTGCACCTCGGACATGTCGGTGCGCGCCGCCACGGCCAGCCGCGCCGCGCGGAGGGCGGCGACGAGCCGGTCGTCGGGCTCGGTCATCAGCGTGCCGGGCATGCCCTGGTGCACCGTGCCCGGCTCGGACTGCACCACGTTGTAGGGCACCATCCCGGCCAGCACGGTACGGCCGGGGAGCGCGGCGCGCAGGGTGGCGGGGTTGTGCAGCCCGTTCTGGAAGCTCACCACGACCGCGCCGGGGCCGAGATGCGGGGCGAGGCCCTCGGCGGCGGCCGCGGTGCCGGCGGTCTTCACGGTGACCAGCACGTAGTCGGCGCCGGCCGCCGCCTCCGGCCCGGTGGCCAGGGTCAGCCGCTCCGGGGCGAGCCGGACGGGCGGGCGCACGGAGGTGCTGAGGGTCAGCCCGCGCTCGCGCAGCACGTCCATGGCGGCGGGCCTGCCGATGAGCGTCACGTCGTATCCGGCGGCGCTCAGATGGCCACCCACGTGGCATCCGATGGCACCGGCGCCGAGGACGGCGAAACGGGGTCCGGACCGGGGGGAGGCGGGAGGTACGGAGGACATGGGGGCTCCTGCGGAAGGCGGGTGAGCAACCGTACTCACGTGCGGGCGGCCCGTGTCACGCGGAGGGTGCGGTCAGCGGCCCGCGGTACCGGGGCCGGTGAGTCCTTCGAGGCCGTCCAGCAGGATCGCGAGCCCGCCCAGGAACTCCCGGTCGGCGTCGACGGTGCGGGCGGTGCGGGCGGTCGCGGCCATGTGCGGGAACGCGTCGGGCGGCAGTTCGGAGATGGCCACCGTGCCCGCTCCGGCCAGCGAGCCGAGGTGTTCCAGCTGGATGGCGCCGATGAGGTGGCCGAGCAGGGCGCGCAGCGCGACGACCCGCCGCTCGCCCGCCATCCCCGTCTCGTCGAGGATTCCCAGCACCGCCTCCGACCAGCGCAGCACCCCGAGGGAGCGGTGGCGGTGGGCGATGATCAGCGGGACCACCGCGGGATGGGCGCCCACGGCGTCGCGCATGCGCCGCACCATGACGGTGATCCGCTCGCGCCATCCGGCGGCGGGATCCGGCGGCCCGGTGTCCACGGCGCCCAGGACCAGCTCCACGACGAGCCGCTCCAGTTCCTCGCGGTCGCGCACGTACCGGTAGAGCCCCATGGTGCTCATGCCGAGTTCCTTGGCGACGGCGCGCATCGACAGTCCGGTGAGCCCTTCGCGGTCGATGACGGCGAGGGCGGTCGCGGCGAGCTGGTCCGGGGCGAGGGAACGCGGTCGTGGCATGGCGGTTGACAGCGTACGGCATACGCCTAACCTGGTAGGCGTATGCCGTACGCTTACGGAGGGGAACAGTCATGAACACACCCCGTGGCCCGATGGCACCCGGCTCCGCCGTGCCCCCGCGTAGTCTCACCACCGTCCTGGGCGACCCCGTCACCGTCCCCGACGCCACCCGCGCGGTCCACCTGCAGTTCCGGCGCTTCGCCGGATGCCCGGTCTGCAACCTGCACCTGCGCTCGGTGGTGCGGCGGCACCACGAGATCACGGCCGCGGGGATACGCGAGGTCGTCGTCTTCCACTCGCCGGCCGCGGAACTGCGCCCGCACACCGCCGACCTCCCGTTCGCCGTCGTCGCCGACCCGGACAAACGGCTGTACCGCGAGTTCGGCGTGGAACGCTCGCCCCGCGCCCTGCTCGACCCGCGCGCGTGGCTGCCGATCCTCCGCGCGGTGGTGAGCGGTGTCGGGCAGGTCGTCCGGGGCCGCGAGCACCTGCCCTCCCGCAGCCCGCACGGCGGCCGGCTCGGCCTCCCCGCCGACTTCCTCATCGCCCCCGACGGCCGGGTCCTCGCCGCCCGGCACGGCGAACACGCCTACGACCAGTGGTCCGTCGACGAACTCCTGGACCTGGCCGCCCGCCTGGCGCCCGCACCGCCTCCCGCACCCTCCCCGGCCACCGGCAAGCCGTAGCCGTGGCCGCAGCCGTGGCTACGACCGCAGCCGTCATGCGGCACCGCACGCCGCCGCCGGAACGGCCCCCGGAACGGCCCACGGCCGGGCACGTACTCGGACCGATCTGAGTATCCGGACTCTGTCCGGCGCCTGGGCCCCGCACGACGCTGGACGCATGAGACCTCACAAGCCCGTTCTTCGAGCAGCACTGCCCGCGCTCGTGCCCGCCGCGGTGGCCGTGGCGGCCTGGGCCGCCTGGCTCGGCTGGGACCAGCGGTACGACGTGCGGCCCGACGGATCGGTGAGCGGACCGTACGAGGGCTGGCAGGTCGGCGGGCTCGTCCTGACCCTGCTGGTCGCCGTCGCCTGGGCGACGGCCCGCGGACACAGCGCGGCGGCCGTGGCCGGTACCACCGCCGGACTGGCACTGGCCGCCTTCGTCGACTGGTCGGGCGACGGCGACGGGCTGTTCATGGTCGGGGTGGCGCTGGTGGCGGTGGCCGCCTTCGTCTGCTCCGCGGTCGTCTCCGCCGTGACCGACACCCTGCGCGGGGACGCCCCGCCGGTCCGCTGAGCACCGGAACGGGCGACCACCGGCCGCCCCGCCCCTACGGCCCGTGGCCGCCCGCACCGGGTTCCGCCGCCCCCGCCGTCCGCAGCAGGAGCACCGCCACGTCGTCGGTGTGGCCGCCGTCCGGCCAGGTGTGCCGGACGAGGCTGTCGATGAGCCGTTCCAGGTCGTGGACGCGGGCGTGGGCGAGATGGGCGGCCAGCCCGGCGGTGGCACGCAGGACGTCGCAACCGGGACGTTCGATCAGACCGTCGGTGTACAGGGCGAGGACCGCGCCGGCCGGGAGCACGGCCCGGGTGACCGGGTAGCGGGCGTCCGTGGCCACGCCCAGCGGCGGTCCCGGCTCGACGTCGAGGGAGTGCGCCCGGCCGGGCCCGGGACGCAGCAGGGGCGGCGCGTGACCGGCGCTGGCCAGCGTCACCTCCTGGCTCACCAGGTCCAGATGGACGTAGAGGCAGGTCACCAGCAGCTCCGAGGAGAGGTCGGTGAGCAGCCGGTTGGTACGGGCGATGACCTGGTCCGGTGCGGCTCCGCCGGTGGCGTGGGCGTGGATGGCGGTGCGGACCTGCCCCATCAGCGCGGCGGCGGCCATGCTGTGCCCCTCCACGTCCCCGATGACGGCCGCCGCGGTGGTGGCGTCCAGGCGCAGCAGGTCGTAGAAGTCGCCGCCGACGTCGATGCCGTGCCCGGCCGGCAGGTAGCGGGCGGCGACGTCCAGACCGGGCAGCGCGGGCAGGCCGCGGGGCAGCAGCGCCTGCTGGAGCTGGTGCACCAGATGGTGCTGGGTGTCGTACACGCGGGCCCGGTCCAGCGCCTGGGCCAGCAGTCCGGCCAGCGGGCTCAGGACGGCGCGCTCGTCGGCGGTGAAGGTGTGCGGGCGGTCGTAGGACAGGATGCAGCAGCCCACCGGGCGTCCCGAGATCACCAGGGGCAGGACGGCCCACGCCTGCTTTCCGCTGATCAGCGGGGCCCGGGGATGGCTGCGGGCCAGCTCGGCGGGGCTGCCGAAGTAGGACGGGACGCCGGTGGCCAGGGCCCGGCCGGCCGGCGTGAGGTCGGTGTCCAGGGGGAGCGCGTCGAGGCGCTCGGCGATGTCGGCGGGGTAGCCGTGCTGGCCGGCGATCCGCAGGCGGCCCGCCTCGGCGATGCTGAGCAGCAGCCCCTGCGCGCCGAACGCGGGCAGGATCTGGTCCGCGATCAGCTCCACGAGGTCCTGCGTGGTGACCGTCTCGGTGAGCGCCACCGCCTGGTGCACCAGCTGGAAGAGACGGCCGGGCGTGGCCGGGGCCGGTTCGCCGGCGGCGGGCGGCGCCGCGGCGTCCTGCGCGCCGGGGACCACGCGCACGCTGATGCCGCGGTGGTCCGGGTGCAGGTGGAAGGTGAGCCACCGGTCCGGCGGGCGGCGCGCGCTGAAGGACACGGGGGTGCGGCTGACGACCGCCATGCGGTACCGCTCCTCGTACCGCAGGTCGTCCAGCCACGGCAGGGACCGCCAGGGCCGGGTGCCCAGCAGCGCGTCCGGGTCCCGGCCCAGCAGCCGGGCGGCGGCCGCGGAGACGAACGTGACGCGGCCCTCCAGATCGAGCGCGAGGGCGCCCTCCGGGAGCCGGTCCAGGTAGTCGGCGGCGGCGCTCGGCCCGGTCCGGGCGGGAGGGCGCGGAGCCGCCACGGGTACGACGCCGGGCCGGTCCGGCAGAATCAGAGGCCCCGGGGCTTCGTCGAGGATCCGGGACAGCCGGCGCGCGCTCGTGGCGATGTGCTGCCGTTCGCGGGCGGTGGCGCGGGGCGGATGCCCGGCGGGCCACATCAGCACCAGCCCGCCCCAGCAGCACCGGGCCCCGCGCAACGGCGCCGCGGCGAGCGCGAACGGGTACGGCAGGACGGCCGCCGTCCGCGGATAGCGGCGGGCCATCTCGTCCTGGCCGCCGACCCACACCAGGCGGTGCTCCCGGATCGCGTCCGCGACCGGGACGGGAGCGGTCAGCGCCAGGCGCTGCCAGGGCGCGGTGAAGTCGACGGGCAGCCCGCACAGCGACACCAGGCGCAGCAGCTCGGCCTGCTCCTCGATGAGGTACACCCCGCCGATCGCCGCTCCCGTCCGGCGCACCGCACGGGCCAGCGCCCCGCCCAGGGCGTCCCCGACCGGGGGACCACCCCTGGGCCGGGCACGGTGCCACATGACGTCGTCCTCCGGTCGAGTGCCGCGGACGGCACGCGCCGTACCGTCTCCCGTCACCCCCGATGTCCACCCCCGACGGTGCGTGACGCATACCACCCATTCAAGGAAATATGCATCCACCTCGATGCCGCAACACAGGCCGCCGCACCAGCCGCCGCGGCTCCGTCGTGGCCCCGCCGCGGCCCGGCGGCCACTCCGCCGCCGAGACACGCGCCGGACCGCTGCCGGCGGACAGGGCCTAGGATCCGGGCCATGGCCCAGACCATGAGCGCGGTGGACCGGTTCGAGGCGGCGAGGCCCCGGCTGGCCGCCATCGCCTACCGGCTGCTCGGCTCGGCGAGCGAGGCCGAGGACGCCGTGCAGGAGACGTACCTGCGCTGGCAGGCCGCCGACACCGGCCGTATCGAGGTCCCCGAGGCCTGGCTGACGAAGGTGCTCACCAACCTGTGCCTCAACCAGCTCACGTCGGCCCGCGCCCGCCGCGAGACCTACGTCGGCCAGTGGCTTCCCGAACCGCTGCTCGCCGGGGACCCGATGCTCGGCCCCGCCGACACCGCGGAACGGCGTGAGTCCGTGTCGTTCGCCGTCCTGATCCTGCTGGAGCGGCTCACGCCCGGCGAGCGCGCGGTGTACGTGCTGCGGGAGGCCTTCGACTACCCGCACCGCGAGATCGCCCGGATCCTCGACATCACCGAGGCCGCCAGCCAGCAGACCTTCCACCGGGCCAGGCGGCACGTCGCCGACGGCAGGACGCGCGCCGAGGTCGGCGAGGCCGCCGCCCGGCGGATCATCGAGGAGTTCCTCGCGGCCGCCACCAGCGGCCGGACCGAGCCGCTGGTCCGGCTGCTCACCGAGGACGCGGTCGCGGTCGGCGACGGCGGCGGCAAGGTGCCGGCCCGTGCCAGGGCGTTCGAGGGCGCGGTCGCGGTCGCGACGTTCCTGCGGGGCCTGTTCAAGCCGGGCCCGGCCCAGCGCGCCCTGGCCGGCGGCCCGGTCGAGCTGTACGCCGCGACCGCCAACGACGGTCCCGCCCTGGTCGCGGTCGTCGACGGCCGGGTCTTCGGCGTCATGTGCCTGGAGATCACCGCCGAGGGCATCGCCGCGCTCCGCAACCAGGTCAACCCCGACAAGCTCGGCCGCGCGACCCGGCAGTGGGCGGCGGGCGACCACGGCGAACCCCTGCTCCGGCTCTTCTGAACCGGTGTGAGCCGCCTCACTCCGCGTTCCCGTCAGGAATCGGCGGTCCGTCCGGTTCAAGGGGCGACCCGCTCGACTCGCCGCCTTTCGACAGGAGCACGGACATGCAGCACCGCATCGTCGTCCTCGGCGCCGGATACTCCGGAGCCATCGCCGCCGGCCGCCTCGCCAGGCGGCTGCACCGCGACGACGTCGCCATCACCCTCGTCAACGCCGAACCGGACTTCGTCGAACGCGTCCGGATGCACCAGCTGGCGACCGGCCAGGACCTCAGGCCCCGGCCCCTCGCCGGGATGTTCGCGGGCACCGGCGTCCGGCTGACGCTCGCGAAGGTCACCGCCGTGGACGCCGACCGCAGGACGGTCACCACCGTCGACCCGCAGGAGCGGGCGCAGGTCCTGGAGTACGACACCCTCGTCTACGCCCTCGGCAGCGCCTGGGACGACCAGGGCGTCCCGGGCGTCGCCGAACACGCCCACCAGATCGCCGGCCGCACCGGCGCGCTCAGGCTCCGCGAACGGCTCGCCGCCCTGCCGGCCGGACAGCCCGTGCTCGTGGCGGGCGCCGGACTGACCGGCCTGGAGGCCGTCACCGAGATCGCCGAGGCCCGCCCGGACCTGGCCGTCGCGCTCGCCGCGCGCGGCGACCTCGGCGACTGGCTCTCCGCCAGGGGCCGCCGGCACCTGCGGAAGGTCCTCGACGGGCTCGGCGTCACCGTGCACGAGCAGACCGAGGTGACCGCCGTGACGGCCGACCACGTCACCACCGCCGACGGCCGGACGCTCCCCGCCGCGGTCACGGTGTGGACCACCGGCTTCACCGCCCGCCCGGTCACCGGCCTCGGCACGCTGGAGGTCACCGGCTCCGGCCGGATCGTGGTCGACGGCACCATGCGGTCGGTCTCGCACCCGGACGTGTACGCCGTCGGCGACGCCGCTCTGGCGACGGGCCCCGGCGACAAGCCGCTGCGGATGTCGTGCGCGACCGGCGCCCCGATGGCATGGCTGGCCGCCGACGCCCTCGCCGCCCGCCTGACCGGCGGAAAGCCGCCGAAGGTGCCGCTGCGCTACTTCAACCAGTGCATCTCGCTGGGCCGCGGACAGGGCCTCATCCAGTACGTCACCGCCGACGACCGGGCCGTGGCGGCCGTCCTGACCGGACGCACCGCCGCGCTCTACAAGGAACTGATCTGCAAGGGCGCTGCCTGGGCCGTGGCCAACCCGACCCTCGCCCTCCCGGCCCGCACCCGCCGCGTCCTGCCCGACCGGGCCCGCACCGCCCCGAAGGCGAGCACCCCGGCCTGACCCGGTTCGCACACGGCCCGCCGACCAGGCGGGCCGTGCACCCGCCCGGCGGCTCCCGCGCTACGCGCCCTTGGGCCCCGTCGACTGCACCACGTCGAAGGACCACAGCGTCGACCCGGAAGCCGCCGGCTTCGGACGCTCACCCTCCGCACCGCCCTGGTGCGCCGACTTCATCGGGCCCTCCATCCACGCCTGGAAGGCCTCCTCGTCCCGCCACCGCGTGTACACGAGGTACTGCTCGGTCCCCTCGACCGGCCGCAGCAGCTCGAACCACTCGAACCCGTCCGAGCCCTCCACGGCGTGCGCCCGCGACGCGAACCGCTTCTCCAGCACCTCCCGCTGCTCGGCGGGAACGGTCAGCACGTTGATTTTTACTACGCTAGGCACATGACACCTCTCGTCAAACGGGGCCCCGACTGGACTCCTAATCTGGATCATGTGCGCGCAGTGTCCTACATCCGACAGTCAAGGAAGCGTGAGGACGACTCCGCGTCGTCCCCCGAAGCACAGCGGACCAAGTGCGAGGCGCTGATCACGGCCAAAGGCTGGGACAACGCGGGCCACTTCGCCGACGTCGGTAAATCTGGCTGGGACCCCAAGGTCGTCCGGCCGGAGTTCGAGGAGATGATGTCCGCCGTTCGCGCCGGGCACGTAGACGCAGTGGTCGTGTTCTCGCTGTCCCGCCTCACTCGACAGGGTGCTCTTGAGGCCATGCTGATCAATGAGGAGTTGGCCAAACACGGCGTGCTGCTCGTCAGCGTCGAAGAGCCCTACCTGGACACGTCCACTCCCATGGGCGTAGCGATCTTCGGCCTTATCGCTGCGCCGGCCCAGCAAGAGTCCGACATGAAGTCGGCGTACATCACGGCGACGAAAGAGACGCTGAGGGCAGCGGGTAGCCACGTGTCCGGCATGGCCCCGTACGGCTTCCAGTCGACGCGTGAGCCGCGAGGGGAACTGGTGGTGGTCAAGCTGGTCCCTGATCCCGCTGAGGCCCCGTACGTGCGCGACATGGTGTCCTGGGCATTGGGCGGCATGACCGCATCGGCCATGGCTCGCAAGCTGAACACTGAGGGCGTACCGACCAAGGCAGCGGACATGTCAGCGCGTGTGACTGCCCGCCGGGCCCGAGGCGTAAGCCAGCCGCTGGAGCGTACGACGTGGGTGTCGTCCACTGTGCTCCGCATCCTCCGTGACCCGCGCCTTGCTGGTTACGCCGCCGAACGCCAGGGGACCAAGCGCGTCATCATGCGAGACGACTCAGGGGCACCGCTGGCTGCGCATGAGCCGATCATTCCGCCGGATGACTGGTGGCGCCTTCAAGACGTACTCGACGGCCGTGCGCCCCAGGTGGTCCGTCAGGGTGGGCGCTCCGTGCCGTCGCTGTTGGGTGGCGCCGGGATGCTCTTCTGTGGCGTCTGCGGGTCGTCCATGGTGACCGACCGGAGGGAGGGCAAGCAGCTCTATCGGTGCAACCGGGCCCAGTCTGGCGCCGTGCCGGGGCACGGTGGGCTGGCCATCAACATGGACGCCGCTGACGATGTGGTGGCCCGTGCCGTGTGGTCCCGCCTGACAACGCTGGACCCCGAAGATCCCGAAGATCTCGAATGGCTCGCCGAGGCCGCACGCCGGTTTGCAGCGCAAGCGGACACGGGGGAGCGACAGGCCGAACTAGCAGCAGCACGGGCTGAGTCGGAGCACGTACGAGAAGCGCTCCGCACGCTGTATGTCGACAGGCAGGCAGGCTTGTACGCGGGTGCCGTGGGTGACCAGATGTTCCGTGAGTCCGTGGAGCGGTTGACAGCGCACGAGGCGCGAACGGCCGGACGCGTGGAAGAACTGGGGACCGCCGAGGCCGGCACGGTGGCGATCCCCTTGGAATGGACGGGCCCGGAGGGTGACCCGCTGGGGCCGGAGTCGACGTGGGGCAGCTGGGGCCTGGAGGACCGGCGTAGTTTCTTGGCGTTCTTCGTCGACCGCATCTCCATCGCCAAGTCCATCGGCCGTGGCCGGAACGCGAACACGGAGGATCGGGTGACTGTGCACTGGGCAGAGGCTCCAAGCAGCTAGGCGCCTGTGCGCCGTCTACGGCCCGTTGCTGGAATCCCTCCGGCGGCGGGCCGTGGGCGTTTGATCTTCACTACGCTCATGCCCTCATCCTGCCGCAGAGGTGATCAAGAGAGCGTGAGCGACCAGAGGCCGCGCGGCCCCTGCGCGGGCACCGCGACACCCGGTGCGGTGGCGGCCCGGCGGCCACGAAGAATCACCGGCCTCGCATACAACCCTTGCTCACCGGCGCGGGTCTCTTGATCGCTGGACACCATTGACTCCGGCCGTCCGCCGGGAGGCGGCCGGCCCCCGCATGCCGCAGGAGACGACCCGCATGCACACGTTCCCGCGACTCGCCCTCGCGACGGCCACCGCGGCCGCGCTGACGGGCGGTCTGCTCACCTTCTCCGCCGCCTCGGCCACGGCCGCCGACGCCTTCAAGGTCGCGCGCGCCGACTTCAACGGCGACGGCATCGGTGACATCGCCACCTCGGCCACCACCGCCTACGTCAGCGGTCACAAGGGCGCCGGCCAGGTCGTCGCCCTGTACGGCTCCGCCTCCGGCATCACCACCGCCAAGCGCACCACCCTCAGCCAGAACAGCGCGGGCGTCCCCGGCACCGCCGAGGCCGGCGACAGCTTCGGCGAGGCCCTGGCGTACGCCGACTTCAACGGCGACGGCTACGACGACCTCGCCGTCGGCGCCCCGTCGGAGAAGGTCGGCAGCGACACCGACGGCGGCAGCGTCACCCTCCTGTGGGGATCCAGGAGCGGCCTCACCGGCAAGGGCGTCGACATCAAGGACCCGTCGCCGAGCAGCCACGACTACTGGGGCCTGCAGCTCGCCGCCGGCGACTTCGACGGCGACGGCAAGGCCGACCTCGCCGTCGGCTCCTCCGCCGCCACCGTGTGGGTGTTCAAGGGCGGCTTCTCCGCGAGCGGCACGCCCGGCGGCCGGTACACCGTCAAGCCGCCGATCGAGCCGGGCACGAGCTCCAACCCGTACGGCCCGATGAAGCTCACCGCCGGTGACGTCAACGGCGACGGCCGCACCGACCTCGTCGTCGACGGCTACGAGACGAAGACCAGCAACCACTGGAACACCAACTACTGGCTGCCGGGCAGCGCCAAGGGCGTGACCGTGACCGGCGCCAAGACGCTGAAGAGCGGCGTCGTCACCGGCATCGCCGACATCAACGGCGACGGCTTCGGCGACATCGTCAGCGGCGCCTCCTGGGACGCCAGCAGCGGCGGGACCGTCTTCCCGGACTCCGCCACCGGCGGCCGGGTCGCCATCACCTACGGCAGCGCCTCCGGCCCGGCCAAGGCCACCATGTTCAACCAGAACACCTCGAACGTCCCCGGCACCTCCGAGAAGGGCGACAACTTCGGCTGGGAGATCGACCTCGGTGACGTCAACGGCGACGGCTACGCCGACCTGGTCGTCTCCAGCCCGTACGAGGACATCGGCAGCAACGCCAACACCGGCCAGGTCACCGTCCTGTACGGGTCGAAGACCGGGATAAACCTGGCCTCCGGCGCCCAGTCCTTCGCGCAGAGCACGGCGGGCGTCCCCGGCGACGACGAGAAGGGCGACCTCTTCGGCGCCGACGTCAAGCTCGACGACGTCACCGGCGACGGCAGGGCCGACCTGGTCGTCGGCTCGTACGAGAACGGCGGCGACGGCGCCCTGACCTACCTGCCGTCCAACGGCTCGAAGATCACCGCCACCGGCTCCCGGGCCCTCTCCGCGAGCGGCCTGGGCATCTCCACGACCGGCACCCCGCAGCTCGGCGCGGTCCTCGCCGACTGACCGGCCCTGATCGGCGCCGGGGGGTTCCCTTAGGGGATGTCACAGCTCTGCGGCAATGGCGGGCTCGGGCGCCCGAGCCCGCCACACCGGTCCCCGGGACCAGGTACGTTCGAAGACGTGGCTGGATTCAGGATCGGACGCGGCGGCCGGGACGACCGTGCCCCGCACACGCGACCGCAACAACCCGGGTACGGGCAGCAGGCACCGCCGCAGAGCTTCGGCGGCCGGCCGGCGGGCCCGTCGTACGGGTACCCGCAGGCTTCGCAGCCGTACCCGCCGCAGCACGGCGGGGGCGGCGGCTGGCCGCAGGCCCAGGCACGCGGCGGCCACCCGAGACCGGGCGGCGACGGCCCGGAGTACTTCGGTGACGACCACGGCTACGGCGGTCACGGCACCGGCGGCCCCGACCCGTACGCGGCGAACCAGCCGGGCCACACCCAGGCCTTCTCCGTCGACGAGGCGAACGGCTACACGCAGGGCGCGACCTACCACGCCGGCTCGGCGGCGCCGTCCGGACCGATCGGCCCGCGGCTGCACTGGAAGGACCTGCTCAAGGGCATCGTCCTGGCCCCGAACCAGACGTTCCTGCAGATGCGGGACTACGCGATGTGGGGCCCGGCCCTCGTCGTGACCTTCCTCTACGGCCTGCTCGCGGTCTTCGGCTTCGACGGCGCCCGCGAGGACGCGATCAGCGCCACGCTCACCAACGCGATCCCGATCGTGCTGACCACGGCGATCGCGCTGGTGCTCTCCGCCTTCGTGCTGGGCGTGGTCACCCACACCCTGGCCCGTCAGCTGGGCGGCGACGGCGCCTGGCAGCCGACGGTCGGCCTCTCGATGCTGATCATGTCGATCACGGACGCGCCCCGCCTGCTCTTCGCCATGTTCTTCGGCGGCAACGCGGGCTTCGTGCAGATCCTCGGCTGGGTCACCTGGATCGCCGCGGGCGCCCTTTTGACCCTGATGGTCGGCAAGTCCCACGACCTGCCCTGGCCGAAGGCGCTGGGCGCGTCGGCGATCCAGCTGATCGCCCTGCTGTCGATCGTGAAGCTGGGCACGTTCTAGCCTCACGCGTCCACCCGTGAAGAAGGCCCCCGGCGACCGCCGGGGGCCTTCTTCGGTCGTGCGCCCCGGCCACCGGGAGCGCCCCGGCCACCGGGAGTGCACCGGCCTCCGCGCGCACCGGCGGGCACCGCGGATCACGCGACCGCGCTGGAGCCCCGGGGCGGTCTCCGTGCGCCGACGTACCCACGTGAGCGCTCCGTGGGGCGCGGGCGATCCGGGCGAGCCGTGAGTCCGCTCGCGCGACGGGCGAGCACCACCGAGCGCCCAGGTCGGCGCGGTGAGCCGGTTGCGCGGAGCGGAAAAGGCACTGGGTGTGCACACGGAAGCCCGGCGGCCACGAGCGGCACCGGGCGGCACCGGGCGGTCTGCGTGCCGAAGGGAAACCCGCGAGGCCGATGGACCCGGGTGATGCGGGGCGGCCTCGCGGCCGGCGCCACCGAACCCGCACTCCAGCGAGCGAAGAGGAGAACGACGTATGTCCATGACCCAGAGCGGACGGCTCGACCTGTCCTCGAACAACGCCAGCGAGATCACCGGCGGGGACACCTCGACCTTCACCCAGGTCGTGTTCCCCACCCCGTTCCCGGCCAACTCCCAAGTCATCGTCCTCACCCAGGTCCAGACGTTCCGCGGTCCCGACACCCCGGGGGTGCGCATCCATGACGTCAACGTGAACGGGTTCAAGATCCGGCTCAACGAACTCGTCGGCAGCGGAGGGGCCCTGGCCGACGGCAGGCACACCGCCGAGACCATCGGCTGGGTCGCCACCACGGTCAGCGGCTGACCCCTCGCGGTGACCGGGGGTGCGCGCCGCGCGTCGCGGCGCGCACCCGCACGCGGCCCGTGCGGGAGCGGGGCGCGTCAGCTCAGAGCGCTTCCCTGGACGGCGTGACCGCCTCGCCCGACCTGCGCACCACCGGCAGGACGCTCCACGGGAAGTTGATCCACCTGTCGGTCCGCTTCCACACGTACTCGCACTTCACGAGGGAGTGGGACTTCTCGTAGATCACGGCCGAGCGGACCTCGGCCACGGTGTCGAGGCAGAAGTCGCGGACCAGCTTCAGGGTCTTGCCGGTGTCGGCGACGTCATCGGTGATCAGCACCTTCTTGTCGCTGAAGTCGATGGCGTTGGGGACGGGTGCCAGCATGACCGGCATGTCGAGGGTCGTCCCCACCCCGGTGTAGAACTCGACGTTCACCAGGTGCAGGTTCTTGCAGTCGAGCGCGTAGGCGAGACCGCCGGCGACGAACACGCCGCCGCGGGCGATGCTCAGCACTATGTCGGGCTCGAACCCGTCGTCGGCGATGGTCTGCGCCAGCTCGCGCACGGCGACGCCGAACCGCTCGTAGCTCAGTTCCTCCCGTACGTCACCGCTCATGACCGGCTCCTCACACCTGCGTCCGATGGAAACTGAGGTAGGAGCGGGACGGGGTCGGTCCGCGCTGCCCCTGGTACCGGGAGCCGTAGCGCTCGCTGCCGTAGGGGTGCTCGGCGGGGGAGGAGAGCCGGAACATGCACAGCTGCCCGATCTTCATGCCCGGCCACAGCTTGATGGGCAGGGTCGCGAGATTGGACAGCTCAAGGGTCACGTGGCCGCTGAACCCGGGGTCGATGAACCCGGCGGTGGAGTGCGTGACCAGCCCGAGCCGTCCCAGCGAGGACTTGCCCTCCAGCCGGGAGGCGAGATCGTCGGGCAGCGAGATGACCTCGTACGTCGACGCGAGGACGAACTCACCGGGGTGCAGGATGAACGGCTCGTCGCCGTCCGGCTCCACCAGCCGGGTCAGGTCCGGCTGCTCGACGGAGGGGTCGATGTGCGGGTACCGGTGGTTCTCGAACACCCGGAAGAGGCGGTCCAGCCGCACGTCGATGCTCGACGGCTGCACCATGGTTTCGTCGTAGGGATCGATCCGTACCCGCCCGGCATCGATCTCGGCCCGGATGTCCTTGTCTGAGAGAAGCACGCCCCGAGGATACGCAAGGCGCGCGGACCCACGACAATCGTGACAGTCCACGCGCCCGTGACCCTGCCGGTGGCTACTGCCGCTGCTTCTCCAGAGCGACCGGCACGACACTGCGCAGCCGGGCGCACCGGGGACACCGGACGAGCCGGCCGGGGCCGAGCCGCTCGGCCTGCTGCATCGGGAACGAAGTGGTGCTGAACACGTGCCCTTCGGCACAGCGGACGACGGTGTGTTCCATCAAGTCCCTTGAATCCCTTCCCCAGGAGCCGCGTCGGGCTAATTGCCGTGACGACGGAAAGCCACATTACGGGATCTATGGGACGGCTCTCCAGGCGGCACTCCGGCCCGCCCGGCCCCTCTCTCGCGCCCCCACCGTACGCCCCAACTCCGGCCGCCCGCACGCGTATCCCACCCCGTGAAACACGGGCGGACCCCACGGTCGGAGCACCGGGGGTCTGCGATGAGGTACAGTGAGCGAGCGTTCGGACACCGGCGTTGTCGGCGTCTTACGCGGGTGTAGTTTAATGGTAGAACATCAGCTTCCCAAGCTGAGAGCGCGAGTTCGATTCTCGTCACCCGCTCCAAATGAAGCCCCCAGGTCGTGGACCCGGGGGTTCTTTGTTGTCCGGGCCGGCGGGCGGGGGTCGCCCCACCAGCGCATCATCAGCCCGCTGAGGACTCCTGCGTGTGGTGCTGGCGGCCGTCCTTTTGGTGCTTCGCACGCTCGGCGCGGACCATCGTGTCCTTGGGGGTGGCGCTGGACCGGGTCGAGAGCGTGTGATCGCCGCGACCGCCTCCGACTCCGATCGGCAGCGTCTGCGGCGACAAGTGGACCGGACCGTGGGGGGAGTGGATCGACTCGTCTTCACCAAGGAGACCGGGCCCAGGTTCACTTGATGCTTGACGGTCCAGCCTCACTCTGGAGCCGGGCCTCAGGCATGCTTCCCTGCGTGAGCGCCTACAGCAGCGATCCGGACCTCAACGTGTACGACGTCACCGGCAACGGCACGGAAGTCGACGTTGCCACCAACCTGCTCAACGGCGACATCAGGCTCTCCATCCTGTGGACCCAGGACGTCCTCCTGTCCGCCGAAGCCGCCGACCAAGTAGCCGACGCCCTACGACGAGCCGCAGCACAGTCCCGCAGCATCACAACCGCCCCAAGCGCCGACTGAGTCACAACTTTCTCTACTGGTTCATGCCCCGACCGCGCTCCGCTCCGCCTGGCGCGCTCCCGGCTCTGGCTCCGCCCGTCGCTCCTGCTTTCGGCCCGCTCCGCCCGCGCTGCGCCGACGCGCGTCCACATGACCAGCGCCGGGTGATGAGTCGATCACCGTAGAGAGCGGCCACCGGTCACAGCCAGCCTCCGGCGGGGGCGCTCAGGCTCCGAGATGGCGGGGCCCTTTGCGAGTGCCGGCGGACGGTGGCGTGCGAGGGTTGCTCCCATCCCGCCTGCCATCGACCCAGGCACAGCTGAGCTGCATGGGCCGACGGCGGACGGGATGGGAGCCGCGGATGGTGGTGGTTCCACCAGTAGAGCTCGAGTGCACCAACCCCGCTTAGGCTGGCCTTCACCCCGGCGGGGAGCGTAGCGCGCAGCTTGTGAAGAGCTGGCGGAGAGGGACCGATCATGTTGTCTGCGAGTGATCTTGAGGCTTGCTTCGGTGCGCCTCGCGGCTACTCCACGGTGGATGCCTGGGAAGAGATGGAAGCCTCAACGGGGCCGCTGCCCATGGACTACAAAGAGTTCGTGGCAGGGTTCGGTCCGGGCACCATCGGCCGTTTCCTGCACGTGCTGCACCCGCAGTCCGCCACGCTCGACATGTTCGGAACGATTGAGCACATGGCTCCGCTCTACCAAGAGCTCGTCCCCGAAATGATTCCCCACTCAGTGTTCCCTCGGGACGACGGTGGCATGGTCCAGTGGGCGAGCACAGCGGAAGGCGACGCCTGCTTCTTGGTCCATGGCACCGAGGGCACGTGGCGCATCGGAGTCTGGTTCCGGCAGTGGGCCCAGTGGGAGGAGTACGAGGAGAGCGTCCCGGTCTGGCTTGTCCGCCAAGCCGAAGGCAGGCTCACCATTCCTGGGCTACCACTGCACACACACGGTGGCTTCGTTCCCGTCGACTGAGCCTTTTCAGCGTTGACGCTCCAGGGTGAGGATGGCTGCGGCGATGGCGGTCATGCGGTTGGGGCTGCAGCGGGCCCGGCGGAAAATGCGCCAGGACTTCAGCCTCGCGATGCCCCGTTCGACCGGTGCCCGTGCCGCTGACAGCGCCCGGTTGATCGTCTGCTGGGTCGTGGTGAGGTCCCGGTTCGGGAGCCGTCTGATCGGTGTGGTCACCCAGGGGCCGGCGCCGATGTAGGCGCGGTCGGCGAGGATCGGAACGCCCTGGCGCTCGCAGATCCGGATGATGCGGTGGGTGCGGGCCGCGGTCAGGTCATGGGTGCGGCCGGGCAGCGCTGGCGAGACCCACAGCAGGTTGCCGGTGGGATCGGTCACGACCTGCACGTTCACGCCGCGGCGGCGGTGCTTCTGTGAGAAGTCGGCCCGGCTGTCGCCGACGCGGTCGCACTCGGCGAGGGTTCCGTCGAGCAGGACGTGGTCGGGATCGGTCTCGCGCAGGACCCGCAGCAGTCCGGGAGCCCGGCCGGACAGGTGTTGGACGACGGCCTTGACGTAGGCGTGGGCGGTGCCGACGGATATACCGAAGCCGGCCGCGATCTGCGCGAGCGCGTCGTGGCGGCGAAGACAGACCAGGCCCACGAGGGCACGCTGGTGAGGCGGCAGCTTGCAGCGTCGGTCACCCTCACGGGTGACGATGAGCATGGATACCCACTCGACCAGAGCGTGCGGCAGATCGAGTGCGGCAGGATGGGGAACCAACAGGGCTCCTATGCCGATGGGTTGAGACTTCGAACACCTCCCTCAACGGCGCGGGAGCCTTGTGCGTTGCGGTCCTCATCCCGACTCGGCCTGGAGGGCCGGTGTAGTCATGACGGTCTCGAATTCGATGGGGGTCAGCCGGCCGAGTGCGGCTTGCCTGCGGCGTCGGTGGTAGGTCCGCTCGATCCGCGACACGATCGCGATCCGGGGTTCTTCGCGGGTGGACCGGACACGGCGGTCGAGGACGTTCTTCTGCGGCAGGCTGAAGAAGGACTCCATGGCTGCGTTGTCACCTGCGGCCCCGGCTCTTCCTATCGATCCGGCCATCCGGTGGCGGTCGAGTGCCCGGACGAATTTCCGGGACCGGAACTGCGATCCGCGATCGCTGTGCAGGATGCACCCGTCGACGTGTTCACGCCGGGCGACGGCGTTGTCCAGGGCGGTCACGGCCAGGCGGGACTTCATCCGCGCGTCGATGGAGTAGCCCACGATCCTGTTGCTGAACATATCCTTGATCGCGCAGAGGTGCAGCTTGCCTTCACCGGTGGTGTGTTCGGTGATGTCGGTGAGCCACAGCCGGTTCGGGCCCCTCGCGGTGAAGTCACGGCGGACGAGGTCGTCGTGCACCGGCGGGCCGGCTTTCCTGCCCTTGCCGAGCTTCTTGCCGAACACGCTCTACCAGCGGTTGTCCCGGCAGATCCGCCAGGCAGTCCGGTCCGCCATCACGGCCCCGGCGCCGCGCGCTTCGTCGGCCAGGAAGCGGTAGCCGAACTCCGGGTCGTCGCGGTGAGCGTCGAACAGTGCGTTCGCGCGATAGGCCTCCTCCAGCATGGCGTCGGTCACCGGCTGGTCCAGCCAGCGGTAGTAGGGCTGTCTGGCGAGCTTCAGCACCCGGCACGCAACCGTGACGGGCATCCCGTCCCCGGCCAGCTCCTTCACGAGCGGGTAGATCCTTTTCCCGGCAGATGTGCCTGCGACAGATAAGCAGCGGCCCGCCGCAGGACCTCGTCTCCTGCTCCAGCAGCTTGATCCGCCGACGCGCTTGCCGAAGCTCTGCGCTCTCCTGGCTGGTCGTTCCGGGCCTGGTCCCGTCATCGATGTCCGCGCGGCGCATCCACTTCCACAGCGTCATCGGGTGGACGCCGAAGTCCTTGGCCACCTGCTCGACCGTCACCCCCGGGCCGCGGTTCCTCGCGACCCGCACGACGTCCTCGCGGAACTTTTCGGGATAGGGCTTGGGCATAGTGACATCCTTCCCACCCGCCCCATAGGGCAAGCCAGTTCAAGATGTCACCCGATCGTGCGGCAGACCCGTGCTTCACGACCGGCGGATGAGTATCTACTCCTGGGCCGAGGTGTTGAAGCTGACCCCGTAGAAGTCGCGACCCTGTACGACTGGGCCGCTCTGAGAGCCACCGTTCACAGTGTTACTGGTGCTTCCACCGCAGGTGTGCACCGTCTGAGCCAGCTGCTGCCACTGCATCAGGTCGGCCTGAAACGAGGAATCTTGCTCGGCACGACGCCTCAGAACCTCGCTGAGCGCCCGTGCTCGTTCCACGTCCTGCGGGGCCACCGACAAGGAGGCAAGTTCAGCTTGCCCTGTGGTCGGAGCCGTCGATCCGGAGACCTCGGCCGCCGGAGTCCTGCGTATCAACCTGCCCAAGGTCTCCCAGAGTTGGCGGCCTGCCTCGCCGCCTGCTCCGGATGCCGCCGCCACGAGAAGGCTCGCCGATATCGGGTCCACGCCCCTACCCCCAGTCGCCGAGTTGCTCCCAACGGATGAGAGCGTCATCGTCTCAGACACCCGGCCTGCCAGAGCGATCAGCATCGGCCATATCCCCGGTAGGCGAGGGTCCGGTGTCACCGCAGCCCGCAGCCCGCAGTGACACCGGACGCCTATGAATATGTGCCCAAACCGCCTGGAGTGAATCCGTTGCTAATTACACATGCAATGAACGTAAAAATAATCACCGCGGATGCGGCGAGCTGAGCTTTCACGAGGTCTTGCACCTTTCGGGCTTTTTGTGCAGCGCTGGCAGAAATCTGGCAAGCGGGCAAGGCGGAGCTCCGACTGGGAGCGACGGGATCAGCGCCTTCCACCCAAGAAGATCCTATCGGTTGCCAGGGCGTGTACATGCACGTTTCGCGGCGGCCCGGAAGTCTGCACCAGTTTATGCGCGTAGCTTTTAGCCATGCCCGAGTAGAGATAATGCAACTAGGTGGTAACTTCGCCCTGAAGTTCGGCCAGCGCCTCTGCGGCGCGGGCCTGTTCCGCAGAAGCGCCAATGCGCCTGCTGGCGGCCACGCTTTCCTCTAGGTGAGTCACGGCTCGATCCATGTGGCCCGCGTCGCGTTCGGCCAGGGCCAAGTCGTAGAGCACGTCGGCCTCTTCGCCTGCAGCGTGAATCGCTCGTATCACCTCAAGTGCGGCGGCATGCTGGTGCAGAGCCTCATCGATGCGGCCGGCCGCGCGGTAGGCCCTGCCGATTCGGGTGAGCGCGATGGCCTCTGCTCGCCGGTCTCCAACGTCTCGCAACACCGGCAGAACCACGCTGTACAAAGCTAGGGCCTCATCGGTCCGGCCGAGCAGGTCAATAACAGATGCCAAATTCATCTGTAGCGTTGCTTTGTCTCTGGGGTTCCCCATGTGGTCTGCTACTGCCAAGGCTCTACGGTAAGACGCTTCCGCTGCTTCCGGGTCGCTGTTTCTTCTGTAGACTTCTGCCATGTTGTTTAGAACGCTGTATCTGCCGCGGTCGTACCCTATTGCTGTAAAATCGGCAAATGCCGAGGTGAAGAATGTCAGTGCTTCTTTATTTTCCGCCAAGTGGGAATGGGTTATTCCGAGTAAGTTTTTGCATCGTGCCGTTCGTAATCTGTCTCCAGTTTGCGTGAGGAAATTTAGGGATTCTTCCTGAAGGGATTTGGCTGTTGTGTACTGCCCCGTCTGCCATAAAGAGATCGAGAGCTGGTGAACGCATTCGCCCTCCAGTTCTCGGTCCCGGTCCCGCAGCGACCGGGCGATGTCGAGCGCCTCACTCGCGGCCGAGATCGCCTCGTCGTAGTGGGAGCCGTGGGTGTGCACCGCGCAGAGGTCGAGCAGGGCTCGCGCCCTGGCTTTGCTCTGACCAGCGACGTTCCAATGGGCTGCGGCGCGTCTGACCAGCGGCTCGGCCGCGGCCAGGTGTCCCTCCATGTCCAGAAATCCAGCCAACACGTGCACGGTGATGGCTAGTTGGTGCTCAGTGCCATGGTTTACAAACCAGTTAAGAGTGTCCAGAAGGTTGGCAGACTCTGCGATCAACCACTTTTCTGCCGACTGCGCGTCGCTGATCTCCGGCGAGGGGGGCCTGTCTGTATCGACCGTGTCGAGGTCGGTGCGCGAGCGGAAGGGGTAGGCCAATCGATCTGCCCGGTCCGCGTTGTGGACGTAGTGATGCATGAGGTCGTGTACGGCCTGTCGGACGTCGTCTGCGGACTCGATTTCGCCGGTACCGATCAGCGATCGCGCGTAATCGCGCAACAGGTCATGCATGGTGAAACGATGTGGAATGGGTTCGGACACCAAGTGGTGGGCGAGAAGTTCTTCGAGCACGCGCTCGGTGGTTTCCAGGGGGAACCCTGTGAGCGCCGCGATCGCCTCGGGGCCGAACTCCACTCCCACGTGAAGGCCAATTCGGCGGAAGACCCGCTGCTGTTCGGCGTCCAGCGCGTCGTAGGAGACGGCGAAGACGTGCATCAACGTTCTGTCCGCGTCACGCAGGTGGCTCAGTAGGCCACCGCCGCCCAGCTGACGCAAGAGGTCGGACGTGGTCCAGGAGGAACGGGCGAGCAACCGGCTAGCGGCGATCTCGATGGCCAGCGGGAGGTGCCCGCATATCCGGACGATCTCCGCCACATCCGATGGATCGGTCTCTCGCCCTCTCCCCAGCCGCTGTACGAAGAGCGTCGCTGCGTCCTCGGGTGGCAACACGTCCAGAGAGATCGGTCGCACTCCAGGCAGTCCAGGCAGTCGTCGACGGCTGGTCACGATGACTGCTGTCGGGGAGGCGCCAGGAAGGAGGGGGCGGATCTGCGGGGAGGAGGTCGCGTCGTCCAGGATCACCAGCATGCGGCGATCACGTGCTACCGAGCGCCACAAGGCCACCAGATCATCCAGCCCATCGGGTAGTTCCCTGGTGGCCATGCCCAGGAGCCGCAGCAGTTCGGTGAGGGCTCGGGCCGGGGTCGCCGGTCTCCGGTCGGTGGCACCCCCGCCGAGGTGGAGGTAGACGCGGCCGTCCGGGAAGCGGTCCCGTAATCGGTGCGCCAGATGGACAGCCAGGGCGCTCTTGCCGACGCCGCCCATTCCGTGGATCGCCTCGACGGTGATGACATCCGAGGCGCCCTCTCCCTCGCAAAGCGCCACGGTCAGCCGCCGGAGTTCACCCCACCGTCCGGCCCATGGGACGTCCCGCGGCAGATTGTCGGGTACCCGGCGGGTGGGCCTCGTGGTGGCTTTCTCGTCGCCTCCGGCGCGCGGGAGCAGGGCGACCGCTGGGGTTCCAGCCAGGATTCCCTGGTGTACGCGGCGCAGCCCGCGGCCGGCATCTAGACCGATGTCATGGACGATGCGTTGCCGCGTCTGCTGTAGCAGCCTGGTCGCTTCGGCCGTTCGGTTGCTGCCGTACAGGGCGACGGCCAGCCGCTCGGTCAGGGCTTCGTCCACCGGATGTGCCTCGGTCAACGGCAGGAGCACAGGAATGGCATCGGTGAACTTTCCTTTGGCCAGGAGGATCTCGGCTCTTGTCATCGCGGCGACGAAACCCGTCTCACCGACCGCAGCACGCAGATGCTCCGCCCAAGAACCGGGGATCCCTGCCAATGGCTCACCGAGCCAGAGGCCGTCAGCGCGGTTCAGCAGTCGCATGGCGGCTTCTTCGTCCCCGCCGTCCCGCAGGGAACGGGCTCGATCTACATAACTGGTGTAGCAGCGCAGATCCACCCGGTCCGGGTCGACTTCCAGGGAGTACGAGTTCGTACGGCTGACGATCCTGGGCGCGTCCCGCCCGGCGATCCGCAGGGAGCCCCGGATCCGAGAGATGTGTGCGTGGAGCGCTTCCCTGGCCTTGCCAGGCGGATGCTCGTCCCAGACGCGGTGGATCAGCGTGTCCACGCTCACCGTGCGGCCCGCGTCCCAGGCGAGGGCCGCAAGTGTGACCCGCGTTTTCGTCGATCCGAGATCACTGCGCCGACCCGCTGCCCGAATCTCCACCGATCCCGAAAGCCTGATCTCGAACACCACCAGCGTCCTCCCCGCAGGTAGCGCCTGTGATTGCCGAGCATTCGAGGATGTCATGGGCTTGGCATGGTTGACCACGGTAAGACTCGATGAGCGCAAGATTGACTGATAAATGGCTGCTTTAGTTCACTTCTTGTCGAGAGTGGGGAGTGAAGCCCTGGGAGCTGAAAGGAGTTGCTTACGTGCCTGCCTTCTTCTCGGACGGACGGGAAGCGCTGCTGTCGGCCTTGGCCTCCTGTGGCACGGACCCGGAATCCCCCGCATGGCGTGGTCTGGCACCAGTGCTGGAAACGGCTGCCCGTGCGGACCCGTCGGTGTCCCTGCATCCGGTGGGATGGCAGTCGGCGGCACTCCAGCGGGAACTGGTCGACCGTCTGCAGACGTTGGCTTCGCGCGACTCGGCGACACGGCACGCGCTCAGCGAGTGGTTGCGCCGTCGCTGCACCCTCGGCGGCATCTCCCCCGGACTCTCGTCCGTCGCGACCACCAACGTCGTCACTGGCAGTTCTGTTCTCCACGGCCCTAGCGTGCAAGCCCGGGACATCCATGGGGGCATCCACTTTCACCCGCTCTCCGCGAGTGTCGGATCACGTCTGCCCGTACCCCGCCAACTTCCGCCGGTGACACCGCTGTTCATCGACCGGGAAACCGACCGACAGTGTCTGGACGCCTTACGGATTCACCACACGGCCCATGCGCCGCAGGTCCTGGTGGTCAGTGGACTCGCGGGCGTGGGCAAGACTGCCCTCGCCACTCACTGGCTGCACGAGCACGTCGACGACTTTCCCGACGGCCAGCTCTACGCCGACTTGGGCGAATGGAACGCAGAGGGAGAGAACGGACCCGTCCCTCCGACCGTCGTACTGGAAGCCTTCCTGATCGCGCTCGGAGCGCCCTTGGTGCCGACCGGGGCTGCGCAGCGGAGCGCGCTGTGGCGTTCCATGACCTCGGGACTGCGACTGGCCGTCCTCCTGGACAACGCCTTCACGGCTGCTCAGGTCCGTCCGCTCCTTCTCGGCACACCGGCCGGGCTTACTGTGGTGACCAGCAGAAACAACCTGACCGGACTGCGCGTCGACGGCGCTTCCGTACATCGGCTGGAGGGGCTGCCTGCAGAGTCGGCCATCGAACTCCTGGCTGTCGGCGGCGGGACGCGCGTGGTGCGGGACCCCACCGCCGCACGTGAAGTGGTCAGACTGTGTGGCCACCTGCCCCTGGCGATCGGCCTGGCCTCCGCACAGCTCGCCCTGCGCCCCCACCGTTCCGTGTCCGCCTTGGCCGACAGCCTGTCCAGTGGCCGGGGCGCCGTCGACACACTGCGCGCCGACGGGAAGGCCGTGATGCGTACGGCGCTGGACATGTCGTACAACGTACTCCCTGACGAGAGCCGTGCGTTGTACCGCCGGATGGGACTGCTGCCTTCGGATCGGCACGACGTCTCGTTGCTGGCCGGCTTGGCAGGCGATGGGGAGGTGACGGGCGACACCGAACAGGCCGCCGAAATCGCCGCCCACGCTCTCGTGGAGGCGAACCTCCTTGAAGAGGCGGGCCCGGGTACCTACCGATTCCATGATCTCGTTCAGCCGCATGCTCGGCGACTCGGCGAAGAATTGGAGGACCCTGGCGGACATGAGCGTACGCTGCGACGCTTCGTCGACTGGTGTCTGTCCACCGCAGCCTCGGCGGAGAGCATCCTCACCCCCAGTCACCGGCTGCCGGGGCAGCACCTCCCCGAGGAAGGGGCGCTCCCGACCCCACTCGATGGCCCCGAGGAGGCGCTCGCCTGGCTTGACAGGCACCGCAATGGCCTGATGGGTGCGGTAAGGCACTCGGCCCAGGTCGGCTGGCACTCCTCCTGTTGGCGTTTGACGGACCTCATATGGCCTCTTTTTCTCCGATTGCGGCCGACCCAGATGTGGATCGAGGCACATTGCCTCGGTCTCGAAGCGGCACGCCGGAGCGGTTCGAGGCAGGGGGAGGGTCGCATGCTCACCTCCGGCGCGATCGGCCTGCGCAACGCCGGTCGATTTCCGGAGGCAGCCGACTGGTACAGGCAGGCGCTGCAGATGGCGATGGCCGACGGCGACGCACGCCAACAGGCACAGGCTCTGAATGGCCTGGGACACATCAGTCTCCTGGCTCAGCGGCTCGATGAGGCACGAGACCACTTCGAGCGGGCCTTGCGGCTGCGGGAGTCGATTGGCTACCGGCGCGGAGCCGCCCTCTCACGGCGGCGCCTCGGCGAGACCGCTCTGGCCAGTGGGGACCTGGCGACTGCCGCGTGGCAACTGCGCCATGCCGGCGACGAACTGGACGAGCTGGGAGAGACGTACGAGGCGACCCGCGTTCTGGCGCTTCTCGGCCACGTCCAGGACCGCGGCGGGGATCCCGAGGGTGGTGTCTCGCGGCTGCAGGAGGCACTCGCTCGCTTCCAGGCGGGTGGTGCGCGATCAGAGCACTGGGAGGCGCGTTGCCTCGAATGGCTCGGCCAAGCCTTCGAGTCAAGCGGTGACCGTGCGGAGTCGCTGCGGTACTACGAGGCCGCCCGGGACCTCTTCCAACGTCTGAGCCTCGAGGACACACAGCGTCTGGACAACCGGCTGCGGCAGCTCTGATCACCGCCGCCGCGACCGGCTGTCCCGCCACTCAGCGACGCCGTAATTCCCCCAGGCAGCGCAATGCGCGGTGCGATCCTCCGGATACCGTCCACGCGTGGACGACCGAGGCAAACACCGTCAGCGGAACCGAGGCGTCGGACCCGCACCGTTCCGGCCGGACGAACGACACGGCGCCAGTCCGATCCCGAACTCCGACGACGCACGTTCTGGCTGTGTCGGGTACGGCG
This sequence comes from Streptomyces sp. NPDC091282, assembly GCF_044757385.1. Classification (NCBI taxonomy): domain Bacteria; kingdom Bacillati; phylum Actinomycetota; class Actinomycetes; order Kitasatosporales; family Streptomycetaceae; genus Streptomyces; species Streptomyces sp. NPDC091282. Next base: position 543,052 of record NZ_JBIVUX010000005.1, read on the forward strand.
GCGGCAAGGCATGCAGGACTGTTCTCCAGCAACTCGCACACCCGCCGATGGGCCGACTCGGTCGACAGCGGCACACGACTCACGAGAACATCGGCGTGTGCCATGAGCCCCGCCCATTCCAGACTGTCTGCGTCAACCCAGAGATGTACATCGCAGGGCAGCAGGCCGGGCGCGTGTCGGCACGGGAACGGATGCGTGTGCGGGCCCACGGGCGACAACAGCGGCTCGAATCGAACGAGAACGGAACCGTATGCCGTGTCTGATCGCCAGACGGCGCAGGCCGACCGGTCCTCCAGGCCGTCCCCCTCGAACTCTACGCCGGTCCGTGCCATGCGGAAACACACCGTGGCCCATGCGGCACAAGGCACCGAGAACGCAAGCCGGGCACTCACAGTGTCGTCTCGCTGTAGGCGGAGATCTCCCACCGAGTCAGTGACGGCGGCGAAGGAGGCGGCGCGACGAACGGCGGATGGGCCGGTTCTCCCATCCCGAGCATGCTGTACACGACCGAACGCATCCTTCGGTGGAATTGCCCCGGAGCGGAGGACAGCGCGGCGGCGACATGGTCGTACTGTCCAGGGCGGTGCAGTAACGACGCGTACTCCAGTTGTTCCGCCAGCGAGTACCCAGGAGAGATCATCGGGGCGACGGCCGACACCAGAGCCGCCGGGGAGTGATCAGAGACCTCCCTCGGCAACCCGGCCGTCAAGAGCACCACCGCGTCCGTGAGCGCTCCATAGCAGGTCAGTGACCCGTGGTCGCCGATGATCCAGTCAGCCGCAATCAATGGCCCCTGCCAGTCGGCTTCCGGAGGGACGACCGAGATTCCCCGGCTCTGGCAGCAGGACAGCCAGCGGCGCACCTGTCGGGTCCCGTGGCCTGCGAACACATTCGGATGAACCAGCATCGCGACGCGATAGCGGTCACGGGGCAACTGACCCAGCAACTCAGGCAACAGAGAGCCAAGCCGTCCGAACGTCGAAGTCGGACCCCAGGTGGACGTGACGACGACGAGCCGCTGCCCGTTCTCGATTCCCAGCGCATGACGGTAGGACTCCCGCCCCGGCCTGCCGGCCGCGATGCGGTCGACACATGGATCGCCCGCCACATGTGCCACTGCGGCTGCCTCCGGGCAGGATCGGCCGAGTTCCTCCAGATCCCGGTCATGTGAGTAGATGATTGCCGCCGGGACCAGTCGCTCTTCGTGCATCAGGTGCTGCCGGCTCAGCATCCCGGGAAACCTCCGCTCTCCGGGTGCCAGTGTGCTCGTGTCAGTGAGCAGTTTGATCTGTCCAGCCCCGTGCGAGATTCGCACGACCGGTGTCCGCAGCTCGTGCACGCCGCGGGATCCCGCCGCGAGCGCGAGGTCGAACTCGCCCCGCAGGGACTCTTCCCAGGGCACCGTGGCGATGCCCAGATTCTGCAGGAACTCGGTGACCCCGTTGCCGAAGGCGTGCGGTGCGACCGTAAAGACCAGCTGAATACGCAGATCGGTCTCCAGCAGCTCGAAGACCTCGCGCAGTCGTTGGGCGAAGGTCACTGTGTGCACAACCACGAGAACTCTCTTGCAGTCTCGTACCGTCAGCCAGTGCCCCTGCTCGATCAGGGCTGGTTTCGTCGTTTGGACAGACACGTGATCCCCCGTCGCTTGTCTCTGCCTGCGTCTGACGACAGGACGGTTCCCGGTAGGCCCATCGCTTTCCTTGCACGCTCCTTGCAATACCCTTGCGGGCTAAATGCGTTCTTGCGAAGCGATCCCTTCGCCACATGAGCTCCAGTCAGCGATTGCGTGACCTTCCAAGCACCGTCGCTTCCGAGCTGAGAGGGCGAGTTCGCTGCCACCGACTCCATGTGAAGCCCTCGGGTCCGTGACTTGGGGAGTGGTCGTTTTCCGGTCCCGCGTGGGGTGCCCTCCTTGTGCTCTAAGGCGCCACCTATGCGACCTAGGCAGAGGGCGGGTTCGCGGGAGGTCCAGGGGTTACGGAGACCGGTGCAGTGCAGTGCGGTGCGGTCGGCACGGGCCGACCGCGGAGCCGCGCGGGGCGGATGTGCGGTGAGACCACCCGACCGCAGCGGGCACAGGATGTCGGGTCCGCCGCGGTGGGGCCCGCCTAGCGTGGGGGTCCGTGAGGAAAGGACGGCCGGAGGTGCTGGAGCGGCTGAATCAGGCCATGGACCACATCGAGGACCACCTCGGTGAGCCCGTCGACGTGGCCGAGCTGGCCCGGATCGCGATGACGTCGGAGTACCACTTCCGGCGGATGTTCTCGGCGCTGGCGGGCATCCCGCTCTCCGAGTACGTCCGCCGGCGGCGGCTGACGCTCGCCGGGGCCGAGGTGCTCGCGGGGAAGCGGACGCTGCTGGAGGTCGCGGTGCGGTACGGGTACGGCTCGGGCGAGGCGTTCGCGCGTGCCTTCCGCGCGGTGCACGGGGTCGGCCCCGGCGAGGCGCGGCGGACGGGTGCGGCGCTGTACTCCCAGCCCCGGATGTCCTTCCGGCTGATCGTCGAAGGGAGCAGCGGCATGCGGTACCGGGTCGTGGAGAAGGACGGGTTCAGGATCGTGGGCAGGGGGACCCGGGTCCCGCTGGTCTACGAGGGGATGAACCCGGCCATCGTGGAGTTCGTCAAGAGCATCGGCAGGGAGACGCTGGGGCGCTGGGAGGCGTGCGGGGACGGGGAGCCCGGCGGCGTGGTGGCCGTGGTCGGCAACCACTCCGCGGACGATCCGGAGGGCACCGAGATCGACTACTTCCAGGGCGTGGTGAGCGAGGCGGAGGTGCCCGGGGCTTCGCAGAGCCTCGACGTCGGGCCGGGGACGTGGGCGGTGTTCGAGTCCTCGGGCGAGTTCCCGCGGGCGGTGCAGTACCTCTGGCGGGACGTGTACACGCAGTGGTTCCCGTCCAACCCGTACCGGAGCCGGCCCGGTCCGTCCCTCTCGCGCACGCGGCTGTCCGAGGACGGTACGCAGGCGGAGGCCGAGGTGTGGATCCCGGTGGAGCGGGCGGACGGCTGAACCCCGACGCCGGGGTGGTGAACGGCGGCTGTGCGAGCGTTCCCGCCCCGGGCCCGTTCCCGCCCCCTCAGGCCGCCTGCCCCGCCGCCACCTTGAAGCGCTCGACCGTGGCCCCCGGCAGGGCGCGGCGGGTCAGGCCCGCGAGGGTGGCGCCCGGGCCGATGTCCAGGAACGCGGCGGCGTCCAGGTCCTCGTGCAGGACGCGCAGGGTGTCCGCCCAGCGGACCGGGCCGACCAGCTGGCGGGCGCACAGGTCGCGCCAGTGGTCGCCGCCGCGGTGGGCGGCGGCGTCGACGTTGGCCACCACGGGAAGCGTGCCGGCCGCGAAGTCCGTCAGGTCCAGGGCCCGGCGCAGCGCCTCGCCCGCGGGTGCCATGTAGGGGGTGTGGCAGGCGGCGGTGACCGGGAGGACGCTGTAGCGCAGCCCGGCCCCGGCCGCGAGGGCGGCGGTGGACTCGACCGCCTCGCGGCTGCCGGCGACCACCGTCTGCTGCGGACCGTTGTGGTTGGCCACCCACAGCTCGGCGCCGTCCCGGCGTGCCCGGTCGACCAGGGCCGTGACCTGCTCCGGGCCGCCGCCCATCACGGCGGCCATCGCGCCGGGCCGGTGCCGGGCCGCCTCGGCCATCGCCCGGCCCCGTTCGCCGACCAGCCAGGCGCCGTCGGCGGGTGACAGCACACCGGCGGCGACCAGCGCCGCGTACTCGCCGAGGCTGTGCCCGGCGACCGCCGCCACGTGCGCGGACGGCTCCTGCCGCAGGAACTCCGACCAGGCCAGCAGGGACGCGGTGAACACGGAGATCTGGGCGTGGTCGGTGCGGGAGAGGGTCTTCTGGTCCGCCGTCAGCAGCAGTTCGGCGACGTCGAAGCCGGAGGCGCGGGAGACGGCGTCGACCAGTTCCCAGGACGGCGTGTGCCGCCACGGCTCGCCCATACCCGGGCGCTGCACTCCCTGGCCCGGGAACAGGACGGCGTACCGCGGCTCGGCGGTGGACCCGTGAACGTGCGCGACCATGATCTGCCCTTTCGATGTTCCGACGACGGTCGAGGACATCGTCCAAGGGGTCCGCTCAAGTCACGGATCGCTTTTTCCTCACGCCCGGCCCGTTTTCCGCTCAAGGCCCGGAAAAGGAACAGGAGGCTTTTTCGCGGCTTGAGCCGGGCATTGCCCGCGACCCCGAACCCTTTCTTCCGGGCGGCCTCGGTCCAGAGGGCGTCCGGAGGGGAGGACAAGGCATGACCACCGTGGTCGAGAATCCCGTGGCGCACAGCCCGGTGCCGCCTGGCGAGCCGGAGCCCGAGCGTCCCGACAGCATGCACGTACGCGTGGAGGAGCTGCGGCGGCTGCGCGCCGAGGTGCAGGCGGGCCCCGGGCAGCGGGCGACCGAGGCGCAGCACGCCCGGGGCAAGCTCACCGCCCGCGAACGCATCGAACTCCTGCTGGACGAGGGGTCGTTCACCGAGCTGGAGGGGCTGCGCCGGCACCGTGCGACCGGCTTCGGCCTGGAGCGCCGCAGGCCGCACACCGACGGCGTGATCACCGGCTGGGGCACGGTCGAGGGCCGCCAGGTCTTCGTCTACGCCCACGACTTCCGTATCTTCGGCGGCGCGCTCGGCGAGTCGCACGCGATGAAGATCCACAAGCTGATGGACCTCGCGGAGGCCTCCGGCGCCCCGCTGGTGAGCCTGTGCGACGGCGCGGGCGCCCGCATCCAGGAAGGGGTGACCGCGCTCGCCGGGTACGGCGGCATCTTCAGCCGCAACGCGCGCGCCTCGGGTGTCATCCCGCAGATCAGCGTGATCCTCGGCCCGTGCGCGGGCGGCGCGGCCTACTCGCCGGCGCTGACCGACTTCACGTTCATGGTCCGGGGCGTGTCCCAGATGTTCATCACCGGCCCGGACGTCGTGCGGGCGGTCACCGGCGAGCAGGTGACCATGGACGAACTGGGCGGCGCCGACGTGCACGCGTCGGTGTCCGGGGTGGCCGCGTTCGCGTACGACGACGAGGCGGCCTGTCTGGAGGACGTGCGCCACCTGCTGTCGTACCTGCCCTCCAACAACCGGCAGGCCCCGCCCGTGCTGCCGTGCGACGACCCGGCGGACCGGCGCACCGACCGGCTCGCCGGCCTCGTCCCGGCCGATCCCGCGCGCGGTTACGACGTGCGGGAGGTCGTCGAGGAGATCGTCGACCACGGCGAGTACTTCGAGACGCACCCCACCTGGGCGCCCAACGTGGTGTGCGCGCTGGCCCGGATCGACGGCCACGTCGTCGGCATCATCGCCAACCAGCCGCTCGCCAGCGCCGGGGTGCTGGACATCAGGGCCAGCGAGAAGGCCGCGCGGTTCGTGTCGCTGTGCGACGCCTTCAACATCCCGCTCGTCACCATGCTGGACGTGCCCGGCTTCCTGCCCGGCGTGGACCAGGAGCACAACGGCATCATCCGGCACGGCGCGAAGCTGCTGTACGCGTACTGCAACGCCACCGTGCCGCGCATCCAGCTGATCCTGCGCAAGGCGTACGGCGGTGCCTACATCGTCATGGACTCCCGTTCCGTCGGCGCGGACCTGTCCTTCGCCTGGCCCACCAACGAGGTGGCGGTGATGGGCGCGGAGGGCGCCGCGAACGTGATCTTCCGCAAGCAGATCGCCGCCGCCGACGAACCCGCGGCGATGCGCGCGCGCATGGTCGAGGAGTACAAGGCCGAGCTGATGCACCCGTACTACGCGGCCGAACGCGGCCTGGTCGACGACGTCGTCGAACCGGGCGAGACCCGCGCGGTGCTCGCCCGTTCGCTGGCCATGCTGCGCACCAAGCACCGGGCGCTGCCGCAGCGCAAGCACGGGATCACCCCGCTGTGAGCGCCGCGCCGACCTCGGCCGACATGCTGCGCGAGGCCGCCTTCCGGGTGGTGCGCGGCGATCCCGGTCCGGACGAACTGGCGGCGCTGGTCGCCGTGCTGAGCGTGCTGCGGGCGCGCGCCGAGGCCGCAGCCGAGCCGGCCGGCCCCGCCGTGCCGCGGGCCACCTGGGACCGGGCCGGCAACGCCTACCGCAGTCCGCTGGCCTGGGTGCTTTGAGTCCGCTTTTAGCGAGCGATGTGCCACCCCGCCCGACAATGGAATCACGCGGGAGAAAAGGGAATCGACCCCCGTCCCGCGCCTCATCAGGAGGACGAAGGAAATGCCACCTGCCACCAAGAAGACCTGCCTTCCGGGTGCCGCGAACCTCGAATTCATGCGCACCGTGGACCGTTCCCTGCTGCACCGCTGGGCGCTTTCCGAGGTATTTCTCACCGACGCCCGCAAGACCGGTGAGGAGGAATACCTCGCCGCCGCCCAGCTCCCGCCGCTGCACGCCTACTACACCGAGAGCACCTCGCGGCTCGGCTGCCCGGACCCGATGCTGCTGCTGGAGTGCTGCCGGCAGGCCGAGACCTACGGCGGCCACGAGTACGCCGGGGTCTCCCGCAAGAGCAAGTTCCTGCTGCGTTCCTGGTCGATGGAGCTGCCGGGCCTGCTCACCCTCCCGCACCAGGAAGAGCCCGGCGAGCTGCGGATCTCGGTGCGCACCGGCAACCGCCGCGGCACCCCGGGCGACGTGCGCCGGCTCTCCTTCGGCATCGACATGAAGCTCGCCCAGCGCTGCCTCGGCTTCGTGCGCATGGACGTCGGCTACATCCCCGCCGAGGTCTACGACACGGTCCGCCTGCAGGGCCGCGGCCGGCCGCTGGTGCCGTTCAAGGACCTGCCCCGCCAGACCGCCTACGTCGACCCGCACCTGGTCGGCCGCAGCGACCCGGCGAACGTCGTCCTCAGCTCCGCGACCGTCGGCAGCGACAACGCCAGCGCGACCGTGCGGGTGCCGCTGGAGAACCGCAGCATGTTCGACCACGGCCAGGACCACGTGCCCGGCATGGTCCTCATGGAGGCGGCCCGCCAGCTGTGCCTGCTCGGCGTCTCCGACCTGTGGGGCGCCTCGGTCAGCCGGAGCACGGTGGCCGGCTTCGAGTTCTCCTTCACCCGGTACGCCGAGCTGGACGCGCCCACGACGGTGCACATCCGCAAGACCGAGCCGTACGCGCACGAGGACAACCTGAGCCTGATGCTGCCGGACCTCAGGACCTTCCACATCGACTTCGAGCAGGACGGCGACATCATCGCCTCCGGCCGGATGCACACCACGACGGCGTCCACGGGCGTGCCGCTCCTCGACGGCGAGGAGTGCGTATGAGCCCCGACGGCATATGGCTCACGCCCGCCGAGTGGCTGCCGCCCACCACCGAGAAGACGGCGGACGCGCTGGCGGCCGGCCGGGTGACGGCCGACGAGGCCGACGCGATGGGCTACGGGCAACTGCCCGTCTCCCCGGACGTGTCCGCGCCGGCGATGGCGGTCCGTGCCGCCCGGCACGCCCTGTCCCGGGCCGGCGTCCCCGCCGGTGACCTCGCCGCCGTCCTGCACGCCTGGACCTACCACCAGGGCCACGACTTCTGGTCGCCCGCGCACTACGTGGCCGCCAGGACCGGCGCCCTGGACGCGATCCCGACCGGCGTCCAGCAGATGTGCAACGGCGCGGCGGCGGCCCTGCGCACGGCGGTGCACCAGCTCGCCGCGCGGCCCGGTGACGGACCGGTCCTGGTGACCACCGCCGACCGCTTCGCCCCGCCGGGCTTCGACCGGTGGGCCGGCGACTACGGCGTCTGGTACGGCGACGGCGCCACCGCGGCCGTCGTCGGCACCGGACCCCGCCCCCGGGGCGCGCTGGCGCTGCGGGGTCTGCAGAGCCGGGCGGCGCCGGAACTGGAGAGCGCGCACCGCGACACCGACGTCTTCCAGCCCGCACCGCACACCCGCAGCGCGGCCGTGGACGTGCGCCGGACCAAGAAGGCGTTCCTCGCCGAGCACGGCAAACCGCGGTTCCTGGAGCGGCTGCGCCGGGAGACGACGGCCGTGCTGGCCGCCGCGCTGGCCGAGGCGGGCATCGGCGGCGGGCGGCGGCTGAGCGCCGTCCTGCTGCCGCGGCTCGGCCGGGCCACGGCACGGGACGTGTACGGCCCCGCCGTCGGCGAGGTCACCGACGCGCCCCTGGCCGACCTGGGCGAGAACACCGGCCACCTCGGCGCCGGCGACCTGCTGTCCAACCTGGCCGCCCTCGCCGGTGACACCGGCCCGCACCGGCTGGCCCCCGGCGAGTACGCGGCGGTGCTCAGCGCGGGCGCCGGGTTCACCTGGAGCGCGGTCGTGGTGCAGCGGACCTGACCCGCGCGAACGCCCCGCCTCCGGGCCCCGCCGAACCGGCACCCCCGCTCGTCCGGCCCCCTCGACACCCCGAACCCCACCCGGGTTCCGAACCCTTCGCATCCCGATCTTCGACGAAAGGACTGTCATGACGTTCCCTCAGCGCGAGGGCCCCGATGAGCGTCGTCCCGTGCTCGTCGTGGGCGCCGGCCCCGTGGGACTGGTGCTCGCCACCGAACTGCTCGCGCAGGGTGTTCCGGTCCGGCTGGTCGACCACTCGGCCGCCGGTCCCGTCCAGCACTCGCGGGCCAGCGTCGTGTGGCCGCGCAGCCTGGAACTCCTCGGCCGCATCGGAGCTTCCGAGCCGCTGATCGAGGCGGGCAACCGGCTGGACTCGGTGCAGTACTACTCGGACAAGCGGCATCTCGGCGCCATCGAGATGAGCCGCCTCACGGACACCCCCTACCCCTTCGGCGTGGTCGTCCCGCAGGACACCACCGAGGAGGTGATCCGCACCCGGCTGGCCGCGTACGGCGGCGCCGTCGAGTTCGGCTCCCTCACCGGGCTCGACACCTCCGGGCTCCGGCCCCTCGCCCGGGTGCGGCGGGCCGACGGGCGCGACGAGGACATCGAGGCGGAGTACGTGATCGGCGCGGACGGCGCGCACAGCGCGGTGCGCCGCCTCGCCGGGATCGAGCTGCTGGGCACCGGCAACGACGTCCTGTTCGCGATCGGCGACGGCCCGGTCGCCGGCGACCTGGACCAGCACGCGCTGGTGTACTGCTACTCCCGCTCCGGCGCCCTCGGGATCGCCCCGTTCGGCGGCGGCCAGTACCGGCTCGCCATCAGCGTGCCGGACTGGCGCGAGGAGCAGGGGCCGCCGCCGGAGCTGTTCCAGCGGTTCGTCGACGAGCGTTCGCCGCGGCCCGGCATCGTCGGCGACCTCGACTGGTCCACCATCTTCCGGGCCCGGCGCCGGGTGGCGGAGACCATGCGCGCGGGCCGGGTCTTCCTCGCCGGCGACGCCGCCCACGTGTTCAGCGCGGCCGGTGCGCAGGGCATGAACACCGGCATCCAGGACGCGGTCAACCTCGCCTGGAAACTGGCCGGCGTGGTCCGCGGCGCGTTCGAACCGGGCATCCTCGACACCTACGACAGCGACCGCCGCCTGGCCGCCGAGCGCATCGTGCTGACCACGGCCAAGCAGACCAGCTGGGGGCTGTTCAAGCGGCGGCACGAACTCGCGCTGCGCGACGCCACCGTACGGCTGGCCCACCGCACCGGGATGCTGCAGCGGTTCGGCGCGCCGCTGATGGCGCAGCACGACGTCAGCTACCGGCCGGCCGAGTCGCTGCGCGACACGCTGCCCGGACTGACCCGCAGGATCCGCGTCGGCGACCGGCTGCCGGTGTTCGCCGCGCACGACGACCCGCAGCCGGGCGCCGAGCGCTGGCCGTCGATCGACCCGGCGCGGCTGACGGTGCTGCTGTGGGCCGGTGAACGGCAGGACGCCACCTGGCTGGCCACCCGCGACGCCGTGTCGGCGGCCGTCCCCGACGGCGTCCCGGTCCGGGACATCTCCGCCTGGCCGGGCTTCACCGCCCTGCTCGGCACCGCCCCGAAGGCACTGGTGGTACGCCCCGACGGGCACACCGCGGCGATCGTCGCCCCCGAGCCGACGGCCGTCCGAACGGCCCTGCGCAGGGTGGGAAGCAGCTTCCGGGCGGCCGCCGGCCTGCCGGCCGCGGAGGTCCAGGACGCCCCGTCGGCCCGGCTGACGACGCTTGCGGTGCCCCCGGTCCAGGCGGCCGGCGCGTCCGAGGAGCTGGCGTCGTGAGCCGCGCCGCCGTCCTGTGCGGCCTGGGCGGCGCGCTGCCGGAACGGGCCGTGTCCAACGACGAACTGGCGCGCGAGCTGGACACCTCCGACCGGTGGATCCGCACCCGGACCGGGATCGGCCGGCGTCATGTCGTCGCGCCGGGCGAGGCCACCTCCGACCTGGCGGTGGCGGCCGGACGGGACGCGCTGGCCTCGGCCGGACGCGGTGACGTCGACCTGGTGGTGCTGGCCACCAGCACGCCGGACCGGCCCTGCCCGGCCACCGCGCCGGACGTCGCCCACCGGCTGGGCCTCGGGACGGTGCCCGCGTTCGACGTCTCCGCCGTGTGCACCGGGTTCGTGTACGCGCTGGCCACCGCGTGGTCCATGATCAGCGCGGGGGTCGCCGAACGGGCCCTGGTGATCGGCGCGGACACCTTCTCCACCATCCTCGACCCGGCCGACCGCACCACCCGGGCCATCTTCGGCGACGGAGCCGGAGCCGTGGTCCTGCGGGCCGGCGAGGCGGACGAACCGGGCGCGCTGCTCGGCTTCGACCTGGGCAGCGACGGCTCGGGCGGCGACCTGATCACCGTGCGCGCCGGCGGCTCCCGGCAGCGCTCCACGCCCGGGACGCCGGACGCCGGGGACCACTTCTTCACCATGGACGGCCGGCCCGTCTTCACCCAGGCCGTGCTGAACATGAGCCGCTCCTCGCAGCACCTCCTCGACCGGATCGGCTGGAGTCCGGGCGAGGTCGACAAGGTCGTCGCGCACCAGGCCAACATCCGGATCCTGGCCGCCGTCGGCGAGCAACTCGGTCTGGAGGACAAGCAGATCGTGGCCAACCTGGACCGGGTCGGCAACACCGTCGCCGCCTCGATCCCGCTCGCCCTGCGCGACGCCGCCGCCGACGGCGACCTGCAGCCCGGCCACCGCGTACTCCTCACCGGCTTCGGCGGCGGCCTCACCTGGGGCTCCGCCGCCCTCGTCTGGCCGGCCCTGGAACCGGCCGGCCGCACCCACCACCCCGAGCACCGCCAACGAGAGGACATCGTCATGAGCACCCCCGCGATCGAGACCCAGGAATCCCTCAAGCACCGCGTCTCCGCCCTGATCAGCGAGAAGTTCGGGCTCGACGAGGCCGAACTGCTCTCCGGCGCCACCTTCGACGAGCTGGAGATCGACTCGCTGATCCTCGTCGAGCTGAGCCTGATCCTGCGCAAGGAGATGGACATCGTCCTGGAGGAGGGCGACCTGAAGTCCTCCTTCACCCTGGACGAGGCCGTCGCCGTGATCCGGGCGAAGGCGGATCGGGCGTGAGCGGCGTGGCCCGGGGCCGCGGAGTCGCGATCACCGGAATGGGCCTGGTCACACCCGCCGGGATCGGGGTGGAGGAGAACTGGCGGCGCGTGCTGTCCGGCGTCTCCGCCGCCGCCACCGACCCCGAACTCAAGGGCGAGAAGGTCGACATCTCCTGCCGGGTCGCCGGCTTCGACCCCACGGCCGAGCTGGGCCGGCGCACCGCCTGGAAGCTGGACCGCTTCACGCAGCTCGCCGTGGTCGGTGCCCGGCAGGCGGTCGCCGACTCCGGTCTGGACACCGGGGTCTGGGACTGCACCCGGGTGGGTGTGGTGATCGGCAACTCGCTGGGCGGCGCCGCGACCCTGGAGAAGCAGCTGCGCACGTACTCCGAGGGCACCCCCGAGGACGTCTCGGCGCTGATGATCCCGATGAGCATGGTCAACATGGTCGCCGGTTACGTCGCCATGGACCTGCGCATCCACGGCCCGAGTCTGGTCACCGCGACCGCGTGCGCGTCGGGGGCGTCCGCGATCGGCACGGCCCGCGAATGGCTGCTGTCCGGGCTGTGCGACGTGGTCCTGGCCGGCGGGACCGAGTCGGCGATCAGTCCGGGCACCCTCAACGGGCTGTCCCGGATGGGCGCGCTGTCCGGCCGTACCGATCAACCGGCCGCGGCGTCCCGGCCGTTCGCCGCGGACCGGGACGGGTTCGTGGCCGGCGAGGGCGCGGCGATCCTGGTCCTGGAACGGTGCGCGGACGCCACCGCGCGCGGTGCCCGCCGGTACGCGGACATCGCCGGTTTCAGCGCCACGTCCGACGCGCACCACGCCACCGCCCCGCATCCGCAGGGCGAGGGCCTGGCCCGTGCGCTGCGGGCGGCCCTGGCCGACGCGGGGGTGCTCCCCGACGAAGTGGAGCACGTCAACGCGCACGGCACCTCCACCCCGATGAACGACCTCACGGAGGCCCGAGCCCTGCACTCGGTGCTCGGTGACCGCGCGGCGGTCACCTCCACCAAGGGCGTCACCGGCCACACCCTCGCCGCCGCGGGTGCCGTGGAGGCCGCGTACACCGCGCTGGCGCTGTACCACGGCGCCGTGCCGCCCACCGCCAACGTCGAGTCGCTCGACCCGGCGATCGACGTCGACATCGACGTCGTCACCGGCACGGCGCGGCACCGGCGGCTGAGCGTCGCCGCGAGCACGTCCCTGGGGTTCGGCGGACACAACGCCGCCCTGGTCCTCACCGCCGCGGCCTGACCGGGCCGGGGTGTCCGCACCCCGGCCCCCTCGGGCCCCTTCGACAAGGAGAGAACTCCGCGTGAGCACGCGTAGCCTCGGCCCGACCGGGCTGGACGTCCACCCGGTCGGCCTCGGGTGCATGGGAATGAGCTGGGGCTATGCCGAGTCCCAGCGCGACGACGAGGTGTCCCTCGCGGTGATCCGGCAGGCCCTGGACGCCGGTCCGGTCCTGCTGGACACGGCCGACGCCTACGGCGACGGCCACAACGAGACCCTCGTCGGCCGCGCCCTCGCCGGCCGCCGCCACGACGCGGTGGTCGCGACCAAGACCGGCATCGTCGTGGACGACCTCGCCACCCGCACCCTGAGCCGCGACGGTTCCCCCGAGCACATCCGGCGCTCGGCGGACGCTTCCCTGAAGCGGCTCGGGGTCGACGTCATCGACCTGTACTACCTGCACCGCGTCGACCCCGCCGTACCGCTTCAGGAGTCCTGGGGCGCGCTGTCCGAACTGGTCAGGGCGGGCAAGGTGCGCCATCTCGGGCTGTCGGAGGTGACCCGGGAGCAGGCCGCCGCCGCGCACCGCGTCCATCCGGTGGCCGCGGTGCAGTCCGAACTGTCCCTGTGGACACGGGAACCGCTGGACCCCGGCACCGGGATCTCCGGCTGGTGCGCCGCGCACGGTGCCGCCTTCGTGCCGTTCGCGCCGCTGGGCCGGGGCTTCCTCACCGGCCGCTACACCCGGCCCGACGACTTCGAGGCCGGCGACTTCCGGGCCACCAACCCCCGTTTCACGGGTGCGGCGTTCACCGCCAACCTGCGGATCACGGACGCGGTGCGCAAGGTCGCCGCACGGCACGACGCCACCGCCGCCCAGGTCGCCCTGGCCTGGACCCTCGCCCAGGGCGGCCACGTCGTCCCGGTCCCCGGCACCAAGCAGCCCCGCTATCTGACGGACAACCTGGCCGCGGCCGCCCTGCGCCTGACCGCGGCGGACCTGAGCGACCTGGACGGCGCGCCCGCCGCCACCGGCAGCCGCTACTGACCGCACGTCTTCCCAACGACCAGCAGGAGCACACCATGCCCGATCAGCCGGACGGCGCCTCCACGCCGTCCCCGTACACCGTGGCCGTCGTCGGTCTGGGCGGCACCGGACTGGCCCTGGCGCGCCGACTGGCCGGCGCGGGGCTCACCGTCGTCGGCATCGACGACGACCCGGCGGCCCTGGTCCGCGCCGGGCAGCTGAGCCCGCACGAGCGCCCCCGCACCCTGACCCGGTTCCCGGCCGGGGTCACCGACGCCGACCTGGTCGTCGAGGCCGTACCGGAACCGGCGGCGGTGAAGCGGCCGGTGCTGGCCCGGGTGCGCCGGCACCTGAGGCCCGGCACGCCGGTGCTCACCACCGCGCTGACCACGCCCCTGACCGAACTTGACGAGGCCGCGGGCGACGACCTGTTCGCGCTGCGCTTCCTGCGCGCGGACCACCTGGACGCCGTGGAGGTCGCCCGCGCTCCGGGCGCCTCGGACGCCGCGGCCGAACGGGTGGCACGGATCCTCGCGGCGGCCGGAATCACCGCGCACCAGGTCGTTGACCGGCCCGGCTCGCTCGCCCCCGGCCTGCTGCTCGGCCTGCTGAACCGGGCCGCGTGGATGGTCCACGACGGGTACGCCGGTGTCGAGGACGTCGACACCGCGATGCGGCTCGGCTGCGGCTGGCAGGAGGGACCGCTGGCCGTCCTGGACGCCATCGGCCTGGACACGGCCCGCGACCTGCTCTCCCGGCTGGCCGAGTCCGGCGCCGGGCACCCGGCGCCTGCGCCGGTCCTCGACGAGCTGATCGCCCGGGGCGCGCTCGGCCGCAAGACGGGCCGCGGCTTCCACCGCTACGGCCCGGCCGGCGGCGCGCGCCGCCCGGCGGAGCCGACCGCCCCGCCCGGCCGCCGGGTGGTGGTCGTGGGGTCCGGGACGATGGCCACCGGCATGGCGGAGTGCTTCGTGCGCGGCGGCTTCGACACCACGCTGCTGGCCAGGACCGAGGAGAAGGCGCGAGCGGCCGCGGAGCGCGTGGAGTTCGCGCTGAGCCGCGCGGGCGCGCCCGAGGAGGGGCGGCGGGCCGGCTTCACGGCGACCGCGGACCGCTCGGTGCTGCGCACGGTGGACATCGTCGTCGAGGCCGTGGTGGAGGACCTGGCGGTCAAGCGGCGGCTCTTCGCCGAGCTGGGCGCGGTCTGCGCGCCGCGCACCCTGCTGGCCACGTCCACCTCCAGCCTGCCGGTCGCCGCGTGCACCGAACCGGCGGGCCGACCCGCGGACGTGCTGGGCCTGCACTTCTTCAACCCGGCGCCGATGATGCGCCTGGTGGAGCTGGTCGCGGCGCGGGGCACCAGCGAGCACAACCTGGCCCGTGCCCGCGCTGTTGCCGAACAGCTCGGCAAGCAGACCGTGGAGTGCGGCGACCGGGCCGGTTTCGTCGTCAACGCGCTGCTCTTCCCGTACCTGAACCAGGCCCTGGAGCTGCTGGACGCGGAGCAGACGACGACCGCGGCGCTGGACGCGACCGCACGCGCGGTGGGCGGCCAGCCGCTCGGTCCGGTACGGCTGCTCGACACGGTCGGCGCCGACGTGGCGCTGGAGGTGCAGCGCCGGCTCCAGGCCGACCCGCGCTGCCGGGCACCCGAGCCGGCCCCGCTGCTGGAGCGGCTGGTGGCCGCCGGGCACCTGGGCCGCAAGACGCCCGGCAAGGGCACCCGCACCTACCTGGCCTCAGCCGCCGCGCCCGTCCCCGCGTCCGTCTGATCCCGCCGGGCCGCGGCCCCGCCCGACCTCCCCCCGGGCGGGTCCGCGGCCCGGCCTCCTCCTCCCACCCGCATGGAAGGCCGTACTCATGTCCGCTGTCCCCGGCGCATCGAACGCCCCCGTCGAGATCGCCTTCTTCGACGTCGACGAGACGCTGATCACCGTCAAGAGCATGTTCCGCTTCCTGGAGTTCCACTACCGCGAGCGCGGTCTGCCGCCGTCCGCCTACGAGGAGGCCGCGGACACCCTGCGGCGCAGGTCGGCGGCGGGCGTCTCACGGCTGGTCACCAACCGCGAGTACTACCGGCTGTACGCGGACCGGCCGCGCGAGGAGCTGTTCGCGCACGGCCGGGCCTGGTTCGACGCGGAACTCGCCACCGGCACGCTGCTGCACCAGCCGGTGGTGTCCGCGCTGCGCAGGCACCGGGAACAGGGCGCGCTGACCGTGCTGGTGTCGGGTTCGTTCCGGCCGTGTCTTGAGCCGGTCGCGGAACTGCTGGGCGCCGACGAGATCCTGTGCAGCGAGCCGGGGTACGCCGGCGGGTACTGCACGGGTCTGGTGGAACACCCGGTCATCGGCGTGGAGAAGGGCCGGCTCGCGCGCACGCTGATGCGGCGGCGCGCGGTGTCCCCGTCGCGCGCCGCCGCGTATGCCGATCACGCCTCGGACCTCGACCTGCTGCGCTCCGTGGAGCATCCCGTCGCCGTCGGCGACGACATGGTGCTCGGTGCCCATGTCGCCCGGGTGGGCGGCGGGACACTGCCGGGCGTCGGCCGGGCCGTGGACGTCAGCCGGTCGGTTCCTTCGCGACCGACACCAGCGCGGTGAAGCAGAGCAGATCGTTCTGGTGCATCGTCACCAGGAAGCGGGCCCGGCCGAGCTGGTCGTCGGGGAGCAGCTGCGCGTCCACCCGGCAGGGGGAGTCGAGTTCGACGTAGCGGTGGAAGACGGTCTCCATCGCCTCGGCGACACCGACCCGCGGGTGGCGCAGGGTGCGCACGGCCTGCTTGGCGGCTTCCAGCAGGAGGATGCCCGGGGCGTGGTCGCTGGGGTGGTCGAAGTACATCGGGTGGTGGGTGTCGATCCGCAGCAGCCAGCGGTCGGCCGCGTCGGTGGGGGAGAGCACGACGTCCCGGAACTCCTCGCCGGCGCCGGAGACCGGGGGCGGCAGCGGGCGGCTGCGGGCCAGCTCCAGCATGCGGTGGGCGTCGCGGCGGTCGCCGCGCAGCCGGTCGTAGATGGCGGGCGGCTGGATGGTGAACCGGGTGTGGGCGGTGGCCAGTTGCCGGCCGTCGCGGAGCACGGTGATGTCCAGGGACAGGGCCGAGACCCGGCCGCGGCGGCGGACCACGTCGTGGCAGCGGATGTGCAGATCGGGCCGGCCGCCGATGCCGCCCGCGCCCAGCGTCGCGAGGTCGAGCGCGTAGCGGTACTCGCTCCAGAGCAGCCGGTGGTCGAAGGGCACGTCGTAACCGGCGTGCGACAGCAGCGGGAACGTCTGCCGGATCGTCTCGGTGAGCAGGACCGCGCTGTCCTCGGGCCGGTCCCCGTCGGCCAGCAGACCGGCGGTGTCCGTCCAGTCGGCCGCGACCAGGAACTCGTCCTGGGACAGCCGCGTGAGGCCCGAGAGCAGTACCTGGCCGGCGTCGTGCTTGTGGACGAGGCCCTTCTCGACCCGGACCGGTCTCGAAACGGCAGCCGTCACCAACTCGTTCATGTGGAATCCCCCTGTGTTCCGCATTGGCGTGCGCCGCCTCCCGCCGGGTGGCGGGGGAGCGCCATGGCCAGTAACATAGAGGACGTTCTTTTTCTTGTCGAGACCGGGATGCACCCATGGCACGAGCGAACACGAATCGCGCACCCAAGCAGGAACGCGCGATTCAGACCCGAGAACAGCT
This sequence comes from Streptomyces sp. NPDC091282, assembly GCF_044757385.1. Taxonomy (NCBI): domain Bacteria; kingdom Bacillati; phylum Actinomycetota; class Actinomycetes; order Kitasatosporales; family Streptomycetaceae; genus Streptomyces; species Streptomyces sp. NPDC091282. The sequence continues at coordinate 560,362 of NZ_JBIVUX010000005.1, forward strand.
CCTGAAGGCGGCGGCGGAGGTCTTCGACGAGTACGGCTACGCCGGCGCCGGGATCAACAAGATCCTGCAGCGCGCGGGCGTGACGGCGGGGGCCCTGTACTTCCACTTCAAGGACAAGCAGAGCCTCGCGATCGAGGTGATGAACGCGCAGCGCAGCACCATCGAGCCCCATGTGCCCACCACCGGACTGCAGCGCCTGGTGGACATCACCCTCATCTGGTCGCACTCGCTGCAGGCCGACCCGCTGCTGCGGGCCGGTGTCCGGCTCACCGGCGAGCAGGCCGCCATCGGCCTGCGGGACGCCACGCCGTACACGGTCTGGGCGCGCACCTTCGAGGAGTGCCTCGGCACGGCGCGCGCCCAGGGCGAGCTGCGGGAGCACGTGCCGACCGGGGAGCTGGCCGAGTTCGTCGTCGGCGCCTGCACCGGCATGCAGGAGTACGCGCAGGTCGTCTCCGGCCGCGCCGACCTGCCCCGCCGCACCGTGAACATGTGGCGCCTGCTGCTGCCGGGCGTCGCCACCCGGACGGCTCTCGACGGCATCGAGATCAGCGAGGAGCGCGCTCTGTCCCTGTGGACGTCCGTGAGCGCGCCCGACCAAGGGGAGGGAACCCGCGCATGACCGACCGACTCCGCACGCTCAGGCTCGCGGCCGTCAACATCGACGGCGTCCTGCTCAACGACACCTTCAGCCCGCTCATCCACCGGTTCGTCACCCGGCGCGGCGGCGTCTACTCGGCCGAGGTCGAGCGCAGCGTCTTCTCGCAGCGGCAGGCCGACGCCGGCCGGGCCATGGCGGCCGCGGTGCCCCAGGAGCTGACCGGCGAGGAGGCGCTGGCCGCCTACTTCGAGGAGCGCGCCGCCTACCTCGCCGACCACCCCGTGGAGGTCACCGAGGGAGCCGGGGCACTGCTCGGGCGGCTGCGCGCCGCCGGGCTCGACGTGGTCTGCTACGGCGGCCTGGCCAAGTCCCACTTCGACAAGCATCTCGGCGGGTACGCCGACCTGTTCACCCCTCCCCACTACATCTGCACCAACGACGTCCGCCCCGGACTGCGGGAGATCGCCGCGCACTTCGGGCTGGAGTGCGGCCAGGTGCTCTTCATCGACGACGTGGCCCGGGTCGCCGAGGCGGCGCGGGCGCTCGGGGCGCCGTTCATCGGCCGGCCCAGCCGGTTCGAGCACAGCCACCAGGCCGAGCTGATGCGGCAGGCCGGGGCGCGTCATCTGGTGGACGGGCTCGACGAGATCGACGACGCGCTGCTGCGCGCGGTGGCGGCGGAGGCCGCGGCCGGTACGGCGTGGGCGGGCGCCGGCGAACCGGTGCCGGCGGCGGTGTAGGGGCGCGGGGCCGGCCCGTTCCCGGGCCGGCCGGGCGGCGGCGCGACGCCTCACACGGCCAGCGTGCCGCCGTCCACCGGGACGGTGGCGCCGGTCACGAAGGACGACGCGCCGCTGCACAGCCACAGCGCCGCCTGCGCCACCTCGACCGGCGCCGCGAACCTCTTCTGGACGGCCCGCGCGAAGAACGCCTGCTCCACGCCCGGCAGTTGCTCGACCACCGACTCCATCATCTCGGTGAGCGTGCTGCCCACGGCCAGGGCGTTCACCCGGATGCCCCGGTCCCCGTACGAGGCCGCCGCGGCCTTGGTGAGGCCGATCACCGCGTGCTTGGCGGCCACGTAGGGCGCGCCCACGCCGGTGGCGATGAGCCCGGCCACGCTCGCGGTGTTGACGATCGCGCCGCCGCCGGTGCCGAGCATGGCGCGGATCTGGTGGCGCATGCAGTTCCACACACCCCGGACGTTGACGTCCATGACGGTGTCGTAGTCGCTGTCCCGCATCTCGTGCAGATCGGTGCCGAGCGTGGCGTGACCGGCGTTGTTGAAGGCGGCGTCCAGGCGGCCGAACCGGTCCACCGCCGTCTCCACGACCCGTGCGACCTCCTCGCCGCTGCGCACGTCCGCGGTGACGTAGGCCGCCCGGCCGCCCTTGGCCTCGATCTCCTCGGTCACCGCGGCGAGCTGCTCGCCGCGGCGGGCCGTGAGCACGACGGCCGCGCCGTGCTCGGCGAAGAGCCGGGCCGCCGCCGCGCCGATACCCGACGACGCTCCGGTGATCATGACTACCCGGTCCCGCATGACGCACGCCTGTTCGATCATGAAGCCCAGTCAAACAGGCGTCCGGCGAACCGGTCAGCCGGATGGGACAGCCGTTACCGGCCAACCTGCCAAGAACGTTCCGAGCTGCCCGTTCTCCGGATCTCTTGGTAATTTCTTGACCTATGGTGGTGCTGTCGCGGGCCGTCCGCGGCACACGGGGGACGGGAGGAGGGGTGGGCGCGGATGGCGCGACAGGAGAGGGCCGAGCAGACCAGGCGGCGGATCGTAGAGGCGGCCGCCGCCGAATTCGCCGAGCACGGCTACGACGGCACCTCCCTGCACCGGATCGTCAGATCCGCCGGTGTCACCATGGGTGCGCTGACCTTCCACTTCCCCAGCAAGTCGGCCCTGGCGGACGCCGTCCAGGAGGCCGGCACCACGGCCACCCGTGAGGTGATGCGCCACTCCGCGCCCGTACCGGGCCTGCAGGGCGTGCTCGACGAGGTGCTGACGCTGGCCGACGCCCTGCGCACCACGCAGTGCATCCGCGCGGCCGCCCGGCTCACCCGCGAGGGCCACGCCGCCGACCACGGCTGGTACGGCACCTGGGTCCCCGGCCTGCGCGAGGCGCTGGAGCGGGCCTGGCGCGAGGAGCGACTGGACGGCGGGCTGACCCCGCTGGCCGCGGCCTCGCTGCTCTCGCACGTCCTGCTCGGGGTCGAGGCCGCGGTCACCGCCCCGCAGGCGCTGCGCAGCATCACCGGCGACGGACCCGAGGAGGGTCTGGCCCAGGCGCTGAAGGCGCTCGGCGCGCTGCTCGTCTCCTCGTCCGCCGCCGCTCCCGGCGACGGCTGACGGTCTCCGCGCGCTCCGCGAACGGGCCGCGTCCCGCCCCCGGTTCCGCTCACTGAACGCACCGTTCCGGACACGTGGCGTACGAGCGCGCCGGGCGCCCTCCGTGCCCACGGGGGAATTTCCGCGCCCGGTCCGCGCCCCTGGGCGCCGCTCCCGTCCCAGCTCAGCGATGCCGCCCCCGGCTCCGTGCGGCCCTCCCCGCCGCCGCGGGGCCACGGTCGGCCCTGGAAACATAGAGAATGTTCTGTATATTTGAGCCGGACCGGGGGAGAGGAGTCCGTCATGCATCCGGCCACCGAGCACGACCCGCCGGCCCAGCGGCTCTTCGCCCACCTGCCGCGGGCCGACCAACGGCGCTGGGCCGGCGTCTACCTGAAGGGGCTGCTGGCCACCCAGGGCAAGAAGTCGCTGCGCCGCATCGCGGCCTCGGTGACGCCGTCCCCGACGGCACCCCAGTCCCTGCAGCAGTTCGTCAACGACAGCGCCTGGCCCTGGCGTCCGGTCCGCGCCGAACTCGCCCGCTGGGTCGCCGGGCACACCGCCGCACACGCCTGGACGCTCTCCCCCGTGGTCATCCCGAAGCGGGGCGAGCTGGCCGCCGGCGTCCACCGGCGCTTCGTGCCCGCCCTGGGACGCACCGTCAACTGCCAGCTCGCCGTGGGGGCGTTCCTCTCCGGCGACCTGGGCGACGTCTCCGTGGACTGGCGGCTGTACCTGCCCCGGCGCTGGACCGAGGACGCCGCGCTGCGGCACCGCGCCCGCATCCCCGAGGTGACCGGCCACGCCACCGCGGCCGAGCTGTGCCTCGCCCTCGCCGACCAACTCGCCCGGATCACACCCCAGATGCCGCCCGTGGTCGTCCGCACCGACGGCCACATCGACGCCGTGGCCGTGCTGGAGGGACTCGGGGCGCGCGGCCTGGACTGGATCGTGGCCGTCCCCGGCACCCTCCCGCTGACCCCCGCCCCGGCCGCCGACCCCCACCAGGACGCCGCGGCGGCCCTTGGCGCCGTTCCCGCGGCCGACCTGCTGCGGCGCCGCGCCCGGCCGTCCGCCACCGCCGCCACCGCCGACCCCGCCCGGCCCCGGCTCGGCACCCTGCGGGTGCTGCTGCCGGCCGGCACCGGGTCCGCGCTGCTGGTCGGCGTCTGGACCACCGCACGCGCCGAGCCCGACCGGGTCTGGCTGACCAACCTGTCACCGTCCCGGTGCGACCGGGCCCTCGCGGTCATCGGCTCCGCCACGGCCGCCCGGGTCGGCGTCACCGAGGCCGAGCTGGGCCTGCACGACTTCGCCGGCCGCTCCTATCCGGGCTGGCACCGCCACGCCACGCTGGTGTCCATCGCCTCGGCGCACCGCAGGCTCGGGCACGAGGTGTGCCTGGCCCCGGGCGCCGGCTGACCGCCGTACGCCGGCCGACGGCCCTTCCCCCCGCACAGCACCACGGGAGCACCGCGCCCCGCAGGGCTCCCGCCGACCCGTTCGCCCGTACACCGCTCACCGGGCGGTGACGCCCAACCTTGAGGAGGGGCTGTGGAGTTCCGTGTCCTCGGACCGATCGACATCCGCGTGCAGGGGCGTGACATCACCCCCAGGGCGCCCAAGCAGCGGCAGGTGCTCGCCCTGCTCATGGCGAAGGCCAACCACCGGGTGTCCGTGCCGGCGCTGCTGAGCGAGGTGTGGGACGGCGAGCCGCCGCGCACCGCGACCACCGCGCTGCAGACGTACATCGGGGCGATACGCAAGGCGCTGGCCGCCGGCACCGGCACCAGCGCCCGCGAGATCGCCGACCACCGGCTCGTCACCGACGGCAACGGCTACGTGCTGCGCCTCGGACCCGACGAATGGGACAGGCCGCACTTCGAACGGCTGGTCCTGGAGGCCCGCGGCCTGCTGGACAAGGGCGAGGCGTACGCCGCCGCCGAGGTGCTCGGCACGGCGCTCGCCGTGTGGCGCGGGGCCCCCTTCGGCAACGTCCGGCACGGCAGCGGACTCACCGTGCAGGCCAGAGTGCTGAACGAGGCGCACCTCGCGGCCTGCGAGGCGCGGCTCGACGCGCTGCTGCTGAGCCGCCGCTTCCAGGAGGCCGTCGGCGAGGCCGTCGCCCTGGTCGCCGAGCACCCGTACCACGAGAACCTGCACGCCCGGCTGATGCGGGCGCTCTACGCATCCGGCCGCCGGGCCACGGCGCTGGAGGTCTACCAGTCCCTGCACCGCCGTATGACCGACGACCTCGGCATCCCGCCGTCGCCCGCCACCACCACCCTGCACCACGTGATGCTCCAGGACAGCCCCGACCAGCGCTACCTCACCGCCGCGGGCGCGGGCGCCCTGCACTGAGCCGCCGCGCCCCCGGTGGCGCGGCGCCGCTCCGGCGGCGGCCTCAGGTGCCCGGCGCCCCGTCCGTCCACAGACTCTCGACGGCCCGCGCGGGGCCGCCCACCGCGCGCACCCGCTCCATGGCCACCTGGACGAACGCCCGCAGCCTGGCCGTCTCGTGGCCGGTCGGCCACACGAACGCGTAGTCGATGCCCGGGGCGTCCGTGAGCGGCCGGAAGACCAGGCCGGGACGGCTGTAGTAGTGCGCGCCGGCGGCCGCGACCGGGGTCACGCCCTTGCCCGCGAGGACCAGCGAGAGCGCGTCCTCCCAGTGCGTCATGGCCTGCCCGTGCGGGATGGGCCGGCCCGACGGCGTCTGCCGCGGGAAATGGTGGTCCAGCCAGTGCGCCGGCACGTTCCCGGCCACCGTCAGCAAGGTCGCCTCCGCCAGGTCCTCCACGCTCACCGACGCCCGGCGTGCGAACGGATGCGTGGACGACATCAGCAGCACCCTCGGCTGCGACACCAGCACCGGACCCAGCGTCAGATCGGGTTCGGTCACCGGCGGTTCGGTGACCTGCAGCTCGACGTCTCCGGCGCGCAGCGGACCGTAGGGGTCCGAGATCTGCACCTGCCGTATCTGCACGTCCACGCCCGGATACCGGCGCCCGAACACCTCGGCGACGCTGTGCAGCAGATGGCCCGTGAACGCCCCCGAGAAGCCGATCCGCAGCGAGCCGGTGATGCCCCGCCCGGCCGCCATGGCCTTGGCGACGGCCTCCTCCAGCGCCCGCCACGCGGGAGCCAGATCGTCCCTGAGCTGCTCCCCGATGGGCGTGAGGGTGACCTGACGGCTCGTGCGGTCGAACAGCTTCGCGCCGACCCGGCGCTCCACCCGCGCGATGGTCTGGCTGACCCGGCTCTGCGAGACGCCCACGCGCTCCGCCGTCCGCCCGAAGTGCAGCTCTTCCGCGAGAGTCAGGAAAATCTCGATCTCCTGGCGTTCCATGACCGGTTGTCCCGCGCCCCTCACTTCCGCGACCTCGAACGATGAGTCCAGCGAATCGATCGTTGCACAGAACGTCCTTGTTGCGCAGGTCCCCCGATTCGAAGCTGGAGGAGCCAGCGAGATCATCAGGAAGGACCGCTCATGGCCGTCACCGAATCCTCTCCCCCCGCCAACACCACGCACGAGGCCACCGCACCTCCCGCCGCCGCCGGCGTCTTCGGGACACGTGAATGGCTGGTGCTGATCACCCTGTGCTGCGCCACCTTCATGTGCGGCCTGGACTTCTCCATCGTCACCGTCGCCCTGCCCGACATCGGCAACGCCCTCGGCTTCTCCTCGGCCGGCACCCTCCAGTGGGTGGCCACCGCGAGCCTGCTGCCGTCGGCGAGCCTGCTGCCCCTGTTCGCCCGGGTCGCCGACCTGATCGGCCGCAAGCGGCTGTTCACCCTCGGCGTCAGCGTCTTCACCCTGTTCTCGCTCGGCGCCGCCCTCGCGAACAGCCCCGGCGTGCTGATCGCCACCCGCATCGGCCAGGGCACCGCCGCCGCGATGATCGCCCCGTCCGCCATCGCCCTGATGACCGGCTACTTCCAGGAGGGCCCCAAGCGCGCCCGCGCCCTGGGCCTCAACGGCGCCGTCATGTCGCTGGGATTCGTGCTCGGCGCGCTCGGCGGCGGCGTGATCACCAACGGCTTCAGCTGGCGCTGGACCATGGTCGCGCTCTGCGTGATGGGCGCGCTGGCGCTGGCCGGGGCGCTGGCCCTGCCGACGATCGACGAGTCCCGCGCCGCCCACCGGATGGACATCCCGGGCGCGATCCTGGCCACCCTCGGCCTGTTCGGACTGGTCTACGGCATCTCCACCGGCGGTGACCAGGGCTGGACCCGTCCGGCCGCGCTCGGCCCGATCCTCGGCGGCCTGGTGCTGCTGGGCGCGTTCCTGCTGGTCGAGCGGCGCCACCCGGAGCCGCTGGTGCCGCTGTCGGTGCTGAACCGGCCCACCGTGAAGTGGTCGGGACTGTTCGGCGTCATCACCTTCGGCATGTGCGCCGGTACGACCGTGCTGCTGAGCCTGTACATGCAGGACGTGCTGGGCTTCACCGCCCTCCAGGCCGGTCTGAGCTACCTCGGCGAGGGCCTGGCCGCCACGCTCGGCGGCATGTACGTCGCCCGGCTGCTCGGCCGGTTCGGCGGCGTCAAGGTGCTCGCCGCGGGCCTGCTCATCCAGGGGGTCGGCACGGCCGGGATGTTCGCCCTGCCGGTCCACGTCAACCTGGCCGCGCTGCTCGTCACCTCGTCCGTCATGGGGCTCGGCCACGTCTTCAGCGTCGTCTCCTTCATCACCGTGATGACCACCGGCGTCACCGAGCAGGACCAGGGCGTCGTCGGCGGTCTGTCGCAGCTGCCGCAGTACGTGGCCGCGATCGGCGTCTCGGGTCTGAGCGCGATCGCCGCCGCCCGCACCAACGCCCTCGCGTCGGGCGCCACGCCGTCCCGCGCCGACATCCTGGGCGGGCTGCACGCGGGCATGGTCACGGCCGGTGTGGTCGCTCTCGCCGGCGCCCTGCTCGTCGGTGTCGTGCTGCGCAAGCGGACCGCTGCGTAGGCCGTCCCGTGCCGGGCCTGTGCCACTGCCCGCCGGAAGGAACCGTCCGCGCACCCGGCTCGGCCGCCCGCCGCCACCCGGCGGACGGCCGGGCCGTCCCCGTTCCCGAGCCGCGCCGGGCACCGCCGCCCACGAGGAGACCAGCCGTGACCGACAGCCGACTGCGCAGGCCCTCCGCCGTGCGTACGCTGCGCGTGGGGGAGATGAAGGTCAGCTACGTGCCCGACGGCGCGATGCTGCTGAAGCCGGCCGGCACCCCGCCCGCGGCCGTCGACCGCCACTGGGACAGGTACGGCGCCCACCTCAACGACACCCGCCGGCTCGTCGCCAACACCGGCGGCCTGCTCGTCGAGCACGGCACCCGGGCGCTGCTGATCGACGCCGGGTTCGGCCCGCGCGCGGTACCGGAGGACCCCGGCCACCCCGACCGCGGGGCGGTGCACGGCGGCTCGCTGCCCGGCAATCTGGCCCTGCTCGGGCGGGCGCCCACGGACATCGGGACGGTGGCCTTCACCTGCCTCCACCCCGACCGCGTCGGCTGGGCCCGCGTCGACCCGCCGCTGTTCACCCGGGCCGCCTTCGTCATCCCCAAGGCCGAATGGGACCACCGCGACCCCGCGGCGGCGGCCCTCGAATCCCGGTCCCGGCTGGTGCTCGCCGGTGACGAGGTCTTCCCCGGCGTCCACGCCATGGCGCTGCCCGGACACACCGGCTACGTCATCGCCTCCCGCGGAACGCGCCTGCTGGCCTTCGGCGACGCCCTGGTCTCCCCGCTCCAGATACGGCACCCCGAGTGGTCCGCGATCTCCGAGGCCGATCCCGCGGGAGCGGAGCTGCGCCGCCGCGAGCTGATCGCCGAACTCCTGCGCCCGGACACCGTCGGCTTCGGCATCCGCTTCGCGGACGTGGTCTTCGGCCGGGTGCTCCCGGACGGCCCGGACGCCGTCTGGCATCCGCTGTGAGCACCGTGCGCGGGGCGGCCCCTTCCTAGGAGTAGCTCCAGTCCATCTCGCTCTGCTGGACCGGTTCCCTGATCACCACCAGGCGCTGGGCGTCCTCGTCCCAGATGCTGACGGAACCGGTCTCGTCGTCGACGTAGGTCACCTGCCCGATGCTGTCGACCTGCCGGGTGTAGCCGGGGAAGTCGGGGTACTGCGCGGTTCCGGTGGACGTTCCGACGTCCGCGATCGCGTAGGTGCGGGCGGCGCTCGGTGCGGTCAGGGTCCTGGAGTAGCCGCCCTGCGAGGCGCCGCCGCCCGTGCCGGACATCGGCACGTCGTCGTCGTACACCGGCCCGGACGCCTGGCCGTCCGGCACGTTGGCGGCCTCCACCGAGTTGACGAGACGGGTGAGGGATCGTTCCGCCATGTGCAGCATGCGGGCCATCGAGGACACGGTGTACTCGTTGCTGAGCGCGGCCACGGTCTGGGCGAGGGCCTCGGGCATGTACCTGGGCTCGATGTGCGACTTCTCCTTGCCCTTCTCCCTGCGGCGCCACTCGGAGCGGAAGTAGTCGTCGCCCTCCATCACCGACTTGATCGTGCTCCAGCCGGAGGACTTCTCGTTCATGGACTTGCGGCTGGGCTTGGACGACTTCTTCTTGCCCGAATCCGCCTTCTTGTCGGCGTACCTGCCCTTGTCCGGCCTGCGGGTGACGGGCGCGCCCGCCTCGCGGCCGTCGCGGGCCTCGTGGCCGGTCCGGTCCTTCACGTACCGGTAGAGGGCGGACTTGATGCCCTCCATGCTCCGCTCGCCGTCCACCTCGTGGATGATCTCGGCGAGTTCCGGACGGCTCGCCCGCGCCGTCTCCTCCCAGTACTTGAAGAGGTTCTTCTTGTCCTCCGGCGTGCCGTTCAGCCAGGTGTCCTGGATCTGCCGGCGGTGAGCGGGGTCGGTGATGATGCGGTCGGCGCGCAGCCTCGACTTGATCTGGTCCGAGCCCTGGCCGACGCGGGCGGCCCCGGCCTCCGTGCCGGCGATGTCCTGCTCGCGCGTGTAGGAGGAGAAGACCGGCTTCCCGTGCTCGTCCGTGTCCATCTCGATGTCGCTGAGGGACGGGGTCCGGTAGTTCCGGCGGGAGGCGAGCCCGGCGTCCACGACGCTCTCCGGCCCGTTGTTCTCGTAGGCGTCCCCGGGCGGCTGCATGCGGGACAGGGCGGGCGTGGCCGGCATCTGCGACGCCAGGTGCAGCATGTAGCGCTTGAAATCGGGGTCGTTGACGACGTGCGCCTGGTGCCGGTACAGGTTCTCGAGCGATTCCCAGTAGTAGAAGCCGGGGTTCGGGTCGAAGTCGAGGTTCCCGAACCCCGCCGTGCTCCGGTAGTACTCCAGGGCCGCGGTGCAGCAGAGGCAGCCCCGGTACCGGCCCATGATGGCGTGCTGGCCCCGGACCTCCTTGGGCTTGATCCCGGACCGGTGCAGCGCCAGCAGCAGCTTCTGCTCGGCGTGCAGCAGCGCCTTCTCCTCCTTGAAGGTGAGCAGGAAGATCGAGCCCTCGAACTGATCGCTGGTGAGCAGCGTGTGCAGATGCCGATCGCTGACGTCCACCAGGGCCACGGGCTTGCCGTAGCGCTTGCGCAGGGTCTCGGCGGTGGCGTCGTCCGCTCCGCCGCGCTGGCCCGCCATGACCGCCTGGGTCTTGACGTCGGCCCGGTTCACCCGGTCCGAGTACTCCCGCGCGTCCGGTCCCGCCATTCCCCGTTCCCGGCCTGCCGTGCTCTGGTGCGTCGACACCAGGTCGGCGTAGCCGTCCTTGCTGCCGTCGGTCGTGAACCCCTTGAGCGCGTCCATCGACTCGTTGTAGTTCGAGGCGAAGAGCAGCCGGTTGTTGATCAGCATGCCCTGGACCTCGCGCTCGCGGTCGTCCCTGGCGCCCTGCTCCTCCTGCACGCCCGCGACCGCGTCGTACACCAGGAACGCCTGGTGGGACAGGGTCTGCGAGGTCTCGTCGTCCTCCATGGAACGCGCGTACCGGCGCCGGACCTGGTCGGGGCCCTGGCCGTGCCGTCCGCCGCCGTAGGCCTTCTTCCACTTCTCCTTGACGGCCTCGTCGATGTCCTTCGCCGTCTGCCGGGGCGTCTTCTTCTTGTCGTCCTTGCCCATGCGCTGCACGGGAGCCGTCCCCGGAGCGAGCAGCCGTGCGACGGCGTGGTTGCCGGCCGTGCCCTGCAAGGAGCGCATCCGGGCCAGCACGGGCCCGGCGGCCGACCGCTGGACCGTCCAGGCCGGTGCGGCCCCGTGGCCGCCCGCGCCCGCCGACGGCGCCGTGCGGGCGCCCGCCGCGAAGGCCGCGCCGTCGGCCGCCGCCGTCCGCTCGGAGTCCTGCCCGGGGTCGGTCACGCTGAGACCGGCGCCGTTGTCGGCGCCGGTCTCCCGGACGCCCCTCAGGTTCTTGTCGACGTGGCCCAGTTCGTGGCCCATGACCTCCTTGTTGCCGGCCATGCCCGGCCCCAGGAAGACATGCGCGCCCACCGTCATCGCCTGCGCGCCCAGCGCCTCGGTGGCCCGCTGCGCCACGTGGTTGTCGTGGATGCGGGCGCTGGAGAAGTCGTTCCGGTAGAAGGAGTCCGCCTCGGCGCGCAGCGCACCGGACAGCGGCCGGCTCGGCGAGGAGATGGCGGACGCCAGCAGCGCGCTCTGGGCGGCGGGGTCGGCGCCCTCGCCGCCGTCGTGACCGCAGCCGGAGCCGTGGACGTGCCGGTCAGGCCCGGCGTCACGGGCGACGACACCGGGATCCGCCAGGCGCTGGAGCGAGGTCAGCTCCGCGGAGGTCAGCGGGCGTGGTGCGGGCGGGACCGGGGCGGAGGCCCGCTGCCGGGCGCCGGGCGCGCCCCCGTCCGACTGCTCCGACCGCGACCGCATCTGTGTTCGCCTCCGCGTGGCTGGGGGATCATGTCCCGTTCATCCATGCACGCGTGCCGCGGCGGCGCAAGGGCCCGCCGTGCGCGATTCCGGGCAGAGCCCGCTGCCCTTGTGGGCCTTCGGGCGGTGCCGTTCGCGGCGGCGGCGCGGTCCGGCCGGTCCGCGCGCGGAGGGGTTCCGGCGCCCGCGACGCCCGGCACGGCCGGCAGCCGTCCGGCCCCCGGAGGAGTCCGGCCGACAACGGAGGCTGCCGTGACCGTGCCGCGGGTGCGCCCTACTTGCTGACGGCGAAACGCATCAGGGCCAGCTCGTCCCCCTGCTTGATCTTTCCCGTCGTGTTGATCACCTCCAGCTTCCAGGTGCCGCCGACCCGCATCGCCTTGGCGACGGCGCAGCCGTTGTCCTGGGTGAGCAGGCTCGGCCAGATGTCGGCGACCTGCTGGGAGCTGCCGCCGGTCGCGTCGTACACCTTGAAGCTGATGTTGCGCGCCTTCTGGAAGGAGCTGCCCTTCTTGTAGGCGGCGGCTATGAACACGATCGACGTGATGTTCGGCGGGATCCGGCCGAACTCGACGGTCACCGTCTCGTCGTCGCCGTCCCCGCGCCCGGTCTGGTTGTCGCCGCTGTGGACCAGCGAACCGTTGCCCATCGGGTCGAGCGAGTCGAGACCCGCGAGGCGCACCGGGTCACCGCCCTGCATGGCGACGGCGATCAGGTCGAGGTCGGTGCCGGTCTTGCGGCGGATCTTGCCGAGCACTCCGCCGGTGCTGCCGGCGGTGGGGTCCCAGGAGACCCCGAGGGACAGATGGGTCACTCCGTCCAGGTCCGCGGGACCGTCTTCCTTGGTGAGCGTGATCATGGGTGGCGCATCCTTGTGTCGGAGGGACTACAACACGCAGAGTGTGCCCGCCGCCCTCGCGGTTCCGTAGGAGGGGTCCGCCCACCGTGCTCGTCCCGCCCCGCCGAGCGGCGTCCTGGGACGGTGGCCGCGTACGGTGGGGGGCATGGCGCCGCCGCTTCCGGGACCGCTGGCCCACCTGGCTCCGCTGCTCGGCCACTACGGGTACTGGGCCGTCGGCGCCGTCGTCCTCGTGGAGGACTTCGGCGTGCCCGCGCCGGGGGAGACGATCCTGATCGCCGCGGGGGTCTACGCGGGCGCCGGACGGCTGGACATCGTGGCCGTGGCGGCGATCGCGTTCGCGGCGGCCGTCGTCGGGGACAACATCGGCTATCTGATCGGCCACACCGGCGGGCGGGCCTTCGTGCACCGCTGGGGCCGGTACGTGTTCCTGACGCCGGAGCGCTTCCGCACGGCCGAGGAGTTCTTCGTCCGGCACGGCGGCAAGATCGTCACCGTCGCCCGGTTCGTCGAGGGGCTGCGGCAGGTCAACGGCATCATCGCGGGCACCAGCGGCATGCCCTGGCTCCGTTTCCTCGCCTTCAACGCGCTCGGCGCCGCGCTGTGGGTCGGCCTGTGGACGAGCCTGTCCTATCTCGCGGGCACCCACATCACCGCGATCTACGACGAGATCAGCCGCTACCAGCTCTACGCGCTCATCGCTCTCGGCGTCCTGGCCGCCGCCCTCGTCCTGCGGCGGGTGCTGCGCCACCGCCGCCGCGACCGGCAGCAGGACTGACCCGGCCGCCCACGCCCGCGCGGGCGACACCGCCGCGGACATGCGAAAGGGCCGGCCACCGAGGGCCGGCCCCTTCGCAGGGCTGTACGGGATCAGATCACCATCGGTACCAGCGTCCCCGGCCGCCTCCGGCATTGGTGGAACGCATCACGAAACCGAGCAGCCACAGCACGAGCACGACGATGGCCACCCACCACAGCACCTTGACGGCGAAGCCGACGCCGAAAAGGATCAGGGCGAGAAGCAGAACAAGAAGCAAGGGAACCATGTTTATCGACCTCCTGGCCCTCCGAGTGCCCCGCCATTTCACCGTCACTCCCGATCAGTGCCTGGTTTGTGAAGGGAAAGTGTGGGCATAGGCTTTCTTCCCTGGCAGCGGGCGGTCCTTTCAGGAGACGATCCCGTACGGCCCTTCGCAATTGTCCGCCGGAACTCCGTTCTGTCCCGTCCCCTCATGAATGCGGCGACCCCGGGTAAACGACAGGGAGAACGACGGCGACAGCCTGCGACGAAAAGACAAGGACGACCCACGGGAAGAGTTCTATGGTCACCCCGCTGAAGACTCGGGCATCGGACGAACAGGAACCCGCGGCGCCCCTGCGGTACAGCACCGCGTGGGACACGGCGGCCGCGTCGGTCACCGACGCCCGCGCGGCCGTGCGCGCGCTGCTGGACCGGGCCGGTCACCCTCCCGGCCACCGGCCGAGCCAGGACGCCCAGCTCATCGTCAGTGAACTGGTCACCAACGCGCTGCGTCACGCGCCAGGTCCTGGCGGCCTGGCGCTGGAGGTGTCACCCGACACCGGCGTACTGCGCATCGCCGTGCGGGACAGTTCCCCGCAGCCGCCCGTACTGCCCGAGCACGACGCGGGCCGGGTCGGCGGACACGGCCTGCACCTGGTGATCCGGCTGTGCGGCAGGCTGCAGACCGTCGTGCACGACACCGGCAAACAGGTGGTCGCGCACTTCCGTCTGCATCCCGCCGCCGCACCGGAACCCGGGATTCTCTAGGGCGTGTGCGGACCCGGCCTGGGGCATGCGGATTTTCCAGGGCATGCGGGAAGGCCCTTTCCCGCGCCGGACCGGGTGGCCCGGGACCGTGCGGGAAAGGGCCGTCTCCGTCAGGTGAGCATGCCCTCGCGCAGGCGGGTCAGGGTGCGGGACAGCAGCCGGGAGACGTGCATCTGGGAAATGCCCAGGCGCTCGCCGATCTGGGCCTGGGTGAGTTCCTCCACGAACCGCATGTGGATGATCTGGCGGTCCCGCTCCTCGAGTTCGGCGACCAGCGGGGCCAGCGTGTGGAAGTCCTCGACCAGTTCCAGCGCGGTGTCCTCGGTGCCGATGAAGTCCTGCAGCGCGCTCTCGCCGTCCTCGCTGCCGCCGATCGCGGCGTCCAGGGAGGCGGAGTTGTAGCCGTTGGCCGCCAGCCGGGCCTCGCGGACCTCGTCCTCGGGCAGGCTCATCAGCTCCGAGAGTTCCTTGACCGTGGGCGTGCGGTCGAGGCGGCTGCGGAGTTCCTCGGTGGCGCGGGCGAGCTGGACGCGCGCCTCCTGGAGCCGGCGCGGGACGTGCACGGCCCAGGTGGTGTCGCGGAAGAAGCGCTTGATCTCGCCGACGATGTACGGCACCGCGAAGGAGGTGAACTCGACCTCGCGGGAGAGCTCGAAGCGGTCGATCGCCTTGATCAGGCCGATCATGCCGACCTGGACGATGTCCTCCATCTCCTCCGCGCCACGGCTGCGGAAGCGGCCGGCCGCGAAGCGCACCAGGGACATGTTCATCTCGATCAGCGTGTTGCGGGCGCAGCTGTACTCGGGCGTGCCCTCCTCCAGGACCGCAAGCCGGTCGAAGAACAGCTTCGACAACTCCCGCGCGTCCTTGGGCGCGACCTTGGACGGGTCCGCGATCTCAGGAACGTCCGCCCTCTGCCCGGCGGTCTGAACGGTCGTCGTCGGCATGCTGAGCCCTCCCAGTCGGTCACCCGTGTCGTGTCCTCGCCGGACCGTCGCCCGGCACGCACGCGTATACCCGGGTCTCCGTCAGGCATTCCTCATTTTATTGTCACGGGTTTCCAGGACCGGTGCCCCGGGTGCGCCTGGATGGCCCTGTCCTTCGGGGGCACCCGGTACGGCATGGCTACTGGATCGGTAACGGCAGGCGGACAGGATCGAGTTCGCCGTGCGGCGAACAGCAAGGCGGTCGACGTGGCCGCCCGCGCGGGCTTCGTCGCCCGCGGGATCATCTACGTGCTGATCGGGGTGCTCTCCCTGCGGATCGCGTTCTCCGGCGGAGGCGAGCAGGCCGACCGGGGCGGCGCGATCGCCGAGATCGCCCAGAAACCCTTCGGCACGGTGCTGTTGTGGCTGCTCGGCATCGCCCTGGCGGGGATGGCGCTGTGGCGGCTGTCCGAGGCCGCCTTCGGGCAGGCGGGCCCCGACGGCGACAAGGCGAGCAAGCGGGCGATGGCGGCGGGCCGTTGTGTCTTCTACGGGTTCGTCGCCTACTCCGTGCTCTCCTTCGCGGCCGGGGACAAGGGCAGCGGCAGCGGGAGTTCCGACAAGAACTCCCAGGACGTCACGGCGAAGGCGCTGGACTGGCCCGGCGGGCAGTGGATCGTCGGCGTCGCGGGTGCCGCGGTGACCGCCGCCGGCCTCTGGATCGCCGTCCGGGCCGTGATGCGCAAGTTCGAGAAGCACCTCAAGATGCAGGAGATGTCGGCGCGGATGCGCAAGGCCGTCGCCTTCTTCGGGGTGTTCGGCGGTACGGCCCGGGGCATCGTGTTCGCCACCGCGGGCGGCTTCGCCATCGCCGCGGCCGTCCAGCACCAGCCCGGCAAGGCCAAGGGCATGGACGACACCCTGCGCACGTTCGCCGGCACCCCCGCGGGCCCCTGGCTGCTGGCGCTGATCGCCGTCGGCCTGATGGCGTTCGGGGTGTTCTCCTGGGCCAACGCCCGCTGGCGCAAGGTCTGACGGACGGCTCGGCGCGGCCCGCGCCGGACGGCATTCCACGGCCCGCGGCCGGTCACCCGACCGGTGCGCGGGCCGCGACGTCCACCGGCTCCAGACGGCGCATCCGGCCCCGGCCGCGCCGCAGCAGCGGCCGCTCCAGCAGCGCGTACGAGGCGAGGGCCACCGCGAGCGTCGCCGCCAGGCCCGCCGGGAGCAGCAGGCCGCCCGGTACGCCGAGGTCGTGGAGGAGCCGCAGGACGGGGTAGTGCCACAGGTACATCCCGTAGCTGAGGTTGCGGCCGATCCACGCGGGCCCCGACAGCGACAGCAGGCGGGAGAGCGGGGACCGCGGGCACAGCTGAAGCGCGGCCACCACGCAGGCCGACAGCACGGCGGCGGCCAAAAATCCGGCCGTGTACCAGAGGGGGCTCCAGCCGCCGGTCTCGGTGATCGGGATCCGCCAGGCGATCAGCGCGAGGAGCGCGGCCGCCGGCGCCCAGAGCCGTCCCGCCCACCGGCGCAGCCGCTCCCGGCGGGGGTCGTCGGCGCGCAGCCGGGCCAGGACGAGGGCCAGCAGGGCGCCGACCAGGAGCTGATCGGCGCGGGTGTCGGGCCCGTTGTAGATGCGGTGCACGGCGGCGGGGTCCCACAGGACCGTCCGCCACAGCACCGGCAGCACGCACAGCGCCGCGACCGCGCCCAGCACCACGCGCGGAGCCGAGCGCCGCAGCAGCGCCAGCAGCAGCAGCGGCCAGGCGAGATAGAACTGCTCCTCCACGCCCAGCGACCAGGTGTGGCCGAGCGGCGCGGTGAGGTCCGCGGAGTCACCGGCCCGCACCAGGTTGACCACCGAACCCGCGGCCAGCAGCGCCGCCACCCACGTCCCGTGGAACAGCGGCAGGGGAAGGACCAGCGACAGCAGGGCGGTGACCGCGCACATCACCAGCAGGGCCGGCATCAGCCGCAGCCACCGCCGCCGGTAGAACGGCCACAGGCCGATCCCGCCGGTACGGGCGTACTCGGCGACCAGCAGCCGGGTGATGACGAAGCCGCTGATCGTGAAGAACACGTCCACGCCCACCGAGCCGCCGGGCACCAGGTCGGGCCGTACGTGGTAGACGATCACCAGCAGCACCGCGACGGTCCGCAGCCCGTCCAGCCCGGTCACCCGCCCGCCGCCGCCGAGCGCCGGTGCGAACCCCCGGCCGCCGCCCGCGCCCCGGTCCGCGGGCACGTCGGGCGGCGCCCCGCGCGCGCCGGATCCGAGCCGGGCGGTCCCGTCCGCGGTGCTCCGATGGAGGGTGCTCATGATGAGCGCCGTCTGCCCCCGCCGGCCGCGACCACACCCGTGCGCCGGTTC
Source organism: Streptomyces sp. NPDC091282 (assembly GCF_044757385.1). Classification (NCBI taxonomy): domain Bacteria; kingdom Bacillati; phylum Actinomycetota; class Actinomycetes; order Kitasatosporales; family Streptomycetaceae; genus Streptomyces; species Streptomyces sp. NPDC091282. Next base: position 578,061 of record NZ_JBIVUX010000005.1, read on the forward strand.
CCCGCAGGTCAGCGCCGTGGACCGGGCGGGGTCGCTACGGTGGGACGCGTGACTCGGGAACCGGGACGGCGGCGGTGGCGCGGGCCGGGTGCGCCGTCCGCCGGCGCGTTCGGCCCGGCGGTCGGGGCCCTCGTCGTGCCGGCGGTCGCGGTGGCGGGCGCGGTGGCGTCGGCGGCGGCCGGAGCGGACCGGCGGACGGCGCTGGCGGCCGGTCTGGCCGTGCTCCAGTTCGGTGCGCTGCGGTGGGTCCCGCGCCGTCCGGCGGCCGTGCTCGGCGTGACGGCGGTGACCGGCCTCGCGGTGTTCGCGCTGTTCCCGGCAGTGACCCTGACGGGCGCGCTGCTCGCCGCGCAGGTCGCGCTGTGCGCGCTGGCGGCGACGCGGCCCCGGCGGACCTCCCTGCGCGGTGCGGCGGCGCTGTGCGTGCCGGCGCCGCTCGCGCCGCTGGCCGGCGGCGGCCTCGGTCTGCCGCTCTACCTGCTGGCCGTCGCGCTGGCCTGGACCGCGGGGGAGCTGTACCGGACGCGGCGGGCCAGGGCGGCGGCGGAGACGCGGCGGGCGGTGGCGGAGGAACGGGCCCGCATCGCACGCGACGTGCACGACGTGGTCGCGCACACCGTGTCCGTGATGGTGATCCAGGCGAGCGCCGCCGAGGACGGTTTCACGGCCCGTCCCGAACAGGCCCGGCAGGCGCTGCGGGACATCGAGGCCGTGGGACGCTCGGCCCTGACCGAACTGCGCTGGCTGCTGCGGGCGTTCCGGGACGACGGGCCGGCGGCCGAGCCCGGCGCCGGGCCGCCGGGGCTGGCCCGGCTGGACGCGCTGGCGGACACCGCACGGGCGGCCGGTCTGTCCGTCGTCGTACGCCGGGACGGTCCCGGGGACGCCGCCGGGGACGGTCCGCCCGCTGCCGTGGACCTCACGGCCTACCGGATCGTCCAGGAGGCGCTCACCAACGTGCTGCGCCATGCCGAAGGCGCCGCCGAGGTGCGGGTGTCGGTGCGCCTCGGCGCGGCGGCGGTGGACGTCGAGGTGGTCGACGACGGCCGCCCGCGCCCCCGGCCGCGGACGGCATTGCCGGGCACGGGCAACGGCCTCACCGGCATGCGGGAGCGGGCGGCGCTGCTGGGCGGCAGCCTGCGCGCGGGCCCGCTCGACGGCGGCGGCTGGCGCGTGCACGCGACCCTGCCCACCGGGCACACGGCGGTGGCCGCCGGGGGCACGACACCGCCCGGGGAGGGCTCGACATGACGATCCGAGTCGTGGTGGCCGACGACCAGGCCCTGGTCCGTACCGGATTCCGCATGATCATCGACGCCCGGGACGACCTGGAGGTGGTCGGCGAGGCGGCCGACGGGGACGAGGCGGTGCGGCTGGTGCGCCGGACGCACCCCGACGTGGTGCTGATGGACGTACGGATGCCGGTCCTGGACGGCATCGAGGCGACCCGGCGGATCGTCGCCGACGGCGGTGCGGCCCGGGTGCTGGTGCTGACCACGTGGGACGTCGACGAGCACGTGCCGGCCGCGCTGCGGGCCGGAGCCAGCGGGTTCCTGCTCAAGGACATCCGGCCCGCCGAACTGGTCGACGCGATCCGGCGCACCGCCGAGGGAGGCCTGCCGCTGGCGCCGAGCGTCACCCGCCGCATGCTCGACCACCTGCTGCGCACCGCGCCCCGCACGGCCCCCGCGGAGGGGCTGGAGGGCCTGTCGCCGCGGGAGACCGAGGTGCTCACGCTGGTCGGGCAGGCGCTGTCCAACGCGGAGATCGCGCGGGAGCTGGACCTGTCGGAGGCCACCGTCAAGAACCACGTCTCCGCGGTGCTGCGCAAGCTGGGGCTGCGCGACCGGGTCCAGGCCGTGGTCGCGGCCTACGACCGCGGACTGGTCCGCCCGCGTCGCCCCTGACCATCCCGAAACGGGCGGCCGGCCCGGAAGGGGGCTCGTCTCCTCCCTGAGGATGACGTTCCCGCGCGCTGGGTCCCGGCGCCCATCGCGGGTCCGTCCCCGGGGCCGATCTGCGGCGGGCGCGCCGGGCCTAGCGTCGAAGGCATGACCGACGCGCTGCCCTACCGGATGTATCTGCTCGCCCACGACGCCTCGGCCCGCGGCCCCTACGACCGCCGCAGGACGGGGTTCCTGGTGCGGGCCGCCGTCCTCGTCGAACTCGCTCTGCGCGGGCATCTCGTGCCGGACGACGACGGCGCCGTCCGGCGCGCGGCCGAGGCCGCGCCGACCGGTGACCCGGTGCTGGACGAGGTCCTGCGGGAGGCCGCCGGCCGGCCGCACGGCTGGAAGACGCTCGTGCGGCGGCACCGCGAACGGACCCTGCGGGCCGTGGAGGACCGGCTCGCGGCCCTCGGCCCGGTCAGCGTCGACCAGCGCGCCGGCCCGTTCGCCCGCCGCCGCGTGACCGTGTCGGACCCGGCGGCCGTCCGGGCGCTCACCGCCCGTGCCGCGGCCGTCCTGCACGCCACCGGCCCGGCCGCCGAGGTCGACGCCGCCGACGCCGCCCTGGTCGTGCTGTCCGCGGCCGGTCACGTCCCGTCCGTCGCCCCGCGCCGCGACACCCGGGCCCACCGGGCCCGGATCGACGCCCTCACCGGACGGCTCGGCGCCGTCGCGCCCGGCCTGGAGACGGCGGTGCGCGGACTGCGGACGACCATGATCGCCGCCCAGGGCGGCATGGGCGGCAGCTGAACCACCACCGGCACCGACCACACCGCGACGGGGGAGACGATGCGCACGACCTCGAACCTACGACGACCGACCACGGTCCTGGCGTGCCCGGCCGCCGGCTGGACCGCCGTACCCGCCGGGCCCGCGGGCGCCGCGCAGCGGGTGCCCCGTCGTGACGGCCCGCGCCGCCGGTCAGCGCGGCACCGGCTCCGGCTCCCGCCCGGCACCGGCCAGGCGCCGCAGCAGGGGCAGCGCGTCGGTGGCGGTGCGGGCCCGCGCGGTGAGCAGGCGGGCGACGGGGGCGGGCAGGCGCATGCCGTCGCGCGGGACGGCGAGGACCCGCATGCCCGCGGCGGCCGCCGCGCGGATGCCGTTCGGGGAGTCCTCGACGGCGAGGCAGCCTGCGGGCTCCACGCCGATCCGCGCGGCCGCCCGCAGGTAGGCGTCGGGCGCGGGCTTGGCCCGCACCACGTCCTCGCCGCACACGACGGCGGCCAGCCGGTCGGTCAGGCCCAGGCCGTCGAGGACGGCGTGCACGAAGCGCCGCGGACTGGCGGTGGCCACCGCGACCGGGCCGTGCCGCTCGGCTTCGAGGACGAGTTCCAGCGCCCCCGGCAGCGCCCGCACCAGACCGGCGGCGTGCTCGCCGACCATCGCGGTGGTGCAGGCCTCGACGACGTCAGCGGCGTCGGCCGTACCGCCGCACAGGCCGGCGACGTACGACGCCCAGCCGCCGTTGCCGTGCAGCGCGGCGGTGTCCGCGGCGCTCCACCGGTGGCCGTGGCCGGCGCAGAACGCGGCGCAGGCGCGGGCCCAGCCGCCGGCGGTGTCGATGAGCGTGTCGTCCAGGTCGAAGACGGTCGCGCGGTGCGTCACGGCCACGCCGTCGCCCGGTCGCCGAGGTGCGGACGGGGCGCGAGCTGCTCGATGGAGATGAGCGTGAGCCCGTGCTCCGCGGCGAAGGCGCGCAGCCGGCCGGAGCGGGCCAGCGAGCCGTCGTCCTCGCAGACCTCGCTGATCGCGCCGACCGGCGACAGGCCCGCGAGCCGCAGCAGGTCGACGGCGGCCTCGGTGTGCCCGCGGCGTTCGGCGGTCCCGCCGGGCCGGGCCCGGAGCGGGAACACGTGCCCCGGGCGGATCAGCCCGGCGGGCCGGGTCCTGGGGTCGGCCAGGGTCCGCAGGGTCAGGGCCCGGTCCTCGGCGGAGATGCCCGAGCCGGTGCCTACCGCGTCCACCGACACGGTGTACGCGGTGGTGTCCGGCGGGCCCGCGCCGGTGTCCGGGGCGGGCGGGACCATCAGCGGCAGCTCCAGCCGGTCGGCGACCTCGGGCGCCAGCGGCGCGCAGATCAGGCCGCTGGTGTGGCGCACGAAGAAGCCGATGGTCCGGGCGGTGGCGAACTGGGCGGCCATGACGAGGTCTCCCTCGTCCTCGCGGTCCGCGTCGTCCGTCACGATCACGGGCCGCCCGGCCCGCAGTTCGTCGACGGCCGCGGCCACCGTGTCGCGCTCCGCGGGTGGCCGCGGCACCGAAACCGACGTCACAGGAACCAGCCCCTTCCCGGCTCAAGCGTTCCTGCGGGATGCATCGGCGGCCCGCGGCGCCGACTTGAGGCCGGGCACGGCGGCGCGTGCGGCACGACGGCCGCAGGCCGGGGCGTCCGGAGCGCTCCGGTGCGCCCCGGCGCTTCCGTACGGGCCGCGGGCGGCCGGCGGCTACCAGGCGAGGGCGTCCTGGGCGTTGTCCTGCCAGTAGGTGACGTTGGCGGCGCTGTTGAAGAAGACACCGCCGCCGGGCAGCGTCAGGGTCTTCTCCCCGTTGAGCGCGTGGCCGTTGCGGTCCGTGAAGATCACGCCGAGGGTCTTCTCCTTGGCGCCGCCCTCGCCCTCCGGGCTGGACGTCGTGATGCCCGCGTACGCCGACGCGCCGGGTTCGAGGGTCACGACGGCCTGCGGAGTGGTCTCGTCGGCCCAGGCCAGCGGCGCCTGGGCGTCGGCGCCGGCCCGCAGGAAGGGGGCGATGTAGGCGTAGCAGGGCTTGGTGCCGGTGTTGGTGGCCTTGAGCAGCAGGTGGTTGATCGGGCGGGACACCTGGGTGACCGTCAGCTTGGTGTTCGCCGTGGTGCAGGTGACGACCGAGGCGGCCTTCTTGGCGGTGGCGGCCGAGGCGGTCTGCGCGGTGGCCTGGACGCCGACGGCCGCGAGGGCGGCGGCGACGACCAGGGAGGAGGCGGCGGTGCGGGAGGCGAAACGGGAGCGAACGCGCATGAGAGAGCTGCTTTCTCTGAATATCCGGAAGATGCGGATCTGAAGGTCCGGACGCTGTCGTGCTCGGACGTTCAAAGCCTGTGCCGGGGGCCGTCCCGCGCGCCATCACCGACCGGCGGTTCGGGAAGCTGGAACGCGGACACCGACTCTGACCTGCGACGACGCGGTGTTCCTGGAACGCCTGACGGGACGGGACACGCTGGTGGGCGGCTCCGTCCCGGCGGCGGCAGGCCCTACGCTGATCCCCGTGAGGCAGACAGGCGCTCGGAAGGACGGTCGGCGATGACGCCCCTGAGCCCCGGGGACCCGGAGTCCATCGGCGGGTACACCCTTCTCGGCCGGCTCGGGGCGGGCGGCATGGGAGTCGTCTACCTGGGGGTCTCCGCCTCGGGACGGCGGGTCGCGGTCAAGCTCGTGCGCGGGCCGTACGCCGAGGAGGAGGAGTTCCGGACGCGGTTCCGGCAGGAGATCGCGGCGGCGCGCCGGGTGAGCGGCGCCTTCACGGCACCCGTCGTGGACGCCGACGCGGACGCCGAGCGGCCGTGGATGGCGACGCTCTACGTGCCGGGGGCCAACCTCGCCGAAGTCGTCGAGAAGAGCGGCCCGCTGAGCGGGCGTGAACTGCGCGCGCTGGGGCTCGGGCTCACCGAGGCGCTGCGGGACATCCACCGCGCGGGCCTGGTGCACCGGGACCTCAAACCGCGCAACGTCCTGATGACCGACGACGGTCCGCGCGTCATCGACTTCGGCATATCCCGCGCCGCGGACAACCAGAGCCTCACCACGACCGGGCGGATGATCGGCACCCCGCCCTTCATGTCGCCGGAGCAACTGGCCGCCCCGCGGGACGTCACCCCGGCCTCGGACGTGTTCTCGCTCGGCTCGCTGCTGGTCTTCGCGGCCGTCGGCACCGGGCCGTTCGACGCCGACAGCCCGTACATCACCGGCTACCAGGTGGTGCACGGCACTCCGGACCTCGCCGGGGTGCCCGGCGCGTTCCTGGCCATCGTCGAGCGCTGCCTGGACAAGGACCCGGCCGCCCGCCCGGAACTGACGGACGTGCAGCGGATGCTCCAGGCGCTCCCGGACTCCGACGACGCCCCCGCCCCGGTCCCGCACCCCGCCCCCGTACCGGACCCGGTCGTGGAGACCGGCACCGGCGCGGACCCGCGCCTCCGCCGTCGGACCCGCATGCTGCTCGCCGGCCTCGCCGCGCTGGTCCTCACCGTGCTGTGCGCCGTGACCGGGGTCCTCCTGTCCGGTCCTGACGCCCCCGCCGGGACCGCCGCCCCCGGCGCCACCGCCCGTGCCGCCGACCTGCCCGACGGCTGGCGGCCGTGGACGACGAAGCTGCGGTACGACGTGAAGGGCGTCCCGCTCGACTACGACAGCCCCGGCTGCGTGACGTCAAAAGACGCCCTGTTCTGCGGCGGCACGGGGTTCACGGCCGCCCGGGTCGACGCGGCCACCGGCCGTGTCCTGTGGCGGGCCGGCACCCGCCCGCAGGGGACGCGGCCGATCGGCGTCCGCGACGGCCTGGTCTACGTGTACGAGGATCCGGACGACAGGATCAGGCGCGTGGTGGCCCTCGACGCCGCCACCGGGCAGCGCAGGTGGCAGCGCGACATCAGCAAGTCCGAGCAGGCCGTCCCGTACGATGGCGGACTGCTGACCCTGTCCCCCGACTACGCGTCGTTCGTGGCCTACGGCCCGTCCGGCAAGGAGCTGTGGCGGGCGCCCTCGCTGGACGAGTACTGCACTCCGGTGGCGCTGGGCGGCAAGCCCTGGGCCCTGTGCTCACGGGGCACCGAGCCCGGACAGGCCCCGATCGAGCTGATGAAGCCGGAGGACGGCGGCTTCACCGAGGTCGCCACGCTCCCCGAGAAGGCGCCGGCGCTCGGCGCCGTCGGCGGCCGGCCCCTCTTCCTCGCCCCGCAGACCGCGAAGGACGTGTACGAATCCGGGTACGAGCGGCCGTACGACGCGCTGTTGCTGGTGTCCACGGAGACCGGGCAGGTCACCCGGACACCGCTCGCGCATCCGCTGACCGGCGCGGCGACCCTGGTGGACGGCGTCGTCTACTTCGTCCGCTCCGACGGGGTGGTCACCGCGGTGTCCGCGGACAGCGGCCGGCAGCTGTGGCAGAAGGTGACGGACGTGGAGAGCCTGTCCGCGCCCGCGGTGTCGGCGTCGCACCGGCGGGTCTACTTCGCCAACCGGTTCGGGCGGCTGCTGGCACTCGACAGCCGGACCGGAGCGGCGCTGTGGCGCACCTCCGCGCTCGCGGACCCCGGCGACAAGGCACAGGACTACCCGCCGCACGTCCTGCTCGTCGGGGACGCGATCGTGGCGACGGCCGGCGACACGGCCTTCTCCCGGGGCCCGGACGGCCCCGGCTGACCGGACGCGGACGTGGACGCGCGGCCGTCAGCCGTGCGGGTCGGCGCACAGGTCGAGGATCTTCGTGAACGGTCGGCGCAGCAGCACGGCCACCGGCTCGGGGTCCTCCTCCTTGTACCGGGCCAGCGCGGCGCGGGCGGCGGCCGCGTCCCGGCCCGGGTCGCGTCCTTCGAGCAGGGCCCGCAGGGCGCCCGCGGTGGCCTCGGCGACCGGGACGAGACGGGTCCTGGCCCGGGACAGGACCGCCGTGGGCCCGTCGCGCGCGGTGAAGAAGTCCACCTCGGCGGCCAGGGCGAGGACATGGGGCGCGGCCTGGGCGGCGCGGCCGATCCGGTCGCCCAGTTCCGCGACCTCGGCCCGGTGGCGGCGGCGCAGCGGATTGAACCGCATGGCTTTCCGCGCCTCCCCGGCCCGCTCCCCGTACTCCCGCAGCCTGGCCGCCTCCGCCTGCGTGTACGCCCGGTTCGCGTACGCGGCGTCCGGTGAGCCGATCGCGCGGGTGCCGCGGACCAGGCCCGCCGCCAGGTCGTCCGCGTACCGGCGGGCCAGCGTCGCCGCCTCCCGGCGGGGGTTGCGCGGCCACAGCAGCGGAGCGAGGACGGCGGTGACCGCGCCGCCCAGCGCGTTCTCCCACAGCCGGGCGAAGCCGTAGGACTCCGGCGAGGGGTTGGCGAAGACCAGCAGCGAGGTGACCGCGACCTGCACGTTCAGCGTGGTGCCCGAGCTGATGACGGTCCCGCAGAGCAGGGCGAGACCGAGCACGACGGCGAGGACGCCGGTGGAGGGGCGGAAGAAGTGGACCACGGTCACGCCGAGGGCCACGCCGGCCATCACGCCGAGGATCCGCAGCAGCAGGGCCGTCATCGAGGAAGCGGAGTCGCCGCGCAGGCACAGCAGCGGGACGATGGCGGCGAACACCGGCGGCTGTTCGGCACCGGCCCACAGCGCGGTCTGCCAGCAGAACAGCGCGATCACCAGGATCCGGGCCGCCGTCGGCCCCTGTGCCGAGAGCCTGGAGCGCACCCGCGTCCACGGCGAAACGCCTGTCACCCGCCCACCTTAGGCACCGCGCCCCGCCGCGCTCCGGTGCCGGCGCCCCCGCGTGTCACCCGGCGGCGCCGCTGACCGGACACGGCTCAGTGCGTCGCCTCCGGCTGGAGGTCCTGGCGGGGTGTCAGCGGCGGCTCGGCCACGGCCTCGCGCTGGGTGCGCAGGTAGCCGTAGACGGCCGAGGCGAGCGCGAGCAGCAGGAGCGGTCCGGCCACCCACGGGTAGCGGGCCATCTCCAGCGGCAGCCAGCGGTAGGACACCAGGAGCGCGACGAAGACGGTCGTGCCGTAGCCGACGAACCGGAGTCCGGGCCGGTCCCAGCCGCGGTCGAACGAGCGCAGCGCCGCCTCGACGGTGAGCGTGAACACCGCGCCGGCGATGAGGTCCACGCCGTAGTGGTAGCCGAAGCCCAGCGTCGCGGTGAGCGTGGCGACCAGCCAGAACGCGCCGGCGAAGCGCAGCACGCGGGGGCCGCTGCGGGAGTGGATGAAGATCGCGACGGCCCAGGCGGTGTGCAGGCTGGGCATGCAGTTGCGCGGGGTGAACCCGTCGAACGGCATGCCGTGCGGGGTGTCGACGGCCGGCATCGTGTGCGGCCACAGGTCGGCCACCTCCCAGTGGCCCGGGTCGTGGCCGCCGCCGACCGGCGCCTCCGGCCACAGGCTGACCGAGGCCCAGTGCTCGACGCCGGTGCCGTAGGCGAAGACCGGCCCGACCACCGGGAAGATCAGGTAGACGGCCGGTCCGAGGAGGCCGATCACCAGGAACGTGCGCACCAGGTGGTGCCGGGGGAAGCGCCGTTCGACCGCGACGTGGCGCAGCTGGTACAGCGCGACGGCGACCGCGGCCACGGCGAGCTGGCCGTAGACGATGTCGAGGAGGTTGAAGCCGACCGGTCCGGTGGCCGTGACGAGCCGGCCCACCAGCCACGACGGATCGCCCAGCGCGTGGTCGGCGGTGGCCACGTACTGGTCGAGCACCGTCGGGCGGGTCTTGGAGGTGAGGAGCAGCCAGGTGTCGCCGGTCTTGCGGCCGGTCACCAGCAGCAGGCCGAGCCCCGCGCCCTTGAGCAGCAGGACCCGCTCGTCGCCGGTGCGCCGGGTGACCGCGAGGACCGCGGTGCCCAGGATCACCCACAGCGCGCCGTTGCCGAAGGGGTGGCCGTCGGTCACCTGGACGCCGAGCGCCCACCGCAGCGCGGCGACGGCGAGGTCGATGCCGATCGCGGCGGCCAGTGCGACGAACCGTTGCCGCCAGGTCAGCACCGTCATCATCAGCGCCATGCCGGCGTACAGCAGGAAGCCCGACTTGGGGGCGAAGACCGCCTCCCGCGCCTGGTTGGTGAGCGGGCCCGGCAGACCGTAGTGCCGTGCCGCGATCTCCATGGCGAGCAGGAAGCCGAGGGCCGTGACCCCGGCCGCGGCCCAGAGTCCCGCACCGGCCCGGTGCCGGCGGGTGAGCGGCATCCCGTCGCTCGTTCGCGAAGGACCCCGCGATGGTATGGATCTCAATTTCCGGCCGATTCGCTAGACGACGACACCTGCCCGATCCGGGAAGACGGAAGGAGCGCCTGCCGGGTTCCGGTCTCGTTCAGGAAAGACTCCCGGATTGTTCACCCTCGCGTGGCGGGGGACCAGAGGGGGTCCACAGGTTGTGCACAGACGCCCCGCCGGGGCCGCTCACCCGGTGGTGTGAACCTCGTCCCGTACGAGCAGGGCAGGCACCGGAGTTGGGCATTTTGCGGTGGTCTGTCCGGCCTAGACTCCGCGGTCATGTCGCTCTGGCTGCTCAATCACTTCAGCACCCTCACGCTGGCCGTCCTCACCGTCGGCGGGACCGTCGGCCTGGCCGTCGCGGGCAGTGTGCTGCTGCGCCGCAGGTACCCGTCGCTGGCCCGCGGGGAGCACAACGACATGGTCGGTGTGACGCTCGGCATGTTCGGCGCCATCTACGGCATCATCCTCGCGTTCGTGATCGTCACCCTGTGGACGCAGCTGGAGGACACCCAGACCATCGTCGCGTCCGAGGCCACCGACGCGGCGCTCATCACCCGCGACGCCGCCTCGTTCCCGGCCGCGGTGCGCACGCGTCTGGAGGCCACGATGAGCGGCTACGTGCACGCGGTCGTCGAGGACCAGTGGCCCCGGATGCGCGCGGGCCACCCCTCCTACGGGGCCACCGAGACCCACCTCCAGGACGCCTTCGGGGTGCTGCAGGCCTACGACCCGAAGGACGAGCGCGAGCAGGTCTTCTACGAGCAGGCCGTCGGCCACCTCGACGACGTGGCCTCCCAGCGCCGGGCCCGCATCACCATGGCCCGCCAGGAACTCCCGCCGCTGCTGCAGGTGCTGGCCGTCGGCGGTGCGCTGGTCCTGGTCCCGCTCACGTTCCTGTACGGCATGCGCAAGCTGCGGGTGCAGATCCTGTTCGTCGCCTCGGTCGCCGGGCTCGTCGGCTTCAGCCTGCTGCTGGTCTTCGTCCTGGACCGCCCCTTCGCCGGCGATCTCAGCGTCAGTCCTGCCCCGTACCGGGAAGGGGCCCTCGCCAGGTACTGGACCCCGTGAGGATCATGGTCGCAGAGTGGGGTCCGTGCCTCGGGCGGTCCCGCCCGCGGACCACGGAACGGATGAGGAGTTGCCGGTGACCAGCGACACACGTACCGGACCGCCCGCCTTCGGCGGCGAGCGCGAGACGCTGCGGGCCTTTCTCGACTACCACCGGGCCACCCTCGCCATGAAGTGCGAAGGGCTCACCGACGAGGAGCTGCGGCGGCGGTCGATGCCCCCGTCCACGCTCTGCCTGCTCGGTCTGGTGCGGCACATGGCGGAGGTGGAACGGGCCTGGTTCCGGCGGGTGTTCGAGGACCACGACGCACCCATGGTGTGGTCCGACGAGATCGACTTCCAGGCGGCATACGACGCGAGCGCGTCGACCCGCGAGGAGGCGTTCACCGCCTGGGAGGCCGAGGTGGCGGCCTCCCGCCGCATCGAGCGCGAGGCCGCCTCGCTGGACGTCGCCGGATACCAGCCGCGCTGGCAGGAGGAGGTGTCGCTGCGCATGGTGATGACCCACGTCCTCCTGGAGTACGGCCGCCACAACGGCCACGCCGACTTCCTCCGGGAGGGCATCGACGGGACCGTGGGGGCCTGAGTCCTGCCGCGCGGGTCAGGCGTCCGCGCCGATCCAGACGGTCTTGGCGTTCATGAACTCGCGCATCCCGAGGTCGGACAGCTCCCGGCCGTAGCCGCTGCGCTTGACGCCGCCGAAGGGGATCTCGGGGTAGCTGGTCGTGTTGCCGTTGATGAAGGCCATGCCGGACTGCACGTCGCGGACGAACAGCTCGCGTTCGGCCTCGTCCTCGCTCCACAGGTTCGAACCGAGGCCGTAGGGATGCCCGTTGGCCTCCCGCAGCGCCTCCTCCAGGGAGGCGACCGTCCACACCTGGGCCACCGGGCCGAAGACCTCCTCGTGGTACATCCGCATCTCCGGGGTGATGTCGGTCAGCACCGTGGGCGGGTAGTACCAGCCGGGCCCCTCCGGGATCCGGCCGCCCAGCAGCACCGTCGCCCCCTTGCTCACGGCGTCGTCGACGTAGGCCGCCACGTCCTGGCGCCCCGACTCGGTGGCCAGCGGACCGACGTCGGTGCCCGCGTCCATCGGGTCGCCCACCGTCAGCGCGCCCATCTTCGCGACGAACATCTCCAGGAACGCCTCGCCGATGTCCTGGTGGACGAAGAACCGCTTGCCGTTGATGCAGGACTGCCCGTTGTTGAGGCACCGCGCCTTCACCGCGACGTCGGTGGCCCGGTCCAGGTCGGTGGAGGGCATGACGATGAACGGGTCGGAACCGCCGAGTTCGAGGACCACCTTCTTGATCTCGTCACCGGCGATCGAGGCCACCGACCGGCCCGCCGGCTCGCTGCCGGTCAGCGTCGCGGCGGCCACCCGCGGGTCGCGCAGCACCTGTTCCACCCGCCCGGAGGAGATCAGCAGGGTCTGGAAGACGTCGTCGGGGAAGCCCGCGTCCCGGAAGAGCTCCTCCAGGTACAGGGCGCACTGCGGCACGTTCGAGGCGTGCTTGAGCAGGCCCACGTTCCCGGCCGTCAGCGCGGGCGCCGCGAACCGCATGGCCTGCCACAGGGGCAGGTTCCACGGCATCACGGCGAGCACCACACCGATCGGCTGGTACGTCACGAACGTCTGCTTCGCCTGCACGCGTTCGGCGTCACCGTCCAGGTCGCGCAGGAAACCGGGGCCCTCGGCGGCGTAGAAGTGCAGCCCGTGCACGCACTTGGCCACCTCCTGCTCCGCCGCGCGGAAGGTCTTGCCCATCTCCTCGGTGATCATCCGGCTGACGCTCTCGACCTCCTTCTCCAGGCGTTCGGCCGCGTGCTGCAGCCAGCGCGCCCGCTCCTCGACGCTCGTCAGCCGGTACGTGGCGGCCGCGGCCGCCGCCCGCGCGAGCCGGTCCTCCAGCTCCTCGGAGGTCAGTTCGTCGAAGGTCCTGAGCACCTGGCCCGTCACCGGGCTGGTCGTTGCGATGGCCATGGTTCACTCACCTGTCCGCGGCGGCCAGCACCTCGACGAGTTCCTGGGCCAGCGGGCCCGAGGACGCCGGGTTCTGGCCGGTGTAGAGGTTGCGGTCCGCGACCGTGTACGGCTCCCACGCCGGGCCCCGCGAGTACTCGGTCGGCAGCTTCTTCAGCTCGTCCTCCAGCAGCCACTTGGCCTTGTCGGCGAAACCGACGCCGGCCTCCTCCTCGTTGCAGAATCCCGTCAGCCGGTAGTTCGCGAACGGCGTGTCGCCGTTCTCGTCGCGGGTGGCCAGGATCGCGGCCGGGGCATGGCAGACGATGCCGAGCGGATTGCCGGACGCGAGCGCCCTGCGCAGCAGTTCGCCGGATTCCGGATCGACCGCGAGATCCTCCATCGGGCCGTGTCCGCCGGGGTAGTAGACCGCGTCGTAGTCCTCCAGGCGCACGTCCCGCAGCGGGACGGGGTGGCGCAGTTCGTCCGCGGACTCGATGACGGCCTCCTCCTGGAGGGAGTTCTCCTCGCCGCCCGCCATGCGCGGCTCCAGGCTCATCGTGTCCACAACGGGGACGACACCGTGCGGAGTTGCCACGGTGACCTCGTGTCCGGCGGCGGTGAACACGCTGTAGGGCGCGACGAACTCCTCGGCCCAGTAGCCGGTCGGGTGCCGGTGTCCGTCCTTGAGGGTCCAGTAACTCGCGCCGGTCAGCACGCACAGGATCTTGGCCATGGGAAACTCCGGAGGTGCGCGGACGAATTGAGCAGATGAATTCAATTCTGAGCGGGCCGCCCGACGGCAGCAACTCGTGACGGATTCCCCCGCGTTTTCCCGCCGCCTGATAACGGCCTGTCCGCGGTCCGTTGCTATCCGCGCAGGTCCGCTGAGCGTGCAGGTCCGCCGCGCGCCGGTTCCGGTTTGACCGCCGTCGATACGGGACTACGCTGATCTAATCCCGAAACCCGACCTCCCGGTCCTCCCTTTTCGCTTTGTACGCCGAGGAATTCGTACGCCGAGGAAGTGGACGCACATGACCGCCTCTGGGATCTTGAAATCAGGCAAGGGCAGACTGGCCCTCGGGGTGTCGGTGCTCGCCGCCCTGACCGTGGTGCCCGCGCACGCGGCGGACGGCGCCGCCGCGGCGCCGGGCGGGCAGAAGCCGACGGTGGTGCTGGTGCACGGGGCGTTCGCCGACGGGTCCAGCTGGAACGCGGTGGTCCAGCGCCTCCAGCGGGACGGCTACCGGGTCATCGCTCCGCCCAACACGCTGCGTGGCATACCGCAGGACTCCACGTATCTGAACAGCCTGTTGAAGACGATCAAGGGTCCGGTCGTGCTGGTCGGGCACTCCTACGGCGGCGAGGTGATCTCGCAGGCGGCCGACGGCCTCGACAACGTCAAGGCGCTCGTCTACATCAACGCGATCATGCCGGACAAGGGCGAGTCGTTCTCCAGCCTCTCCGCCAAGTTCCCGGCGGTCCCGCTCACCAAGGCGTTCCAGCCGGTGCCGTTCCGTAACGGCGACGGCACCACCGGCACGGACGTGTACATCCAGCCCGCCAAGCTGCGCGCGACCTTCGCCCAGGACCTCTCGCAGCAGCAGGCGTCCGTCCTCGCGTCGACGCAACGCCCGATCGCCCAGTCCGCGTTCACCGACAAGGTCACCGCGGCGGCCTGGCGCACCAAGCCGGTCTACGTGCTCGTCGGCAACCAGGACCGGGCGATCAACCCGAGCCTGGAGAGGTACGAGGCCAAGCGCGCCCACGCGCGCAAGACCGTGCAGATCGACTCCTCGCACGTGTCCCTGATCTCGCACCCCCAGGAGGTCACCGCACTCATCGTGAGCGCCGCCCGGGACTCCGGTCAGCAGCAGCACTAGCACCCGCGGGCGGCAGGGCGGGCACGGCGGTCCGGTCCCGCCCCGTACCGCCACCCGGATGACAGGGCCGCCCACGGCGATCGCGGAAGCGAAGTGCCCGCACTTCACGGGACCTTCACCGGTTCCCGTCCCCGGGGCGACGAAACCCGCACATTCGGCGGCCTCGCACACACCGTCCCGATCATGCCGCTCTGACCAGCAACGACGCTCGTCCTGCCCCGGATTGCCGCTGCGTCGCGCGGCGCGCCGCCCAACGGCCGCGGCGCCCGCGCGGCTTGACGCGCCCGGCCGCTCCGCGTTTGCTTCCTTCACATCATCGGTTGCGCATGATGCTCCCCCCACTCGGAAGGCGCCTGATGTGAGCGCTCCTGTCCTCCACGGCACCCCCGTGACCCGTGCCGCCCTGGCCGTGGCCGCCGCCGTGTCCGCCCTCGCGCTCAGCGCGTGCGGGGTCGTCGACACCATCGGCGGAAGCGGTGACTCCGAGCCCTCGGCGAAGGGCGACGACATCACGGTGGGTCTGCTCCTGCCCGACAAGGACACGGCCCGGTTCGAGACGTTCGACCACCCCATCTTCACGAAGGAGGTCGCCTCCCTGACCCACGGCAAGGGCAAGGTCCTCTACGCCAACGCCGAGGCGAGCCCGGCCACCCAGAGCCGGCAGTTCCGGCGGATGGTGGACCGGAAGGTCGACATCGTCCTGGTGGACGCCGTCGACGCCAAGGCCATCGAGCCTGAGGTCCGCAGGGCGAAGGACGCCGGCATCCCCGTCATCGCCTACGACCGGCTGGCCCGGGGCCCGGTCGACGCCTACGTCTCCCACGACAACGAACTCGTCGGCGAGGTCCAGGGCCGCGCCATCATGACGGCGCTCGGCAGCAAGGCGGAGACCAGCGAGATTGTGATGATGAACGGCGACCCGGCGGACCCGAACACGGCGCGGTTCAAGGAGGGCGCCCTCGACGAGTTCCGCAACAAGGTCCGCATCGCCAAGGCGTACGACACCGACAAGTGGTCGCCGGTGGCCGCCGAGACGAACATGAAGAAGGCGATCCAGGCCGTCGGCCTCAAGAACATCGCCGCCGTCTACTCGGCCAACGACGGCATGGCGGGCGCCGTCATCGACGCGATGAAGAAGGCCGGGGCCACCCGGATCCCGCCGGTCACCGGTCAGGACGCCAACCTGGACGCGGTGCAGCGGGTCGTCTCGGGCGAGCAGTACATGACCGTCTACAAGTCCTTCCTGGACGAGGCCACCCAGGCCGCCCAGATGGCCGTGTACAAGGTCCAGGGCAAGGACATCCAGTACGACGCGCTCACCCACGACACGGTCGCGGGACCGGACGGCCGGAAGATCCCGGCGACCCTCGTGCCGGTGGTCTCCCTCACCAGGGACAACATCAAGGACACGGTGGTCGCGGACGGCGTCTACTCCGTCTCCCAGATCTGCACCCCGGCGTACGCGGCGGACTGCGCGGCGATCGGCCTGCACTGACCTCCGGACCGGCCTCCGTTCCGTCGCCCGTCGCCCGCTACGCGGCGACGACGGCGACCCCGGTCCTGCCGCCGTCCACGTCCACCACGGTGCCGTGCACGAAGGACGCCTCGTCGCCGGCCAGCCAGACCACGGCACGGGCGATGGCGTCCGGCGTGCCGACCCGGCCGGCCGGGGTGCCCTTCATCATGACCTCGCCCGGGTGGGGTTCCGTGCCGGGCGGGCTCGGGGGCAGGACCACGCCCGGCGAGACGGCGTTGACCCGCACGCCCCGCGGGCCGAACTCGGCCGCCCAGGCCCGGGTCAGGGTCTCCATGGCCCCCTTGGTGGAGCTGTACAGCGCGCCGACGGGCACGGCGAGCCGGGCGATCCACGAGCCGAGGTTGATGATCGCCCCGCCGCCTGCCGCCGCCATCTCCGGGGCGATCGCGGCGGTCAGGAAGAAGGGCGCCTTCACGTTCACCGCGTAGACGTGGTCGAACGTCTTCTCGTCGGTGGCGGCGGTGCCCGGCGCCGGATAGACGCCGGCGTTGTTCACCAGGATGTCGATCCGCCCGCCCAGGGTCTGCCGGGCGCGGGCGGCCAGGTCCCGGGAGGCCTCGGGGCTGCCGTCCAGGTCGGCCGCCAGGAAGTCGGCCCGGCCGCCCGCGGCGCGGATCCCCGCCACGACCTGTGCGCCCCGTTCCGCGTTGCGTCCGGACACGACGACGTGTGCCCCCTCGGCGGCGAACGCCTCCGCGATCGCCTGTCCGATGTTGCTGGTCGACCCCGTGACCAGGGCCGTCTTGTTCCGCAGCCGTTCACTCATGATGCCGTCTCCCTCGTTCCGTTCTCCTGTGCCGAGCGGCGTGCGGTCCACTGTGCGTCGCGTAAAATGGACCGGCAAGTCCAGAAGTTCGGCACGGCCGAGGGACCCACAGGAGGCGTCGGATGGCGCAAGCGCTGACCGCGAAGGGGCGGGCCACCCGGGCCCGGATCGTGGAGGGTGCCGCCGAGGTGCTGCGTGCGCACGGCGTCGCCGGCACCACGCTCGACGACATCCGCGGCCGTACCGGCACCAGCAAGAGCCAGCTCTTCCACTACTTCCCCGACGGCAAGGACGCCCTGCTGCTCGCGGTGGCCCGCTACGAGGCGGACCGCGTCCTGGAGGACCAGCAGCCGCACCTGGGCCGGCTGGACTCCTGGGAGTCCTGGGGGCGTTGGCGGGACGTGGTGGTGGAGCGCTACGAACTCCAGGGCGACCGGTGTCCGCTGGGCGCGCTGTTCCTCCAGGTCGGGCGGTCCTCGCCCGGGGCGCGCGCGATCGTCACGGAGCTGATGCGGCAGTGGCAGGAGCAACTCGCCCGCGGCATCCGCGCGCTGCAGGCGAACGGGCTGGTGTCAGCGGACCTCGACGTCGGCCGTACGTCCGCCGCGCTGCTGGCGGGCATCCAGGGCGGGGTCTCCCTGATGATGTCCACCGGTGACTCGGCCCACCTCAGGGCGGCCCTGGACACCGGTATCGAGCACCTGCGGCTCAGCGGGCCGGGGCGGGCGCGGACTTCTTGCGGGCCCGGTACGCAGCTGCCTTGATCTTGTTGCCGCAGGACTCCATCCCGCACCACTGCCGGCGCATCCCGCGGGAGCGGTCGATGTAGGTGCGGGTGCACTCCGGGTTCTCGCACTCCTTGAGCAGCGGCACGTCCGCCCCGCTCAGCAGCTCGACGGCGTGCCGCGCCACCAGGGAGAGGGCCTCCTCCGGGCTCGCCTGCGTCCAGCGGCCGGAGGGGGTGAGCTGCGGCACGGCCGGCGGCTTGCGCGCCGCGTTGTTGACCACGGTCAGGGCCGCCCCGTCGTACTCCTCGCCCAGCCGGCGTGCGGTCACCAGCCGGTAGACGGCCTCGCGCACGGCCCGCGCCTGCTCGACGTCGGCCTCCTCGCCGGGCGAGACCGCGTCGACGAGGCCCGACTCCACGTACCAGGCGTTGAGCCGGTCCGGCGTCACGAACATCTCGAAGCGCGCCGAACGGCGTGCCCGGAGCGTGGCGGCGAAGTCGAGGGCCGGGTTTCCGCAGACGAAGACGTGGTCGAGGTTCACATCACCATTCTGACGGGTGACTGAGCCGCCGACAAGGCCGGGCTCACAGGCCCAGGTCGGCGGCCAGGCAGGAGAACGACGCCCAGGATCCCTCGGGGTCGTAGGCGAACCGGGCCGGGTCGGCCGGGACGGCCGGGTGTTCCTCGACCATGTCCTCGTGGCGGACGCGTGCGGGCAGCGCTCCGAACCGGGCCCGCCGCAGTGCCGCCGCCGCGCTGTCCGTGACGCCCTCTGCGCTCTGGCTCCCCATCACTGGACTCCCTTCGTCCGGCACCGTGCCTGGTGTGACGTTCGCACGGATCGGCGTCACCAGTCAAGAGGGTGACGATCGAGAGAGGGGGAGGGTGTGTCTGGTATTTTCCCCTCTTCGGTTCACTGTCTTGACTGGTGACGAGAATGGCTGCGCTCTCTGATCACCGCTTCAGCGGGTGATGCCGCGCATCTCGAGTGGCTGTTCGTGGCGGGCCGGGCAGCGTGTTTCGCGGGTGCGGCGGGCCGGGCGGCCGTCCCGCGCTCGGACTCGGGGGCGTCGGCGACGCGAGGGCCGCCCGGTAATTCCGGTCCCGCGGTGTGCGGCGGCGCACCGGGGTGATTGTCTGGCCCCGGCAACCCGTCCCGACCCGGCCCCGCCGGCAGGAGGATCCCGCAGACATGAGCAGTGCCTACGCCTACGAGTACAAGGTCGTCACCTTCCGGGAGTCGCTGATCGGCGACGCCCTGGACAGCGACAAGCTGGAGAAGGTCCTCAACAAGCACGCCGAGGACGGCTGGGGCCTCAAGGCCATCACCGCCGCCGACGTCAAGGGCCGGATAGGTCCCGGCGCCGTCGAGGGCCTGCTGCTCACCTTCGAGCGCCCGCGCGGCTGACCCGGCCGGAACACGGAACGCCCCCCGGCCCGCAGTGGGCCGGGGGGCGTTCCTCGTGCGCGGGGGCTACTGCACCGGCTCCGGCTCCGGCGCGCTCTCCTCCTCCGCGGTGCCCGCCGGGTCGACCGGGGTCTTCACGGAGTCGAGGAGCAGCTGGGCCACGTCGACCACCGTGATGGACTCCTTGGCCTTGCCGTCGTTCTTCTTGCCGTTGACCGAGTCGGTCAGCATCACCAGGCAGAACGGGCAGGCCGTGGAGACGATGTCCGGGTTGACGGAGAGGGCCTCGTCGACGCGCTCGTTGTTGATGCGCTTGCCGATCCGCTCCTCCATCCACATCCGGGCACCGCCGGCGCCGCAGCAGAAGCCGCGCTCCTTGTGGCGGTGCATCTCCTCGTTGCGCAGGCCCGGGACGCTCGCGATGATCTCGCGCGGCGGCGTGTAGATCTTGTTGTGGCGGCCCAGGTAGCAGGGGTCGTGGTAGGTGATGATGCCCTCGACCGGGGTGACCGGGACCAGCTTGCCCTCGTCCACCAGGTGCTGGAGCAGCTGGGTGTGGTGGATGACCTCGTAGTCGCCGCCGAGCTGCGGGTACTCGTTGCCGATGGTGTTGAGGCAGTGCGGGCAGGTGGCGACGATCTTCTTGGCCGACTTCGGCTTGCGGGACTCGGCGGTCACCTTGCCGTCGTCGTCCAGCTCCTCGCCGAACGCCATGTTCAGCGCCATGACGTTCTCCATGCCGAGCTCCTGGAACAGGGGCTCGTTGCCGAGGCGGCGGGCGGAGTCGCCGGTGCACTTCTCGTCGCCGCCCATGATCGCGAACTTGACGCCCGCGATGTGCAGCAGCTCGGCGAAGGCCTTGGTGGTCTTCTTGGCGCGGTCCTCCAGGGAGCCGGCGCAGCCCACCCAGTACAGGTACTCGACCTCGGTGAGGTCCTCGATGTCCTGGCCGACGACCGGGACCTCGAAGTCGACCTCCTTGAGCCACTCCAGGCGCTGCTTCTTCGCCAGGCCCCAGGGGTTGCCCTTCTTCTCCAGGTTCTTGAGCATCGTGCCCGCCTCGGACGGGAACGCGGACTCGATCATCACCTGGTAGCGGCGCATGTCGACGATGTGGTCGACGTGCTCGATGTCCACCGGGCACTGCTCGACGCAGGCGCCGCAGGTGGTGCAGGACCACAGGACGTCCGGGTCGATGACGCCGTTCTCCTCGGCGGTGCCGATGAGGGGGCGCTCGGCCTCGGCGAGGGCGGCGGCGGGGACCTGGGCCAGCTGCTCCTCGGACGCCTTCTCCTCGCCCTCCATGGTCTTGCCGCCGCCGGCGAGCAGGTAGGGCGCCTTGGCGTGCGCGTGGTCGCGCAGCGACATGATCAGCAGCTTCGGGGAGAGCGGCTTGCCGGTGTTCCAGGCCGGGCACTGCGACTGGCAGCGGCCGCACTCGGTGCAGGTGGAGAAGTCCAGCAGGCCCTTCCAGGAGAACTGCTCGACCTGGGAGACGCCGAAGACGTCGTCGTCACCGGGGTCGGTGAAGTCGATGGGCTCGCCGCCCGACGTCATCGGCAGCAGGCCGCCCAGGGAGGTCTCGCCGGTGGCGTTCCGCTTGAACCAGATGTTCGGGAACGCCAGGAAGCGGTGCCAGGCCACACCCATGTCGGTCTTGAGGGCGACCACGATCATCCAGATGAAGGAGGTCGCGATCTTCAGCCCGGCGAAGAAGTAGGTGAGGTTCTGGAGCGTGGAGAGGTCCATGCCCCGGAACCAGGAGACCACCGGGTAGGAGATGAAGAACGACGCCTCGTAGGAGTCCACGTGGTGCTGCGCGCCCTCCAGGGCGTGCAGCGTGAAGATGCAGACGCCGACGATCAGGATGACCGTCTCGACGAAGTACGCCTGGCCGAAGTTCGAGCCGGCGAAGCGGGACTTGCGGCCCGGCCGGTTCGGCTTGCTCAGCTGGCGGATGACGATCAGCACCAGGATGCCGAGGACGGTCATGGTGCCGATGAACTCGACGAAGACGTTGTACGGCGCCCACTCGCCGATGACCGGCAGGATCCAGTCGGCCTTGAACAGCTGGCCGACGGCGTTGACGATCGTCAGCAGCAGCGAGAAGAAGCCGACCGCGACGAACCAGTGCGCCACGCCGACGATGCCCCAGCGGTTCATCCGGGTGTGGCCGAGGAACTCCCTCACCACCGTCACGGTCCGCTGGACGGGCTCGTCGGTACGGGTGCCGGCGGGCACGTTCTGACCGAGCCGCATGAAGTTGTAGATCTGCACGACGGCGCGGGCGAACAACGCCACGCCGACCACGATCAGAACCAGCGACACGATGATCGCGGCGAGTTGCATGGGGGCTCCTCGGGCCTGCGAGGGGTCTCTTCGGGTCTCTTCGCTAGAGAGGGTTCCCGAAATTACTAAGCGGTAACTTATGCAGTCGGTCTGAGACTACCCGCATCTTTACTCGCACTGTAGTCAGGTGCGAGGTGATCTGAATCGCTGAGGTGTGCCTGACCTGCCGTTGCCTTGCGGCGGCAAAGTGATCGTGTTATTCGTGTTACTCGTACTGAATTGTTACATTTGGGTCTAATTTAGACCTGTGCTCTACGGGATCGCCGCCGCCACCACCGCCCTGCTGCTCGCCGCCGTCCTCGCCGCGCTGATCCGGCCGCTCGCGCTGCGGCTGGGGCTCGTCGACCGCCGGCGGACGCGGCCCGTCCCGCTGCTCGGCGGCCTCGCCGTCGTGGGCGCCACCTGTCTGGTCGCCGGCGCCGGCGACTGGAGCGGGGTCGCCCCGCTCGGCAGCGGCGTCGGGCAGCTGCTGGCCGCCGGGGGAGCGGTGGCGCTGCTCGGGCTGATCGCCGACGTGTGGCGGCTGAAGACCCGCTTCCTGCTCCTCGGTACGGCCGTGGCCGCCGCGTGCGTGGTGCCGTACGCGGAGTTCGGCGTGGCCGAGGGGGTGCTCGGGGTCGGGTGGATCGCCTTCGTCGCCGTCGCCTTCAAGGGGCTCGACCACGCGGACGGGCTGGCCGGGACCGTCGGAGTGGTCACCGCCTTCGGGGTGGGGGCCTGCGCCTCCGCGGAGGTCATGGACGGGCTGGCCGTCCTGCTGAGCGTGCTCGCCGCCGCGCTCACCGGGTTCCTCATGCACAACTGGCATCCCGCGCGGACCGCCCTCGGTGCCACCGGCTCGCTGTTCGCCGGATTCGTGCTGGCGGCGGCCGCGCTGATCACCCGGACCGGGTACGACCCCGTCGCCAGCACCGGCGTGCTGTTCGCGCTCACCGCCGTCGCGAGCGCCGACGTACTGCTCGTCGTGCTGTCACGGCTGCTCGCCGGGCGGCCGGTGCTGCGGCGCGGGCCCGACCATCTCGCCCACCGGCTGCGGCGGCTCGGCCTGACCCCGCCGGGCGCGACCGTCGTCCTCGGGTCCGCGTCCTTCGCGGGCGTACTCGTCGGCGTGCTCGTGCATGGCGGCTGGGTCGGGCGGACAGGCGCCACCTGCGTCGCCTGCGTCACCGTCAGCGTGGTGCTGCTCCTCCTTCGGGTGCCGGTCTACGGACCCCGGCGCCTGGAATCGACGCAGGTCAGCGGCCACTTGCGTGTAAGGAACGGATAAGAGTTGAGTCGCCACGGCTCATGTCTGTTGACCCGCGGCGAGGCTTGATGCACACTTGAGTCCGTTCCACTCAAGTCAGCTGGAGGAAATCACCATGGCACGTGCGGTCGGCATCGACCTGGGCACGACTAACTCTGTCGTCAGCGTTCTTGAAGGCGGCGAGCCCACCGTCATCACCAACGCCGAGGGTGCCCGGACCACGCCGTCCGTCGTCGCCTTCGCCAAGAACGGCGAGGTTCTGGTCGGCGAGGTCGCCAAGCGCCAGGCGGTCACCAACGTGGACCGCACCATCCGGTCCGTGAAGCGTCACATGGGCACCGACTGGAAGATCCAGCTGGACGGGAAGGACTTCAACCCCCAGCAGATCTCCGCCTTCATCCTGCAGAAGCTGAAGCGGGACGCGGAGGCCTACCTGGGCGAGAAGGTGACCGACGCGGTCATCACCGTCCCGGCCTACTTCAACGACTCCGAGCGCCAGGCGACGAAGGAGGCCGGCGAGATCGCGGGCCTGAACGTCCTGCGCATCGTGAACGAGCCCACGGCGGCCGCGCTCGCCTACGGCCTCGACAAGGACGACCAGACGATCCTCGTCTTCGACCTCGGCGGCGGCACCTTCGACGTGTCCCTCCTGGAGATCGGTGACGGCGTCGTCGAGGTGAAGGCCACCAACGGCGACAACCACCTCGGCGGCGACGACTGGGACCAGCGCGTCGTCGACTACCTGGTCAAGCAGTTCGCGGCCGGCCACGGCGTGGACCTCGGCAAGGACAAGATGGCCCTCCAGCGCCTGCGCGAGGCCGCCGAGAAGGCCAAGATCGAGCTGTCCTCGTCCACCGAGACCTCGATCAACCTCCCCTACATCACGGCGTCCGCCGAGGGCCCGCTGCACCTGGACGAGAAGCTCACGCGCGCCCAGTTCCAGCAGCTGACCGCGGACCTGCTGGAGCGCTGCAAGACGCCGTTCCACAACGTGATCAAGGACGCCGGCATCCAGCTCGGCGAGATCGACCACGTCGTCCTCGTCGGCGGCTCCACCCGTATGCCCGCCGTGGCCGAGCTCGTCAAGGAGCTGACCGGCGGCAAGGACGCCAACAAGGGCGTCAACCCGGACGAGGTCGTCGCCATCGGCGCCGCCCTGCAGGCCGGTGTCCTCAAGGGTGAGGTCAAGGACGTCCTGCTCCTCGACGTGACCCCGCTGTCCCTCGGCATCGAGACCAAGGGCGGCATCATGACCAAGCTCATCGAGCGGAACACGACGATCCCGACCAAGCGGTCCGAGATCTTCACCACCGCCGAGGACAACCAGCCCTCCGTGCAGATCCAGGTCTACCAGGGCGAGCGCGAGATCGCGGCGTACAACAAGAAGCTCGGCATGTTCGAGCTGACCGGTCTGCCGCCGGCCCCGCGCGGTGTCCCGCAGATCGAGGTCGCCTTCGACATCGACGCCAACGGCATCATGCACGTGACCGCGAAGGACCTGGGCACGGGCAAGGAGCAGAAGATGACCGTCACCGGCGGCTCCTCGCTGCCGAAGGACGAGGTCGACCGCATGCGCCAGGAGGCCGAGCAGTACGCGGAGGAGGACCACCGCCGCCGCGAGGCCGCCGAGACCCGCAACCAGGGCGAGCAGCTCGTCTACCAGACCGAGAAGTTCCTCAAGGACAACGAGGACAAGGTCCCGGGCGAGATCAAGACCGAGGTCGAGGGTGCGATCGCCGAGCTGAAGGAGACGCTCAAGGGCGAGGACACCGCGGAGATCCGCACCGCCACCGAGAAGGTCGCGGCCGTCTCCCAGAAGCTGGGCCAGGCCATGTACGCCGACGCCCAGGCCTCGGGTGCCGCCGCCGGCGGCGCGCCCGCCGGTGACGCCGCGGACACGGACGACGTGGTGGACGCCGAGATCGTCGACGACGAGCGCAAGGACGGTGCCGCGTGACGGAGGAGACCCCGGGCTTCGAGGAGAAGCCCGACGTCCCCTCCGGCGCCACCTCCGACGACGCCGAGCCGAAGGCCGCCCCCGCACAGGGGGCGGCCCCGGCCGGGGACGCAAACGCAAGCGAGCTGGCCGGTCTGACGGCGCAGCTGGACCAGGTCCGCACCGCCCTCGGCGAGCGCACCGGGGACCTCCAGCGCCTGCAGGCCGAGTACCAGAACTACCGCCGCCGGGTGGAGCGCGACCGGATCACGGTCCGGGAGATCGCCATCGCGAACCTCCTGACCGAACTCCTGCCGACGCTCGACGACATCGGCCGCGCGCGGGAACACGGCGAACTGGTCGGCGGTTTCAAGTCGGTGGCCGAGTCGCTGGAGACGGTCGCGGCGAAGATGGGCCTGCAGCAGTTCGGCAAGGAGGGCGAGCCCTTCGACCCGACGATCCACGAGGCGCTGATGCACAGCTACGCGCCGGACGTCACCGAGACGACGTGCGTGGCGATCCTGCAGCCCGGGTATCGCATCGGCGAGCGCACCATCCGCCCCGCGCGGGTGGCGGTCGCCGAACCGCAGCCGGGGGCGACCGCGGCCAAGGCCGAGGGGGCCGACGAGGCCCCGGCGGCCGGCGACGAGAAGGACAACGGCCCTGAGGAGGGCTGACGTCATAGGTACCGAGCGGAAGGAGGGGCGTCGGGGATGAGCACCAAGGACTTCATCGAGAAGGACTACTACAAGGTCCTCGGCGTCCCCAAGGACGCCACCGAGGCCGAGATCAAGAAGGCGTACCGGAAGCTCGCCCGCGAGTTCCACCCGGACGCCAACAAGGGCAACGCCAAGGCCGAGGAGCGCTTCAAGGAGATCTCCGAGGCGAACGACGTGCTCGGTGACACCAAGAAGCGCAAGGAGTACGACGAGGCACGCGCCCTCTTCGGCAACGGCGGCTTCCGCCCGGGGCCGGGCGCGGGCGGCGGCAACTTCAACTTCGACCTGGGCGACCTCTTCGGAGGCGGCGCCCAGGCCGGAGGCGGCGGCTTCGGCGGTGGCGGCGGCGGCTTCAGCGACGTCCTGGGGGGCCTGTTCAACCGGGGCGGCGGCGCGGGCGCACGGACCCAGCCCCGGCGCGGCCAGGACATCGAGTCCGAGGTCACGCTCAGCTTCACGGAGGCCATCGAGGGCGCCACGGTCCCGCTGCGGATGTCCTCGCAGGCACCCTGCAAGGCCTGTTCGGGCACCGGCGACGTGAACGGCACACCCCGTGTGTGCCCGACCTGCGTCGGCACCGGCCAGGTGGCGCGGGGATCCGGCGGCGGCTTCTCGCTCACCGATCCCTGCCCCGACTGCAAGGGCCGCGGCCTCATCGCGGAGAACCCCTGCCCGGACTGCAAGGGCAGCGGCCGCGCCAAGTCGTCCCGGACCATGCAGGTCCGCATCCCCGCCGGGGTGACGGACGGCCAGCGCATCCGCCTGCGCGGCAAGGGCGCACCCGGCGAACGCGGTGGCCCGGCCGGTGACCTGTACGTCATGGTCCACGTCGACACCCACCCAGTGTTCGGCCGCAAGGAGGACAACCTCACGGTGACCGTGCCGGTGACCTTCACCGAGGCGGCGCTCGGCGGCGAGGTCAGGGTCCCGACCCTGGGCGGACCGCCGGTCACCCTGAAGCTGCCTCCGGGCACGCCCAACGGCCGCACCATGCGCGCCCGCGGCAAGGGCGCGGTCCGCAAGGACGGCACCCGCGGCGACCTTCTGGTCACCGTCGAGGTGAGTGTCCCGAAGGACCTGTCGGGGAATGCTCGTGACGCGCTGGAGGCGTATCGCGAGGCGACCGCGGGTGAGGACCCGCGGGCCGAGCTGTTCGAGGCCGCGAAGGGAGCATGACAGAGATGGACGGCCGTCGACGCAATCCGTATGAACTGACCGAGGAGACCCCGGTCTACGTCATCTCGGTGGCGGCCCAGCTCTCCGGACTGCACCCGCAGACGCTGCGCCAGTACGACCGCCTGGGCCTGGTCTCCCCGGACCGCACGGCCGGGCGGGGCCGCCGCTACTCGGCCCGCGACATCGAACTGCTCCGTCAGGTGCAGGCGTTGTCGCAGGACGAGGGCATCAACCTGGCCGGCATCAAGCGCATCATCGAACTGGAGAACCAGGTCGCCGCGCTCCAGGCCCGCATGGCCGAGATGGAAGCGGCCCTGGACGGCGCCGCGGCCGCGATGCGCCAGCGCGAAGCGGCGGTGCACGCCTCGTACCGCCGTGACCTGGTCCCGTACCAGGAGGTCCAGCAGACCAGCGCGCTGGTGGTGTGGCGGCCGAAGAAGGCCAAGGACTAGCGGCAGGACCGTCGGTACGCGTGCGAAGGGGCCCGAAGGACATGTCCTTCGGGCCCCTTCGCCATGCGGTCAGTAGTCCCAGATGCCGTAGGCAGCCTCGGTGACCGACGCCTCGGCGCCGGAGGCGTCCAGGCGGACGACCCGGTAGTAGTGCAGGCCCAGTTCGTCCCCGGACACGGTGGTGTCCATGAAGAACGAGGCGGTGCCCGTCGGGCCCTCGGACAGGGTGACGTAGGCCCCTGCGGCCGGGTCCCAGCGCTCCACGCGGTAGGCGGCGAACCGGGCGCAGTCGCCGAGGCAGCCGGAGCTCTCCGAGCAGCCGACGTGCAGCTCCGGGTAACGGTCCGCGCGGACGGTGGCCGTGGTCCAGCCGGGCGGCCGGGTGTCCGGCAGGGCGACCTCGACGGTCGTGGTGCGGAAGAAGTCGGGGCCCTCGTTCTCGTACAGGTGGAAACCGTCCGCGGCGGCCACGCGGTAGACGTGGGTGGCGCCGTCCGGCACGGTCGGGCAGATGATCCCGGTCTGCGAGGAGTTCGAGGTCCAGCAGTTCTTCGTCCAGACCGTCCCGCCGGTCTCCGGGTCGGTCGTGCCCTGCCACACGTAGTACTCGGTGACGTCGTCGTCGGCGGGCGGCGTCCAGGTCAGGCGGACGCCCAGCGGCACGGTTTCGGCCGTCAGGTTCTCCACCGGAGCCGGGCGCACGGTGTCCGGCGTGGTCGCCGTGGCGGCCGGACCGGGCCGCGACGCGTGACCGTACGGGTCGACCGTCACGACCGTGTAGTCGTACGCCGTCTCGGAGGCGCCGGAGACGTCCCAGCAGGAGCCGTTGATCTGCCGGTCCCCGGCGTACGCCGGGGCGTCGTCGCCGGTCCAGGTCCAGTAGGTGTGCGGGTCCGTCAGCGGCAGGTCCCGCGCGTCGTCCGGCTTGCACCCGGCCACCGTGCTGCTGACGCCGGTCGCCCGGTCGGTGCGCACGACCCGGTAGGTGAGCAGGGGCCGGTCCTCGCCGAAGGTCCACGGATCGGCGCTGCTCCACTCGACCATCACGCCCTCGTCGAACCGGTGCGCGGTGGTCCGGAAGGAGGGCACGGCCTCCGGGCGGTCCGCCATCGTCAGCGTGACCTGTGCCGGGGCGGCCGCGTTGCCCGCCGCGTCCACCGAACGCACCGCGTACCGGTAGCCGTCGGCGACCGCGAGCCGCTGGAGCGGGACGACGTCGGTGGCCTTGGTGGTGCGGACGGCGGTGCCGCTGCCGGGCAGCGCGTCGAGCCAGCCGCCGGTCGCCGGGTCGTACTGGAGGACCTGGTAGGAGGCGGCGCCGTCGACCGGGGACCACACCAGGTGGGGCACGCCGGAGCGGTACTCCGTCCGGACGGCGGACACGGCCGCGGGAGGCGTCCGGTCGCTGGTGGTGAAGGTGGCGGCGGCCGAGTACGCGGACCAGTTCCCGGCGGCGTCGCGGGCCCGGCCCCGGTAGGTCACCTTGCTGCCGTCGGCCGGCTGCCCGGTGTCGCAGATCGCGCCCTTGGTCCCCGTGTACACGGTGCTCCAGGCGCCGCTGACGGGGTTTCGCCGCTGCAGCTCGTACAGCGCGATGTCCGCCGCGTTCTCGGCGGTCGTGACGAGCTCGGGGCCGGGGTGGGGCCGGTCGGCCGGGCAGCTGTCCATCTCGACGAACGGCGCGGCGGGCGGCGTCCTGTCGGGGGTCGTGACGCCCAGGTCGGCGGTGCCGGCGGACCGGTTGCCGGCCCTGTCGTGGGCGCGGACCTCGTAGTAGTAGACGGCGCCGGTCCTCGGCGGGGTGTCGGTGTACGTGGTGGACGCGGTCGTGGCCAGGGGCTTGCTGCCGAAGGAGCCGCCCTTGAGCCGCCGGTAGACCCGGTACCCGGCGAGGTCCAGCTCCCGGTTCTTCGACCAGGTGAGCCTCGCCCGGCCGGTGGCCTTGTCGTACGAGAGGGACGTTCCGCTCGGCGTGAGCGGCGCGGTCTTGTCGACGGTCGCCGAAGTGCGGGGCGTGTAGGCGAACTTGACCTTGGCGGCGCCGGTCCAGTTGACGTAGTCGATCCGCAGGGTGTGCCGGCCCCTGGGAACGGTGACGGCGACGGTCCTGCTCACCGTCGAGGCCGTGTTCTTCCACAGGTCGATCCTGCGCACGCCGTCGAGGTACACCCGGATGCCGTCGAGTCCGGAGGCGGCGAGGGTGAACGGGCCGCCGGAGCCGAAGTCGCGGGTCACCGTCCAGCGGACGCCGAAGTTGTCCCGTGGCAGGCCGGAGGCGGGGGCGCCGCTCCAGCTCTCGCTGATCGTGGAGTCGCAGCCGGTCTTCCTCGGGGCGCCCTTGAACGTGGTGTTCGCGAACAACTGCCGTTGGTAGACGGGTGCGGTGCAGGTCGTCGTGGCCGCCGTGGCGGGCGCGACGGCGCCGCCGAGCAGGGTGCCGGCGGTGGCGAGCACCACGGCGCCGGCCGCGGTGCGTCTGGCTGGCTTCATTCGATCCTCTGGTCGTTTCCGTTATGACGGAGATGGCCGTTGCCGTTGTCGACTCATGAGGAAAGGAGTTGGTTGTACTGATCTTTGCCTTCCCATGAACTCCCTTTGGATGGAGGGTCCGTAAAGGGTGTTTGCAGGCGATTCCGCATCCCCTTCACAGTCGCAGCGGAGCGTAGTGTTGCGCACTCGTTAAGTGGTTCCGCTTGACGCCGGGTACGGCCTACGCGTTGTCTTTTCAGACATCTGGGTCGCAAGCAGTCCCAAGTCCGGAACGCACCTGAAGTGAGCCCCCGAATGCGTCGTATAGCCATGTTTGTGGCCGCGTCCACGATGACCCTCTCGCTCGCCGGCTGCGGCGTGCTCAACGCGTCGGGATCGTCGACCACCGCGAGCCCGACCAAGGGCAACGACATCACCGTGGGTGTGCTGATGCCGGACATCATCAACACCCGGTACCAGAACTTCGACTACCCGATCATGAAGGCGAAGATCGCCGAGCTGACCAACAAGCAGGGGCGGATCGCGTACGCCAACGCCGGGTCGATCGCCTCCAAGCAGTCCGAGCAGATGCAGAAGATGATCGACGACAAGGTCGACGTGATCATCCTGGACTCGGTCGACTCGCACGCCATCAGGGGCGAGGTGAAGAAGGCCAAGGCCGCGGGCATCCCGGTCATCGCCTACGACCGCCTCGCCGAGGGCCCGATCGACGCCTACGTCTCCTTCGACAACGAACTGGTGGGCGAGGTGCAGGCCCGCACGCTGCTGGAGGGGCTCGGACCGGACGCCGACACCTCCGACAAGGTCATCATGGTCAACGGCTCGCCGACGGACCCGAACGCCAAGCAGTTCAAGACGGGTGCGATGTCCGAGCTGTCGGGCAAGGTGGACATCCCCTCCGGCGCCTCCTTCGACACCAAGGACTGGGACCCGCCGACCGCCGGCAAGGAGGTCACCAAGGCCATCAACGCGATCGGCAAGGACAACGTGGCCGCCGTCTACTCCGCCAACGACGCCATGGCGGGCGAGATCATCAAGTCCCTCAAGGCGGCCGGCATCACCAACCTGCCGCCGGTCACCGGCCAGGACGCCGACCTCGACGCCATTCAGCGGATCCTCATCGGCGAGCAGTACATGACCGTCTACAAGCCCTACCCGAACGAGGCCGAGGCCGCCGCCGAGATGGCCGTCTACAAGGTGCAGGGCAAGGACATCCAGTTCGACGCGCTCACCCAGGACCAGGTCGACAGCCCGACCAACAAGGACATTCCGGCCCAGCTGGTGCAGGTCAGCGCCGTGACGAAGAGCAAGATCAAGGACACCGTCGTCGCCGACGGCATCTACAAGATCTCGCAGATCTGCACCGCCGCCTACAAGACGGCCTGCGCCGAGGCCGGCCTCAAGTAGCCCCCGGCGGGGCGCACAAAGACGCCGGGCCCTCCACGACCGCCGTCCGTCGTGGAGGAGCCCCGAGGCGGCCCTTCGGCAACGCCCCACCCCCGCACGCGAGTTGCGGGGCCCCGGCATCCGGCGGGGAAGGCCTGACCGGGCCCCTGCGAGGGCCCGGCGACCACCTCTGGCAGGCGCTGCCCGCGATGCCCGCGCGGCCCCGCCGCGACCGCCGTCATCCTGGTGCGGAGCGGCCCGCGGAGGCCGGGAGATAGGGGACGTACCAGGGTATTGCGACGCCCGGTGCGAGGGGAGCCGTGTTGCGGACCCGGTCCTGACCGCTCATAGTTGCGCTGCGGAAGAGGCAGCAAACCGGGGGTGGAATGGCCGATGGCCGGGCACGGGACGGACAAGCATCCACATGGTGCCGACCGACTGTGCGCCGCCGGGGACCGCGTGTACTCCCGGGCCGTGCGCCGGGGCCGGGTACCGCGCACGGACGCCGACGCGGTGCCGTGCCTGCTGGAGCTGGCACTGCTGCACCCCGACCCCGACGACATGGACTGGCTGGTGCCGACCTCCCCGCAGGAGGTCATGATCCGGCTGCTGCGCGGGGTCCACGACGAGGTCACCGACAGCCAGCGGCGGGTGGGCTCGGCGGTCTCCGCCTTCGAGTGGTACGCCGGTCTGGGACGGCAGTTGCAGGCCGCCTCGGCCTCCGCGGAGGGCACGGCGGCGATCCGGGTCCTGGACGGGCTGTCACGGATCCAGGCGGCCATGGACGAGGCGACGGAGGCCTGCACCAGTGAGGTGCTGACCGTCCAGCCGGGCGGCATCCGCCGGGAGTCGGAGCTGACCGAGGGACTGCACCGGGCGGTCGCCCTGCGCGGCCGCGGCGTTCGGATGCGGGACCTGTACACCCATGTCGCCCGGCACGGCCAGGGTCTGCTCAACTACCTGGAGCTGATGGGCGACGCGGTGGAGGCCCGGACGCTCGACGAGGTCATCGACCGCCTCATCCTCTTCGACCGCACGGTCGCCTTCATCCCCGCCAACGCCGACCGCACGATGGCCCTGGAACTGCGCCACCCCGCCCTCGTCGAGTACTTCGTCACCGTCTTCGAGCGCCTGTGGCGCCTCGCGATCCCCCTCACCGCCCCGCTCCCCGACACCGGCATCGAGGGCATCTCGCACCGCGAGCAGTCCATCGCGGCGCTGCTCGCCGAGGGCCACCAGGACGCGGTGATCGCCGAACGCCTCGGCATCAGCGTCCGCACCTGCCGCGCCCACATCGCCCGCCTCTCGGAGACGCTCGGCGCGGCCAGCCGCACCCAACTGGGCGTGCGCATAGCCCAGGTGGGCCTGGACCGGCCACCGGGCGAGACGGGCACGGCACCGCCCGCCGTCAGCCTTCCCGACCAGGAATCCCCGAGCGTGCGCTGAGGCGGCCGGGCCGGGCGGCTCCCGGCGCGCTCGGGGTCAACGGCCGGCCTCCGGCGCCGGAGGCGTGCTGTCGCTGTCCAGGATCCCCGACTGCGCTATCAGGTAGCCGAGTTGGGCACGGCTGCCGCTGCCGAGCGCCTGGGCCAGCTTGGCGATGTGGGCGCGGCAGGTGCGGACGTTCATCCCGAGCCTGCGGGCGATGGCCTCGTCCACGTGGCCCTCCACGAGCAGCTTCGCGATGGAGTGCTGGATCTCCGTGATGCCGTCGGGCGCCGCTTCGTAGGGCCCGTCGATGTTCAGCGGGACCGCGCGGGACCACATGAACTCGAAGACCTTGATCAGGTAGCGGACCAGGCCCGGGTGGCGCACTTCGAGCGCGACCTGCTGGTCGTCCCGGATGGGGATGAAGGCGACCGTCTCGTCACAGATGATCAGGCGTTCCACGACCTCGTCGATCGTGCGGTACTCCGCCTTGCCGTCGGCGAGGAAGGCGGCGTAGGCCAGCTTCTCCGGGCTGTGCCGCGCTGTGTGCTGGTACAGGGTGCGGATCCGGACCCCGCGCTCGACGAGCGGCCGGTCGCGCTCCATCCCGAGCAGCACGTTGCGCTCGGAGATCCGCTCGCTCGGATGGACGCTCAGCACCTCTTTCTGGCACTGGGCCGTGGCCAGGTTGAGCGCCGCGTTGATCCGTTCGCCGCCCTCCAGCACGGCGATCGAGTCACTGCTCGCCGCGACCTGTGTGCCGAGCATCATGAAGGGCTCGAACGACTCGGCCAGCTCGGTGGAGAGCCGCCGGCGGTCGGAGATCTCGCGTTCGAGAGGGCCGAGCCGTCGCGCCAGCGCCACCGCGGGGGGCACCGGACGCAGCCAGTCGGGGTCGTCCGGATCCGGGTGGAGCAGGGCGAACTCCATCAGGCAAGGGGCTGTCTCCGCCTCTGCGCGCGCGACGCGTCCCGCGCGCAGAGCTGTGGAGTAGACACGGGCACCGTCCTCACACAGTTCTGTCACAGCGTGGGGATGCGTCTCCTTTGTCTGATTCGTTATCAAATCTCCACCCCCCAGGGTCCTGAACATGCAGGAACATGATGCATTGATTGTGTGGCCATGACGTGCCCGAATGAGCCATCGTCGTACAAGACGGGGAAGCAGGAACTTCAAGTGAGGACGAAGTCGAACATGCGCGGGAAATTGCTTCGCTCGGTGCTTGTCGCGACCTGCTCCGTCGTCGCGGCCCTCGTTGCGTGGAGTGGTGTTTCCGGAGCGAAGGGTGATGTTCAGGCCAACACCAGCTGGCCGAGTGTCGCCGTGGACACCGTGGAAGGAACCGGGAGCTGACGTGACCACCCCACCGGACGACCGATCCTTCCGCCGCGAGATGGCCACCGCCTACCGCTCCGGCTGGCACTTCATCGACCTGGTCACCGCCATCCCCCACAGCGGTGACTCGCTGATGGTGACCGTGTTCGGAGAGCCGGTCGTCGTGACGCGCGACGAGGACGAGGACGTACGGGCCTACCGGTGCCTGCGCAAGCCGCGGGGCGCGCCACAGCCCGTGCGGTGTGCCGTCCGGTACGGAATGATCTTTGTGAACCTGGACCAACGGGACCACCGGCTGGCTGAGCCGGACGTCCCGGACGTGAGGACCATCTCGGCCACCCCCCGCAGTGCCTGACGCGATTCCCCCGTCGTAAAAGATCGCTCAGGTGCTTCCCCCCGCAGCGGCGTCACCGTGACCTGAACACGGTGACGCCGCTGCAGTTTTCGGGGGACATTTCTGTTTATCGGCTGGTTTCGGCCAAGGTCCACGGTGGCTGAATTCCGTCGCTGGACCGCCCGCAGAACGGGGTGGCCGCCCCGGCTCGGCGGCTCGATCCCGCCCCTCGCCCCTCGCCTTCGGTGTCACCGCGGCCCCGGCGCCCCTCTTTCTTCCCCTTCCGGCCGCCGGCCGGCCCCGCCGGCGTCTTCCGGCCGCCGTACCGTCGCGCCCCCGCCCTTCCGGCGCTCCGGGCCGCCCGTCCCCGAACCCGGCGAACCCGGTTCCCGGAAGGACTCCCGTCTCCACCTTGAGTGGAATAGACTCAACTTTGTGTACGTTGGCTGAGTCAGCCGAACGATGCCGAGGAGGAGAACGCGAACGTGGACGCCGAGCTGACCAACAGGAGCCGGGACGCGATCAACGCGGCCAGCAGCCGGGCCGTGACCGAGGGGCACGCGGACCTCACCCCTGCCCACCTGCTGCTGGCTCTGCTTGCGGGCCAGGACAACGAGAACATCACCGACCTGCTCGCGGCCGTGGACGCGGACCAGGCCGTCGTACGGCAGGGCGCCGAGCGGGTGCTGACCACCCTGCCCAGCGTGACCGGCTCCACGGTCGCGCCCCCGCAGCCCAACCGCGAGCTGCTCGCGGTCCTCGCCGACGCGGGCGAGCGGGCCCGCGACCTCGGTGACGACTTCCTCTCCACCGAACACCTGCTCATCGGCATCGCCGCCAAGGGCGGCGCGGCCGGCGAGGTGCTCGGCCGGCAGGGCGCCACCGCGAAGAAGCTGGTGGAGGCCTTCCAGAAGACGCGCGGCGGCCGCCGCGTGACCAACGCCGACCCCGAGGGCCAGTACAAGGCCCTGGAGAAGTTCGGCACCGACTTCACGGCCGCCGCGCGGGACGGCAAGCTCGACCCCGTCATCGGGCGCGACCAGGAGATCCGGCGGGTCGTGCAGGTGCTGTCCCGCCGTACCAAGAACAACCCCGTGCTCATCGGCGAGCCCGGCGTCGGCAAGACCGCCGTGGTCGAGGGCCTGGCCCAGCGGATCGTCAAGGGCGACGTGCCCGAGTCGCTGAAGGACAAGCGGCTGGTGTCGCTCGACCTGGGCGCGATGGTCGCGGGCGCGAAGTACCGGGGTGAGTTCGAGGAGCGGCTGAAGACCGTCCTGGCCGAGATCAAGGACTCCGACGGACAGGTCATCACCTTCATCGACGAGCTGCACACGGTCGTCGGCGCGGGCGCCGGCGGCGACTCCGCGATGGACGCCGGCAACATGCTGAAGCCGATGCTGGCCCGCGGCGAGCTGCGCATGGTCGGCGCCACCACCCTGGACGAGTACCGCGAGCGGATCGAGAAGGACCCGGCGCTGGAGCGCCGCTTCCAGCAGGTGCTGGTGGCGGAGCCGACCGTCGAGGACACCATCGCCATCCTCCGCGGCCTCAAGGGCCGTTACGAGGCGCACCACAAGGTGCAGATCGCGGACAGCGCGCTGGTCGCCGCCGCGACCCTCTCCGACCGCTACATCACCTCCCGCTTCCTCCCCGACAAGGCCATCGACCTGGTCGACGAGGCGGCCTCGCGGCTCCGCATGGAGATCGACTCCTCGCCCGTCGAGATCGACGAACTCCAGCGTGTCGTGGACCGGTTGAAGATGGAGGAGCTGGCGCTGGAGAAGGAGACCGACCCGGCCTCCCGGGAGCGCCTGGAGAAGCTGCGCCGCGACCTCGCCGACAAGGAGGAGGACCTGCGCGGCCTCAACGCCCGCTGGGAGCGCGAGAAGCAGTCCCTGAACCGGGTCGGCGAGCTGAAGGAGAGGCTCGACGCCCTGCGCGGCACCGCCGAACGCGCCCAGCGCGACGGCGACTTCGACACCGCCTCCAAGCTGCTGTACGGCGAGATCCCGCAGCTGGAGAAGGAGCTGGAGGCCGCGTCCGAGGCCGAGGAGGAGACGGCCAAGGACACCATGGTCAAGGACGAGGTCGGCTCCGACGACATCGCGGACGTGGTGGCCGCCTGGACCGGCATCCCCGCCGGGCGCCTCCTGGAGGGCGAGACCCAGAAGCTGCTGCGCATGGAGGAGGAGCTGGGCCGCCGCCTGATCGGCCAGACCGAGGCCGTGCGCGCGGTGTCGGACGCGGTACGGCGCTCCCGTGCCGGTATCGCCGACCCGGACCGCCCGACCGGCTCCTTCCTCTTCCTCGGCCCCACCGGTGTCGGCAAGACGGAACTGGCCAAGGCTCTCGCGGACTTCCTCTTCGACGACGAGCGGGCGATGGTCCGCATCGACATGTCGGAGTACAGCGAGAAGCACAGCGTGGCCCGGCTGGTCGGCGCCCCGCCCGGATACGTCGGCTACGAGGAGGGCGGTCAGCTGACCGAGGCGGTCCGCCGCCGGCCCTACACCGTGGTGCTCCTGGACGAGGTGGAGAAGGCCCACCCGGAGGTCTTCGACATCCTCCTCCAGGTGCTGGACGACGGCCGCCTCACCGACGGCCAGGGCCGCACGGTCGACTTCCGCAACACCATCCTGGTGCTGACGTCGAACCTGGGCAGCCAGTACCTGGTGGACCCCGTGCTCGGCGAGGAGGAGAAGAAGAGCCAGGTCCTGGAGACGGTCCGGCACTCCTTCAAGCCCGAGTTCCTCAACCGCCTGGACGACCTGGTCGTCTTCTCCGCGCTGGCCAAGGACGAACTGGCGCGGATCGCCCGGCTCCAGATCGACCGGCTGGCCCGGCGGCTGGCCGAGCGCCGGCTCACGCTGGAGATCACCCAGGAGGCCCTGGCCTGGCTCGCCGAGGAGGGCAACGACCCGGCGTACGGCGCCCGGCCGCTGCGCCGCCTGGTCCAGACCGCCATCGGTGACCGGCTCGCCAAGGAGATCCTCTCCGGCGAGGTCAAGGACGGCGACACGATCCGGGTGGACGCCTTCGGCGACGGCCTGCTCGTGGGCCCGGTGACGGCGCGGGAACCGGCCGCGGAGGGCGTCGAAAGCACCGGTCAGGAGTCCGGGAAAACGCTCTGAGCGGAATTGCGCCAACGGGAGATGAACCCGCCGGGGCGGGGGTTGCCACCCCCCTCCCCGGATGGGGGAGGATGGCGGGATCCGTATGAAGGGAAAATCACGGTGACCATCGACCCGTCCTCGATTCCGAACTTCGGGGGCCAGCCCGAGCCGCAGCCCCAAGGACCGGCGGGCCCCGTCGTCCCGGATCAGGATCTTGTGAAGCAGCTCCTCGACCAGATGGAGCTGAAGTACGTCGTCGACGACGAGGGCGACCTCGCGGCGCCGTGGGAGCAGTTCCGCACCTACTTCATGTTCCGCGGCGAGGACGAGCAGTCCGTCTTCTCCGTGCGGACGTTCTACGACCGCCCCCACAAGATCGACGAGAAGCCCCAGCTCCTGGAGTCCATCGACGACTGGAACCGGCGGACGCTGTGGCCCAAGGTCTACACGCACACGCATGACGACGGCACCGTCCGCCTCATCGGCGAGGCGCAGATGCTGATCGGCATGGGCGTCGACATCAACCACTTCGTCTCCTCCACGGTCAGCTGGGTGCGGGCCGCGATCGAGTTCGACAAGTGGCTGGTGGAGCAGCTGGGCCTGGAGGAGGCCGTCGACGAGGCCGGCGAGGCCGAGGGCGACGACGAGGCGTAGGCGGCGCTACAGGGGTGTGCCGGCGAAGACGACCAGGTAAGCGCCGTAGCCGAACGAGAGCCCGGCCAGGGCCGCGACCACCACGGACGCGTGCCAGGGCCGGGCTCTCGCCGTCCGGACCAGCGCGCGGGCCAGGGGGAGCAGGAGGGGGAAGGCCGGCAGCAGGAAGCGGGGCTTGGACTCGAAGAAGCCCGAGCCGCCGACCGCGATCAGCAGCAGGACGCCGGTGTAGGCCAGCAGCGGGAGCGGCGCCCGGTCCAGGAGCAGCAGCGCGAAGAGCACCACCGCCACCGCCACGATCATCAGGGCCATCGGGAAGACGAAGCGGTCGCCGCGGGCCAGCATGGCGCGGACGAAGCGCAGCGAACCCCGGCCGAAGTCGAACCGCGACCCCCAAAGGCGCTGTACGCCGAAGTAGCCGCCCAGCGGATCGCCGGTGCGCAGGCCCACCCACAGGACGTACCCGAGCCAGCCGAGCGGTGCCAGCGCCGCGCCCGCCCACACCCTGGGGGCGGCCCTGCCGCGGCGGCGGTGTGCCTCGCAGGCGGCGGCGACCAGCACGGCCGCCGCCACCGCGAAGCCGTTCGGCCGGGACAGGCCCGCCAGCGCGGCCAGGGCGCCCGCCCACAGCCAGTTCCCGGCCAGCACCGCGTACAGGGACCAGGCCGCGAACGCGGTCAGGACCGGTTCCGTGTACGCCATGGACAGCACGACGGAGTGCGGGAGCAGCCCCCACAGGAGGACCAGGGCGGTGGCCACCGTACGGCCGTGCAGCCGGGCGCCGACCGCGTAGATGCCCGCGGCGGCCACGCCCGCGGCCGTCCAGGACACCAGCAGCCCGGCGCCCGCCCCGCTCAGCGGGGTGACGGCGGTCAGGACGCGGACCAGGCCCGGGTACAGCGGGAAGAACGCCAGGTCGCTGTGGACGACGTCGGGGCGGAAGGAGAGGGTGCGGCCGTAGCCGTGGGCCGCGATACCCAGGTACCAGACCGAGTCCCAGGACCGGCCGAGCAGCGTCAGCGGATGCCTGCCGCCCGCCCAGGCGGCCAGCGCGACCACGGCCATGCCGGTGAGCCGGGCCGCCGCGAACAGCCCCAGCGCGACACCGCCCGCCGTGACGAGCGACGGCGTCAGGGCGGTGCTGCCGGTGGTCGGACCGGTGCTGGTGCTGGCGGTGGTGCTGGCGTGGCTCACATTCGCACCCTGCGGGGGACCGGGGCGAAGTGCGAGAAATATGCGCCCGATGGGGTAGCGGAGGAGCCCGCCCGCTGGCGTGGCGCGGGCCGCGGCCGGGCCGCCGGGTGGTATCGGCGGCGGCCCGCGCGCGGAGTGCCTAGGCCAGCCGCCGCAGCCGCTCCGCGGCCTCCTTCAGCACCTCGGGCCGCTTGCAGAACGCGAACCGCACGAACGGCGCCCCTTCCTCCCGGTGGTCGTAGAAGACCGCGTTCGGGATGGCGACGACCCCGGCGCGTTCCGGCAGCGAACGGCAGAAGGCGAAGCCGTCGCTCTCGCCCAGCGGGCGGATGTCGGTGGTGATGAAGTACGTGCCGGCGGTGTCGTAGACCGTGAAGCCCGCCTCCGCGAGGCCCGCGGCGAGGATGTCGCGCTTGGTCCGCATGTCGTCGCGGAAGGCCTCGAAGTAGGCGTCGGGCAGGGCGAGGGCCTCGGCGACCGCGTACTGGAAGGGGCCCGAGGAGACGTACGTCAGGAACTGCTTCGCCGCCCGCACCGCCGTCACCAGCCGGGGCGTCGAGGTCACCCAGCCGACACCGCGTTCATGCACCTGTTCGGGAGCCGTGCGGCACGCCCCGCCATCCGCAGCACGACGGAGCGAGGTCACAGCCGTATCGCCGAGCTCGTTGGCGCTGCACTGTCCGCCGTATCCTGACCACACACGGGAAGGAGCCGTCCATGAGCGTCGACGCGATCGTGCACACCGAGTTCCCCAAGGGATACACGGTCCTGTTCGGGGCCGACGGAAAGGTGATCATGACCCCGCAGAGCGAAGAGCACTCCAGCACCATCAGGTCGATGCAGATCGACTCTCTCGCCCTCGGTCGTCACGCGAAGGTCACCTCCGACGTCTACATCGACTTCCCCGCCGACGAGAACTCCGCCCCCGACCTGGCGATCCTGCGCGAGGACGCCCGCCGGGAGGGCAAGCGTTACAGCTTCGAGGACGTCCTGCTGATCTCCGAGGTCGTCTCGACCTCTTCCGCGCGCAAGGACTACGACGACTGCACCGCGAAGTACGGCCG
Organism: Streptomyces sp. NPDC091282; assembly: GCF_044757385.1. Classification (NCBI taxonomy): domain Bacteria; kingdom Bacillati; phylum Actinomycetota; class Actinomycetes; order Kitasatosporales; family Streptomycetaceae; genus Streptomyces; species Streptomyces sp. NPDC091282. The sequence goes on from NZ_JBIVUX010000005.1 coordinate 618,181, forward strand.
CTACGGAATCCCGGTCTACCTGGTCGTGGACCCCTACGCCCAGGAAGTCGTCCTCCACACCCAGCCGACCGCCACCGGTTACATCGCCGCACACACTCACAAGTACGGCACGGGCAAGCTCCCCATCCCCCTGGCCGACGGCCGCACCTTCACCCTCGACCTCGACGAACTCCCGCGCCCGGAGCCCGAGGCGGACGCCCGCTGACGAAGGCCGCCGGTGCGGCCAGGCCCGCGCCGTCGGCGCACCGCTGCCATCGGACGTTGTCGTTCCTGGTCGGGGCAGTCGGCTGCGATTGCCTCGCCTTTCGCGATCGGGATCGGCCAGGGGGCGTGCCGAGGAGAACGAAGATCCCGAGCGATGGCTGTACGTGCCGATTCTGGGGACCCGGGCCGGTTACCGGGAGATGGAGCTGTTCATCGAGGAAGTGGAGGACATCGCCCTTGCCGACCGGCTGCGGATCGCCATCGGCGGGCGGGGCGCCTTCCGGCGCTTCAAAAGGCTGTCGCAGCCAGGGCCGCCGCCCTGGGATGTCTGCGTGTCACGCACCGAGACGCGCCCGACATGGTCTTGACCACGGCCGTATACGCAGAGCGCGCCGAGGAAAACCTGACCACGGCGTCCCGGCTGTTCCTTGCACTGTTGAAGCAGGACGACGGTGCCAAGTCGCTTCTGCTTGCGCTGCCCGAGGTGTTCCCGTGGGTGCGCCACCTGGACGCTGAGGAAGTCCGGGAATTCACTGTCGAGCTTCTGGAAGCGCTGTCCGACGCCGCTGAACTGGGTGCCAGGGAGGCTGTGCACCGAGCGATCGTCTCGTGGCGGGCCACCGCCCGCATCAACGCCGATCCTGACCAGCTCAGGGAAGCCCTCCGTCCGCTCGGTGGCGTCGACCTCGGCTCCGTCGAGGTGCACGAGTGAGTCCGACGAAAGGCGATCGGGCCAGTGTTCCTCCGCTGAGCGGCTGGAACGTCGTTTACGGCACGACGGAGCCCGCGACCGGTTGGAAGGAGCTGTGCCGGGTGGCGTTGCCGAACGCGCACCAGCGGCGGCCGGGTCCGCTACCTGGTCAGTCCGGACACTTCGACTGTGATCCTCGTGTATGCCTCCCCGCGACACCCGAAGGACACCGCATAGACTCCGGCGTTTCGCCCGTACGGAAAGCAAGGTGAACCGGGGTGCGGGGGGCGATGGGCTCTTGCGGTGCAGGTGGCGGGCAGACCGGAGTCGGAGGACGGCCCCGCCAAGGACGACTGACCCCGTTGAGCGGCGGTCAGTGCGCGAACGCCTTGCGGAGCCGTTCCGCCGCGTCCGCCAGTACCTCGGTGCGTTTGCAGAACGCGAACCTGACGTAGGAGGCGCCCGCCTCTTGATGGTCGTAGAAGACCGCGTTCGGGATGGCGACGACCCCGGCCCGTTCCGGCAGGGCGCGACAGAAGGTGAAGCCGTCGCTTTCGCCGAGGGGGCGGATGTCGGTGGTGATGAAATACGTGCCGCTCGGGCGGAAGACCCTGAAGCCCGCCCGCTCCAGGCCGCCCGCGAGCAGGTCCCGCTTGGCCAGCATGTCCGCGCGGAATTCCGCGAAGTATGAGTCGGGCAGGCGCAGGGCCTCGGCCACGGCGTACTGGAAGGGCCCGGAGGCGACGTATGTCAGGAACTGCTTGGCCGAACGGACCGCGGCCACCAGATTCGGGGTGGCCGTAACCCAGCCGACCTTCCAGCCGGTGAAGGAGAAGGTCTTGCCGGCCGACCCGATGGTGACCGTGCGCTCGCGCATGCCCGGCAGGGTGGCGAGCGGCAGGTGCCCGGCGTCGTCGAAGACCAGGTGCTCGTAGACCTCGTCGGTGACGACCAGCAGGTCACGTTCGACCGCCAGTTCGGCGATCGCCGTCAGCTCGGCACGGGTGAGGACCGTGCCGGTCGGGTTGTGCGGGGTGTTGACCAGCAGGAGCCGGGTGCGGGGAGTGACCGCGGCGCGCAGTTCGTCGAGGTCCAGGCGGAAGGCGGTGCCGTCCGGGCGGAGCGTGACCGGCACCCGGGTGCCGCCGGCCATGGCGATGCAGGCCGCGTAGGAGTCGTAGTACGGCTCCAGCGCGACGACCTCGTCGCCCGGCTCCACGAGGGCCAGCAGGGCGGCCGCGATCGCCTCCGTGGCGCCCGCCGTGACCAGCACCTCCGCGTCCGGGTCGTACGACAGCCCGTACCGGCGCTCCTGGTGCGCGGCGACCGCGGCGCGCAGCTCGGGGACGCCCGGACCCGGCGGGTACTGGTTGCCGCGTCCGTCCCGCAGCGCCCGCACGGCCGCCTCCCTGACCTCCTCGGGACCGTCGGTGTCCGGGAACCCCTGGCCCAGGTTGATGGAGCCGGTGCGCAGCGCCAGCGCGGACATCTCGGCGAAGATCGTGGTCCCGAACTCAGCAAGCCGGCGATTCAGAAGAGGACGTTCGCTGGAGGTCATGCCGGTCATCCTGCGCCCAAGCTCTGGAGTTCCTCAACTCTGCTTTGCCCGCCGCGGGGGCCGGGCATCACCGGTTCACGCCGCGCTCGCGCGGCGGCCGGGGCGCCCACGGGGGGTCGCTCCGCGCCGAACGAAAGTAGGTGGCGCCATGAACGCAGTCATCATCGTGGCGGTGGCCGCGGTCGTCTGCCTGGCGATCGTCGCGGGCGCGGTCCGCAAGGGCGGTACCGGCCGGCGGGGCGGGTCCGGCTCGTACGACGGGGGCGGCAGCTGGTGGGCCGGCGACTCGGGGTCCTCCTCGCACGGCGGAGGCCACGGCGGGCACGGCGGCGGACACGGGGGTCACTCGTGCGGCGGAGGGCACTCCTCCTGCGGCGGCGGCTCGTCGTGCGGCGGCGGTGGCGGCTGCGGCGGGGGCAACTGACCGGGAACCACGGGGGCCACGGGGGGACACGGGGGAAGCGGGGCGTCCGGACGGAGCGCGGGTACGGCTCCGTCCGGACGCTCCGGCGTGTGCCAGAGGGAGCAGGGTGCACCGCGTTGTTGAACAGTTGAGCTGTGGGGCCCTCTGAGGGATGGAAACCCCACGAAGTTGGGTAAAAACGCTGTGGTGGCGCCACTGTTCATGATTCCCTCTAAATCACCGAAGCAGTGCCTCGGACGTCCTGACGACACCCTTCCCCGGCCGGCCCTGCCGGGCCGATCTCCCGGTGTCCACCGAGGTGCGCCGGACCTCCCTCCTCCCCATCTGCGCGTTAGCGGAGCCGATCCATGCTCACGACCCTGAACACCACCTACACCGATACGCGCGCGGCCGACCTCGCCTGGGCCCTCGGTCGCGAGCCGCTGCCCGCGCTCGCCACCCTCGACCTGGAGCTGTCCGGGGCGAAGCTGCAGCTCCGACTGCTGGGCGCGTCCCACCAGGTCCTCCTGGAGGAGGAGTGCGGCGGCTGTTCGGAGACGGTGGCATGCATCCCGGGGTCCAGCACTCCGCTGCCGCTCGGCGTCGCCAAGCGCATCGGCGACTGGGAGTACGAGTTCGCGGCCCGCGTCGAGGTGCTGTCACCCGGCTCCTTCGCGGGCCGTGCCCAGGAACTCCTCGCCCTCGTCTCCGAGCACCCGTACGGCCTCGCGGGCGTCTTCCCGGGCAGCCCGCACGCGTTCACCGCACTGCTCGCCCAGCGCCACGAGGGCCAGGTGCACTGGCGGACCTGGCACGCCTACCCGCAGGACGGACAGCTGGTGGCGACCCGGACGCGGGTCGGCGTACGGGTCCCGGTGGCGCAACCCGTCCCGGGATGACATAAACCAACGAGCCGTCAAGGAGGCCGTTTTCCACACGTGTGGGTGACGAAGCGTACCGAGCGAGTGACGTAACGTCGCAGAGTGATCGATCCGCACGCACCCGCTCCTCCCGGCGCCCCGCCGCCCTGGGGCACCCTCGCGCCGCTGCCCGTGCGGCCGGGCACGGGCCGGTTCCTGGTCCTGGCGTGCGTCTTCGTCTGCGCGGCCTGCGGGCTCGTGTACGAACTCGAACTCGTCGCCCTCGCCTCCTACCTGATCGGCGACTCGGTCACCCAGGCCTCCGTGGTGCTGTCCGTGATGGTCTTCGCCATGGGCGTCGGCTCACTGGCCGCGAAGCGGCTGCGCTGGCACGCGGCCGCCGGATTCTGCGCCCTCGAGGCCGCGCTGGCGCTGGTCGGCGGCTGCAGCGCGCTGGCCCTGTACGCCGTCTTCGCCTGGACCGGCGCCTGGGGCGGCCTGTGGGCGGCCGGGCCGCGCTGCCTCCTGGTCGCGTTCTCCCTCGCCATCGGCCTGCTGATCGGCGCCGAGGTGCCGCTTTTGATGGAACTCATCCAGCGCATCCGCCGCCAGGACGCCGGCGGCGCCGTGGCCGACCTGTTCGCGGCGGACTACGTGGGCGCGCTCGTCGGCGGCCTCGCCTTCCCCTTCCTCCTGCTGCCCTTCCTCGGCCAGCTGACGGGCACCCTGCTCACCGGCACGGTCAACGTCCTGGCCGGCGGCGCCCTGGTCCTCGGCCTGTTCCGCGGCGACCTGACCCGCCGGACCCGCTGGCGGCTCCTCGTCGTCAACGTGACCGTCCTCGGCGTCCTCGCGACCGCCGCCGCCCACGTCGGCGACTTCGAACGGGCCGCGCGGCACGCCGTCTACGGCGACGACGTCCGGGTCGCCCTCCAGACGGGCGTCCAGGAGATAGTCCTCACCGGCGGCACCCACGGCCGCCCCCTCGACCTCTTCCTCGACGGCCGGCTGCGCGTCGGCGGCCGCGACGAACGCCGCTACCACGAAGCCCTCGTCCACCCGGCGATGAGCGGCCCGCACGCGCGCGTGCTGATCCTCGGCGGCGGCGACGGCCTGGCCGCCCGCGAGGTGCTCCGGCACACCGGCGTCGACCGCGTCGACGTCGTCGAACTCGACGCCGACCTGATCCGCCTCGCCCGCACCGACCCCGGCCTCGCCGCGCTCAACGCCCATGCCTACGACGACCCGCACGTCCGCGTGACCATCGCCGACGCCTTCTGCTGGCTGCGCGAGTCCGCGCCGCGCGCCGGGTACGACGTGGTGATCGCCGACCTGCCCGACCCGGCCATCACGGCCAGCACCAAGCTGTACTCCGAGGAGTTCTACGGCCTGGCCCGCCGCGCCCTCGCACCCGGCGGCCGCCTGGTCGTGCACGCCGGTCCGGTCCAGTCCCGCCCGCGCGACTTCTGGACGGTGGACGCGACCCTGCGCGCCGCCGGCCTGGCCACCACCGCCTACCGGGTGCACGGCCGCGACCCCGGCTTCGCCGCCGGACCCGACCGCTCGGCCGGCGGTTCCGGGTCCCCGCACGACTGGGGCTTCGTGCTGGCGACGGCGGGCGGGCGCGCACCGCGGCTGCGGCTGGCGGCGGGCGGTCCGCGGCTGCGCACGCTGACCGGACGGGAGCTGCGCGCCGACGCGTTGCGCGCCCCGCGGCCCGCACCGCCGCCCTCCACGCTGATCGATCCGCGGTACTGACCGCGGGCCCCCGGCCGTGCGTCATGGAGGGTACGGCGGCCCGACTCCTGGGTAGGCTCAGTCGGCATGGAGCACCAGGTGTACGTCCCGGCCCCGGCCTCGCGGCTCAGGGAGGCGCTGGCCGACCCCGCGCGGGTCGCCCGGGCGCTCCCCGGCCTCCAGCAGGACGCGGGCGCGGCCCCCGGCTCCGGCCGCGTCAAGGTCCGCATCGGCAGCCACTCGATCACCTACCGGGGCTCCTTGCGGGTCACCGCCCGGGACGACGGTTCCTACGCGGTCGACGGCGACGCCACCGAGGCGCGCGGCGACGGCGCGGTGAAACTGGCGCTCACGCTCCGCCTCGCGGACACGGACGAGGGGTGCGAGGTCACGGTGACGGGCACGGCGTCCGCCGGCGGGCGGGTCGCCGAACTGGCCCCGGAGGCCGTGGAGTCGGCCGCCACCCGACTGCTCAACCGGTTCGTGGAGGGGCTCGGGGAGGCCCGGCCCGAGCCGCCCGAGCAGCCGCCGCCGGTCTTCGAGACGGAGGCACCGCCGCCGTCGCTGGGACCCGAGCCGGTCGAGGAACCGCTGCCCGAGATCTTCGCCGAGGCGGCCCACGCCCGCCGCACGATGATCGGCCGCAGCGCCGAGGAGGTCGACCACGCGCCGCCCCGCGGCCGGTACGCGCCGGTTCCCGCGCCGCAGACGGTCGCGGCGGGCTCGGCCCTGCGCTGGGCCGCACCGGCCGCGGCCGTGGCCCTGGCCTCGGCGATCGTCGTCACCAGGGCACTGCGCAAACGCCGCTGACCGCCCGCGCCGCGCCCCCCGGTACTGTCATCCCGTGAGTAACGAAGACATCACGCTGACCGCGGGTGACGCGGAGGTCCTGCTGCGCCCCGGCAACGGCGGCCGTATCGCCGGCCTGAAGGTCGGGTCCCTCGAACTCCTGCGCCAGGGCGACCGCTTCGGCTGCTTCCCGATGGTGCCGTGGTGCGGCCGCATCCGGGACGGCCGCTTCCGGGACGGCGCCCACGTCGTCCAGATGCCGCTCAACTCCCCGCCGCACGCCATCCACGGCACCGCCCGCGACGGCGCCTGGCGCACCGCCCGCCGCTCCGCGGACGAGGCCGTGATCACGTGCGAACTCGGCGCCCCCTGGCCGCACCCGGCCCGCGTCACCCACGACGTGCGGCTCACCGAGGACTCGCTGACGCTGACGATGGCCGTGGAGACGTACGACGACTCCTTCCCGGCGCAGATCGGCTGGCACCCCTGGTTCAACCGCACCCTCGACGGCCAGGACGCCCGGGTCGACTTCACCCCGGCCTGGCAGGAGGAGCGCGGCGCGGACCACCTGCCCACCGGCAACCGCGTCGATCCCCGGCCCGGCCCCTGGGACGACTGCTTCGGCATGCCCGAGGGCGTCGACGTCACCCTCACCTGGCCGGGCCTGCTGGAGCTGAAGGTGGCCAGCCGCGAGCAGTGGGTCGTGGTCTACGACGAGCAGGACGCGGCCGTGTGCGTGGAGCCGCAGACCGGTCCGCCGAACGGACTCAACACGGCCCCTCGTCTGGTCACCCCGCTGGAGCCGCTGGAAGCCACCACCACCTGGACCTGGCGGCGCCTGTGAGCCCGTCGCCTCTAAGCTGGGCGGCATGACGGACGTACGCGCTGAGCTGCTGCAACAGATCAAGGACAAGGCCGTGGTGCACGGCAGGGTGACCCTGTCGTCGGGGCTGGAGGCCGACTACTACGTCGACCTCCGCCGCGTCACCCTCGACGGCGAGGCCGCCCCGCTGGTCGGCCAGGTGCTCCTCGACCTGACCGAGGGGCTGGAGTTCGACGCCGTCGGCGGTCTCACCATGGGCGCCGACCCGGTCGCCGGCGCGATGCTGCACGCGGCCGCCGCGCGCGGCCGCCGTCTCGACGCCTTCGTCGTCCGCAAGGCGGCCAAGGCGCACGGGCTGCAGCGCCGGGTGGAGGGGCCGGAGATCAAGGGCCGGCGGGTCCTCGTCGTGGAGGACACCTCCACCACCGGCGGCTCCCCGCTGGCCGCCGTGGAGGCCGTGCGCGAGGCCGGCGCCGAGGTCGTCGCCGTCGCGACCATCGTCGACCGGGCCACCGGCGCCGACGAGAAGATCCGCGAAGGCGCGGGCGTGCCGTACCTGTTCGCCTTCTCGAAGGATGAACTGGGGCTGGACTGACCCGCGGCCGGCGGATGGGATTGACCCGGATGTCTCCGGCGCCCTGCGCCCGGAGCATCGGTTCATGTCTGGAAAGATGGGGACGACGATGACGTCGTGCCTCAAGGTCTAGGTCAGGGCCGTAGAGAACCAGCAGTACGCCGACCCGCACACCCAAGGAGCGGACAGATGCCCATCGCAACCCCCGAGGTCTACAACGAGATGCTCGACCGGGCGAAGGCAGGCAAGTTCGCCTACCCGGCCATCAACGTCACCTCGTCCCAGACTCTGAACGCTGCGCTGCGCGGCTTCGCGGAGGCGGAGAGCGACGGCATCGTCCAGATCTCCACCGGTGGTGCCGAGTTCCTCGGCGGCCAGTACAGCAAGGACATGGTGACCGGCGCGGTCGCGCTCGCCGAGTTCGCGCAGGTCATCGCCGAGAAGTACCCGGTCAACATCGCGCTGCACACCGACCACTGCCCGAAGGACAAGCTGGACGCGTACGTGCGTCCGCTGATCGCGATCTCCCGCAAGCGCGTCGAGGCCGGTCTGACCCCGCTGTTCCAGTCGCACATGTGGGACGGTTCCGCCGAGACCCTCGGGGACAACCTGGCCATCGCGCAGGAGCTGCTGGAGCAGGCCCGCGCGGCCAAGATCATCCTGGAGGTCGAGATCACCCCGACCGGCGGTGAGGAGGACGGCGTCTCGCACGAGATCAACGACTCCCTCTACACCACGGTCGAGGACGCGATCCGCACCGCCGAGGCGCTGGGCCTGGGCGAGAAGGGCCGCTACCTGCTCGCCGCCTCCTTCGGCAACGTGCACGGCGTGTACAAGCCGGGCAACGTCGTGCTCCGCCCCGAGCTGCTCAAGGAGCTGGCCGACGGCGTGGCCGCGAGGTTCGGCAAGGCGTCCCCGTTCGACTTCGTCTTCCACGGCGGTTCCGGCTCCACCGAGCAGGAGATCGCCACCGCGCTGGAGAACGGCGTCGTGAAGATGAACCTGGACACCGACACCCAGTACGCCTTCACCCGTCCGGTCGCCGACCACATGTTCAAGAACTACGACGGCGTCCTCAAGGTCGACGGCGAGGTCGGCTCCAAGAAGACCTACGACCCGCGCACCTGGGGCAAGCTGGCCGAGGCCGGCATGGCCGCGCGCGTCGTCGAGGCCACGCAGCACCTGCGCTCGGCCGGAAACAGGATCAAGTAGGACGTTCGCGCGGCCGTCGCCCGACGGCCGCCCGGCGTTTTCCGCGGACCCGGTGCTACAGCGCCGGGTCCGCTGTATACCTGGAACCATGCCCGACGTCCGGCTGGCCTCCTCACAGGGCAAGTGGATCCTGCTCACCACCGTCCTCGGCTCCAGCATGGCGCTGCTGGACTCGACCGTCGTCAATGTCGCCCTGCCCCGCATCGGCCGTGACCTGAACACGAGCCTCGGGGCCCTGCAGTGGACGGTCAACGCGTACCTGCTGACGCTGGCCGGCCTGATCCTGCTCGGCGGCTCCCTCGGCGACCGGTACGGCCGCCGGAAGATCTTCGTGCTCGGGGTCGTCTGGTTCGCCGCCGCCTCCCTGCTGTGCGGCCTGGCGCCGAACGACATCGTCCTGATCGCCGCCCGAGCCCTCCAGGGCATCGGCGGCGCCCTCCTCACGCCGGGCTCGCTCGCGCTCATCCAGGCGTCCTTCCACCCCGACGACCGGGCCAAGGCGGTCGGCCTGTGGTCCGGGTTCGGCGGCATCGGCGCGGCCATCGGGCCGTTCCTCGGCGGCTGGCTGGTGGACGGCCCCGGCTGGCGCTGGGTGTTCCTGCTGAACGTCCCGCTGGCCCTGCTCTGCGTCCCCGTCGCGCTGCGCCATGTCCCGGAGTCCGTCGACGGGCGCGCGCACGGGAGGTTCGACGCGCTCGGCGCGGTGCTGGCCGCCCTGACCCTCGGGTTCGTGACCTACGCGCTGATCGACGCCGGGACCATGTCCTTGCTCGCCGTCGCGGGCCTCGCCACCGGCGTGGCCTTCGTGCACGTCGAGAGGCGCCGCGAGGACCCGATGCTCCCGCTGGACATCTTCGCCTCCCGCCAGTTCACCGCGCTGAACGTGGTCACGCTGTGCGTGTACGGCGCGTTCGGCGGCTACTTCTTCCTCACCGCGCTCCAACTCCAGGTGGTGGCGGGCTACTCGGCGCTGGCCGCCGGCACGGCCCTGCTGCCCAGCACCGTGCTGATGCTGCTCTTCTCGGCCCGCTCGGGCGCGCTCGCGGACAAGATCGGGCCCCGGCTGCCGCTCACCGTCGGGCCGCTGCTGTGCGCCACGGGGATGATGCTGATGCTGCGGGTCGGCCCGCACGCGAACTACCTGACGGACGTCTTCCCGGCGGTCGTGGTCATGGGCGCCGGCATGGTCACCCTGGTGGCCCCGCTCACCGCCTCGGTCCTCGCCTCCGTGGACACGGCCCGCGCGGGCATCGCCAGCGGCATCAACAACGCGGCCGCCCGCGCGGCGAGCCTGATCGCGGTGGCCGCGCTGCCGCTGCTCGCGGGGATGGGTCCGGAGGCCTACCGGTCGCCGGTGAGGTTCGACGCGGCCTTCGACCGGGCCATGCCGATCTGCGCGGGGGTGCTGGTGGCCGGCTCGGCCCTGGCGTTCGCGCTGGTCCGCAGGCCGGCCCCGGGCTGCGTCCGCCCGGAATGCCGCACCCACGGCAACGTGATGTCGCCACCTCTGGAGGCGAAGGGCCACTAGGCCGGCACCCACCGGCGTCTCGGCGGCCCGCCCCCGGATGCGTGAGCCGCCGTGTCCGGGCGCGAGACCCCGGCGGCCGCCGACCGGCGCCCCGCCGCCGGGTGGCCGCCCGAGGGCTCGTCCGGCGCGGCGGTGCTGGTCGGCGGCGGCGGGCGTCAGCCCTTGAGTTCGGTGTACGCCTCCGGGCTGCTGTCCTTCAGGAACTGCCGGCACCGCTCGTACTCGTCCTGCTCGCCGATCTCGCCCGCGGCACGGGCGAGCCCGGCCAGGCAGCGCAGGAAGCCGCGGTTGGCCCGGTGGTCCCACGGGACGGGACCGTGGCCCTTCCAGCCCGCCCGGCGCAGGGCGTCCAGGCCGCGGTGGTAGCCGGTGCGCGCGTAGGCGTACGACTCGACGACCGAGCCGCGCTCGAACGCGTCGTCGGCGAGCAGCGCCCAGGCCAGCGAGAAGGTCGGGAACTTCGCCGCCACCTCGACCGGAGCCAGCTTCTCCTCGCCCAGCAGGCGGTACGCCTCTTCGTTCTCGGGCAGATACGTCGGCTCCGGGCCGCCGAGCAGGTTCTTGTGCGTCGTCATGGCGCCAGTCTGCCACCGCGCCCCCGCCGGATCGGCCGACCGGGTGATCCGGTGCCGTTGGTGACCGGTGTGGCCCGTCTGGCAACGGGCGGCCCTTGCCGTGTGCGGGGTACGTTGCGGAAGATGCGGGTGGGGACCGGGGCCCCCGTGTCGAGAACGGCAGGGGCGGACCGCTACCCGGAGTACACAACAGGAGACAGCGATGTCCCTTCAGGCTCAGCCCCACGAGGCTTCGGAGCCCGAGACCCCGCATCTCGACTTCGCCGGCACCACGCCGTACGAGGACTACGTCAGGGCGGACGTCCTCACCCACCTCCAGCACACCCTCTCCGACGATCCCGGTGAGATGGTCTTCCTGGTCACGACCCAGGTCATGGAGCTGTGGTTCACGGTCATCGTCCACGAGTGGGAGACCGCGGCGGCCGCCCTGCGCGGCGACGACGTCCCCACCGCGATCGCCGCCCTCAAACGCTCCACCCGGGAGATGGAGGCGCTGAACGCCTCCTGGAAACCGCTCGGCCAGCTCACGCCCGCCCAGTTCAACTCCTACCGGTCCGCCCTCGGGGACGGCTCCGGCTTCCAGTCGGCGATGTACCGGCGGATGGAGTTCCTGCTCGGCGAGAAGTCCGCGTCGATGCTCGTCCCGCACCGCGGAGCCCCCCGCGTCCACGCGGAACTGGAGAAGGCCCTGCACGAGCCGAGCCTGTACGACGAGGTGGTCCGGCTCCTCGCCCGCCGCGGCCACCCGGTCCCGGACGCCGTGCTGCACCGTGACGTGTCCGAGCGGTACGACGCCTCGGACGCCGTCGAGGCCGCCTGGACGGCCGTCTACTCGGGCGACGGCGACGCCGAACTGGCCCGCCTCGGCGAGGCGTTGACCGACGTCGCGGAACTGGTCTGGCGCTGGCGCAACGACCACCTGGTCGCCACCCGCCGCGCGATGGGCGCCAAGCCCGGCACCGGCGGCTCGGCCGGCGTGGCCTGGCTGGAGAAGCGCGCCCGCAAGAACGTGTTCCCGGAGCTGTGGACGGCGAGGTCCCATGTCTGAACTGTCCCTGCGCGCGGAGAAGCTGGACGCGGCGGACGAACTGGCCGCGGTGCGCTCCCGCTTCGTCCTCGACGACGTGGTCTACCTCGACGGCAACTCACTGGGCGCGCTGCCCGCGCACGTCCCCGGCCGCGTCGAGGACGTGGTCCGGCGGCAGTGGGGCGAGCTGCGCATCCGGTCCTGGGACGAGAGCGGCTGGTGGACGGCGCCGGAGCGGATCGGCGACCGGATCGCCCCGCTGGTCGGCGCGGCGGCGGGCCAGATCGTGGTCGGCGACTCCACCAGCGTCAACGTCTTCAAGGCGCTGGTCGGCGCGGTGCGGCTCGCCGGGGAGGGGCGCACGGAGATCCTGGTCGACGCCACCACCTTCCCGACCGACGGCTACATCGCCGAGTCGGCGGCCCGGCTCACCGGCCGTACGCTGCGGCCGGTGGCACCGGCGGACGTGCGCACCGCGCTGAGCGACCGCACGGCCGCCGTCCTGCTCAACCACGTCGACTACCGCACGGGCCGGCTCCTGGACCTGCCGTCCCTGACCGCCGCGGTGCACGCGGCCGGGGCGGTGGCCGTCTGGGACCTGTGCCACAGCGCGGGCGCGCTGCCGGTCGGCCTCGACGAGCACGGCGTCGACCTGGCCGTCGGCTGCACCTACAAGTACCTGAACGGCGGTCCGGGCGCACCGGCGTACCTGTACGTCCGCCGTGACCTCCAGGACCGCTTCGACTCGCCGCTGCCCGGCTGGAACTCGCACGCCGAGCCGTTCGGGATGCGCGCGGCCTACGAACCGGCCGCGGGCGCGGTGCGCGGCCGCGTCGGCACCCCGGACATCCTCTCCATGCTGGCCCTGGAGGCGGCGCTTGAGGTCTGGGACGAGGTGCCGGTGGCCGCCGTGCGCGCCAAGTCGCTGGCCCTGACGGACTTCTTCCTGGAGTGCGTCGAGGCGTACCTGCCGGCGGGCCGCGTGGAGTGCGTGACCCCGCTCGCGCACGAGGAGCGCGGCAGCCAGATCGCGCTGCGCTGCCCGGACGCGGGGGACGTGATGAAGCGGCTGATCGAGCGCGGGGTGGTCGGGGACTTCCGCCATCCGGACGTGCTCCGCTTCGGCTTCACGCCGCTGTACGTCGGTTTCGCGGACGCGGAGCGGGCGGCGCGGGTCCTCGCGGAGGTCGTGTAACACCTCGCGGCGAGTCGACAAGCGGATACGGCGACCCGGCGCGGAAAGTCCGGGACGGTACAGAACCGTTTAATCCTCACCGTGCGTGACATCCACGTGTCGCCGCACGTCACCGGCCTGATACCGTCCCGGCCAACGGCCGAATTTCCCACCTGGTCCGCCAATTTCACTACACCGCTGAGAGGTTGGAGCATGCCGGACGACGCCGCAGCAGAACGGGCCGCCGCCGAGGAGGAGTCGGCCTTCTCGCATCCGCATGTCGCGCCCGACACCACGGCGGCCTACGGCGACCACCCCGACCAGGTGATCGACTTCTACGTCCCGCGCGGCGGCGAGACCGTGGCCCCGCTGGTCGTGACCCTGCACGGCGGCGCGTGGCGGGCGCCGTACGACCGCGGCCACCTCACCCCGTTCGCCGACTTCCTGGCCCGGCGCGGCTTCGCGGTGGCCAACGTCGAGTACCGGCGCGGCCCGGTCCTGCCCGCGCAGGGCGGCACGGCCCCGGTGGCCGGCCGCTGGCCCGACACCTTCGACGACGTCGCGGCCGCACTGGAGGCCCTGCCCGCGCTGGCCCGCGAGGCGCTGCCCCAGGCGGACCTGCGCCGCACGGTCCTCACCGGGCACTCGGCCGGCGGCCACCTGGCGCTGTGGGCGGCGGCCCGGCACGTCCTGCCGGCGGACGCCCCATGGCGCACGTCCGGCCCGGCACCGCTGCGGGGCGTGGTCGCCCTGGCGCCGATCGCCGACTTCGCGATGGCGGAGAAGCTGGAGGTCTGCGGTCACGCGGCGCTGCAACTGCTGGGCGGACAGGACCAGTTCACCGACCGGCAGCGCTACGCCGACCCGGCGCTGCTGCTGCCCACCGGCATCGCGACCACCCTGGTCCAGGGCCGCACGGACGACGTCGTCCCGCAGGCCGTCGCCGAGTCCTACGCGGACGCGGCGGCCAAGGCGGGCGAGGTGGTGGGCCTGACGCTGCTGGAGGACGTCGGCCACTTCCCGCTGATCGACCCGGCGGCGGACGCCTGCGCGGTGGTGGCCGAGGAGATCGCGCAACTGGCCTGGTGACGGCGGTCCGCGGCGGCCGTAGTCCCTGAGACGGACTCCGCAGAACCCGTCTCACAGGTGACGACGGCGGCTGTCGCCTCGTCCTACCGTCGTGTACGTGACCGAGACGACCCACACCCAGGCGATGCCGCCGCAGCCGCCGGACGACGCGTTCGAGCCGTACAAGCCGCGCAGTCCGGAGGTCCGGGCCGCCATGGACGCCCTGGGCAGGCTGCGGCAGGACCTGTTCCACGACGCCTTCGCCTACCGGCCGCTGCCGCCGATGAGTCCCGACCGGCCCTTCGTCCGCCGGCTGCCCGTCCGGTGGCGGGAGTACGCGGTGTGGACCCCGCATCTCGTGGTGACCGCGGCCGGCGGGATCGCGCTGCTGGTGGGCGTCGCGGGCGACTCGCCGGGCCCGGCCGGGGGCCTGCTGGCCACCCTGGTCGTGCTGGCACCGGTGCTGATGACGCTCGCCCGGCCCGTCGCCGCCTTCTGGCTGTCGCTCGTCGCGAGCTGGATCGGCACCCTGCTGAACGGGCCCTGGGACAACTGGCCGTGGACGACGGGCGGCTTCCTCTCCCACCTGGTCGTGCTCACGGTCGTCGCGGTCCGCACCCGTCCGCGCACGGCCGCCTGGATGTGGGCGATCACCGCCTTCTACGGCTTCGGGTTCGTCTCGGTCCTCGGCGGCGGCCACTACGACAACGACGTCGGCTCGATGCTGGTCGTCTCCGCGATAGCCCTGCTCGCCGTGACCATCCGGCAGATCCGCCGGGAGGCCGAACGGACCGTGACCGCCCAGCAGTCGGCGACGGCGCAGGAGCGGTCCCGGCGCACGCTCCTCGAGGAGCGGACCACGATCGCCCGCGAACTGCACGACGTGGTGGCCCACCACATGTCCGTCGTCGCCATCCAGGCGGAGGCCGCTCCGTACCGGGTGGAGAACCCGCCGCCGGAGCTGGAGAAGGCGTTCGTCACGATCCGGGAGAACGCGGTGGCGGCGCTCACCGAACTGCGCCGGGTGCTGGGCGTGGTCCGCGCCGCGGACTACGAGGCCCCCGACGCCCCGCAGCCCACCCTCGCCGACCTGGACGCGCTGCTCGCCAACGTGCGGGAGGCCGGCCTGACCGTCGACAAGGGCGTGACCGGAGCGGTCCGTGAACTCCCGCAGGGCGTGGAGCTGTCGGCGTACCGCATCGTCCAGGAGGCGCTCAGCAACTCCCTGCGCCACGCGCCGGGCGCGCAGGCCCGGGTGGAGATCGGCTATGTCATCGGCGGCCTCGGCCTGCGCGTCGTCAACGGGCCCCCGCCCCGGCCCGCCCTCCTCAAGCCCTCCCCGGGCGCCGGCCACGGCATCACCGGCATGCGGGAGCGCGTGTCGATGCTGAACGGCGCGATGACGGCGGCCCCGACGGCCGAGGGAGGCTACGAGGTGACGGTCTTCCTGCCGGCCGCCACCCCTGCCGAAGGTGACGCATGACGATCCGGGTACTGATCGCCGACGACCAGATGATGGTCCGCGAGGGCTTCTCGGTCCTGCTCAACGCGATGCCGGACATCGAGGTCGTCGGCGAGGCGGTCAACGGCCGCGAGGCGGTGGACCGAGTCCGTGAACTGGCCCCGGACGTCGTCCTGATGGACATCCGGATGCCCGAGCTGAACGGCATCGAGGCGACGCGGGAGATCGTGGCCGCCGACAGCGCGGCCAAGGTCCTGGTGCTGACCACCTTCGACCTGGACGAGTACGTCTACCAGGCCCTGCGCGCCGGAGCCTCCGGCTTCCTCCTGAAGGACGCCTCGGCGCGGCGGCTCGCGGACGGCGTCCGGGTGGTGGCGGCGGGCGAGGCCCTGCTCGCGCCCTCGGTCACCAGGCGCCTGATCACGGAGTTCGCCAAGCTCTCCGGCATCCCGCGCCCGATGTCCGCGGCCCACGCGGCCTACGGCGACCTCACCGACCGCGAGACGGAGGTCCTGGTCCTCATCGCGCAGGGCCTGTCCAACGCGGAGATGGCCGAGCGCCTGGTGGTGGCCGAGTCGACCGTGAAGACCCACGTCAGCCGCATCCTCGTGAAACTCGGCCTGCGCGACCGGACCCAGGCGGCGGTCTTCGCCTACGAGGCACGGCTGGTGACCCCGGGCTAGGGGCGGCTAGGGCCGGGCGATGCGGTGGAGCACGTTCGGGCGCAGTGGTCCGGCGGGCCGGCCGGGGTCGTCGAAGTCGCCGGCCGGGTCCCGGGTCATGCCGATCCGGCGCATCACCGCCTGCGAACGGAGGTTGGCGGCGGTGGTGACGGCGAGGATCTCGGCGAGTCCGAGGGTGCCGAAGCCGTGGGCCAGGACGGCCAGCGCGGCCTCGGTGGCGTAGCCGTGGCCCCAGGCCGGGCGGGCCAGGCGCCAGCCGATCTCCACGCCGGTGAACGCCATGCCCTCGTCCACGTCGTCGAGGCCGGCGAAGCCGATGAACTCGCCCGTGGCCCGCACCTCGACCGCCCACCATCCGTAGCCCCGCCGGTCGAAGTCGGCGCGGAACCTCGCCACGGAGGCGTCGCTCTGGGCGCGGGTGAGCGGGGCGCCGAGGTGCTCCCGGACCTCGGGGTCGGCGTTCATCGCCGCCCACGGAGCGAGGTCACGGTCGCGCCACGGGCGCAGGACGAGGCGTGCGGTACGGAGTTCGGCCATGCCGCCGAGCCAAGAGGACGTCCGGTCCCCGGGGCAATCGCTTTTCCCGCTCGCTCGGACGCACATGCCAAGTGCAAGGTCGTTGTTGCGATTCGATCGCGGGCGGTACGGGTGTGGACACAGTGTGCTCGTGTTGTGTTTGAATGGTGAACGAATCAGCCATGTGGCCGGTTCCTGCCCCAGTTGCCCTCTCTCGTTCCCCTCCCTCCCGGAGTGCAGAATCGTTTCGGCGAGGGCACCGCCGTCCCCGTTTCGCGTGAAGAGAGTTGCCCGCGATGACCGCTGACGTGTCCGAGTTCCACTATGGCCTGGTCACCCCGATAGCCGCCTACTTGATGGCGTTTCTCGGTTCCGTGCTGGCGCTGCGCTGCACCACCCGCTCGATGGGCCGGGGCCGCGGCGAGAAGAGGGCGGGCTGGCTCGCCCTCGGCGCGGTCTCCCTCGGGTGCGGCATCTGGACCATGCACTTCATCGCGATGATCGGGTTCAGCGTCGACGGCACGGGCGTGAGTTACGACGCGGCCCGGACGCTGCTGAGCCTCGCCGTCGCCATCGCGGTGGTCGCCGGCGGCGTCTTCCTCGTCGGCTACCGGGGCTCGGGCCCGGTCACCCTGGGCACCGCGGGCGTCGTCACCGGTCTCGGCGTGGCGGCGATGCACTACCTCGGCATGAGCGCGATGCACACCGGCGGGGCCGTGCGGTACGACACCACGATCGTCGCCCTCTCCGTCGTCATCGCCGTGGTCGCCGCGACCGCCGCGCTCTGGGCGGCGGTCTCGATCAGCGCGGTCTGGGCGACCGTCGGGGCCGGCCTCGTGATGGGCGCGGCCGTGTCGACCATGCACTACACCGGCATGGCCGCGGTGAGCGTCCACGTGTCGCAGATGCAGGCGGGCGGCCAGTCCTCGACGAGCCTGCTGTCGTTCCTCCTGATCATGCTGGCCGGACCGGTCATGGCCCTGGTCCTGGCCGGGGCGATCGTCATGTTCGACCCGGAGGTCGTGGGTGGTCAGCGCGACTGGCAGGCTGCCGAACACCCGCAGCCCGTGGCGCCGCGGGGCCGCTGAACACCGGGGGCTTCAGCCCTGGTCAGGAAGGGGACCGGCGGTCTACCGTCCGTCCATGGCAGCCTTCGACCCCTGGGACCCGGACTTCCTCGCCGACCCCTACCCCGCCTACGCCGAGCTCCGCGCCGGGGGCCGGGTGCAGTACTACGAGCCCACCGACCAGTGGCTGGTCCCGCACCACGCCGACGTCTCGGCGCTGCTGCGGGACCGGCGGCTCGGGCGGGCCTACCAGCACCGGTTCACCCACGAGGACTTCGGGCGGACCGCACCGCCGCCGGAGCACGAGCCGTTCCACACGCTCAACGACCACGGCATGCTCGACCTGGAGCCCCCGGACCACACGCGCATCCGCCGTCTGGTGTCGAAGGCGTTCACCCCGCGCACGGTCGAGCGGCTCAAGCCGTACGTGGCGAAACTGGCGGGCGAACTGGTCGACGGGCTGGTCCACGCGGGCGGCGGCGACCTGCTCGCCGACGTCGCCGAGCCGCTTCCCGTCGCCGTCATCGCCGAGATGCTGGGCATCCCGGAGGCCGACCGGGCCCCGCTGCGGCCCTGGTCGGCGGACATCTGCGGGATGTACGAGCTGAACCCCCCGCAGGAGACGGCCGCGAAGGCCGTCAGGGCCTCGGTGGAGTTCTCCGACTACCTGCGGGGGCTGATCGCCGAGCGGCGCGCGGAACCGGGCGAGGACCTGATCTCCGGCCTGATCGCCGCGCACGACGAGGGCGACCGGCTCACCGAGCAGGAGATGATCTCCACCGCCGTCCTGCTGCTCAACGCCGGTCACGAGGCGACCGTCAACGCCACGGTCAACGGCTGGTACGCGCTCTTCCGCAACCCCGCCCAGCTCGCCGCCCTGCGCGCCGACCACTCCCTGGTGCCCACCGCGGTGGAGGAGCTGATGCGCTACGACACCCCGCTCCAGCTCTTCGAGCGCTGGGTGCTGGACGAGATCGAGATCGACGGCACGACGATCCCGAGGGGCGCGGAGGTCGCGATGCTCTTCGGCTCCGCCAACCACGACCCCGACGTGTTCGACCGCCCCGGTGAACTCGACCTGGCCCGCCGCGACAACCCCCACATCTCCTTCAGCGCCGGCATCCACTACTGCATCGGCGCCCCGCTGGCCCGCATCGAGCTGGCGGCCTCCATGACGGCCCTGCTGGAGAAGGCCCCGACGCTGACCCTGGCGGCCGAGCCGGAACGGAAGCCGAACTTCGTGATCAGGGGGCTGGAAGGCCTGGCCGTCGGCGTCGGGTGAGACCCGTTCCGCCGCGGGCCGCCGTCAGACGGTGAGGTCCCGGCGGCGCACCCCCGCCAGGCCGAGGAGCACCAGCGCCACGGCCGCCCCCAGCAGGGCCGCCACCGGCCCCCACGCCATCGGCCCGCCCGGCAGCTTCGGCAGGTGGCCGTAGGGGGAGAGGTCCAGGACGGCGCGCGGGGCGTCCAGGGCCGGGCCCACCCAGCCGATCAGCAGGACCGCCACCGCCACCGCCCAGGCCGCCGGGGCCAGTCGGGGCGCGGCCCCGTACAGCAGCAGCGCCAGGCCGCCGATCACCCAGACCGCCGGGAGCTGGACCAGGCAGGCGCCGAGCACCGGGCCCGGTTCCCTGCCGTAACCGGGCGCGAGACCCAGTCCGGCCAGCAGCATGATCAGGGCCGAGCCGCCGAAGGCGACCGCGAGGTGGCCGGCCGCCCAGCGCAGCCGGCCCACCGCGCACGCCAGCAGCGGTTCGGCGCGGCCCGCGGTCTCCTCGGCGTGCAGCCGCATCACCGACGCCACCACGTACAGCGCGGCGACCAGCCCGAGGATCCCGGCCATCGAGGCGAGGAACGCGTCCGTCACCCCGCTCCGGCCGCCCATCCGCTCGAAGATCTGCCGGGCGCTCTCGTTGCTCCCGACCAGGTCGGCCGCGCTCCGCGCGAGACCGCCGAAGACCACGCCCGACAGCAGGAAGCCGAGCGACCAGCCGAGCAGCGCGCCCCGCTGGAGCCGCCAGGCGAGCGCGAAGGCGGAACCGAGACGTCCGGCGGCCGGTCCCGGGCGGGCCGGGAAGAAGCTCATCCCGAGGTCACGGCGGCCGGCCAGTACGTAGGCCACGCCGGCCTGCGCCAGTGCCGCGGCCGTGAACAGGCCCAGCACCCACCAGCGTTCGGCGGCGAAGGGCCGGAGGTTCTCCAGCCAGCCCAGCGGCGACAGCCAGGTCGACGGGGACGTGCCGTCACCGCGCGCCGCGTCGCCCGCCGCGCGCAGCACGAAGGCGGCGCCGAGCGACGCCGAGGTGAGGCCGCGCGCGAGGCGGGCGCTCTCGGTGAGCTGGACGGCGACCGCCGCGGCCGTGGCGAAGACCATGCCGGTCCCGGCCAGGCCGAGCCCGAGGGACAGCGCGCCCGCGATTCCCCGTCCGGCCAGGCCCGCCGTGATCAGCAGGGCCAGCACGCCGTTCGCGGCGGCCGCCGCCAGCAGGGCCGACGTCAGCGCGGCCCGGCGGCCCACCGCCCCGGAGGCCAGCAGTTCGGCGCGGCCGGTCTCCTCCTCCTCGCGGGTGTGCCGTACGACGACGAGCAGTGCGGTGACGGCCGCGAGGACACCGGCGTAGACGCCCACCCGCCATGCCGTCAGACCGCCGGGCGAGGTGTCGTGGAGCGGGCCGATCAGGGCCCGGAAGGCGGCGCTGGTCTGCAACTGGCGGACGAGGCCGGTGCGTTCGGACTCGGTGCCGTACAGGGTGGTCAGCGTGTGCGGCATGGAGAGGACCATCAGCGCGTTCACCCCGATCCAGGCCGGTGTGGTGACGCGGTCGCGGCGCAGCGCGAGGCGCAGGAGCGTGCCGGTGCCGGCGAGGGCGGTCATCGGGTGGCCGCCCCGTCCTCGTAGTGGCGGAGGAACAGTTCCTCCAGAGTCGGCGGCGTGGAGGTCAGGGAGCGTATGCCGCTCTCGCTCAGCGAGCGCAGCACGGCGTCGAGCCGGCCGGCGTCGACCTGGAGGCGGACCCGGTGGCCCCGGACGTCGAGGTCGTGGACGCCGGGGAGGCGGTCCAGCGCGCCCGGCGGGCCGGCGAGTTCGGCGCTCACGCTGGTACGGGTGAGGTGGCGCAGGTCGGCGAGCGAACCGGACTCGACCGTACGGCCGTTGCGGATGATGCTGACGCGGTCGCAGAGTTCCTCGACCTCGCTCAGGATGTGCGAGGAGAGCAGGACGGTCCGGCCGCGGTCGCGCTCCTCCGCCACGCAGCGCTGGAAGACCTCCTCCATCAGGGGGTCCAGGCCGGAGGTCGGTTCGTCCAGGATCAGCAGGTCCACGTCCGAGGCGAACGCGGCGACCAGGGCGACCTTCTGGCGGTTGCCCTTGGAGTAGGTGCGGCCCTTCTTGGTGGGGTCGAGTTCGAAGCGGTCGAGCAGATCGGCCCGGCGGCGCGCGTCGAGGCCGCCGCGCAGCCGGCCGTAGAGGTCGATGACCTCGCCGCCGGTGAGGTTCCGCCAGAGGGTCACGTCCCCGGGGACGTAGGCGATCCTGCGGTGCACCTCCACGGCGTCCTTCCAGGGGTCGCGGCCGAGGATCCGCGCGGCGCCGGAGTCGGCCCGCAGCAGGCCGAGCAGGACCCGGACGGCGGTGGACTTCCCGGCGCCGTTGGGGCCGAGGAAGCCGTGCACCTCGCCGGTCTCGACGTCCAGGTCGAGCCCGTCCAGGGCGCGGGTGCGGCCGAAGGACTTGTGGAGTCCGGCGACCGAGAGGGCCTTCGTCATGGTTCAGAACGTACGCTGCCTTCAGAAATTTGTGAAGTTAAGGAAGAACGGAAATCCCGACTAGGCTGGTGGTCATGACTACGGATGCGGCGGGGCGCGATCAGGGGGCCGTCTCGGACTTCGTCGAGAGCTTCGCGGCCCAGCTCGTCGAGGCCGGGATGCAGCGGATGCCGGCCCGGATCTTCGCGGCCCTGCTCTCGTCCGACTCCGGCACCCTGACGTCGGCGGAACTCGGCGAGCAGTTGCGGGTCAGCCCGGCGGCGGTGTCCGGCGGGGTGCGGTACCTGGCCCAGCAGCACATGGTCGCGCGCGAGCGGGAGCCGGGTTCCCGGCGGGAGCGGTACCGGGTGCACAGCGACCAGTGGTACGAGGCCCTCACCAGCCGGGAAGCGGTGATCAAGCGGTGGGAGGGCGCGCTGCGGGAGGGTGTGAACAGCCTAGGCGCCGACTCGCCCGCGGGCCGCCGGATGGCCGAGACGCTCGCGTTCTTCGAGTTCGTGGACACGGAGATCGGCCGCATGATGGAGCGCTGGCGGGCCCACCGGGAGGAAAGGTTCGGCACCGAGCAGTCCCGCTAGGGGCGCGGGGAACCGCGCGACCGGCCCGCCGCCGGGCCGCAGGTGCGTACGTACCCGCGGGAGCGTCGTGGCTGAGCGCGGAGTTCGCCGCGCCCCTGGCCTCGGCACCATGAGCCCCTTAAGGGGCGCGGGGAACTGCGCGACCGCTCTGCGGAACCGGTGCGCTACGAGGCTCCCGGCACCGTGAGCCCCCAGGCCCCCTCGACCACCCGCCAGGTCCGCCGCCGTACCGGACCGGTGATCCCCACGTCGGCCCGGTAGCGGAAGTCCGCGCCCGTGACCGTCACCGTCCGTCCTGCGGCCCGTACCGGCGTCGCCTCCGCGCCCACCGACGCCGGACGCACCTCCACCTCCGCCAGCCCGCCGGGGCCGCCCGGGGCCACCCAGATGCCCTCCACCGGCTGGTCCAGGTCCACCACCGTCTCCCCGTCGACCTCGACCCGCAGCCGCGACGGGCCGGGACGCGGCACGGCCGGGGCCGGGCGGGCGGACAGGGAGCGGACGAGCGTCTGGTACGGCCGCAGCCACCCCCGGGACGGCACCGGCTCCGCGGCCACCGGCACCGCCGCCAGCGGCGGGATCCGCAGCGCGCCCAGCACCACCCCGTCGCTGTCGTCGACCAGCAGGTCCAGGCGCCGCTCCACGCCGTCCAGGACGGCCCGCGCCGCCGCCACCGCACCCGTGGGCACCCCCAGCGTGCGCGCGACGCTCAGCGCGCCTCCCACCGGCACCATCGACAGCACACATCCGGCCAGCTCCCGCTGCCGGTGCAGAAAGGTCACGGCACGGATGAGCGCGCCGTCGTCGCCGATCACCACCGGCCGGCGGGACCCCCTGCGGGCCAGTGCCCTGGCGAATTCCTCGGGCCCCTCCGGCAGACACACCTTCGTGGTCGCACCCGCACTGAGCACGTCTTTCGCGATCCGGACGGATTCACCGTCCCTCTGCCGTGCCGCCGGATCGATGATCACCAGCAGCTGGTCGGACGTCGCGAATGTCGCCACCTCGGTCGTGCCTCGCTTCCTCGGGTAGCATCACTGTGCAAGAGCCCCTTGCGCTATTGCGCCAGGGGCTTCGTCTATTCCGGGGCATCCGGTCCGACGGTTGTGCGGCCAACGACGGTCGCGGTGGTACGCGGCGACGAACCTTACGCCCACGCCCCTGACCTTGGACATGCCCCGCCCGGAAGGGGTGTACGCGCGTGCCCGCACTTGTGCTGCTCGGTGCTCAGTGGGGTGACGAAGGCAAGGGAAAGGCGACGGATCTGCTAGGTGGCTCCGTCGACTACGTGGTGCGTTACCAGGGCGGCAACAACGCCGGCCACACGGTCGTCGTAGGCGACCAGAAGTACGCGCTCCACCTGCTCCCTTCCGGAATCCTCTCGCCCACGTGTGTTCCGGTCATCGGCAACGGAGTCGTCGTCGACCCGTCGGTCCTGCTCTCCGAGCTGAGCGGTCTGAACGAGCGTGGCGTCGACACGTCCAAGCTCATGATCAGCGGAAACGCGCACATCATCACGCCGTACAACGTGACGGTCGACAAGGTGACGGAACGCTTCCTCGGCAAGCGGAAGATCGGCACCACGGGGCGCGGCATCGGCCCGACCTACGCGGACAAGATCAACCGCGTCGGCATCCGGGTCCAGGACCTCTACGACGAGTCGATCCTGACCCAGAAGGTCGAGGCGGCCCTCGACGTCAAGAACCAGATGCTCACCAAGCTCTACAACCGGCGCGCGATCGCCGTGGAGCAGGTCGTCGAGGAGCTGCTGACGTACGCGGACAAGCTCGCCCCGTACGTCGCCGACACCGTCCTCGTCCTCAACCAGGCGCTGGAGGACGACAAGGTCGTGCTCTTCGAGGGCGGCCAGGGCACGCTCCTGGACATCGACCACGGCACGTACCCCTTCGTCACCTCGTCCAACCCGACCGCCGGCGGCGCCTGCACCGGCTCCGGCGTGGGCCCGACGAAGATCAGCCGGGTCATCGGCATCCTCAAGGCGTACACCACCCGCGTCGGCGCCGGCCCGTTCCCGACCGAGCTGTTCGACGAGGACGGCGAGGCGCTGCGCCGGATCGGCGGCGAGCGCGGTGTCACCACCGGCCGCGACCGCCGCTGCGGCTGGTTCGACGCGGTGATCGCCCGCTACGCGACCCGCGTGAACGGCCTGACCGACTTCTTCCTCACCAAGCTGGACGTCCTCACCGGCTGGGAGCAGATCCCGGTCTGCGTCGCGTACGAGATCGACGGCAAGCGCGTCGAGGAACTCCCGTACTCCCAGACCGACTTCCACCACGCGAAGCCGGTCTACGAGACGCTGCCCGGCTGGTCCGAGGACATCACGAAGGCCAAGTCCTTCTCCGACCTGCCGAAGAACGCGCAGGCGTACGTGAAGGCCCTGGAGGAGATGTCCGGCGCCCCGATCTCCGCGATCGGCGTGGGCCCCGGCCGGGACGAGACGATCGAGATCAACTCGTTCCTGTAATGCCTCGGTTCGCCGCTCGACTTGGGCCGGTCTTGGGAATCCTTGACCGGCCCTTGGGCTGTCCGTGGTTACGCCGGTAACGGGTGAGGGTCAGCATCTACGCGGGTAGCCCGCCGCCTCCCGCACGCAACTCCCCTCCCGATCGCCCTTCCAGGAGCCCTGAATGCCCGTCAATCCCATGAACCGCCGTGAGTTCGTGCAGAAGTCTGCCGTCACCGGAGCGGCCGTGGCCGTCGCGGGAACCGTCGGCGGCGGCACCGCCGAGGCGGCCGAGCGCGGCCACGGCCACGCCAAGCCCCCGAAGGCGCCCAAGACCTGGAGCTTCTCCATCCTGGGCACCACCGACCTGCACAGCCACGTCTTCAACTGGGACTACTACACCAACGCGGCGCCGGTGGACGCCAAGGGCAACACGTACGGCATCGCGCGCATCGCCACCCTGGTGAAGAACATCCGCAAGGAGCGGGGCGCGGACCGGGTGCTGCTGGTCGACGCCGGCGACATCATCCAGGGCACCTCGCTCGCCTCGTACTTCGCGAGCGTCGACCCGATCACCGGCAAGAACGGCAAGCGCGGCCCCAAGCACCCCATGGCCATCGCCATGAACGAGATGCGCTACGACGCGGCCGCCCTCGGCAACCACGAGTTCAACTACGGCATAGAGACCGTCCGCACCTTCGAGAAGCAGTGCGACTTCCCGCTGCTCGGCGCCAACGCGCTGGACGCCAAGACGCTCAGGCCCGCCTTCCGGCCCTACACCGTCAAGCACATCAAGGTGCCGCACGGCCCGGACATCAAGGTCGGCATCCTCGGCCTCACCAACCCGGGCATCGCCCTGTGGGACAAGGACAACGTCTCCGGGAAGATGGCCTTCACCGGCCTGGTCGAGCAGGCGAAGAAGTACGTGCCGCGGCTGCGCGCCCTCGGCTGCGACGTCGTCTTCCTCACCGACCACTCGGGCCTGGACGGCTCCACGTCGTGGGGCGACGAACTGCCCTACGTGGAGAACGCGTCGAACCTGGTCGCCGAGCAGGTGCCCGGCATCGACGCGATCCTCGTCGGCCACACCCACGTCGACGTGCCGACGTACACCGTGAAGAACGCGGAGACCGGCGAGGACGTCCTCCTCTCCGAGCCGTACTGCTACGGCTACCGCCTCTCCCGCTTCGACTTCGAGCTGGAGCACGTGCGCGGCTCCTGGAAGATCACCAAGAAGACCGCCACCACGCTGAACAGCAACACGGTCGCCGAGGACCCGCGGATCACCGAACTCCTCACCGCCGACCACGCGTTGGTGGTCAAGTACGTCAACACCGCGATCGGCACCTGCACCGAGACCATGTCGACGGCGGACGCCTGCTGGAAGGACGTGCCCGCCATCGACTTCATCCAGCAGGTCCAGATGGAGGGCGTGAAGGCGGGCCTGTCGGCGGCGGACGCCGCTCTCCCGCTGATCTCGGTGGCCGCGCCCTTCAGCCGCACGGCCGTCATCCCGGCCGGGGACGTGACGATCCGCGACGTCGCGGGCCTGTACGTCTACGAGAACACCCTGTACGGCAAGAAGCTCACCGGCGCCCAGCTCAAGGACTACCTGGAGTACGCGGCGAAGTACTACCACCAGGTCCCGGTCGGCACCGCGGTCGACACCGCCACCCTCACCAACGCCAACAGCTTCTGGGACTACATGTACGACACCGCGGCCGGCGTCGACTACGAGATCGACGTCGCGGCCGCCGAGGGCTCGCGCATCAAGAACCTCAGCTACGACGGCACCGCGGTCGCCGACGACCAGGTCTTCGTGGTGGCCGTCAACAACTACCGCGCCAACGGCGGCTCCGGCTACCCGCACATCGCCGAGGCGGAGATCGTCTACAGCACCCCCAACCAGGTCCGCGACCTGATGGTCGCCTACGCGACGGCGAAGGGCACCATCGACCCGAAGACGTTCGCGGCGGCCAACTGGAAGCTGACGCAGGGCGGGACGCCGGTCTTCCCGTAGCCCGTGCCGAGGGCGGGTTCACCGGGTCCCGCGGACTCGCCCTCCTCGCGGCTCGTTCAGCTCGGGCAGAGCCGCACCGCGGTCCTGACGAGGCCGGCGACCGCCCGGGACCGGCTGTGGGGCGGCCAGGCGATCACGGTCGTGACCGGCGGGGCGTCCGGCACCGGCACGGCGGCCAGGTCCTCGCGCAGCTGGGACCGGACCGACTCCGGCACCACACAGCAGGCCCGTCCCAGCGCGACCAGCTGGTACAGCTGGGCCTGGTCCCGGACCTCGGGACCGGGCCCGTCCGGGTACGTGCCGTCGCGGCCCCGCCAGCGCGCCGGCGGCAGGCCCGCCAGCTCGGTGACCTCGGTCATCCGCACCTGGTCGCGGGCGGCGAGGGGGTGCCCGGCGGGCACCACCACGACCTGGCGTTCCGTCTGCAGCTCCTCGGTGTCGAAGCCCGCCGTGCTGTCGAACGGCAGGTGCAGCAGTGCCACGTCGGCCCGGCCGTCGCGCAGCATGCGCTCCTGCTCGCCCACCCCGCACAGCAGCAGGTCGACGGTGACCGCGCCGGGTTCGGCGGCGTAGGCGTCGAGCAGCCTCGCCAGCAGTTCGCCGGACGCGCCCGCCTTCGTGGCGAGGACCACGCCGGCCCGGCCGGCCGCCGCGAGGGCCGCGCGCCGGGTGCGCTGCTCGGCGGCCTCGACGGCGTCCAGCGCCGCCCGCGCCTCCCGCAGCAGCACCGAACCGGCGTCGGTCAGGGCGACCTGACGGCTGGTGCGCTCCAGCAGCGCCGCCCCCAGCCGCCGTTCCAGCTGACGGATCGCCCGCGACAGCGGCGGCTGCGCGATCCCGAGCCGCCGTGCCGCCCTCCCGAAGTGCAACTCCTCGGCGACGGCCACGAAGTACCGCAATTCGCGTGTCTCCACGCCCGCCATGCTACCGATCCGGCCGCGATCGATACCCGTGCGGTATCGACGCGCACCCGATCGGTGTTGGCCCGCCCGGCCCGGCCCGCGCCAGGATCGAGGACATGACCGAAGACATCACCGAGGACATGACGCAGCGGAAGACCGCGCTGGTGACCGGCGCGAACAAGGGCATCGGCTACGAGATCGCCGCCGGGCTCGGCGCCCTCGGCTGGAGCGTCGGCGTCGGCGCCCGGGACGAGGAGCGCCGGGAGGCCGCCGTCGCCAAGCTGCGGGCGGCCGGGGCCGACGCGTTCGGCGTGCCGCTCGACGTGACGGACGACGCGAGCGTGACCGCCGCGGCCGGACTGGTCGAGGCCCGCGCGGGACGCCTCGACGCACTCGTCAACAACGCCGGCATCACCGGCGGCGCGCCGCAGGAGCCCACCACCGTCGACGTCGAGACGGTACGGACGGTCGTCGAGACCAACGTCATCGGCGTCATCCGCGTCACCAACGCGATGCTGCCGCTGCTGCGCCGCGCTCCGTCGCCGCGGATCGTGAACGTCTCCAGCAGCGTCGGCTCCCTCACCCGGCAGTCCGCGCCCGGCGCCGACCTGGGACCGATCGCCGTCGCCTACGCGCCGTCCAAGACGTTCCTCAACGCCGTCACCGTCCAGTACGCCAGGGAACTCCGGGACACGGACATCCTGATCAACGCCGCGTGCCCCGGCTACTGCGCCACCGACCTCAACGCTTTCCAGGGCGTCCGCACCCCGCAGCAGGGCGCGGCCACCGCCGTCCGCCTGGCGACCCTGCCCGACGGCGGCCCGACCGGCGGCTTCTTCGAGGACGACGGGGTGGTGCCCTGGTGACCCGCGCGGTGGCACGGGCTCATCCCGGTTGAGTAGCCGTACTCAGGCGGGTCCGCGCGGGCGGGAGTGAGATGGAGGCATGAGCTTCCCGCCGCCCTCGTACCCGCCCCCGTACCCGCCGCCGTACGGCCCCGCGGTCCCGCCGGAGCGCACCCTGCCGGGCGGCCCCCTCGGAGTGCTCTTCGCCGTGGTGACCGGGCTGCTGCTCGCTCTCGCCGTGGCGGTCAACGGCCTGCTGTTCTTCGGGATGGCCTTCGCCGGTGACAGCTGCGGTACCTCGGCCGGGACCGCGCGGTTCTGCGACGACTCCGGTGTGTGGATGCTCGTCGCGATGTTCGGACCGTCGGTCGCGCTGGCCGCCGCGGCGGTCACGGTCGTCCTCGGGGTGGTGCGGGCCCGGCGGCCGTGGACCGCGCTGACCCTGGGCGTGCTGGTCTACGCGGCCGGGCCCGCGCTCGCCCTGTTCAGCGTGTTCGGTTAGCCGACACCGGAGTCACTCCGCCCCGGCCGCCCCGACGAACGCGGCCCAGGAGGCCGTGGACACGGTGATCTCCGGGCCGTCGGTCACCTTGGAGTCGCGGATGTGGACGGTGCGGGGGCGGGGGGATATTTCGAGGCACTGGCCACCGCTGCTGTCGCTGTACGAGGACTTGCGCCAGGTGTATGCGGTTTCGAGGCACTGCCCGCCGCTGTCGTCGCTGTAGCTCGACTTGAACCATCTCAGGGTGCTGGTCATGTCCCGTCTTCTCCCGCCAATGTCCGGATGAGGCTGAGTGAGTCATCCGAACTCAGAGCCTGCGTTCGGATCTTGGCATACCGGTGGGTGAGTCGAGCGACCTTCGCTGGATCGCTGACCAGGAGGCTTTCCTCCTCGATCTCCAGGTAGACCACGTCGTGGTGCTCCTTGGTCTTCACCAGGACCATGTTCCCCGCAGCTCCGGCATGGCTGACCCGTAATCCCCGCTCCATCGGCAGCACTTGGACACTCACATTGTCCCTCTCCGCATCCCCCGCGAGCGAGCGCAATTGGTCCCGCAGTACATCCCAGCTCCCGAACGGCCGTCGCAGTACCGACTCCTCCAGGATCAGCTCGATCATGGCCGTCGGTTCCGCCCGGTCGAACAGCGCGCGCCGGGCCAGCCGTGCCTCGACCAGTTCCTCCACCTTCTCCTCCGGGAGCTTCGGGAAGCCGCCGCCGATCAGTGCCCGCGCGTACTCCGGTGTCTGGAACAGGCCGTCGACCACGAACGTCTGGTACGACGACAGCGACACCGCCTCCTGCTCCACCAGCGCGAAGTTCTTGAACTGCGCCGGATACTTGTCCAGCAGCACCAGCCCGCGCGCCTTCTCGAAGATGCCCAGGCCGCCGCCGATCGCCTCCTCCAGCTTGACGAGCATCTTGTCGCTGGGTGGCTGCACCCCCGTTTCCAGGGCGCTGACCGCGGACCCGGTGTAGCCGATCAGCTTCCCCAACTCCTCCTGCGTCAGCTCCTTTTGTTCACGGAGTGCCTTGGTCATGGCGGCCACGAGTTGTGTCGTGCCGCTCGCCTCCGTCCGCGTCATGCGGTCACCCCCGGACTCAAACGAACTCAAACGGCCACAACCACCGGGCCCGGAATTCCCAGAGTTTTCGGCTCTTGACTCTGAGTTATGGCGACGGTAGCCCCACCTGCCCAGACTGGTCCCATGAACACGCAAAGTGACCCCTTAAACCTCGACTGGCTCCCCGCGTCCGGGATCCAACTCCGCAAGGCGGGAGTCCAGTTCGACGCCTTGCGGGTGGACGACGGCGAGTGGGGGCGACGCGTCGCCGATCTGCTCGCGCGGATGACCGGGGGCGATCCCGGGCCGGTGATCGAGGTCGCGAGCAGGCGGCGGTGTGTGTACTTCCTGGTGGCCGCCGGGAGTGCCGAGCGGCACGTGCCCTGGCCGGCCGGGACCAGTCGGCTCGCCGCCGGGCCGGACCGGGTGTCGTACATCCCGGTGCCCGCGCTCGGCGGGACGACCTGGCCTTTGTTCTGGCGTTACGCGCCGACCGAGCCGGACCGTTTCGTTCATGCGCGATTGCTGCGCAGCGCGCTTCACTCCACGGAGTGAAATGTGTGAACTAAAGCCCAGGAAAAGGGTGTTCCGGCTTGCGTTCGCCACTTTGCGTGGCCCTAGAGTCGCGATCAACAGATTGCCCCCGCGGTGCGCCAACACCCGGGGGCTCGACACCGGGAGCTACCACTCCGATGCGCGTTCATCGTACGGCGCCGCTGCGCGCCTTCGCAGCCCTCACCGGCTCTCTGCACCGGGAGTACCGCCTGTCCTGGGCGGCCGCGGGCGTACTGGCGTACCTCTTAAGTCTTCCGAGCGGCTCGTGGATCACGGAGCGCATGCTCGCGGCGCGGCGCAGGGAAGGGTGCATGACGGTCGTCGCCTCCCTGCGTGAGCTGGAGGAACGGGGTCATCTGCGACGGGTGGTGCGACGGGACCCGGTGACACGGCAGTACTCGACGACCTGCGAGGTGTCCGAGAGGCCGTGCGAATTCGGGCCACCCAGGGGTGAACCGCGGAAATTTCACCCGGCGGCCGCGTAGGAACCAGAGAAAGGAACGTCGATGACTGTCACACTTGTCCGTCCCGAGACGGTATACCGACAGTATACTGTCCTCATGGCTGACACCACGATCAAGGTCGACCCCGCCGTCCGTGACCGCCTCCAGGAACTCGCCCGGGAACGCGGAATGAGCATGCGGGACCTGGTCGCGGAGCTGGCCGGGGCCACACCGACCAAGGAAGAGCAGCGCAAGCGGTACGAGGAGACGAGGGCGTACGTCGAGGCGCACTTCCTCGGCCGGCCGTACACGGAAGAGGACGAGAAGGCCGGCGAGAAGCTGTGGGCCGACATCGAGTCGGGGCGCATCGGGGAGGTCCAGTGACAGGGGAGGAGCGGTACCCGCTGCCGCGTGCCGTCATCTTCGACGACACGGCGGCCCTCGCGCTCGGCGCAGGGAACAGCATGGCCTCGCGGCTGGTCGTCGAGGCTGAGAAAGACCCCGCGCTGAGGGTCTACATCCCGGCGGTGAGCCTGGTCGCCGCGGAGCGGGAGCGGGCCGGTGTCGCCGAGCATGTCGGAGCCCTGCCGTCCGTCAACATCGAAGCGCTCGACTTCGCGGCGGCCGCCGCCGTGGGCAAGCGCCTGCGCCTTGCGAAGGGCAGGGCGGAGGACGGCAAGGACGAGCCCGACTGGAGCGGCGCCCATGTGCTGCACCTCGCCCTGCCGACCGTCGAATGGCCACGCGGCCGTGCCGTGCTGACCAGGACCCCGATGCGCTACCGGGGCACCGGCATCCGCACGATCCGCATCGTCGAGCAGAACTGACCTACGTAGGCCCCCTCCGCCTCAGCTGAACACGATCATCGAACCCTGCGCCAGGCTGCGGGTCGCCGCCGCGTGCAGGCCGAGCCAGACGTGCCGTTCGCGGGCGAACGGGCTCGGGTCGTAGGGAGCCGGGGTCGCCGGTTCCTCCAGGTCGGTGGGGGCGGTGGGCGCCTGCGGGGGAGCCGGGGGGTTCGCCGGGTCGATGCCGATCGACGGGGCGACGTACTCCAGCTCGCGCAGCAGGGCGTGGGAGGAGCCGAGCGGGCCGCCGCTCGCGAGGAGTTCGTCGCTGGAGAGCGGGCTCGGGAAGTCGACGGGGACGTACGCGCCGGCGTGGTCGTAGTGCCAGACGAGGTGCGACTGCTGGGCCGTGGACTCGAACATCTCCAGGAGCTGCTCGTAGTCGCCGCCCAGGTCGTCCACCGGGGAGACTGGCAGGCCGCAGACCTGGAGGAGATAGGCGCGGCGCAGGAAGTGGAGCGCGTCGTAGTCGAAGCCGGCCACCGGCGCGACCTCGCCGGAGAGTCCCGGCATGTACTGGTACACCGGAACCGGCGGCAGCCCGGCCTCGGCGAGCACCTTGTTGTACTGAGCGAGTTCCTCGGCGAACGGGTTGTCGGGGGTGTGGCACAACACGTCGACGAGCGGTACCAGCCAGAGGTCACAGGCCAAAGAGGGCTCCTCGTATCGGCGCGGTGTCCGCGCGTTCACAGCACGTGCGCAGCTAGGTGGTCTGGGAAGAGTAGTCGGTGCGGGACCGGTCAGCTCCCCCCGTGCAGGTCCCATACCCACACCCCACCGGTCCACCTACCGGGTTTTCCGGTCAGAGCCGCGACCGCCTCGCGCAGCTTGTCGTCGTTGGGCTGCGGCGCGACCACCAGGACGCCCGCCTTCCAGTACGCGAAGTCCTTCCGGGCCTGCGCCCGCCAGTTCTTGCCGATCACCGGCACTTTCCCGGTGTAGCGGACGTCGCGCAGCATGTCGGAGGTGAAGCGCGGGACGGCGCCGTAGATCCCGATGCGGTCCTCGCCGTAGGGGCCGTTGAAGTAGCCGCCGGGCAGCTTGAAGCCGAGGTCCGCCGCCGTCTGCCAGTGCAGCGCCTCCGCGGACCCCGGGTCGGGGAGCGGCAGCGGCACCAGGGACTCGCCCCTGCCCACGTACGACTTCCACATCCCGCTCGCGACGAACTCCGGGACCGGCGTCCGCGGCGCCGACTTGAGCGGAGCCGGGACGATCGGGAGCACCGCGAGCACGACGGCGAGCAGGCCGAAGTACTGGGTGCGGGCCCGCCGGGCGCCCAGCACCTCCTCCAGGGCGAGCGCGAGCAGCACGCCCAGCGCCGGGGCGCAGATCATCGCCACCCGGCCCTCGATCACCGACTCGAAGAGCGGCAGCTTGCGCACCAGCGCCCAGGGGCCCGAGTACACCGTGTCCGTCAGCGGGACGCGGATCTTCGGGCCCATGGACAGGACCGCCGCCGCCACCGACGTGAACGCCAGCGCCTTGACCAGCGGCCGCGACCACAGCCGTACCGCGACCGCGAAGGCGAGCAGGACCAGCGGCCAGCCGTAGAAGGCGTTCTGCTCGGTGGGGTTGAGGGACAGCTCGTTGGCGCGGGCCGGGTCGCCGAAGAGCATCGAGCGTTCGGAGAAGGCGATGAGCGAGAGCGGGCTGTTTCCCGCGTTGTCGCCGTGCAGGACGCTGTGGTAGCTCTGCGGACCGCTGAACTGCCAGTACAGGGGATAGGCGACGATCGGCAGGCAGACCGCGCCCGCGATCAGCAGGCCCCTGCCCAGCGGACGCCAGGACTCCCGCGCCACCCGCGGCCGTACGGCCGCGTACGCGACGGCGAACAGGACCATGCCGAGCGCCGCGAGCAGGAACGGCTCCTCGCCCAGGAAGACCTGGTAGGCCGCCATCAGGCCGAGCACGATCCCGTCCCGCCGGACCCGGGTGCCCGCCGCCAGCCGCAGGGCGCGGTCGATGATCAGCGGGATCATGAACAGGATCACGAAGTTGGGGTGCGCGTTGGCGTGGCTGACCATCGGCGGCGCGAACGCCGCCAGGGCCGCGCCGAGGAAGGCGGCACCCCGGTGCCGTACCACCCGCTTGACGAGCAGCCAGTACCAGGCGACGGCGGTCCCGGCCAGGCCCAGCGCCATGCAGACGGAGAGCGAGACGGCCGGTCCGGCGAGCAGCGTGAGCGGGGCGAAGGGGACGGAGACGCCCAGCATGACCGTGTTCGCCATCAGGTTGACGCCGTCGGGGAAGTTCTGGAGGTCGGAGAAGAACGGGTTGCGCAGGT
Source organism: Streptomyces sp. NPDC091282 (assembly GCF_044757385.1). NCBI lineage: Bacteria > Bacillati > Actinomycetota > Actinomycetes > Kitasatosporales > Streptomycetaceae > Streptomyces > Streptomyces sp. NPDC091282. The sequence goes on from NZ_JBIVUX010000005.1 coordinate 652,402, forward strand.
GCGCGAGGTTGTCCGCGGTCACCGCGAAGAACCACTCCCACTGGTTCTGGTCCTGGAGGGAGTCGGTGAGGTAGCGGTGGCCCGGGTCGAAGAAGCGGCCCGAGTACAGGGCGACCGACAGGACCAGGAAGAGCACCGGGACCAGCAGGTCGGCCGGGCGCAGCCGGCGCAGCCGCAGCCGGGCCAGGTCCGCGAGGACCTTCGGGTAGGCCAGCGGGCCGACCTTGGAGCCGGGCTGGTGGCTCCAGCGGACCGGCACCTCGGCGATCGTCCCGCCGTCGCGGTGCAGGTGCTGGAGGACCTCGACGTCGATGCCCCAGCCGTCCAGCCGCGAGCCCGCGAAGGCCTCACGGCCCCGGTCGCCGTCGAACAGCTTGAAACCGCACTGGGTGTCCTTGATGCCGGGCACCGCGGTGGCCCGTATCAGCAGGTTCCCGGCACGGCCGAGCAGCTCGCGCAGCCGGTGCTGGTGGTCGAATATCTCCGCGCCCGGCACCGCGCGCGACCCGATCGCCGCCACGCAGCCCTCGCCCAGCGCCTTGTCGAGCTGGTCCAGTTCCTCGATCGGGGCCGCCAGGTCGGCGTCGGTGACCAGCACCCGGCGGCCGGTGCTGGCCGCCACCCCGAGGCGCAGGGCGTTGCCCTTGCCGCGGTTGCGGTCAGCGGTGACCAGGCGGACCCGCGGACGCCCTAAGGCGGCGACCTCGCGCGTCCCGTCGGTGGAGCCGTCGTCGGAGACGATCACTTCCCAGGTGCCGAAGCGGCTCTCGTGGTCGGCGAGGTAGCGGGTGACGGCGTCGAGCGTCGGGCCGAGCCGCGCCTCCTCGTTGTAGGCGGGGATGACCACGGACAGGTCGACGGTCTCCTGGGGCGCGGTCATCCGTTCTCCGACAGACGCTCGATGAGGGCGAGGGAGTGTGCGTTGTACGCGGCGACGATCGCGCGGGCGCCCTCGATGTCCCGCCGGGACAGCGTGTCGACCAGCTCGGTGTGCCCGGACCACAGCTGTCCGCGCGGATCGGGCAGCCGGCGCAGGTGCCGGACCGCGCACACCCAGGACTGCACGCGCAGCCGGTGCAGGAAGTCGCCGAGGTAGGGGTTGCCGAACAGCGTGGACAGCTCACGCCAGAAGCGCAGGTCGTAGCCGATCAGCACGGAGAGGTCGCCGGCGGTCGCGGCCCGCTGGGCCTCCTCGCCGCGCCGGCGGACGGCGGCCAGGGCGGCCGCGACCCGCGGCTCCCGGGGGTCCTTGAAGGCGGGGTGGCGGCCGTCGGCGAGGGCGTGGAACATGCCGTCCACGACCAGGCTGCGGGCCTCGATCATGTTCCGGTAGTCGGTGAGCGAGTACTCCGGGACCCGGAAGCCGCGGTGCTGGTCGGCGTCGAGGACGCCTTGCGCGGACAGGTCGACCAGGGCCTCGCGGACCGGTGTGGCGGAGACCCCGTACTGGTCGGCGATCTCCTTGACCGTGAACTCGCGGCCCGGCTGGAGGCGCCCGGCGAGCACCTCGTCACGGAGCGCGTCCGCGATCTGCTGGCGCAGGGTACTGCGGGTCACAGCGCCGTTGCCCGGCATGGTCGGGTGCCTCTCCTCACGCGTTCAGGTGACGTGCTCGCTTACATGTACATCTACGAGCACGCCACCTTACGCGTTCGGGTTCCGCGTGTACTCCTTCCGGTGCCGCGGCGGAAGGGGGGAGCGCGGGGCGCCGCTACACCGTGTACTCGTCGGCCACGCTCAGCGCGGCGTCGAGCGCCTCGAACCCCTCCTTCAGCTCCGCCTCGCTGACGTTGCACGGCGGCACGACGTGCGTGCGGTTCATGTTCACGAACGGCCACAGGCCGTGCTGCTTGGCGGCGGCCGTGAACGCGGCCATCGGCGCGTTCGCCTCGCCGGCCGCGTTGTACGGCACCAGCGGCTCCCGGGTCTCCCGGCTCCGCACCAGGTCCAGCGCCCAGAACATGCCGGTGCCGCGCACCTCGCCCACGCTCGGGTGCCGCTCGGCCAGCGCGGCCAGGGCGGGTCCGACGACGTCCGCGCCGAGCCGCTTCGCGTTCTCGACGACGCCTTCCTCCGCCATCACCCCGATGGTGGCGACGGCGGCGGCGCAGGCCAGCGGATGACCGGAGTACGTCAGCCCGCCCGGGTAGGGCCGCCGGGCGAAGGTCTCGGCGATCCGCCCGCTGATCGCGACCCCGCCGAGCGGCACGTACCCGCTGTTCACGCCCTTGGCGAAGGTCATCAGGTCGGGTACGACGCCGAACAGGTCGGCGGCGAACCACTCACCGGTGCGCCCGAACCCGGCCATCACCTCGTCCAGGACGAAGACGATCCCGTGCCGGTCGCAGAGCTCGCGGACGCCCGCCAGGTAGCCGGGCGGCGGGAGCATGATCCCGGCGGTCCCCGGCACGGTCTCCAGCACGATCGCCGCGACCGTGCCCGGCCCCTCGAACGCGATCGTGGTCTCCAGGTGCTCCAGCGCCCGCGCGGTCTCCTGCTCCTCGGTCTCCGCGTAGAAGCGCGAGCGGTACAGGAAGGGCGCCCAGAAGTGCACGACCCCGGCCGCGGCCCCGTCGGAGGCCCAGCGGCGCGGGTCGCCGGTGAGGTTGATCGCCTGCTGGGTGCCGCCGTGGTACGAGCGGTAGGCGGACAGCACCTTCGGGCGGCCGGTGTGCAGCCGGGCCATCCGCACGGCGTGCTCGATCGCGTCCGCGCCCCCGTTGGTGAAGAAGATCTTGTCCAGGTCGCCGGGGGTCCGCTCGGCGATCAGCCGGGCCGCCTCCGACCTGGCCTCCACGGCGAAGGCGGGCGCGAAGGTGGTCATCTTCGCGGCCTGCTCCTGGATCGCGGCGACGACCTTCGGATGCTGGTAGCCGATGTTGGTGAAGACGAGCCCGCTGGTGAAGTCCAGGTAGCGCCTGCCGTCGTAGTCCCAGAAGTACGACCCTTCGGCACCGGCCACGGCCGGCGGGTCGATGAGTTCCTGCGCGGACCAGGAGTGGAAGACGTGCGCGCGGTCGGCCGCCTTGACGGCGGCTCCGGCCTGGGGATTGGGCTGAGGGGTCATGGCGCCGAGCCTAGGAGTATCCGGCGCGGGCGCGATATCGGCGACCTGTTCCATGGTCAGGGGGATTCCGCGACAGTTTGTCCACAGCCCGTGGATGCGCCGGAGCGAACGGCACCTGTTACGCAACCGTAGACAAGGCGGGTCCCGGGCGTCCGGGCGGCCGGAATATTCTCGGCTGGATCACACCTGTGGAGAAGGGGCGGATCTGCCATGGAGAAGCTGGGGCCCGGGGATCCGCAGCACATCGGGAGGTACCGGCTGCTGGCGCTGCTCGGCGCGGGCGGCATGGGCCAGGTGTATCTCGCCCGCTCGGAGCGCGGCCGTACCGTCGCCGTCAAGCTGGTCCGGGCCGAACTCGCCGCGCAGGAGGACTTCCGGGCCCGCTTCCGGCAGGAGGTGCGCAACGCGCAGCGGGTCGGCGGGTTCTGGACCGCGCCCGTCCTGGACGCCGACACCGAGGCCGCCGTGCCGTGGGTGGCCACCGGCTACGTCGCCGGGCCGAGCCTCCAGCGGGTCGTCGAGCACGACCACGGGCCGCTGCCCGAGCGGTCGGTACGGATCCTCGCCGCCGGCCTGGCGCACGCGCTCGCCAACATCCACGCGGCCGGGATCGTCCACCGCGACCTCAAGCCGTCCAACGTGATGCTCACGATAGAGGGACCGCGGGTCATCGACTTCGGGATCGCGCGGGCCCTGGAGACCCTGCCCGGCGAGGGCATCACCACCACCGGGTCGCTCGTCGGCTCGCCGGGCTTCATGGCCCCCGAGCAGGTGCGCGGCGACCGGATCACCCCGGCCTCCGACGTGTTCAGCCTCGGCTCGGTGCTCGCCTACGCGGCCACCGGACGGCTTCCCTTCGGCGCCACCGAGGGCGGCGCGCACGCGCAGCTGTTCCGCATCGCGCAGGAGGAGCCCGACCTGGCCGGGCTTCCCGAGGGCATCGCCGACGTGGTCCGCGACTGCCTCCGCAAGGACCCCGCGACCCGTCCCTCGCTGGACGCCATCCTGGCCAGGACGGGCGCGGTCGACACGGTCGAGGAGGGCCGCTCCCGCGACCCCTGGCTGCCGGGGTCGCTGGTGGCCCAGCTAGGCCGGCACGCGGTGGAACTGCTGGAGGTGGAGGACCCGACGCTGTACGGGTCCGCGGCGCAGGCCCCGCGAAGCGGCGCGGCCGGCCCGTGGGCCTGGGGCGGCACCGCCGCGCAGCCGCGGCAGGCCGCGCCGCAGCCGCAGCCGGCGCCCGGCCCGCCGTCCCCCGAGCACGCCCCGGCCCACCCCGCCTACGGCTACCCCCAGCAGCACCCGCAGCCGGCGTCGTACAACCCCTACACCACCGTCGCCACCCCCGAACACGCCCCGCCGCCGCGCACCCCCCAGCCGCCGCCCCCGCCCTACGAGCCGGTTCCCGACGAGGAGCCGGGCCGCAACCGCCGCTCGGTGCTCCTCGTCGCGGTCGCCCTCGTGGTGATGCTGGCCGCCGGCGGTTCCGTGTACGGGCTCCTGAACAGCGGCGGCGGTGACGACGACAAGGCGGGCGGCCCCGCCGATTCAGCCCCCTCGGCGCCCGCCCGGACCTCCGCCGGGGAACCGGCGCCCACCGGATCGCCCTCCTCCTCGGCCCCCTCGGCCGGCAGCGTGCCCACCGGCTTCCTGGGCACCTGGGCCACCTCGATCGACAACTCCACCGGCCACAACACCCGGGAACTGACCATCCGCCAGGGCGCCGTCGGGGACCCGGTGCTGACCCTGGTCGCCGACGGCCCCGGCTACCACTGCGAGTTCGACGCGAAACTCACCGGGAAGCCGGGCACGTCCGGCCCGTTGGAGATCGGACCCTCCGCGGTGACGGCCGGTCGGCCCCGTTCGTCGTGCAGCGCCGGAGAGGCCACCGAGGTGACCCTGCTGGCGGACGGCAGGCTGAAGCGGGTCCGGAAGGACGGCGAGGAGAGCCTCACCTACAGCAAGCAGTGAACTTCCGCTTCCGCCGGGGCAGTTGAACGCTCGGCGAACATTGACCCGCGCGTCCGGATTGTCCCGTCGCGGCCGCTCCGCGCCCCTTACGGTGACCGCACCATCCGACTCCGGGGAGTGGCGGGGGCACCCACATGGAGTGGCTGAGCGCGGAGAACATCGTCGCCGTCGGCACCGCGGCGGCGGGCATCGTCGCGTCGGCCGCCATCTTCTGGTTCGAGCGCCGCGTCCCGCGCCGCAAACGGATCGGCTACCGCGTGCAGATGGACAACCCGATCGGCGACGACCTCCGCTCGGGACGGATCGGCCGGCGCCTCGGCCTCTTCGACGAGGCCCCGGACATGGCCGACGCCACCCTCGTCCTGCTGCGCATCGAGAACGACGGCTCGCAGGGCATCGGCCGCGACGACTACACCAGTCCCGAACTGCACGGCCTCACCGCGGTGTTCGGCGACCGGACGATCCGCGGCGTCTCGGTCACCCAGCCGACCGACACCGACCACCTCATGCCGCATTTCACCCCGGAGCGCGGCTTCGGCTACTCGGGCAACACCCTGCGCATCCCGCGCGTCCCGCTCAACCACGGAGAGCACTTCAAGCTCCTCGTGCTGCTGTCCGGCGGCGACGTCGGCCGGGAGATCAGGCTCATCGGCGGCCTCCACGACGGCGAGGTGCACCCCAACCGCAGCGCCACCCCCGACGACGCGACCCCGCTGTTCAGCCGCGCCTCCCGGCTCATCACCACCATGCTGACGCTCAGTGTCGTCACCCTGGCCGCGATCGTCGTGGCCCGCGACGACAGCCCGCCGCCGATCGGCTGCGCGAAGGGCTCGCTGGCCGTCTACGGCTCGACGGCGTTCGCACCGGTGGTCACGGACGCGGCCGAGAAGTACGAGAGGGAGTGCGAGGGCGCCTCGATCCGCGTCGACGCGCGCGGTTCGACGGCCGGGATCAGGGACCTGAACAGCGCGGGCGCCGACGCGAAGAAGAAGGGCTCCCCGTCCGTCCTCGCCCTCTCCGACGGCCCCAAGCCGCCCGGCATGCCCCAACTGCGCGAGAACCGGGTCGCCCTGGTGGTCTTCGCGCTCGTCGTGAACGACGGCGTGCGGCTGACGGACCTCACCGCCTCCGACGTCCGCCGGCTGTACCGGGGCGAGATCACCGACTGGAAGCAGCTGGGCGGCCCCGACCTGCCGGTGCGGCTGGTCAGCAGGGACGCCGACTCCGGGACCCGGCAGGTCTTCCAGCGGCGGGTGCTCGGGCGCGGTGAGATCGCCAACTCCTCCGTCGACTGCGTCCACCAGGACGACCCGACGGCGAAGGTGGTCCGCTGCGAGCTGGACTCGACCGACCAGGTGCTGTCGGAGGTGGCCCGGCTGAAGGGCGCGGTCGGCTACGCCGAGCTGAACGTGGCGGCCGGGGCGAAGGGCCTGCACATCCTCTCGCTGGACCACGACGCCCCGTCGGTGGAGGCCATCGAGCGCGGTGTCAGCCCCTACCCGTACCGCGAGATCGAGTACGCGTACACCTACGGCCGGCCCGCCGCCGACACGCTGGCGTCGAGCTTCCTGTCGTACCTGGTCAAGGGCAACGGCGAGGACGTCATCCGCACGCACGGGCACGTGCCCTGCTACACCCCGGTGGGGATGACGCTCTGCGGGTGAGGCGGGCGGGCGCGGGTCAGCCGAGGCTCACCCAGGTGCCCTGCGCGGCCGAGCGGCTCATCGCGTCCAGGGCGGTCGCGCTGTGCACGGCGTCCGCCAGGGTCGGGCCGCAGGGGGTGCCCTCCGCTATGGAACGCAGGAAGTTGCGGGCCTCCACGACCTTGAGGTCGTCGTAGCCCATGGCGTTGGCCGCGCCCGGCTGGAAGGCGCCGTACTCGCCGTGCCCGGGACCGACGAAGACCGTGGCCACGGGCTGGTCCTGGTAGGAGGTGCCGCGGCTGACCCCCAGCTCGCCCATCCGCCGGTAGTCCCAGAAGACGGCGCCCCGGGTGCCGTGCACCTCGAAGCCGTAGTTGTTCTGCTCGCCGACCGAGACCCGGCAGGCCTCCAGCACGCCGCGGGCGCCGGACGCGAAGCGCAGCAGGCAGCTGACGTAGTCCTCGTTCTCCACCGGGCCGAGCGCGCCGCCGGTGGCCAGGGTGTGGCCGGCGGTGGCACCCGTGGGGCGGGCACGCTCGGGGATGAAGACGGCGGTGTCGGCGGCCAGCGCGGTGATCTCGCCGAGCAGGAAACGGGCCAGGTCGACGCCGTGCGAGGCGAGGTCGCCGAGGACCCCGGTGCCGCCGCGGGCCCGCTCGTAGCGCCAGGTCAGTGCGCCGTCCGGGTGCGCCGCGTAGTCGCTGAGGAGACGGATGCGGACATGCGTGACGGTGCCCAGCTCGCCGGAGGCGACGAGGTCGCGGGCGTACGCGACGGCGGGCGCGTTGCGGTAGTTGAAGCCGACCGTGCCCTGGACGCCGGCCTTCGCGACGGCGTCGGCGACCGCGCCGGCGTCCGCCGCGCTCAGTCCGACCGGCTTCTCGATCCACAGGTGCTTGCCGGCCCCGGCCATCGCGACGCCGATCTCCCGGTGCAGGAAGTTCGGCGCGGTGACGCTGACGGCGTGGACGCGCGGGTCGGCGGCGACCTCGCGCCAGTCGCGGGCGGTGGACGCGAACCCGTACCGCGCGGCGGCCTCCTCGGCCCGGCCGGGCACCTCCTCGGCGACCGTCACCAGCTCGGGACGGACGGGCAGCTCCGGGAAGTGGTGGAGGACTCGCTGGTAGGCCTGGGTGTGCACCCGCCCCATCCAGCCGAACCCGACGACGGCGACGCCGAGCGTACGCACCATGTGGCTGCCCCTCTTCGGACCGTTGCGCGGACTGTCCGCTCACGATGGGGCGCCGGTCCGATCGATGTCAAGACATTAGGGCGTCGTGACAAATCCGGTCAGCGCGGCTCCGGCGGCCGCTGCCTGGGCATGTTGGGGCGGCTGCCGTTCGCGCCCGGCGGCAGCGGGAAGCGGCCGCCCAGATGCCCCGCGTCCGCGCGCGGCCCGGCCGTCACCGTCGCCTGCATGCCGAGCGGCGCCGGACCGGTCCGGAACTCCACCATCCAGTCGGCCGTCTCCGTGCGGACCAGTTCGGTCACGTCCTCCGAGAACCGCCGCAGCACCGCCAGGCACCGCTCGGCCGCCTCGCTCGCCGTGCCCTCCGCGGGGCCCAGCACCTCCCGGACGCTCTCCGAGGCCCAGTCGAACTGGAGCACCTGGAGCCGCCGCTGCACCGCCTGCGCGGTCGCCATGTCCCTTATCCAGCCGGAGGTCACCCCGAAGAACCGGTCGATGCCCACGCACGCCACCGCCATCAGCAGGGCGAGGTATCCCCAGGGCGCGACGCCGCCGACCGCCCCGGTGAGGTCCAGGAGCGGCAGCGCGGCGCCCAGCACGGCGCCCACGGCCGCCCCGCACCGCAGCGCCCGCGCTCCCCGCCGCTTCCAGATCCGGTCCGACAGGTACCACTCGGCGGTCCCCAGCGCCCCGCGCTCCACCCACCGGTACAGCTCGTCGAGCCGCTCGGCCGGTTCACCCCAGTCCCCGAGCGGGAAGGGCCGCCCGGTCAGATCACCCGGCCGCAGTCCTGCCGCGCCCTCGCCCCGCCCTTCCTGAGGCGGTCCCTCGGGCTGCATCTCCGGCTGGCCCACCCGGCACTCCCTACTGATCACAACCGCTCACGTTCCGTGACATCGGATCGTCATGGTGCACGTGACCTGGATGCTGACGACGGGCACCCTTCCTACCGCCCAATGGGTGGCGAAGGCCTGGCTTTCGGTTCTTTTCCGCTCGGAAGTGGGCCTTGATCAGGTATAGGGCCGCCAGGATTCTCACTCGAAAGAGTGGCGGGGCGATGGCTGCGTCGAGCACGTAGGCTCATCCACAGCAGTGCAGAACCGGCAAGACGCCGAGCAGGACGCAGACGACACGGACGCGGAACCAGGAGCTGATCGTGATCCCCGGTGGTGGCCAGCCCAACATGCAGCAGTTGCTCCAGCAGGCCCAGAAGATGCAGGAGGACCTGGCGCGGGCCCAGGAGGAGCTGGCGAACACGGAGGTCGACGGGCAGGCGGGCGGTGGGCTGGTGACGGCCACCGTGACCGGCGCCGGCGAACTCCGCACGCTGAAGATCGACCCGAAGGCGGTGGACCCGGAGGACACCGAGACCCTCGCCGACCTGGTCGTCGCGGCCGTCCAGGCGGCCAACGCGAACGCCCAGGCGCTCCAGCAGCAGAAGCTCGGCCCGCTCGCGCAGGGGCTCGGCGGCGGCAGCGGCATCCCCGGTCTGCCGTTCTGATCTCGCCGTTCTGATGTTCGTCGCCCGCGCGACACCCGTACCGCCTTCCTAGGACAGGCGGCAGCCAACTACGGTACGTACCGAAGACTCCAGGAAGGGCAGTCCGTTGTACGAAGGCGTGGTCCAGGACCTCATCGACGAGCTGGGGCGGTTGCCCGGCGTCGGTCCGAAGAGCGCGCAGCGGATCGCCTTCCACATCCTGCAGGCGGAGCCGGCGGACGTACGGCGGCTCGCCCAGGCGCTCCTGGAGGTCAAGGCCAAGGTCCGGTTCTGCGCGACCTGCGGCAACGTGGCGCAGGAGGAGCTGTGCAACATCTGCCGTGACCCGCGCCGCGACCAGTCGGTGATCTGCGTGGTCGAGGAGCCCAAGGACGTGGTCGCCATCGAGCGCACCCGCGAGTTCCGCGGCCGGTACCACGTGCTCGGCGGCGCGATCAGCCCGATCGAGGGCGTCGGCCCCGACGACCTGCGGATCAGGGAACTGCTCGCCCGGCTGGCCGACGGCGCGGTCACCGAGCTCATCCTGGCCACGGACCCCAACCTGGAGGGCGAGGCGACCGCCACCTACCTCGCCCGCATGATCAAACCCATGGGCCTGAAGGTCACCCGCCTGGCCAGCGGCCTCCCGGTGGGCGGCGACCTGGAATACGCGGACGAGGTCACCCTCGGACGCGCCTTCGAGGGGAGACGACTCCTAGATGTCTGACGCCACACTGCACGCGACCGCCCAGGACCCCGACGACTTCGCGGTCCAGATCGCCGACCAGGTCGAGAGTTTCCTGGTGGCCGTCACGGAGGTGGCCAAGGGCGACGAGCCGGACTCGGCGGTCCCCTTCCTCCTCCTGGAGGTCTCCCAGCTGCTGCTGGCCGGCGGCCGTCTCGGCGCGCACGAGGACATCGTCCCCGACGAGCGCTACGAGCCGGACCTGGGTCCCGAGCCGGACGTCGACGAGCTGCGCGAGAACTTCGCCCGCATGCTGGAGCCGATCGACGTCTACTCCGAGGTCTTCGACCCCTACGAGCCCCGCAGGGCGCCCGTGCCGGCCCGTATCTCGGACGACCTGGCCGACGTCGTCGCCGACCTCAGGCACGGCATGGCCCACTACCGGGCCGGCCGCACCACCGAGGCGCTGTGGTGGTGGCAGTTCTCCTACTTCTCCAACTGGGGCCCGACGGCCTCCGCGACCCTGCGCGCCCTGCAGTCCATCCTCATCCACGTGCGCCTCAACCAGCCCCTGGCGGAGCTGGACGGCCTGGACACCGACCAGGCGACGCTGGGCGACGAGACCCTGGAGTTCGAGGCGGGCCAGGTCATGCAGGAGGAGATCGGCGGACAGCTGGGCCTGCGGACCACGTGAGCCGGTGCCCCGGACCCCGGGGCACCGGACCGGTCCCGGTCTCGGCGGTCTCCTCGCCGACGTCACTGTGAGCCACCGCACTTTCCCGAGTGGGGTGCCGTGCGCTGGGCATGTTCCGTCCCGGAAGCGAGCGGCGGAACCCTCCGTCACGACGTCTCACCATGCGGGAGCACGCTGGTGGAACCCGGCCGCTCGTTAAACTGAGCCGACAGAGACAAACCGAGCGAGGAGCGCACGTGGGCCTTGTCGTGCAGAAGTACGGAGGTTCCTCCGTTGCCGATGCCGAGGGCATCAAGCGCGTCGCCAAGCGGATCGTGGAAGCGAAGAAGAACGGCAACCAGGTGGTTGTCGTCGTTTCCGCGATGGGCGACACGACGGACGAGCTGATCGATCTGGCCGAGCAGGTGTCCCCGATGCCCGCCGGCCGCGAGTTCGACATGCTGCTGACCGCCGGAGAGCGGATCTCCATGGCCCTGCTGGCCATGGCGATCAAGAACCTGGGCCACGAGGCCCAGTCGTTCACCGGCAGCCAGGCAGGCGTCATCACCGACTCGGTGCACAACAAAGCCCGGATCATCGACGTCACGCCGGGGCGCATCAGGACGGCGCTGGACGAGGGCAACATCGCCATCGTCGCCGGATTCCAGGGCGTCAGCGCGGACAAGAAGGACATCACCACGCTGGGGCGCGGCGGGTCCGACACCACGGCGGTGGCGCTCGCCGCCGCGCTGGACGCCGAGGTCTGCGAGATCTACACCGACGTCGACGGTGTGTTCACCGCCGACCCGCGCGTGGTGAAGAAGGCGCGGAAGATCGACTGGATCTCCTTCGAGGACATGCTGGAGCTCGCCGCCTCCGGTTCCAAGGTGCTGCTCCACCGCTGTGTGGAGTACGCACGCCGATACAACATCCCGATCCACGTCCGGTCCAGCTTCAGCGGACTCCAGGGCACGTGGGTCAGCAGTCAGCCGATTGGGGACAAGAAGGTGGAGCAGGCCATCATCTCCGGTGTCGCGCACGACACCTCCGAGGCCAAGATCACGGTCGTCGGTGTGCCGGACAAGCCGGGTGAGGCCGCCGCCATCTTCCGGACCATCGCCGACGCCCAGGTCAACATCGACATGGTCGTGCAGAACGTGTCCGCCGCCGCCACCGGCCTGACGGACATCTCCTTCACCCTGCCGAAGACCGAGGGCCGCAAGGCCATCGACGCCCTGGAGCGCAACCGGCCGGGCATCGGGTTCGACTCGCTGCGCTACGACGACCAGATCGGCAAGATCTCGCTGGTCGGCGCGGGCATGAAGACCAACCCGGGGGTCACCGCGTCGTTCTTCGAGGCGCTCAGCGACGCCGGGGTCAACATCGAGCTGATCTCGACCTCCGAGATCCGCATCTCGGTCGTCACCCGCGCCGACGACGTGCCCGAGGCCGTGCGCGCCGTGCACACCGCCTTCGGGCTCGACTCCGACAGCGACGAGGCCGTGGTCTACGGAGGCACCGGCCGATGACCGCCAAGCCGACGCTCGCGGTCGTGGGGGCGACCGGGGCCGTCGGCACGGTCATGCTCCAGATCCTGTCCCAGCGGGCGGACGTCTGGGGCGAGATCCGCCTGGTCGCCTCGCCGCGCTCGGCCGGCCGCAAGCTGACCGTGCGCGGGGCCGAGACCGAGGTCGTCGCCCTGTCGGAGGAGGCCTTCGACGGGGTCGACGTGGCGATGTTCGACGTGCCCGACGAGGTGTCCGCGCGCTGGGCGCCGGTCGCCGCGGCCCGGGGCGTCGTCGTGGTGGACAACTCCGGCGCCTTCCGGATGGACCCGGACGTGCCGCTGGTGGTGCCCGAGGTCAATGCGCACTGCGCCCGCAGCCGGCCGCGCGGCATCATCGCCAACCCCAACTGCACCACCCTGTCGATGATCGTCGCCCTGGGCGCGCTGCACGCCGAGTTCGGGCTGCGCGAGCTGGTGGTGTCGTCGTACCAGGCGGTGAGCGGGGCCGGGCGGGCCGGCGTGGAGACGCTGCGGGCCCAGCTGTCGATGGTCGCCGGCACCGAGCTGGGCACCAAGCCCGGCGACGTGCGGCGGGCCGTCGGGGACAGCACCGGGCCGTTCCCGGAGCCGGTCGCGCTGAACGTCGTCCCGTGGGCCGGGTCGCTGCGCGAGGACGGCTGGTCGTCGGAGGAGATGAAGGTCCGGGACGAGACCCGCAAGATCCTCGGGCTGCCGAAGCTGCCGGTCGCGGTCACCTGCGTCCGGGTCCCGGTGGTCACCACGCACTCCCTGACCGTGCACGCCCGCTTCCAGGGCGAGGTCACGGTCGACGGGGCCCGCGAGATCCTGGACACGGCGCCCGGTGTCGTCCTCTTCGACAATCCGGCCGCGGGCGAGTTCCCGACCCCCGCCGACGTGGTGGGCACCGATCCGACGTGGGTCGGGCGGGTGCGGCGGGCGCTCGACGACCCGACCGCGCTGGAACTCTTCGTCTGCGGCGACAACCTTCGCAAAGGCGCCGCGCTCAACACCGCGCAGATCGCCGAACTGGTGGCGGCGGAACTGACCGGCCGTTCAGGGGCGGCGGAGTTCGTGTGAACAGTCGGTGACCACGGGAAACGTCCCGGGTGGGAGCGAGCCCACCGGGGCCGTCCGGACCGGAAATGTGGCCATGAGCATGGTCCAAACCACTTGAACCACGACCCCTTGGCGTTCGAAGATTTCCCTTCCTGTCCTCCGCAACCAAGCGGGCGGCGGGGAGCGTCTTTGCGGTCGCCCTCTTACGGGGCGCTTACGCGGCCGGCCTTCGGGCCATGGGGGCGCATGATCCTGGCGTGGGGACGCCGTGATCGGGGCGTGGGGACGCCCGTTCATATGGGACACAAGGGAAGAGCGGGACGCATGACGGCATCTGAGGCACCGTCGGGTGCGCTGCCGGAGGCGCGCCGAACGGCCACCGCGGCGCCGGCCGGCCGGCCCGGCACACCCGGTGCGACCCCGCCCGGCGGGCCCGGCCCGAATGTGACGCCGGGCACGTACAACCCCGAGGGGGTCAGGCGTGTCCAACTGACGTGGCAGAGGTACTCGAACTCAGTGCGCCCCTCGGCGCGACGGCCCTGCGGCCGCCGTCCCGCGCGGGCCTGCGCCCCCGTCCGCCCGGTGCGGCCGGCGGCATGCCGGTGATCGCGCCCATGCCCGCAGCGCGGCCCACCCGCATACCCAGCCAGCGCGACGGCGCCGAGGAGACGGTGGCGGCAGGCACCACCGTCGACCACCTCACCGAGACCTACCGGGCGCACTACCGTTCGCTGCTCGGCCTCGCCGCGCTCCTCCTCGACGACACCGCCTCCTGCGAGGACGTCGTCCAGGAGGCCTTCATCCGGGTCCACTCGGCCCGCAAACGCGTCCGCGACCCGGAGAAGACCCTGGCCTACCTCCGCCAGACGGTCGTCAACCTCTCCCGCTCCGCGCTGCGCCGCCGCATCCTCGGCCTCAAGCTCCTGTCCAAGCCGATGCCGGACATGGCGAGCGCCGAGGAGGGCGCCTACGACCAGCTGGAGCGGCGCGACCTGATCAAGGCCATGAAGGGCCTGCAGCGCCGCCAGCGCGAGGTCCTCGTACTGCGCTACTTCGCCGACATGACCGAGGCCCAGGTCGCCGAGACGCTCGGCATCTCGCTGGGCTCGGTCAAGGCGTACGGGTCGCGCGGCATCGCCGCCCTGCGGGTGGCGATGGAGTCGGCGGCATGACGGACAGCCCCGAGGGAGGCGACTCGCATGATCGCCACGAGCCCTACGCCTGGCACGAGCCGACACCGGACGGTGCGTCACGCGCCGGTCGGGCGCCGCACGGAAGCGACGGCCCGGGGGAGCCGGACGGACCGCGGGGGGCGGGGGAGCGGCCCCGCGGCCACGGGCCTGCCGGACGGCGGGAGCCCGCGCGGGACCACGAGCAAGAGCACACGCCATCGCACGCTGGGAACGGAACTGTGAACCACGGCCCCGACGACAAGAGCCCCGAGGACCTCGGACAGGGCTTCGGCGGGATCGGCCCCGACCACGACGGGCTCGGCGCCGACGAACTGGCCCTGCGCCGCATGCTGCACTCCGCCGTCGACGACCTCGCACCGCGCGACGGCGTCCTCGACCACCTGCGGCGCGCGGTCCCGGCCCGCCGGGCCCGCAAGCGCCAGGCCGCCGTCGGCATGGCGGCCGCGGCCCTGTTCATCGGCACCGCGGTCCCCGCCCTGGTGCACGTCTCCCACTCCGGCGGCACCGACCCCAACACCTCCATGGCCGCCCAGGCCTCCCAGACCCAGGGCGGCTCCGGCGGCGGCAAGAACCCGGACGGCGGCTCCGGCACCGCGGGCGGCACCGGCGGCCGGGCGACCGGCCAGGAGCCCGGCGGCACCAAGGACAGCGGCAAGGACGAGAGCACCGGTTCCGTCGGCGGCACCAAGGTCGTCCCCTCCACCAGCGCCGGCACCACGGCCCCGGTCTGCACCTCCGACCAGCTCGGCACCCCGACCGCCACCGTCGGCGCCCCCGACTCGACGGGCGTCGTCTACGGCGGCTTCCAGGTCGTGAACGTCTCCAGGACCAGCTGTACCGTCGGCGGTCCCGGCAGCGTGGGCCTGCTCGCGCAGGGCGCGGCCGACGCCGGCAAGCTCAGCGCCGTACGGCACACCTCGGGCGACGCGGCGGCCGGGCTCCCCGACCCGTCCACCGAACTCACCGGCCTGGTCCTGGCACCCGGCGCGGCCTACGAGGAGAAGTTCGGCTTCGTCCCGCTGGAGACCTGCCCGACCAGCGGCTCCACCGGCGGCTCCGGCGACACCGGCGGTCCCACGACCTCCCCGAGCCCCTCCGCGGACCCCGGCGGCACCACCGGTACGACCACCACGGGGTCGGAGGGCGTCACCAGCCAGCTGCTCACCGAGGGCGGCACGGCCGACGGCTCCGTCGCCGTCTCCTACACCCCCGAGTCCGGATCCCCGACCGGCTCCGCGACGGTGCCGAACGCGTGCGCCGGGACGGTCTACTGGACCGGTGTCCTGCCTGCGGTATGACCGGCGGCGGGCGCCCTCGGGCGCCCGCGCCCGGACGGCACCGACGCTTCCCCTCCGGCCGGTCCTGACCGGCTGCTAGCGTGCGCGGGTGGAGGAACTCAAGGGCGTGTCCTGGCCGCCCGCACCGATCAGGACCGAGCGTCTCCTGCTCCGTGAGCCCGAGGGCCGCGACCGCGAGACCTTCGTCGAACTGCTCGCCTCGCCGGAGGTGCACACCTACCTCGGCGGACCCCGGCCCCGCGCCGAGCTGGAGCGCGAGCTGCCCGCGGTGCCCGAGCGGCGGACCGGGAGCTTCGTCGTCGAACTCGACGGGGCGATGATCGGCCTGATCCTGCTCAGGCGGGCGACGGGACACAGCCGTCCGGCCGCCGCGGACAAGACCGACCTCGGCTACCTGTTCCTGCCGCGGGCGTGGGGGTCCGGGTACGGGTACGAGGCGTGCTCGGCGGCGCTCGGCTGGCTCGCTCAGGCGCTTCCCGGCGAACCGGTGGTGCTCACCACCCAGAGCGCCAACGCCCCTTCGATGCGGCTCGCGGCGAAACTCGGGTTCACCGAGATGGAGCGGTTCGAGGCCTGGGGAGCGCAGCAGTGGCTCGGCCTGCGCTCCGCCGTCCCGCCGGCCGGCTGACCGGACGGCGGGTCAGACCGCGGTCGGCTCCGGGGCCGGGCTCTCCTCGTCCGGCACCAGGCCGAGCGCCGCGTCCCGGGCGAACTCCACCTCGCGGCGCAGCAGCCGGAACCACATGAACACCGTGAACCCCGCGAACACGAACCACTCGCCGGTGTAGCCGAGGTTCTGGAACGCCTTCAGGTCCAGCCCCGAGTTGTCCGGCGCGGTCGCCGGCACCGCCGTCATGCCCGCGTCGGCCTTGTCGAGCGTGATCCACGCGTCGTACACCGGGTACGGCACGAGGTTCACCAGCGAGGCCGCGCTGATCGCCGCCGTCTGCCCGGACGGCAGCCCGCCCTGAGTGCTGACGCCGTTGTCGCCGGGGGTCTCGGAGGCCTGCAGCGCGCCGGTGACGGTGACCTCGCCGGACGGCGGCGCGGGCACCTCGGCGGCGTCAGCCCTGCCGGGCAGCCAGCCGCGGACGACGGGCAGGGCGCGGCCGGAGTCGGTGCGCAGCAGGGCCAGGACGTAGAAGCCGTCCCTGTCGTCGAGTTGCCGGTCGGGGACCAGCAGCTGCTCGGCGTACCGGCCGCTGACGGTGGCCCGCCTGCCGGAGGTCGACTGGTCGACGGGGAGCAGGTCGGCGAGCGGACGGGCCGCTTCCGTCCGGGCGTCCGCCACCTGCTTGTCGGCGCTGCGGTGCGCCTCGACCCGCGACTCGAAGCGGCTCAGCTGCCAGGACCCCATGAAGATGCAGAACGGGATGGCGAGCAGCACGAAGACGTTGATGCCCCACCAGCGGGGTGTCAGCAGGAAGCGGTACACGCCTTCCACGGTACGGGTCGCTCGGCGGTGAGCCGGGATCGGGGTCGGCGCGGACGGGCGTCGGCTCGCAAAGTTGTCCACAGGCTGAGGACGCCCGCCAGCGCGTCAGGGGCGGGTGCGGGCACTATGGGGCCATGACTGCGGCCATGAGTGAGAGCGACATGCCGGACTGGGAGAAGCGCTTCCGCGCCCCTCGGGTCTCCCTGCCGGACTGGGCGGAGGACGCCCCCGACCGTTCCCTGTTCGTGTCGAACGCGACGGGGACGTATGAGCTGTACGCCTGGGACCGCGCGAGCGGAGAGCAGCGCCAGGCGACGAACCGGCCGAACGGCACGACGGACGGGCTGCTCTCCCCGGACGGCGCGTGGATCTGGTGGTTCGACGACAAGGACGGCGACGAGTTCGGCGTCTGGCGCCGCCAGCCCTTCGGCGGCGGCGCCGACGAGGAGGCGGCACCGGGCCTGGAGCCGTCCTACCCCTCGGGCCTGGCGCTGGGCCGGGACGGCAGCACGGCGGTCGTGGGCCGCTCCACCGACGACGAGGGTACGACGATCTACCTGGTCAGAGCGGGGCACAAGCCGCGGGAGATCTACCGTCACCATGAGTCGGCGGGCGTCGGCGACCTCTCCCACGACGGCTCGCTGATCGCCGTCGAGCACACCGAGCACGGCGACGCCATGCACTCGGCGCTGCGCGTGATCCGCCCGGACGCCACGCAGGTCGCCGAGCTGGACGACACCCGGGGCGGTGTGGAGGAACTGGGCCTGGAGGTCCTGGGCTTCGCCCCGGTCGAGGGCGATCCGCGGCTGCTCATCGGCCACCAGCGGCGCGGCCGCTGGGAGCCGCTGGTCTGGGACGTGCTGACCGGCGAGCAGACGGACCTGACCCTCGACCTGCCGGGCGACGTGAGCGCGGAGTGGTATCCGGACGGCAGCGCGCTGCTGATCGTCCACAGCCACGAGGCCCGCAGCGAACTGTTCCACTACGACCTGGCGGCGCACGAACTGACCGCGATCCCGACCCCGGCCGGTTCGGTCTCCGGGGCGACGGCGCGGCCCGACGGAAGCGTCGAGTACCTCTGGTCCTCGGCCGCCGAGCCGCCGGTGGTGCGCTCGACGACGGGCGAGGTGGTCCTGGACCCGCCGGGCATGAAGTGCCCGCCGTCCGTGCCGGTCTCGGACGCCTGGGTGGAGGGGCCCGGCGGCCGGATCCACGCGCTGATCCAGAAGCCGGCGGGAGCGCAGGGGCCGCTGCCGACCGTCTTCGACCTGCACGGCGGCCCGACCTGGCACGACAGCGACAGCTTCGCGGCGGGCCCGGCGGCCTGGGTCGACCACGGCTACGCGGTGGTCCGCATCAACTACCGGGGCTCCACGGGCTACGGCCGGGCCTGGACGGACGCGCTGAAGCACCGGGTGGGCCTGATCGAGCTGGAGGACGTGGCGGCGGTCCGGGACTGGGCGGTCGAGTCCGGCCTCGCGGACCCGGACCGGCTGGTCCTCACCGGCGGCTCCTGGGGCGGCTACCTGACGCTGCTCGGCCTCGGCACCCAGCCGGAGTCCTGGGCGGTGGGCATCGCGGTCGTCCCGGTCGCCGACTACGTCACGGCCTACCACGACGAGATGGAGGCGCTGAAGGCGATGGACCGCACGCTGCTGGGCGGTACGCCGGAGGAGGTCCCGGACCGTTTCGCCGCCAGCTCGCCGCTGACCTACGTCGACGACGTGAAGGCCCCGGTCTACATCTCGGCCGGTGTCAACGACCCCCGCTGCCCCATCCGGCAGATCGACAACTACGTCGCCCGCCTCGCGGCCCGCTCGGCCCCGCACGAGGTCTACCGCTACGACGCGGGCCACGGCTCCCTGGTGGTCGACGAACGGATCAAGCAGCTGCGGCTGGAGATGGAGTTCGCGGAGAGCCACCTCACGCCCGCGGCGGCCGCACCGACGGAGTGAACGACCGGCCCGGCCCGCACCCGGCGCCCCGAGGAGCGGCGTCCGGGTGAGCCGGGCCGGCTCCGCCCGGCCGGCGGCCCGTGCGGGCGCGGGGAACGGCGCGACCGGCCACGACGACCCGCACGGGACGGCGTCACCGCGCCCCGCCCACCGCCCCGCCCACCGGCCCGTCCGCCCGGCTCTCAGCCGAGCGAGCCGGCCGGGTGGGCGGGCGGCACCCGGCCGGACAGCTCCGCCAGCCCCCGGCGAGTGACCGCCACCACCACCCGGTCCCCGTCCCGCAGCACCCGGTCCCCGGCGACCTGCGGCTGCCCTTCGAGCGCCAGCACCCGCCACGACCCGGCCCGGAACGCCCCGTCCACGGTCCGCCCCTCCAGCTGCGGATGCCCGCCGACGTCCACGGCCGCCACCAGCAGCACCTTGCGCTCCACCGGGATCGCCCCGAGGATCTGCCGCCCCAGCATCGCCCCCGCGAAGGACGGCGCCGCCAGGTAGGAGACGCTCCGGCTCCGGGTGACCGCCCGCGGATGCGCGGCACGCAGCGTCCGGTACACGGCCGTCGCGAAGTCGTCGTCGTACAGCCGCAGGACCGCCTTCAGGTCCGGCCGGACCGCCCGCGCGTACAGCACGGCCTCCAGGTTCGTGGTGTCCGCGCTGGTCACCGCGAGCAGCGCCTGCGCCCGATGGATCTTGGCGGCCTCCAGGACGCCTTCCTGGGTGACGTCCCCGAGCACCACCGGCACCCGCAGCCGCCGGGCCACCGCCAGCCCGCGGGCCTCCGGATCGGACTCGACGCACACCACGGGCACGTGCAGTTCGCGCAGGCGCGTCAGCACCCGTGTCCCGATCTTCCCGAGCCCCAGCAGCACCACGTGCCCGCTCAGCCCCCGGGGCGGCTTGCGCAGCGCGGACGCCGTCCGGAAGGTGCCCAGCGCCTCCAGCACGGCCGCCAGCAGCACCGGCAGCAGCAGCAACCCCATGAGCCCGGTGAGCAGTTGGAGGATCTGGCGCCCCAGCGACTGTCCGACCGCGGGATCGTCGATGGCGAACAGGTCGAGGAGCGTGTAGTAGAAGGCCCGGACCGGATGGATGCCCGTCACCACCGACAGCGCGACGGCGAGCGCGACCACGCATCCCACGACCCCGGCCAGCGACCACCGCAGCCGCCGCGAGAACAGCGAGGCGAGCACCGGCAGGACCCCGACCCGGCGCCGGTCCTGCGCCGCCGCCGCGGACGAGGACGAGGAGACCTGCTCCAGCACCATCACGCCGCGGTCGCCGGCGTCGCGCACCTCCGCGTCGTCGGGCAGCAGCCGCGGGCCCTGGTCACCGGCGCCCTCCATCGGCGCGACATTGGTGTTGTTCAGCGAGAACAGCGCCAGCGTGCACAGCCCGCGGCCGGCGTCCGCTCCGGCGAGGGCGCCCGGCGGCAGGTCCACCGCCCGCAGCACCAGCCCGTCCGTCTGGATGACCTTGCCGGTGCCGGCGAGCGCGGTGGCGGCCAGCGCGGGCGCGGCGGTGTCGGCGTCGGAGAGCACGGTCGTGGACGTGTCGCCCGCACCGCCGTCCCCGTCACCGACCGCCAGCACGGCCGCCTGGTCCAGGAGTTCCTCGATGTGCTGGCCCAACCGCCGGTTGTAGAGCCGCAGGACCAGCCGGAGCCGCGGGTTCAGCCGGCGGGCGGTGAGGGCGGCCCGGATGTTGGTCTCGTCGTCGTCGTACACCAGGGCGAGCGCGGCGGCCCGCTCCACGCCCGCCTCGGCGAGCACCGTCTCGGTGGCCTCGACGGCCTCCAGCACGCGTTCACCGCGCGGGCCCTCACCGGCGGCCGGTCCGGAACCGGCCGTGGTGCCACCGCCGTTGCCGTTGCCGTTGGCCCGTCCGACGGCGGCGCTGACCACCCGGTCCAGGAGCGCGGCCGAGGCGGCGCGGGCCCGTCCGACCACCGGAGGCCTGGCGATCCGCACGTTCGGAGGCACGACAAGGGTGACCTGTTCGCCGTACACGACGCGCAACTCGGCCGCCAGCCGGTGCGCGAGCCCGTCGTCCCCGCACACCACCATGTGCGCCGGGGCGCCACCACCTTGATACGGAACGCTCGCCACAAGGGAAAAGACTGCCTCAACGGCGTGCATGGTTCCAGCAACGAGGTGAACGGCCGCCGCCGCCCGCCCGTAGGGAAGAGGAGGGAGCACCCTCCCGGATCTGAACGAAGTGCCGGAGGTATCGGACCCGTGGCCATCACCGAGAAAGCCGCCCCGTCCGGCGGCGCGCCCGGCGACGGGACCGCGGGCCCCGAACCCGCCCGCACCCCGCCCGCCCAGGACGGCTGGCACCTCAGCTCGCCGCTGGCCCTGACCCTGCTCCTCGTCCTGGTCGTGGTGTTCCAGGGGCCGGTCCGCGGCGCGCTGTCACGCCCGGTGATGCAGAGCTGGATGACGGTGTTCGTGGCGGTCGTCGTCCAGGCGCTGCCCTTCCTCGTCCTCGGTGTGCTGCTCTCGGCGGCGATCGCGGTCTTCGTGCCGCCGTCCTTCTTCGCCCGCGCCCTGCCCGGCCGTACCGCGCTGGCCGTTCCGGTCGCCGGTCTGGCCGGTGCCGTGCTGCCGGGCTGCGAATGCGCGTCCGTGCCGGTGGCCGGCGCGCTGGTCCGCCGGGGCGTCACCCCGGCCGCGGCGATCGCCTTCCTGCTCTCCGCGCCCGCGATCAACCCGATCGTGCTGACGGCGACGGCGGTGGCGTTCCCGCGCGACCCCGAGATGGTGGTGGGCCGGTTCGCCGGCAGCCTGCTGGTGGCCTGCGGGATGGGCTGGCTGTGGCAGCGTCTGGGCCGTACGGACTGGCTGCGCCTGCCGGCGCACGCGCACCACGAGGGCCAGACCAGGGCGGAGGCGTTCTGGGACTCGGTCCGTCACGACACCGTGCACGCGGGCGGCTTCCTGGTCCTCGGCGCGATGGCGGCGGCGACCCTGAAGGCGGTGGCCCCGGCCGAATGGCTGCGCACGGCCGCCGCCAACCCGGTGGTCGCGATCCTCGCCCTCTCGCTCCTGGCCGTGCTGCTGTCCATCTGCTCGGAGGCGGACGCGTTCGTGGCGGCGTCCCTCACCCAGTTCTCGCTCACCGCGAAGCTGGCCTTCCTGATCGTGGGCCCGATGATCGACCTCAAGCTCTTCGCGATGCAGGCGGGCACCTTCGGGCGCGGCTTCGCCCTGCGGTTCGCACCGGCCACCTTCGCCGCGGCGATCGCCGGCGCGGTCCTGACCGGGGCGGTGCTGCTGTGAACCGGCAGGCCCAGGCGGCGGTGATGTTCCTGGTGGGCGTGGCCCTGCTGCACGCGGGCGGGACCAACCTCTACCTGCGCTACGTCAAGGCGGGCCTGCAACCGCTGGTGCTGGCCGCCGGCGCCGTCCTGATCGTCTCCGCGCTGGCGACGGCCTGGTACGAGTGGAAGCGCGCCCGCGCCCGCAAGGAAGCCACGGCCACGGCCGCCCCCACGGCACCGGCCGGGACACACCCCGAGGCGGACGCGCACTCCGAGGCGCACGTCCACCCGGAACCCCGCATCTCCTGGCTGCTGGTCCTCCCCCTGCTCGCCCTGATCCTCGTCGCCCCGCCCGCGCTCGGCTCCTACAGCGCGCTGCGCACCGGAACGGCCCTGCAACAGCCGTACGGCTATCTGAAGCTGCCCGCGTCCGACCCGGTCCCGCTGAACCTGGTCGACTACGCGGGCCGCGCGGCGTACGACCACGGCCGGTCGCTCGCCGGCCGCCAGGTCCGGATCGCCGGTTTCGTCGCCGTCGACTCGTCCGGCACCCCGTATCTCGTCCGCATGGCCCTCAACTGCTGCGCGGCGGACGCCCAGCCGGTGAAGGTCGGCCTCACCGGCACGATCCCCCCGGTGCTCCAGCCGGACGCCTGGCTCCAGGTGACGGGCACCTACACGACCAAGCGGAGCCGCGACCCGGTGAACAACGGCCCGATCCCGTTCATCAAGGTCACCGAGGCCAGGCCGATCCCGACCCCGGCGGACCCGTACGACGAGACCTGGAACAACTGACGGGCCCGGTGGGTGCCGTACGGGCCCCGCCGAGAGCCGTCTCAGGCGCGGTGGACCGTGTCCGGTTCCTCCGCGCCGGCCTGGGCGGGGATCATGGCGTCGGCCGGCAGGGGCTCGGCGGTCGTGGACCGGCCGGTGAGGCGGCGGGCCAGGGGTTCGGTGTAGCGGGCGGTGAGCGGGCCGAGGACGACGAGGATCAGGACGTAGGCCGTGGCCAGCGGGCCCAGGGACGGTTCGATGCCGGCGGTGACGGCCAGGCCCGCGATGACGATGGAGAACTCGCCGCGGGCGACCAGGGTGCCGCCGGCCCGCCAGCGGCCCTTGGCGGAGATACCGGCGCGCCGGGCGGCCCAGTACCCGGTGGCGATCTTCGTCAGCGCGGTGACCACCGCCAGCGCGAGCGCGGGCAGCAGCACCGGCGGAATGCTCGCCGGGTCGGTGTGCAGGCCGAAGAAGACGAAGAAGACGGCGGCGAACAGGTCCCGCAGCGGCGAGAGCAGATGGTGGGCGCCCTCCGCCACCTCGCCGGAGAGCGCGATGCCGACGAGGAACGCGCCGACGGCCGCGGACACCTGGAGCTGCTGCGCGATCCCGGCGACCAGCAGGGTCAGGCCGAGCACCACCAGGAGCAGCTTCTCCGAGTCGTCGCTGGAGACGAACCGGGAGATGTGGCGGCCGTAGCGCACCGCCACCAGCAGCACCAGCCCGGCCACGCCGAGGGCGATCGCCAGCGTGAGGCTGCCCGCGGCCAGGCCGGCACCGGCGAGCAGCGCGGTCACGATCGGCAGGTAGACCGCCATGGACAGGTCTTCGAGGACCAGGATGCTCAGGATCACCGGGGTCTCCCGGTTGCCGAGCCGCCCGAGGTCGCCGAGGACCTTGGCGATGACCCCGGACGACGAGATCCAGGTGACACCGGCCAGCACCACGGCCGCCACCGGGCCCCAGCCCAGCAGCAGGGCCATGGCGGCGCCGGGCAGCGCGTTGAGCGCGGCGTCGACCAGGCCCGCCGGGTACTGGGTCTTGAGGTTGGAGACGAGATCGCTGGCCGTGTACTCCAGGCCGAGCATCAGCAGCAGCAGGACGACACCGATCTCGGCGCCGATCGCGACGAACTCCTCGCTGGTGCCGAGCGGGTAGATGCCGCCGTTGCCGAAGGCGAGACCGGCCAGCAGGTAGAGGGGGATGGGCGAGAACTGGAGGCGTCCGGCGAGCCGGCCGAGCAGGCCCAGGCCGAGGATGATCGCCCCGAACTCGATCAGGAAGACGGCGGAGTCGTGCACGGAGGCCTCACTCCCGCCCGAGTATGACGGCGGCCGCGTCGACGCCTTCGCGGGTGCCGATCACGATGAGCGTGTCCCCGCCGGCCAGCCGGAAGTCGGGCGCGGGGGAGGGGACGGCCTCGGCGCGGCGCAGCACGGCCACGATGGACACCCCCGTCTCGGTGCGCATCCGGGTCTCGCCGAGGAGCCTGCCGTTCCAGTACGACGTGGCGCCCAGCTCGATCCGCTCGGCCACCAGGCCCAGGTCGGTGGTGGAGAGCAGGTTCGGGCTGTGGTGGGTCGGCATCAGCGCGTCGATGAGCGCGTCCGTCTCACCGGAGGACAGCCGTACCGACAGGGCGCAGGCGTCGGGGTCGTCCTGGTGGTAGGCGCTCACGATCCGCGAGCCGTCGCGGTGCGCGACCACGGAGAGTCTGCGCTGTTCCCGTGTGGTGAGGTCGTACCGCACACCGATTCCCGGCAACGGCGTCCTGCTCAGGCGTGGAGCCCCCAAGGCTGTCTCCTGTATCTCGTCGGTCTCGTTCCGCAGTCCCTTTGCGATTTCTTTAACGACACCCTAACGGTCCAGCGGGTGTCGCGGGATCTGCGGACGGGACGGACGAGCGGGCGGGGGCGGCCGTCAGTCCGGGTAGCGGGCGTAGCAGTCCAGGGCCGGGTGGTACAGGACCTCCCAGGTGCGGCCCTCGATCACGCCGCTCTCCGGGAGGCCGTGGCAGACCTGGATCCACTCGACCTTCTTCAGCGTCAGGTCGCCGTAGCGCCCGTCGGCGGCCAGCTTCGGCGGCACGCCGCCCCAGGCGTTGCTGAGGCACTGCGCCTGCCGGACCGCGGCGCCGGTGCTGCCGTAGGTGAGGGTGGGCCGGTAGTCCGAGGACACGTAGGAACAGCGGCCCTCGGTGCCGGCCGCGGCCGTGTGCGGCACGGCCAGGCCCAGTGCGGCGGCCGCGCCCAGTGCCGCGGCCGTGGTGAGCAGTCGGTTCCGTCGCATGCGCGCTCCTTCAAGGCCGACTCCTGCCATGGTCGCGCGCGGGCGGTGACCTCCGCGAGTCGGACACGGACCGGACACGGGGCTCTGCCTCGCCGCCGCACCGGTCCGCGACTCGCCCGGACCCGCCGCGTCAGCGCGGGCGCCGCGCCCCGGGGGCCGACGCGAGGGGGCCGGCCGGCCCCGCGACGTCCTCCCGCGCGGTCCGGTCCGCCGTCCCGGCCGCCGCCCGGAGGCCCGCGGTCCGGCGGTCGCGGACGGCGACCGTCACGCCGAGCAGCGCCGCTCCCAGGCAGCCGAGCACGATGACGGCGGACGGCGCCTTCAGCATCGACAGCCCGGACCCGGTCAGCAGGACGACCAGCGCCCAGCGCACCGCGCCGCCGGCGACCCGGCTGGAGACGACGGACCCGAGCAGCACGCCCGGCACGGCGCCGATCAGGAGGGTCGCCGCGAGTCCCAGGTCGGCGTCGCCGACCAGCAGGTGGCCGAGGGCCGCGGCGGCCACCATGGGGATGGCCTGCACCAGGTCGGTGCCGACGAGATGGTTCGCCTGCAGACGCGGGTGGGCCAGCATCAGCATCACGATGATCAGGGAGCCCGAGCCCACCGAGGTCATCCCCACGATCACACCGCCCACCAGCCCGATGAGCAGCGTCGCCACCGGCCGTACCCGGACCTCGGCGTCCTCGGCGTCCTCGGATCCCGCCCCGCCGACGGCCCGACGGCGGTCCAGCCACAGCCGGGCGAGCATCCCGGCGACGGCGAGCAGCAGCGCCGTACCGACGACGTACTTGACGCGTTGCTGCAGGTCGTCGCCGTCGCCGAGGGCGCGGAGCAGGAAGACGCCGCCGAAGGCCGCCGGGACCGCGGTGGGCAGCAGCAGGCGCACGATGTCCCAGCGCACGGTGCCCGCCCGCTGGTGCACCAGCGCGCCGAACGGCTTCATGAACACGGACGCGGCCAGGTCGCTGCCGATGGCCGCCGTCGGGTTCACCCCGAACACCATGACCATGATCGGGGTCATGAGGGCGCCGCCGCCCATGCCGGTGAGGCCGACGGCGAACCCGACCAGGGCTCCCGCGAGGACGATCGGGCCGGTGGAATCCATGCGGCGGACCCTAGAGACCATTCCTATGGGAAAGATATGGAAGCGGGGTCGGGGAGCGGCACGGAACGCGGGGTCCCAGCGCCCTGAAACCGTCCGGCCCGCGCTGAAACCCGGCTGAAGCCGTGCTGAACCGCCGCGGCGGCACGCTCTGCGGCATGACGACGACAGACGACGAACTCGCCATCGAGGCCACCGCGTTGCGCAAGGCCTACGGGGACCGCACGGTCCTCGACGGCATCGACCTGCGGGTGCCGGCCGGCACGGTCTTCGCCCTCCTCGGACCGAACGGCGCCGGCAAGACCACCGCGGTCAACATCCTCTCCACCCTGATCTCCGCCGACGGCGGCGAGGCCCGGATCGCCGGCCACGACATCCGCGGGCAGGCCCAGTCGGTGCGGGCCGCCATCGGGGTCACCGGACAGTTCTCCGCCGTGGACGGCCTGATCACCGGCGAGGAGAACATGCTCCTCATGGCCGACCTGCACCACCTCCCCAGGGGCGAGGGGCGCCGGGTCATCGCCGAACTGCTGGACCGCTTCGACCTCACCGAGGCGGCGGGCAAGCCGGCGTCCACCTACTCCGGCGGCATGAAGCGCCGCCTCGACATCGCCATGACCCTGGTCGGCAGCCCGCGGATCATCTTCCTCGACGAGCCGACCACCGGCCTGGACCCGCGCTCCCGCCACACCATGTGGCAGATCATCCGCGAACTGGTCTCCGGCGGGACCACGGTCTTCCTCACCACCCAGTACCTGGAGGAGGCCGACCAGCTCGCCGACCGCATCGCGGTGCTCAACGGCGGCAGGCTCGTCGCCGAGGGCAGCGCGCAGGAACTCAAGCGGCTCGTCCCCGGCGGCCACGTACGGCTGCGGTTCTCCGACCCGGTGACCTACGAACAGGCGGCCACCGAACTGCGCGAGACCACCCGCGACGACGAGGCGCTCGTCCTCCAGGTCCCGAGCGGCGGCAGCCAGCGCGAACTGCGCGCCATCCTCGACTGGCTCGACGCGGCCGGCATCGAGGCCGACGAACTCTCCGTGCACACCCCCGACCTGGACGACGTGTTCTTCGCCCTGACCGGCACCCCCGCGGCGGCCGCCGCCTCCACCGACAAGGAGACCGTCCGATGAGCACCGCATCCCCGTCCCCGCGCGCCCACGCCCTCCGCGACAACCTCACCATGCTGCGGCGCAACCTCCTGCACGCCCGCCGCTACCCCTCCCTCACCCTGAACCTCCTGCTCACCCCGGTCGTCCTGCTGCTCCTGTTCGTCTACGTCTTCGGCAACGTGATGAGCGCCGGCATCACCGGCGGCCACGCCGACCGCTCCGACTACGTCGCCTACCTCGTCCCGGGCATCCTCTTCCTGACCCTGGCCATGACCTCGCTCGGCACCTCGGTGTCCGTGGCCACCGACATGACCGAGGGCATCATGGCCCGGTTCCGCACCATGGCCATCTCGCGGTCCTCCGTGCTGATCGGCCATGTCCTGGGCACCGTGATCCAGACGCTGATGGCGCTCGTCCTGGTCCTCGGCATCGGCCTGGCCATCGGGTTCCGGCCGGACGCGACCCCGGTGGAGTGGATCGCGGCCGTCGGCCTGATGGCGCTGGTCAGCCTCGCGCTGACCTGGATCGCGGTCGGCATCGGCCTGGCGAGCCCGAACCCCGAGGGCGCCAGCAACATGGGCTACCCGCTGGTCATGCTGCCGTTCCTGTCCAGCGCGTTCGTCCCGGTGGACGCCATGCCGGGCTGGTTCCGCTGGTTCGCCGAGTACCAGCCGTTCTCGCCCTTCATCGAGACCCTGCGCGGCCTGCTGCTGGGCAGCGGGATCGGCACGAGGAACGCGGTGCTCTCCCTCGCCTGGTGCCTGGTGCTGATCGCGCTCGGCTACCTGTGGTCCCGGGCCCAGTTCAGCCGCGAGCCCCGGCGGTGAGCTCGTGCAGGGCCGCCAGACGCAGTTGATCCCGCCCCAGGGCCGCGTACTCCGACAGCGCGTCGGCGTACGCGGCCCGGTCCGCGTCCTCGGCCGCCCGCCGGGACCTCTCCCGCGCCAGCGTCGGGACCTCCCGTACCGCGGGCAGCCGCTCCGCCAGCGCCACCAGCCGTACGGCGGCGGTGTCGCCCGCGGCCAGCCCGGCGAAGCCGAGCGCGAGCAAAGCGGCCCCGTACGCGGGGATTTCGAGCACGGAGCCGTCCGCGCCGGGGGACCGCTCCGGAAGGCCGCGCCCGCCGGGACCGTCGGCCGGTGTCCCCGACAGCATGCCGAGGAGCCGTTCCCGCAGCTGCCCGGCCAGCGCGGCCACCGGTTCGAGCCGGCCGTGCTGCGCGTGCGCCGCGAGCGCCGCCGACTGCACCTGGAGCGCCCAGGGGTCCACGAACGGATCGCCCGCGAGCACCACGGCGTCCTCCCGGATCCGCTCCACCGCCCGGCGCCACAGCCCGAGCCCGACCTCGGTCAGCCCGCGGGCCAGCGCGATCTCCGCACGGGCCACCAGATCGGGCGCGTAGACACGCGTCGACTCCGGCTGCTGGTCCATGGCCGCGAGGTCCAGCCAGTACTCCGCCTCGTCGATCTCCCCGCGCTGCAGGCAGGCGAGCACCAGCCCCCAGCGGACGCCGATCGAGTCCGGCCAGCCCTCGAACTCCTCCAGCGTCCGCAGCGCGGCCCGCAGATGGTCGTACGCCTCCTGGCCCAGGTCGGCCTGCATGCACAGTTCGCTGATCCGCCCGTGGCTCAGCAGCCGCATGGCCGGGTTGCCCAGGGTCCCCAGCGTCCCGGGCAGCCGGCGGGCGCACTCCAGGGCCCGTGCCGTGTCGTGCCCGGCCTCCCAGACGTAACTGGCGATGCTCAGCGCCGTACCCGCCAGCAGCGGCGCGTCGGAGGCGCAGAGTTCTTGAAGGCGCGTGTACTCGGGCGGCCGGATGTCCGGGGTCGCGCACAGCACCAGGGCCATCGCGCGGACGACCGTGTCCGGCGGAGCGGGCGGCAGACCGCGCAGGGTGACGAGCTGCCGTACCGCGTGCGGGCCGAGCCCCACGAAGAGCGCGCTCGTGCACACCGCCGCCGCGCTGCGGGCCGTCTCCACGTCCTCGGGGCTGTCCGGCCCCGGGCGGAAACGGGACAGCGGGCCGCCGGTCTCCGCGCACAGGGTCACCAGCCGGCCGTAGCTGGAGTCGGTGACCCACAGGGCGGCGAGCACGGCGGTGGCCGCGGCGGTGGCGGGCCCGTCGGCGCGGGCCAGCGCGTACCGCAGGGCCAGGACCAGGTTGTCCTGCTCGGCCCGGATCCGGAACCACGCGGGCAGCGGGTCGCGGCGGAACAGCGCGTCGTGATGGGCCCGCCCGAAGTCCCGGGCCCAGACCAGGAACCGGCCCGTCACCGCCTCCTCCTCACCGGCCTCGGCCCGCCGCACGGCTCCGAACTCCCGCAGCGTCTCCAGCATGTGGAAACGCACCCCGGACGGCCCCTCGCCCACCTTGAGCAGGGACTGCCCGGCCAGATGCTCCAGCAGCGCCAGCGCGTCCCCGCCCTCGCCCAGCAGGCACTCGGCCGCCTCCTCGGTGAAGCCGCCGGGGAACACCGACAGGGCGCGCAGCGCGGCCCGGCCGTCGGGCTCCAGCAGATTCCAGCTCCACTCGACCACGGCCCGCAGCGTGCGGTGCCGCTCCGGCGCGTCGCGGGCGCCGCCGCGCAGCAGCGCGAAACGGTCCGACAGGCGGCGCGCGATGTCCGCCACGGACAGCACCCGCACCCGGGCCGCGGCCAGCTCCACGGCCAGCGGCAGCCCGTCCAGGTGCCGGCAGATCTCGGCGACCCGGTCGGCGGGCAGCTCCACGCCCGGCCGGGCCGCCCGCGCGCGCTGCGTGAAGAGTTCGACCGACGTCGCCGGCGACAGCTCCGCCAGCGCGTACACGGACTCCGAGGTCAGCCCGAGCGTGGCCCGGCTGGTGACCAGGACCCGCAGCTCCCTGGACCGCGAGACCAGCGCCTGGACGAGAGCGGCGGCGCCGGAGATCACCTGCTCGCAGTTGTCCAGCACCAGCAGCGCGGGTCCGGTGCCCAGCGCGGCGACGATCCCGCTCGGCGCGTCCGCGCCCCCGCCGAACCGGCCGCCCTCCCCGGCGCCGACCGCCGAGGCCACCTCGCCGGCCACGTCGTCGTCGGCGCGGACACCGGCGAGCGACACGAAGTGCACCACGGGCTGTTCGGCGGCCCGGCTCACCGCGTGCGAGAGCCGGGTCTTGCCGAGCCCGCCCGGACCGACGACGCTGACCACCCGGGACGTCCGCAGCAGCGCGCCCACGGCGGCGACGTCCGCGTCCCGCCCGAGCAGCGGGTTCGGCTCGTGCGGCACCCCGTGCCTGACCCGGGGCACGTCCGCCCGCACCAGTTCCTGGTGCACGGACCGGAGTCCGGGCCCCGGATCGCTGCCCAGCTCGTCCCGCAGCCCGCGGCGGTAGGCGTCGTACCGGGTCAGGGCCGCGGCCCGGCCGGTGGTCGCGGCCTCGCACCGCAGCAGCTCCGCCAGCACCTCCTCGTCCCGCGGCAGCTGCCTGGCCAGCGCGGCCAGCGGCGCCACGGCCTCCGCCCGCCGCCCCAGCCGGGCCAGCGCGAGCGCCCGGGTCCTGACCAGCGCGCGCCGCGCCCCGACCCGTCCGGCGCGCAGTGCCACCAGCGGATCGTGCAGGTCCTCACCCGCGCCGGCGCCCACGTTCCCGTCCCAGAGCGCGAGTCCGGCCTCGGCCCGCGCCAGGGCACCCGCGTGGTCCCCGGCCCGTGCCCGCTCGGCGCTCGCCGCCTCGCACACCAGCAGCGCGGAGCTGTCGACCTGCGTCTCCTCCAGCGCCAGCCGGTATCCCGTCGGCGTGCTCGCGATCAGCTCGGCACCCAGCTGCGACCTGAGCCGCGACACCAGGATCTGCACGGCCTTGCCGGGCCGCTCGGGCAGCTCCTCCGCCCACAGCCCCTCCACCAGCCGGCCGGTGCTGCACCCGCCGCGCAGATCCTCCGCGAGCAGCGCCAGCAGGCCGCGCAGCCGGGGCGCGGTGATCTCCCGTCCACGACAGGCGACTCGGGGCAGCAGGATCAGGTCGGTGGTCACCCGTGCAGAGTAGCCAGGGGGCCGGTGGAACGCCGGGCGGATACCGGGCGGCGACCCCGGCACCCGCGCCCGCACCCCGTGCCCGACCCACCCGGCCGAATTCCCTTGCGTGTGAGTCCAGTTGTCCGCCTCCCACTCCCCGCCGCCCCGTCCGCGCCGAAAGCCGCATCAGCCGATCGGCCCTCAGAAACCCTCCCTGTCCCCCCGGATGGCTTCCTCGAAGGGCGCCGGGCCGGATGTCGATCTAGCCTCCGAGATGAGCGCCGAGTGGATTTTCTGACGATCCGCTCATTTTTCCCGGAGGAGGAGATATGACCAGTTTTCGCAAGGTTGCCGTGGCGGTGGCGATCATAAGCGGTGTCGGATTCCTGGGCGCCGGCCCTGCCAGCGCGCAGGTCATGCACGGCATGCACGGCATGCAGGGCGGCGGGTGCAGGTCCCATGACCTGAACCTCGACGTCCTCGGTGAGGTGGGCATCCTCAACGGCCTGGGCGGCAACCTGCTCAACGGCGAGGGCAGCCCGGGTGCGCAGGGCACGGACATCGGCTCCGACTGCGACCGCGGCTGGTAGCCACCTCACTCCCTCCGACGACCGCCACAGACGCCCGGCCGGGAACCTCCCCGGCCGGGCGTCCCGCATGGTCGGGCCCGCACCCGTCCGGGCCCGGCACGGTTGGTGCGGACGGGGGGTCAGGTGGCCGCGAGCCGAGGCGAGCCGCGGAAGACCTGGGCGGTGTGCCAGGCCCGGTGCGTCTCGGCGACGGGCCGGATGCCGGGCTGAGGGCCGATCAGCTGCCGTCCGGCGAGTGCGGTGACGTGCTCGCGGGCGGCGGGGCTGCGGCCGACGAAACGCTGCGAGACCAGGACGCGGTGCCCCTCGCCCATCCCGAGGACACCCATGTCGAACAGCTTGTGGTGCAGCGAGCACAGGCAGAGCCCGTTGTCGACGTCGTCCGGGCCGCCGTACGCCCACCAGCGCACATGCGCCGCCTCCAGCCCGACGGGCACGGCACCGATCATGCCGTCGTAGCCGCAGAAGGCGCACTGGTACTCGTACGCGGTCAGCACCATCTCCCGCATCCGGCGGTCACGTCGGCGCTGCTCGGGGGCCGTCAGCGCCTCCGTCTCCGCCAGCTCCAGCTCCAGTCCCACCGCCTCGCACAGGTCCTGGTGCAGCGACGGCGGGAAATGCAGGTCCAGCAGCACCCGCGCCATCCGGCCCAGCAGGGACGGCTCCCGCCGCAGGGCCGCCCGCAGGTCCGGCGCCAGTCGCCCGACGGCGCCACCGGACCGCAGTTCCCGTACGCCCGTGCCGGGACTGCCGGGGCCGCGCTCGGTGCGGACCTCCCACACCTCGTCGCTGACCAGATGGTGGAAGGGATAGGCGGGCGAGGTCCCGCGCGCCGGACCGTACTCCGCCAGCAGCCGCTTCAGGTCCCCCTCCACCGCGGTGTAGCGCAACTCGCCCTCGGCATCGGACTGGAAGCGGGCCAGCGCGTACAGCAGCAGCAACGGCTTGTGCGGTGCCCGCACCCCGTGCCGGCTCCACTGCCTCAGCTTCGCGGCCCGCTCCAGCCAGTCCATGACGGCGATCGTAGTGATGCGCCGCCGCGCCTCACGCCGTGCGGTCCGCGCCCCCTCCCGCGCTTCCCGCCGGGGCGACGGGTTCTCCCGCGGACCTGCCGGCCCGCCACTCCAGCGCCTGCGGTTCCTCGGTGAACTCGATCAGATGCTGTCCGGCGAACCGCTGCAGTGCGTCCCGCACCTCCATCGGGGTCGCGTAGAAGAACTCCTTGCGGCTGTTGACCTGGTTGACCCGGCGCGCGGCGAACTGCCGGTGCAGTTCGGTCTCCAGGCCGACCGCGTCCTTGCTGAAGATCAGCGCGTGGACGTCGAACCGGAACGGAACCGCCGCACCGCTCAACTCGTAGATCCGCTCCAGCGGTTCGAGCCGACGGGTCATGCCGATCTTCACCATGCGATCGCCGAAGGCGCCGATGTTCGAGATGACGTACACGTACCCGGCGCGGATGTTCGCCGCGCGGGACTCGACGTCCTGCAAGGCGTTCTCGATCTCCGCCAGCTTGGCCCGCATCTCCGCCACGGCCGCCTCGTCACCGCGCTCGCGCAGACGGTCGAGCGCCACCTGGTAGTGGCCGAGTTCCTTGTTCAGCTTCTCCCGCTGACGGTCGAGTTCCCGCTGGACCGCGGCCTCCTCGCGCTCCCGGGCGCGCGCCTCACGCTGGGCCTCCTTCTCCTCCTCCTTCTTCTGCAGGTAGTCGGCCGTGAGTTCCAACTCCCGCACCCGCGCGTTGTGGTACTCGTCCGCGATCCGGATGTGCATGGTCGCGCCGAGCCGGGCGATCGTCTCGCGGCTCTTGTAGAGCCGGTCGACGAGGGAACTCAGCCGGTGCGGCCGCATGGACCGCACGGCGTAGTCGGCCTCGGCGTTGTAGGCGCGCAGCATGAGCTTGGAGAAGTCCCGGACCATCTTCTGGCCCTCGCGCTTGGAGCCGTTGACCGTCCAGTCGGTGGCGGCGAGAACGGCCCGGCCCGCGCGGGCGAGCGTCTTGATCTCGTTCTGGAGTGAGTCGAGCCGGCTGCGATACGCGATCGCGTCGTGCAGCGCGTGCCGGTACGCGTAGACCCCGGCCTCCTGGAGCATCGCGAGTTCGTCGGTCGCGACGATCCGGGCCTGCAGCTCGGCCAGCCGCCGCTCGGCGTCGGACGCCTCCCGACGGTGGCGGTCGGCCTCCTTGCGGACCCGCTCGGTCTCCTTCGCCGTCCGGCGCGCGTCGCCGAGAATCTCCTTCGCCGTCTCACGCGCGTCCTTGAGGATTCCCTCGGCCTCCTCGGCGGCCTCGGCGGCCGCTCTGTCCCGCAGCGCGGCTGCCTCCGCCTCGACCCGCCGGACGAGACCCGCGACCTGCGCGGCGTCCAGCCCCTGTGTCCGTGCGATCCAGGCGCGCAGCTCTTCGGCCTCGGAGACCGCACCCGCCCGCCGCCGCCCGAACAGCCCGCCCTTGCGCGGAGTCGGCACCGCCGCCGTACTCCCGGCAACGGTGACGTCGGGAGCGGGAGCGGGAGCGGGTGGGTGTGCGCCGGTGGCCGTGGCGACGCCGGACGCACCTGCGGCCGCGGCCGCGGCCGCGTCGGAGACCGCAGCCGCGTCGGACGCACCGGAGGCCGCGGCTGCCTCCGGAACCCACAGCTGCCATCCCGCGGGCATCGCGGGCCATGACGGATCGGGCCGCCAATCCGGCGGCGGCATCCACCCGGCGGGCGGCACCGGCCAGCCCGGCGGCGCATTGAATCGGTAAGCACTCATGTCCCAGCCCCCCTCGTTCCCGAGGCGTCCCAGCGCCCCGGGCCGCCGGACAAGTCCGGCAATAAACGGAGAGCAACATTCTGTGCTCGTTCCCGCACGCGCAAGCGGCATGTGCCACCTCGTGACCCTCTTGTGACCCTGGGTGAACGGTTGTTGTGGGTGACGCACGGCCCGCCGCACCCGAAGGCTGTGCGGAACCACCAACTACTCCCCACCACAAACGTGTTGGAATTCCCTCATGGCCACTCCCGCTGACGGAACCACCCACCTGAGTCCGGACGGGCCCGAGCGCCGCCTGCGCGCCGAGATCGAGCGGCTGAGGGACGAGGCGACGCGGCAGCGGGCACTCGCCCACCGCCGGTCCGAGTTCTGGACCAAGATGGACATCGCCCTCGGCTTCCCCGCGGCCCTGCTCGCCGGCACGGCGGGCACGGCGGGACTGGCCTCGGCGGACGCCCGCGTACCGGCGGCCCTCGCCGCCCTGGCCTCCGCCGGATTCGCGGCGGGAGCGGGCTTCCTGCGCAGCGACACCAGGCGCCGCGCCAACAAACGCGCCCGGCATGCCTGGGCCTCGGTCGAGGCCCGAGCCACCGTGGCCCTGACCCAGGAGCACGTGACCCCGGAGATCCTCGGCGACCTGCTGGAATGCCGCCAGACCGCACTGGCGGCCTACGACGGTGACGAACCCCGGCCCGGACCGTCCTGACCCGCACGGGACACGACGGTCCCGGGCTCCGCTACAGTCCCGCCGTGGACATGCCCAGGTGGTCGCTCTGGATCGTTCTCGGCCTCGTCGTTCTGCAGATCCTCGGTCTGCTTCCCGTCATCCACCGACTGCGCGGACCCGACGCGTCGGCACGTGCCCGCGCGCGCCTCGACCTGCTGGAGACCGTCGCCTCCCTGCTGCTCTTCGGCGGCATGCTGCTGGCCGGCGCGGTGGCGGAATCCTGGTTCTGGCTCGCCCTGGCCGGTTTCGTCCTCCTGACGGTCCTCTACGCCGCACAGGGCGTCCACCGGCTCCGCGCCCGCCGGTCTCCCTCGGCCGGACCCGGTGTCAGTGGCGATCGCTAGCGTGACCGCGTGACTCCTGCCGACGATCTCCGTTTCCCCGAGGCCCTCGCCGCCGCGCTGTCCCTTCCGTTCGAGTACGACGACGGGGACGGCGTGGACTTCGAGCCCTTCCCGGCCTTCCTGTCCGCCGAGGAGACCACCGACTGGTTCCGCTCCTGGACGGGCAACGCGGAGCTGACCGGCGACAGCTTCCGTGTGTTCGGCCAGGACGGCACCGGCGGATACGCGGCGTTCTGGCTCGTACGACCGGACCGCCCGCTCGTCGACCAGCCCGTCGTCTTCCTCGGTTCCGAGGGCGAGACCGGCGTCGTCGCCCGCGACCTGGGCGCCTTCCTGTGGCTGCTGGCCGGGGGCTACGGTCCCTGGGAAGCGGCCACGTCATACGAACCCGACTGGACTCCGCGCCGAAACCAGCAACTGACGACCATCGCCGAACACTTCGCCGCCGCCCACCGCCAACCGGCGTCCACGGTCGTCGAGCAGGCGACCGGAGAGTTCCCGCACTTCGACGACACCATCATGGAACTCTGCCGCTGACGGCACGACGGCAGACGGGATCGAACCGGCGTCCTCTACACCTCCGCCACCGGCATGCCACGCGGCGCCGACGCCGGCCCGATACACCTTCCGCCAGGCGCTCCATGGGTTCCGACCGTGATCCAGACCGGCGCCGTGGCGGGTGACGAGGACTTCGGCGTCGATCCTCAGCGGCCGGAAGCCGCAGCACGTTGGAAACTCGACCAGGTCGAAGAACCCGTGATGGCCGACATCCTCAACGGCATACACGTAGACCTCGTACGACGCCTTCGCAGGCAGGCCCTCGAACCAGCAGGGAAGGCTGCAACTCAGCGGCTGCTTTGGGTGGTTGTGATGCTGCGGGACTGTGCCGCGGCTCGTCGTCGAGCATCGGCTGCTTGGTCGGCGGAGTCGGCGGAGTCGGCGCACAGGAGGATCTCTCGGGTCCACAGGATCGAGAGCCTGATGTCGCCGTTGAGCAGGTTGGTGGCAACGTCGACTTCCGTGCCGTTGCCGGTGACGTCGTACACGTCGAGGTCCGGATTGCTGCTGTAGGCACCCATGCAGGCGAGCATGCCTGAGCCCGGTTCCAGGGCGAGGCGCTGGGCCGTCGAGTAGCAAGTGAACCTAGATCCTTCGCCCGGTGCCGTGGTCATGGGCGGGATCTTCGGTGCGCAAAAACGCCAGCGGTAGCCACGCAGGAAGCGGTGGTCACTCGGCTAGACACGATGCCCACAACAGATCAGCCACCGACTCACGTGAGTCGGTGGCTGATCTACTGTTTCGGCTGTCGGGGTGGCGGGATTTGAACCCACGACCTCTTCGTCCCGAACGAAGCGCGCTGCCAAGCTGCGCTACACCCCGGTGTCGCTGCGTCCTGCTCGCTGCGGCGACGTCGTTTACTCTAGCCCACCGGTGGCGTGAGACGAAATCCGGTTTATGGGCGGCGGCCGACGGGGTTCGGGCGGGCGTGGTCGAGGGCGACCAGGAGGACCGCGAGGCCGTAGATGGCGAGGCCCAGCAGGAGTGCGTTGGCGAGGGCGCCGCGGTAGCCGTGCTGCTCGGCGTCGAGGAAGGAATAGAGGTAGCGGCCCGGTGTACCGGGCAGCGACAGCTCCGCTCGGGTCAGGAAGAACGCCAGGTAGGCCAGGGGATAGAGCATCCAGGCCGCGGTCTGGCGCAGGTGCAGGCGGCCGGGCGGCGTGAGGATCAGCCAGTCCACGAGGGCCATCAGCGGGGCCGCCGTGTAGAGGAGCTGCAGGGCCAGCCACTGGCCGTGCCAGGCCACCGGCGGGTGGGCCGAGCCCGTCATGGAGAACGGCGGCGTGGTGTGGCCCAGCAGCAGGTGGTAGACCAGGCCCGAGATCACGATGTAGAGCAGTGCCGCGCCCGTCAGGGCCGAGGACAGCGGGCGGGACGCCTGCCAGGCGCGGCGGGCCGAGGCCAGGCCGGTCAGGGCGAGGATCACCGCCGCCTGGACGCCGAAGTAGCTCATGATCCGGTCCGAGCTGCCCAGCAGCAGCTCAAGGGCCACGCCCGCCGCCGCCACCGCCGCCGTCACGAGGCGGAACACCGCGGTCGCGGGGCGCCGGATGGGGGCCACCACCGCCGTCGCCGGGACGTAGCCGGGCAGCAGCACGGGCGTGCCCGGGACCGCGGGGAGGTCCGGGATGTCCCGGGGTATGGGAGCCGTCATGCCCTCAAATTAGGAACAAGGGGGCATGACCGGCACGTTGTCCTACGCCGAGTGGGTTACGCCGGGGCCTGGTCCCGGGGCACGAGCGTCAGCAGGGTCGCCTCCGGCGGGCACGCGAAGCGGACCGGCGTGTAGCGGTTGGTGCCGCAGCCCGCCGAGACGTGCAGGTAGGACGTACGGCCCTCCGCCGTGTGCCGGGAGAGGCCCTTGACGCGGTCCGCGTCCAGGTCGCAGTTGGTGACCAGGGCGCCGTAGAAGGGGACGCAGAGCTGCCCGCCGTGGGTGTGGCCGGCCAGGACCAGCGGGTAGCCGTCGGCCGTGAAGGCGTCCAGGACCCGCAGGTACGGCGCGTGGACCACGCCCATCGAGAAGTCCGCCGTACTGGAGGGGCCGCCCGCCACCTGCACGTACCGGTCCCGCTTGATGTGCGGGTCGTCCAGTCCGGTCAGCTCCACCGAGACGCCGTCGATCTTGAGGACACCGCGGGTGTTGGTCAGGTTCAGCCAGCCCGCGCCGTCGAACGCGTCCCGCAGGTCCTCCCACGGCAGGTGGATCGCGCCGACCACCGGCGGATTGCCGTTCAGGCCGTGCTTGCCGTTGACCTTCTCCAGCAGGTAGCGGGCGGGGTTGCGCGGCTTGGGGCCGTAGTAGTCGTTGGAGCCGAAGACGTAGGCGCCGGGGAAGTCCATCAGCGGGCCGAGCGCGTCCAGGACCTCGGGGATGCCCTCCGGGTCGGACAGGTTGTCGCCCGTGTTGAGCACGAAGTCCGGGCGCAGGCCCGCCAGCGACTGGAGCCAGCGCTGCTTCTTGCGCTGTCCGCTCACCATGTGGATGTCGGAGACCTGGAGCACGCGCAGCGGACGCATCCCCGGCGGGAGGACCGGGACCGTCACCCGGCGCAGGCGGAAGGATCGGACCTCGAAGCCGGCCGCGTACAACACACCGGCGGCGCCGAACGCCGCGATTCCCAGGGGTACTCCGTATCGAGCGCGCATACGACCATCGTGTCAGACGCGCGGGGGGACTCATGACCGGCCACCGGCCCCGTCCGCGGCCGGAGCCGGAGCCGGTGCCGGTGCCGGTGCCGGGAAAACGGCGGGCGGTCCGCGTGAGGCACCTGCGACAATCGGAACCATGACCACCACGCTCAAGTCGAAACTGCACGACGACCTCAACTCCGCGATCAAGGCACGCGACGAGCTTCGCTCCTCGACGCTCCGGCTGACCCTCGCCGCGATCACCAAGGAGGAGGTCGCGGGCAAGGAGAAGCGCGAGCTCTCCGACGACGAGGTGCTCAAGGTGATCGCCAAGGAGGCGAAGAAGCGCCGGGAGGCGGCCGAGGCCTTCGCGCAGGGCGGCCGTGCCGAGAGCGCCGAGCGGGAGAAGGCCGAGGGCGTGATCCTCGACGAGTACCTGCCCAAGCAGCTCAGCGACGAGGAGCTGGCGGGGATCGTCGCCGCGGCCGTCGAGGAGGCCAAGGCGGCGGGTGCCGAGGGGCCGCGGGCCATGGGGGCCGTGATGAAGATCGTGAACCCGAAGGTGGCCGGGCTGGCCGAGGGCGGCCGCGTCGCCGCCGCGGTGAAGCAGCGCCTCCAGGGCTGACACCCGAGGCCACTGGGGATCACCTTCCGGGCGGTACGACGGCGGGGCCGCACCTCTTTCGCAGAGGTGCGGCCCCGCCGTCGTACCCGTCGATGGACCGGAGCCGGCCGGATGCCGGCGGCCCGGTCAGTGCCTGCGGCCGCCGTTCCCGTTCCCGCCGCCGTTCCCGTTGCCCTGGATGAAGCCGTCGGGGAAGGAGAAGCCCGGGTTCGGAGTGGAGTTGCCGCCGTTGTTCCCGCCGTTGTTGCCACCGCCGTCGCCCGCGCCGCCGACGAGGCCGCCGATCAGGCCGCCCGTGTCGTTGCCGCGGCCGTGACCGTTGCCGTTCCCGTTGCCCTTGTCGCGGTCGGGCTCGTCCGGGATGTCGACGAGGTTGAAGGACTCCGACTGCTTGCCCTCCAGGGCGCCGGTCATGGCGTCCTTCCAGATCGGGCCGGGCGTGTCGGCGCCGAAGACCTCGGAGTGGTAGACACCGCCGATGGTGATGTTGGTCATCTCGATGTTCTGCTTCGCGCTGCCGACCCAGACCGCGCCCGCGAGGTTGGGCGTGTAGCCGACGAACCAGGCGTTCTTGCGCTGGTCCGTCGTACCCGTCTTGCCCGCGCTCTCGCGGTCGTCGAGGCCGGCCTCCTGACCGGTACCGGAGTCGACCACACCGCGCAGCAGGGTGTTGATCGTGTCGGCGGTCCGCTCGCTCATCGCACGCGAGCAGGTCGACTTCGGCACGGGCAGGGACTTCTGCTCGTTGCCGGCCTTCTGGGTGATCGACTCGATGGCGACCGGCGTGCAGTACATGCCGCGGTCGGCGAAGGTGGCGTACGCGCTCGCCATGGTCAGCGGCGAGAGACCGATCGCGCCGAGGGCGATGGCCGGGGTCTGCGGGAGCTTCGAGCCGTCGCCCTGGTGGACGTGGAGCGCGTCGGTCATCTTGACCACCGGGCACAGGCCGATGTCGGAGATCAGCTGGACGAAGTAGGTGTTGATGGACTTCGCCATCGCCTTCTTCATCTGGTACGGCCCGACCTCGGACTCGTTCTCGTTCTCGACCTGCTCGTTGGTCGTGTTGACCCACTGCTTGCCGTCGCACTGCTGGACGGGGCTCGGGTAGGCCATCTTGTACGGCGCCGAGTACTCCTGCGCCGCCGGCTTGCCGCCCTCGATGGCGGCCGCGGCCACGAACGGCTTGAACGTCGAACCCGTCGGGAAGCCGAAGTTGGACCCGCCGTAATCCCGGTCGACCGAGAAGTTGTACTCGGTCTCGTTCTTGTTGTAGCCGTACGGCTTCGACTGGCCCATCGCCAGGATCTTGCCGGAACCGGGCTCCACCAGGGTGGCGGCCGCGGCGACCGAGTCCGCCTTGTAGACGTGGTCCTTGACCGAGGCCTGCACCGAGTCCTGGGCCTGCGGGTCCAGGGTGGTGCGGATGGTCAGGCCGCCCTGGTTCCAGAGCTTGGCCCGCGCCTCGCGGGTCTTGCCGAACGTCGGGTCGGTGAGGAAGACGTTCTCGACGTACTTGCAGAAGAACCCGGCGCCCTTGGTGGCGGTGATGCAGCCGTTCTTGGGCTGGGTGACGTGCAGGCCGAGCGGGGCTTCCTTGGCCTTGTCGGCCTCCGCCTGCGAGATGTCACCGAGTTGGGCCATGCGTTCCAGGACGATGTTGCGCCGCTTGGTGGCCTCGGCCTCGTCGTTGACCGGGTCGTAGCGGCTGGGCGACTGCACGATGCCCGCCAGCAGCGCCGACTGCTGGAGGTTGAGGTCCTTGGCGTGCTGCGAGAAGTAGCGCTGGGAGGCGGCCTCGATGCCGTAGGCCTGCTCGCCGAAGAAGGTGATGTTCAGGTAGTTCTCGAGGATCTTCTTCTTGCCGAGCTTCTCCTCCAGCTGGATCGCGTACTTCAGCTCCTTGACCTTGCGGCCCAGGGTCTGCTGGGTGGCCTCGGCGACCTTGGTGGGGTCGTCGCCGGCCTCCTCGATGAAGTAGTTCTTCACCAGCTGCTGGGTGAGCGTGGAGGCGCCTTGGGCGACCCCGCCGCTCACCGCGTTCTTGTTCAGCGCGCGCAGGACGCCCTTCAGGTCGATGGCGCCGTGCTGGTAGTAGCGCGAGTCCTCGATCGCGACGATCGCCTTCTGCATGTACGGCGAGATGTCCTTGAGCTCCACCACCGTGCGGTCACGGGAGTAGACCTGGGCGATCTGGTTGCCCTTGCTGTCGAGGATCCTGGTCCGCTGGCTCAGCTGCGGGCTCTTCAGGTTGGCCGGGATGTCGTCGAAGCCCTGGACCGAGCCCTTGGCCGCGAGGCCCAGGGCTCCGGCGGCCGGCAGTGCGATGCCCGCCATCACGGCTCCCGCGAGCACACTGACACCGAGGAACTTGGCGGCCTGCTGCGTGGTCGACAGACCACCGCCCGAGCGCTTCTTTGGCATGGGGGCAGCCTAATCCGTAGGGATGAGCATTCCGCGTGAGCGGGCGGCTCTCGGGATGTTCGGGTGCCGGATCGTGACATAGAGGACGACACCGCCGGCACGGCCCGACGGCACGGCGGCATGAACGGTCTACCTTGTCATTCGCCGGACACGCGCGCAGGCCTTGGCCTAAGCTGCTCTCAACTGTCACAGCAGTGCGGCCACGTATCAATACGTCCGGCGACCCCGAATCGTTCCGGACCCGCCCACATTTCTTCGGGTGATGTGTTGATGGTGTGTCCGAATCCGCCTCGTGTGTCATCCGGCGTCCGTTGTGACGCGCCACGGCTGTCCCGCTTTGCCGGGATGATCACGCATGTCGCCAGCTCACTCCCGCGGGTGATCTGCCGCTTACCCATAGTCCGTTCGGGCCATTCAAGATTGGGCCCGAAGGGGGTGTTGCGCTGTGCCCACCTTCCGTAACGTCCTCAACTGGCGGCGGTGAATATGCCGCTGCCGCCGTGGGGGAGCCTCGATTCGGGAGAGGACGGCGCCGGTATGGGCTGGGTAACCGACTGGAGTGCGCAGGCCGCCTGCCGCACTACCGATCCGGATGAACTGTTCGTTCAGGGAGCAGCGCAGAACAGGGCCAAGGCGGTGTGCACCGGGTGTCCGGTACGCACGGAATGCCTGGCCGACGCGCTGGACAATCGCGTCGAGTTCGGCGTGTGGGGAGGAATGACCGAGCGGGAGCGCCGCGCACTGCTGCGCAGGCGACCCACCGTGACCTCCTGGCGCAGGCTCCTGGAGACAGCGCGTTCGGAGTACGAGCGGGGGACCGGCATCGTCCCCCTCGACAACGACGAGGTGTACGAGAACTACGCGGCGGTGAGCTGAGCCACCCGCCGCACCACCGACTGGACGGCCTGTCCGCAGCGCTGGCTGGACGGCCTGTCGGGTGACCGGCTGACCGAACCGTCGGACCTGCCGGAGGCATACGCCTCCGGATGACTCCACGGGCGCGTTACCGGGACGCCACGGGCAGCCTGCGGGTGTACGGCCGACCACCGGTGCACAGCCACGGCGACTCGGCTGTGGCTGCGCGGCTACGGCAGCTCCGAGCGTCCGGCCGCGAGCCGGTCGCCGATGTCCCGCAGTCCCGCGAGGTCGTGCACGTCGCCGGGCAGCGCGGCCACCTCCACCACGGCCACCTCGGGGTGGCGCGCGGTGAAGCGGTCACGTGTGCGCTGCTCGCGGGAGAGCAGCTGCATGCGCTCGGCGTGCAGCCTCAGCAGGCCTGCGGTGAGCTGGTCCACGGTGCGGCCCGGATCGCCGTCCGCGTGGGGTGCCGGGTGGGTCCTGGGCGCCGTCGTCCCGTCGAGTCCGGACGAGGGGGATTCGTCGGACTCGGACGCGGATGATTCAGAACTGCCGTACGTGTCGGGAGAGTTACGAAGTCCAGCTTTCCCGCCCCCCTGATCGACAATGCCGGACTCCTCAAGATTTTCCGCACCCTCGGGGTGCTCCGCGCCCTCGATGTTCTCCGCGGCGGAGAGCGCGCGCTCCGCGGACAGCCGGTCGGCGCCGCTGCCGTGGACACGGTTGAGGACCAGACCGACCAAGGGCATGTCCTCCGCGGCCAGCCGCTCCACGAAGTAGGCGGCCTCGCGGAGCGCGTCCCGCTCCGGAGCCGCCACCACCAGGAACGCGGTACCGGGCGCCTGGAGCAGCTTGTACGTCGCGTCCGCGCGCGTACGGAACCCGCCGAACGTGGTGTCCATGGCGGCGACGAACGTCTGCACGTCCTTCAGCAGTTGCCCGCCGAGCAGTTTGCCGAGGGTGCCGGTCATCATCGACATGCCGACGTTCAGGAAGGCCATGCCGGCGCGGCCGCCCAGCTTCGCCGGTGCGGTGAGCAGGCGGATCAGCTTGCCGTCCAGGAAGGAGCCGAGCCGCTTCGGCGCGTCCAGGAAGTCCAGCGCGGAGCGGGAGGGCGGGGTGTCGACGACGATCAGGTCCCACTCGTCCCTGGCCCGCAGCTGGCCCAGCTTCTCCATCGCCATGTACTCCTGCGTGCCGGCGAAGCCCGCGGAGAGCGACTGGTAGAAGGGGTTGGCCAGGATGGCGGCCGCCCGCTCGGCGTCCGCGTGCGCCTCGACGACCTCGTCGAAGGTGCGCTTCATGTCGA
Organism: Streptomyces sp. NPDC091282; assembly: GCF_044757385.1. Classification (NCBI taxonomy): domain Bacteria; kingdom Bacillati; phylum Actinomycetota; class Actinomycetes; order Kitasatosporales; family Streptomycetaceae; genus Streptomyces; species Streptomyces sp. NPDC091282. Next base: position 696,915 of record NZ_JBIVUX010000005.1, read on the forward strand.
GCATCATGGCGTGCAGTTCACCGCCGCCCTTGCCCGGACCCCGGCCCGCCTCGTCCCCGTCGTCCGTGGCCGGACCGTCGTCCGCTGTCGGATCGTCGTCCGCTGTCGGATCGCCGTCCGCTGTCGGTTCGTCGTCCGAGGGCTCCGCGCCGTCCGCGGTGTCCACGTGCCGCGCCGGGTCCGGTGCCGCCTCGCCCTGGGACGCCTCGCTCCGGTCCTCCGTGCCCTTCACCTTCCGCGGCACGTTGTCGAGCGAGTCGATGCCCATCGACTGCGCCAGCCGCTTGGCCGGGTCGATGGTCAGGACGACCACCTTGCGGCCGCGCTCCGCGGCCCGCAGCCCCAGCGCCGCCGCGGTCGTCGTCTTCCCGACCCCGCCGGAACCGCAGCACACCACGATCCGGGTGTTCGGGTCGTCGAGCAGCGCGTCGACGTCCAGCGCGGGCGCGTGGGCCAGCCGGCGGCCGCCGTCCTGCGTCGGGTCCGGATCCGGCTCCGCAGTCATGACATCCCCTGTTCCCGCAGCTCGGTGGCGAGTTCGTACAGGCCCGCCAGGTCCATCCCCTCGGCGAGCAGCGGCAGTTCGTGCCGCGGCAGGTCCAGCTCGGCGAGGACCGCGCGCTGCTCGTGCTCCAGCGCGTACCGCTCGGCGTACTCGGTGGCCTGCGCGAGCAGCGGGCCGACCAGCTGCTCGGCCTTCCCGCCGCGCCGCGCCCCGCCCAGCCCCGCGGCGGACAGCGACTGCGCCACGGCGGTGCGCGGCACGCTCCGTACGAGTTCCAGATCGGCCGCGTCCAACACCTGCGGCCGCACCATGTTCACGATGACCCGGCCCACCGGGAGACGCGCGGCCCGCAGCTCGGCGATGCCGTCCGCGGTCTCCTGGACCGGCATCTCCTCCAGGAGCGTGACCAGGTGCACGGCCGTCTCCTTGGACTTCAGGACCCGCATCACGGCCTGCGCCTGATTGTGTATCGGGCCGATCTTGGCGAGGCCGGCCACCTCGTCGTTCACATTCAGGAAGCGGGTGATGCGGCCGGTGGGCGGGGCGTCCATGACGACGTAGTCGTAGATGAACCGCCCGGCCTTGTCCTTCCTGCGCACCGCCTCGCACGCCTTGCCGGTCAGCAGGACGTCCCGCAGACCGGGCGCGATGGTGGTGGCGAAGTCGATCGCGCCGATCTTCTTCAGGGCCCGGCCCGCCCCGCCGAGCTTGTAGAACATCTGGAGATAGTCCAGAAGGGCCAGTTCGGGATCGATGGCCAGCGCATGGACCTCACCTCCCCCCGGCGCCACCGCGATCTTCCGCTCCTCGTACGGCAACGCCTCCGTCTCGAAGAGCTGGGCGATGCCCTGCCGACCCTCGACCTCCACGAGAAGCGTCCGCTTCCCCTCGGTCGCGAGGGCCAGCGCGAGTGCGGCGGCGACCGTCGTCTTTCCGGTCCCGCCCTTGCCGCTGACGACCTGGAGCCTGCTCACATCTTCGAGACTAACCATTCGTCCGCAGACTCACGCGGGAGGCTGTGGACAACCGTGCGTACGGGGGGCCGCCGACGCGGGCCGGGGCCGGTCCTCACCTGCCCCGCGGCCGACCACGTGTCCCGCCCGTCACAGCGGATAAAGTCGCCCCCATGACCAAGTGGGAATACGCAACCGTGCCGCTGCTCGTCCATGCCACGAAGCAGATTCTGGACACCTGGGGCGAGGACGGCTGGGAGCTCGTCCAGGTCGTGCCCGGGCCCAACCCCGAGCAGCTCGTCGCCTACCTGAAGCGGGAGAAGTCCTGATGAGCGCCGTCGAGGACAAGCTGGCCGCACTCGGCCTCGCGCTTCCCGCGGTCGTCCCGCCGCTCGCCGCCTACCAGCCCGCGGTCCAGTCGGGCGTGTACGTCTACACCTCCGGCCAGCTGCCGATGGTGGACGGCAAGCTCCCCGTCACCGGCAAGGTGGGCGCCGAGGTCACCGCGGAGGAGGCCAAGGAACTGGCCCGCACCTGCGCGCTGAACGCCCTGGCCGCCGTGAAGTCCGTCGCCGGTGACCTCGACCGCGTCGCGCGGGTCGTCAAGGTCGTCGGGTTCGTCGCCTCCGCGGCCGACTTCACCGGCCAGCCCGGCGTGATCAACGGCGCCAGCGAACTGCTCGGCGAGGTCCTCGGCGACAAGGGCGTGCACGCGCGCAGCGCGGTGGGCGTCGCGGTGCTGCCGCTGGACGCACCCGTCGAGGTCGAGGTCCAGGTCGAACTGGTGCCGTGACCGTCCCGGCCGGCGCGGTGTCCGCGCCGGCCGGCGGCACCTCCGGGTGCTCCGGAGCCCCTCTCGAACATTCGCTCCCCAGGGGATAGCCTCCGGTAATGGCCGATGGACAGTGGTATCCCCCGGAGTGGCCGGACCGCATCCGCGCACACGCGGAGGGCACCCTCGTGCCGGTGACCCCGAAGCGCGCGGCGACCGTCCTGCTGCTGAAGGACACCCCCGGCGGTCCCGTCGTCCACATGCTGCGCAGACGCGCCTCCATGGCCTTCGCCGGAGGCGCGTACGCGTATCCCGGCGGCGGCGTCGACCCGCGCGACGACGACCGGCGGATCGGCTGGGCGGGCCCCACGCGCGCGTGGTGGGCGCAGCGGCTCGGCGTGGACGAGGCGGGCGCCCAGGCGATCGTCTGCGCCGCCGTGCGCGAGACGTACGAGGAGGCCGGCGTCCTGCTCGCGGGCCCGGCCGCCGACGCCGTGGTCGGGGACACCACCGGGGACGACTGGGAGGCCGACCGCGCCGCCCTGGTCGCCCGTGACCTGTCCTTCGCGCAGTTCCTGGACCGGCGGGGCCTGGTCCTGCGCTCGGACCTGCTGGGCGCCTGGACCCGCTGGATCACCCCGGAGTTCGAGACCCGCCGCTACGACACCTGGTTCTTCGTCGCCGCCCTCCCGCAGGGGCAGCGCACCCGGAACGCCTCCACGGAGGCCGACCGCACGGTGTGGATCCGTCCGGCGGAGGCGGCCGCCGGGTACGACACGGGCGAGCTGCTGATGATGCCGCCCACCATCGCCACCCTGCGCCAGCTGCTGCCGTACGGCACCGCCGCCGAGACGCTCGCGGCGGCGCCCGCGCGGGACATGACGCCGGTGCTGGCCGGCGCCCGCCTGGAGGACGGCGAGATCGTCCTGAGCTGGCCGGGCCACGGCGAGTTCACCAAGCGCATACCGATCGACCTCACGAGCGGGGGAGCCTGAGCATGACGAACGCAGCAGCCCTGCCCGGTCAGCCGCGCGGCGGGGTCCTGTCGGGTCCCGCCACCGCGCGGGCCGTCAACGTGCTGGCACCCAACGCCTCCGTGATGACCCTGGACGGCACCAACACCTGGATCGTCGCCGAGCCGGACTCGGACCTGGCCGTCGTGATCGACCCGGGTCCGCTGGACGACGCTCACCTGGAGAACGTCGTCGACACGGCCGAGAAGGCCGGCAGACGCATCGCCCTCACCCTGCTGACCCACGGTCACCCCGACCACGCCGAGGGCGCCGGCCGTTTCGCCGAGCTGACCGGCACGCGCGTGCGTGCACTCGATCCGGCGCTGCGCCTCGGCGACGAGGGACTGGCGGCCGGCGACGTGATCACGACCGGCGGTCTGGAGCTCCGGGTGGTGCCCACCCCGGGCCACACCGCGGACTCCCTCAGCTTCCATCTCCCGGCCGACCGCGCGATCCTGACCGGCGACACCGTCCTGGGGCGCGGTACGACGGTGGTGGCCCATCCGGACGGCAGGCTGGGCGACTACCTGGACTCGCTGCGGCGGCTGCGCTCCCTGACGGTCGACGACGGCGTCCACACGGTCCTGCCGGGCCACGGACCCGTCCTGGAGGACGCCCAGGGGGTCGTCGAGTTCTACCTGGCCCACCGCGCCCACCGGCTCGCGCAGGTCGAGACGGCCGTGGAGAACGGCTACCGCAGCCCGGCCGAGGTCGTCGCGCACGTCTACGCGGACGTGGACCGCTCCCTGTGGCCGGCCGCGGAACTCTCGGTACGGGCCCAGCTGGACTACCTGGGCGAACACGGGCTGATCTAGCCCGCAGCCCGCAGCCCGCAGCCCGCAGCCCGCAGCCCGCGCGCTGGGCGTGGGCGTAGGCGTCCGGTCAGTCCCAGCCGTCGGGTCTGGGGGTCTTCACGCCGTGCACGCGCGCGTACTCGTCCGCCAGCCACGGGCCCAGGTCGTCGACGTACGACCGCAGCACCGCGCGGTCGCCGACCGGCTCCTGCCCCAGCTCCGCCGCGCGGCGGAGCTGTCCGCCCCGCTTTGGGTAGTAGCCGGCGAACGCCTCGGCCATCTCTCCCAGATCGCTGGTCCAGCCGTTCCAGCGGGGCATGACGAGGGTGAAGCCGGTCCGTACGAGATGCCGCGACATGAACCGCACCAGGGGCCGCAGGGCCTCCTCGGTGTCGCCCGCGGCGGCGATCCGCCGCCGCCAGCGCGGCAGGAGCCCGGCCAGGTCGCCGTTGGTCTCGCGGGCGAGCAGGGAGTCGGGACGGTAACGGGGCAGGAACTCGGCGAGGTCCTCGCCGAGCAGCGGGGTGCACTGGCAGGCCACGAACCAGCCGACGTCGTACCGCTCCCGCTCGTCGAGCACACGCGCGCGGGAGTAGAGCAGGATCCCGACCCCGTCGATCTGCGGGAACTCCTTGTCGACGGCCTCGCCGAGGGCGCGGGCCGCGTCCCGGTCGCCGCCGGCCGGCTCCGCCCGCAGGACGACCACCAGGTCCAGGTCGCTGCGCCCCACGCGGGCCGTGCCGCGCGGCACGGACCCGTAGAGGTAGGCGCTGTCCAGCCGCGCTCCGAAGACCTCAAGGAGCCGGTCCCGGACCGCGGCGACCACGGGGCGGAAGACGAGCGGCACGCGCGCGTGCGAGCCCTCGCGCTCGATGAAGCCCAGCGGATCGAGTCCTCTGGGCGAGACCGTTTCAGCCATGGGGTGTTGCAGCCGTGGAGCGACCGGGTCCGGGGGCGGCGCCCCCGGATTCGGCGACTACCGCGAACGCTTCGCCAGGCGCTCGACGTCCAGCAGGATCACGGCCCGCGCCTCCAGGCGCAGCCAGCCGCGCTGGGCGAAGTCCGCCAGCGCCTTGTTCACGGTCTCGCGGGACGCGCCGACCAGCTGGGCCAGCTCCTCCTGCGTGAGGTCGTGGACGACGTGGATGCCCTCCTCGGACTGCACGCCGAAGCGGCGCGACAGGTCCAGCAGGGCGCGCGCGACACGGCCCGGGACGTCCGAGAAGACCAGGTCGGACATGGCGTCGTTGGTCTTGCGCAGCCGGCGGGCGACGGCACGCAGCAGGGCGGTGGCCACCTCCGGACGGGCGTTCAGCCAGGGCTGGAGGTCGCCGTGGCCGAGGCCCAGCAGCTTGACCTCGGTCAGCGCGGTGGCGGTCGCCGTGCGCGGGCCCGGGTCGAACAGCGACAGCTCGCCGATGAGTTCGCCGGGGCCGACGACGGCGAGCATGTTCTCGCGGCCGTCGGGGGAAGTGCGGTGGAGCTTGACCTTGCCCTCGGTGACGACATACAGCCGGTCGCCCGGGTCGCCCTCGTGGAAGAGGGAGTCGCCACGCGCGAGGGTCACCTCACTCATGGAGGCACGCAGCTCCGCGGACTGCTCGTCATCGAGCGCCGCGAAGAGCGGGTTGCGCCGCAGAACGTCGTCCACGAGTTCTCTCCTTGTCGACCTGCTCAGGGGATCTTGCTTCCCCTTGGTACCAGGGGACCGTGCTCCCCATTTTGCCGGACGAGTCAAACAGTGTGATCTGTCACAAGGATGCCGCACAGGTGTCCCGAGGTAAGCGGCAGGGGTCCAATCGGGGGCTGATCTTCAGGGTCCGGGGCGGATGTCGGCGCCGGGCTCTAGGCTGGCCGGGTGTCCAAATCGCCGGTGAGAGCACAGGCCAAGGGGGCTGGGCGGGTGGTTGTACGTCGTGATTCCGCTGTGGGCGAACAGGGGTCCGATACTGCCCCGGCTGAGCCAAAAAAGGCGACGAAGGCGGCGAAGGCCGTAAAGAAGGCAACTGTGAAGAAGACGCCCGCGAAGACGACGTCAGCGAAGAAGGCCGTGGCGAAGAAGACGGCGAAGAAGACGGCCTCCGCGGCAAAGGCGGCCGTACCCGCAAAGGCGACCGAATCGGTGGAAAAGGCCGCTCCGGCGAAACGGGCCGCGTCGGCGAAGAAGGCCGCACCGGCCAAGACCGCCGCACCGGCCAAGAGCGCGCCCGCGGAGACCGCAACGGCCAAGTCCGCGGCCGCCAAGACCGCGCCGAAGAAGGCCACGGCCAAGAAGGCCGCGGCCGGTCGGGCGGCCGCCGAGAAGCCGGTGGCCGCGTGGAAGCCCGAGTCGCGCACCGCCCTGGTGCGCCGGGCCCGCAGGATCGACCGCGAACTCGCCGAGGTGTACCCCTACGCCCACCCCGAGCTGGACTTCGAGAACCCCTTCCAGCTCCTGGTCGCCACGGTGCTCTCCGCGCAGACCACCGACCTGAGGGTCAACCAGACCACCCCGACGCTGTTCGCCAAGTACCCGACCCCCGAGGAGTTGGCCGAGGCCAACCCGGAGGAGGTCGAGGAGATCCTGCGGCCGTGCGGCTTCTTCCGGGCCAAGACCAAGTCGGTGATAGGGCTCTCCAAGGGCCTCGTGGAGTCGTTCGGCGGCGAGGTGCCGGGGCGGCTCGAAGACCTCGTCAAGCTGCCGGGCGTCGGCCGCAAGACCGCCTTCGTCGTCCTGGGCAACGCCTTCGGACGCCCCGGCATCACCGTGGACACGCACTTCCAGCGCCTGGTGCGCCGCTGGCGGTGGACCGAGGAGACCGAACCCGACAAGATCGAGGCGGCCGTCGGCGCGCTGTTCCCGAAGAGCGAGTGGACCGACCTCTCGCACCACGTGATCTGGCACGGCCGCCGCATGTGCCACGCCCGCAAGCCCGCTTGTGGCGTCTGCCCCATCGCCCCGCTCTGTCCCGCCTACGGCGAGGGCGAGACCGACCCGGAGAAGGCGAAGAAGCTGCTCAAGTACGAGAAGGGCGGCTTCCCGGGCCAGCGGCTGAAGCCGCCGCAGGCGTACCTGGACGCGGGCGGCAGGCCGGCGCCGCCGCTGGGTGCCGTATCCGGGACGTGACCGGCTGACCTGGGGGATGTGCCCCAAGGGTCTTCTGAGGGGCGGGACACGGAACGATCAAGGAGTCGTCGGGCGTTGGAACAGGCAGGCCGGGGCAGCAGGGCGGGACGGGGAATGCCATGACACAGGGCGGCAAGGCGCACACGGAGGATCCGCACGCGGACGTGGCGCTCAGCAAGGACGGCCTGCCGGAGTGGCTGGACCCGGTGGTGCGGGCCGCCGAGACGGTGCAGCCGCTCCAGCTCAGCCGCTTCCTGCCGCCGGAGGACGGCGCGGGCCGCCAGTCGGCCGTGCTGATCCTGTTCGGCGAGGGCGAGCAGGGCCCGGAGCTGCTGCTGATGGAGCGGGCCGGTTCGCTGCGCTCGCACGCCGGGCAGCCCTCCTTCCCCGGCGGCGCCCTCGACCCCGAGGACGGCGACCCGAAGGCCGACGGGCCGCTGCGGGCCGCTCTCCGCGAGGCCGAGGAGGAGACCGGGCTGGATCCGGCCGGGGTGCAGCTCATCGGCGTGCTGCCCAGGCTGTACATCCCGGTGAGCCAGTTCGTGGTCACCCCGGTGCTGGGCTGGTGGCGCGAGCCGAGCCCGGTCGGGGTGGTGGATCCGAACGAGACGGCGAAGGTGTTCACGGTCCCCGTGGCGGATCTCACGAATCCGGCCAACCGGGCCACCGCCGTGCACCCCAGCGGCCACCGAGGTCCGGCATTCCTGGTCGAATCGACCTTGGTGTGGGGGTTCACGGCCGGGGTGATCGACCGGCTGCTGCACTACGCGGGATGGGAGCGCTCCTGGGACCGCGAGAAGCTGGTCCCGCTCGACTGGCGGTCATGACAGGGTGTCCACCGTGAATGTGCTGGACATCCTGTTGCTGGTCGCCGCCGTGTGGTTCGCGATCGTCGGCTACCGCCAGGGGTTCGTCGTCGGCATCCTGTCGGTGATCGGCTTCCTGGGCGGCGGACTCGTCGCCGTCTACGTCCTGCCGGTGATCTGGGACGCGGTGACCGACAACGCCGAGGTGAGCACGACCGCCGCGGTGGTCGCCGTGGTCGTCGTCATCGTCTGCGCCTCGATCGGACAGGCCCTGACCACGCACCTGGGCAACAAGCTGCGCCGGTACATCACCTGGTCCCCGGCCCGCGCCCTGGACGCCACCGGCGGCGCGCTGGTGAACGTGCTGGCGATGCTGCTGGTCGCCTGGCTGATCGGCTCCGCGCTCGCGGGCACCACGCTGCCGACGCTCGGCAAGGAGGTCCGCAGCTCCAAGGTGCTCCTCGGAGTGTCCAGGGCGTTGCCCAACCAGGCCGACACCTGGTTCGCGGACTTCTCCACGGTCCTCGCGCAGAACGGCTTCCCGCAGGTCTTCAGCCCGTTCGCCAACGAGCCGATCACCAATGTGTCGCCGCCCGATCCGGCCCTCGCGAACAGCGCCGTGGCCACCACCGCCCAGCGGTCCATCGTCAAGGTGACGGGCACCGCGCAGAGCTGCGGCAAGATCCTCGAAGGCACCGGCTTCGTCTTCGCCGACCGCCGTGTCATGACCAACGCGCACGTGGTCGGCGGCGTCGACGAGCCCACCGTCCAGATCGGCGGCGAGGGCCGCAAGTACGACGCCAAGGTCGTCCTGTACGACTGGCAGCGCGACATCGCGGTGCTCGACGTGCCGAACCTGCCGGCGAAGGCGCTGAAGTTCTCCACGCGGGACGCCGAGACCAGTGACAGCGCGATCGTCGCCGGGTTCCCGGAGAACGGGTCGTACGACGTCCGCGCCGCGCGCGTGCGCGGCCGTATCACCGCCAACGGGCCGGACATCTACCACCGCGGCACGGTCCGCCGTGACGTCTACTCGCTGTACGCGACCGTCCGCCAGGGCAACTCCGGCGGCCCGCTGCTCACGCCCGACGGCCGCGTCTACGGGGTCGTCTTCGCGAAGTCACTGGACGACGCCGACACCGGATACGCCCTCACCGCCGACGAGATCCAGGCGGACATCGCCCGGGGCCGTACGGCGAATCAGCAGGTCGGTACCGACAGCTGCGCCCTGTGAGGGATCATGCGCGGGCGTGGCGCAGACGGACCGAGACCCAGCGGGCCCGGCGGCGCAGGATGTGCGGAATCCCCACCCTGAGGTCCGCGCCCGGCAGCTGCGGGGCGGCTCCTCGATGGGAGGTCAGACCGCCGGTCGAACGGCGGTTGCGGGGTGCGTCACTGTAGTCGTGCGTCCAGCCCATACCCCGACGTCTGCCCCCGCCCCAAGGTCGATAACCTCCGGCGCGCCCCTCAATCGGCCTATGCGCCGGGCATGTGGCTGTTCGTAGAACAGGTGTGCAGCTCCGGATACCGGGCGCGGCCGCTCGGTCACCGATCGGGTTCGGGATCCTTCAGCCAGCTGATCAGTTCGGTGGAGAACGCGACCGGGTCCTCCTCGTGCGGGAAGTGCCCGAGGCCGTCGAACAGCCGCCAACGGTAAGGGGCTTCGACGTACTCGCCGGAGCCGGCCGCACTGCGGGTGCGGGCCACCGGATCCAGGGAACCGTGCAGATGCAAGGTCGGCACGCGCACCGGACGCTTCATCCGGCGGTTGAACTGGATACCGTCCGGACGGGCCAGCGAGCGCACCAGCCAGCGGTACGGCTCGATCGCGCAGTGCGCGGTGGAGGGGATGCACATGGCCCGCTGGTACGTCTTCACCGCCTCGTCCTCGGGCAGCCGCGGGCCCGACCAGTCCCGGATCAGCCGGCCGACCAGCGCGCCGTCGTCGGCGGTGAGCTGCCGTTCGGGGATCCACGGCCGCTGGAAGCCCCAGATGTAGGAGGCGGCGGCGGACTGCCTGCGGTCCCGGAGCATCGCCGAGCGCCAGCGCCTCGGGTGCGGCATGGAGACCACCGCGAGCCGTCGTACCAGCTTGGGACGCATGGCGGCCGCCGTCCACGCCAGGTAGCCGCCCAGGTCGTGTCCGACCAGCGCGGCGTCCGGCTCACCGAGGGAACGGATCACGCCGGTGATGTCGAGGGCGAGGTTGGCCGGGTCGTAGCCGCGCGGGGTCCGGTCGCTGCCGCCGACGCCCCTGAGGTCCATGGCGACGGCCCGGAAGCCCGCGTCGGCGAGCGCGACCAACTGGTCCCGCCAGGTCCACCAGAACTCCGGGAAACCGTGCACCAGCATGACCAGCGGGCCGTCGCCGAGTTCGGCGATGTGGAAACGCGCGCCGTTCGCGGCGACGTCCCGATGGGTCCAGGGGCCTTCGAGCCGTACGGCCGAGGGGGCGGGATCGCTCATGACGACGAGCGTCCCACAGCTTCGATGGCGGGCATCTCGTCCCTCGGCAGCGCCGGACGCGGATGCGGCTTGGCGTTCTGCAGCACGCCCGCCGACTCCTTCATCGACGCGGCCACCTTCTGCGGGCCCTTGCCCTTCTTGGCCTTCTTCGCGAACACCACGCCGATCAGCGCGAGGGCGACCGCCACCAGGACGTTCGCCGCGAAGGAGAGCAGGAAGCAGATCGCCAGGTTCCAGTTGCTCCAGGTCCGAATGCCGTACGCCAGCGCGAAGTTGAGCATCGGCAGGGAGAACAGCAGCAGCGCGCCGGCCACCGAGAAGGCGCCGCCGCTCGTCGCCCCCCGCTTGACGTCCTGCTTCAGCTGGGCCTTGGCCAGCGCGATCTCGTCGTGCACCAGCGCCGACATCTCGGCCGTGGCCGAGGCGAACAACTGGCCGATGCTGCGTTCGGCACCGACCGGGCTGCCGTCGGGTGCGCTCATCGCGGTCTCCCTCTGCGTACGTGTCATCGTCTTTTGTACCGTCTCGTCAGATCATGCCGGACGGTTGCCCTGCGCGCCTGCCCCGCCCGGCACTTCGGCACGCGCGTCGTGCCGGTTCCGGCATCCCGTCGGCCCCTATCCGGCGGACCGCCCGGCCTTCTCGGCGGCGATCCGACGGTGTTCGGCGGCCTTCCGGTCGTAGATCTCCGCCATCCGCAGGTGGTAGGCCGGGTCGTCCTGCTCGTAGACGTCCGGGATGCCGTCGAGGTCCTCGTCCCGCTCCTCGGCCTCGACCAGCCGCCGGTAGCGGGCATTGCGGATCTTCAGCAGCACCGTGGCGCACAGGGCCGCGATCAGCGAGCCGCAGAGCACGGCGGCCTTGACCTCGTCGGTGAGCACGGCGTCACCGGCGAAGGCGAGTTCGCCGATGAGCAGCGACACCGTGAAGCCGATCCCGGCGAGCGAGGCGACCGCGAAGACGTCGGCCCAGGCCAGGTCCTCGCTGAGCGAGGCACGGGTGAAACGGGCGGTCAGCCAGGTCCCGCCGAAGATCCCGACGGTCTTGCCGACCACCAGTCCGAGGACCACCCCGAGCGTCTCCGGCTTGCGGAACACGTCCCCGAGCGCCCCTCCGGAGACCGCCACACCGGCGTTGAAGAGCGCGAACAGGGGTACGGCGAGCCCCGCCGACAGCGGCCGCACCAGGTGCTCGATGCGCTCGCCGGGCGAGCGCCGCTCGCCCTCACGGGTGGTGCAGCGCAGCATCAGGCCCATGGCGACGCCGGCGATGGTCGCGTGCACGCCGCTGTTGTACATCAGCGCCCAGATGACCACGGCGAGCGGCACGTACACGTACCAGCCGCGTACGCCCATGCGCAGCAGCAGCCAGAAGACCGCCAGCCCGAGGAAGGCGCCGCCGAGCGCGACGAAGTCGATCCGGGCGGTGAAGAAGACCGCGATGATCAGGATCGCGAACAGGTCGTCGACGACCGCGAGGGTGAGCAGGAAGGCGCGCAGCGCGCCCGGCAGCGAGGTGCCGATGACGGCCAGCACGGCCAGCGCGAAGGCGATGTCGGTCGCCGTGGGCACCGCCCAGCCGTGGGTGGAGCCGCCGCCGGTCACGTTGGTGAGGGTGTACACGAGCGCCGGTACGGCCATGCCGCACAGGGCGGCGACCACCGGCAGCGCGGCCGCCTTCGGGTCGCGCAGGTCGCCGGCCACCAGTTCGCGCTTGAGCTCGATCCCGGCGACGAAGAAGAAGACGGCGAGCAGGCCGTCGGCGGCCCAGTGGGTGACGGAGAGGTTCAGGCCGAGGGCGCCGGGGCCGAGGTGGAAGTCGCCTGCCGCCTCGTAGCTCCGGTGCAGTGCCGGGATGTTCGCCCAGACCAGCGCCGCCACGGCGGCGAACAGCAGCAGCACACCGCCCACGGTCTCGGTCCGCAGCGCGTCGGCGACGAAGGTCCGCTCCGGCAGGGAGAGCCGGCCGAGGACCCTGCGGACGGGCGTGGTGCGGGGCGCGGACACGGGGACCTCCGGTCGGTGGGCAGGGCTGAGCTACTTGCCGACCAGACTTCCCGGCACACCTTGAGAGACACGCTGCATTGCTTAGTTTACCTAAGGTGTGCCGGTGGTTGCCAGGTGAGTCTCACGGTAGGGGCAAAAGGAACGCCCGGCGCGTTCGCGCCGGGCGTCCTCGGGGTCGTCGAGAGGGGTCAGTCCTCGCTCGGCGCCGCCGGGAGCTTCGCCTGGATGAGGTCCATGACCGTGGAGTCGGTCAGCGTGGTCACGTCGCCCAGCTGGCGGTTCTCCGCGACGTCGCGGAGCAGCCGGCGCATGATCTTGCCGGAGCGGGTCTTCGGCAGCTCCGCCACCGGCAGGACCCGCTTGGGCTTGGCGATCGGGCCGAGCGTGGCGCCGACGTGGTTGCGGAGTTCGTCGACGAGGCCCTCGTCCTCGGCGTTCGCCGTGCCCCGCAGGATCACGAAGGCGACGATCGCCTGCCCGGTCGTCTCGTCCGCCGCGCCGACCACGGCCGCCTCGGCGACCGACGGGTGCGACACCAGCGCGGACTCCACCTCGGTCGTCGAGATGTTGTGCCCGGAGACCAGCATCACGTCGTCCACCCGGCCGAGCAGCCAGATGTCGCCGTCGTCGTCCTTCTTCGCCCCGTCACCGGCGAAGTACTTGCCCTCGAAGCGCGACCAGTAGGTGTCGAGGAACCGCTGGTCGTCGCCCCAGATGGTGCGCAGCATCGACGGCCACGGCTCGGTCAGCACCAGGTAGCCGCCACCGCCGTCGGGCACCTCCTGGGCCTCGTCGTCCACCACGGTCGCCGAGATGCCGGGCAGCGGGGTCTGCGCGGAACCGGGCTTGGTCGCGGTGACGCCCGGCAACGGCGAGATCATCATCGCGCCGGTCTCGGTCTGCCACCAGGTGTCCACGATGGGGGTCCTGTCCGCGCCGATGTGCTTGCGGTACCAGATCCAGGCCTCGGGGTTGATCGGCTCACCCACCGAACCCAGCACCCGCAGCGAGGACAGGTCGAACTTCGCGGGGATGTCGTCGCCCCACTTCATGAACGTCCGGATCGCGGTGGGCGCGGTGTACAGGATCGTCACCCCGTACTTCTGCACGATCTCCCAGAACCTGCCCTGGTGCGGGGTGTCCGGGGTGCCCTCGTACATCACCTGCGTCGCGCCGTTGGCCAGCGGTCCGTACACGATGTACGAGTGGCCGGTCACCCAGCCGACGTCGGCCGTGCACCAGTACACGTCCGTCTCCGGCTTGAGGTCGAACACCGCCCAGTGCGTGTACGACGCCTGGGTGAGGTAGCCGCCCGAGGTGTGCAGGATGCCCTTCGGCTTACCCGTCGTACCGGACGTGTAGAGGATGAAGAGCGGGTGCTCGGCGTCGAAGGCCTCGGGCGTGTGCTCGGCCGGCTGCCGGTCCACGATCTCGTGCCACCACACGTCCCGCGTCTCGTCCCAGGCCACTTCCTGCCCGGTGCGCCGTACGACCAGCACGTGCTCGACGTTGCCGGCCTTCCCGGCCGCCTCGTCCACGGCAGGCTTGAGCGCGGACGGCTTGCCGCGCCGGTAGCCGCCGTCGGAGGTGATGACCACCTTGGCGTCCGCGTCCTGGATGCGGGTGGCGAGCGCGTCGGCCGAGAAGCCGCCGAAGACCACGGAGTGCGCGGCGCCGATCCGGGCGCAGGCGAGCATCGCGATCGCCGTCTCCGGGATCATCGGCATGTAGACCGCGACCCGGTCGCCCTTGCGGACTCCCAGCTCCAGCAGCGCGTTCGCCGCCTTGGAGACCTCGTCCTTCAGCTCCGCGTAGGTGATGGCGCGGCTGTCGCCAGGCTCGCCCTCGAAGTGGATGGCGACCCGGTCGCCGTGGCCGGCCTCCACGTGCCGGTCCACGCAGTTGTACGCGACGTTCAGTTCGCCGTCCTTGAACCACTTGGCGAACGGCGGGTTCGACCAGTCCAGCGTCTCGGTCGGCTCCTTGGCCCAGGTCAGCCGGCGGGCCTGCTCGGCCCAGAAGCCGAGCCTGTCAGCCTTGGCCTGTTCGTACGCCTCGGCCGTGACATTGGCATTCGCGGCCAGGTCAGCGGGCGGCGCGAAGCGTCGCTCCTCCTTCAAGAGGTTGGCCAGGCTTTCGTTGCTCACGACATCTCCCTTTCCAAGGGTGTCCGTTGTGTCCCAGGCCACAGCTCATCAGACCTGGGGGTCCGGTGACAAGGGCCGCCGAAAAATTGGTTTAGACCTGTTGTGTGCGACGGTACGCACGGAGCCCGCCGGCGCCGGCCTGGACGGCACCTGCGGATCCCGCACCGCCTTCCCTCAGGCCGGGCCGCGCAGCTCCCCGACGCCCGTCACTCCCTCGAACACCGCTCCCTCGTCCTCGCCGTCGGCCCGGCGCAGCAGATAGGACTGCGCCTCGCCCACATGGAAGTACATCCCGTGCAGTTCCAGCTCGCCGGCCGCCAGCGCGCGCGACACCGACTCGTGCGCCCGCAGGTGGTCCAGCTGCTGGACCACATTGGCCAGACAGAGCCGTTCCGCCGTGTCCGCCGCCGCCCGCCCGGCCAGCCGCACTTCCGGCTCTGCGTCCTCGGCCAGGCGGGCGAGGCTCGGCAGCCCGTGCCGCAGCCAGCGCCCGAGCGGGCTCGTGCCGTCCTCGGACCCGGAACCCAGCAGCGCATGCATCGCCCCGCACCCGGAGTGCCCGCACACCGTGATGGACCGCACCTTCAGCACGTCCACCGCGTACTCGATCGCGGCCGCCACCGAGTCGTCGCCGTTCTCCTGGCCCGGAAGGGGGACCAGGTTTCCGACGTTGCGGACCACGAAGAGGTCGCCCGGACCACTGGAGGTGATCATCGAGGTGACGAGCCGGGAGTCGGCGCAGGTGAGGAAGAGCTGCGACGGCCGCTGTCCCTCGCGCGCCAGCCGGGCCAGCTCCTCCCGCACCAGGGGCGCGGTCTCGCGCTGGAACACTCCGATCCCGTCGGCGAGTTCATGCCCCGTGCCGGCCGGTCTGCCGCCGCCCCAGCGGGCGAGGGCCGGCCCGACCCGTCCCGGTCCGTGGCCGTGACCCGCACGGATCCCGGGACGCGACCCGGGCGCCGGCTCCCGCTCCGGTCCTCGCCCCTGTTCCCGCTTCCCGCTCCGCTCCGGTCCGTGTCCGTACTCCGGTGAGCGCACGCCCAGCCGGCAGCCGGTCAGCTCGGCCGAACCGCCCCGCGCGGTGTGGGCCCTGCGCCAGTCCCGCAGCGACTCGTACGCCGCGTGGTCCATGAACGAGCCGTCCAACTCGACCACGGCCCGTGCGCCTTGAGGTACGAGATGCAGGGCTCTGCTGAGCCGGGGCACCGCCAGGAACGTCAGCTGTCCTCTTACGTGCACACGGTGGACTCCTTCCTCTTCCTCATGGGTGATGCGGGTGTGGGCGAGACGGCGCAGGGCGACGGCGACGGCCACCGCGACCCCGAGGAGCACGCCCTGCAGGACGCCGAGCAGCACCACACCGAGCGTGGTGACGGCGTACACCGCGACCTCACGGTGGCGGGTCACCGTGCGGATGTGGTGCAGGGACACCATCTGGATGCCGACGGCCATCACCAGGGCGGCGAGCGAGGCGAGCGGGATGAGGTCCAGGACCGGGACCATCAGCAGCGCGGCGGCTACTACGAAAACGCCGTGCAGCATCGTGGAGTTCCGGCTGACGGCACCGGAATTCACATTCGCCGAACTGCGCACCGCCACTCCCGCGACCGGCAGTCCGCCGAGC
This sequence comes from Streptomyces sp. NPDC091282, assembly GCF_044757385.1. Classification (NCBI taxonomy): domain Bacteria; kingdom Bacillati; phylum Actinomycetota; class Actinomycetes; order Kitasatosporales; family Streptomycetaceae; genus Streptomyces; species Streptomyces sp. NPDC091282. The sequence continues at coordinate 713,107 of NZ_JBIVUX010000005.1, forward strand.
GCCCCGGAGACGATGTTGGCCGCGCCCTGGCCGAGCAGTTCGCGGTCCAGGTCGGAACGGCCGATCCGGGACTGGGGCCCGGAGCGGCCGGCCACCAGCTTGTCCACGGCGACCGCGCCGAGCAGCGACTGCACGCTGCACACCAGCGTGGTGGTGAGCACGGCGGCGACCAGGCCGAGCACCGGCCCCTCGGGCAGCCCGGCCAGGGCATGGCTGCTCCAGGACGGCAGGTCGACCCGGGGCAGGGCGAGCCCGGTGAGCGAGGCGGTCGCGGTGGCACCGGCGACGGCGACCAGGGCCGCCGGAACCCTGCGCAGCACGCGGCCCGCTCTGCCGGGGATGCAGGGCCAGCCGAACAGCAGGGCCAGGGTCAGCGCGCTCATCGCCACGGCGGCCGGATGCAGGTTCGCCAGCTGGGCGGGCAGCGCCCGGACGTTGTCGAGGACCGCGCTCTGCGGGTTGCCGCCGAGCACGATGTGCACCTGGGCGACGGCGATGGTGACACCGATGCCGGCCAGCATGCCGTGCACCACGGCCGGGCTGACGGCGAGCGCGGTGCGGGCCACGCGCAGGCAGCTCAGGCCGAGTTGGGCCAGGCCCGCGAGGACGGTGATGCCGCAGGTGGCCCGCCAGCCGTAACGGTGGATGAGATCGGCGGTGACCACGGTGAGCCCGGCGGCCGGGCCGCTGACCTGGAGCGGGCAGCCGGCGAGCCGCCCGGCGACCAGGCCGCCGACGGCCGCCGCGACCAGACCGGCCTGCAGCGGTGCGCCGGTGGCGAGGGCGATGCCGAGGGAGAGCGGCAGCGCGATCAGGAAGACCGAGACGGACGCGGACAGGTCGGCGCTCTCGATCCGCGGGCCGCGGCGCGAAGGACCGGCCGGAGCCGGCGCCCGGCCGGCGTGCCCGACGGGCTGGGGGCTCGGGGCCTCGGCAGGGGCTCCGGAGCGGGCCGGGCCGGGGCTCTCGGGGTGGGTGGGTACGCAGGCTGATGACATGTTTCCCGTCTCCTCCGGGGCAGCGCGGTCGCGGAACAGGGGTCCCCTCGCCAGCGGGCCGGGGGCGTGGTCGCGGCCGTGGGTCACGGGCGTGCAGTGGCGGGATGAATCAACACTCGGTAAACGAATCGTAATGCAGAGTAAAGGTCAGGCATATATATTCTGCGCAAATGGGGCACCTCTTCACCTCCATGGGTGAAGTGAGCAGTTCATCGGCTTGTCGTATTAATCCCTCTCTCGGTCCTATGCGACCTTGGCGGCGCTGTCGGCACATCACCGGCAGACCGCCATAAAACGCCGTGATCGGCGTTCGCCGAGAGAAGGAAGAAGGTGGGCGGAATTGGCCGCCACCCAGAGGATCGCCGTCGGCGCCGTGGCCGCTGCGGCCTGTGCCGCGTCGCTGGCGGGCTGCGCGACCGGCACCAACACCAAGGAAGGGGCGCCCGGTCCGGAGAAGGGAGCGCCGGCGCCCCAGAGCGTGGTCCGTCTGATCGGTGACGGATCCACCGCCTACACCGGCGCGCAGCCCCACCTGCCCCGGCCGGAGAAGCTCAAGCCGGGCGAGAAGCCCCCGCAGTTCGTGGTGTTCTCCTGGGACGGCGCGGGCGAGGACAGCCAGAAGCTGTTCTCGCACTTCCGCAAGCTCTCCAAGGAGAACAACGCGACGATGACGTACTTCCTCAGCGGCGTCTACATGCTGCCCGAGGAGAAACGTGACCTCTACCGTCCGCCGCAGCACTCTCCCGGCCGTTCCGAGATCGGCTTCAACGACGAGCAGGGCATCTCCGACACCGTCAAGCAGCTACGGCTCGCCTGGCTGGAGGGCAACGAGATCGGCACCCACTTCAACGGGCACTTCTGCGGCCCCGACGGAGGTGTCGGCGAGTGGTCGGTGGCCGAGTGGAAGAGCGAGATCGCCCAGGCCAAGCGGTTCGTGAAGAGCTGGAAGACCAACACCGGCAAGAAGGACGCCGCGCCGCTGCCCTTCGACTACGACAAGGAGCTCATCGGAGCCCGCACCCCGTGCCTGGAGGGACAGAAGAACTTCGTAAAGGCGGCGAGCCAGCTCGGCTTCCGCTACGACACCAGCGGCGTCAACGACCAGGTCTGGCCCAAGAAGCGCGAGGGGCTGTGGGACCTGTCGATGCAGCTCGTCCCCTTCCCCGGCCACACGTTCGAGCAGCTGACCATGGACTACAACTTCATGGTCAACCAGTCCGGCACCTCGACCCAGGGCGACCCCGACAAGTACGACTACTGGGGCGACCAGATGCGTGACGGGCTGATCCAGGGCTTCAACCGGGCCTACAACGGCAACCGCGCACCGCTCGTCATCGGCAACCACTTCGAGTCCTGGAACGGCGGCACCTACATGCGGGCCATCGACGACGTCGTCGAGAACGTCTGCAACAAGCCCGAGGTGCGCTGTGTCTCCTTCCATCAGCTGGCCGACTGGCTGGACGCCCAGGACCCGAAGGTCCTGGCGAGGCTGCGCACCCTGGAGGTGGGCGAGGCCCCACGGCAGGGCTGGGCGTCCTTCCTCTCCGGCCGTCCCGCCCCGGCACCGAAGGGGGTGCCGGGGGCACCGGCGGTCAAGCAGTAACCGGTGGGCGGGCGCGGCGTCCCGCCGGCGGAGTGCCCACCTCCGTCAGACGGGCGCCGCCACACCTTCGCCGAGCACGAAGCCGGGGTCGATCTGCGCCGCCAGGTCGGCCCCGGTGCGTTCGTTGCCCCACGACTGGGCGTTCTTCAGGTGGAAGTGCGCCATCTGCCGGGTGTAGCGCTCCCAGTCCCGCAGCTCGTACGTGGCGTCGGCCGCGGTCTTCAGGGTGCGCAGGGCGCGGGAGTTGGCGTCCTCCAGGAGCTCGAAGCGGGGCGGGCGGCCCTTCTCCATGGCGCGCACCCAGTCCGAGTGCCCGACCGTGACCAGCAGGTCGTCCCCGACCTCCGCGCGCAGGAAGTCGATGTCGTCCTGGCCCTGCACCTTGTTGCCGACGACCTTCAGCACGATGCCGAAGTCCCGGGCATAGTCCTTGTACTGGCGGTAGACGGAGACTCCCTTCCGGGTCGGCTCGGCGACGAGGAACGTGATGTCGAAGCGGGTGAACATGCCGGAGGCGAAGGAGTCCGAACCGGCCGTCATGTCGACCACGACGTACTCGTCGGGACCGTCGACCAGGTGGTTCAGGAACAGCTCCACCGCTCCCGTCTTGGAGTGGTAGCAGGCCACTCCCAGGTCGGCGTCCGTGAAGGACCCGGTGACCATCAAACGGACGGCGCCGCCGTCGAGTTCCACGGGACGCGCGCAGGCGTCGTACACCGGATTGGGTTCCCGGACCCGGACCAGGCGGGAGCCCTCGCCGGGCGGGGTGGTCTTGATCATCGTGGCGGCGGAGGCGATGCGCGGGTTGTGGCCGCGCAGGTAGTCCTTGATCACGGAGAGCCGGTCGCCCATCGCGGGCAGTGCCGCCGACTCCGCCTCGTCGAGGCCGAGCGCGGGGCCCAGGTGCTGGTTGATGTCGGCGTCGACGGCGACGACCGGCGCGCCGGCGGCCGCGAGGTGGCGGATGAACAGGGAGGAGAGCGTGGTCTTGCCGCTGCCGCCCTTCCCGACGAAAGCAATTTTCATGTTCACGAAGAGTAGTCGCACGATAGCTGTACGTGTCAGGCGAAGTGAAGAAGACCACTCCTTCGTGGAGCGGCGGGCAGGGGATGCGTAGGGTCGTACTCATGAGTACGACACGTGCGACCGCCGATCCGCTCGCGGCCCTGGGCTCGCTGCCCGGAGTGGCCGAGTCCGTGGAGTCCGTGCGCAAGGCCGTGGACCGGGTCTACGGGCACCGGGTCATGCGACGCCGCAGCCACGCCGTCACGTCCGAGGCCGCGCTGCGCGGCGCCCGGGGCAGTGCGGCGTTGTCCGGTGCCGACTGGGCGCTGGAGGAGGTCCGGCGGCGCTCCGACTTCGGCTCCGACGACGAGGCGCGGGTGGTGGGCGCGGCGCTGCGGCTGACCGCGGAGGCGGGGCAACTGCTCTCCGTCTGGCGGCAGTCACCGCTGCGTGTGCTGGCCCGGCTGCACCTGGTGGCGGCCGCGACCGGCGGCGACGAGGTCGGACGGCCGCGCCGGGCGGGCGAAGGTGCCGACGAACCGCTGATCGAGCTGCCGCTGCCGGGCGCCGACGAGGTGTCCGGGCGCCTGGACGGGCTCTCCGAGCTGATCATCGCGGAAAGTGCCGCGCCGGCGCTGGTGACGGCCGCCGTGGTGCACGGCGAGCTGCTCGCGCTGCGGCCCTTCACCTCGCACAACGGGCTCATCGCGCGCGCGGCCGAACGGATCGTGCTGATCGGCAGCGGCCTCGACCCCAAGTCGATCTGCCCCGCCGAGGTCGGCCACGCCGAACAGGGCCGCGCTTCCTACGTGGCCGCGCTGGAGGGGTACGTCTCGGGCACGCCGGACGGCATGGCGGCCTGGATCGCGCACTGCGGCCGCGCGGTCGAGCTGGGGGTCCGGGAGTCGACCGCGGTCTGCGAGGCGCTTCAGCGCGGCGCGGCGTAGCGGTCCGGCACGGCCGGAGGGCCTGCCGCAACGGGTTGCGGCGGTACGAGGACTCGTACCGCCGCTGGCATGTTCACCGGGTTACCAGGCGTCCTCGGAATGTCGCCCATCAGGTCGGGAACTTTGCCCGTCACCTGGTGCGGCTGGCCCGTAATCGACGGGTCGACGTCGCGTGGGTGCTCGGTGTCCATGCTGGGTCCGTGGGGCCGAATGCGTTGGAAAAGGTGATCCTCTCGGATGTCCTCAGGTCTCGCGGGCCGCTAAACCCTTTGTACTGCAAGCCCGGGGCAAGCGGAACCCCTGCCTGCAGTTCTTTACTTTTGGCCTCAAAGGCGGACTAAAGGAAGCGAAAGGTGCCTCGGTGGGAGTGAACGGGTGAAAGGGGAGGCCGGCGCGGCCGTTCAGGCGACGGTGTTCCGGCGCCGGCTCGCGTACCAGACCAGACCCGCCGTGGCCGCCGCCGCTCCTATCGCCGCCGCGGCGACCAAGGCGGGCCGCGGGGGTGCGGAGATCCGCTGCTTGAGCCGGACCGGGCGGTGGAAGTCCAGGATCGGCCAGCCGCGCCCGAGCGCCTCGCGGCGCAGCGCCCGGTCCGGGTTCACCGCGTGCGGGTGCCCGACCGCCTGGAGCATCGGCAGGTCGGTCGCCGAATCGCTGTACGCATAGCTCCGGTCGAGGTCGTACCCCTCGGAGGCGGCCAGTTCCCGGACCGCCTCGGCCTTGGTCGGGCCGTAGGCGTAGTACTCCACCTCGCCCGTGTAGCAGCCGTCGTCGCCGACGACCATGCGGGTGGCCACCACCCGGTCGGCGCCCAGCAGTTCGCCGATCGGCTCGACCACCTCGGCGCCCGAGGTGGAGACGATGACGACGTCCCGGCCGGCCCGGTGATGGGCCTCGATGAGGGAGGCGGCCTCGTCGTAGATGATCGGGTCGATCAGGTCGTGCAGGGTCTCGGCGACGATCTCCTTGACCTGCTGGACATTCCAGCCACGGACCAGGCCGGACAGGTAGGCGCGGGTGCGCTCCATCTGGTCGTGGTCCATACCGCCGACCAGGAACACGAACTGGGAGTACGCGTTGCGCAGCGCCGCCCTGCGGTTGATCAGACCGCCTTGGTAGAACGACTTGCTGAAGGTGAGCGTGCTCGACTTCGCAATGACCGTCTTGTCCAGGTCAAAGAAGGCCGCTGTGCGGGGCAAGGAGTGGTTTTCCACGTCCCCGAGCATAGGCGCCCACCATTCGGCGTAAGGTGGGGCGCGTGGGTTTGCCTGAGAGGGCTCTCGGGTACACCATGGAAGTCACGGATCGTTCGCGACCGTGCTAACCCGGTCCGGCTCCTCCCCCCCCGAGTCGGCCGTGGAGACGACCCCCACTCTCCCCCCCGGTGGGGGTCGTCGCATGTCCGGACGGGTTTTTCCCCTCCTCTCCCGACTTCGAAGCCTCGGCCGGGCGGCTGCCGCCCGGCCTTTCATGCGTCCATGATCCGTCACCCTGGGTAGTCGTCGCGCTGCGCTGTGGAAGTCGCACAGAGCCCAGAACGGGCCTCACCGGTATGGGTGACGGCGATATTCACAGCCGCCGTCCTGTCCACAGTTTTCCACCAAGATCCACACGATTTCCGGGTTCGTCGCACCGTGATTCCAGCGCGCTCCGACGGGCGGCGAGTTCATGGCCGGTTCCGTTTGTCGGGCGCCCATGGCCGGTTTCTGTCGGCCGTGCATATGGAGACCGCAAGCCGGTTCTTCACACGTATGGGAATCGCGCGGCCCCGGAGGCCGCGCGCACGAACGCAGCCGAGGGGGAACCTCACGTGGCCGGAACTGTCACCTACGAATCACCGTCCGCCGCCCCGGGCAGGCCCGGACGCCCGATGATCGTCACCGAGGACGCAGCACTCCTCGACGACCTGCTGCGCCTGTGCGCGGCGGCCGGCGCCAAACCCGAGGTGCACCACGGACTGCCGGAACGCGGCGGCGGCTGGGAGTCCGCCCCGCTCGTCCTCGTCGGCGACGACGCCGCGTGCCGGGTGCGCGGAGCCACGCGCCGACGCGGGGTGGTGCTGGTCGGCCAGGACCAGGACGACCCCGACGTGTGGAAACGCGCCGTCCAGATCGGCGCCGACCACGTCCTGATGCTGCCCGACGGCGAGCAGTGGCTCGTGGACCGGATCGCCGACGTCGTCGAGGGCGTGGGCCGCCCGGCCCTCACCGTCGGGGTGATCGGCGGCCGGGGCGGGGCGGGAGCCTCCACACTCGCCTGCGCGCTCGCCGTCACCTCCGCGCGAGAAGGACTGCGCACCCTCCTCGTGGACGCGGACCCGCTGGGCGGCGGAATCGACGTCCTCCTCGGCGCCGAGACGACCGAGGGACTGCGCTGGCCCGCGTTCGCCGCCTCGCGCGGCAGGCTCGGCAGCGGCGCGCTGGAGGAGTCGCTGCCGGAACTCCACTCGCTGCGGATCCTCAGCTGGGACCGCGGCGACAGCGTGGCCGTCCCGCCGCCCGCCGTCCGCGCGGTGCTCGCCGCCGTCCGCAGGCGCGGCGGCACGGTCGTCGTCGACCTGCCGCGCCGCCTGGACGACGAGGTCGCCGAAGTCCTCACCCAGCTCGACCTCGCCGTCCTGGTGGTCCCCGCCGAGATCCGCGCGATCGCGGCGGCGGGCCGGGTGGCGGCCACCGTCGGCATGGTCGTGCGCGATCTGCGGGTGGCGGTACGGGGCCCCTACGCACCGGGACTGGACGACCGCGAGGTGGCCCGGCTGCTCGGCCTGCCGCTGGCCGGCGAAGTACCCGCCGAACCCGGCCTGTCCCGCCCGAACCGGAAACCGCCGGGCTCCGCCGCACGGGGACCGCTGGCCCGCTTCTGCAAGGGCTTCTGGGAGCGCACGCTCGTCGAGGCGGGCGGCGCATGAGGCCCGGCACGGCGGCGGCCGACGGCCCGGCCCTGCTCGACGGGGTCCGGCGCTGGCTCGCCGAGCACGGCGCCGAACCGACCCCCGCGCGCGTGGCGCAGGCGCTGCGCGCACAGGGCCGGGTACTCGGCGACGCCGAGGTCCTCGGAGCGGCCGAACTGCTGCGCTCCGAACTGATCGGCAGCGGCCCGCTGGAGCCCCTGCTGGCCGACCCCACGGTCACCGACGTCCTGGTCTCGGCCCCGGACCGTGTCTGGGTCGACCGCGGCGGCGGCCTGGAACTGACCCCGGTCACCTTCCCGGACGCCGCGGCCGTACGGCGGCTCGCGCAGCGCCTGGCCGCGGTGGCCGGTCGGCGCCTGGACGACGCCCGGCCCTGGGCGGACGCCCGGCTGCCCGACGGCACCCGCCTGCACGCGGTGCTGCCACCGGTGGCGGTCGGCTGCACCAGCCTGTCGCTGCGGGTGGTGCGACCGCGGGCGTTCACGCTCGGCGAACTGGTGGCGGCCGGGACCGTGCCGCCGGGCGGTGACCTGATCCTGCGCGCGCTGCTGGCGGCCCGGCTCTCCTTCCTGGTGAGCGGCGGCACCGGAACCGGCAAGACGACCCTGCTCAGTGCCCTGCTCGGCCTGGTCGGCCCGGGGGAGCGGATCGTGCTCGCCGAGGACTCGGCGGAGCTGCGGCCCGACCACCCGCACGTCGTGCGGCTGGAGACCAGACCCGCCAACCAGGAGGGCGCCGGCCTGGTCACCCTGGAGGACCTGGTGCGACAGGCGCTGCGGATGCGCCCCGACCGGCTGGTCGTCGGAGAGGTGCGCGGCCCCGAGGCCGTCGACCTGCTGGCCGCGCTCAACACCGGGCACGAGGGCGGCTGTGGCACGGTCCACGCCAATGCGGCCGCGGACGTCCCCGCCCGCATGGAAGCGCTCGGTACGGCCGCCGGGCTCGACCGGGCGGCCCTGCACAGCCAGTTGGCGGCCGCGCTGTCGGTGGTGCTGCACCTCGTGCGGGACCGCGCGGGCCGGCGGCGGATCGCCGAGGTGCACGTCCTGGAGCGGGACTCCTCGGGTCTGGTGCGGACGGTGCCGGCCCTGCGCTGGGGCACCGAGGCCTTCGAGCGCGAACCGGGGTGGGAGCGCCTGCGGGGGCTGCTGCGAAGTGACGAACGTGATCTGTGAGCCGGAAGGGCTGTGTGCGATGGGTGAGATGACGGTCGGTGCGGCTGTGGTGTGCGGCGGGATCCTGGCATGGCTCCTGGCCGAGCGGCAGCGCGAGGTACGGCGGACACGGCTGTTGCTCGCCGGGGGCGGGGCGATGGCGGCAGGACCGCCCTCCTGGGAGCGGACGGCCGGGGAGCTGAGGCGGCTGCGCGCCCGCTGGCGGGGCGAGTGGTGGGCCCTGGCCGCCGGCATCGCGCTGGCCCTGGTCGCCGCCTCGGTGATTCCGCTGCTGGCGGGGGCGGCCGGGGTGCCGGTCCTGCGCCGGCTGCGGCTGGCCCGAGAGGCCGCCCGGGTCCGGCAGGCACGTGCGGACGCGGTGATCGCCTTCTGCGGGACGCTCGCCGGTGAGCTGCGTGCCGGACGACAGCCCGGTGAGGCGCTGCTGCGGGCCGCGCGGGACTCCGGCGGACTCGGTGAGGCCCGGGCGGCCGTGGTGGCGGCGGCCCGCTTCGGCGGGGACGTCCCGGGCGCCCTCGTGACGGCAGCGCGCCGGCCGGGCGCCGACGGCCTGCTGGGGCTCGCCGCGTGCTGGCGGGTGGCCGTCGACCAGGGCGCCGGGCTCGCGGCCGGACTGGGCCGACTGGAGACGGCTCTGCGTGCCGAACGGGACCAGCGCGCCGATCTGCGCGCCCAGTTGTCCGGCGCCCGGGCCACCGTGGTGCTCCTCGCCGCCCTGCCCGCCCTCGGTCTGCTGCTCGGCTCGGCCATGGGCGCCGACCCGCTGCGCGTGCTGCTGCACACCGGGGCCGGGCTGGGCTGCCTGGCCGCCGGAGCCGTGTTCGAGGGCGCCGGGATGTGGTGGGCGGCCCGGATCGTGCGGGGAGCTGAGGCGGCATGACCGCGGATCTCGGGCTCGGGACGGCGGCCCTGGCGCTGTCGGCCGCGGGCTGGCCCGCATGGCGGCTGTGGACCGCGGGCCGCGGACGCCTGGCCCGGCGCAGGGCGGCCCAACTGCTGGGCCTGGAGCTGCCGGAGCGGCGGTCCGGCAGCGGCCGCGCCGTCCGCCGGTGGCTGCCGGCGGCCGGTGCGGTGTGCGGCGGCTGGGTGCTGGTCGGCGGAGTCGTCGGCGTGCTGGTGGGGCTGGGCGTCGCGGCGGTGCTGTGGCGCCGGCGGTCCCGGGAGGCGGACGCGGGACGGGCGGCCGAGGCCGAGGCGTCCCGGGCCGCCCGTCAGCTCCCGCTCGCCTCCGACCTGCTGGCCGCCTGCATCGCCGCCGGGGCGGCCCCGGCGGTCGCCGCCCAGGCCGTCGGCGAGGCGCTCGGCGGCCCGGTCGGCGAGGGACTGGCCCGCGGTGCGGCGGAAGTCCGGTTGGGCGGCGAACCGGCGGACGCCTGGAAGCGGTTGGCGGCGCTGCCGGGAGCCACGGCCTTGGCCCGGCTGCTGGAGCGCGCGGCCGAGTCCGGCCTCCCGGCGGCCGCCCCGGTCGCCCGGCTCGCGGCGGACGCCCGCGCGGAATGGGCCAGGGGCGCGACCGAGCGGGCCCGGCGGGCGGCCGTGCTGATCTCCGCCCCGGTGGGGCTGTGCTTCCTGCCCGCGTTCATCGCGGTCGGCGTGCTGCCCGTGGTGATCGGGCTGGCCGGCGGGGTGCTGCGAGGGGGTGGTGGATGAAACCGCTGATACAGGCTCTCAAGCAATCAGATCATCGGAATTCGTAATGCTTCGGAATATCAAGGAGTCGGGATGTACGGGAAAGTGCGGAAGGCGCTGCGCCGGGACGCGGGAATGGTCACCTCCGAGTACGCGATGGGGATCATCGCCGCCGTCGCCTTCGCGGCGGTCCTCTACGCGGTCGTGACGAGCGGAGAGGTCAGCGCCGAACTTCAGGACATCGTGAAAAGGGCCCTCAGTGCGCGGATGTGAGCGGGAGCGCGGGGCGGACCGCGGGTTCGTGACGGCGGAGACGGCCGTGGTGCTGCCGGTGCTGGTGGCGTTCACGATGGCGCTGGTGTGGGGGCTGCTCGTGATCGCCGACCAGATCCGGTGCGTGGACGCGGCCCGCACCGGAGCGCGGGCCGCCGCGCGGCAGGACGCCGAGGGCGCGGTGGTCACCCTGGCGAAGGAGGCCGCGCCGGACGGGGCGTCGGTCACCGTCGGGCGGGAGGGCGACCTGGTCAGGGTGACGGTGGTGGCCAGGCCGCCGGTGCTCGGGGCACTGCCGTTCGAGGTGCGGGAGTCCGCGGTGGCGCTGGCCGAGGAGGCGGGGCCATGAGACGCCGGTACTCGGACCGGGGGTCGGCCACCGTCTGGAGCGTCGGCGCGATCGGTGTCCTGTGCGCGGTGTTCGGCGTCCTGCTCGGGCTCGGGCAGGCGGTCGTGGTCCGGCACCGCGCGGCCGGGGCCGCCGACCTGGCGGCCCTCGCCGCGGCGGCCCACTGGGCCGAGGGCACGGCGGCGGCCTGCGCCCGCGCGGACCGGGTGGCCCGGGCGCAGGGGGCACGGCTGACGCGGTGCGTGATCGTCGGGGACGTCTCGGACGTGACGACGGCGTCGGGCGGCGGACCGTTCGGAGCGGAGGTCCGAGCCAGAGCTGGCCCCGCCGCACCGGCCCGCGCCGCGCCCACCCCGGCCCGCACTGCCATCACACCGGCCCGCGGCGCCCCCGCCCCACCCCACGGCGGCCCGGCCTCCGGAGTCGGGTCTATCGGGCCTGGTCGGGAGCCCCCTTCAGCAGCACCGTGAGCAGGCGTACCGCCCCTCGCTTGTGCAAGGGATCGTTCCCGTTCCCGCACTTGGGCGACTGGATGCAGGACGGGCAGCCGGCCTCGCACTCGCACGCGGCGATGGCCTCGCGGGTGGCCGTGAGCCATGTGCGGGCGGTGTGGAAGGCGCGTTCCGCGAAGCCCGCGCCGCCCGGGTGGCCGTCGTAGACGAAGACCGTCGGGAGGAGGGTGTCGGGGTGCAGCGGGATCGACACGCCGCCGATGTCCCAGCGGTCGCAGGTCGCGAAGAGCGGGAGCAGGCCGATGGAGGCGTGTTCGGCGGCGTGCAGGGCGCCGCCGAGGATCTCCGGCGTGATCCGGGCCTCGTCGAGCTGGTCCTCGGTGACGGTCCACCACACGGCGCGGGTGCGGAGGGTGCGGGGCGGCAGGTCGAGTTTCGTCTCGCCGAGGACCTCACCGGTGATGAGCCGGCGGCGGAGGAAGGAGACCACCTGGTTGGTGACCTCGACGGAGCCGTAGCAGAGGCGACCGTCGCCCCAGGGGATCTCGGTGTCGGTCTCCAGGACGGAGATGGCCGTGGTGTCGCGGGCGACCGTGGAGTACGGCGGCTCGGCCTGTTCGACGAGCGCGACCGAGTCCTCCAGGTCCAGGGAGCGCACCAGATAGGTGCGGCCCTGGTGCAGGTGGACCGCGCCCTCGTGGACCGTGGAATGGGCGGCGCTCGCGTCCACCGTGCCCAGCAGCCGTCCCGTGCCCTCCTCGACGATCTGCACCGGGCGTCCGCCCTCGCCGCGGATGTCGGTCAGGTCCGCGGCCCGCTCCCGCCGGGTCCAGTGCCAGGCCTTGGTGCGGCGGCGCAGCAGCTTCGCGGCCTCCAGTTGCGGCAGCAGCTCCCGGGACGCGGGACCGAACAGGTCGAGGTCGTCGTCGGTCAGCGGGATCTCGGCCGCGGCGGCGCACAGGTGCGGGGCGAGGACGTACGGATTGTCGGGGTCGAGGACCGTCGATTCCACCGGTTGGTCGAACAGGGCCTCGGGATGATGGACGAGGAAGGTGTCCAGCGGATCGTCGCGGGCCACCAGGACCGCCAGGGCGCCCTGGCCGGAGCGGCCGGCCCGACCCGCCTGCTGCCACACAGAGGCCCTCGTACCCGGGTACCCGGCGATCAGTACGGCGTCGAGCCCGGAGACGTCCACGCCCAGCTCCAGGGCCGTCGTGGCGGCAAGTCCGAGGAGCTCCCCGGAGTGCAGCGCGCGTTCCAGGGCGCGCCGCTCCTCGGGGAGGTAGCCGCCGCGGTAGGCCGCGACACGCCGGGCCAGGGACCGGTCCACCTCGGCCAGCCGTTCCTGGGCGATGAGGGCGATCAGCTCGGCGCCACGCCGGGAGCGCACGAAGGCCACCGACCGCACGCCCTGCACGGCGAGGTCGGTCAGCAGGTCGGCGGTCTCGGCGGTGGCGGTACGGCGGACCGGGGCGCCCTTCTCGCCGTGCAGCTCGGTCAGCGGCGGCTCCCAGAGGGCGAAGACAAGTTCGCCGCGCGGCGAGGCGTCGTCGGCGATCTCCACCACCGGCAGCCCGGTCAGGCGGCGGGCGGCGACGGCGGGCTCGGCGGCGGTCGCGGAGGCCAGCAGGAAGACCGGGGAGGCGCCGTAGCGGGCGCACAGGCGGCGCAGCCTGCGCAGCACCTGGGCGACGTGCGAGCCGAAGACGCCCCGGTAGGTGTGGCATTCGTCGATGACGACGTACTTCAGCGACTTCAGGAAGGAGGACCAGCGGGCGTGCCCGGGAAGTATCCCGCGGTGCAGCATGTCCGGGTTGGTGAGCACGTAGTTGGCGTACTGGCGCACCCACTCCCGTTCCTCGTACGGGGTGTCACCGTCGTACACCGCGGCCCGTACGGCCGTGTCCAGCGGTTGTGAAAGTTCCTTCACCGATCGCCACTGATCCGCCGCGAGCGCCTTGGTGGGCGCCAGGTAGAGGGCGGTGGCACCGCGGCCGTTGGGGGCCTCGGAGCCGTCCAGGAGGGTGGAGAGGACCGGTACGAGGTAGGCCAGCGACTTGCCGGAGGCGGTGCCGGTGGCCACCACCACGGACTCGCCGTCCAGGGCGTGCTCGGCGGCCAGCGCCTGGTGCTCCCAGGGATGGTCGATGCCCGCGGCCTGCACGGCGGCGACCACCTCCGAACGAATCCGGTCAGGCCAGACGGCATGCCGACCCGCCCGCGGGGGCAAGTGCTCCGTATGAGTGATGCGCGAAGCCCGGCTCGGCCCGGAGGCCAGCCGGCCCAGGACCGTGCCCGGGGAGGACCCGGAAGCGGCCGGAGCCGAGGGTCGATCGGATCGGTGATTTATGGCCATCGGGACCGAGTGTGTCACCGGCGTGACGGACAATGGGGCCAAGGCGTCGTGCACGCCTGCCGGTAAGTGATTGAATGCCATCGCGGCTGGCGTACCGTCCCGGGGGCCGCAAGCCGAGGTGTCCCAAGGGGCGACCCGCTCGATAGCAAGGTGCTGGAGGATCCGTGGACCTGTCCCTGTCGACCCGTACCGTCGGCGATCGTACGGTCGTCGAGGTCGGTGGTGAAATCGACGTATATACCGCGCCCAAGCTGCGCGAGCAGCTGGTCGAGTTGGTGAACGACGGGAATTTCCACCTCGTCGTCGACATGGAGGGCGTGGACTTCCTCGACTCCACCGGACTCGGCGTGCTGGTCGGCGGCCTGAAGCGGGTGCGTGCCCATGAGGGCTCGCTGCGCCTGGTCTGCAACCAGGAGTGCATTCTGAAGATCTTCCGCATCACCGGTCTCACCAAGGTGTTCCCGATCCACACCTCGGTCGAGGAAGCGGTGGCGGCCACCGACTGACCCGGGCCGGCCGACGGCTTCCGGACCGCGGATCGGTCCGGGTGCCGTCCGGCCGGCCTCTGACACGGGCTCGTACGGAACCGTACGCAGGGCCCGTGTCGCTCCCGCCCGCTCGGGCCCGCATGCCCGTGCCGGCAGCCGTTCACGGGTCGCAGGCCCGTGGCGGACGCAATTCATCGGGGGGCCCGGGTTTTCGGCGACCCGGCCCCCTACCGCACGCCCGTAGTTCCGAGGGGGACGTATGGCCACCGTTGAACTCCGCTTCAGCGCGCTGCCCGAGCACGTCCGCACCGCCCGACTGGTGGCGGCGGCGGTGGCGCGCAGGGCCGGAGTGGACGAGGCCGTCCTGGACGAGGTCCGGCTGGCCGTCGGCGAGGCCTGTTCCCGCGCTGTCGGACTGCATCAGAGCGCCGGCATCAACGAGCCGGTGCGCGTGGCGCTGATCGAAGAGGAGAAACAGTTCTCCATCGAGGTCGGCGACGACGCACCGCGATCCGTTCCCGTCGACCGGGCGACCGGTGCGGCGCCGGACGCGGACGTGGAGGCCGAGGAGGACGAGATGGGCCTCGCGGTCATCAGCGGCCTCGTCGACGACGTGGAGGTCACCGCCGGCGAGCACGGCGGCCTCATCCGCATGAGGTGGCCGACCACTCCGCCCGGGGTCACGCTCGTCTGAGCGCACCCGACCGGGCGTCACCCGATCATGAGCAGGGCCCTGCCGAGCAGGGCCCTTCCTGTTATTTTCCGGCCGATGTCATCCGTTCGCCGAATTCGTGAAAGAATTCACGATCGAGGGCTCCGGCGGATCGCCCGATAATTTGATCAAGCGCCGAATAGGCCAGTGGTGATCGTCAATGCTTTTAGGGCGTTACCGCTTTCGGGTTCGCCGCCGTGACCTCGATCATTTGCTGAAGAGCACGAGAAGGCCAATTCCGCTTACCGTCCCCTTTTTAGATCACTCGCGGGTACCTAGAATCCGTCCACATCTTGAGCTCAGCCCAAGCGTCAAGGAGGACGAATGGCGGGGCTTTCTACCCCTCATCAGCTGGGTCACCCCACAACCCTCGCGGCGGCGGTCCTGACCGACGACAACCGGGTCCTGGTCGCGGTGATCGCCGTCGTGGCGCTGGCCGCGCTCGTGGTCGCCTGGATCCTGGTACGCCAGGTCCTCGCGGCCGGCGAGGGCACCGACAGCATGAAGAAGATCGCGGCGGCGGTCCAGGAAGGCGCGAACGCCTATCTGGCCCGGCAGTTGCGCACTCTCGGCGTATTCGCCGTCGTGGTGTTCTTCCTGCTCCTGCTGCTGCCCGCGGACGACTGGAATCAACGCGCCGGCCGATCGATCTTCTTCCTGATCGGCGCGGCGTTCTCGGCGGCCACCGGCTATATCGGCATGTGGCTCGCCGTACGCAGCAATGTCCGTGTCGCGGCGGCCGCCCGGGAAGCCACCCCGGCCGAAGGCGAACCGGAAAAGGATCTCACCGCCGTCTCGCACAAAGCCATGAAGATCGCTTTCCGTACGGGCGGCGTCGTCGGCATGTTCACCGTGGGCCTCGGCCTGCTCGGCGCCTCCTGCGTGGTGCTGGTGTACGCGGCCGACGCGCCGAAGGTGCTCGAAGGCTTCGGCCTGGGCGCCGCCCTGATCGCCATGTTCATGCGTGTCGGCGGCGGCATCTTCACCAAGGCCGCCGACGTCGGCGCCGACCTGGTCGGCAAGGTCGAACAGGGCATTCCGGAGGACGACCCGCGCAATGCCGCGACCATCGCCGACAACGTGGGCGACAACGTCGGCGACTGCGCGGGCATGGCCGCCGACCTCTTCGAGTCCTACGCGGTGACCCTGGTCGCCGCGCTGATCCTCGGCAAGGCGGCCTTCGGCGACGCGGGACTCGCCTTCCCGCTCCTGGTCCCGGCCATCGGTGTGCTGACCGCCATGATCGGCATCTTCGCGGTCGCCCCGCGCCGCAGCGACCGCAGCGGCATGAGCGCCATCAACCGCGGGTTCTTCATCTCCGCGGTGATCTCGCTCGCGCTGGTCGCGGTCGCGGTCTTCGTGTACCTGCCGGGCAGCTACGCCGATCTCGACGGGATCTCCGACGCGGCCATCAAGGCCAAGGACGGCGACCCGCGGATCCTCGCCCTGGTCGCGGTCGCCATCGGCATCCTGCTGGCGGCCGTCATCCAGCAGCTGACCGGCTACTTCACCGAGACCAACCGGCGTCCGGTCATGGACATCGGCAAGTCGTCGCTGACCGGCCCGGCCACCGTGGTCCTCGCCGGCATCTCGATCGGCCTCGAATCGGCCGTCTACACCGCCCTGCTGATCGGCCTCGGCGTCTACGGCGCGTTCCTGCTCGGCGGCACGTCGATCATGCTGGCGCTGTTCGCGGTGGCGCTGGCCGGCACCGGCCTGCTCACCACGGTCGGCGTGATCGTCGCCATGGACACCTTCGGGCCGGTCTCCGACAACGCCCAGGGCATCGCCGAGATGTCCGGCGACGTCGAGGGCGCGGGCGCGCAGGTGCTCACCAACCTGGACGCCGTGGGCAACACGACCAAGGCCATCACCAAGGGCATCGCCATCGCCACCGCCGTGCTCGCGGCGTCGGCGCTGTTCGGGTCGTACCGGGACGCGATCACCACGAACGTGCAGGACGTGGGCGCGAAACTGACCGGAGCCGGCGCGCCGCTGACCCTGTCGATGGACATCTCGCAGCCCAACAACCTGGTCGGGCTCATCGCCGGCGCGGCGGTCGTCTTCCTCTTCTCCGGACTCGCCATCAACGCGGTGTCGAGGTCCGCGGGTTCGGTCGTCTACGAGGTGCGGCGGCAGTTCCGCGAGCACCCCGGGATCATGGACTACACGGAGACGCCGGAGTACGGCAAGGTCGTCGACATCTGCACCAAGGACGCCCTGCGCGAGCTGGCCACGCCGGGACTGCTCGCCGTGATGGCGCCCATCTTCGTCGGGTTCACGCTCGGCGTCGGCGCGCTCGGCTCCTATCTCGCGGGCGCGATCGGCGCGGGCACCCTGATGGCCGTCTTCCTGGCCAACTCCGGCGGTGCCTGGGACAACGCCAAGAAGCTCGTCGAGGACGGCCACCACGGCGGCAAGGGCAGCGAGGCCCACTCCGCCACGGTCATCGGCGACACCGTCGGCGACCCCTTCAAGGACACCGCGGGCCCCGCGATCAACCCGCTGCTCAAGGTCATGAACCTGGTCTCGCTGCTGATCGCACCGGCGGTGATCAAGTTCTCGTACGGCCATGACAAGAGCATCGGGATCCGGATCACGATCGCGATCCTCGCGCTGCTCGTGATCGTCGGCGCCGTGTACATCTCCAAGCGGCGCGGCATCACCGTCGGCGACGACGACGAGGACGGCGCCGAACGCGTCGCCAAGTCGGCCGACCCCGCGGTGGTTTCGTAGGCGGCCTTACGGCGGCCGGCACGGCTCGCGCGAGCGGGCCGGGCCAACGGGCGGGCGGACGGTGTGTGCTGACACGCCGTCCGCCCGTTTCGCGTGCCGGGGGCCGCTCGCCGGTGCGGGCACGTGGTGGGACGTGGTCCCGCGCGCCGGTCCGGGTGTGCCCGGCGTCTCGTCGTGAGCCTTCTCTCTCCCCGGGCAAATCAACCTAAAAGCATCTTTAAAGCATGGTCTCCATGAGGGTGCTGTCCGTGCGCCGTGTAGATTCCGGGGGCCGAGAGCCATTGAAGGGACCTATCCGGTGAACAAGAAGCTCGCGGCCGCACTGTCCGGCGGTGCGGTACTCGTAGTGGCGCTGTCCGGGTGCAGCAGCAACAAGGGGACCGATCCCAAGCTGATCTCCTGGGCCAAGACCGTGTGCGACGCGGTTCCGGCGCAGGACGCGAAGATCAAGGCGGCCAACGCGGCGATCTCGCAGACGGCCTCGGACACCACGAGTTCGCCCGCCACCATCCAGAAGACCGACTCCAAGGCCTTCCAGGACATGTCCGACGGCTACAAGGCGCTCGCCGCGGCCATCAGCGGCGCCGGTGCGCCTCCTGGGATCGACGACGGCGCCAAGCGCCAGCAGGACGTCGTCAAGAACCTCAACAGCCTCTCCGCCTCCTACGCCGACCTGAAGAAGAAGGTCGACGCGCTGGAGACCAAGGACCAGGCGAAGTTCGCCTCCGGTCTGCACGACGTCGCCTCCCAGATGGCGAACCTGGAGACGCAGAACAAGAGCGGCACCGCCGCGCTGGAGGCCCTGGAGCAGGGCGAGGTCAAGGACGCGATCGCCGAGCAGGCCAGCTGCAAGAAGGTCTCCGCGACGGCGTCGGCGTCCGCCTCGTCGACCGCGAGCTGAGGCGGTCCGCGTGCGGGGGCGCGGGCCACAATGGAGGGCGTGACTGACTCCGGCCTCGCCACCCTGCCCGCCTCCGACCGCCCCGACGTCGCCGCCCTGCTGCGCACCGCCCTGCTGGGCGCCTCCTTCACGGCCGACGGACTTCTGGAACTCCTCGGCGCGCCCGCCTACGCCGCGCTGGCCCGCAGCGAGACCGTGCCCGCGCTCCGGGCCACCCGCGGCGACACCCCGCTGGAGATGCTGGTCCGGCTGTTCCTGCTCCAGCAGCCCGTTCCGCACGCGCGCGTGGCGGACACGCTGCCCGTGGACGGCCTCCTGGAGAGCGGCTGGCTGGTCCACGCCGGCTCCGACGAGGTCGCGGCCACCGTGGACGTCCGGCCGTACGGCGGACCGGAGGGCGAGGACTGGTTCATCGTCTCCGACCTCGGCTGCGCGGTCGGCGGTGCCGGCGGCATCGGGCAGCGCCACGAGGGCGTCGTCCTCGGCGTCGGCGGCGCCTCCACGACGCTGGCCGGCATCACCGTCCGTACGCCCGTCTCCGCCGCCCTCGACCTCGGCACCGGCTCCGGGATCCAGGCCCTGCACGCCGCCCAGCACGCCACGCGCGTGACGGCGACCGACCTCAACCCGCGCGCGCTGCACATCACTGCGCTCACGCTGGCCCTGTCCGGCGCCCCGGCGGCCGACCTGCGCGAGGGCTCGCTGTTCGAGCCCGTCAAGGAAGGGGAGTCGTACGACCTCATCGTGTCCAACCCGCCGTTCGTGATCTCGCCGGGCGCCCGGCTGACGTACCGGGACGGCGGGATGAGCGGGGACGATCTGTGCCGGTCGCTCGTTCAACAGGCCGGGGAACGGCTGGCCGAGGGCGGGTTCGCGCAGTTCCTCGCCAACTGGCAGCACGTCGCGGGGGAGGACTGGCAGGACCGGGTCAGGTCGTGGGTGCCGCGCGGGTGCGACGCGTGGATCGTGCAGCGCGAGGTCCAGGACGTCAACCAGTACGCCGAGCTGTGGCTCCGGGACTCCGGCGACCACCGCGGGGACGTGGCGGAGTACCAGGCGCGGTACGACGCGTGGCTCGACGAGTTCGAGGCGCGGAAGGTGAAGGGGGTGGGCTTCGGCTGGATCACGCTGCGCAGGACGGACGCCGCCGACCCCGTGATCACCGTGGAGGAGTGGCCGCATTCGATCGAACAGCCGCTCGGCGAGACGATCCGCACGCACTTCGACCGCCTCGACTACCTCCGTGCCCACGACGACGCGGATCTGCTCGAAGGCCACTTCAGGCTCGCCGTCGAGGTGGTCCAGGAGCAGGTCGGGCTGCCCGGCGCCGAGGACCCGGAGCACGTGGTGCTGCGCCAGCACCGCGGGATGCGCCGCGCGACCAAGGTGGACACGGTCGGCGCGGGCTTCGCCGGAGTGTGTGACGGTTCACTGAGCGCGGGGCGGATTATCGACGCCATCGCCCAGCTGATGGGCGAGGACCCGGTGCTGCTGCGGGACCGCACGCCCGCGCAGATCCGGCTGCTGGTGGAACAGGGCTTCCTGGAGCCCGTGGGCTGACCGCCCGGAGGGTCGGCGGGTCGGAAACCGGTCGGTTCGGCGGGCGCCGGGGGGTGGTCCGGCGGTCCGGAGGACACGCCGGAGAAGGAAAAGGGCCGGAAAAATGTGGCCGGAATGTTCGTCTCGTAGTCAGTCGGTCGAATGTTCGAGATGTCGGCGGTGCCTCGTTCACCTCGATTTCGCCCGCCGGCCTCCCGTCCGCCGTCCGTCCGTGGCAGTCTCCCGGCGCTGGGCAGTCACGGGCGGACGGGAAGGGGCGCACGGGCCATGGAGAGCGGACCGGCGATCTTCGCGGGGGCGGTGTTCGCCCTGTTCGGAGGCGCACTGCTGGTGTGGACCGGCGTCCGGGTCCGGCGCGGTGAACCCGTCGCCCACGGCGTGAGCCAGGGCGCGTCGGCGACCCTCGCGAGCCTCGCCGCGGTGATCGCGCTGGGCCTCGGGGCGTACTGCCTGACCCGCCTGTGAGACCCGCCTCCCGGTGACCGGAGCGTCACGCTCCGGACAGGGCCGGGAGAACGGCCGGGGACTCCGGGCGGCAGGAATGGCGGTAGTCGGGTTACCGTTCGAGTGGCCGTTGCGGGCTTTTCCCGTTTGACACGGGGGCGGGATGTACCGTCACACTCCGCAGCGTCACCAAGTGAACGGGCACCCGTGCCCGTGCCGCGCCCCCGGGAGCAAGGCCTGGGGAGGCCCCAGCGTCGACCGGAGAGAAGAGCGAAGTTGTCCCCGACCAGCGAGACCGCACAGGGCGGCCGCCGACTCGTCATCGTCGAGTCGCCTGCCAAGGCGAAGACGATCAAGGGCTATCTGGGCCCCGGATACGTCGTCGAAGCGAGCGTCGGGCACATCCGTGACCTTCCCAACGGCGCCGCGGAGGTGCCCGAGAAGTACACCGGCGAGGTCCGGCGCCTCGGCGTGGACGTCGAGCACGACTTCGAGCCGATCTACGTCGTCAACGCCGACAAGCGGGCACAGGTCAAGAAGCTCAAGGACCTGCTGAAGGACTCCGACGAACTCTTCCTCGCCACCGATGAGGACCGCGAGGGCGAGGCCATCGCCTGGCACCTGCTGGAAGTCCTCAAGCCCAAGGTCCCCGTCAAGCGGATGGTCTTCCACGAGATCACCAAGGACGCGATCCGCGCGGCCGTCGCCAACCCGCGCGACCTGAACCAGCGCATGGTCGACGCCCAGGAGACCCGCCGCATCCTCGACCGCCTCTACGGCTACGAGGTCTCGCCGGTCCTGTGGAAGAAGGTCATGCCGCGCCTGTCGGCCGGCCGTGTGCAGTCCGTCGCGACCCGGCTCGTGGTGGAGCGGGAGCGCGACCGCATCGCGTTCCGTTCCGCCGACTACTGGGACCTGACCGGCACCTTCGCGACCGGCCGGGCCGGCGATCCGTCCGACCCGTCCTCGCTGGTCGCCAGGTTGCAGGCGGTCGACGGCAAGCGCGTCGCCCAGGGCCGCGACTTCGACTCGCTCGGCCGGCTCAAGACCGCGAACACCCTCCACCTCGACGAGGCGAACGCCCGCGCGCTCGCCGCCGCCCTGGAGAACACCCGCTTCGCGGTCCGCTCGGTCGAGTCCAAGCCGTACCGCCGCTCGCCGTACGCCCCGTTCCGTACGACGACCCTCCAGCAGGAGGCCAGCCGCAAGCTCGGCTTCGGCGCCAAGGCCACCATGCAGGTCGCGCAGAAGCTGTACGAGAACGGCTACATCACGTACATGCGTACCGACTCCACGACGCTGAGCGACACCGCCGTCGCCGCCGCGCGGGCCCAGGTCACGCAGCTCTACGGCGCCGACTACCTGCCCTCGTCGCCGCGCGTGTACGCCGCGAAGGTCAAGAACGCCCAGGAGGCGCACGAGGCGATCCGCCCCTCGGGTGATCGTTTCCGCACCCCGGCGGAGACCGGCCTGACCGGCGACCAGTTCAAGCTCTACGAGCTGATCTGGAAGCGGACCGTCGCCTCGCAGATGAAGGACGCGACCGGCAACAGCGTCACCGTGAAGATCGCCGGCACCGCCGCCGACGGCCGGGACGCCGAGTTCAGCGCCTCCGGCAAGACGATCACCTTCCACGGCTTCCTCAAGGCCTACGTCGAGGGCGCCGACGACCCGAACGCCGAGCTGGACGACCGCGAGCGCCGGCTGCCGCAGGTCGGCGAGGGCGACGCGCTCTCCGCCGAGGAGATCACGGTCGACGGGCACTCCACCAAGCCCCCGGCCCGCTACACCGAGGCCTCGCTGGTCAAGGAGCTCGAAGAGCGCGAGATCGGCCGCCCGTCGACGTACGCGTCGATCATCGGCACGATCCTCGACCGCGGCTACGTCTTCAAGAAGGGCACGGCCCTCGTGCCGTCCTTCCTCTCCTTCGCCGTGGTCAACCTGCTGGAGAAGCACTTCGGCCGGCTGGTCGACTACGACTTCACCGCGCGCATGGAGGACGACCTCGACCGCATCGCCGCCGGCCAGGCGCAGGCGGTGCCGTGGCTGAAGCGGTTCTACTTCGGCGAGGGCGGCGAGGACACCGCCACCGGCGGCGCGGCCGACGCGGGCAACGGCGACGGCGACCACCTCGGCGGCCTCAAGGAACTGGTGACCGACCTGGGCGCGATCGACGCGCGCGAGGTGTCGTCGTTCCCGGTGGGCAGCGGCATCGTGCTGCGGGTCGGCCGCTACGGGCCGTACATCGAGCGCGGCGAGAAGGACTCCGAGGGCCACCAGCGCGCGGACGTGCCGGAGGACCTGGCACCCGACGAGCTGTCCGTCGAGCTCGCGGAGGAACTGCTCGCCAAGCCGAGCGGCGACTTCGAACTGGGCGCCGACCCGGAGACCGGCCACCAGATCATCGCCCGCGCGGGCCGCTACGGGCCGTACGTCACCGAGGTGCTGCCCGAGGGCACCCCGAAGACCGGCAAGAACGCGGTCAAGCCGCGCACGGCGTCGCTCTTCAAGACCATGTCCCTGGACACGGTCACGCTCGCGGACGCGCTCCAGCTGATGTCGCTGCCCAGGGTCGTCGGCGCCGACGCCGAGGGCCAGGAGATCACCGCGCAGAACGGGCGCTACGGGCCGTACCTGAAGAAGGGCACGGACTCGCGCTCGCTCACCTCCGAGGACCAGCTCTTCACGATCACCCTCGAAGAGGCGCTGGCGATCTACGCCCAGCCCAAGCAGCGGGGCCGGGCCGCCGCCAAGCCGCCGCTGAAGGAACTGGGCACCGACCCGGTCAGCGAGAAGCCGGTCGTGGTGAAGGACGGCCGCTTCGGCCCGTACGTCACCGACGGGGAGACGAACGCGACCCTGCGCTCCGGCGACAGCGTCGAGGAGATCACCCCGGAGCGCGGCTTCGAACTGCTCGCCGAGAAGCGGGCCAAGGGTCCCGCCAAGAAGACGGCGAAGAAGGCGCCCGCGAAGAAGACGACGGCCGCCAAGAAGGCCGCCCCGGCGAAGAAGGCGGCGGCCAAGAAGACTGCCGCCAAGACGACGACCGCGAAGAAGACGACCGCCAAGAAGGCGACGGCCGCGAAGGCCGCCTCCTCCGAGGACTGAGCCCCCCTCAGGCACCTATGACGGTCGTACCGGTTCACGCCGGTCGATCCGGTCCATATCGGTCGCACTGGTTCACACCGTCTTCGCAAAGCACACGCCCCGGCATCAACTTGGTGTCGGGGTGTGCGTACCTGTGGACGGTCGCGTCAGCCTGTCGGCGGCTGCCGATAGGCTGAAAGCATGACGCCAGCCGAGCAGCCAACGGCCCCCCAGACAGAACCGGACGACGCACTGGTAGCGGATTCCCGCGAACGCGCCGTCCGCTCGCTGCTGCGCCGACCCGAGCTGAGGCGGTTGTGGAGCGCCCAACTGGTCAGCGGAGTCGGCGACACGCTGGCACTGCTGGTGCTTGTCGTGCTCACGCTTCAAGCGGCGATCACGCAGGGATCGTTCGGCGGGGGCTACCGCGGCGTGGCGTTCGCGGTGGCGGTCGTCTTCGGCGTGCGCATCCTGGCCACCCTGCTCTTCGGCGCGGTCCTGCTGGGCCCGCTCACCACGCTGACCGCTCAGGACGGCCCGCTGGACCGCCGCTGGACGATGGTCGGCGCCGACGGCCTGCGCGCGCTGCTGCTGATCGTCGCCCCGCTGTGGATCGACTGGACCCCGGACAACGCCCCGGCGGTGCTCCTGGTGACGGCCTTCGTCACCGGAGTCGCCGAGCGCTTCTGGACGGTCTGCCGGGAGGGCGCGGCCCCCGCGCTGCTGCCCGCCCCGCCCCCGGAGGGCGCGACGGTACGGCCGCTGCCGGACCACCTGGACGCACTGCGCCGCCTGTCGCTGCGCACGACCTTCCTGGCCGTCCCGCTCGCGGCCGCCGCGCTGGTCGTCGCCTCCCTGATCAACAACCTGCTGGGCACGGGCATCGCCTGGTTCGCCCAGCACCAGGCGGCCCTCGGGTCGTACGTGGCGGCGGGCCTGTTCGCCGCCTCCCTCTCGGTCCTGGTCTACCTGGAGGTGCCCGGCACGCGCACCCCGCGCCCGCGGTCGCCGCTGGAGGGCCTGCGCCGTCCCAAGGCCGGCACCGGCACCGACCGGGGCCGTACCGGCGTCATCCCGCTGCTGGTGACGGCCTGCGCCGCCGTCGCCGGTGCCGTCTCCGCCGCGGTCGCCGTCTCCGTGCTGCACGCCAAGGACCTGGGCGGCGGCCCGGTGCTCTACGGCCTGCTGGTGCTCGGGCTGACCGGCGGCGTCGCCGTCGGCATCCGCACGGCACCCGCGCTGCTGCCGACGCTCTCCCGGCGCCGGCTGCTGTCGCTGGCGATCGCCTTCACCGGCATCGCACTGCTCGCCGGCGGCCTGGTCCCGGACGTCACGACCGTGCTGCTGATCGTCACGCTGGCCGGCGTCGGCGCGGGCGTCGCCGCCAACACCGGGCACACCCTGCTCGACCAGGAGACCGAGGACCAGCGCAAGGCGCGCACCACCGAGCACCTGCACGCGGTGGTCCGGGTAGCCATCGCGGCCGGCGCGCTGGTCGCGCCCCTGATCGCCGCCCTGATCGGCCCGCACCGCCTGGAGAACGGCAAGTTCGTGTTCGCGCACGGCGGCGCCGCGTTCACGCTGATGCTGATCGGCGCGCTGCTGCTGCCGGTGGCCGCGCTGGTGCTGGCCAAGGTCGACGACCGCGCGGGCGTACCGCTCCGGCACGACCTGCGCGACGCGCTGCTCGGCGGTGACGACCCGACGCAGGCGCCCACCTCCAACGGCTTCTTCATCGCCCTGGAGGGCGGCGACGGCGCCGGGAAGTCCACCCAGGCCGAAGCCCTCGCCGAGTGGATCCGCGCCAAGGGCCACGAGGTCGTCCTCACCCGCGAGCCCGGTGCCACCCCGGTCGGCAAGCGGCTGCGCTCGATCCTGCTCGACGTCTCCTCGGCCGGTCTGTCGCACCGCGCGGAGGCGCTGCTGTACGCCGCCGACCGCGCGGAGCACGTCGACACCGTCGTCCGGCCCGCCCTGGAGCGCGGCGCGGTCGTCATCTCCGACCGGTACATCGACTCCTCCGTCGCCTACCAGGGCGCCGGCCGCGACCTGTCCCCGACCGAGGTCGCCCGCATCAACCGCTGGGCGACCAACGGACTCGTCCCGCACCTGACCGTCCTGCTGGACGTGGAGCCGGAGACCGCCCGCGAGCGGTTCACCGAGGCTCCCGACCGGCTGGAGTCGGAGCCCGCCGAGTTCCACGCGCGCGTGCGGGCCGGTTTCCTCACGCTGGCCGCCTCCGACCCCGGCCGCTACCTTGTCGTCGACGCGGGCCAGGAGCCCGAGTCGGTGACCACCGTGATCCGGGCCCGGCTCGACACCGTGCTGCCGCTGTCCGAGGCCGAGATCAAGGCCGCCGAGGAGGCCCGCAAGGCCGCCGAGGAGGAGGCCCGGCGCAAGGCCGAGTTGGAGGCCGCGCGCAAGGCCGAGGAGGAGCGCGTCGAACGCGAGCGCCAGGAGCAGCTCGCCAAGCTCCGCGCCGAGGAGGAGGAGCGCAAGCGCCGCGAGCTGGAGGAGGCGCAGCGCCGCGAGGCCGAACGGCAGGCGGAGGAGGCCCGGCTGCGTGCCGAGGAGGCCCGTCGCCGTGCCGAGGAGGAGCAGGCCCGCCTGCTCGCCGAGGAGAAGGCGCGCGAGGAGGCGGAGGTCCGCCGCCAGGCCGAGGAGGCACGGCGCCGCCATCAGGCCGAGGAGGAGGCCCGGCTGCGCGCCGAGGCCGAGGAACTGCGCCTGGAGAAGCAGCGCAAGGCCGAGGAAGCCCTGCTCAAGGCCGAGCAGGCGCGCCGTGCCGCGGCGGAGGCCGCGGCCGCGGCCGACGTGGCGGCCCGCGAGTCCTCCGCGCCCCGGCCCACCGCGCCCGGTGTCACCCCCGAGGCGACGACCATGCCCACGCCGGTGGTCCGCCCGGACGACGAACCGCCGGCGGCGCCGAGCCGCGCGGCGGACGAGACGGCGGTGCTGCGCCCGGTGCGCGCCGACCGCGAGCCCGCGGCCCGCGAATCCGAGTCCGAGGTGACCACGCAGCTGCCGCAGCCGCCGGCGGGCGCGGCCGACGAGACGGCGGTACTGCCTCCGGTGGTGCCGGGGGCCGCGGACGAGACGGCCGTGCTGCCCGCGGTGGGCGCGGCCGACGAGACGGCCGTGCTGCCTCCCGTGCGCGACGAGGCGGCCCCGCCGGCCGACAGCCCGGCGGACCGGATGCCGTCCGGCTTCTTCCGGGACGAGCGGACGGACGGCGCGGCCGGGAACCCGGACGGCTCCGAGGGCCGCACCCGCGAGCTGCCGCAGGTCGACGACGGCACGGGCCGGCGCCAGCGGCCCCGGCCCGACTGGGCCGAGGAGACCCCGCTGGACGACCTGCCGTCGCTGGCCGACGAGCTGCTGGGCTCCTCGTACGAGGAAGAGGAGTACGACGAGGGACGGGGCCGCCGGGGCCGCGGGCGGCGGGGCTGACCCGTCACGCGGACCGGAGACGCTCGTACGGGGGCGGTGCGGGTCGGGGTGCCGACCGGTGCCGCCCCCGTCGTCGTGGGCGCCCGGTTGTCAGTGGGCGCCCGCACAATGGAGTCCGGTCGAAAAGCGATGGCCGGAGAACCGGTGGCCGAAGAAGCGGTGGCCGGCAGGCCGGTCGCCGGGACCGGGAATCGGGGATCAGGACGTGGCACGGACGGAAGGGCGGCGTGACCCATGACCGTATGGGACGACCTCGTCGGGCAGGAGCGGGTGAGCGAGGTGCTCACCGCCGCCGCCCGTGACGCCGACGCCCTGGTCACCGCCGCCGCGGCCGACCGGCCGCCGCCGGAGACGTCGAAGATGACGCACGCCTGGCTGTTCACGGGCCCGCCGGGCGCCGGGCGCAACCAGGCCGCGCGGGCGTTCGCCGCCGCCCTCCAGTGCGTGAGCCCCGACCGGGCCCTCGGCGGAGCCCCCGGCTGCGGCTTCTGCGACGGCTGCCACACCGCACTCGTCGGCACCCACGCGGACGTCAACTCGGTCGCCGCCGTCGGCGCCGAGATCCTGGTCAAGGACATGCGCGACACGGTCCGCAAGTCCTACACGGCCCCGGCGACCGGCCGCTGGCAGATCATCCTCGTCGAGGACGCCGAGCGGCTGAACGAGAAGTCGGCCAACGCCGTCCTCAAGGCCGTCGAGGAGCCCGCCCCCCGCACCGTCTGGCTGCTGTGCGCGCCGTCCGTCGAGGACGTGCTGCCCACGATCCGCTCCCGCTGCCGCCACCTGAACCTCACCACCCCCTCGGTGCAGGCGGTCGCCGACATGCTCGTACGGCGGGAGGGCATCGAGCCCGAGGTGGCCGCGTCGGCCGCCCGCGCCACCCAGGGGCACGTGGACCGGGCCCGCCGCCTGGCCACCGACCCGGCCGCCCGGGCCCGCCGGGCCGCCGTGCTGAAGCTGCCGCTGCGGCTGGACGAGATCGGCGCGTGCCTGAAGGCCGCCCAGGAACTGGTGGACGCGGCGGCCGAGGACGCCAAGCAACTCGCCGAGGAGACGGACGGCAAGGAGACCGAGGAGCTGAAGGCGGCGCTCGGCGCGGCCGAGGGCGGCCGGCTGCCACGCGGCACGGCGGGCGTGATGAAGGACCTGGAGGACATGCAGAAGCGCCGCCGCACCAGGACCCAGCGGGACAGCCTCGACGTCGCCCTCACCGACCTCACCGGTTTCTACCGCGATGTCCTCGCCCTCCAGCTGGGTTCCAGGGTCGCGATCGCCAACGGGGACGCCGAGGAGGCCCTGGAGCGGCTGGCCCGCGCGGGCTCGCCCGAGGCCACGCTGCGCCGGATCGAGGCGATCGCCGCCTGCCGGGACGCCCTGGACCGCAATGTGGCGCCGCTGCTCGCGGTGGAGGCGATGACGATGGCACTGAGAGCGGGCTGACACGACCGCGGCGGGGCCGGGGTCCCGTGAGCCGGTGGATCCGGCGCTGCGAGGCTCGTCCGTCGGTCTGTCGGTCCGTCCGTCGGTCCGTCGGTCCGTCGGTCCGGCGCCGGAGGGCGGTGGTCGGCCGGTTGACCGGGGTCACCCGTACGAGCCACGGTCAACACGCACCGCACGGAGATCATCTCTCAGCGTTACGCTCGATTGATGCACATCAGGCGAACCCCCCGCCGTACCAGGACCCGGACGCGCACCGGCGCCCTGACCGCCGCCGCCCTGCTCTCGGCCGCCGCCCTGCTCGTCTCCGCGTGCTCCGGCCGGGACGGCGCGTCGACATCGGCCTCGGCCGGCATCGCCCAACTGGCCGCGCTGCCCCGCTCGACCCCGTCGGCGCTCGCGTCGTACTACGACCAGAAGCTCAGCTGGCGCAGCTGCGGAGTACCCGGCTTCCAGTGCGCGACGATGAAGGCCCCGCTCGACTACGCGAATCCCGGCGCGGGTGACGTCCGGCTGGCGGTCGCCCGGAAGAACGCCACCGGCAAGGCCGAGCCGCTGGGTTCGCTGCTGGTCAACCCGGGCGGTCCGGGCGGCTCGGCGGTGGACTACCTCCAGCAGTACGCCGGCATCGGCTACCCCGCCGAGGTGCGGGCGCGCTACGACATGGTCGCGATGGACCCGCGGGGCGTCGCCCGCAGCGAACCCGTCGAATGCCTCGACGGACGGCAGATGGACGCGTACACCGAGACCGACGTGACGCCCGACGACCAGCAGGAGACGGACCAACTGGTCGGCGAGTACAAGAAGTTCGCGGAGGCGTGCGGGGCGCACTCGGCGGACCTGCTGCACCACGTCTCCACCGCCGACTCGGCACGCGACATGGACATCCTGCGGGCGGTGCTCGGCGACCCGAAGCTGAACTACGTGGGGGCGTCGTACGGCACCTTCCTCGGCGCGACCTACGCGGGGCTGTTCCCGGACCGGGTCGGGCGGATGGTCCTGGACGGCGCGATGGACCCGTCCCTGTCCGCGCGCCAGATGAACCTGGAACAGACCGCCGGGTTCGAGACGGCCTTCCAGTCGTTCGCGAAGGACTGCGCGAAGCGCACGGACTGCCCGCTGGGCGCGAAGGGCAGCACGCCGGCCCAGATCGCGGACAACCTCGGCACGTTCTTCCGCAAGCTCGACGCACACCCGATCCCGACCGGCGACCCGGACGGCCGCAAGCTCACCGAGTCCCTCGGCACGACCGGGGTGATCGCGGCGATGTACGACCAGGCGGAGTGGGAGCGCCTGCGTGACGCGCTGCACACCGCCATGAAGGAGAACGACGGCGCCGGCCTGCTCGCCCTCTCCGACAGCTACTACGAGCGGGACGCGGACGGCCGGTACTCCAACCTGATGTTCGCCAACGCGGCGGTGAACTGCCTGGACCTGCCGCCCGCCTTCACCGGCCCCGAGCAGGTCGAGAAGGCGCTGCCCGAGTTCGAGAAGGCCTCACCGGTGTTCGGGGCCAACCTGGCGTGGGCCTCGCTGAACTGCGCGTACTGGCCGGTGCGGGCCACGGGGCAGCCGCACCGCATCGAGGCGAAGGGCGCCGCCCCGATCGTCGTGGTCGGCACCACCCGCGACCCGGCGACGCCGTACCCGTGGGCCCAGTCCCTGGCCCGCCAGCTCAGCTCGGCCCGGCTCCTCACCTACGTCGGCGACGGCCACACCGCGTACGGCCGGGGCAGCGCCTGCATCGACTCGGCGATCAACACCTACCTCCTCAAGGGCACCCCGCCGGCGGACGGAAAGCGCTGCTCATAGCCCCTGCGCACGCCCCGGGAGCCCGGCTGCCGGGGCGTGTCCCGAGCACCCTCGGAAACTGTGTAGACTTACCGACGTCGCTGATCGCACCATAGTGCGGGCGACGCGCCGCCTTAGCTCAGATGGCCAGAGCAACGCACTCGTAATGCGTAGGTCTCGGGTTCGAATCCCGAAGGCGGCTCCATCGAAACCCCAGGTCGGACTTGTCCCGGCCTGGGGTTTTTCGTCGGGGTGGGGTGCGTCAGCCGGTCGGCGGGGTGGAGTCGCCCAGTTCCGGGAGGCGTTCGGCGAGGCGGGTGCCGAGGTTCGCGTGGCGGAACTGGTAGGTGCGGCCGAACTGGATGAGGACGTCCCGGCTGTGGAGGGCGTCCAGGTAGGTCCCGATGCGCCAGGGCAGGCGGCCGTGCAGGGCGTGCCAGGCGTGGCCGACCGTCACCGGGATGGAGGCGGTGTAGCAGGACGCCAGGATCCAGCCGATGGCCAGGCCGAAGAGGACGCCGTGGTGGACGTGGAGGACCAGGACGGTCCTGCCGTCGTGGTTCAGGAGCCGGTCGCCGAAGCCGTGGACCACGGTCGCGGCGCCGGCCGTCTCCAGGAGGGTCGCGCCGAGGACGCAGCCGGCCAGGACCCGGCGGTCGTTGGTGAGGGAGCCGCGGGCCGTCGCGGAATCGCCGTCCGGACGGTGCTGGTTGTACCAGAGCAGCAGCCCCGCGAGGATCCCGGTCGGTACGCCGAGGCAGAGCCCGAAGACCACGATCAGCGCGGTGCCGTAACTCCAGCCGAACTGCAGGGTGAGGAACAGCCCGGCCAGGCTGCCGATGCCCACCGCCGGGACGATGCCGCGGACCAGGCAGAGCCAGAGCTGCTGGAGCCGCGGGCGGTTGGTGAGGGCGACGCGGCTGGCCTCGGGAGCCGCGGCCGGCTCGGACAGCCACCGGCAGGTGAGGGTGCCCAGGCCGGTGCCGATCAGCATCGAGCCGTACGCCTGGAACCAGCCGCCGCCCTTGGGCAGCTGCCAGCCGCTCAGCAGCAGCGCCGCCACCACGAGGGTCCCCGCGACCGGTACGGCGAACAGCGCGCCGATCGCCCGGCCGCGGGACGCGCCGGTCAGACGCGGCAGCAGCAGGAGCACGGCCGTGAAGGCGCAGCCCAGTTCGAGCGCGTCGATCACGCCGCCGCGCAGGTCGATCAGCGCGGTGCCCACCGCGGCCACCCCCGCCGCCCCGGCGATGCCGGTCAGCACCTCGGCTCGTGGCCAGCCGGACGGGCGCGGTTCGCTGTCGCGCAGCATGCCCATGGTCAGGACCGTCGTGAAGCCGATCGTCAGGCCGCGGGTGAAGCCCACCGGCATGTGCAGCCCGAGGAGATAGCCGAGGACGAGCACCGGCGCGCAGGCGCCGACCAGGACCCCGTGGGGTGTCCAGGCGGTGATGCCCCACCAGGTGAGCACGCCGGGGGTCGCCGTCCGGCCGTGGCCGGTCCGGTCGGCCAGCCAGGCGGCGTGGTAGGCGGCCCGCCGCGCACCCGGCAGGCTCGGTGTGCGCGGGTCCGCTCCGGACCGGGTCCGGCGCCGGTGGAAGGCGACGGCGATGAAGCCGTCCATCAGAGCGGTGCGCGTCCGGTCGGGAGCCTCCCGGGCCAGCGCCGCCAGTGCGCCGGGTGTGGCCGGCAGCGCGGTACCCGGCGGCGCGTCGCGGCCGCCGTACAGCCGCCAGGCCATGTCCAGGTAGAGAGGCACGGTGAGGAGTCCCGCGACGGCGTCGGATCCCTGCCGGAGTTCCTGGATCAGCGGCTCCCAGCGGGCCAGGGTGCCCGAGTCGGTGGCCAGCTGGGTCAGATAGCGGCGGACCCTGGCGGGTTCGGGCGGCAGCAGGTCGAAGCGGCCGAGGCGGCGCGCGGCCAGTCCCTCGGCGAGCAGGGAGGCGAAGTCCGGGCGGGCGAGCACGAGCAGCTGGCGTTCGGCGGAGATCTCCCGGAGCTGGGAGACGGCGTCCTCCCAGGCCTCCCGCGGGATCTCGTCGGCGCCGTCGAGGATCAGCCATACGTCGGGGCTGGCCAGCAGGCGTCTGCCGAGCCGTCCGTGGCCCCACTCCGCCGAGCGGGCCAGTGAGCGCAGCTGCCCGACGGCCGCGTCCTCCAGCCAGCGTTCGAAGGACTCGTGCCGGGCGTCCCAGGAGGCGAGGCGGAGCAGCAGCGGGACCGGTCCCGTCGGCCCCTGCAGCGCGCTGCGCGTGATCAGCAGTGCCAGGGTCGTCTTGCCCGCGCCCGGACCGCCCGAGACGACCGCCCGGAACAGCGGGCCGTCGGGCCGGACGAGGGAGGCGTAGTAGGAGCCGAGGTCCGCGCCGTACTGTCCGGCGGCCGTTCGCGGCAGGCCGGTCGGCGCCGGGCCGTCGAGCGGGTCGAGGACCACCCGGTGGTCCCGTCCGGCCGGGCCGGACGGGGCGGACAGCGGCAGGGGGAGGAGCACTCCCGCGTCCAGTCCGCGCCGGACGGCCTCCTGGACCCAGATCAGGTTCAGGGTGTCCTTGCGCTCGTGGGCGAGGATCTCGTCCAGCGCGGCGGCGCCGGGCGGCGGGACGGCCTGCGGGGCCAGGACCGCGTAGGCCGTGTAGGCGAGGCTGAGCAGCGCGACCGCGGTGGCCAGCCAGCGTTCCGGTTCGGTGGCGAGGAGGGCCGCGCAGGGGATCGAGATCAGTGACAGCCGGGCCAGTCTGGGTGCGGTGGACCACCGCCCGCGTAACCGGCGCAGAGGTCTTCGCATGGTCCGTGCCCCCGTTCGTGGTACCTGTGCCGACAGGTGGTCATGTCCTGTACTGGGGTGGGTGGTGAGGAAGCGTCATGGTCCGGTGCGATGTTCCGTCGTCATGTCCCCTTCCCGGTGGGGGAGTGCGAATCCCCTGGTTCCGGCGGGCGGATCGGGCGGCGGTGCGGGCGTGAGGCGGGCGTCGGGCGGGTGACCTTATGCCCGGCGGAAATGGCCGATCAAATCATCGTCAAAGCCGACACAAAGAGGGCTCATGCCCGGAGCTCTGTCATATGTGGGGCAACATCCTGGTGAACGGTGAGTGACCCGCGGCCGGACGTGGGCACCGCCGTCGGCCGGATGAGGTGAGGGCATGGCGCAGCCGAGGCTCGCGGTGGCCGTGGTGACCATGGGGAACCGGCCCGACGAGGTCGACGCCCTGCTCAGGTCCGTCGCCAAGCAGGATCTCGTCCCGGACCGCATCGTGATCGTCGGCAACGGCTGCCTGCTCCCCGAGTTCGCCCGCCGCCTCGACCTGCCCGGCGAGGTGACGACCGTCGACCTCGACGACAACCTCGGCTGTCCGGGCGGCCGCAACGTCGCCCTCGCCCGGCTGCGGGCGTTCGGGGACGTGGACGTCGTCGTGGAACTGGACGACGACGGAGTGCTCGTCGACGTCGAGGTGTTCCGGCAGGTCAGGGACCTGTTCGCGGCCGACCCCCGGCTCGGCATCGTCGGCTTCAGGATCGCGGACGAACGGGGCGAGACCCAGCAGCGGCACGTGCCCCGGGTCGGCAACGCCGACCCGATGCGCGGGGGTTACGTCACCGGGTTCCTCGGCGGCGGGCACGCCCTGCGCATGACGATGCTCACGGAGACCGGCGACTGGCCCGCGGAGTTCTTCTTCGCGCACGAGGAGACGGACCTGGCGTGGCGGGCCGCCGACGCCGGCTGGCGGATCCTCTACGCGCCCGAACTGCTTCTCCAGCACCCGCGGACCTCACCGGCCCGGCATGCCGTCTACTTCCGGGTGACCGCCCGCAACCGGGTCTGGCTGACCCGCCGCCGTCTGCCGCTGCCGCTCATTCCGGTGCACCTGGCCGTGTGGACGCTGATCACCGTCCTGCGCACCCGCTCGACGGGCGGGCTGCGGGCCTGGTTCGGAGGGTTCGTGGAGGGTCTGCGCGAACCTGCCGGCGAACGCAGACCGATGCGCTGGCGCACGGTCTGGCGGCTCACCCGGCTCGGCCGCCCACCCGTCATCTGACGCCGGCGGCCCCACTCGCAACGGGACGAGGGTCCCGGTCGTTCACCTCCGCCGACCGGGACCCTCTTGCGTCCCCGGATCAGAGCCTGCGGCGACACTCCCCCGAGTTGCGCGTGATACACGCGCGCCGTCGGGCCTGATCCGATACGAAGATCACATCAGGGCTCACCAACGAATCGCTAACATATGGCCAGCGGTTCGCCCGGAGGTCGCCGATCGGTTGGCGTGAAGCCGTCGTACGACTCCGGGAACAGGCCGGAAATCCTGCGGATTCCGGTCCCGGCGGCACGGAGAAGGTGGCGGGAACTCGCCCTGGACGGGGGCGAATTCCGCCAGGAGCCAGGTCAGGCGCCAGGTCCCGGCGGGCATCCCCGCCGTGCGGCGCGGTCGGCACGACCGTACGGGAAGGGGATGGCGCGGTGATGCGGCGGTACGAGCTGCGGTTCGGACTGCTGGGGGCTCCGGCGCTGTACCTCCCGGGCGGCGACGTCCGGCCCGTCGGCAGCCCCAAGGTGCGCGCGCTGCTCGCTGCGCTGCTCCTGGAGGCGGGACGGATCGTCTCCGTCGACTCGCTCAAGGACGCGCTGTGGGCCGGAGCGCCGCCGGTGTCCGCGCAGGCCTCGCTGCACAACCACGTCACCCGGCTGCGCCGCCTGCTCGACGATCCGGAGCGGCTGCGCGCGGTACCGCCGGGTTATCTGCTGCGGGTCGACGGCGGTGAGCTGGACGTCGAGGTGTTCGACCGGCGGGTGGCGCAGGCGCGCGCGGCGCACGGGCGCCGTGAATGGGTGCCGGTGCTGGGCGCGTGCGCCGACGCGCTCGCGCTCTGGCGCGGCAGCCCGCTCTGCGGCCTCCCGGTCGGCTTCGGCGGTCACGCCTTCGTGCAGCGCCTGGAAGAGGCCAGACTCCTGCTGCTGGAGTGGCGCTACGACGCCGAACTCGCCCTCGGCGGGCCGCGGCTCGGCGGCGTCGTGCCGGAACTGGCGGCGCTGGTCGCGGAGTACCCGCTGCGCGAGGCCTACCACCGTCAGCTGATGCTCGCCCTGCACCGCACCGGCCGTCAGGCCGAGGCCCTCGCGGTCCACCGCGACCTGCGCCACCGTCTGATCGAGGAACTCGGCGTCGAGCCCGGAGCCGCGGTGCGCGAGGCCCATGTGCAGGTGCTGCGGGGGAGTGCCGGGACGGCGGAGAGCGGGGCGGAGCAGGGTGCGTCCGTCGAGGGCGCGCCGGGTGCGAAGGCGCGGGACGGGGCGGTGACCGGCACGGACGCGGTCGCGGGCGGGCCGGGTCCGGTCGCGGGGCTCGCCGTGCGCCCGTCCGGTCGGCCTCGGCCCGGAGACGCGGGCGGGACGGCGGGCGAGAGCGCGGGCGAAGGAGCGGGCAAGGGTACGGGAGCGGGTGAGGGCGCGGGCGGTGGTCCGGGGCCTGCCCCGGACGGCGCGGCGGAAGGGTCCGTCGGGCCCGGTTCGCCGCCCGCCGCCACCAGGTCTCCCCGGCCCGCCCAACTTCCGCCGCCCCCTGCCCACTTCACCGGGCGTGCCGCCGTCGGCGAGGCGCTGGGCGAGGCCCTTCTCGCGGCAGGTACCCCGGCCGTCGCCGTCGTCAGCGGTATGGCCGGGGTCGGCAAGAGCGCGCTCGCACTGCATGTGGCCCATCACCTGAGGGAACGTTTCCCCGACGGTCAGCTCTACGTCAGCCTGCACGGCGCCACCCCGGGCGTCCCACCGCTCGCCCCCGCCCAGGCGCTCGCCGCGCTGCTGCGCGACCTCGGCGCCGACCCCCGGCACATCCCCGAACACCCCGACGCGGCCGCCGCGTTGCTGCGCTCCCTGCTGGCGCCGACCCGCACCCTGCTGCTGTTCGACGACGCCGCGCACGCCGCCCAGGTGCGGCCGCTGCTCCCCGGCGGCCCCGGCTGCGCGGTGATCGTCACCAGCCGTTCGCCGCTCACCGCGCTCGACGGCGCCCGCCGGTTCCCGCTCGCGCCGCTGACAGGCGAGGACAGCGCTGCCCTGCTCCGCTCGGTCAGCGGGCGGGCGGAGATCGACGCGGCTCACCCGCTCGTCGGCCTCACCGGCCGGCTGCCGCTCGCCCTGCGCGTGGTCGCCGCCCGGCTGGCCGCGCGCCGCGCCCTCACCCCCGACGCGCTCGCCGGTCAGCTCACCGCCACCGAGGGCAGGCTGCAGCATCTGGAGTACGACGACCTGAGCGTCCGGCGCTCCCTCGCCGTCGCCCATGACGCCCTCGCCGCCTCCGCCCGGCCCTGCGACCGCGACGCCGCCCTCGCCCTGCGCCGTGTCGGGGCCCTCGACCTGCCCACCTACGGCGCCCCGCTGGTCGCCCGCCTCACCGGTCTCGACGAGCGCCGGGCCGAGGCCGCCCTGGACCGGCTGGTCGAGGTGGCCCTCCTGGAGGAGACCGCCTACGGCCGCTACACCCCGCACGACCTGGTGCGGGACTTCGCCCGGGAGCTGGCCGAGGGGAGCGACACCGCCGAGGCCGCGCTCACCGCCCTGCAATGGTTCGCCGCCGTCGCCGAACTGGCCCTCGTCGCCATCGTCGAACCCGGCCTGGACCAGGGCGACCGCCGCCGGCCCACCGCCGCCCAGCCCGCCGAGCACCAGCCGTACGCGGCCTCCCTGGAGCCCTTCGACTGCGCCGAGCACGCCTTCGCCTGGGGCGACCTGGAGCTGGAGAACATCGTCGCCCTGGTGAAACGGCACGCGGCCACCGCCGATCCACGGATCAGCGCCTACCTCTCCACGCTGGTCCGGCTGCTCTTCCCGTACGTCCTGCGCGGCGGCCGGGTCGCCGAGACGGAGGTGCTCGGCACGGCCGCGCTGGCGGCCGCCCGGCGGCTGGGCGACGAACCCGCCGAGGCCTACGCCCTGGGCGACCTCGCCGGGCTGCACTTCCTGGCCGGCCGCCAGCGGGAGGCCCTGGCCCTGACCGACCAGGCCCTCGCCATCTGGCGGCGGCTGGACGTGGCCTCCTGGATCCGGCGCTGCCTGAACAACCGGGGGCTGCTGCTGGAAGGGCTCGGACGGTACGACGAGTCGGGCGAGGCGCTGCTGCAGAGCCTGGCCTACTCCCGGCAGCTCGACGACCCCTACGGCGAGGCCGTCACCCACAGCCACCTAGGCAACCTCTACGAGCACACCGATCCCCGGGCCGCCATCGAGCAGCACCGGCGGTCACTGGCGATCGGCGACGCCATCGGCGCCGTCATCGTGCAGCACTCGGCGCACTGCAACATCGGCTACGCCCACCTCACCCTCGGCGAACCGGACGCCGCCGCCGTGCACTTCGAGGACAGCCTGCGCATCCTCGGTGGACACGGCGACTGGCACGGCGAGTCCCAGACCCGGCTCGGGCTGGTCCGAGCCCTGCGCGGCATCGGCCACACCGACCGCGCGCACCGCGAATGCACCGAACTCCTGGAGCGCGCCGACGCCCGTGCCGACCGCTACAGCGGCGGTCTCGCCCGCCACCAGCTCGGCCTGATCCTGAGCGAGCAGGATCGCACCGGCGAGGCGCACGACGTCTGGCGCGCCGCCCTCACCGCCCTGGACGGCACCGACGAGCCCGGCGTCATCGAGGAACTGCGCGCACTGCTCTCGGCCGACGGCTGATCACTTCGCGTCGGCATAGCACTCCACCACGGCTGTCGTGAACGGGAAACGGACCGGTGTCTCTCCGAACGTCAGCCGCCCCGCCAGGTCGGCCGCCTCCCGGATCGCCGCCACGACCACGTCGGTCTCCTCCTCGGGGCAGTGCACGATCACCTCGTCGTGCTGGAAGAAGACCAGCTCGGCGGCCAGGTCGGCGCAGCTCCGGCGCAGCGCCGCCAGCATCAGCAGCGCCCAGTCGGCGGCGCTGCCCTGGACGACGAAGTTCCGTGCGAAGCGGCCTCTGGCACGGGAGTTGGTGGACGCGTAGCCCGGCACCCAGCCGTCGGCCGCCTGCTCCTCGGCGTCCTGCTGGGGCATGCCCGCCTCCTCCGCGCCGTCGCCCGCACCGGCCGCCGGCGGACAGGTCCGGCCCAGCCAGGTCCGCACCAGCCGGCCCTCCTCGCCGGCCCGTGCCGCGTCGTCGACGTACGCCACCGCCGTGGGGAACCGGCGTCTGAGCGCGGCCAGGTTCTTCAGGCCGTCGCCGGAGGTCTGGCCGTAGACCGCCCCGAGGACGGCGAGCTTGGCCTGTCCGCGGTCGCCGGAGAACGCGCGGTCGGAGACGGCCTGGTAGAGGTCGGTCTCGCGGCCCGCGACCTCCATCAGCCCGGGGTCGCGGGAGATCGCCGCGAGCACCCGCGGCTCCATCTGGTCGGCGTCGGCGACGACCAGCCGCCAGCCGGGGTCGGCGACCGCGGCCCGCCGGATCACCCTGGGGATCTGGAGCGCGCCCCCGCCGTTGGTCACCCAGCGTCCGGTGACCGTGCCGCCCGCCTGGAACTCGGGACGGAACCGGCCCTCGCGCACCCAGTCCTGGAGCCAGGTCCAGCCGTGCGCCACCCAGATCCGGTACAGCTTCTTATAAGCGAGGAGCGGCTGCACCGCCGGGTGGTCGATGCCGGAGATCTCCCAGCGGCGGGTGGACTTCACCTTGATCCCGGCCTGGGCGAAGGCCTTGACGACGTCGGCGGGCAGGTCCGGCCGGACCCGTCGGCCGAACGCGGCCGACACCTCGTCCGCCAGCTCGGCCAGCCGGCGGGGCTCGCCGCCGCCCGTGTACCGCTCGCCGAGCAGCTCGCGCAGCACCTCGCGGTGGACCTCGGTGCTCCAGGGCAGGCCGGCGCGGTTCATCTCGGCGGCGATCAGCATGCCCGCCGACTCCGCGGCCGTCAGCAGGTGCATCCGGTCCGGGCGCTCGGTGCGGTCGTGCCGGCGCTGCTGCTCGGCGTAGACCGCGAGGAGTTCGTCGAGCGTCAGGCGGGCGCTGCCCTGCGGCTCGAACAGCGGGGACTGCGCGCCCGGTTCGGCGGAGCGGTGGGGCGGATCGGGCGGTACGGGGCCGCCGCGGAGGCGGGCCAGGGCGGCGGCGGCCGAGTGCGGCTCACCCGACCGTCCCTCGTGGCCCAGCAGCAGGGTCTCGGCGTCCTCGATGTCGTAGCACCGCTCCACTCGCACCCCCGTGGCGAGCAGACGCGGGTAGACCTCGGCGGTCGACCGCCACACCCAGCGCGTGACCTCCGGGCGGCCCCTGACCGCCCCGGCGAGATCGGGCTCCCGCCGCACCGGCCCGGCGGGCAGCCCGTCCGGGCCGAGGGGGGCGACGTCCACGCCACCGTCCTCGGCCGGTGCGAGAGCCCACCGGTCGGTCATGCGGTGAGTCTGTCACCCGGCACTGACAACGCCTCCGACCTGCGCATTCGCTGCCGACGGGAGCCTCTCAGCTGCCGGAGGCATCCTCGTTCGTCTTCCCCGCTTTCCCCGCTTTCGCCGCGTCCGCCGCCTCCGCGACCGCGTCGCGCTGTCCGGTCCACAGGCTCAGCACCTTGGCGACGTACTCCTCGGCCGCGGGCTTGGTGACGCCGAGGCCGCTGAGGACGCCGTCGCCGTTCTCGTGCTCCAGGAGGGCCAGCAGCAGGTGTTCGGTGCCGATGTAGTTGTGGCCGAGGCGCAGAGCCTCGCGGAAGGTGAGTTCGAGGGCCTTCTTGGCCTCCGGGCCGTAGGGGACGAGGTCCGGGACGTCGTCGGCGGCCGGCGGGAGGGCGGCCGTCGCCGCCTGGCGCACGGTGTCGAGCGGGACGCCCTGCGCGACGATCGCCTTGGCCCCGATGCCGTCCGGCTCGGCCAGCAGGCCGAGGACCAGGTGCTCGGGCCGGCCCTCGGGGTTGCGTGCCGCGAGGGCCTCGTTGTGGGCCGCCATGATCACGTTCTTCGCCCGCGGGGTGTAGCGGCTGAAGCCCTGGTTCGGGTCGAGGTCGGCCGACTCCTTGGGCACGAAGCGCTTCTGGGCCGCCTGCCGGGTCACGCCCATGCTCTTGCCGATCTCGGTCCAGGACGCGCCCGAGCGCCGGGCCTGGTCGACGAAGTGGCCGATCAGGTGGTCGGCCACGTCGCCCAGGTGGTCGGCGGCGATCACCGCGTCCTGGAGCTGGTCGAGGGGTTCGGGGTGAACCGTCTTGATCGCCGCGATGAGGTCGTCGAGGCGTACGGATGCCGTGATGTTCGGGTTGGTCGCCATGTGTCAACCGTAGGTTGACAAGAGAGGAGTGTCAACCGTCGGTTGACATGGGTCCGGCCTGTGGGGGGAGGCTTCCGCCCGCCGGGAGGGAACGGTGTCCGGACAGTTGTCCACAGGGTGTGGACGGCCATCGGCCGCCGTCCGCCGCGCATGGCACGATCGACGTGTGAGCAGCAGTGGACCCAGCACCGTCGACCGAGCCTTCCAGACCGCCCTGTACGACGGCACCGACTCCGGCCTCGACACGGGAGCGTCCCTCCTCGCGGCCGATTCCGGCGCGGACGCGGAACTGGCACGCCGGGGACGGGAGTTCGTCGCGGCGGCCTGGCGGCGCGGCTGGCAGCCCGCCGACGTCGTACGACTGGTGCGGCGCGAGCTGGACGACCCGCACGTCCGGCTCGCCGCCGGGCTGATCGGCGCGCAGCGGGCCGACGACGGGCCGCGCGGGCCCCGCTGGCGGGCGCAGCTGGAGGCGCTGCCGGAGGGGCAGGCGCGCGTCGGCGACCGGTTCTCGCACGCGACCGCCGTCCTGGAGCTGTACCGGCTCCTGCTGCGGCTGCCCTCCCTGGAGCCGCTGGACGAGCCGGGACCCCGCGCCGGCGCGCACCGGCCGCAGTCCCGCATGCTCACCCGCATCCGCGCGCTGCTCGCCAAGGCCGAGGCGACCGGGTATCCCGAGGAGGCGGAGGCGCTCAGCGCCAAGGCGCAGGAGCTGATGGCCCGGCACAGCGTCGACGAGGCCCTGCTCGCGGCGGCGGCGCCCGCCCCGGACGCGCCGGGCGCCTGCCGGATAGGTGTCGAGCCGCCCTACGAGCAGGCCAAGGCGGTGCTGCTGGACGCGGTCGCCACCGCCAACCACTGCCGGGCGGTGTGGAACGAGCCGCTGGCCTTCTCCACGGTCGTAGGTTTCGAGGCCGACCTGGAGGCGGTCGAACTGCTCTACACCTCGCTGCTGGTGCAGGCCACGCACGCGATGACGAAGGCGGAGGCGGCGCAGCGGGCGGGCGGCCGGAAGCGGACCAAGACCTTCCGTCAGTCCTTCCTGGCGGCGTACGCGCACCGGGTCGGCGACCGGCTGGCGGCCGCCGCGCGGACGGCCGTCACCGGGACGCGGGAGGCCGAGGACCTGCTTCCGGTCCTGGCCACCAGGGAGACGGCCGTGACCGACCGCATGGAGCGGATGTTCCCGCAGACCACCACGACCCGGCTGCGCGGGGTGACCGACGAGGCGGGCTGGACGGAGGGCACGAGAGCGGCCGACCGCGCCCAGGTCCACTCCCGCTCCCCGCTGCCTTAGGGCCTGTCTGACTCAGTCGCCCGCCTGCTGGAACGCCCCGACCGTCGCGTCCGGCTTGTCCGCGGAGCCCTTGCCCGCGACCGTGCCGTACTTCCACGGGAAGCTCTGCGTCGCGTCGTCGCCCGGCAGGGACACCGTCATCGAGGTGGCCGCGACGCCCGTCGTGTCGCCGTCCTTGCCCCGGACGTAGCTGACCGAGAAGGTCGCGGAGTCGCCCTTGGCGAGCTTCAGCTTCTCGGGCTTCGCGCCCGGCAGCGAGGACACCGCCGCCGACGTGCCGCCCGCCTTCAGCGTGACGCCGGGGAAGCCGTCCAGCGTGCAGGGCGCGCTCTGGTTCGTGAGGCTCACCGGCACCTCGCCGGTGTCGCCCGCGGCCGGCGCGACGCTCGCGGAGCCGATCTCGACGGAGACGTTGCCGATCTGGCAGGCCGAGCTGTTCTTGCCGCTGGTACCGCCCTTGCCGTCGTCGCAGGCGGTCAGGGCGAGGGCGGCGGCGAGGGCCGTGACGGTGAGCGGAATGGCGCGCATGAGCAGATCCCCATCGAGGTCGTGGCGGTGTCCCTGCATCATCACGCCCCGGCCCGGGTGCCGCGCGCCCGCCCCCGTCACCGACCGGCCGGCGGCCCGCACACGTCGGCGGGCGCGGGCCGGTGAAAATACGACTCAGCCGCCGGGAATGCCCTCTCTTGCCCCGGTAACTCCTATTGGCCGAGGCTCGCCGTCGGCAGTCCGGACGGCAACTTGCCGCCCTCGGCGCGGGTGTAGGTCTCCTCGCCGGTTTTTCCGGACCAGGTGACCTTCATGCTGCTCTTGCTGACCGAGTCGACCATTCCGGTGACCCGGTCCTTGCCGCCGCCCGTGCAGGTGAGCCGGATCATCCGCATCCCGGACTCCTCGCCGGCCGATCCGCTGCACACGGATCCGCCGGTCTCGAAGAGCCCGGCCTGCTTGCCGGTGACCACGAGGGCGACGATCTTTCCGCTGCTGGTGGTGATCCAACTGCCCTGCAGGGCGTCGGACTGCGCCCCGGTCCCGTCCGAGCCGGACGAGGCGGTCGCGGCCGCGGACGACGTGCCCGAGGAGGTGGCGGAGGAACCGCCGCCGGAGTCGCCGCCGCCGCTGCACGCGGCCAGCGTGAGCGCACCCGCCAGCGCCGCCGCGGCGGCGGTCACGATCCGTGCGGCCGGCCGCAC
Source organism: Streptomyces sp. NPDC091282 (assembly GCF_044757385.1). Classification (NCBI taxonomy): domain Bacteria; kingdom Bacillati; phylum Actinomycetota; class Actinomycetes; order Kitasatosporales; family Streptomycetaceae; genus Streptomyces; species Streptomyces sp. NPDC091282. The sequence goes on from NZ_JBIVUX010000005.1 coordinate 756,121, forward strand.
CGCAGGCCGTGCGTCCGCATGTGCCGTCCCTGCGTGCGTCGCAGCCGTACTCGCCGTCGTAGCCGTACTCGCCGTAGTCGTGGTCACCGCAGCGCTCCCGAGCTCTAGGACCTGTCTGACAATTCCCGTCTGCCGCGCGACGCCATGCACGCACTCTCGCCGCACCGGGCGCAGACCCGAGTACGTCCAGTACGAGGGTCTGCGCCCGGCACGCCGAGAGCACGCACCTGACGCCGCGCGGCCGCCCTCCGGGCGACGACGGGAATTGTCAGACAGGCCCTAGGGTCGGCCGCCCGGACGCCCGGACGACAGCCGCAAGCTACCAGCACCGGCCCGGAGGACTCGCGGACGCCGGGTGGGCGTCTCCGGTGAGGCCGCCCTCCGAAGTTTCACGGGAGCGGTGCTCACCGGACCATCACACGGACCCTGGAACAGGAGGGGCGCGGTACGCGTCTCTCTCTAGTACACGCGGGGTCCGATCCGGTCGGCCCGGCACCGACGAGCACGCGCACGATCATGGACGGAACCGGCGACCGCATGTCCGGGCAGGTCCGGGGCAGACGCTGGGGCAGCTTGGGTAAAGCGGTCGTCAAAGCTGTAATCGCAGGAACACCCCCCGTGCACGTGCATCTGCTCATGCATCTGCACGTGAACAGGGTTATGATCCGGGTCTGTTGACCATTGCATCAATGGCCACATCAGCCAGTTAGTGCACCACCGGGGAGCGACCTGTGGACCTCGACGTTGACGGCGTGTACGGGGGGTTTGACGTGTACAACGGCATGGCTGCGACGCAGCTGGACGGAGTGGCCTGGCAGAAGAGCAGGCACAGCAACTCGCAGGGTTCCTGCGTCGAGTTCGCGCGGCTGCCGGGCGGCGACGTGGCGGTCCGCAACTCGCGCTTCCCGGACGGGCCGGCGCTCGTCTACACGCGCGCGGAGATCGAGGCGATGCTCCTCGGCGTGAAGGACGGCGAGTTCGACCACCTGATAGCGGGCTGAGGCCGGACGTGGCGTGAGGAACCCCGCACACCGGCCGTGAGGTGTGGGACGATCGCGCGCCGACGCGCGTAGAAACCCGGCGTCACGGGACGCCGGGTTTTCCTATTCGGCGGACCGGAGCCGGAACAGCGCCCAGACCACCTTGCCGCTGAGGGTCCCGGCCAGCGGGTGCCAGCCCCAGCTGTCGCTGAAGGAGTCGACCAGGAACAGCCCGCGTCCCGACTCCGCCGAGAAGTCGTCGGAGTCCCTGGGCACGGGGGTGTCGTGGCTCGGGTCGCGCACCGCGCACACCAGCCGCTCGGTCCACCGCATCAGGTGCAGCCGTACGGCCGGGGCCTGCGGCGCGGTGAGACGCTCGGACTCACCGGGCACCGCGTGCCGCAGGGCGTTGGTGACGAGTTCCGAGACGACGAGGCAGATGTCGTCGAAGCGCTCGCCGACGTCCCACTGGTCGAGGGTCCGCCGGGTGAACGACCGGGCCTCGCGCACCGCTTCGTAGCGGGCCGGGAGGGCACAGGAGGCGGCGTCGGACACGGCCGCGGGATCCAGCGGCGGAAGGCCCTGCCGTAACGGCTTGAGCATGGTCGATCCATTCGTCCCCATGCGAGGCACTCCCGGGAATTCGCGGTCGTTGCGATGCAGCGGTGGCGCGGGACCATGGTTTCGGATGCGCACAGCAGATGCAAGGGCAGATGCACGTGCACGCGACCGAATTGGACCCTCCCGTACCGCTTGTTGGCCATTTTTTCCGCCAACTTGCAGCTGTTGGCTCACTACCTGCTTGCAACTTCCTGCGCTTAAACTTTGGCCGCTTTCCGTTTCCGTAACCGGGCGAGTACTGCTCGGAGTGTTTTAGTGGCAGACTGCGGGCCCTGAAGACGGTTGGGGAGGCTGGCGAACGTGAGCGCGGGAGAGCCCGGATCGGTGGTGCGGCGAATGCTGCTCGGCTCGCAACTCAGGCGGCTGCGCGAGGCCCGGGGCATCACCCGCGAGGCCGCGGGGTACTCGATCCGTGCCTCCGAATCCAAGATCAGCCGCATGGAGCTCGGCCGGGTGAGCTTCAAGACCAGGGACGTGGAAGACCTGTTGACGCTGTACGGCATCACCGACGAGGTCGAGCGCGAGCAGCTCGTCTCCCTCGCCAGGGAGGCCAACGTGGCGGGCTGGTGGCACAGCTACTCGGACGTCCTGCCGAGCTGGTTCCCCACCTACGTCGGCCTGGAGGGCGCGGCGCATCTGATCCGCGCGTACGAGGTCCAGTTCGTGCACGGCCTGCTGCAGACCGAGGAGTACGCGCGCGCCGTGGTGCGCCGCGGCATGAAAGGTGCCAGCGAGGCCGACGTCGAGCGCCGGGTCACCCTGCGCATGGAGCGGCAGAAGTACCTGGTGGCCGAAAACGCTCCCGACTTCCACATCGTCCTCGACGAGGCGGCCCTGCGCCGGCCCTACGGCAGCCGCGAGGTGATGCGCGGTCAGCTCCAGCACCTGGTGGAGATCTCCGAGCGGTCCAACGTACGGCTGCAGATCATGCCGTTCAGCTTCGGCGGCCACTCCGGCGAGGGCGGCTCCTTCACGATCCTGAGCTTCCCGGAGTCCGACCTGTCGGACGTGGTCTACCTGGAGCAGCTCACCAGCGCGCTCTATCTCGACAAGCGCGAGGACGTCGCCCAGTACGAGCAGGCGCTCAAGGAGCTCCAGCAGGACAGCCCCGGGCCGGACGAGAGCCGGGACCTGCTGCGCGGACTGCTCCAGCTGTCCTAGATATATCTCCGCACGTGGGGATTACCCTCGGCCCTGACCGGAGATCACCGAACTGGTGTCCCAACTGCCCTGTCACGCAGCTACGATGACGCGTGATCAGACCGTGATGTGGATGTGGATCGAGTGGCCGCATCGACTGCCGACGCAGCAGGGGATCGAGGGATCACATGTCGTCCTACTTCACCGACCTGGCCCAGCAGTACATCGACGGTGAGTGGCGCCCGGGGACCGGGTCCTGGGACATCATCGACTTCAACCCGTACGACGGCGAGAAGCTGGCCTCGATCACCATAGCCGCGGTCGACGAGATAGATCAGGCCTACCGGGCCGCCGAGCGCGCCCAGAAGCAGTGGGCCGCCACCAATCCCTACGCCCGCCGCGCCGTGTTCGAGAAGGCCCTGCGCCTCGTCGAGGAGCGCGAGGCCGAGATCACCGAGGCGATCATCGCCGAGCTGGGCGGCACGCATCTGAAGGCCGGCTTCGAGCTGCACCTCGCCAAGGAGTTCCTGCGCGAGTCGATCCAGTGGTCGCTGCGTCCCGAGGGCCGGATCCTGCCCTCCCCGGTGGACGGCAAGGAGAACCGCGTCTACCGCGTGCCGGTCGGCGTCGTCGGCGTGATCAGCCCCTTCAACTTCCCGTTCCTGCTGTCGATCAAGTCGGTCGCGCCGGCCCTCGCCCTCGGCAACGCCGTGGTCCTCAAGCCGCACCAGAACACCCCGATCGTCGGCGGCACCCTGGTGGCGAAGCTCTTCGAGGACGCGGGCCTGCCGGGCGGCCTGCTCAACGTCGTCGTCACCGACATCGCCGAGATCGGCGACGCCTTCATCGAGCACCCGGTCCCGAAGGTCATCTCCTTCACCGGCTCCGACAAGGTCGGCCGGCACGTGGCCACCGTCTGCGCCTCGCTCTTCAAGCGCTCGGTGCTCGAACTGGGCGGCAACAGCGCGATCGTGGTCCTCGACGACGCCGACATCGACTACGCGGTCGACGCGGCCGTCTTCAGCCGGTACGTCCACCAGGGCCAGGTCTGCATGGCCGCCAACCGCGTGCTCGTCGACCGCTCGGTCGCCGACGAGTTCACGGAGAAGTTCGTCGCCAAGGTCAGGACCCTCAGGGCCGGCGACCCGCAGGACCCGCGGACCGTCATCGGCCCGCTGATCAACTCCCAGCAGGCGGAGTCGGTTTCGGCCACCGTCGAGCAGGCCGTGTCCGAGGGCGCGACGGCCCTGCTGCACGGCAGGACCACCGGCAACCTGGTGGAGCCCTCGGTCCTCACCGACGTCCCGGCCGGTTCCGAGCTGCTGCGGCAGGAGGTGTTCGGCCCGGTCGCCTTCCTCATCCCGTTCGACGGCGAGGAGGAGGCCGTACGCATCGTCAACGACACCCCGTACGGCCTCAGCGGGGCCGTGCACACCGGGGACGTCGAGCGGGGCGTGGCCTTCGCCCAGCAGATCGACGCCGGCATGTTCCACGTCAACGACGGCACCGTGCACGACGAGCCGGTCGTGCCCTTCGGCGGCGAGAAGCACTCCGGTCTCGGCCGCCTGAACGGCGAGAGCACCGTGGACGCCTTCACCACCCAGAAGTGGATCTCGGTCCAGCACGGCCGGAGCGGCTTCCCGTTCTAGCCGCGCCCGGACCGGTCCGGCCACCACGGGCCCTTTAGGACGCGACCTGTCCTAAAGGGCCCGTAGCTTCGTCGGTGTCAGGGCAACAGGACCCGAGGAAAGGCGGCCGGTCATGGTCACTCACGTTCCCGCGGAGACACAGGGCGACGAGCGCGGAGCACTGCTCTCCTTCATCGAGGAGCAGCGCGGCGGCATCCGCCGGGCCCTGCTCGGCCTCACCGACGAGCAGGCGGCGAGCAGGCCGAGCGCGAGCGAGCTGTCGCTGGCCGGGGTGCTCAAGCACTGCGCGGAGGTCGAGCAGAGCTGGATCGCCCGCGCCAGGCAGGAGCCGCCGGCGATCGAGCGCGACCAGTCCAACTGGCACGAGACCTTCCAGCTGGTCGGTGACGAGACGGTGGCCTCGCAGCTCGCCCACTGGGAGCAGGTCGCGGCCGAGACGGAGAAGTTCATACGCTCCGTCCCGAGCCTCGACGACACCTTCCCGCTCCCGCCCCAGCCCTGGTTCCCGCCGGAGGGCCGGGTCTCCATGCGCTGGGTCTGCCTCCACCTGATCCGCGAGACCGCCCGGCACGCGGGCCACGCCGACATCATCCGGGAGTCCCTGGACGGCAAGACGGCCTTCGAGCTGGTGGCCCTGGAGCAGGGCTCCTAGCAGCTCCCTTCCACCGCTAGTGGTGGAAGCTGGTGGCCGCCTCCTTGTCATGGGTCAGCGGATGCGGCTGCCGGCGCAGTTCGGGCAGCAGCCGGGACAGGTCCTCGACGAACAGGTCCGCGAGGTCCTTCGAGAAGCCGTTGCGGCACACCACCCGCAGCACGGACAGGTCCTCCCGGTTCTTCGGGAAGGTGTACGCGGGCACCAGCCAGCCGCCCTCGCGCAGGCGCCGGGAGACGTCGAAGACGTCGTACGACGTCACGTGGTCGGCGGTGGTGAAGGCGAACACGGGCAGCTGGTCGCCCCGGGTGAGCAGCCGGAAGTCGCCGAGATCCTCGATGCGCCGGGCGAGCCCGGTGGCCACGTCCCGCGAGGCCTGCTGCACCGCGCGGTAGCCGTCCCGGCCGAGCCGCAGGAACGTGTAGTACTGCGCGACCACCTGGGCGCCGGGGCGGGAGAAGTTCAGGGCGAAGGTGGGCATGTCGCCGCCCAGGTAGTTGACCCGGAAGACCAGTTCCTCCGGCAGCGCCTCCTTGTCGCGCCACAGCGCCCAGCCGACACCCGGGTAGACCAGGCCGTACTTGTGCCCGGAGGTGTTGATCGACGCCACCCGCGGCAGCCGGAAGTCCCACACCAGGTCCTGGTCCAGGAAGGGCGCGATCATCGCGCCGGAGGCTCCGTCGACGTGCACCGGGACGTCGAGGCCGGTCCGCTCCTGGAGGGCGTCCAGGGCCGCGCAGAGCTCGGCGATCGGCTCGTACGAGCCGTCGAAGGTGGAGCCGAGGATGCCGACGACCCCGATGGTGTTCTCGTCGCACAGCTCGGCGGCCGCCTGCGGGTCCAGGTGGTAGCGGTCGCCCTCCATGGGCACGAACCGGGGCTCCACCTCCCAGAAGTTGCAGAACTTCTCCCAGCAGACCTGGACGTTGATGCCCATGACCAGGTTCGGCCGGGCGGTGGCCGGATAGCGGTCCGGGTTGCGCTGCGCCCAGCGCCGCTTCATCGCGAGCCCGGCCAGCATGCAGGCCTCGCTGGACCCGGTCGTCGAACACCCGATGGTGCCGGTCGGGTCCGGCGCGTTCCACAGGTCGGCGAGCATCGCCACGCAGCGCCGCTCCAGCTCGGCGGTGCGCGGGTACTCGTCCTTGTCGATCATGTTCTTGTCGTCGCACTCCGCCATCAGGACGCCGGCCTGCGGCTCCATCCAGGTGGTGACGAACGTGGCCAGATTCAGCCGGGCGTTGCCGTCCAGCATCAGCTCGTCGTGCACCAGCTGGTAGGCGGTCGAGGGCGGCAGCGGGCCGGCCGGCAGCCGGTGCGTGGGCGGGGCCTCGTCCATGCCGGCCACCGGGTTCGCCTCGCCGAAGAACGGGTTGACGGACATGGAGCGCTCGTGGTGCTTACCGTTTCCCTTGTGGAGCGGCATGTCAGGTGCCTCCTAGAGCGAATTCACAGGGTTCAGCGCAGGGCCGTGCCGTCCGCCCGCAACTGCATCTTCGGGCGTCCGGTCACCAGCAGCCAGGCGGGCAGCGAGGCGATGCACAGCAGGGTGATGATCGACGGCGAGGCCACGAGCACGGCGGCCGTGAACAGGCTCACCCAGCCCTGCCTGGTGATCGCCAACAGCATGCCCAGCACACCTGCCGCCACGCCCACCGAGGGCTGCACGGCGGGGACCAGGGCGTGGGCGCAGAGCCCCAGGGCCGCGCCGATGAAGACCGAGGGAAAGATCCGGCCGCCGCGGAAGCCGCAGGCGGCGGCCACCATCAGCGCGGCCAGCTTGACGACCGTCATCACCGCGAACTGCCCCGCCGACCAGCCCGCGGGGTCCTTCGCCAGTTCCGCGACCTCGTCCAGCCCCTTGAAGAGCGTCAGATGGCCGCCCAGCGCCCCCAGCAGGCCGAGGACGAGACCGCCGGCCGGCAGCGCCACCATGGGGTGACCGAGGCGCCGGAAGACCGCGTGGACGTACGGGAAGGCGCACACGGCGACCATGCCGAGCAGCGCGGCGACCGGGGCCAGCACCAGGGCCGACAGCAGATCGGGCCAGCGCAGCCTGCCGATCGCGGGCAGCCCGAGGTCCAGGGTGGGACGGGCCAGCAGCGCGGTCGTCATCGCGCCCGCGCCCGCGGCCGTCAGCGGCCCGAAGAGGTTGTCCCACAGCGCGCCCTTGAGCGGCTTTCCGGCCAGCGCCTCGGAGATCACCAGGGCCGCCGCCACCGGCGTGCCGAACAGCGCGCCGAGCGTCGCCGCGTCGGCCAGCGCGGGCCACAGCGAGCCCGGCAGCCGGGGCATCGCCAGCCGGCCCAGCCACAGCGCGAGCCCGACGTTCACGGCGATGATCGGGTTCTCCGGTCCGAGGCTCGGCCCGCCCGCCAGCATCAGCACGGTGGCCAGCAGCAGTCCCGGCAGGGCGGCGGGCGGCAGCGCCACCGCCTCCAGGCCCAGGCTCGCCGGATCGGGCCCCGCGTGGCCGGGGACCTTCCAGACCACCAGGCCGACCGCGACACCGGTGGCGGTCAGCATCACCAGCATCCACAGCACCGAGTACCGGCCGACGCCCAGCGCGTCCGGCAGGTTGTTCCACAGCACGTGCTGCAACCGCTCCGCCAGCGAACTGACGATCAGGAACAGCAGGCTGCACCCGACGCCGACGACGAGGGACGGCACGATCAGCGGCAGCAGGGCGCGCGCGGGGGTCGAGGGCGGAGTGGGGAGCGCCTGCCGCGCGGTGTCCTGGGCCACGCGCTCACCATAAGCGGGCGAATCCGGCACAACATCCCGGCGTGAGCCGCCGCCCGGAGCCCCGGGACGCCGCCGACTTGCACCTCACGCGACGTGAGGACCCAAGGTGGAGCACGGAAAGGAGCGGAAGTGGACTACTCCGTCGGACAGGTCGCCCGATTCGCCGGCGTCACCGTGCGCACCCTGCACCACTACGACGAGATCGGCCTGCTGGTCCCGGGCGAGCGCAGCCCCGCCGGGCACCGGCGCTACGGCGACGCCGACCTCGACCGGCTGCAGCGGATCCTGTTCTACCGGGAGCTGGGCTTTCCGCTGGAGGAGGTCGCGGTACTGCTCGACGACCCCGGCGCCGACCCGCACGCACACCTGCGCCGACGGCACGAACTGCTGACCGCCCGCATCGAGAGGCTGCGGAAGATGGCCGCGGCCGTGGAACACGCCATGGAGGCACGCAGAATGGGCATCGATCTCACCCCCGAGGAACGCTTCGAGGTCTTCGGCGACGACGACCCCGGGCAGTACGCCGAGGAGGCCGAGCGACGCTGGGGCGGCACCGGGGCCTACGCCGAGTCGCAGCGCCGGGCCGCCCGCTGCACCAAGGCCGACTGGCAGCGCGTGAAGGCCGAGTCCGACGACTGGGGACGGCGTTACGCCGCCCTGGTGAACGAGGCCGAGCCGGCCACCGGCGCCCGCGCCATGGACCTGGCCGAGGAGCACCGGCGGCACATCTCGGAATGGTTCTACGACTGCCCGTACGAGATGCACCGCGCTCTCGCCGAGATGTACGTCTCCGACCAGCGCTTCACGGACTTCTACGACGCGCTGGCCCCCGGGACGGCCGCACACCTGAAGACGGCGATCGACGCGAACGCGGCCCGGCACACGCCCTAGTCGGTCCTGTCGACGACGACCGCGGTGCCGTACGCGCACACCTCGGTGCCCACGTCCGCCGCCTCGGTCACGTCGAACCGGAAGGCCAGCACGGCGTTGGCGCCCCGCGCGCGTGCCTGCTCCACCAGCCGCTCCATGGCCTGGGTGCGCGTCTCGACGAGCGTCTTGGTCAGTCCCTTCAGCTCACCGCCGATCATCGACTTCAGACCCGCGCCGATCTGACTGCCCAGGTGCCGGGAGCGCACGGTCAGTCCGAAGACCTCGCCCAGGACCTCCCGCACCCGGTACCCGGGCAGATCGTTCGTCGTGACCACCAGCACATCGGGCCGGGGTCCCTGTCCGCCGCCGTATTCTTCGATTCCCATGTCCACAGCCATTCCCCGGGGTGGGCACAGCGCATCCGGGTTCCACCCGTGGAACCTGGAGCCGACACCTTGCGTTGATAGCTTTGTGCGGCCGCACAAGGAACTCGTAGTGCCCTCACCCCACAGGAGCCCGGAACCGTGACGACCGGAACCGCGATGACGCTCGCTCTCGGCCCGAGCTGGCTGGATCCGAACAACCTTCTCGACTCGTTCGGCATCTGGGGCCTGCTCCTGGTGGTCTTCGCCGAGTCCGGCCTGCTCATCGGCTTCTTCCTGCCGGGTGACTCCCTCCTGTTCACCTGCGGCCTGCTGATCACGTCCCACAAGCTCGACTTCCCGCTGTGGGGCGCCATCGCGCTGATCTGCGTGGCCGCGATCCTCGGCGACCAGGCGGGCTACATGTTCGGCAAGAAGGTCGGTCCCTCGCTCTTCAACCGCCCGAACTCCCGCCTCTTCAAGCAGGAGAACGTCGCCAAGGCGCACGAGTTCTTCGAGAAGCACGGCCCGAAGTCCCTGATCCTGGCCCGCTTCGTCCCCGTGATCCGCACGTTCACGCCGATCATCGCGGGCGTCAGCGGCATGGCCTACCGCTCGTTCGTGGTCTTCAACGTCGTCGGCGGTGTCCTGTGGGGTGCCGGTGTCACCCTGCTCGGCTCCTGGCTCGGCAAGATCGACGTCGTCAAGAACAACATCGAGGCGATCCTGATCCTGATCGTCCTCGTCTCGGTGGTCCCGATCGCCATCGAGTTCCTGCGGGCCCGCTCCAAGAGCAAGAAGGAGGCGCCGGCGGAGCAGCAGCAGCCGCTCCAGCAGCACCCCGCCCCGCCGGTGATGGACGACGCGACGACCCGGCTCCGCAGGATCGAGCCGGCCTACACCCCGCAGCAGCCCCAGCAGCAGTACGGCCGGCAGCCTCAGCGGCCGTACGGCCAGCAGCAGCCGCCCCAGCAGCAGTACGGGCAGCAGCAGCCCCACTACGACCAGAACGGCTACGACCGGAGCGGCTATGGCCAGGACGGTTACGGCCAGGCTGGTCACGACCAGAGCGGCTACGGCCAGGACGGCTACGGCCAGAACGGCTATGGCCAGGGTGGTTACGACCAGAGCGGTCAGCAGGGCCGGCAGCGCAACCCGTACAACGAGGACCAGTACCGGACGCCGTGAGCGGTCCGGGGCCCTCTCGGGCGCCCGCCTCGGCAGCCGCTCAGAACCCGCGCGTCCGCTTCGCGGCGCGCCGCTTGCGGGCGGAGCCCACCCGCAGCCCGAGCCGTGAGATCTCCGAACCCAGGTTGACCCCGATGGCGATGGCCATGGCGAGCGAGGCCGCCTTGGCCAGCGACACCAGCCCCTTGTCGACCTCGTTCTGCGCCATCGACAGCAGCCCGAAGTAGGTCGCCGATCCCGGCAGCAGGGGCCCGATCGCCGCGGTCGTGTACGGCAGCGCGGAGGCGAACCGGTACCGCGACAGCAACTGCCCGAACAGCCCCACCAGCCCGGCCGCCGCGGCCGTCGAGGCGACCGGCGAGATCCCGCCGGCGTAGTGCATCGCGCCGTAGACGCACCAGGCCACGCCGCCGTTGAGGGTCACGGCCAGCACGGTGGACCGTTCCTGCTGGAGCAGGACGGCGAAGGTCAGCGACAGCACCATCGACGCGGCGATCTGCAGCAGCGGCCGCTCGGAGCCGATCAGGGCCGCGTCGGGGTTGAGGCGGCCGCCCAGCTTCACGCCGAAGTACAGGACCGTCAGCACGCCGATGACGATGCCGACGAAGAAGTACATGACCTCCAGCAACCGTGCGGAGGCGGTGATGTAGAAGCCGGTGAGCCCGTCCTGGACGCCCGCCACCAGGGCCCGTCCCGGCAGCAGCGCGAACAGCCCACCGGTGACGACCGCGGACGCCTTCACATCGACGTGGGCGAGCGCGAAGGCGACCCCGATCGCGGCCGGGGGCATCGCGGCGATCATGAACTGGTAGAACTCGGGCAGGCCCCGCCCCGCGCACAGCCAGGCCAGCCGGTCGCCGAGCATCGCGCCGATCGCGGCCGCCACGAACACCAGGAAGTCACCGCCGACGAGCACCGAGGCGGCCCCGGCGAGCAGTCCGCTCGCGCCGGTCAGCGCCCAGCCGGGGTAGGGGTGCCGGTTGCGGCGGATCTCCGCCAGCCGCCGGTAGGCCTCCTCCAGGGAGACATGGGTCTCGGGGTCGGTGAGGTCGTCCACGAGCCGGAAGACGGCGGCCAGACGCGTGTAGTCGGTCCCGCGCCGCCGCACCGTCCGGGACGCCGTCACCGGGTCGTCGACCAGGGACGGCTGGTAGGAGATCGCCAGCAGGGTGAACGTGACACCGGGCTCGCAGCGGTCGAGGCCGTAGGACCGGCAGACCGCGAACATCGCGGCCTCGACGTCCTCCGCGCCCTCGCCGCCGGCCAGCAGCAGCTCACCGATACGCAGCGTCAGGTCGAGCACGCGCGGGACGGCGGGCCCGTCGTCCTCGGTCTTCTGCACCGTCTCCGGAGCCGGGCGCTCGGCGACCGGCATGCGCAGCATCGTGCGCATGCGGTCCTGCCAGGGCGCGTCCTTGACGAGGCTGACGCGGGGAAATCCGGAAGCGGGCGTGAAGCCGGGGTCCTGGGCGCTGTAGGTGCTCGGCAGGCTGAACGCCGAGCCCTCCGGCTCACCGGCCGCCTGCTGCGGTGTCGCCAGCCCCTTCGGCACCACGAACTCGGAGGTGGTCTCCGGTTCGACGCCGGCCTCGGGGACCGCGATGCCCGCCGGAAGGGCGAACTCGGACGTGATCTCCGGGTCGTACCGCGCCTCGTCCGACCGGGGCTTGCGGTCCTCCTCCTCCGTCACCGTCGTAACGCTCCCTGAACGACAACTTCATGTACGCCTCAGTATGCGCATGACCGTTCAGCGGCCACAAAAACCTGGTCCGCCGCCCGGCGGACGTCCGGCCGCACGGGATGCGGGCACGAAAAACGGGCCGCACGCGTGCGTGCGGCCCGTTCTCCGTGCGCGGAACGGTCAGTGACCGCCCGACTCCTTGAAGCGCTTGTACGACCGCTCGATCTCGATCTCGGCGTCCGTGCGGCCCACCCAGTTGGCGCCCTCGACGGACTTGCCGGGCTCCAGGTCCTTGTAGACCTCGAAGAAGTGCTGGATCTCCAGGCGGTCGAACTCCGACACGTGGTGGATGTCGCGCAGGTGCTCCACGCGCGGGTCGGTGGCCGGGACGCACAGCAGCTTGTCGTCTCCGCCGGCCTCGTCCGTCATCCGGAACATGCCGATCGCCCGGCACTTGATGAGGCAGCCCGGGAAGGTCGGCTCGTCCAGGATGACCAGCGCGTCCAGCGGGTCGCCGTCCTCGCCGAGGGTGTTCTCGACGAAGCCGTAGTCGGTCGGGTAGGCGGTCGAGGTGAAGAGACGACGGTCCAGGCGGATCCGACCGGTCTCGTGGTCCACCTCGTACTTGTTCCGCGAACCCTTCGGGATCTCGATCGTGACGTCGAACTCCACCGGTGGCTCCTCCATGATCAACACATAGTTCTGGTGGTTAAGTGTCCCTCACGCTGGTGTGTGATCGCGAAAGGGGCTGGTGGTCGTGCCAGAGCTGAGGCCTTGGCAGTCCGCGAAACCGCGTGTGCGGAAGATCGCGAATGCCGTGCGACCGGGTCTGGCACGCGTGGTGACCGTCACGAAACCGCAGGTCAAGCGGTTGACGCAGGCGGTCGGGCCGCGGCTGGCGCGCATCGGACAGGTGGTCGGGACCCGGTCCGGCGACCCGGCCCGTGCCCCTCGTCCCCGGACTCTGCGGACCTGGCAGTACACCGCGGGCGCCGCCACGGCGGGACTCGCGCTGGCCGCCGGCGCGGTGACCGTGGCGGGCCCCTGGGACGCCAACGGTCAGCGTACGGCCGAGCGGGACCGCGCGGCCGCCGAGGGACGGACGGGTGGCGCAGATCACGGTTCCGCCACCGCCGTGGGCGAGCCCGCCCCCGCGCCCAGCGCCGGATCCGTCCTGACGGGCCTGGGCACGGCCACGAACGCCGTGAAGTCGGCGCCGAGCGGCGAGCCCGCCGGAATCTCCGGAACGGCCGTCACGGACCTCCTGGGGCCCCTCCTGGACGCCTCGGCGCTCGGCGGCACCCGCACCGCCGTGGTCGTGGACGTGGCCACCGGCAGGCGCCTGTACGACGCCGGCGCCGACACGGCCCTCACGCCCGCCTCCACCACCAAGATCGCCACCGCGGTCTCGGCTCTGTCCGCCCTCGGTCCCGACCATCGCATCACCACGCGCGTGGCCCTCGAACCCGGCACCAGGGAGGCCGTCCTGATCGGCGGCGGCGACCCGACCCTGACCGCCCGCGCGAAGGCGGACGGCTGGGCCAGCCTGCGCACGCTCGCCGCCCGGACGGCGACGTCACTGACCGCGCGGGGCATCCGGCAGGTCACGCTCTCGTACGACACCACCCTCTACAGCGGCCCCGACCTGCACCCCATCGGGGTCAACGACAACCTCGCGCGCGTGAGCCCGCTGATGGCCGACGAGGGCCGCACCGACGGCTCCTTCAGCGGACCGGTGGCCCGGGTGAGCGACCCGGCGGCCGACGCGGCACGCAAGTTCGCCGGTTTCCTGACGGCCGCCGGCATCAAGACCTCGTCGCCCGGCACCTCCAAGGCGAGCGGCCGCGCCGAGACCCTCGCCACCGTCACCTCGCCCCCGCTGTCCGCGATCGTCGAGCGCATGCTGACCAACAGCGACAACGACATCGCCGAGGCCCTGGCCCGCCAGACGGCCCTGGCGGGCGGCGGACCGGCGAGCTTCGCCGGGGGAGCGGACGCGATCCGCGCCCGGCTGTCCGCACTCGGCCTGCCGATGACCGGCGCCTCCTTCCACGACGGCAGCGGCCTCGACCGCGACGACCGGCTGACGGCGAACCTGCTCACCGCCCTGCTCGTCAAGGCCGCCGACGCCGACCGGCCCGGTCTGCGCCCGGTCCTCACCGGCCTGCCCGTGGCCGGTTTCACGGGGACCCTGAGCACCCGCTACACGGACGGCGCGGCCGGCGTCGTACGCGCCAAGACCGGCACCCTGACCGGGGTCAACACCCTGGCGGGCACGGTCGTCGACAAGGACGGGCGGCTGCTGGCGTTCGCCTTCCTCGCCGCGGACACCACCAGCCCGCTGGACGCCCAGGAGGCACTGGACCGGACGGCGACCGCGCTGGCGGGGCTGTGACCGCGGCGCCCCGCCCGCGAGGCCCCCGGACCGCACCCGGGCACACACGTCACGCCGGCCTCGCCAGCCTCCACGGCCTGCCCCAAGTGGGAGCGCTAACGTACGGTTGACGCATGACGAGCATCGGTGGCGCTGCTTCATCTGGGATGGTCGACTGGAATCTCGCGGTGGCGACCGCGACCCGGCTCGTGCGGCCGGGCCCCGAGGTGAGCCGCGACGAGGCCCGGGCCATCGTCGCGGAGCTGCGGCGGCACGCGAAAGCCTCGGAGGAACACGTCCGGGGCTTCACTCGTATGGGCAACGACGACATCCACGACACCCCCGTCCTGGTGGTGGACCGCCCCGGCTGGGTGAAGGCCAACGTCGCCGGGTTCCGTGAACTCCTCAAGCCGCTGCTGGACAAGATGCAGGAGCGGCGGGCCGCCGGTCCCGGCGGTGCCGTCCTCGGCGCGGTCGGCGGCAAGGTCACCGGCGTGGAACTCGGCATGCTGCTGTCGTTCCTGTCGTCCCGGGTGCTCGGCCAGTACGAGACCTTCGCGCCCGCCTCCCGCGACCTGCCCGCGGACGAGCACGGCGGCGGACGGCTGCTGCTGGTCGCCCCGAACATCGTCCACGTGGAGCGCGAACTCGACGTGGCGCCGCACGACTTCCGGCTCTGGGTGTGCCTGCACGAGGAGACGCACCGCACCCAGTTCTCGGCGGTGCCCTGGCTGCGTGCCCATCTGGAGGGCGAGATCCAGGCGTTCCTCTCGGAGACCGACGTCGACCCGATGACCGTCCTCGAACGCGTCCGGGACGCCGCCCAGTCGCTCGCCGGGGGCCGGCCCGAGACCGAGGAGGACGACGGCGGACGGTCGTTCGTCGAACTGGTGCAGACCCCGGCCCAGCGCGAGATCCTCGGCCGGCTCACCGCCGTCATGTCGCTCCTCGAGGGCCACGCCGACTTCGTCATGGACGGGGTCGGACCGTCGGTCGTGCCGACCGTCGCCGAGATCCGCGAGAAGTTCCAGCAGCGGCGGGCCAAGGGCGCCTCCCGGCTGGACATGACGCTGCGCAAGCTGCTCGGCCTGGACGCCAAGCTGCGGCAGTACCGGGACGGCGAGCGGTTCGTGCGGGCCGTCGTCGAACAGGTCGGCATGGACGGCTTCAACCGGGTGTGGACCTCCCCGAACACCCTGCCGACGAAGTCCGAGATCGCCAAACCGGCGGACTGGGTCGCGCGGGTGCACCGCAAGGCCGAGTCGTGAACCGACGCGGGCGGGGTGAACCCGGTCCCGCCCGCGGCAGGCGAACGCCCCTCCAATCACCCGTCCGAGGGACCGTGAGCGATGGGTAGGCGTGCGATGCTCGGGGAACGGCCCGTTTCTGTCACCATCGACACACTCTGAGTGACCGATCTCGGGTTCACCCCCCGAAAACTTCATGAAGGGAACCGGACATGGGTCCCCATCCTGCGGTCGCGGCGATACGCCTGGCGGTCCGCCGCGTCCTCCACGACATCCTCAACGACGACAGCTGTCACGGCCGTACCACCAGCGAACACGCCGGTGGGCGCATCCTCGCGCGCCGCACGCGCCCCGTCGGAGAGATCCCGGAACAGTCGCCGAACGAGCGGCCCCCCTCCCCGCTCGTCCTCGTGGCCTGCTCCGGCGGCGCCGATTCGATGGCGCTCGCCTCCGCCCTCGCCTTCGAGGCCCCCAAACTCGGCGTCCGTGCGGGCGGTATCACCGTCGACCACGGCCTGCAGCCCGGCTCCGACCTGCGGGCCGAGGAAGTCGTGGTCCGGCTGCGCGGACTAGGACTCGACCCGGTCGAGTCGATCACGGTGACCGTCGGCCGCGACGGCGGGCCCGAAGCCGCTGCCCGCGACGCCCGGTACGCGGCCCTGGACGGCGCCGCCGAGCGCCACGGCGCCACCGCGGTCCTGCTCGGCCACACCAGGGACGACCAGGCCGAAACCGTCCTGCTCGGCCTCGCCCGCGGTTCGGGCATCCGCTCCCTGTCCGGAATGGCCGCGGTCTCGGGGGCCGGCGGCCGTTACCGGCGCCCGTTCCTCCAGCTGGACCGGCAGACCGCCCGCAAGGCCTGCATGGTGCAGTCCCTCCAGGTCTGGGACGACCCGCACAACACGGATCCCGCCTACACTCGCTCCCGCCTCCGCCACGAGGGCCTGCCCGCCCTGGAGAAGGCGCTGGGCAAGGGCGTCGTCGAGGCCCTCGCGCGCACCGCCCAGCTCTCCCGCGACGACGCCGACGCCCTCGACACCTGGGCCAGCCAGGCCGAGGCCTCCGTACGGGACGCGGCGGGTCTGCTGGAGTGCGCCAAGCTCTACGCCCTGCCGCCCGCCGTCCGCCGCCGGATCCTGCGCCGCGCGGCCATCGAGGCGGGCGCACCGGCCGGTTCGCTCTTCGCCCGGCACATCGAGGAAGTGGACCGGCTGATCACCGGCTGGCGCGGGCAGGGAGTGATCAATCTCCCGGGCAAGGTCGTGGCCCAGCGGCAGGGTGGCAGACTGGTTATCCGGCAAGGCTGAATCCGCACCCTCCGGGGTCCGGGCTTGGCCGGTGGGACGACCGAAAGTGATGCGGGTGGACGCGAAAGACATGGGTGCCGACCTCCAGCGGGTACTCATCACCAAGGAAGAGATCGACGCGAAGCTGGCCGAGCTGGCCGCGAAGATCGACGCGGAGTACGCGGGCAAGGACCTGCTGATCGTCGGTGTGCTCAAGGGCGCCGTGATGGTCATGGCGGACCTCGCCCGGGCGCTGTCCACCCCCGTCACGATGGACTGGATGGCCGTGTCCTCCTACGGCGCGGGCACCCAGTCCTCCGGTGTGGTGCGGATCCTCAAGGACCTCGACACCGACATCAAGGGCAAGCACGTCCTGATCGTCGAGGACATCATCGACTCGGGGCTGACCCTGTCCTGGCTGATCAACAACCTCGGCTCCCGCGAGCCCGAGACCCTGAAGATCTGCACCCTGCTGCGCAAGCCGGACGCGGCCAAGGTCGCCATCGACGTCGAGTGGGTCGGGTTCGACATCCCCAACGAGTTCGTCGTGGGATACGGCCTCGACTATGCCGAGAAGTACCGCAATCTCCCGTTCGTCGGTACGCTCGCGCCCCACGTCTACGGCGGCTGAACCCCCGGCTGATACGCCGGAGGGGCCACTTGCGTAAGACGATCGGGAACCCCAGCGGGTTTCGCGCCGTTGGAGCATGCAGAGACGGGCTTGACAGCCGTCCGAGCCGCTCCGTGCGGCTTTGGGCGACAAAGCTGGGGTACCGTCAGAAGAACTGTCTTATCAAACTCACTATGGCAGGAGGGACGGGGCGTCTCGCTCCGTATGGATGGACGTGAAGCGATACTTCCGTGGGCCGGTCATGTGGATCGTGCTGGCCGTCCTTGCCGTGGTCGTGTTGATGCAGGTCGTCGGCTCGTCCGGCGGCTACAAGACGGTGGACACCGGCCAGGTCGTGGCGGCGATCAACGACAACAAGGTGGAATCGGCCAAGCTGACCACCGGTGACGAGCAGACCATCAAGGTCACGCTCAAGGACGGTCAGAAGGTCTCCGGCAGCTCGAAGATCCAGGCGAGCTACATCGGCGACCAGGGCGTGACCATCGCCAACACGCTGCAGACCAAGTACCAGGACAAGCAGATCCCCGACGGTTACACCGTCTCGCCGACCAAGCAGAACGCTTTCGTCGGTGTCCTGCTCTCCCTGCTCCCCTTCGTCCTCATCGTGGTCGTCTTCCTGTTCCTGATGAATCAGATGCAGGGCGGCGGCTCCCGGGTCATGAACTTCGGCAAGTCCAAGGCGAAGCTCATCACCAAGGACACCCCGAAGACGACGTTCTCGGACGTCGCGGGCTGTGACGAGGCCGTCGAGGAGCTCCACGAGATCAAGGAATTCCTCCAGGAGCCGGCCAAGTTCCAGGCGGTCGGCGCCAAGATCCCCAAGGGCGTGCTCCTGTACGGCCGTCCCGGTACCGGCAAGACGCTGCTCGCGCGTGCCGTCGCCGGCGAGGCCGGGGTGCCCTTCTACTCGATCTCCGGTTCCGACTTCGTCGAGATGTTCGTCGGTGTCGGTGCCTCCCGGGTCCGCGACCTCTTCGAGCAGGCCAAGGCGAACGCCCCGGCGATCGTCTTCGTCGACGAGATCGACGCGGTCGGCCGGCACCGTGGCGCAGGCCTCGGCGGCGGTCACGACGAGCGCGAGCAGACCCTGAACCAGCTGCTCGTCGAGATGGACGGCTTCGACGTCAAGGGCGGCGTGATCCTCATCGCCGCGACGAACCGGCCCGACATCCTCGACCCGGCGCTGCTGCGTCCCGGTCGCTTCGACCGCCAGATCGCGGTCGACCCGCCGGACCTGCAGGGCCGTCTGGAGATCCTCAAGGTCCACCAGAAGGGCAAGCCGGTCGCGCCCGACGTCGACCTCGCGGCGGTCGCCCGTCGCACGCCGGGCTTCACCGGCGCGGACCTGTCGAACGTGCTGAACGAGGCGGCGCTGCTCACGGCCCGCAGCGACCGCAAGCTCATCGACAACCAGATGCTCGACGAGGCGATCGACCGAGTGGTCGCGGGCCCGCAGAAGCGGACCCGGATCATGTCGGACAAGGAGAAGAAGATCACCGCGTACCACGAGGGCGGACACGCCCTGGTCGCGGCGGCCTCCCCGAACTCCGACCCGGTCCACAAGATCACGATCTTGTCCCGCGGCCGTGCCCTCGGCTACACGATGGTCCTGCCGGACGAGGACAAGTACTCGACCACGCGCAACGAGATGCTCGACCAGCTCGCCTACATGCTGGGCGGCCGCGCGGCCGAGGAACTGGTCTTCCACGACCCGACCACCGGCGCCGCCAACGACATCGAGAAGGCCACGGCCACCGCCCGCGCGATGGTCACGCAGTACGGCATGACCGAGCGTCTCGGCGCGATCAAGTTCGGCGGCGACAACACCGAGCCCTTCCTCGGCCGTGAGATGTCCCACCAGCGCGACTACTCGGAAGAGGTCGCCGCCCTGGTGGACGAGGAAGTCAAGAAGCTCATCGAGAACGCGCACAACGAGGCCTGGGAGATCCTCGTCGAGAACCGCGACGTCCTCGACAACCTGGTGCTCCAGCTCCTGGAGAAGGAGACCCTGGGCAAGGAGGAGATCGCCGAGGTCTTCGCGGCGATCCACAAGCGGCCCGCGCGTCCCGCGTGGACCGGTTCCTCCCGCCGTACGCCGTCCACCCGCCCGCCGGTGCTCTCCCCCAAGGAGCTGGCACTGACCAACGGGGCGAACGGCTCGACGCCGGCGATCAGCACCGCGAAGTCCACGGCGGCCGAGTCCGCCCCGGCGGTCGAGAAGGCCCCGGAGGACCGTCCCGAGAGCTGAGTCACACCGGTCTCACCCGGCTCGGAATGGATGCCGCGCCCCCCAGGATCTAGCCTGGGGGGCGCGGCTTTTCGGTTTGCCCGCATGGCCCGCATATGCGGCGCGTGACCCACAGGCGCCACCTTCGAGGAACGAGGCACCCCAGATGACCGACCCCGTGACCCTGGACGGCGAGGGCACCATCGGCGAATTCGACGAGAAGCGCGCCGAGAACGCCGTACGCGAACTCCTGATCGCGGTCGGCGAGGACCCCGACCGGGAAGGGCTGCGGGAGACTCCGGCGCGGGTGGCGCGGGCGTACCGAGAGCTGCTGGCGGGCAATCACCAGCAGCCCGAGGAGGTCCTGACGACGACGTTCGACCTCGGGCACGACGAGATGGTCCTGGTGAAGGACATCGAGATCGTCAGCCTGTGCGAGCACCACATGCTGCCGTTCCACGGTGTGGCCCACGTCGGCTACATCCCGGCGGAGACCGGCAAGATCACGGGGCTGTCGAAGCTGGCGCGCCTGGTCGAGGTGTTCGCCCGCCGCCTCCAGGTGCAGGAGCGGCTGACCACGCAGGTCGCCGACTCCCTGATGAGGATCCTGGAGGCCCGGGGGGTGATCGTCGTCGTGGAGGCGGAGCACATGTGCATGTCGGTGCGGGGGATCCGCAAGCCGGGCGCCAAGACGACGACGTCCGCGGTCCGCGGCCAGCTCCGGGACGCGACCACGCGCGCCGAGGCGATGAGCCTGATACTGGCGCGCTGACCGGCTCGGACGGCGGGGGTCAGGCGACCGGCTCGGCCCCGCCGTGGTGGTTGTCGTCGTCCTCCGGGAGCCGGCAGACCCGCTCCAGGAACATCGCGGCCGCTATGACGCCGATGCCCGCGACCACCGAGAAGGCCGCGTAGAGGGCCTGGTCGCGGCGGGCGGGGAGGTCGAGGAGTTCCAGCAGGAACAGGCCCGTGCCGCCGTACATGCCGGCGACCAGGGCCGCGACCAGGGCGCTGGCCTGGCCGAAGACGACCGCGCGGGCGGCCATCAGGGGGTCGACGCCCTTGGCGCCGGGGCGGCGCTCGCGCTGGGCCCGGAGGCGGCCGCGCAAGGAGAGCGCCGTGGCGAGCAGCACCACGGCGATCAGGGCGAGGACGATCGGGGCCGCCACCGGCACGCTGGGCAGGGTCCCCACCGCGTTCCACAGACGGGCCCCCGCCCAGGACAGCACCGCGGCCACGACGAACACGCCGGCCAGCACCCTGATCCGCAGCTCTTTCACTGTCTTCCTTCAGCTCCCCCGCAGCGATGTGGTCGTGTCGACCTTAACGACTACTCGGGCAGTCGGAGTTCCAGGTCGGCACGTGCTTCCACGCCGTGCCGGGTGACGGCCGCCAGCAGCTCGGCGACCGTGCCGCGGCCGGGCACCTGGGCCTCGGGGTCCACGTCGTACCAGGGCGCCAGGACGAAGGCCCGCTCGTGGGCGCGCGGGTGCGGGAGGGTGAGCCGGGGATCGTCGGAGACGACGTCCGCGTAGGCGACGATGTCGACGTCCAGGGTGCGCGGGCCCCAGTGCTCGTCCCGCACCCGGTTGAACGCCTCCTCCACCGCGTGCGCCCGCTCCAGCAGCGAGGACGGCGGGAGGGTGGTCTTGAGCACCACGATCGCGTTGTAGTACGTCGGCTGGCTGCCGGGATCGACGCCCCACGGCTCCGTCTCGTACACCGGCGACACGGCCTTGATGCGGACGCCCGGGGTGTCCTCCAGGGCGTCGACGGCGCCCTGGAGGGTCTCCAGGCGGTTGCCGAGGTTGGAGCCGAGGGCGACCACGGCGCGTTTGGGGTTGGAGAGGGTGGTGTCGGCGGCGTCGACCTGTTCGACGACGGAGGCGGGCACCGGCTGGACGGTCGGGTCGCTGGGACCCCGCAAAGAAGATGCGGTCATACTCGGCTCCGGGTGATGGTGACGGTGACGTCGTCGAAGGGGACGGTGATGGGCGCGTCCGGTTTGTGGACCTGGACCTCGACCTCTCTTACCCCTTCGTGCTTGAGGCAGACCTGGGCGATCCGCTCGGCGAGCGTCTCGATCAGGTTCACCGGCTCCCCCTCGACCACGGCGACGACCTCCTCGGCCACCACGCCGTAGTGCACGGTCTTCGTCAGGTCGTCGTCGGCCGCCGCAGGCCGGGTGTCCAGGCCGAGGACGAGGTCCACGAGGAAGGTCTGGCCCTCCTCGCGCTCCTTGGGGAAGACACCGTGGTGCCCGCGGGCCTTGAGGCCGCGCAGCGCGACACGATCCACGCGAATCACTCCTGCAATCGTCGGTAACGGCGAGGTCGCGCCGCGTGCGGGCGGGCGACCGGCCTCAGACGAATCTACCTGCGGGCACCGACAGCACCGGGTCACGGGGCGGGGCCGGTGCCGGGGTCGTCAGGGTTCATCGCGTGTTTCCCCTGGAGAACCCGGCGGCTCACGGGCCGGTAGCCGCACCTACCGGCGAGTTCGTGATTCCAGCCACTCCTTGCGCCAGGCGGGCCGCAGGGCGGGGCCGCAGGGCTCAGGACGGCGTGTCGCCGTCCTCGTCCTCGTCGGTCTCGGACAGCACCGGCGAGGCGTGGTGGGACCAGAGCTTCCAGCCCTCCGGAGTGCGCCGGAAGACGTTGGTGGCGACGACCAGCTGTCCCACCAGCGGGCCCAGCTCCTCGCCGCCGGCGGGGGCCGGGCCGCCGCTGAGGATGTTCTCCGTGCAGGTCACCAGGGCGGTGTCGCCGGTGACGGAGACGTGCACGTCGGTCAGGAAGAACTGGATGTAGTCGGTGTTGGCCATGATCAGCGCGTACGACCGCAGCACCTCGCCGCGGCCGGTGAGCACCGGCCAGCCCGGGTGCACGCAGGAGACCACGCCGGTGTCCGCCGGATCGTGGTACTCCTCGTCGACGCCCAGGTCGGCGGGGGCGAGCCAGAGGCCGGACACCGCCTCGAAATCGGCGCGCTCCACCGCCTCGTAGAAAGCGGTGTTGGCGGCCTCGACCTGCTCGACGTCGGTGTGGGGGGCGCTCACCGGGTTCCTTCTGCGCGGTGCGGGAGGTGCAGCGTGGCCGCCGCGGCGGCCGGAGCCTGCGAGGCGGGCGCGCCCGGCGTGTCCGCCTCGGTGCGCGCCCCCTCTATCGCGCGCGCGACCCGTACCGCGTCCGCGGTGGCGCGCACCTCGTGCACACGCACCGCCCACGCGCCCGCGTGCGCCGCGAGCGCGGACACGGCGGCCGTCGCCGCGTCGCGCTCCCGGGCCGGCGGCGGCGCCCCCTCGGGCCCGGCCAGGACCCGGCCGAGGAACCGCTTGCGGGAGGCGGCGACGAGCACGGGGTGTCCCAGCGCGTGCAGCTTGCCGAGGTGGGCGAGCAGGCTCAGGTCGTGCTCGGAGTCCTTGGAGAAGCCGAGGCCGGGGTCGACGACGACGCGGTCGGGGGAGATGCCGCCGGCCAGGACCGCGTCCACCCGCGCCCGGAGTTCGTCGATGACCTCGGCGACGACGTCGCCGTACACGCCCCTGACGTTGCCGCCCTCCAGGAAGCCGCGCCAGTGCATGACGACGAAGGGGGCGCCGGACTCGGCCACGACGGGGATCATGCCGGGGTCGGCGAGGCCGCCGCTGACGTCGTTGACCAGGGCGGCGCCGGCCGCGAGGGCCTGCCGGGCGACGGAGGCGCGCATGGTGTCCACGGAGACGACGACGCCCTCGGCCGCGAGGCCGCGCACCACGGGGACGACCCGGCGCAGTTCCTCGTCCTCGTCGACGCGGGTGGCGCCGGGGCGGGTGGACTCACCGCCGACGTCGACGAGGTCCGCGCCCTCGGCGACGAGGTCGAGGCCGTGCTTGACGGCGATCGCCGTGTCGAACCAGCGGCCGCCGTCGGAGAAGGAGTCGGGGGTGACGTTCACGACCCCCATGACCGCGCACCGGTCCCATGCCGGAAGCCCTGTCACCTGGCCACGTCCGCTGTGGTTGCTCATACGTTCAGCGTAGGCCCAGGGCTCGGCGGGCCCGGCGGACGGCCGTGGGGCGGGCCGAGCGGCGCCCCCGGGCCGGAGGGGGAGGGGCCGTCCGCTCGGGCCGGTCACGGGGTCACGCCGCGTGCACGCCCTGTTCGGCGACGCCGTGGGCGCAGGGGCGGGCGGCCGGTGCGCCGCGGCGCAGGAACCGCGGCAGCGGGAGGGCGAGATCGACGAAGCCCTCGGCCTGCATGGCGGCCAGGCCGATGCGCGGGAGGTCGCCGGAGGCGCGGTAGACCACGAAGCGCGGCTCCCAGCGCGGCTGGAACTTGGCGTTGAACTTGTACAGCGACTCGATCTGGAACCAGCGCGACAGGAACACCAGCAGTCCGCGCCAGGCGCGCAGCACCGGGCCCGCGCCGATCTTCTCGCCCCGGGCGAGCGCCGAGCGGAACATCGCGAAGTTGAGCGAGATCCGGGTGATGCCGAGCTTCGGGGCGGCCTGGAGGGCGGCGACGATGAGCAGCTCGTTCATGCCGGGGTCGGCCGCCCGGTCGCGGCGCATCAGGTCCAGGGAGACGCCGTCGGTGCCCCAGGGCACGAAGTGCAGGATCGCCTTGAGGTCGCCGTACGGCCCCGGCGTCTCGTCGGCTTTGTGCGCGGTGGCGATCAGGCAGTCGCCGTCGGTCGGGTCGCCGATGCGGCCGAGCGCCATCGAGAAGCCGCGCTCGGTGTCGGTGCCGCGCCAGTCCTCCGCCGCCCGGCGGATGCGGTCCAGTTCGGCCTCGCCGAGGTCACGGATGCGCCGCACCCGGGTTTCGTAGCCGGCCCGCTCGATGCGCTTGACCATCTGGCGCACGTTGCGCATCGCGCGTCCGGCGAGCGAGAAATCCGCCACGTCCACCACCGCCTCGTCGCCCAGTTCGAGGGCGTCCAGGCCGGTCTCGCGGGTCCACACCTCGCCGCCCGTCTCCGAGCAGCCCATCACGGCGGGGGTCCAGGAGTGGGCCTTGGCCTCGTCCATGAAGCGTTCGATGGCGCCGGGCCAGGCCTCGACGTCGCCGATCGGGTCGCCGCTGGCGAGCATCACGCCGGAGACCACGCGGTAGGTGACCGCCGCCTTGCCGCTGGGCGAGAAGACGACCGCCTTGTCGCGGCGGAGCGCGAAGTGGCCGAGGGAGTCGCGGGCGCCGTGCTTCTCCAGCAGGGCGCGCAGCCTGGCCTCGTCCTCCTCGGTGAGCCGTGCGGCGGGATGTTCGGGACGGAAGGCGAGGTAGACGGTGGTGACCGCGGTGATCAGGCCGAGGGCGCCGAGGGAGAAGGCGACCGTCCAGGAGGTGGAGCCCTCGTAGTCGACGGGGCCCTCGAAGCCGAACAGGCCGTACAGGACGTGGGTGAGGCGGTCCGCCAGGCTCGGGTCGCCGATCGTGCGCCGGGGGTGGGCGCTGACGACGACCAGTCCGAGCGCGAGAGAACCGGCGCTCATGAGTACGAAGTTGGCGAGCGCGCGCCACCGGCTGCGCGGGTCGGGCAGCGCCTTGAACTCGTCCCGGTGGAGCACCAGGGGCACGAAGAGCGCCAGTGAGATCAGCGCGCCGATGACCGAGTGCCGGTACACGAACTGCGAGACCGCGCCGGCCGGCAGGAGCGCGACCGCGGCCCGCCACGCCCGGCGCTTGCGCCGCTTGAGGCCGTGCGCGAGGAGCAGCAGCAGTACGCCGGCGCTGAGCGAGAGCGCGGCGGCGAACGGCCCGAGCGATCCCGGCAGTACCTCGGCCATGGCGTGCATACGGCTGTGCCGGAAGCGCGGGAAGACGCCCGCGGCGATGTCCAGGACGCCCACGACCGCGCAGGCCCTGCCGACCAGAGCGGGGACCGCCTCGGGACGCGGACCACGGACTATGCGCCGCGCCCGGCTTGATCGGCCCGGAACCCCGCCCGACATTTCCCCATCTATCCTGACAGACATCGCATCCCGTAGTTCTGCGAGAGACCTTGAATCCGGTGCCGATTCGGGCATCCGGCGACATTGCGCCCTCTAGGACGGTGTCACGGGGGGAGAGGTTCACTCCCCACCGGAAAGCCGGGTCAAAGGCCGAGGAAAGTCCGGGGCAAGCCTCGCTCAACGCGGTGGTCGCCACGGGGGAAAGCGCAGGCAGGAAGCACCTCATGGGACTCACGAGTGACAAGATCCTGGCATCGGCGATTCTGGTCGCCGCACTGCTGTTCGTCGGCACGGTGTGGCTGTGGCCCCGGCTGGGGCGCCGGAGCTGGCGGGCCGTCAGCGGCCGTGTCGGCCTGTTGCTGGCCACCCAGCTGGCGCTCTTCGCGTGCGTCGGGATAGCCGTCAACCAGGCTTTCGGTTTCTACGCGAGCTGGGCGGACCTGTTCGGCACGGAGACCGACCAGGGCGTCGTCGTCGACCACACGGGCGCCGGACCCGTCCAGCTGATGTCCACCTCCGAGGTGCACGGCATGGGCGGCTCGCTGCCCCGGACGGCGGGTCAGATCCAGCAGGTCGGCATCGTCGGCCGTACGACCCGCATCGCCACGCCCGCGTACGTGTACCTGCCGCCGGAGTACTTCCAGCCGCGGTACCGCACGCGGACCTTCCCGGTCGTGGTCGTGCTCAGCGGCTATCCGGGCACCGCGCGGGCGCTGGTCGACAAGCTGCACTACCCGCGCACCGAACAGCACCTGGTCCGGGAGGGGAAGATGCGGCCCACGATCCTGGTGATGCTGCGGCCGACGGTCGCACCGCCCCGGGACACCGAGTGCGTGGACGTCCCGCGCGGCCCGCAGACCGAGACCTTCTTCGCCGAGGACCTGCCCGACGCCGTGCGCGCGCACTACCGGGCCGCGGGGAAGCCGGGCGGCTGGGGGATCGTCGGCGACTCGACGGGCGGGTACTGCGCCCTCAAGCTCGCGATGCACCATCCCGGCGTGTACGCGGCCGGCGCCGGGCTCTCGCCGTCGTACAAGGCGCCCATCGACGCCACGACCGGCGACCTCTTCCAGGGCGACCGCGATCTCAAGAACCGCGCGGACCTGTGGTGGTGCCTGGCGCACCGGCCCGCCCCGGACACCTCGCTGCTGGTCACCAGCAGCAAAGTCGGAGAGACCAATTACCGGGCCACATTGAAATTCATCAAAAGCGTGCAGGCCACGAACATGACCCGGATCTCGTCGATCATCCTCGACAGCGGCGGCCACAACTTCAACACCTGGCGCCGCGAGATCCCGGCGACGCTCCAGTGGCTCAGCGGACGGCTGAGCGACCACTGAGCGCGGCTCGCGGCGATGCCGGACGAAGACTTCCTTGTCGCTGTGTTTTTACGGTCCGGGGCACCACGATTCGCCTACGCGCGGTAAGTTTCTGGCCATGCCACGTGGACGCCACCGTCATTCCCCGCCTTTGCACAGGCTGTTGCCTCCCTCGGCGATCGCCGGTGTCTCCCTCGTCTGCGCTCTGGGGCCCTGGTTGTTCTCCCAGCCGACGGCGCTGCGCACGCTGGCCGCGATAGCCGCGGCGACCGCGGCCGTCGGTGCCGCCGTCATGCGCCGCTGGGACAGCGAGGCGGGCAAGCAGGTGGCCGACCTGTCACGCGCGCGTGCGAGTGACGAGTGGCGCCACGAGGAGCGGATCGCCGAGCTGGAGACCGACCTCGAGGAGTCGCGGGAGCTGCGCGCCAAGCTGGAGCAGCGGCTGCGCGCGAAGCGGACCGAGCTGGCCGGCCTGCGCAACGAGCACGCGTCCCTGCTGCGCCGCTACGCCACGGCCGAGACGGAGCGCGCGAGCGCCCTGGAGGGCCGCCGCCTGCTGGAGATCGAGGCCGTCGCGCCGTCGAACGCGCTGCCGGCACCCCGGACCCCCGACGAGGCCGAAGAGCCCGCGGAGGCACCAGAGGCCGCGGAGGCCGTCGAGCGGCCGGCGGTCGAGGACACGCTCCCGGCGGTCTTCTCGCCCGAGGGCTCCAAGCTGTTCCTGCGGGCCAAGGTGGCACTGGCCCGCTTCGACGACGGCGAGGGTCCGTCGGCCCGGACGGAGACCGAGGCCGACGCCGGCACCGGGAGCGCGGCGCGGACGGCCGCCGTGCCCGAGCCGCCGAAGGCCGAGCCGGCACCGGAGGACGAGGGACAGGGGCAGCCCGAGGCGGTCGACGGGCACACGCGCGCGGCCGCCGTCACCACCGACGAGCCGGCGGACACCGCTCCGGCTCCGGCGGAGCAGGACGCCCCCGGCACGCCGGCGCCCTCCGCCAACTCCGTGAAGCCCTCCGGGCACTTCACCGTGCCCACCGCGGTCGCCGTGCTGCCTGCGGCGCCCATCCCGCGGCCCCTGGTCACCGGCGGGTTCGACTTCTTCGGCACGCAGAAGGGCGCGGGTGCCGAGGGGCTGGAGTCCGTGCACAACGAGGACCTCGCGGACGTCGTCGGCCAGGAGGCGCTCGCGCTCCACAAGGCCGAGTCCGAGGCCGAGTTCAAGCCCGCCGACCCGGAGACCCGGGGCGTCGGCCAGGTCATCGACCTGACCGCGCACGACGAGACCGAGCAGATCAACATCGGCGGCCTGCGCAGCGCCGCCTCCTGAACACCGGTCCTGAGCCGGGGCATCCGCCGGGTGCCCCGGCTCAGGCGTTCCCCGGGCCGCCCGCGCGCCGCCCGCGGCACGGCGCTCAGGCCATCCAGCGGTCAGGGCGCGCCGTCCTGCGGCCCGTCCGGGACCGTTCGGCCTGCTCCCGCAGCAGCGCCGCGGCCGCCTCCGCGTCCCGCAGGCGGGCCGTCACGGTCTTGTCGGCCCCCGTGTCCACATGGACGTCCGCGAGCCGCCACAGCCGCTTCCAGGGCCCCTGCGTCAGCCGTACGCTCTGGACCTTGGCGTGCGGGACCAGCGCCAGACGCCGGCGCAGCAGCCCGTGCCGCGCGGCGAACACCGTCTCCGTGACCGCGAGCCCGTATCCGCGCCACCACAGCGGCACGCACCAGCGGGCCCGCCGCGGCGGCCGGGGCAGCTCGCCGGGCACCGTCGCACCGGGCAGCACGCGCGTGAGGACGGACTCGGCGACCGCGCGCGGCGCGACCGGCACCAGCACCGAGTTCGAGGACCCGGCCACGTCCAGCTCCACCCGCACCCAGCGCAGCGGCCGCCACAGCAGCGGCTCCACGATCCGCACGGTCTGCACCCGCCCCGGCGGCACCGTCTCGTGGGTGCGGTCCAGCAGCCCGTGGTCGATGCGCAGCCCGTCAGGGGACTCCCCGACCGTCCAGTCGTACTCCCCGACGAACCGGCCCACGCTGGTCGTGGCCGCCGCGCCGAGCAGCGGCAGGGCGGTGGCGAGGACCGTCCACACGCTGTGGGTGGCCAGCCACAGCACCGGCGGTACGACCAGGGCCGCGGCCAGGGAGCCCCAGGTGGCGCCCGTCAGCAGGAGGGAGAGCGCGAGCTTGCCCGCGGGCACGCGCATCAGCTCCTGGGCCGGAGCCTCGCCGACCTCCCGTGCCGTCTCCGGCGCGAAACCGGCGGCACGCGCCAGCAGTTCCGCGCGCAGCGCACGCGCCTCGCCCTGTCCCAGGAAGGCCAGCTCGTCCTTCTTGTCGGTGCCGACGACGTCGATGCGCAGCTTGGCGACGCCCGCCACGCGCGCGAGCAGCGGCTGCGTCACGTCGACGGCCTGGATCCGCTCCAGCCGGATGTGCGCGGTGCGCCGGAAGAACAGGCCGGTGCGTATGCGCAGTTCGCTGTCGGTGACCGCGAAGTAGGTGAACCACCAGGACAGGAAGCCGTACAGGGCGCCCGCGGTGACCAGGACGGCGAGTCCGGCCAGGAGCATGGTCGTGGTCAGCTTCGTCAGCTGTTCCTGGGCCTGGTTCGGGTCGTGCACCGCCCAGCCGGTGAGCACCGCGACCGGGGCCCAGGCCCGCCGGAACGGCGTCACCGGGTGCAGCCGCCGCTCGCCCGCCGCCTTGCCGGGGCGTATGGCGCCGTCGACGCCGGGCGCGGTCACAGGCCCGCCGATCGGGCTTCGCCGAGTTCGGTGAGCCGGTCGCGCAGCCGCTCCGCCTCGGCCGGGTCGAGGCCGGGGATCGCCGCGTCGGTGGCCGCGGCCGCCGTGTGCAGCTGCACGCTCGCCAGGCCGAAGTACCGCTCGACGGGCCCCGAGGTCACCTCCACCAGCTGCATCCGCCCGTACGGCACCACGGTCTCCTCGCGCCACAGCACACCGCGGCTGATCAGCAGGTCGTCGGCGCGCTCGGCGTACCGCCAGGAGCGCCAGTTGCGGCCGACCAGCACCCAGCCCCAGGCCAGCACGGCCAGCGGCAGCAGCGCGAAGGCCGCCCACACCGGACCCGCCAGCAGGCCCGGCAGCAGGCCCGCCGCGAGGGCGATCAGCCCCAGCCACACCACCAGCAGCAGCCGTCGCATCCGCAGCAGCCCGGGCGGCAGCCCCGTCCACACCGGCTCGGTCTCCGTCGCCCCGGCACCGGCCGGGCTCCCCGTCTCCATGAGGTCAGCGTACGTACGAGAGACTGGGTCCATGACTCCCACGACGGAGACCACGGTCGGCATTGGCGGCGCCGCGGAGAGCACCGACATGGTGCTCAACATCGGCCCGCAGCACCCCTCCACGCACGGTGTGCTGCGGCTGAAGCTCGTGCTGGACGGCGAGCGGATCGTCTCCGCCGAGCCGGTGATCGGCTACATGCACCGGGGCGCGGAGAAGCTCTTCGAGGCGCGTGACTACCGGCAGATCATCATGCTCGCCAACCGCCACGACTGGCTGTCGGCCTTCTCCAACGAGCTGGGCGTGGTCCTCGCCGTCGAGCGGATGCTCGGCATGGAGGTGCCGGTCCGCGCGGTGTGGACGCGCACGCTGCTCGCCGAGCTGAACCGGGTGCTCAACCACCTGATGTTCCTCGGCTCCTACCCGCTGGAGCTGGGCGGGATCACCCCGGTCTTCCACGCGTTCCGCGAGCGCGAGGTGCTCCAGAACGTCATGGAGGAGGTCTCCGGCGGCCGCATGCACTACATGTTCAACCGCGTCGGCGGCCTCAAGGAGGACCTCCCGGCCGGCTGGACGGCACGCGCGCGTGCCGCCGTCTCCGCCGTCCGCTCCCGCATGGACGTCTTCGACGGCCTGGTGCTCGGCAACGAGATCTTCCGCGGCCGCACCCGCGGCGTCGGCGTCCTCGCGCCGGAGGCCGCGCACGCGTACGGCGTGAGCGGGCCCATCGCGCGCGCCTCGGGCGTCGACTTCGACCTGCGCCGTGACGAGCCCTACCTGGCCTACGGCGAGCTCCAGGACACCCTCAGGGTGGTCACCCGGTCCGAGGGCGACTGCCTGGCCCGTTTCGAATGCCTCCTGGAGCAGACCCACAACGCCCTGGACCTGGCCGACGCCTGCCTGGACCGGGTCGCCGAGCTGCCGCCGGGCCCGATCAACCAGCGGCTCCCGAAGGTCCTCAAGGCGCCCGAGGGCCACACCTACGCCTGGACCGAGAACCCGCTCGGCATCAACGGCTACTACCTCGTCAGCAAGGGCGAGAAGACCCCGTACCGGCTGAAGCTGCGCTCGGCGTCGTTCAACAACATCCAGGCGCTCACCGAGCTGCTGCCGGGGACGCTGGTGGCGGACATGGTCGCGATCCTGGGGTCGATGTTCTTCGTGGTGGGGGACATCGACAAGTAGGGCGCGGTCCCGCGCCCGCCGGGGCGGTGTCAGGTCAGCGGGTTCGCGATGCCCACCGGCTGCAGCAGCCAGCCGAAGTCGCCGAGACCTCCGGCGGCGGTCAGCTCGGCGGCCTCACCGGCGCTCGCGAGGGCGCGCACGTAGGCGGCGGGGTGGGTGGAGGCGAGCGCGAGCGAGGGGCGTGCGCCGGTGAGGCCCAGGGCGCGCAGGGCGTCGCGCTGGGTGCAGACGAGCGCCTCCGGAAGGCCGTGCCCCGGGTCGAGCGCCGCGCAGGCGTCCAGTGCGACGTGCGCCGTGATGTCGCACGACCCGTCCGGGACGGGCAGCGTCGCACGCCCCGCGCGAAAGCCGGTGAGCGTGCCGAACGGCGGGCGTCCGGCCGCGGTGTGCGCGTAGTCCACGGCCACCGCGAGGCCTTCCCGCACACAGGCGACGGCGTCCGCCCACGCCCGGTCCCGGGGCAGCCCGATCTCCGCGCGCAGCCCCGGCTCGCCGCCCAGCGGCCACCACCGCGCCAGCCAGTCCGCGTCCGCGCCCGAGACGCGCTCGCCGAGCAGTTCGAGGCCGTCGCGCCGGACGTGCACGAGGCGGGGCGCACCGGCCGGGTCCACCTCGGCGACGTCGACCGGGACGTTGTCGAGCCATTCGTTGGCGAAGAGCAGGCCGGTCACCGTGCGCGGCAGCTCGGTCAGCCAGGTGATCCGGTCGGGCAGGCCCGGCGGGCGATCGGCGACCTCGACGGCGCAGGCACGCGTGCGTGCGGCCACGTCGGCGGGCAGCGCGGCGAGCACGCCGGCGACCAGTTCGCCGCGGCCTGCGCCCATGTCGACGAAGTCCAGCGCCCCGGGGTGCCCCAGGGCCTCGTCGACCCGGCACAGCAGCCGGGCCACGGCCCCGGCGAACAGCCGTGACGCGTGCACCGACGTACGGAAGTGGGCGGCCGGTCCCTCCGGGCGGCGGTAGAAGCCGCCGGGGCCGTACAGGGCCGCCTCGGTGGCCGCACGCCAGCCACGGGCGTCGTCCGCCGTCTCTCGCGTCGCCTCATCCGTCACCGGGCCAGACTAGGCGTACAGGTGATCACCTTCTCCACCTTGCGGAGTACGTGTGCGGAAAAGGGATCGGCCCTCCGGTTGACCCCTGCACCTATCACACTTCCCTACTCTGGGTTACGTGCAGCGCCTCTATGACTTCCTCCGCAGGAACCCGACATGGGTCGACAGCTTCTGGGCCGTCGTCCTGCTCGGGGTTTCCTGCGTGAGCGTCGTGAACCTCCGCGGGGCGCTCCAGCACCATGGTTCGACCGCCGCCATGCTGGCCGTGTCCGCCGTGATGGCCGTCGTGGTCGCGCTGCGGCGCCGGTTCCCGGAGCGGATGCTGCTGCTGGCCGCCGCGACCGGACTGGCGCAGCTGGTCCTGGACGTCGAGACGACGGTCGCCAACTTCGCCATGCTGGTGATCGTCTGCACGGTGGCCGCGATCGGCGAGCGCTGGTCGTCCCGGTTCGCCCTCTACGCGGGGCTGTGCGCGGCGCCGCTGGCGCAGATCCGGTGGCCGCAGGAGCGGACCAGTCTCGTCGGCCACCTGGCCATCGTGGTGTTCCAGGCGGTGCCGTTCGTGCTCGCCTGGGTGCTCGGCGACTCCATGCGCACCCGCCGCGCCTACTTCGCCCAGCTGGAGGAGCGCGCGGCCCGGCTGGAGAAGGAGCGCGAGGCGCAGGCCAAGGTCGCGGTGGCCGCCGAGCGCGCCCGCATCGCGCGCGAGCTGCACGACGTGGTCGCGCACAACGTGTCGGTGATGGTGGTCCAGGCCGACGGCGCCGCCTACGTCCTCGACGCCGCCCCCGACCAGGCCAAGAAGGCCCTGGAGACGATCTCCTCCACCGGCCGCCAGGCCCTCGCCGAGATGCGCCGCCTGCTGGGCGTGCTGCGCACGGGCGAGCACAAGGAGGTCGGCGAGTACGTTCCGCAGCCCGACGTCGAGCAGATCGACGACCTCGTCGAGCAGTGCCGCAGCTCCGGCCTGCCCGTCGACTTCAAGGTCGAGGGCACCCCGCGCCCGCTGCCCAGCGGCGTCGAGCTGACGGCGTACCGGATCGTGCAGGAGGCGCTCACCAACACCCGCAAGCACGGCGGGCCCAACACGGGCGCCAGCGTGCGGCTGGTCTACTTCGACGACGGACTCGGCCTGCTGGTGGAGGACGACGGCAAGGGCGCCCCGCACGAGATGTACGAGGAGGGCGGCGCCGACGGGCAGGGGCACGGCCTGATCGGCATGCGCGAGCGGGTCGGTATGGTCGGCGGCACGCTCGACGCGGGGCCCCGTCCCGGCGGAGGATTCCGCATCAGTGCTCTGCTGCCGCTCAAACCGGCGCATTGACGCAGACGCACGCCCCCGGTTGACACCTGTCACGCCCCCGGGACAGCCCCGGCGACAAGCCGCCGAACGGAAACGGAAGAGGACCCGATGACGATCCGCGTGATGCTCGTCGACGACCAGGTGCTGCTGCGCACCGGGTTCCGGATGGTGCTCGCGGCCCAGCCGGACATGGAGGTCGTCGCGGAGGCGGGCGACGGCGTCGAGGCCCTCCAGGTGCTGAGGTCCAGCGAGGTGGACGTCGTCCTGATGGACGTGCGCATGCCCAAGCTGGACGGGGTGGAGACCACCCGCCGCATCTGCTCCGAGCCCGACCCGCCCAAGGTGCTCATCCTGACCACCTTCGACCTCGACGAGTACGCCTTCTCGGGACTGAAGGCGGGCGCCTCCGGCTTCATGCTCAAGGACGTCCCGCCCGGCGAGCTGCTGGCCGCGATCCGCTCCGTGCACAGCGGCGACGCCGTCGTCGCGCCCTCCACCACCAGGCGGCTGCTCGACCGCTTCGCGCCGATGCTGCCCTCGGCCGGAAAGGAGCCCCAGCACCAGGAGCTGAACCGGCTCACCGACCGCGAGCGCGAGGTCATGGTGCTCGTCGCGCAGGGCCTGTCGAACGGCGAGATCGCCGGCCGCCTGGTGCTCTCCGAGGCGACCGTGAAGACCCACGTCGGCCGCATCCTGACCAAGCTCGGGCTGCGCGACCGCGTCCAGGTGGTCGTGCTCGCCTACGAGACCGGCCTGGTCCGCGCGGGCGGCGGCCACGGCTGACCCCGCGCCCGCGCGGGATGCGTACGGCTCGAACGCCCGGCGTACGGCCCGAACGCCCGACGTACGGCCCGCACGGCTAGCGGAGGATCCCCTCCAGGAAGTCGCTGCCGAGGCGGGCCACGACCGTGACGTCCAGCTGGTGCAGGACGTACCGGCCGCGGCGGCGGGTGGTGACCAGGCCCGCCTTCTTCAGGGCGCTGAGGTGCCGGGAGACCTCGGGCGCCGACAGGCCGTGCACCTGGGCCAGCTCGCTGGTGGTGTACGCGCTGCGCGCCAGGTAGCGGCACAGCCGCATCCGCACGGGGTGGGACAGCGCCGCCATCCGCAGCGTCAGCGCCTCCACCGACGCCGGGGCGGCCAGCTCGGGCGAGCCGACCGGGTAGTGCAGCACCGGCTGCCAGCCGTAGCGGTGCAGGACCATCAGATGCGGCCAGCCCAGGCTGGTGGGCACCAGCAGCAGGCCGTCGGCGTCGACCACGGCGTGGCCGTCGGTGAGCTTGTCCACCGTGATCCGCTCGCCCGCCTCGTCGAGCGTCACCACCGGCGAGACCGCGGCCAGCGCCTCGGCGAGCCCCTTGCGGCGCAGCAGCTCCGTCTTGTGCCGGGCGTCGGCCGCCAGCTGGTGGCGCAGCCGCGACCAGGCCTCGTCGAAGAACGCCTCGGCGCAGTCCTCCAGGAAGCGGCGCAGCCACGCGCGCACGCTCGGCGGATCGTCGAGCAGCCGCTGTGCGAACCGGACCTGCTGCGGCCCGCGCGAAGCCGCCACCTCCAGCGCCCGGCGGCGCGCCACCGGGTCCGACAGCAGGGCCGGCGCCCGCGTGTCGTAGGAGAGCACGCAGGTGAACTCCAGGGCCGCGTCGACGAACTGCTCGTCCGTCAGCTTGTCCAGCTGGCCCAGCTCCCCGGCCAGCGTGCCCTCAGGGACAGCACCGGGCACGGCCGCGTAGGGCAGGAACAGGTCGGAGAACGTCGTCCGCCACAGGAAGTCGGCCTCGCACATGCGGTCGGCCAGGTGCGGCTCCAGCCGCGCGGTCACCCCGGTCACCCAGGCCTGCAGGCCCGGATGGTGTCCCGGCTCCGACAGTGCGTGCAGCGCCATGCCGAGCTCGGCCAGCGGCGAGGGCACGACGACGACCCGCTCCGGCCGGAGCCCCGCGATGTCGATCCGCACGCTCATGCCCCCATCGTGCACCCCGCCACCGACAACGCCTCTCCCGATTGACGGGCGCCGTCAATCGGGGCGACGGCGGTGCGGCAAAAGCGCAGGCTGGGGCGCATGAGCATCGTCCAGCAGCACTTCCTCGACACCTGCCGGGCCCGGCGGCACGGAGAGCCCGCGCCGCCCGCGCCCGGCACCCACGACGTGCGCGTGGCGCGCGCGGTGCGCGACCACCGGAGGTTCCGCGCGGTTCTCGCAGGGCGCCCGGCGCGCGGACGGCTCCTGGCCGCCGTGCTGCGCCGGTCGCGCCCGTCGAGCCCGTCGAGCCCGTCCTAGGCGGCGGGGAGCGGTCGGGACGAGGCGAGGTGCCGGGCGCGCGAGGGCGCGCGCGAGTCCCGGCCCCTGGCCTGTGACCGGATCCCCTAGCGGGACGCGGACGGCAGCCGGGCAGCGAAGTCCGCGACCGCCGCCCGCACCTCCTCCGGCGTCCACGCCAGACCGGCCTCGGAGACCGTCACCTCGGTCATGGACAGCCCCGGGCCCTTCGGCTCCCAGAAGCCGGGCAGGAGATACGTGCCGGTCTCCTCGGCCTGCCGTACCGCCGCCTCCCTCAGCACGTCGGCCTCGTAGGGCAGCCAGAGCTGGAACTGGTGGGTGTGCGGCTCCTCGGGGTGCACGCGCGTCCAGGCGAGCCCCGCCTCGGCGAAGCCCTCGCGCAGGGCCGCGGCGACCACGCGCGCGTGCCGGACGTACTCCGGCAGGCGGGGCAGTTCGCGCTCCAGGCCGACCAGTGCCGCGAGCACCGTCGGGAACTGCTGGAAGATCATGCCGCCGTAGCGGTGACGCCAGGTCTTCGCCTCCTCGACCAGCGACTTCGGGCCGGCCAGCGCGGCACCGCCGATGCCCCCGAGGGACTTGTAGAACGACACGTAGACGCTGTCCGCGAGGTCCGCGATCTCGTGCAGGGGCCGTCCGAAGCGGTCCGTGCACTCCCACAGGCGGGCGCCGTCGAAGTGCACCACCGCGTCGCGCTCCCGGGCGGCGGCCACGACCTCCGTGAGCTCCTCCCAGGTGGGCAGCACGTACCCGGCGTCGCGGAGGGGCAGCTCCAGCATCAGTGCCCCGAAGGGCTCCTCGAAGTCGCGTATCTCCTGGGCGGTGGGGAGCCGGGGCTCGCTCGTGACACGGACCGGGCGCAGGCCGGCCACCTCGCGGAACGCGCTGCGCTCGTGGACCTCCGGATGGGCGAGGGCGTGCAGGGCCACCGTCCGGTCGCCGGTCCTGGCCGCCCAGCAGCGCAGCGCCACCTGCTGGGCCATCGTGCCGGTCGGGAAGAACGCGGCGGCCTCCGTGCCCAGCAGGGACGCGACGCGTTCCTCCAGGGCCGCGACGACTCCGTTGCCGTAGACGTCGGCCGGTTCGTCCAGGTCGTACACGTCGGGGGCCGCGTCGAGCAGCGCGAGCCGTTCGCGCAGGGTGGCACGCGGGCCCTCGCGCGCGAGGACGCGGTCCGCCTTCCGGTAGGCGGCCGCGCGCCGCTCCCGCATCCGCTGCTCCGCCGACCGGGATCCGTCCGGCTGCTCGTCCTGGGGCGTCGTCGCCGTATCGCTCATGCCGTGGATGATGCCGTGCGGCCGGGACGCACGGCACCGGCATTTTCCGCACCGGCCCGCACCGAGCTACCGCGGGCCGTCGTGTGACCCGTCACCCACAGCCTGTGGACAGCCAACTGGGCCCGAACCCGATAGCGTTAACATGACGAGAAATCGTCCGGTACCCAGAGCGGACTGGAACGGGAAGGCCACCGTCGCGTGAGTACAGTCCAACAGCCAGACCTCAGTGACCGCCCCGCGCGGCTCACCGTCGGCGTCGTCGGCGCCGGCCGGGTGGGACCCGCCCTCGCGGCCTCCCTGCAGCTCGCCGGGCACCGCCCGGTGGCCGTCTCCGGGGTCTCCGACGCCTCCCGGCGGCGCGCCGAGGCCATGTTGCCCGACGTCCCGCTGACGACCCCCGCCGACGTCCTCCAGCGCGCCGACCTGGTGCTCCTGACCGTTCCCGACGACGCCCTGCCCGGCCTGGTCGCCGGCCTCGCCGAGACCGGCGCGGTACGGCCGGGCCAACTGCTCGTGCACACCTCCGGCCGGTACGGCACCCGGGTCCTGGACCCGGCCCTGCGCGCGGGCGCGCTGCCGCTGGCCCTGCACCCGGCGATGACCTTCACCGGGACGCCGGTGGACGTGCAGCGGCTCGCGGGCTGCTCGTTCGGCGTGACCGCGCCCGAGGAACTGCGGCTGGCCGCCGAGGCGCTCGTCATCGAGATGGGCGGCGAGCCGGAGTGGATCCTGGAGGAGAACCGACCGCTCTACCACGCGGCCCTCGCCCTCGGCGCCAATCACCTGGTCACCCTGGTCGCCCAGGCCATGGAGCTGCTGCGCACGGCCGGTGTCGAGGCCCCGGACCGGATGCTCGGCCCGCTGCTCGGCGCCGCCCTGGACAACGCCCTGCGCTCCGGAGACGCGGCGCTGACCGGCCCGGTCGCGCGCGGGGACGCGGGCACCGTCGCCGCACACGTCACCGAGCTGCGCCGGCACGCCCCGCAGGCGGTCGACGGCTATCTCGCGATGGCCCGCGCCACCGCCGACCGGGCGCTCGCCCAGGGCCTGCTGAAGCCGGAACTCGCCGAGGACCTCCTCGGCGTCCTGGCCGGCGGCGCGAACGGCACCCACGGCACCGAGGGGAACACCCGATGAGCACCGCACTGCTGCGCACCGCCGCCGAACTGCACGCGCGCGTGCGGCACGGCCGCCGCGCCGTCGTGATGACCATGGGCGCCCTGCACGAGGGCCACGCCACGCTGATCCGCGGCGCCCGCGAGATCGCGGGCCCCGACGGCGAGGTCGTCGTCACGGTCTTCGTGAATCCGCTGCAGTTCGGGGCCGGCGAGGACCTCGACCGGTACCCGCGCACCCTGGAAGCCGACCTGAAGATCGCCGAGCAGGCGGGCGCGGACGCCGTGTTCGCGCCGTCGGCCGAGGAGGTCTACCCGGGCGGGCAGCCCCAGGTGCGGGTCACCGCGGGTCCGATGGGCACCCTCCTGGAGGGCGCCTCGCGGCCCGGACACTTCGACGGCGTCCTGACCGTCGTCGCCAAGCTGCTCCACCTCACCCGCCCCGACGCGGCCCTGTTCGGGCAGAAGGACGCCCAGCAGCTGGCCGTCATCCGGCGCATGGTGCGGGACCTGAACTTCGGCATCGAGATCGTCGGCGTACCGACGGTCCGCGAGACCGACGGACTCGCGCTCTCCAGCCGCAACCGCTACCTGTCGACCGACGAGCGGCGCACGGCGCTCACGCTGTCGCGCGCGCTGTTCGCCGGGCGCGACCGGCACGCCGCGCAGGAGGCGCTGCGGGCGCGGGCGCGCGAGGTGCCGTCCACGCGGGCGCGTGCCGAGGCGCTCAGCGCCATAGGGGAGTCCCGCGCGGCCGCCGACGCGCACGCCGTCGCCAAGGCCGTGCCGAACGCCGCCGCGGCCGTCCGCGCCGCCGCACGGGCCGTCCTGGACGAGGGCGTGCACTTCGACCCGCCGCTCAAGCTCGACTACCTCGCGCTGGTCGACCCCTGCGACTTCACCGAGATCGACGACGACTTCACCGGAGAGGCCGTCCTCGCGGTCGCCGCCCGGGTCGGCACGACCCGGCTGATCGACAACATCCCGCTCACCTTCGCCGCTCCCGGAGCCGCCTCGTGACCAGCACAGGCATACGACTGCACGCACCCGCCCCCGGATGGTCCATCGACGCGGACGTGGTGGTCGTCGGATCCGGCGTCGCCGGCCTGACCGCCGCCCTGCGCTGCGAGGCCGCCGGACTGACCACCGTCGTCGTCACCAAGGCGCACCTGGACGACGGCTCCACCCGCTGGGCCCAGGGCGGCATCGCGGCCGCCCTCGGCGACGGCGACACCCCCGAACAGCACCTGGACGACACCCTGGTCGCGGGCGCGGGCATGTGCGACGAGGGAGCCGTACGGATCCTCGTCACCGAGGGCCCCGACGCGGTACGGCGGCTGATCTCGACCGGCGCGCACTTCGACACCGACGCGGACGGCGGCATCGAGCTGACGCGCGAGGGCGGCCACCACCGGCGCCGGATCGCGCACGCGGGCGGGGACGCCACCGGAGCGGAGATCTCCCGCGCGCTGGTGGAGGCCGCCCTCGCGCGAGGCGTCCGGATGATCGAGAACGCGCTGGTCCTGGACCTGCTGACCGACGCCGAGGGCCGCACGGCGGGCGTGACCCTGCACGTGATGGGCGAGGGCCAGCACGACGGCGTGGGCGCCGTGCACGCCCCCGCGGTCGTGCTGGCCACCGGCGGCATGGGCCAGGTCTTCTCCGCGACCACCAACCCGTCGGTCTCCACCGGGGACGGCGTGGCGCTCGCGCTGCGGGCCGGCGCGGAGGTCTCCGACCTCGAATTCGTCCAGTTCCACCCGACCGTGCTGTTCCTCGGCGCCGACGCGGAGGGCCAGCAGCCGCTGGTCTCCGAGGCGGTGCGCGGGGAGGGCGCGCACCTGGTCGACGCGGACGGCGTGCGCTTCATGGTGGGGCAGCACGAGCTGGCCGAGCTGGCGCCGCGGGACATCGTCGCCAAGGGCATCATGCGGCGCATGCAGGAGCAGGACGCCGAGCACATGTTCCTGGACGCCCGGCACTTCGGCGCCGCGATGTGGGAGCACCGCTTCCCCACGATCCTGGCCGCCTGCCGGGCGCACGGCATCGACCCGGTCACCGAGCCCATCCCGATCGCGCCGGCCGCGCACTACGCCTCCGGCGGCGTGCGCACCGACGCGCGCGGGCGCACCACGGTGCCCGGGCTCTACGCGTGCGGCGAGGTCGCCTGCACCGGCGTGCACGGCGCGAACCGGCTCGCCTCCAACTCCCTCCTCGAAGGCCTGGTCTACGCCGAGCGCATCGCCGCCGACATCACCGCCCGGCACGCGGAGGACAGCCTGCACGCGCGCGTGCCCGTCCCGGTCCCGCACCCCTCCAGGCCCGCGCACCCGCTGCAGGCCGCCGAGGCGCGGTTCGCGATCCAGCGGATCATGACCGACGGCGCCGGCGTGCTGCGCTCCGACGAGTCCCTGACCAGGGCCGCCGAGCAGCTCCAGCGCCTGCACCGCGACGCCCGCGACGCCCTGGACGAGAATGGCAAGACCGCCGAGCCCGGCGTCGACACCTGGGAGGCCACCAACCTCCTGTGCGTCGCGCGGGTGCTCGTCGAGGCGGCCCTGCGCCGCCAGGAGACCCGCGGCTGCCACTGGCGCCTGGACCACGCCGACCGCGACGACACCGCGTGGCGCCGCCACATCGTCGTACGGCTGAATCCGGACCGCTCGCTGGCCGTGGACACCACCGACACCGCAGACTTCCCCCCGACCCGGCCGCACCAGCCATCCCAGGAGCAGTGACAGACGTGAGCACCAACGACCTTCCCCTCGCCGACGGCGGTGGCTGCGGCGACGGCTGCGCGTGTGGCGCAGAGGGCGACGAGGAGTACCTGGAGTGCGGGCTGGACCCCGCGCTCGCCGACCTGCTCGCCGCCGCCGGACTCGACCCCGTCGAGGTCGAGGACATCGCCAACGTGGCCATCCAGGAGGACCTGGACGGCGGTGTGGACGTGACGACCGTCGCCACCATCCCCGAGGAGGCCGTGGCGACCGGCGACTTCGTCGCGCGCGAGGCGGGCGTCGTCGCCGGCCTGCGGGTCGCCGAGGCCGTGGTCTCCGTGGTCTGCACCGACGAGTTCGAGGTCGAGCGGCACGTCGAGGACGGCGACCGGGTCGAGGCCGGGCAGCCGCTGCTGTCCGTCACCACCCGCACCCGCGACCTGCTCACCGCCGAGCGCAGCGCCCTGAACGTGCTGTGCCGCCTGTCCGGCATCGCGACCGCCACGCGCGCGTGGGCGGACGCGCTGGAGGACACCGGGACGCACGTGCGCGACACCCGCAAGACCACCCCGGGCCTGCGCTCCCTGGAGAAGTTCGCGGTGCGCTGCGGCGGCGGCGTCAACCACCGGATGTCGCTCTCCGACGCGGCCCTGGTCAAGGACAACCACGTGGTTGCCGCCGGCGGCGTCGGACCGGCCTTCAAGGCCGTCCGCGAGGCGTTCCCGGAGCTGGCGATCGAGGTCGAGGTCGACACGCTCCACCAGCTCCGTGAGGTCGTCGACGCGGGCGCCGACCTGATCCTGCTGGACAACTTCACGCCGGGGGAGTGCGAGGAGGCCGTCGCGATCGTCGGCGGACGCGCGCTCCTGGAGGCGTCCGGACGGCTCACCCTGGACAACGCCCGGGCGTACGCCGACACCGGCGTGGACTTCCTCTCCGTCGGTGGCCTGACCCACTCCTCGCCGATCCTGGACATCGGCCTGGATCTGCGCGCGGCGGAGTGACCTCATGCTCCTCACGATCGACGTCGGCAACACGCACACCGTCCTCGGCCTCTTCGACGGCGAGGACATCGTCGAGCACTGGCGCATCTCCACGGACGCGCGCCGTACCGCCGACGAGCTGGCGGTGCTGCTCCAGGGCCTGATGGGCATGCACCCGCTGCTCGGCGACGAGCTGGGCGACGGCATCGACGGCATCGCCATCTGCGCGACCGTGCCGTCCGTGCTGCACGAGCTGCGCGAGGTCACCCGGCGCTACTACGGCGACGTGCCGGCGGTGCTGGTGGAGCCGGGGGTGAAGACCGGGGTGCCGATCCTCACCGACAACCCCAAGGAGGTCGGCGCGGACCGGATCATCAACGCGGTCGCCGCCGTCGAGCTGTACGGCGGGCCGGCGATCGTCGTCGACTTCGGTACGGCCACCACCTTCGACGCGGTCTCCGCGCGCGGGGAGTACGTCGGCGGCGTGATCGCACCCGGTATCGAGATCTCCGTGGAGGCGCTCGGCGTCAAGGGCGCCCAGCTGCGGAAGATCGAGGTGGCCCGGCCGCGCAGCGTGATCGGCAAGAACACCGTGGAGGCCATGCAGGCGGGCATCGTGTACGGCTTCGCCGGCCAGGTCGACGGAGTGGTCGGCCGGATGGCGCGGGAGCTGGCGGACGACCCGGACGACGTGACGGTGATCGCCACGGGCGGCCTGGCGCCGATGGTGCTCGGCGAGTCCTCGGTGATCGACGAGCACGAGCCGTGGCTGACGCTGGTGGGACTGCGGCTGGTGTACGAGCGGAACGTGTCGCGGATGTGAGGCGGCGGGGGGTGCGCGCGGCGCGCGGCGGCCAGGCGAGTGGCCCTGCTGCGCCACACCACGCCCCCTATGTCGAGTTTGTCTGATTTACGCGTATCTTCGGTCCATGCCCACGCCCTACGGATCCCGCGGCGGCATGGCGTTCGGTGCGGAGGAGCTGCGTGTGCTCCGCCGTGCCCTCGCCCTCGCCCTTCACTCCGGTCCCGCCTCCGCCGACGACATCAAGGACTGTCATCGGCTCGCCGAGTCCTTCGACGAGGCGCTGCGTGAGGGGGCCCGGCTGCGGGCCTTCCTGATGGCCGACCTGGTCCGCTACCGAGCGGCGCTGCCCGGGACCGTCGCCGGATATCTCACCCTCCTGGAGGAGGCGCTGGCGGCCGGCCACCGGCCCACGCCGGACGACCTCGCCGCACTGCGGGCACTGCGCGGGAACCCCGGCGCCGCCGCCCTGCTGGAGCGCTGCCAGGACCTCGCGGAGCGTGACGTACGGGCCCGGCTCGCGCAGGGAGCCCGCAAGGTGCCCGCGCCGGCCGTTCCGGCGTGCAGGACGCGCCTGACGGCCCTGCCGGGCGGCGTGGCCGAGGAGCCGGAGAAGAAGCCGAAGGAGCGCCCCGCCGAGCGGCCCGCACCGCAGCCCGCCACCCCCGGGCCCGCGGCGCCGAAGCGTCCTATCCCGACCCCGGGCGAGGTCTTCCCCCGCCGCCGGCCCACCCCGCCCTCCCAGCAGCTCGCCGCCGGCTGACCCGGACGGACGCGCGGGGCGGGCGCCGGTGGGGCGGCGGGAGGAACGGCAGCTCGCGCGGCGCGCGGCGCGCCCGGCCCACCCCGCACCTTTCGCCCGGTCCGCGCTGGCTACCCTGGACGCATGGACTACGTCTCCGCGCTCCTGCCCCCGGTCGTCATGGCCGTCTTCTTCGCCGGCCTGGTCCGGGTGATCGTGAAGACGCAGGGCGGCGCCGCCAAGGCCAAGGAGGACGCCGCCGTGGACGCCGCCCTCGCCCGCGCGGCGCGCGGGGAGAGCGCCCCGACCATCCCCGCTCCGGGCCGCGAGGTCTGACCGCACACCGCACCTTCCCCGGCGTACGACGCGCCGCGCGGCCACGGCCGCGCCCCGCGCCGTACGCCCTTTTTGCTCGGCTTTGTCGCCGAAAGTGCACGTCCGGCACGCCATTGGCCGGATCTCCCACTATTGTTCTGAGCTGTGCCTCGCCCATTGGGAGAACTCGAAGACGCGGTCATGACGCGGGTGTGGAAGTGGAACCGCCCGGTGACCGTTCGAGAAGTCCTGGAAGACCTCCAGCAGGAACGGTCCATCGCCTACACCACGGTGATGACCGTTTTGGACAATCTCCATCAGAAGGGCTGGGTGCGGCGGGAGGCCGAAGGCCGCGCCTATCGATATGAGGCCGTCTCCACACGGGCCGCCTACGCCGCCGCCCTCATGAACGACGCGTGGTCCCAGAGCGACAACCCGGCCGCCGCTCTCGTCGCCTTCTTCGGGATGATGAGCGAGGAACAGCGCCAGTCCCTGCGGGACGCCGTACGGATCGTGCAGGGCCCCGATAGGCCGGAACCGCAGGAAGAACGCGAAGGCCGGGAAGCCCCGCAGGGGGAGAACCCCGGCTCCATGGCGGACCACGGCGGGCGATAGCGTCCGCTCATGTCAGCGATGCGCCCCGAAGTCACCGCAAAAGCCATCACCGTCAGGCGGGCCCGCACCGCCGATGTCCCGGCGGTGCGCCGACTCCTTGACGCGTACGTCCGCGGCCGCATCCTCCTCGACAAAGCCACGGTGATGCTTTACGAGGACATCCAGGAGTTCTGGGTCGCGGAACGCGACGACAACGCCGAGGTGGTCGGCTGCGGCGCGCTGCACGTCATGTGGGAAGACCTCGCCGAAGTGCGCACTCT
The DNA here is from genome assembly GCF_044757385.1 of Streptomyces sp. NPDC091282. Taxonomy (NCBI): domain Bacteria; kingdom Bacillati; phylum Actinomycetota; class Actinomycetes; order Kitasatosporales; family Streptomycetaceae; genus Streptomyces; species Streptomyces sp. NPDC091282. The sequence goes on from NZ_JBIVUX010000005.1 coordinate 800,908, forward strand.
CGCGGTCAAGCCGGGCCTCAAGGGTGCCGGCGTCGGTCATCAGTTGCTGGAGAAGTTGCTGGAGACCGCGCGTTGGCTCGGCGTTCGCCGGGTTTTCTGTCTGACCTTCGAAGTCGAGTTCTTCGGCAAGCACGGCTTCGTGGAGATCGGCGAGACGCCCGTGGACACCGATGTCTACGCGGAGCTGTTGCGCTCCTATGACGAGGGCGTCGCGGAGTTCCTCGGACTCGAACGAGTGAAACCGAACACCTTGGGCAACAGCCGGATGCTTCTGCATCTGTGATCGCCCGGAGGGATCGCGGCGGACAAGAGGCTTCGGGGCCGAGTTGGACGGGAGATCGGCCTCTATTCCGGATGCATCGCCGTGCCCCGGTTCCCTATGTCCGAAACGCGCATGTTTCCGGGTGGGAGCGGGCCCCTCGGTCTCCCCGAGGGGTTTGTGTTTTTCCCGCAAAAGCGGTTTGCTTTCCGACGTAGTGCAGTACTGCATATAACAGGGGGCGGCGAAACGGCGGGCGCCGCACACCCCCCGGCCCTGAAGTTATCGATGAAAGGAAATCCGGTGGCACAGAAGGTTCAGGTCCTTCTTGTCGACGACCTCGACGGCGGCGAGGCGGACGAGACCGTGACGTTCGCGCTGGACGGCAAGACGTACGAGATCGATCTCACGACTGCCAATGCGGACAAGCTGCGCGGCCTTCTCGACCCCTATGTCAAGGGCGGTCGTCGTACCGGTGGCCGTGCGTCGGGCGGACGTGGAAAGGCCCGTGCGGCGGCCGGCGGCAGCCAGGACACCGCGCAGATCCGCGCGTGGGCCAAGGAGAACGGCTACGAGGTCAACGACCGCGGCCGTGTCCCGGCGACGATCCGCCAGGCCTACGAGGACGCCAACGCCTGATCGTCGGCAGGTCCGTGACTCGCGCGCGACAACCGGACCCGGTGGCACTCGGTGGCCATCGTGTCCACCAGCCGTACGAGATCGGGGGCGCGTCCCGCGTCCCCCACGGCCGACCTCGCCGACAGCGTCGGCATGCTCGGCAGCGAGGCCTCGACCTCGCACCCCGGCCCGGGGGGCCGCAGCCACACGGCGGCCCCCTGCACGGCTTCCCGCAGACCGGCGCGGCCCTCGGCGTCCACGGGCTCCGGGCGGATCCCGGCGCGGACCGGCTCGGGCCGCAGCGGAGCGGTCATCCGGCCGTGCGCCCCCAGCGCCCGCAGATCCAGGTCGAGCGCTCCCCACTCCAGCCATTCCAGCAGTCCCGGCAGCTCCTGAGCGCTGCCCGCGGCCACCAGCAGCCGCATCCGGTCGCCCCGGAGCGCGACGGGAGAACCCGGCACCAGATGCCTGAGCGCCTTCGCGCCCGCTGCCGCCGGCACGTCGAGCACGTCGAAACGCACGCCCGTGACCAGCCGCAACGGCTCTCCGGGCGCCCCGGGCACGGTCGCCCAGCCCAGATCGTTCTCGTACCAGTGCCGGAGCCGGGCCGCGGGCCCGTCCGGCCCGGCGGTGCCGTCGGCACCGCAACCGAGCGGACGACGGGGGTGAGGGACCGTGGAAACGGCCAGGGGAACCGTGCCAGCCATGCCCGGCGCAACCGCCGCGAAGCGGTCCGAGTTACGCTGTGTGCGCCCACGGATGCGCAGAGTTCCGGAATTCAGGGGCCGCGGGGGTCCGGAGGGACGCAAGGTTGTTCGCCCGTAGCGGAGGGACCAGGGGCATACGGCATGGACTGTCGGTCCGGGCGGGTAAGACATCCCTAGTGGGAGGGGGGCGACACGCTGGCAAGGCCGCCTCGCGTTCGCCATCGGCGTACTGGCGGAAGGGGTAACTGCCTGGCCTGCGGGAACATCGTCTCGCACCATCGGGTTGGAGCATATGTCGGCGTTCGGGGTCAGGAGGCCATCGACGGTGTCGGCAGTTGGAATGAGCGGTCCCCGCTTGCGGGACTAAGCTGCGGAAGGACAGAGAGGGGAAGTTCCCCCCACTGCCTGACCGCTCTGAGGAGCGATTAACGATGTTCGAGAGGTTCACCGACCGCGCGCGGCGGGTTGTCGTCCTGGCTCAGGAAGAAGCCCGGATGCTCAACCACAACTACATCGGCACCGAGCACATCCTCCTGGGCCTGATCCACGAGGGTGAGGGTGTCGCCGCCAAGGCCCTTGAGAGCCTCGGGATTTCGCTCGAGGCGGTCCGCCAGCAGGTGGAGGAGATCATCGGCCAGGGCCAGCAGGCCCCGTCCGGGCACATCCCCTTCACTCCCCGTGCCAAGAAGGTCCTGGAGCTGTCGCTCCGCGAGGCCCTTCAGCTGGGCCACAACTACATCGGCACGGAGCACATCCTGCTCGGCCTGATCCGTGAGGGCGAGGGCGTCGCCGCCCAGGTCCTGGTCAAGCTGGGCGCAGATCTCAACCGGGTGCGGCAGCAGGTCATCCAGCTGCTCTCCGGTTACCAGGGCAAGGAGACCGCCACCGCCGGCGGCCCTGCCGAGGGCACCCCCTCGACGTCCCTGGTCCTCGACCAGTTCGGCCGGAACCTCACCCAGGCCGCTCGTGAGTCCAAGCTCGACCCGGTCATCGGGCGCGAGAAGGAGATCGAGCGGGTCATGCAGGTGCTGTCCCGCCGTACCAAGAACAACCCGGTCCTGATCGGTGAGCCCGGCGTCGGCAAGACCGCCGTCGTCGAGGGCCTCGCGCAGGCCATCGTCAAGGGCGAGGTGCCCGAGACCCTCAAGGACAAGCACCTCTACACCCTGGACCTCGGCGCCCTGGTCGCCGGCTCCCGCTACCGCGGTGACTTCGAGGAGCGCCTGAAGAAGGTGCTCAAGGAGATCCGCACCCGCGGCGACATCATCCTGTTCATCGACGAGCTGCACACGCTGGTCGGTGCGGGTGCCGCCGAGGGCGCCATCGACGCCGCTTCGATCCTGAAGCCGATGCTGGCCCGCGGTGAGCTGCAGACCATCGGTGCCACCACCCTGGACGAGTACCGCAAGCACCTGGAGAAGGACGCGGCCCTGGAGCGCCGTTTCCAGCCCATCCAGGTCGCCGAGCCGTCGCTGCCGCACACGATCGAGATCCTCAAGGGTCTGCGTGACCGGTACGAGGCCCACCACCGGGTCTCCATCACGGACGAGGCGCTGGTCCAGGCCGCCACCCTGGCCGACCGCTACATCTCGGACCGCTTCCTGCCGGACAAGGCGATCGACCTGATCGACGAGGCCGGCTCCCGGATGCGCATCCGCCGGATGACCGCTCCGCCGGACCTGCGCGAGTTCGACGAGAAGATCGCCGCCGTCCGCCGGGACAAGGAGTCCGCGATCGACTCGCAGGACTTCGAGAAGGCCGCCTCCCTCCGCGACAAGGAGAAGCAGCTCCTGGCCGCCAAGGCCAAGCGGGAGAAGGAGTGGAAGGCCGGCGACATGGACGTCGTCGCCGAGGTCGACGGCGAGCTGATCGCCGAGGTGCTGGCCACCGCCACGGGCATCCCGGTCTTCAAGCTCACCGAGGAGGAGTCCTCGCGTCTGCTGCGCATGGAGGACGAGCTCCACAAGCGGGTCATCGGCCAGGTCGACGCCGTCAAGGCGCTGTCGAAGGCGATCCGCCGTACGCGTGCCGGTCTGAAGGACCCGAAGCGCCCCGGTGGCTCGTTCATCTTCGCCGGCCCGTCCGGTGTCGGTAAGACCGAGCTGTCCAAGGCCCTCGCCGAGTTCCTCTTCGGTGACGAGGACGCGCTGATCTCCCTCGACATGTCGGAGTTCAGCGAGAAGCACACGGTGTCGCGTCTCTTCGGTTCGCCCCCCGGTTACGTGGGCTACGAGGAGGGCGGCCAGCTGACCGAGAAGGTCCGCCGCAAGCCGTTCTCCGTCGTCCTCTTCGACGAGGTGGAGAAGGCCCACCCGGACATCTTCAACAGCCTGCTGCAGATCCTGGAGGACGGTCGCCTGACCGACTCCCAGGGCCGGGTCGTGGACTTCAAGAACACGGTCATCATCATGACGACCAACCTCGGCACCCGGGACATCTCCAAGGGCTTCAACCTGGGCTTCGCGGCCTCGGGTGACACGAAGACCAACTACGAGCGCATGAAGAACAAGGTCCAGGACGAGCTCAAGCAGCACTTCCGGCCCGAGTTCCTCAACCGCGTCGACGACGTGGTCGTCTTCCCGCAGCTGACGCAGGAGGACATCCTGCGGATCGTCGACCTGATGGTCGGCAAGGTGGACGAGCGCCTGAAGGACCGGGACATGGGCATCGAGCTCTCCCAGTCCGCCAAGGAGCTGCTGTCCAAGAAGGGCTACGACCCGGTGCTGGGCGCGCGTCCGCTGCGCCGCACGATCCAGCGCGAGATCGAGGACACCCTCTCGGAGAAGATCCTCTTCGGCGAGCTGCGTCCCGGTCACATCGTGGTCGTCGACACGGAGGGCGAGGGCGAGACCAAGACCTTCACCTTCCGCGGTGAGGAGAAGTCGGCGCTGCCCGACGTCCCGCCGATCGAGCAGGCGGCCGGCGGAGCCGGTCCGAACCTGAGCAAGGAGGCGTAACCCTCGGGGGTTCGCCGCACGAGAGGGGCCGGTGCTTTCCGAAGCACCGGCCCCTCTCGCATGCGTACCCGCCGGGCGGCGGCTAGGAGAGCTGGCCGTCGTAGTCGGGCAGCTTGTACGTCTTCTCCGCGTGGCCGCCGGAGAGGTCGGTGGCGCTGTTGCCGATGTTCGCGATGATCGTGTAGCCGTTGTTCTCGATGTCGACGCGCTGGGCGGTCTTGTAGGCGGCGACGTCCTTGAAGAGGTCGAAGAGGCCGCGGACGTACAGGCCGGAGACGTCGTAGCCGTCGTGTTCGAGGTTGTACTCGGTCGGCAGGTAGATGATGCCGGGACGGGCCGTGACGAAGAACAGGGCGACGCCGTGCTCCTGGGCGTAGCGGGCGACGTTCAGGACCGGCTTGTTGGCCGGCTGCGGGAAGCTGAAGCCGAAGTCGGTCTCCAGGGTGGTGTTGTCGATGTCGAAGACGATCGCCTGCCGCTCGCCCGGCGTGGCCGCGGCGATGCGCTGCTTCAGGTAGGGCAGGGCCTGGTCCATCACGGACTGGCAGTCCCGCTGCCAGGTGGCGTAGTCGACCGCGGTGGAGCCGCTCGCCGTCGCCGCCTGGGCCGGTGCGGCCATCCCGGCGAGCGCGGCCACGGAGACGGCGGTGACGGACATGCGGCGGGTCCAGGTGCCTGTGGTCATCGGTGGGGGTGTCCTCTCACGTCCACGTCTGTGTCAGGGGCATGATGAACGGAGGAGGTGGCGAGAAGGAAGCCCTCGGGTTACTTGCGGGTAGGAGGTGCGAGGTGCGGGTCACATCCAGGTGCCCGCGAGGGGCCGTCGCCGGTGACATAGCGCACGGGCGAAATGCCCGTTACTAGCCGGGATAGTGGGCCTCGAAGTCGTTGCAAAAGGGATTTTCTGCCCCATGTCACCCCGCTGCAGGCGAGCGTGGGGACCGGGTTGCGCAACCGGAACCCCTCTGTCAAGAAAGGGTCAAGTCTGTCCCCGGGTACTAGGTGATGTCGTAGATGGTGACGTTTGAGTGCGGCGCGGCTTTCGGGTTACCAAGAGATGCCCCGTTCGGCGGCTCCCGGTGTCAGCCGGTGCCGGAAGGGGCTCCCTGTTGCCTACTCCACGAGGTTCCGATGTCCCTGCGCGCCGCTCTCCGTGCCCCCCGTACGTCCTCCCTCCGTAAGCGGGCCGCCGTTCTGGCAGCCGGCGCAGGAGTCGCGGCCGTGGTGGGCTCGGGTGTCGCGTCGGCCGCCACCCCGAGTGCCGCCGCCTGGATCGACCCGGTGCGGAAGTACACCCTCTCCGCGAGCTTCGACCAGGCCGGCGGCATGTGGGCCGCCAAGCACAGCGGCCAGGACTTCGCGGTGCCGATCGGCACCCAGGTCGTCGCCGCGCACGGCGGCACCGTCGTCAAGGCCGGCGGCAACGGCGCCGGTGACGGTCCCGCGTACGGCAACGCCGTCGTCATCAAGCACGCCAACGGCCAGTACTCGCAGTACGCCCACCTGTCCCGTGTCGACGTCCGGGTCGGGCAGGTCGTCAGGACCGGCCAGCACATCGCGCTCTCCGGCAACACCGGCAACTCCACCGGGCCGCACCTGCACTTCGAGATCCGTACGACCCCGAACTACGGCTCCGCGATCAACCCGGTCGTCTTCCTGCGCGCCAAGGGCGTGACCGTCTGAGCGGCGTGACCGTCTAGACGGCGGGGCCGGAGCCCTGGTGGGCCTGGGTCACCAGGTCCAGGGCGACCTCCAGCACGGCATCCTGCTTCTTCTCGGGGTCGCCCTCCAGGTCCTGCATGACGAACATGCCCGCGTGCAGCGTGAACATCGCGCTGATGCAGCGGACCTGGTCGGTCAGGGGCGCGTCCGGGTCGACGAAGATGCCCCGCAGGTCGCGCATCCGGTCCTTGAAGGTGTCGCCGATCCGCAGTTCGCGGACGGTCGCCTGGTTCTCCTGCATGAAGCGGAACAGCGGTCCGGCCTCGGCGAGCGCCCGGCTGTAGCGCCGTACGATCTCCAGCTTGATCTCCAGGGTGTGCGGCTGGCCCTCGCCCCACTCGATCAGGTCCTGGATCGGCCGGGTCAGATCCTCGAAGACGCTGACCAGGATCTCTTCCTTGGTCTTGAAGTGGTAGTACAGGGCCGCCTTGGTGACGTCGAGTCGCTCGGCGATCTCCCGCAGGGAGGTCTTCTCGTACCCCTGCTCGGCGAAGAGTTCCAGCGCCACGTCCTGGATGCGCTGACGGGTGTTGCCCCGCCGCTGCTGCTTGGTGCCGTCCATGGTGACGCCCATCCTCTTACTCCTCGCACTCCCGCGAAAACTCGCCCTGTCGGCCGCCGGTGCCCGGTCCGGTTAACTTACTTGACGACCGGCTAGTGACAGGTCTACCTTTCACAGTGTACTGAACTAGCCGGGCGGCAAGTAAGTAGCTGCCGCCAGGGGGAGTGGGAGAGATGGCGGACATCCAGGCGGCCGGGACCGGCCAGGAGTCACCGGGGGCACCGGTCGCGGCGGATGCGCCGGCGAAACAGCCCAAGAGCGTGCGGGTCGTGATCCTCGCGCTGATGGTCGCGATGATGCTCGCGATGCTCGACAACATGATCGTGGGTACGGCGATGCCGACGATCGTGGGAGACCTCGGCGGCCTCGAACACCTCTCGTGGGTCGTCACCGCGTACACCCTCGCCACCGCCGCGGCCACCCCGATCTGGGGCAAGCTCGGCGACATGTACGGGCGCAAGGGCGCCTTCCTGACCTCCATAGTCATCTTCCTGATCGGCTCCGCGCTCAGCGGCATGGCCCAGAACATGGGCGAGCTGATCGGGTTCCGGGCCGTTCAGGGGCTCGGGGCCGGTGGCCTCATGGTCGGCGTCATGGCGATCATCGGCGACCTCGTGCCGCCCCGTGAGCGCGGCAAGTACCAGGGCATGATGGCCGGCGTCATGGCGCTCGCGATGATCGGCGGCCCGCTGGTCGGCGGCACCATCACCGACAACTGGGGCTGGCGCTGGGCCTTCTACATCAACCTGCCGCTCGGCGTGGTGGCGCTGGCCGCCGTCACCGCCGTCCTGCACCTGCCGAAGAAGCGCAGCAAGGCGCGCATCGACTACCTCGGCGCCGGCCTGCTGACCCTCGGCATCACCTCGATCGTGCTGGTCACCACCTGGGGCGGCTCCGAGTACGCCTGGACGTCCGCGCGGATCATGGAACTGATCGCCATCGGCGTCGTCGCGCTCATCGGGTTCGTCTTCTGGCAGACCCGTGCCGCTGAGCCCGTACTGCCGCTGCACATCTTCCGCAGCCTGAACTTCACCCTGATGTCGATCATCGGCTTCATCGTGGGCTTCGTGATGTTCGGCGCCACGCTCTTCCTGCCGCTGTACCAGCAGGCCGTGCAGGGTGCCTCCGCGACCAACTCCGGTCTGCTGCTGCTTCCGATGCTCGGCGCGATGCTGGTGACCTCGCTGGTCGCCGGCCGGGTCACCACCAACACCGGCCGCTACAAGATCTTCCCCCTCGTGGGCGGTGTGCTGCTGGCCATCGGGCTGTACCTGCTCTCCACGATGGACACCGACACCACCCGGTTCATCTCGGGCGTGTACATGGCCGTCGTCGGCCTCGGCATGGGCTGCCTGATGCAGATCACCATGCTGGTCGCGCAGAACAGCGTGGAGATGAAGGACATGGGCGTCGCGTCCTCGTCCACCACCCTGTTCCGTACCCTCGGCTCCTCCTTCGGCGTCGCCATCATGGGTGCGATCTTCAACGACCGGGTCAAGGACGAGATGGCCGCACGGGCCGGCGGACTGGGCTCGAAGGTCACCGAGCAGTCGGCCTCGCTGGACGCGGCGAGCCTGGCGAAGCTGCCGGCCGCGGTGCGCGAGGCCTACCAGCACGCGGTGTCGGCCGGTACGCACTCGGCGTTCCTGCTCGGTGCGGTGATCGCGGTGGCGGTCGTGGCGGCGGCGGTCTTCGTCAAGGAGGTGCCGCTGCGCGGCGGCCCCCAGAAGGCGGGCTCCGACGAGGCGGCACCGCTGCCGGTCGTCGAAGCGGTCTGAGCGACGCGAACGGCGTCCCTGCGACGCGTACGGGTGGCCCCGGGGACGGACGTCCCCGGGGCCACCCGGCTTCTGTCCGTGCCGCGGCGGGAGCCGGCGGGTCAGCGGGCCGACTGGGCGGGGCCCGGCAGCATCGGGTAGCTGCCGGTGGCCGTCGGGGCGTGCTCGGGCAGCCAGAGCACGGCCACCGCGCCCTCCGCCGCGACGTGCTCGGGCGCGCCGGCCGGACGGATGTTGCGGAACGTCAGCCGGGCGCCCAGGACACGCGCCTGCCCGGCCGCGATGGTCAGACCCAGGCCGTGTCCCTGGCCCGCGCGGTCCTCGCTGCCGGTGCGGAAGCGGCTCGGGCCCTCCGCGAGGAGCTTCTCGGGGAAGCCGGGGCCGTGGTCGCGGACCCGGATGACCCGGCCCTCGACGGTCACCTCGATGGGCGGCTTGCCGTGCCGGGCCGCGTTGGCGAGCAGGTTGAACAGCACCCGCTCCAGACGGCGCGGATCGGTGGTGACCTCCGACTCGTGCACCACCCGCACCTCGATCGCCGGGTCCTTCGCGGCCACCCGGCGGGCGACGAACTCGCCCAGCATGATGTCCTGCAGCTCGGCGCGCTCGGAGGCGCTGTCGAGCCGGGCCACCTCCAGGACGTCCTCGACCAGGGTGCGCATGGCCTTGGCCCGGTCCAGGACCAGCTCGGTCGGACGGCCGGGCGGCAGCAGCTCGGCGGCCGTGAGCAGGCCGGTCACCGGCGTGCGCAGTTCGTGGGCGATGTCGGCGGTGACCCGCCGCTCGGCCTCAAGACGCTGCTGCAACGCGTCCGCCATGGCGTCCACCGCACGGGCCAGGTCGTCGGTCTCGTCGCGTACGACGCCGCCGATCGCCTCCCGTACCCGTACGTCCGGCTCGCCCTGGGCGACCTGGTTGGCCGCGGAGGCCGCCTTGCGCAGCCGCCGCGAGAGCTGCCCGCCGATCAGCACGCCGAGCGCGCTGCCGCCCAGGACGACCGCGATGGAGCCGATGACCAGGGCCTGGTCGAGGTCCTTGAGCACGTCGCTGCTCCGGTTCGGGAAGGTGCCGTGCAGGGACAGCACCCGCCCGTCCTTGGCCTGCACCGCCGCCCAGATGTCCGGCGCGCCGCCGCCCGGGTCGATGACGTCGGTCGCCCGGCGGCCCGCGTCGACCCGCTCGCGCAGCGCCGGCGGCAGCTCGGGGTCGTTGACCTTCACGTCCGGGAAGTTCGCCCGCCCGTACAGCTCGTAGTTGCGCTGGGCGATCTGCAGTCGTTCGTTGGCCAGGTCGCGCGCGTTGTCCAGCATCGAGACCCGGGCCGCGTTGTGCACCACCAGGCTCAGCGCGATCGCGACGAGCGCGCCGACCAGCGCGATCGCCGCGCTCAGCTTCCAGCGCAGCCCGGTGCGCAGCCCCGGTCCGCGGTGCCGGACGGACCGCTGGACGGTTCTCCTGATGGATCTGATGAGCCCCCGCATGACCGCCCCGCTCAGGCCTTCAGCTTGTAACCGAAACCGCGGACCGTCTCGATCCGGTCCTGGCCGATCTTCGTACGCAGCCGCTGCACATGGACGTCGACGACCCGGGTGTCACCGCCCCAGCCGTAGTCCCAGACGCGTTCCAGCAGCTTGTCCCGCGAGAGCACGGTTCCCGGCGCCGAGGAGAACTCCAGGAGCAGCCGCATCTCGGTCGGGGTGAGCGCCACCGGCTGTCCGGCCCGGCGCACCTCCATGCCCTCGGTGTCGATCTCCAGCTCGCCGAAGATCAGCGGGCCGCCGGTCACCGGAGCCGCGTCCTCGTGCGGCCGGTCGCCGCCGTTCGCGTGCCCGAAGCGCCGCAGCACGGCACGGATCCGGGCGACCAGGACCGCGCCGTCGAACGGCTTGGTGACGTAGTCGTCGGCGCCCGCCTCCAGGCCCAGCACCACGTCGATGGAGTCGGCGCGCGCCGACAGCATGATCACCGGCACCGTGGACTCGTCGCGGATGCGCCGGCACAGACTCACCCCGTCCAGGCCCGGCACCATCACGTCCAGCAGGGCGATGTCGGGCCGGTCGGCGCGGAACGCCTCCAGGCCGGACAGCCCGTCGGGCATGGCGGTGACCGCGAAGCCGTCCCGCTCCAGGGCGAGCTGGGTGGCCTCGCGGATGACGTCGTCGTCCTCGACGAACAGGACGTGGGTCTGGTCTGCCATCCCTGGTCTCTCGTGTGGTCGGTGTGGGGGGTCAGCCGGCGGGCGAGGGGACCGGTGTGGCACCGCCGCTGCCGGTCGCGTTGCCGTAGTCGGTGTGGTGGAAGTCCTGCTGGACGAAGCGGCCCGCGGTCCAGCCGTAGGTGATCACGTTCTCACCGGACGGGCTCGACACCGGGTCGCCCTTCTCGTACACCTGTTTGGTGACGCTCAGGTCGCCGCGGTCGATCTCCGCGTAGACCGGGGACTCCTCGGCCTTGAAGACATTCTTGTACCCGCCGCTCTCCTCGCGGTACACGTACGCCCCCACCCCGACCGCGTCTCCGCAGGTCAGCACGTTCACGACGATGTCCTCGGCCGGCCCGCCGGTCAGGTCGCCGTAGGTGACGTCGACCGGGTACTGGTCGCCCGCGCACGGCTTGAGGTCCCGTTTCACGGTGGCCGAGACCGCCGGGTCGGCCTTCACGAGGGAGACCGCGTCGACCTTCGAGTAGGTCTGGGACGGGTTGGGCGAGGGGGCGGCCGCGGCCGGGGCCTTCTGTGCCGCGTCGGCGTGCGCCGGGCCCTCGTCGCGGGCGCCGGTGCCGCCGGTGCCGCAGGCGGCGGCGAAAAGGGCGAGGGCGGTGAGCACGGCCGCCGCCGTGCTCACCGCCTGTGCACTCGCCGGGCCCCGGCTGGGCCCTGTGCCGGTCAGGCCGCGCAACGCTCCCGCTCCTCACGCTCCAGCGCGCGTGCGTCGAGGTCGCGTGACTCCAGCTCCTCGCGGAGCCGGGCGAGCGCCCGGTGCAGCGTGCTCTTGACCGTTCCGGCCGACATGCCGAGGGCGGCGGCCGTCTCCTCCGTGGACATCTGCTCCCAGTGTCGCAGCACCACGACACTGCGCTGCTTCGGTGCCAGCACCTTCATGATGTCCATGAGGAGTGCGCGGTCCGCGTGCTGCTCGGTGGAGTCCTCCACGCGGGCGTCGGGAAGCTGCTCGGTGGGAACCTCCTCCAGCTTCCGGGCCCGCCACCACTCGGTCCGCGTGTTGATCATGACCCGGCGCAGGTAGGCGTCCGCGAGCCGCTTGTCCTCGATGGTCTCCCAGCGGCCGTACGTCCGTACGAGCGCGGTCTGGAGCAGGTCCTGGGCGTCGGTGGGGTCGGGGACGAGCCGGCGGGCACTGCGCAGCAGCGCGTCCTGCCGAGTGCGGACGTACTCCTCGAATTCGAGCACCTCGCCCTGCGCCATGATCAACCGCCTCCCGTTCCCCGTTTTCCCCGGCCCTGTGCCTGAGTTCCTGCTGTCCCGCGGTCGTGGCGGGCACAGAAACGAAGCTACGGACCTGTTGTCACGGGGCTGTGCGGAGCAGCCTTCGGCTAGCACTCGGCTGTCCGTCGGTTGTGTAACGGAAGTAGGTTCGGGGTAAGCGGGTGCGGGGTTATGTACGGCTATGGGGGCATTTGCCGGGCGGGTGGGGCCGTAACACGGCCCCCTCCGCTGTGATGTGGCTGTACGTCAGCCCAGCGGAAGCCGGTACAGGCCGCCCGCGAGCGGCTCCACCAGCCCGTCCGAGACCAGCCCGTCCAGCGCGCGGGCCCGCTGCACCGGCTCGTGCCACACCCGGTCGAGCACCGTCTGTGTCACGGGGGCGTGCGCCTCGCGCAGCACCGCCAGCAGCTTGCCGCGCACCTGCCGGTCGGTACCCGCGTACGTCTGGCCGCGCCGGGGCGGTCCCTCGTGCGCCGGCTTGCCGGCCAGCCGCCAGGCGCACTCCCCGGCGATCGGGCACCGCGGGCACGTCTCGTTCTTCGCCGTGCACACCAGCGCGCCCAGTTCCATGGAGGCGGCGGCCCAGCGGGCGGCGGTCGGCTCGTCCTCGGGCAGCAGCTCGCGGGCGAGCCTGCGCTCGGCGGCGGTGGTGGCGTTCGGCGGGTACTGCACACCGGTCACGGCCCGCGCGAAGACCCGGCGCACGTTGGTGTCGAGGACGGCGTGCCGCTGCCCGTACGCGAAGGACGCGACGGCCGCGGCGGTGTACTCGCCGATGCCCGGCAGCGCGAGCAGCTGCGCGTGATCGGTCGGTACGTCGCCGCCGTGCCGTTCCGTTATGGCGACGGCGGCGCCGTGCAGCCGCAGGGCGCGGCGCGGGTAGCCGAGCCGGCCCCAGGCGCGCACCGCCTCGCCGGGCGCCTCGGCGGCGAGGTCGGCGGGGCGCGGCCAGCGGGCCAGCCACTGCTCGTAGACGGGCAGCACCCGGCTGACCGGGGTCTGCTGCAGCATGAACTCGCTGACCATCACCCCCCACGGGCCCGCCTCCGGGCGGCGCCAGGGGAGGTCACGGGCATGGGCGTCGAACCAGGCGATCACGGGGGCGTGGAGCTTCTCAGTCATGTCCCTTCCGATCCTGCCACGTCCGGCCACGGCTGGGTTGGACGTGCTTCCCGGCGAGGCCTGACGGCTCTGCGGAGCCGCCCCGCGCGGCCCGGCACGCGAAGAAGCGGCGTGCCGAGGGGAGTTGCCGGAATGATGATCCGGAAAAGTTGAGGTTTGAGCGGCGGGTGGGGCGAGGAAGCGCATCGATCTCTCGTACAGTTTGCGCCGTGGGATCTCTGCGCAATCCGGTCGGGCCGCTTCCCTCCTCCATCTACTGGCGACGGAGGGTCGTCATGGTGTCCGTGGTCGCCGTACTGGCGCTGCTGATCACCTGGATCGTGACGTCCGGTGGTGGCGGCGGCAAGAAGGGCGCCGACGGGGCGGACGGCAAGAATCCCGCGTCCACGATCACTCCCGGGCCGTCCGGCAGCGGGCCGGCGATCAGCCAGGCGCCGGGCGGGCGGGACGAGTCGAGCGGGGGCGGCGGCGGGTCGTCCGGCACGGGCGCCGGTTCGAGTGCCGGATCCGGTTCCGGTTCCACTTCCGGTTCCGGCGGCGGGAGTTCGGACGGGTCGGGTGGCGGTGGCTCGTCCGGTTCCGGCGGGTCCTCGGGGGCCTCGTCGGGCTCGGGGGACGTCACCTCGGGATCCGGCGGTACGGTCGCCTCGCTGCCGGGGAGTTCCACGCTGCCCAACTGCACCGCGTCCGCCGTGTCGTTGACGCTGAAGAGCCTGCACAACTCCTACTCGCCCGAGCAGACGCCGACCTTCGAACTCACCGCGAAGAACAGGTCGTCCAGTGACTGCAAGATCGATCTCGGGCCGAAGAAGGCGGTGTTGACGATCACGCCGGCGAGTGCGGACGACAGTTTCTGGTCGTCGGCGGACTGTCCGAGGGCGACGTCGAGCCGGTGGTACCGGGTCCCTGCGGGCAGCGGCATCGTCTACACCCTGAAGTGGGACCGGAAGCCGAGCGCTCCCCGGTGCGCGACGCCTGCGGCGGGCTCGGCGGGTTCGGGCACGTACCTGCTGGAAGCCGCCGCCCCTGGCTACCCGAAGTCCCAGGCCTCCTTCGTCCTGACCGCAGACTGAGCCCACCGCCGGGCTCAAGCCCGTAAGGGGCGCGGGGAACTGCGCGATCGGCCCCCGCCGGGCCGCAGCCGAGGTCGGGGTGTCGCTCACCGGCGCCGGCAGGGTGCCGCCGCGCCCACCCGTGCCGCCCCAGCGGCACGACTGCCCGCGGCTGGGCCGGAACGGCGCGACCGGCGCCCGCGGGGGCGCAGTCGGGGTCAGCTGTATCGAGCCGGTTCTCGCCCGCCGAGGCCGCCAGGATCGCGCCCGTCAGGGGCGCGGGGAACTGCGCGATCGGCCCCCGCCGGGCCGCAGCCGGGGTCGGGGTGTCGCTCACCGGCGCTGGCAGGGTGCCGCCGCGCCCACCCGTGCCGCCCCAGCGGCACGACTGCCCGCGGCTGGGGCGGAACGGCGCGACCGGAGCCCGCCGGGGGGCGCAGTCGGGGTCAGCTGTATCGAGCCGGTTCTCGCCCGCCGACGCCAGGATCGCGCCCGTAAGGGGCGCGGGGAACTGCGCGCTCAGCCCCCGCCGGGCCGCAGACGAGGTGGGTTCGGTTGCGGTGGTGGCGGGACAGCACCTTAGGGGGCGTGGGGAACTGTGCGAACGGCCCCCGCGGGGCTGCACGCGAGGGGGTTTCATCGGCCCCCGACGGGACGCACCCCGGGGAGATGCTCCCCCACAGACACCCGCGTGAGCTACACGTACCGTTCGAGGATCGAGGACTCCGCCAGCCTCGACAGACCCTCCCGCACGCTCCGCGCCCTCGCCTCGCCGACCCCGTCCACGGCCTGCAGGTCGTCCACGCTCGCGGCGAGCAGCTTCTGCAGGCCCCCGAAGTGCTCGACCAGCCGGTCGATGATCGCCCCCGGCAGCCGCGGCACCTTCGCCAGCAGCCGGAAGCCACGCGGCGACACCGCGGAGTCCAGCGCCTCCGGCGACCCCGTGTATCCCAGCGCCCGCGCCACCGTCGGCAGCTCCAGCAGCTCCGCGTGGCTCAGCGCGTCCAGCTCGTAGAGCGCCTCGTCGACCGTGCGGGAGCGCTTGGCGGTGGGCTCGGGGACGTAGTCCCTGACCACCAGCTCGCGCTCGGGCTCGACACCGGCGATCAGCTCGTCCAGCTGGAGCGCGAGCAGCCGTCCGTCGGTGCCCAGCTCGACGACGTACTCGGCGATCTCGGTGGCGATACGGCGGACCATTTCGAGCCGCTGCGCGACGGCCGAGACGTCGCGGACCGTCACCAGGTCCTCGATCTCCAGCGCCGACAGCGTTCCCGCGACCTCGTCCAGGCGGAGCTTGTACCGCTCCAGGGTCGCGAGCGCCTGGTTCGCGCGCGACAGGATCGCCGCCGAGTCCTCCAGGACCCGGCGCTGCCCGCCGACGTAGAGCGCGATCAGCCGCATCGACTGCGAGACCGAGACCACCGGGAACCCGACCTGCTTGGAGACGCGGTCGGCGGTGCGGTGCCGGGTGCCGGTCTCCTCCGTGGGGATCGTCGCGTCCGGCACGAACTGCACGCCCGCCCGGAGGATCTTCGACAGGTCGGAGGAGATCACGATGCCGCCGTCGAGCTTGCACAGCTCGCGCAGCCGGGTCGCGGTGAACTCGACGTCCAGGACGAAGCCGCCCGTGCACATCGTCTCGACCGTCTTGTCGAAGCCGAGGACGATGAGCCCGCCGGTGTTGCCGCGGAGGACCCGCTCCAGGCCGTCACGCAGGCCCGTGCCCGGAGCCACAGCGCTCAGCGAGGCGCGCATCAGGCCATCGGAACCGGCACTCCCACCGGATTTTCCGGGAGCCGCTGCCCGGTCGTTGGCTGCCACTGCACTCCTCCGGTCGCAGGTTCTGAGGCGCTCCCGCAGCCGCACGCGGTTCGTACGGATGGGCGAGACCAGGGCAAAGTCTACCGGCGCTGCTCCGCCTCCTGTGGGGCCTCTCGGCGACGGGAACGCGGCAGCACCCGCAGCGCGTCCCCCATGTCCGCGACTTCCAGGACCTTCATGCCCGCCGGGATCTTGCCGGGATCGCCCGGTACGAGCGCGTGCGTGAAGCCGAGGCGGTGCGCCTCCGCCAGCCTGCGCTGGACGCCGGTGACCCGTCTGACCTCGCCGGCGAGACCGACCTCGCCGATGGCGACCAGGTTCTTGGGGAGCGGGGTGTCGCTCGCCGCGGAGGCCAGCGCGAGGGCGATCGCCAGGTCGGCCGCGGGCTCGGAGAGCTTCACGCCGCCGACGGTCGCGGAGTAGATGTCCCGCTTGCCGAGCGCGGTGATCCGCCCGCGCTGCTCCAGCACCGCCAGCATCATCGACACCCGGGAGGTCTCCAGGCCGGAGGTGGTGCGGCGCGGGGAGGGGATCTGGGAGTCCACGGTCAGCGCCTGCACCTCGGCGACCAGCGGGCGGCGGCCCTCCAGGGTGACCGTCAGGCAGGTCCCCGGGACCGGTTCGGCCCGGCGGGTCAGGAAGAGTCCGCTCGGGTCCGCCAGACCCGTGATGCCCTCGTCGTGCAGCTCGAAGCAGCCGACCTCGTCCGTGGTGCCGTAGCGGTTCTTGACCCCGCGGACGAGCCGCAGGCGCGCGTGCCGGTCGCCCTCGAAGTGCAGGACGACGTCCACGAGGTGTTCGAGGAGGCGGGGACCGGCGATCGCGCCGTCCTTGGTGACGTGGCCCACCAGGAGCGTCGACATGCCCCGGTCCTTGGAGGCGCGGATGAGCGCCCCGGCCACCTCCCGCACCTGGGCCATGCCGCCGGGCGCGCCGTCGATCTCGGGGGACGCGACCGTCTGGACGGAGTCCAGGATCAGCAGTGACGGCTTGACCGCGTCCAAGTGGCCGAGGACGGCGGACAGGTCGGTCTCGGCGGCGAGATAGAGGTGGTCGTCGATGGCGCCGATGCGGTCGGCGCGCAGCCGGACCTGGCTCGCCGACTCCTCGCCGGTGACGTAGAGGGTGCGGTGCTCCTCGCTCGCCGACTTGGCGGCCACGTCGAGCAGCAGGGTGGACTTGCCGACACCGGGCTCGCCCGCCAGCAGGACGACCGCGCCGGGGACCAGGCCGCCGCCCAGCACCCGGTCCAGCTCCGGCACGCCGGTCGTGCGCGCGGTGGCCTGGCGGCCGTCGACCTCGCCGATGGGCACCGCGGAGGTGGTGACCCGGCCGGGCGCCGTCGTGCGGACCGCGGGCGCGCCGTACTCCTCGACCGTCCCCCACGCCTGGCACTCGGGGCAGCGGCCGAGCCACTTGGCCGTCTGCCAGCCGCACTCGGTGCAGCGGAACGACGGACGGTCTTTCGCGGTCTTGGTGCGGGCAGCCATGCGGAAACCGTAGCTCCCGCCACCGACAGCGGGCCCACGGCGGCGCCCGCGACCGCCCCGGGCTGACGGGTCCCGGCCATGTCCCGTCAGGAACGAGCCACCGGGCAGCCGGTTGGTGTCCCCTTATGAGGGATCGTTTCACCCGTACGGATTAAAAGTGCTCAAGGTGCCAGAAGGGACGTTACGCCGCCGCCTACGGTCGCACGGGTGATGAGCAGCAGCCCGGAGACCTCGACCCGCATGACCGGCGCGCACCGGGCAGACCGGGGAGCGCGTGCAGCGCGCGACCGTACGGCGGCGCGTGCGCTGGCGCAGCGGCCGTCGGCGCGCTACGAGCCGTACCTGGACGGGCTGTTCACGTACTGCCTCTCGGTGCTCTGCGACCACGACACGGCCACCGCCGCCCTCGGGGACGTCCTCGCCGTCGCCGAGCGGCGCGGCCAGCGCGTCCCCGAGGCCGACGGAGACCGCAGGGCCTGGCTGTACGCGCTGGCCCGCTGGGCCTGCCTGCGCGGGCTGGCCGAGGCCAAGCAGAAACGTCAGGCCACCCACGCGGCGGGCCGGACCACCGCCCCGGAACCGGCGGCCGCCGCCCGGAGCGAGGAGGAGCGGCGCGGCGAACTCGCCCTGCTCGCCTGGCCCGAGGCCGCCGGCACCACCCCGGAGCAGCGCGAGGCGCTCGAACTCGCGGTACGCCACCACCTCACCGCCCAGGAGGTCGCCGCCGTCCTCGGCATGGACCTGGCCGGCGCCCGTGAACTGCTCGCCTCCGCCGCCTGCGAGGTGGAACGCACCCGCGCGGCGCTCGCCGTCGTGGAGACCGGCGGCTGCCCCAGCGTGTCCCACCTCACCGGGGACAGCCAGCTGGTGCTGAGCAGCGCCCTGCGCCGTGAGCTGGTCCGGCACGTCGACGACTGCCCGCGCTGCCGCCGTACCGCGGAACGCGCCGCGCCCGGACGCTGGCCCGGCGCGATCACCACCCCCGCCGAGCTGCCGGTCCTGGAGGCGCCGCGCGCGGAGCTGCACGTGGCGATGGCGCACCCCACGCGCGCGCGTGGCGCCGGTGTGCCGCGCTTCGACCGGCGCGGTTTCCCGATGGACCCGAAGGACCGCGCGGCCCGCCGCGACCGGCTGCGCGCGCGTGCCGTCACGACCACCGTCGTCGCCACGGTGGTGGCGGCTCCCGTGCTGGCCCTGTGGGCCGCGTACCGGGGCTCGCCCGCGGGGGAGGGGCACGACGGGCCGTCCGCGACCGCCCGCGAGGCCTCCGGTCCCGACGCGCTGGCCGGCGACGGCTCGGGCGGCTACCAGAACGCGGGCAACGCCGGCACCAGACCGGGGCCGCGCATCGGCAAGGACGGCAAGGCCGACGTCTCGGTGGAGGTGGTCGGCGTCGCGGGCGGCGACCGGATCAAGGGCGGCGCGGCTCACCTCGCGGTGACGGCCGCGAACGACGGCGACACGACGCTGATCACGCTCGCGGCGGCCGGTGACGCGCCCCTGCGGTGGTCGGTGTCCACCACCGCGGGATGGCTGTACTTCTCGCGCTCCTCGGGAACGCTCAGGCCGGGCGAGTCCCTCACCGTCAAGGTGTTCGTCGACCACCTGCGGGAGCCGGCCGGGCACTGGACCGCGCGGGTCGCCGTGGCGCCGGCCGGGGCGGTGGTGTCGATCGACGGCTTCGGGACGGCTCCG
Source organism: Streptomyces sp. NPDC091282 (assembly GCF_044757385.1). Taxonomy (NCBI): domain Bacteria; kingdom Bacillati; phylum Actinomycetota; class Actinomycetes; order Kitasatosporales; family Streptomycetaceae; genus Streptomyces; species Streptomyces sp. NPDC091282. The sequence goes on from NZ_JBIVUX010000005.1 coordinate 820,136, forward strand.
CCGGTGAAGCGGGGGCCGACGCCGCCGGGGCGGCCGACGCCCACGCCGACCGTGTCGGCGTCCGCCGAGCCGACGGCCCCGCCGACCGAGCCGACGCCCACGCCGACCCCGACCGCGTCGGACACGCCCGGCCCGACGGGTTCGGCGTCGCCGACGGAGACCGAGAGCGCGGGGCCGTCGGCCACTCCGTGACAGCCGACGCGGTGCGTTCACGGGCGTGCGCCCGGCGACGCCCGCGCCCCGCGGCCGCGTGCCGACGGGCGGCCGTACCGGACGCCGCCGCGCGGAGCCGCCCTGCGCACCCGCCCCGCAGGGTGTGTCAGGTCGCCGGGTCCGCCGGGTGCGGGGCCACCAGGGGCAGCTGGGAGGCCAGCCGCTGCTCGCACAGCTCGGCCAGGCGGTCGTAGCCGGCCTTGCCCATGAGCTCGGTCAGTTCCGGGCGGTAGGAGACGTAGACCGGGTCGCCGGCGCCGTGTGCCGAGGTCGCCGACGTGCACCACCAGTGCAGGTCGTGACCGCCCGGACCCCAGCCCCTGCGGTCGTACTCGCCGATCGAGACCTGGAGGACGCGCGTGTCGTCGGGGCGGTCGATCCAGTCGTAGGTACGGCGGATCGGGAGCTGCCAGCAGACGTCCGGCTTGGTCTCCAGCGGCTCGCGGCCCTCCCGCAGGGCCAGGATGTGCAGGGAACAGCCCGCGCCGCCCGCGAAACCGGGGCGGTTCTGGAAGATGCACGAGCCGTTGTACGGGCGGGTCTGGCGGGAGCCCTCGTCGTCCTCGGAGACCCAGCCGTCGCGCGTGCCCTCGGCGTGGTGCTGCCAGATGTCCGGCGTGAGCCTCGACACGTGCTCGGCGACCCGCTTCTCGTCGTCCTCGTCCGAGAAGTGCGCGCCCAGCGTGCAGCAGCCGTCGTCCGCACGGCCCGCCTGGATGCCCTGGCAGCCGCTGCCGAAGATGCAGTTCCAGCGCGAGGTCAGCCAGGTCAGATCACAGCGGAACACCTGCTCGGCGTCGGCCGGATCCGGGAACTCCACCCACGCGCGCGCGAAGTCGAGGCCCTTCTCGTCCCCCGCCGGAGCCTGCTGCGACGTCTTCGGCTTCTTCGACGGCTTCGCCCGCGAAGAACCGTCGGCGGATTGGGCGCCCTTGTGGTCCTTCGTCTTTTTCGTCTTTGGCACCTGTACAGGGTAAAACGCGCGAGGTGGCTTCGGGGACGCCTCCGGCGGTGGGTTCCCGGCCACCTGGCAGTAGCGTTCCGTACATGAGACTCGGTGTCCTCGACGTGGGATCCAACACGGTGCACCTGCTGGTGGTGGACGCGCACCCCGGCGCCCGCCCGCTGCCCGCGCACTCGCACAAGGCGGAATTGCGCCTTGCCCAACTCCTCGACGGCAACGACGCGATCGGTCCCGACGGAGTCGAAAAACTGATCGGTGTCGTCCATGGGGCCCTCCAGGCCGCGGAGGACAAGGGCGTCGAGGAACTGCTGCCGTTCGCCACCTCCGCCGTGCGCGAGGCCAGCAACGCCGACGACGTCCTCGCGCGCGTGAAGGCCGAGACCGGCGTCGAACTCCAGGTCCTCAGCGGCGCCGAGGAGGCCCGCCTGACCTTCCTCGCGGTACGCCGCTGGTTCGGCTGGTCCGCCGGGAAACTCCTGGTCCTGGACATCGGCGGCGGCTCCCTGGAGATCGCCTACGGCATCGACGAGGAGCCGGACGCGGCCGTCTCGCTGCCGCTCGGCGCCGGCCGGCTCACCGCCGGCTGGCTCCCCGGCGACCCGCCGGCCCCGGAGGACATACGGGCACTGCGCCGCCACGTGCGGGCCGAGATCGCGCGCACGGTCGGCGAGTTCAGCCGCTTCGGCGCGCCCGACCACGTCGTCGCCACCTCCAAGACCTTCAAGCAGCTGGCCCGGATCGCCGGCGCGGCCCGCTCCGCCGACGGCCTCTACGTCCAGCGGGAACTCAAGCGCAGCTCGCTGGAGACCTGGGTGCCGCGGCTCGCCGCCATGAACACCGCCCAGCGCGGCGCGCTCCCGGGGGTCTCCGAGGGCCGATCGGGCCAGCTGGTGGCGGGCGCGCTGGTGGCGGAGGCCGCGATGGACCTGTTCGGGGTGGACTCGGTCGAGGTGTGCCCGTGGGCGCTGCGCGAGGGCATCATCCTGCGGCGCCTCGACCACATGGGCCCGGTCTAGACGCACCCGCGGCGGGCGCCCGCCGGACCCGCCGCCCGTCGGCGGGCACACCCGCAGGGCGCCTCCCGCCGGACCCGCCGCCGGGCGGCGGGCACACCCGCAGGCCGGCGCGTCCGGACCCGTGACGGCGGCCGGGCGCCCGGCCGCGCTTCCGACGCGACGATCGTCACACTGGCGAAGACGCCCCCCGCCCCCGCCCGTTCCCACCCCGTAACCTGTCCCTCGTGGCAGAACCAAGGGACGTCGTCCGTATCCCGGATGCGAAGGTCGCGCTCTCCACGGCCTCCGTCTATCCGGAGTCGACGGCGACGGCCTTCGAGATCGCCGCGCGCCTCGGCTACGACGGCGTCGAGGTCATGGTGTGGACCGACCCGGTCAGCCAGGACATCGAGGCCCTGCGCAGGCTGAGCGACTACCACCGCATCCCGATCCTCGCCGTCCACGCCCCCTGCCTGCTGATCACCCAGCGGGTCTGGTCCACCGACCCCTGGGTCAAGCTCCAGCGGGCCCGGTCGGCCGCCGAGAGGCTCGGCGCGGACACCGTCGTCGTCCACCCGCCGTTCCGCTGGCAGCGCCAGTACGCCCGCGACTTCGTGGAGGGCGTCTGGCGCATGGCCAACGAGACGGACGTCAGGTTCGCGGTGGAGAACATGTACCCGTGGCGCTACCGCGACCGCGAGATGCTCGCGTACGCCCCCGACTGGGACGTCACCAAGGACGACTACCGGCACTTCACGATCGACCTCAGCCACGCCGCGACCTCCCGCACCGACGCGCTCGCCATGTTCGACCGGATGGGCGGCCGGCTCGGCCACGTCCACCTCGCCGACGGCCGCGGCTCCGCCAAGGACGAGCACCTGGTGCCCGGCCGCGGCACCCAGCCCTGCGCCGAGGTCCTGGAGCGCCTCGCGCTCACCGGCTTCGACGGGCACGTCGTCATCGAGGTCAACACCCGGCGCGCGATGTCCGCCGCCGAGCGCGAGGCCGACCTCGCGGAGGCCCTGGCCTTCACCCGCCTGCACCTGGCCTCGGCGGTGAAGGTGCCCCGCAGGTGACCCGCACCGCTCCGGCCGGCGACGGGACCGCACCCCGCCGCCGCGGCCGCCCGCCGCGCGCCGAGTCGGCCGACACCCGGGACCGCATCCTCGCCGCCGCCCGCGAGGAGTTCTCCGAACTCGGCTACGACAAGACGTCCGTCCGCGGCATCGCCAAGGCCGCCGGCGTCGACTCGGCCCTCGTCCACCACTACTTCGGCACCAAGGAGCAGGTCTTCGAGGCCGCGATCTCGGTCGCCTTCGCGCCCGCGCTGAACGCGCCCCTCGCGGTGGCCGACGGCCCGGTGGACGGCGTCGGCGAACGCCTGACCCGCTTCATCTTCGGTGTCTGGGAGAACCCCACCACCCGTACGCCGCTGCTGGCGATCCTCCGCTCGGCCGTGAACAACGAGACCGCGGCCGCCGTCTTCCGCCGGCTGATCGCCGCCCAGCTGCTGCGCCGGCTCGCCGAGCAGCTGGACCTCCCGGACGCGCAGCTGCGCGCCGAGCTGGCCGCCGCGCAGCTGGTGGGGTGCGCGATGCTGCGGTACGTGATCAAGCTGGAGCCGCTGGCGTCGGCGGACCTGGAGCAGATCGTGGCGCGGGTGGCACCGGTCGTACAGGGGCATCTGACCGGCCCGTGAGGGCGGACCCGCGAGACATCCGTCCCGCATTCCGGACACCTCGTCCCGAAGCCTGAGCAACGGGCGTACGCTCGATGACAGCCCTATCTGTCTGAAGGAGCGAGCGACGATGCCCGAGCTGAGGTCCCGCACAGTCACCCACGGCCGCAACATGGCGGGCGCCCGCGCCCTTATGCGCGCCTCCGGTGTACCGGGCGCGGACATCGGCCGCAAGCCGATCATCGCGGTCGCCAACAGCTTCACCGAGTTCGTTCCGGGCCACACCCACCTCCAGCCGGTCGGCCGGATCGTCAGCGAGGCGATCACGGAGGCGGGCGGCATCCCGCGCGAGTTCAACACGATCGCCGTGGACGACGGCATCGCCATGGGCCACGGCGGCATGCTGTACTCCCTGCCGTCCCGCGACCTGATCGCCGACTCCGTCGAGTACATGGTCGAGGCGCACTGCGCCGACGCCCTGGTCTGCATCTCCAACTGCGACAAGATCACGCCGGGCATGCTGATGGCCGCGCTGCGCCTCGACATCCCCACCGTCTTCGTCTCCGGCGGCCCGATGGAGGCCGGCCGGGCCACCCTCGTCGACGGCACCGTCCGCACCCTGGACCTGGTCGACGCGATCTCCGACGCGGTGAACGACAAGATCTCGGACGAGGACATCCTCCGTATCGAGGAGAACGCCTGTCCGACCTGCGGCTCCTGCTCCGGCATGTTCACCGCCAACTCGATGAACTGCCTGACCGAGGCCATCGGTCTCTCGCTCCCCGGCAACGGCTCGGTCCTGGCGACCCACACGGCCCGCAAGCGGCTGTACGTCGACGCGGCCCGCACGGTCATGGACATCACCCGCCGCTACTACGAGCAGGACGACGACACGGTCCTGCCCCGCAACGTCGCGACCTTCGCCGCGTTCGAGAACGCCATGGCCCTGGACATTGCGATGGGCGGCTCCACCAACACGATCCTGCACCTGTTGGCCGCCGCCCAGGAAGCGGGCGTCTCCTTCGGCCTGGAGGAGATCAACGAGGTCTCGCGCCGGGTCCCCTGCCTGGCCAAGGTCGCCCCGAACGTCGCGAAGTCCCGCACCTACTACATGGAGGACGTGCACCGGGCCGGCGGCATCCCCGCCCTCCTCGGCGAACTGCACCGCGGCGGCCTCCTGAACGAGGACGTGCACTCCGTCCACAGCCCCTCCCTCGCGGACTGGCTCAAGACGTGGGACGTGCGCGGCGGCTCCCCGTCCCCCGAGGCGGTCGAACTGTGGCACGCGGCCCCGGGCTGCGTCCGCTCCTCCGAGGCGTTCTCCCAGTCCGAGCGCTGGGAGGCCCTGGACGAGGACGCGGCGGAGGGCTGCATCCGCAGCGTCGAGCACGCCTACTCCAAGGACGGCGGCCTCGCCGTCCTCAAGGGCAACCTCGCCGTCGACGGCTGTGTGGTGAAGACGGCCGGCGTCGACGAGTCCATCTGGACCTTCGAGGGCCCGGCGGTCGTCTGCGAGTCGCAGGAAGAGGCCGTCGAGAAGATCCTCAACAAGCAGGTCACGCACGGCGACGTCGTCGTCATCCGCTACGAGGGCCCCAAGGGCGGCCCCGGCATGCAGGAGATGCTCTACCCGACGTCCTTCCTCAAGGGCCGCGGCCTCGGCAAGACCTGCGCGCTGATCACCGACGGCCGCTTCTCCGGCGGCACCTCGGGCCTGTCGATCGGCCACGCCTCGCCGGAGGCGGCCTCGGGCGGCACCATCGCCCTCGTCGAGGACGGCGACCGCATCCGCATCGACATCCCCAACCGCACGATCGAACTCCTCGTCGACGACGCCGAACTGGCCCGTCGCGAGCAGGCCCTGAACGGCGTGTACGCGCCGAAGAACCGCGACCGCAAGGTCTCGGCGGCCCTGCGCGCCTACGCGGCGATGGCCACCAGCGCCGACAAGGGCGCGGTGCGTGACGTGAGCAAGCTCGGCTGAGACCCGGCGTACGACAGGGGCCGCCTCCCACGGGGGAGACGGCCCCTGCCGTCTGTCCGCGGCACACGGCACCGACGGCTGTGCTCGTCCCGGTGACGCGGACGCCTGCGTCACCAGCCGGCGGGATCCGCCCCGTCCACGGCGAAGACGCTGCCGTCCGGGGCGGTGGCGTACACCTGGGCGCCGACGACCAGCGGAGCCGACAGCGCGGCGACGACCTGGTCGGAGTTGCCGGCCAGCCGCGCCGGGGTCTGGCCGACGAGGGTGCCCTTGCGGGCGTCGACGGCGAGCAGGCGACCGTCAGCCGCCGTGAAGTAGACGTGCCGGCCGTCGGCCACGGGCGCCGACCCCCGGCTCACCGACGTCTGCAGCCCCCAGAGCCGTCTGCCGCCGTCCATGTCCACGGCCTCCAACGAGCCGCCGGCGGCCAGCAGGTAGACGACGTCACCGCGGACGGAGGCGCCCGGCGCGTCCCGGCGGACGGGCAGCGCCACCCGGCGGGTGGTCCCGGGGTCCGGCGTGTAGCGCACCACCGCGTCCGTCTGCCCGGAGGCGAGATCCGTGGACAGCAGGAACAGCGACCCGCCCGAGCCGCCGACCGGTTCGAGGTCACCCGCGAGCCGGGCCTCCCAGCGCTGCTTCCCGGCCTCCGGGTCCAGCGCGGTGACCAGGGTGTGCGTGCCGTCGTCGCTGGTACTGGTCGCGTAGGCCAGCCGGTCTCCGGCGAACGAACTCAGGGACGGGGTCACGGTGCCCGGTACCGGCAGGCTCCATCTGGTGCGGCCGGTCCCGGCGTCGATGCCGGTGATCACACGGTCGGCCCCGACGACCAGCAACATGCTCCGGGTGACCGTCATCGCCTGGTGCGCGGGCAGTTCCCGCTGCCAGCGCGGCGAACCCGTCGCCGGATCCAGCGCCGTCACCCGCCGACCACCGTCCGCCGGCACCAGCAGGAGCCCGCCCGACAGCGACGGCGCGCCGCTCGTACGTTCGTCCGCGACCCGGTGCCGCCACAGCACCCGGCCACTCGTCGGATCGAGGGCGAAGGCCAGCCCCGACCGCAAGCACAGCAACCTCCCCGCCCCGCTGACGCATTGGGGCATCCCCGAGCCGTTCCCGGCGACCGACTCCCGCTGCCAGGCCTCGAACGCCGTGGCGGAGCGCCGGACCGTTTCGCCCGTGGGCGCCGGACCGTCGTCCCCCGACCACGGCACCGAGGCGAGCACACCGCCGAGGACCAGGAGCCCGGCCCCGGCGGCGACCGCCATCCGCCGCACCGACACCTTCCGCGCCGGCCGGGGCCCCCGGCCGGAACGGGCGGCCGGCGGCTCGTCCGGCTCCCGTGGCTTCTCCTCTTCCCTCTCCGAGGGGTCGTCCTCGTCCTCCGTGACCCGCTGCGCCGGTATGAACGCCTGCGTGTCGTACGACGCCGACAGCGACCGCAGCTCCCGCATCATCTCGTCGGGCGTCGGCCGGTCCTCCGGCTCCTTGGCGAGACAGCGCAGCACCAGCGGAGCCAGCTCCTCCGGCATGCCGGTGAGGTCGGGTTCGTCGTGCACGACCTGGTAGGCGACGACGTAGGGGCTGTCGGAGTCGAACGGCCCCCGCCCGGTCGCCGCGTGCACCAGCACCGACCCGAGCGCGAAGATGTCCGCGGCGGGCCCCACCTCCCGCGGCCGCCGGAACTGCTCCGGCGCCATGAACGGCGGCGTACCGATCAACTTCCCGGTCTCGGTCCGCAGTTCGCTGTCCTTCGGCCGGGAGATGCCGAAGTCGATGACTTTCGGACCGTCCTTGGCGAGCAGGACGTTGCTCGGTTTGAGGTCCCGGTGCACCACCCCGACGCGGTGGATGTCGCGCAGCGCCTCCGCGAGCCCCGCCATCAGCCTGCGCAACTGGGCAGGGGACATGGGGCCGTTCCGCTTGACCTGCTCGGAGAGGGTCGGTCCGGGGATGAAGAGGGTGGCCATCCAAGGCCGTGCGGCCTCCGGATCGGCGTCCACGACGGGAGCCGTGAAGGCGCCGCTGACCTTGCGCGCGGCGGCCACCTCCTGCCGGAAACGGCCCCTGAACTCACGGTCCTTGGCGAACTCGGCGTGCACGACCTTCACGGCGAGCTTCAGCCCCGAGGTGCTGCGGGCCAGGTGCACCACGCCCATGCCGCCCGAGCCCAGGCAGGACTCCAGACGGTAGTGCCCGGCGTACTCGGGAAGTTCCGCTTCCGCGTCCGCTCCGGTGTTGCGCTGTGGCGTCATCAGACCACCCCCGTGCTTTCTCCGCGGAGCGCGACGCACGGAGCCTAGTCGATGACGCGTGCGATACAGAGGCGGCTTGCTAGCCTCCGCGTGCGAGTCGCGCACACGAGTTTCATGGCTCGATTCGAGGGAATCAACGGGATCCCATGGCACTCATGGGGTTCATTGGGGGGAGTTTCACATGTCAGTCGATCATGTCCAGGAAGCCGGCAGCAGCGGTGAGGCCGAGGCCGTCGCGACGCTCGCGGCGGCGTCCGTGAAGACGTATCCGGTCGCCCCCGGCGTCCGCCTGAACGTCCGCAGCGGCCCCGGCACCGGTTACGGCATCACACGGACCCTGCCCGAGGGCACCCGCGTCCCGATCTTCTGCCAGACACCCGGCACGACGGTCTCCGGCTACTACGGCACCTCGAACATCTGGGACAACATCGACAACGGCGAGTACGTCTCGGACTCCTACGTCCACACGGGCAGCGACGGCTACGTCGCCGACCGCTGCTCCTGATCCGGCCGGCACGACCCGCCCCGGAGCCCGCGGCCGTCCGGCGCCATAATCGTCCCGTGAGCGACGAACCTGGCACCCCGGACACCTCCGCGGGCTCCACCGGCGGGGCCCCGAACGGCCCCCGGCCCGAGCCCCTCCGCTTCTTCGGCACGTCCTGGGTCGACCACGACCACGGCTACGTCCTGCGCCGCGTGGGCGTGGCCGCGGGTTCGCTCGCCGCCGCCGTCGTCTCCTGCCTGATCCTGCGCCTCGCCTACGAAGGCCTCCAGCTCGCCGACACCGGAACCTTCGTGACCGTGCTGGTCGTCGCGATGTTCGCCATCTGCAGCGCACTGGCCTTCCGCACCACCTGGGACGGCTTCGGCAAGCGCCCCGACCCGGACCGCCAGGCCTCCCTGCGCGGCCTCCTCGCCATCGGCTTCGTCGGCTCCCTCCTCGCCTACTTCTTCCGCGCCCTGATCGAGGCCCCCGGCGAGCGGCTCCACCGCACCGAGTACGAGACCGCCGTCCAGGAGCACGAACGTCGCACGACGCGCCGCACGGGCAACCCGTCGAAGAAGAAGCGCAAGCGCTGAGACCGTCCGGTACGGCACCCGAGGCACCCGGGCGCCCGGCGATATCCGCTGTCGCCCTCCCTCCCGCCCCCGCGACCATGGCCGTATGACCACAAGCCAGTCGCGCACCCCGGAACCCGTCCCCTCGCACGCGACCCGCGCGCACTCCTTCAACGCCGCAGCGGCCCAGTACGCCGCCAACCGCCCCTCCTACCCGCCCGCACTCCTCGACGCCGTGGAGGAAGCGGCCGGCCACACCCTCACCGGGGCCCGGGTGGTCGACGTCGGCGCCGGCACCGGCATCGCGACCGCCGTCCTGCGCGCGCGCGGCGCCGACGTGGTCGCGGTGGAACCGGGCGAGGGCATGGCGGCGCAGTTCCACCTGACCCTCCCCGACGTCCCGCTCGTCCGCGGCAACGGCAACGCCCTGCCGCTCGCCGACGGCATCGCCGACTTCGTCACCTACGCCCAGGCCTGGCACTGGACCGACCCGGCCCGGTCGGTGCCGGAGGCGCTGCGCGTGCTGCGTCCCGGCGGCGCGATCGCGCTGTGGTGGAACACCGACGCCCTGGACGTGGAGTGGATCGCCGGGCAGAACGAGCGGATGAGCCGCTTCTTCGGTGTGGACGCGGCCGCCGAGAAGCGCAAGACCGCCGAACGCACCGACCTCGCCGACCCCAGCGGCCGCCTCCGCTTCGAGCGCCGCGAGGTCCGCTGGAGCCGCCGTATCCCCGTCGACACCCACCTCGCCAACCTCGGCAGCCACTCGGCGTTCCTCCTCACCCCCGAGGACCGCCGCACCGCCTTCTTCACCGACGAGCGCGCCCACCTCCTCAAGGCCTTCCCTGAGGGGATCGTCGAGGAGACCTACGACGTCCTCCTCCTCGTCGCCCTCAACACCTGACCGTCGCCAACGGCCAACGGCCAACGGCCAACGGCCAACGGCCAACGGCCAACGGCCAACGGCCACTGACCACCGGCCCGGCCACCGTCCCGACCCCCGGCCACCGTCCCGCGGCAACGACCCGGCCGCGGGACGGTGGCCGTCGTGCGTGCGCTCCCCGCCCCCAGGGACGCCCCAGGAGGCGCCCCCTCCGCAACTCCTCGCCCCCTCGCCGCAACCGGCCCCGCCCGGCAGGAGCCCGCCTTCAACCCACTCACTCTCCCCTTGACGCCCCCTGCCCTCCCGAGCATTATTCATCGCATGGTGAATTACTCGCCGGAGCCGCCCGAGGCCCCCGGCAACTCAGCCCTGCCCCCCGCCGTCCAGGCCGCCGGCCTCACCGCCGTCCGCGGCCCCCGCACCGTCCTGCGCGGCCTCGACTTCACCGTCCCCCGCGGCCAGATCACCGGCCTGCTCGGACCCTCCGGCTGCGGCAAGTCGACCCTGATGCGCTCCATCGTCGGCAGCCAGGCCAAGGTCACCGGCACCCTGAACGTCCTCGGCCGCCCCGCCGGCCACCCCACCCTCCGCACCCGCATCGGCTACGTCACCCAGGCCCCCTCCGTCTACGACGACCTGACCGTCCGCCAGAACCTCGACTACTTCGGCTCGGTCCTGGACCCCACCCGCCCCACCCCCGACCGCCGTGCCGACGTCGAACGCGTCCTCGGCGAAGTCGACCTCACCAGCCACGCCGACTCCCTCGCCGGCAACCTCTCCGGCGGCCAGCGCAGCCGGGTCTCGCTCGCCGTCGCCCTGCTCGGCACCCCCGAACTCCTCGTCCTCGACGAACCCACCGTCGGACTCGACCCCGTCCTGCGCCGCGACCTCTGGCAGCTCTTCCACTCCCTCACCGACACCCACGGCGCCACGCTCCTCGTCTCCTCCCACGTCATGGACGAGGCCGAGCGCTGCCACCGCCTCCTCCTCATGCGCGAGGGCGAGATCCTCGCTGGGGGCACCTCCCGGCCGGAGGCTGGGGGAGACACGCCCGAGGCGCTCCGCACCCGCACCGGCTCCGCCACCGTCGAGGAAGCCTTCCTGCACCTCGTCGACGAAGCCGCCGCCACCTCCCGCACGAAGGAGACCGCGCGATGACCGCTCAGCCGGCCACCACGACCGCCCCCGTCGGCGCCCTCAACCTGGCCCGCACCACCGCCACCGCGGCCCGCGTCCTGCGCCAGCTCCGCCACGACCCCCGCACGATCGCGCTGCTCCTCCTCATCCCCTGCCTGATGCTGGTCCTGCTCCGCTACGTCTTCGACGGCAGCCCGCACACCTTCGACAACATCGGCGCCTCGCTCCTCGGGATCTTCCCGCTCATCACGATGTTCCTGGTGACCTCCATCGCCACCCTTCGCGAGCGCACCTCCGGCACCCTGGAACGCCTCCTCGCCATGCCGCTCGGCAAGGCCGACCTCATCGCCGGCTACGCCCTCGCCTTCGGCATCCTCGCGATCATCCAGTCGGCCCTCGCCACCGGCCTCGCCGTCTGGTTCCTGGGCCTGGACGTCACCGGCTCACCCTGGCTCCTGCTCCTGGTCGCCCTGCTCGACGCCCTGCTCGGCACAGCCCTCGGCCTCTTCGTCTCGGCCTTCGCGGCCTCGGAATTCCAGGCGGTCCAGTTCATGCCGGCGGTGATCTTCCCCCAGCTCCTCCTCTGCGGACTCTTCACACCCCGCTCCCAGATGCACCCCGCCCTCGAAGCCCTCTCCGACGTCCTCCCCATGTCCTATGCCGTGGACGGCATGAACGAAGTCCTCCACCACACCGACATGACCGCCACCTTCGTCAGGGACGTCCTGATCGTCGCCGGCTGCGCCCTGCTGGTGCTGACCCTGGGAGCCGCCACCCTCCGGCGACGGACGGCGTGACCGCCGTCATGCCCACCGTCCGTCCGCCCAGCGGACAACCCCCTCCCGCCCGCCACCCCCGGTGACAGACTGAACCGCATGAGTCAGAAAGTCGCAGTCCTCGGTACCGGCAAGATCGGCGAAGCCCTGCTCAGCGGAATGATCCGGGCCGGCTGGGCACCCGCCGACCTCCTGGTCACCGCCCGCCGCCCCGAACGGGCCGAAGAACTCCGCGCCCGCCACGGAGTCAGCCCGGTCACCAACGCCGAGGCCGCGAAGACCGCCGACACCCTGATCCTGACGGTCAAGCCGCAGGACATGGGCACGCTCCTCGACGAACTCGCCCCGCACATCCCCGCCGACCGCCTGGTCATCAGCGGCGCGGCCGGCATCCCCACCTCCTTCTTCGAGGAGCGGCTCGCCGCCGGCACCCCGGTCGTCCGTGTCATGACGAACACGCCCGCCCTCGTCGACGAGGCGATGTCCGTCATCTCCGCAGGCAGCCACGCCACCGCCGCCCACCTCGCCACCGCCGAGGAGATCTTCGGTGCGGTCGGCAAGACCCTCCAGGTCCCCGAGTCCCAGCAGGACGCCTGCACCGCCCTGTCGGGCTCGGGCCCGGCCTACTTCTTCTACCTGGTCGAGGCCATGACGGACGCCGGCATCCTGCTCGGCCTGCCCCGCGACAAGGCCCATGAACTCATCGTCCAGTCCGCGATCGGCGCGGCCGTGATGCTCCGTGACAGCGGCGAGCACCCCGTCAAGCTCCGCGAGAACGTCACCTCGCCCGCCGGGACCACCATCAACGCCATCCGCGAACTGGAGAACCACGGCGTCCGCGCCGCCCTCATCGCCGCCCTCGAAGCCGCCCGCGACCGCAGCCGCGAACTCGCCTCCGGAAAGAAGGACTGAGCCCGGACCGACCGCGGTCGGAAGAAGGCGACGAGGAGAGCCGCCAGGCCCTGAAGGACTTGAGGGCCTGAGGGATCGAGGGACTGCCGGTGCCTAGCGCGCCGCGTTCACCGCGGGCTGGGCCACGGCACCCTCCGCGAAGGCGCCCGGCGGCAACAACCCGATGGCCCGATAGGCGGTATCGACGATCGGCCGGGCGATCGCCCGAGCCTTCTCCGCCCCATGCCGCAACACCTCCTCCACATATCCGGGATCGACGCACAACTCCTTGTGCCTGGCCTGCACGGGACCGAGCACGTCCAGCACCGCATCAGCGGTGGCCCGCTTCAGAGCCCCGTACGAATCGTGAACGGTCGCCAGTGACTCAGGGTTCCCGCCCGTGCACGCAGCGAGAATCTCCAGCAGATTCGCGACCCCGGGCCGCTCCACGCGGTCATAGACGACGTCCTGCCCGCTGTCCGTCACCGCCCGCATGATCTTCTTCCGGATCACCTCCGGTTCGTCCAGGAGGTAGACGACGCCCGGCCCGGAGTCGTCGCTCTTGCCCATCTTCGACAGCGGATCCTGGAGGTTCATCACCCGCGCGGCGACCTTCGGCACGGTCGCCTTCGGCACCACGAACGTGTGCCCGTACCGCTGGTTGAACCGCACCGCGAGGTCCCGCGTCAGTTCCACGTGCTGCGCCTGGTCGTCACCGACCGGCACCTCGTCCGCCCCGTACGCCAGGATGTCCGCCGCCATCAGCGCCGGGTACGTGAGGAGGGACAGCCGGACACTCCGCCCGCGCACCGCCTCGCTCGCGACCTTCTCCTTGTACTGGATCATGCGCCGCATCTCCCCGTCGGTGGCCACGCACTCCATGAGGTACGACAGCCGGGTGTGCTCGTCGACGTGACTCTGCACGAACACCGTGCACAGCTCCGGATCCAGTCCCGCGGCCAGCAGCAGGGTCGCCGCCTGCCGGGTGAGCCTGCGCAGCCGCGCCGGGTCGTGGTCCACGGTCATCCCGTGCAGGTCGACGATGCAGAACAGGGCGTCGGCCTGGTGCTGGTCCACGGCGGCCCACTGCCGCATGGCCCCCAGGTAGTTCCCCAGGGTCAGGTGTCCGGTCGGCTTGATACCGCTGAAGACCCGTGTCATTCCTTCTCCACCTCCAGGTCGGAGCCGCCGTCCCGAGCGGCCGGCCCTCAGAGGTTCTGGAGGGAGATACACGAACGGCCGCCGAGGCGGCGGCCGTTGAATGCGTACGTGAACGCGGCCGCCGTCAGGCGGCCCACCACTGCTGCCGGGTGCACGTACGCGTAGTCATGACGCCCACGATACGCCCGGCGGGCCCGGCAGGTCGCGGGTTGACACACCCCAACCGGTTACGTAATGTTCTCCGAGTTGTCCGACGTGAGCGCCGACTCCGGTCGGTCCCCGGACAGCCATTCCGCACGTACCTACCAGCAGTCGACGATTCGTCGTCGCCTTGTTTTGGCATGCGTACGTGCGAAATGAAGGAATCCACGTTCGAAAGGACGCGGCCCCCCGATTAGCGTCGGAGGCCGGGAATCCGCTAAAGTCTCACTCGTCGGAACGGCCCAACAGCCGGGAAGACAACACCCGCTGACTGGGAATCAGACGCCGAAAGGATCTGATAGAGTCGGAACCGCCGGAAAGGGAA